>NZ_JADJDO010000003.1 GCF_016702655.1 Ideonella sp.
GCATCGCGCCGCCGTCGCAGCCGATTGCTGCAGCACGAGGCCGAGGTACTCGAGGGAACATGATGTCGACGATCGGGCGCTCGGCCCATCAGCGCGGCGCCGACGCTGGCGCCGACGATCCCGCCTCGAGATCGGCGTGTTGATCACGCGTGCGTCGCCGAACTCCTCCCACAGGCCCCGCACGAAGCGAGCGGCCCGCCGAAGCGTCCGATGTCCAGCCCCATGATGAACACCGCGGGTCGCGCCGCATCTCCCCGGCGATGCCGGCCACCACCGCCTGCCGCAATGTGAGTCGGGGCATGTCAGGCTTTACGAAGATCTTCCCGTCCAGGCCGAGGTCCGGCCCGCAGTGGATCGACCGCGTGCCTTGCGCATCGCCGCGTCGACCTCGGCCGCGACCTCGGCACTCCGCGACTGCGAGCTGTGCTGCATCGAGCAGGCTCGGCCAGCAACCGCGCCCGTGCAGCGCGATCGATCGCGCGCCTTCCAGGCCTGCACGTCCGCGTCAATGCGGCAGGGCGCGGGGTCGATGCCGCGTGGCCGCCGACGCGGTAGGTGAGGGCGTCGATCAGCGTCGGCCCTGCCGCGGCGCGCACGCGCGATCGTCTCCTGCACCGCGGCATGGACGCGACGACGTCGTTGCCGTCGACCCCGTTCCCGGCATGCCGAAACCTGCCGCGCGGTCGACGATCCTGCCGCCATGCTCGCGCCGCGCGGCGTCGAGATCGCGAACTGATTTCAGCCTTGGCAATAATATACAACCGGCAGCTTGAGCACGGCGGCGAGGTTCAGCGCCTCGTGGAAGTGCCTGGCTCGCGGTGCCGCCGCCGAACACCGCAACCGTGACGGAGCCCTTGCCGTCGAGCCTGGCGGCGAGCGCCGTGCCGGCGGCGTACTCGAGGGTCGGGCCGAGCGCGCCGGAGTACAGGCCGATGATGCCGGAGCCTCGACCGGGCTGCAGACATCGAGCGGTAGCGCCTCGCGCGAGTAGCCCGTCACGCGGCCGTCCAGGCCCAGCCAGCAGGCGCGCGAGATCGCCGCCGCGCGCGCAGTTCGGCTCCTGGAGCATGCGTAGGCGCGCGCGCGCCGCCTCGCGCAGGCTGTAGCAGCGCCGCGATCACGCCCTCTTCGCTAAGCGCGGCATGCCAGTGCCGTCGGCGGCGTCAAGGATCACGCGGTCGAGTTCGCGCGTGAGCGACCAGCGGATGCCAAGGTGGCGCGTCCGGGAAATTCAGTGCCCACGCGCCACCGCGACGCAAACGAGCCGCCCCGGCGGGGGCGGCGCCGCGGGCGGCCGGGAGCGCGGCGCCGTGGGAGGGGCGACCCGACCGGGTCCGGGTCGGGGGCCTGCGGGCGGCGCTCGGCGGCGGGGCGGTCAGCTCCACTTCAGCCTCCGTTGGTGATGCGCGCGATGATCGCTGCCTCTTGGCGCGCCGCCGTCGGCGCCGACGAGGATTTCGGCCAGCGTACCGCTCGCCGGGCTCTCGACCTCGACGTTTACCTTGTCGGTCATGACCTCGGCCAGCACCTCGCCCTCTGCGACCGGTTCGCCCGGCGCTTGTGCCATGCGACGACGGTGCCGCCCTGCGAGTCGTTGCCGAAGTCGGGCATCAGGATGTCAATGTTCATGCGAGCCTCAGCCTGCGCGGGAGCCCCGCGACTGGCGTCCCTCGGGGCAGCGAACGCAGGCGCGGGGCAGCATCTCAGGTCCAAAGTCGATGCGTGCGGGCGCGCCCAGCAGCCCGTGCAATGTTTCGACGAAGCGCGACGCCGGCAGGCCGTTGACCGCGCGGTGATCGAAGGTCAGGCTGGTCGGCATGGCCCAGGCGACCTCGACGCGATCCCCGCGCGCGACCGGCGCGCGGCGGATAGCGCAGTGCGAGGATCGCGCACTGCGGCGCGAGCAGGATCGTCGTCCAGCGCATCGCCACCGCGCCGGCGTTGCTGAGCGTGAAGCTGCCACCGGAGACGTCGGCGAGCGCGACCTGCCGGCGGCGGCCCGCGCTTCGAGGTCGCCGAGTTCGCGCACGATCGCCGCAAGCGGCTTGCTCCCGGCATCGCGCAGCACCGGCACGACGAGGTTGCCGTCGGGCAGCGCGATCGCGACGCCGAGGTTCACCGTTTCGTACTGGTGCAGTTCGCCGTCGATCAGTGCGCAATTGAGGGCAGGGTGTTCGCGCAGCGCCTGCGCGACCGCCTCGACGAGCAGGTAGGGAACGAGCAGCGCTCGGCCGCCGCGCGCCCGGCGTTGATCTGCTCGCGCAGCGACCAGCGCGTCGCATTCGGCCTCGCCGAGGAGCGTGACCGGCGCCGTCTCGAGGTGGCTGCGCAACAGGCGTTCGGCGGCGATGCGCTGCATCGGCGCGAGGTGCGCACGCCTGCCTCAGGCCTCCCGTCCGCTCCTGCGCAATCGCCATCGAACACACTCCGGGCCGATGAATTGATAACATACGTTAATAACAAGCCTGGGCTGTCAAGCTGCGCTGCAGCAATCGGCGCCGCCGGCGGAAAGGCAAGCATGGGCGCGCGCGAACGCCGGCAGCACGAACCTCGGTCGACCACGACCTCGTGTTTCGCCTGCTGCGGCTCGTGAACCTGATCGCAAGCCGTTCTTCAGCGAGCACGGGTCGCGCTACCACCTGTCGATCAACGACTGGCGGGTCATGGCCGCGCTTGCCGCCGGCGGCAAGCTCGCTGCGAGCGACATCTGCGAGCAGACGGGAATGCACCCGATGAACGCCAGCCGTAGCGTTGCGCACCTGGCGCGCCTGGGCCGGGTCCGGCGCGGCGTCGATCCCGCGACCGGCGTCGCAACCTGCTGCGCCTCACGGCGGCCGGCAGGCAGGTCTTCGACAAGATCGCGCCCAGCGCGCAGCAGCGCGAGAGATCGTGCACGGCATCCTGGGTCGCGCAGAGGCCGACGCGCTGCGCGCGCTGCTCGACAAGCTGATCGCTGGCGTGGCTGCCGAAGGCACGTTTGCCCCGCGACAAGGCATTGCGCGCGCCGCGGGGACGCAAAGGGCGCCGAACCCGTCGCCTGGGCGCTAAACTTCGCCCCTGATTTCACGGCGCGGGCGCAAAGGGCGCCCGGGGCCGGCCGACGACCATCAGGCCCGGACGACCGGTGCCATAACGAGGAGGGGCGGGCTTTGGGCAACTCGGCGACCGTCGTCGACCTCAATCGCGAGCCGCGCGGCGGGCGCGGTGCGATCCATATCGCCTACCTCGACCCGCCCTACAGCCGCTACTTTCAGGGCCTGTCGCAGCGGCTGGCACGCCGCACCGGGGGCGAGGTGCTGGCGCTGCTGTCGTCGCCGGCCTATGCGATGTACACCGGCGGCGACCGCCACCTCGTCTGGCCGCCGGGGCGTTGGCCGACGCGCCGGCCCTGCCTGCCGATGCGGCGCACGCGCTGTGGTCGCAGCAGGCCGGTGACGCGCACTTTCGCGCCGTCTTCTGGCATGCGGTGGCGTGGCTGCGCGAGAACTTTCGCGCGCACGGCATCCGCCTGTGCCTGGTGTTCTCGGATGCCAGGCCGTTCTCGCTCGCGGCGGCGGTCGCGGCGCGCGACTGGCGTGCGTTGCCTCTACGTGGAGCGCGGCGCGCTGCGCGCGCATGCGCACCGCGAGCCCGAGCGCGCAGGGGGTTGAATGCGCGCTTCAGCCTCGACGCGGCACGCTTGCTGCAAGGAATCGAGGGCCTGCGCGAAGACGCGCCGCTGGTGCGCGCCCACAGGAGCCTGGCTGAGCTGAGGTTTGCGCGTTTCCTGGCCGCCAACGAATGGCCTGCCGCGTGGCACCCGACCGGCGTCTGCTGCAGCACAAGCGCTATGACCCGCGCTGTCCTATGCGCGCCTGTGGCTGCCCAACGGTGGGCATCGTTCAAGCTGGCGCGCCGCTCCGACGCCGAGCCCCGCATCGATGAAGACGCGCCGGCCGTGCGGCTCCCGCTGCAAGTTGCCGGTCGATTCGCAGTTCCGCCTGCACTCGCCCTTTGCGGACAACCAGGCCTTCACCGACTTCGTGGTGCAGCAGGCCCGCCTGATGGCGCCGCAGCTGCCGGTGCTCGTCAAGCGCCATCCGATGGACGGCGCGCATTACCGCCTGCCCCCGGCGCGCTGGGTAGGCGGCAACCTGTCGCGCCTGTATGGACCCGGCCTGCTCGTGGTGTGCATCAACTCCACGGTCGGATTCGAAGCCGCGGCGCGTGGCGTGCCGGTGATCTGCTTCGGCCCGAGTTCTACACCGCCAGCGCCGCGATCGCGCTCGCGCAGCGCGGCAACTTTGCGCAACTGCTGGCCGAGCGCATCGGTGCACCGCTCGATGTGACCGGCGGGCGCGCGTTGCTTGCCGACGTGCTGCGCTGGTACCAGTCGCCGGGCGACACCTGGGGCTACACCGACGCCGACCTCGAGGCCACGGCCGACATCGCGCTGCAGCACTTCCGCGCCGCTGAAGGGCCGCACCAGCAGCCGCAGTGGCTGCTCCAGATGCCACCGCGCGCGGTGCCCACGGCCGCCGAAGCGCCTGCACCGGTGCGCCAGCCGGCGGCAGTGGCATCGCGCCGGGCAAGCCAGGTCTGACGGCTCGCGGATCAGCTGCCCGCGCTGTTGGCAAGCGGCGTGCGCCGCCGCTCGGCGGAGCCTCCCGCCGGGTTGTGTCGCCGGCCAGCGCGACGATCGCATTGACCCAGCGCGCCGGTTCGTTGGGCAGCAGCAGGCCATCGATGCCATCGCGAACGAACCCGGCGAACGGCGCCACGTCGCTGTAGATGCCGGTTGCCCCATGCGCGCGAAGTCGTAGAACTGACCGCACCGGGGCGGCGTTGAACGGCGTGGGCAGCAGCGGAGACAGGCCGATGCGGGCGCCGCGCCGCCCCGGTGTAGGCCAGGTAGGCGGGCCACTTCATCGGGTGCAGCACCGCCACGCGCGGCAACTCGCGCCAGGCATGCGCGACGCGCCAGTCGCCGAAGAGCTCGAAGTGCACCTGCGGGCAGCGCGCGAGCACCTCCGCCATGACCGAGCGCAGCCACTCGATCTCGGCGCCGTGTGAAGCCGTGCCGTGGTAGGCGACATGCACCGGTTCCGCCTGCGCCAACAGCGCCGCGTCAGGCATGAGCGGGATCAGCTGCGGCGCGTGCTGCGCGTACTTGCGCGCCAGCGCCTCGGTGCTGACCCACAGCGCGTCGCAGTGGCGTTCGACCCAGGGCCGGTGGCGCAGCGCGCGATCGTGCAGGCGGCGCTGGTAGTCGGTCGGCAGCCCTTCCCAGGCGGCGCGATCCCACAGGTCGTCGTCCGGCAGGAAATAGGCCACGCCGGCCAGATGGTCGCGCTGGGCCTCGATGGCCTTGCGCCATCCGGGGTGAGGTGGCGCACGATGACGACGTAGTCGCCGGGGGCGAACAAGGGCGACGTGGTGTGCGAGAACTCGAAGGGCCTGCCTTCACTCCGCCGCAGCCAGGGGGCGAGGATGGTGGCGCTCGACGGGTTGGGGTCGCGCTCGAGGATCGACGCGCGCCGCGGGTGCGCCGAAATGGCGCGCCGCATGCGGATTCCGAGGAGCCGCGGCGGCTGCGCGAGAGCAGATTCCAGGTGAGCATCCGAGGGCAATGGCTGGGTGCCGCTCCAGGCCGCGCCGAGGGCTTGGGTTTCGTATACTCATTTGCAATGATCTTCCTGCATATCGGCCTGAACAAGAGCGGCTCGTCTTCCATCCAGGCCTTCTGCGACCGGCACCGGCAGGTTCTGCATGAGCACGGGCTCGACTATCCCAGGGTGGGCATCCATGACGCGGCCCATTATGGCGTCAGCAAGCGGCTGATCGGTCGCCGGACGCGGCGCAGGTGCCGGACGCCGACGGCCTCGAGAAGGCACTGCGCGAAGCGCTCGGCGCCGGCCGGCACGTGCTGTTGAGCTCGGAATCACTTCTTCCTTGCCAACGATGCCGAGGTCGCGCATCCATGAACTGCTGGCGAACTGGCACCGAGTGCCGCATCGTCATCTACCTGCGCCGCCACGACCAGTGGATCGCGTCGCTCTTCAACCAGGCGTTGAAGACCGTGCCCAGGTACAGCCCCTGGCAATCCGACATCCGCGACTACACGCTGCACCTGCTCGGCAACCGCGAGATCGAGATGCGCTACCCGGTGATACTCGACCGCTGGGGCAAAGCACTTCGGTGCCGAGGCAGATCGTGCGCCCGTTCGAGGCTGCGCAGTTCCTGGATGGCGACTTCGTCTGGGACTTCCTGTCCAGCATCGACAGCGGTCTCCCCGGCGCCTGCGGGCCGAGGGCTCGTCCCCAGCGCGTGAACGAGTCGGTACCCAACATGTGCTGCAGCGCCGTCGACGCGGTGCGCGCGTCGGGCATCGATCCCGATGCGGCGAAGTTGGCGATCTCGCAGTTGCTGCGCGCACGCGGCGGAACGGGCGCCGCAGGTGCGGCAAAGCACCCCAAGCGGGCATGGGACGGGCGCCTGTTCGAGTTGACGCCGCCGTTGCGCAAGTCGATCCTGCGCATGTTCGCGGACGACTATCTGTATATCGCGCAGAACTACCTGCAGGAGGCGCCCGGCGGCGTCCTGTTCAAGGGGCTGATGACCTGAAGGCGCGAAGGCGCAGGCGCGCGTCACGCAACGTGCATCGCAATCTGCCCTGTAGCGCGGCGCCGGCCGCGGCGACCCGCGACGCGCTCGCACCTGTCCGGATCGAGAACACGAACATGAACATGAAGCACAAGCGGATCGTCATCCACATCGGCGCGCACAAGACCGGGACGACCTCGGTGCAGCAGTTCTTCGCCCGCCATCGCGCGGCCCTGATCCTTCGCGGCGCCCACTACCCCGAGAGCTGCCGCCATCACTTTGCCCAGCACCGCCTGGCTTTCGCGCTCAAGGGCAGACGTGTCCCCGGAAGTGCCGACGTGCCCGATTTCGCAACCGAGATCGAGTCGCTTCGCGCCGAGATCGGCCGGGCCGGCGATGCGACTGTGTTCGTGTCGAGTGAGGAGTTGTTCAGCCTTCCCCGTGAGAAGGTCGAGCTTCTGGGCGCTGCACTTCAAGGGCTGCAGGTGCAGATTCTGGCCGTGCTGCGCCGCCTGACGAACTGTTCGCGTCGGTCTACAACCAGAAAGTCAGGACACGCGCAATCGCTCGCACTCCGCCATGTCGGGTTTCTCTCCGATCCTTCGAAGCTCTCGCCCGATCTGCGCTTCGACTTCGCGCTCGACTGCTGGGCCGCTGTCTTCGGCCGCGAGGCCATGGTCGTGCGCTGCCTCGAGCAATATCCCAACGTACTCGAACTCGTCGCCGCTGCGTTGGGGATCGACCTCGCTGGCCTCGATCGGAACCTGCCGCGCGTAAACAGAAGCGTTTCGGTGCGCACTGCCGAGTTGATCCGCCTCGGCAAGAAGGCTGGCTTGCCAATCGAACAACTGCGCCGCCTGGGCGAGCTCGGTGAAGAGTTGTTCGGCGAAGCGGGCCGGAGCGAATCGCTGCTTTCGCCGCAGGAGAGGATGCAAGTCCTGGGTAACGCCGATCAGATGACCGAGCAAGTCTTTCGCAGCTATGTCGGCACCGAGAACATCTACGCGAGCAGCCGCTTCAACGCAGAGGGCTTCCCTGCTCGAACCGCCCTCGACAGCGGCGACCTGATGCGTGTCATCGTCGAACTGCTCGCCCTGGCGCCCGAGCGTTGACCGCGGTCCCGGCGGTTTCGGTCGAGATCGGGCCCGACGCCCCGCCTCAGCGCGCAGGCTCGCGTACAGCGCGCAGGTAGTCGACGACCACGTCGACGTCGACAGTGCCGCGGTCGAGGAAGCGGTTCTCGTTGCGCAAGGTCACGCTCGAGAGTCGGACGTCGTTCAGACGGCTCACATCGAAGGGCTCGCGCGCCTTGCCCGAAGGGTTCGCGTGCTTGTTGGCTTCCTCGATCAGGTTCTTCACGTTCTCGCGCGTCAACCTGAACGCAAAGCGCTCGGGACGCTGCCAAGGCGCCGTCTTCTGCCGGTTTGCGACGGCGACCACGTACTTCGTGCCCGGGCCGAGATAAGACGAGCCGAAGTTGACGCGTCCGTCGGAGCGCACCGCCTCCTTGCCGCGCGGATCCGGGTGAAAGACATTGACGATCATCGTGAGGATGCGGTTTCTGCCACCGACAGTTGGAACTTCCATGTCGACGGCGATGGTCAGACCCGTATGGGCATGCCCGTTCGTCGCCGCCTTCGGCAGCGCGAACATGGACTCGACGAGCAACGTGGTCCCGGCCGTGAACAACTGGGGCCGCTGCGCATCGGAGAAATTCTTGCCGAAATGGACCGAGATGGCTGCGCCAGGGATCGGCGTGCGAAGCTCCCTGGGAAGCTTGGCAGAGTCCAGGTGCCAGCGCACGTCGTTTGTGCCGATCTGGTACGAGAACGCGTCGCCGATGGCGGCCAGCACACTGCCGGAGGAGCCTTTGCCGCGCCTGAGTTCCTGCCACTGGCCATTGTCGATGCCAAGATTCAGGATGCCCAGGTGCGTCTTGTCGTCAGGGAATCGCTCAATCTCGCGCCGCAGTTCCTTCGGCGGCGTATCGCCACAGTCTCGCTGCGAGCCCACGTACTGCCACTTCGGGCCGACCTGGATGCACAGCAACGTGACCTGGCTTCCGTCGGGGTTGACCCGGAACACGCCGCGCTGAAACTCGACCTGTCCGCCCTGATCCAGGCTGCGCTCGTCGCTCTCGACGATGGTCGCTGCGCCCTGAGCCGCCGCCTGGCCGGCGCCGATCGCGACCAAGACATATAGCAAGACCTTGCGCGTCGTCTTCATTGACATGGCATGCCTTTCGAATGTTGGAGTCATCGATCGAACGACCAGAGAAGTCCGCGGTCGGTGCGCAATTCACTGTCGATACGGGACTTTGCCACAGCGGGGACGGCGCAATCCTTCGCTCACGAGCCCAGTGCGCGCGTGGCACGCATGAAATCGTTGATCACGATGCGACCGTAGTCGGCATTCATGTGGCGTACATCGTCCGCGATGCCACCCGACGCGCTGTCCACGAGGCGTTCACCGGCCTGCGAGTAGCAGGCGCGCGTGAAGCACCGGTCGACTACCGTCAGCGGGTTCTGCGGGAGGTAGTTCAGCGCATCGGCCTCCAATTCGGCTCGGACCCGGTCCTCGTATTGAATTGCAAGCGGCGACGTCTGGCCACGATGTGCCTTGCGGTAGGGCGAATCCTCCGACAGGAACGGTTGCGGCGAGACGAACACGGTCACGCTCGAAATCGCACGGATCTGCTGCAACAGGTAGTGCAGCGCGCTTTCGCGATACTGCTGGGAAAAGAGGTCGCGCAACAGGCTGCTCGAGAGCCTGGCGCCGCCGGAACGCGAGTGCATGTCGAGCCGGATCGCCTGCGGGACGGCCCAGTTCAGGCCGATCAGCCCGTGGAGCCAGATCAGGTCGTAGTCGGCTGGTCGGATGATCGGGTCGGTCATGCCGGAGGTCAAAGTCAAGGCACGAAGCACGGAGGGATCCTCGGTCGCCAACACGTCATTGACGGCACGCAGCGCGAGGGCCGTGCGCCGCGGTGCGCCGAAGAACACGAGATCGAACTGCGGATTCCGCGTGGCTGCGCTGGAGTCCCAAGCTCTCTTCAGTGCCCCCAGGTGGGAATTGCCGATGACGGCGACGCGGCTCACGGGGTTTCGCGCTGACCGAACGCGTCGAGCAGCTCGTCGTCGCAAGCGACGCCCTTCGCGCCGGCCCTGGTGCCCGGGAGTGCGACCCTTGGCACGCTTTGATCGTCGGAAACTGCGGAAGGCGAGGCCTGGCGCGGGAACTTGCGCTCGAGCGAACCGAAGAATTCGCGCATGACGAATTCCACGCCTGCGGGTGCGACGCTGCGCAGGTTCGGCTCGAAGAACATTGACCTGAAAGGAACTCCGGCAATCAGTTCGTAGGAGGGAAAGTAGTCGGTGTCGTTGCGCAACGCCAGGTCGCCTGCGACGGCGCGCAGCGTCGACTTGGAGTAGCTCGTCGCCACCAGCACATGGTGATCCGTTGCGGTGGCGGTCAGTGGCACGGGCGAAACGGTGAGGAGGAAGCGCATCGCCCTGTTGCTGCCCTTGACGATCTCGATGGATTCACGCAGGTCGCGCAGGACGTCGAGGTAGCGAAAGTTTCTGAATTCGTGCGCCGCGGGATCGAAACGGCCGCGCAGCGTGCCCGGGCACATCGGGTAGACGTGGCCTGCGGTCTTGTTCACCCAGGCCTCGGTGAGGCCGAGCGTGTATGCAAAGACCTTCGCCTCGGCCAAGCCGCTGCGAATCGCGCCCAGGGTGACTTCGCGCGACGCGAGCAGTTCGTCCACCGAGGCAAAACCGTCAGGTTCAATGTTGGGCCGGAACGGGTCGAAGAACCTGCCGTCGTGCTCCCAGAACTCGGCCGGGGGTTGCGCGTCACCGCGCGCCCACTGCAGCCACTGCTTGAGCAGCGCGGTGGTGTAGATATTGCCAGTGCGGAACGAGAACTGCCTGTAGCCGTAGCGCGCGAGCAGTTCCTCGGAGGCGATCGGCGGCGCTCGTTCCGCTTCGAACCACTGATAGCCGCGGCTCTCGAGCGCCCGGCCCAAGTGCTGGGCGAAGCATGACCCCGCGGTCAGGATCCTGTGCTGCGGCCGCAGGTCGAACTTCGGATCCCAAAGACCCTCGATCGCAAGCGCATTGCGCTGCGCGACGGCATTGCTCCAGAAGGCCGACTTCGGGGCTGTTGCGTACGGATTGTCCATGAGCTTGATTTCAGTTCAGGTGGCACGCGTCGCCGCACGGACTCTCGTGCGCGGCCGCCATCAGGGCCTCCACCACCTCCCGCGCCGTCGCCGGAAACGGAATCAGCACCCCATGCCCCTGCTCGCGGATCCGCTCCGCCTGCGCGCCGATGTCGAGCGCCACCGGCAGCAGGCCTGCGCGCCAGGCTTCCGAGAGCGTGTAGCTGTAGGTCTCGGGCCAGACGCTGAGAAAGAGCGCCGCGCCGCACTGGCTGCCCGCGAGCAGCCGCGGCAGGTCGTCCTGGCGGTAGCGGCCCATGATCTCGACGTTGTCGAGCGCGGCAAAGTCCTCGTCGCGGTTGGTGTAGCCGACGATCACGAACCGCAGCGGCAGGTCCATGCGCTGGGCCAACTTGGCGCATTCCAGCAGCAGGTCCACGCCCTTGTGCGGTCCGATCGCGCCGATGACGGCCACGTTTTGCAGCAGCGCCGGATGCGCGGCGCCCTTCGCGGGTGTTGCCGGGACCGGTTCGACATGCGGCAGCGCCTGTACCTGCAGCTCGGGCAGGTGGCGCGCGAGGCGCCGCGCGGCATCCTCGCTCGGCGCCGAGACGCGCGACGCCTCGCGCAGGCGCGCTGCGTGGAACGCGCGCCAGTCCGCGACGCTCGCGCCGGCGAGTTCGAACTGGCGCTGCACGGCGCGCTCGAGGCGCGGCGTCTTCACGCAGCGCTCGCAGACGGCCACGTCCGGCTCGCCGCAGAACTGGCCCGATGCGTCGATCATCGTGATCCGCGGGCAGATCGTGAAGTAGTCGTGCAGCGTGGCCTCGAAGGGCACTCCGAGCAGGGCCGGCAACTGCCAGATGTCGGCGGCGAATCCGAGGCTGTGGTGGATGTGGACCTGCGTGATCGCCAGTTCGGCGAGCTGCTGCGCCAGCGCCGGCAGCGGTGTGTCGCGCGGGTACTCGGCGACGATGCGCTGGTCGTGCGGCTTGACGAGCGGGATCAGCTCCATGCGGCCCGCGACCGTCGAGCGCAGCAGCAGCACGCGCCGGCCTTCGGCCTCGTGAAGCTTGCACAGGTCGGCGATCGCCGTATCGGTGCCGCCGCCGAGCCCGTGGCTGACGAACAGCACCCATGACGGCGCGATCTGCTTGAGCAGAGCCATGTTGACGCGCCCGCGTGCGAGCGCAATCGGGTCGTCCTCGATGAAGCGCTCGATGCGCTGCGGGTAGTCGGGATAGATGGCGTTCAGCCGGGCGAGGTTCTCCTGCACGCGCCGGGGCTTGTCGGCGCCGAACGAGACCGCGCCGTGGTGCTCGACGAAGACGTCGCAGGCGGCCAGATGGCGCCAGCCGCGCGCCAGTGCGCGCAGCGAGAAGTCGTTTTCCTCGCCGTAGCCCATGGCCCAGCGCGTCTCGTCGAACAGGCCCACGTCGACCAGCGCCGCACGCCGGATGTACATGCAAAAGCCCATCGCCGTGGGCACCTCGGCGCGCACTTGCGCGTTGCGCTCGGCGCACAGCGCGTCGAGCGCGGCAACGTCCAGGCCGAGCGGCATGTCGTTGTCGACGCAGGTGCGCGGCAGCGAGAAGATCGTCGCCCGGTTCGACAGCGGGGTCGCGGTCGCGACTTCGGGCGCCGAGAGCGCTGCGGCGCGCA
Organism: Ideonella sp.; assembly: GCF_016702655.1. Lineage (GTDB taxonomy): Bacteria > Pseudomonadota > Gammaproteobacteria > Burkholderiales > Burkholderiaceae_C > CAIKUF01. Next base: position 12,410 of record NZ_JADJDO010000003.1, read on the forward strand.
GCCGCTGCAACCAGTTGCGCGGAACCACCGTGTCGGCGTTGAGCAGCACCACGTCGCGCTCCGGGTGCAGGCGCATGCCCTTGTTCGCCGTCGCGACGAAGCCGAGATTGGCGGTGTTCTCGATCAGCGTGAAGCCCTCCGCGGCGGCCAGTGCCCGCAGTTCGGCCTTGAGTGCCAGGTCGGGGCCGGCGTCGAAGATCACGACGAGCTCGGCCGCCGGGCCGTCGGGCAGCGCCGCGAGCACGCTCGCCAGGCAGGCGAGCGTCTCTTCGCGTCCCTTGTAGACGGGGACGATGATGTCCACCGGCGCCGCGGCGGGCGGGGCCGGCGGGTCCACGACGAGCAGCGGCGCGCGCCCCCGCATGCGCAACCCGTTGACGGCCTGGGCAAGCTGTTCGCGCGCCGCGGTCAGGAGCGCGGGCTCGAGGTCGTGCGCCGGCGGCGCGCCGGTCAGCATCGCGCCGGCCAGCGCTTCGAGGCAGCCGAGCACCTTGACCGTCTCCAGCACATGCACCGGGCCGTGCAGCACCTCGCTGCCTTCCGGAAAGCGCAGCTCGATCGTGTTGCCGCTCGGCAGCCAGGCGAGGGCATCCCTCCAGCGCAGGTCGAAGCCGATCGGGCACGCGGGCTGCGGCCCGCCGAACAGCGCGTACTCCACGTCCTCGCGCCGCAGCTTGGGCGTGACGTCGCGCTCCACGAGTTCGCCGTTGATCCAGAGGTCGAAGCGCACCGCACCGCTGGGCGCCTTCAGGTTGGCGATCCAGCCGCTGATGTGGTGCTCGTCGACGGCATCGATGTAGGCGCGCGTCTGGGCGCAGAACGTGACCGGCTCGTCGTGCAGCGCGGCGCCAGTGGCCGCGACGTGCGCCATGACCTTGTGCGGCTGGCCGTCGTGGTAGCGCACCGGCACCGCGAAGCGGAAGCCCGCGCGCGACAGCGGCGCCCCGGCCCACCTGAGATCGGGCCGCGGCCGATCCGTGCGCACCGTGCCGGCCGCGACGCCGTCGATGCGGATCTCGATCTCGATGTCGCGCTGCCCTGGCGCGTGCGGTGTGGCCCAGCCCAGCACGTCGATGCCGTCGCCCATGTCGAGCCGGCCCGACGCGCCGGCAAGGTCGAGTGCGACCTCCTCGCCGAAGGCCAGGCCGGTCGTTGCGTCGCGCACTGCCAAGGTGCCTCGCTTCACCCCGTGCAGATGCGGTCGCAGGTCGAAGGCGAAGCCACAGGGCACGCCGGCGGCCGTTGCAGCCACGTACTCGCTGCGCATCACGGTCGTTTGCGCGCTGCCGATCGAGCGTCCGTCGAGCATGAACTCGACGCGGGCCGGCGCGTCGGCGTGGGCGCGGCTGATGCCGACGCCCCAGACGACGCCACAGCAGACTCCCTCGATGCCGCCCTGCATCGAAGTCTGCGGCTTCAGGGCGGCCTTGCGGCGCAACAGGGAACGGAGGGTCATGGTGGCGTGCGGGGCGGTGATGGAGAGGTGCGCCGGCAGGGTCGTCGAGACCCGGCCGCGGCCGCATCATGCGTGATGCAGGCGCGAGAGCCGGCTGCCGCCGGCCCGGCGCGATTTTGCCAGACGCTGCCCGGCGCCAGCGGGCGCCTCACGGCGTCGGCGCAAGAGCCGGCGCACGAACTGGGCAACAATGGCCGCCTGTGATCCGACCGACCGCCATCGCGCCCGCATGAAGCCGACCGACACCGACACGCGGGCAGTGCCATGATCGATCTGCCCGCTGCATCTGCCGACCCGCACCGGCCCTTGCTCGACTACTACGACGAGCACCTGCGCCGCCACGGCGACACCGCGGCCGGCGCCGCGTGGCCCAACGACGAGGACCGGCGCACGCGCTTTGCGGCGTTGACCGAGCCGCTGCGTAGCGCGCCCGCGGTGCCTGCGCCGGTCGTCTGCGACCTCGGCTGCGGCACGGGCGAGTTGCTGGGCTACTTGCGCGCCATCGGGCGCGGCGACATCGGCTACATCGGCGCAGACCGCTCGGCGCTTGCGCTCGGCCACGCACGTGTCAAGTTCCCCGACGCGCGCTGGGTCGAGATCGACGTCCCGACCGCGTCGGAGAGCGAGCTTGCCGCACTCGACTGCGACTATCTCGTCGCGAGCGGCCTGTTCACGGTGCGGCACAGCCTGTCGCAGGAGGCGATGTGGAGCTTCCTGACCGGCGTCATCGAGCGCCTGTGGCCGCACGTTCGGCGCGGCATCGCCTTCAACGTGATGTCGCCCATCGTCGACTGGGAGCGCGAAGACCTGTTCCACGCCTCGCACGACCGCATGGCGCGCTTCCTGCACGGCCTGGCGGGCCGGCACGTGCAGATGCGGGCCGATTACGGCCTCTACGAGTACACCTGCGTGGCCTTCAAACCCGAGCCGGAGGCGAGCGAGACGGAGCCGCCTGCGCCGCAGCGCATCATCGCCTATCGCCCGCTGCTACCGGATGCGCAGCACCTGGCGCCCTACCTGCAGCGCATCGACCGCACGCGCATCTACTCGAACCACGGGCCGCTGGTGGCCGAGCTGGAGCAGCGCCTCGGCGAACGACTCGGGCTTGGGCCGCAGCAACTGATCTGCGCCGCGTCGGGGACGGCGGCGCTCGTCGCCGGCATCCTCGCCACGGCTGGTCGGGCGACGGCGGGGCGGCCGTATGCACTGTGCCCGGCGTATACCTTCGTCGGTACGGCCTCGGCCCTGCAGCAGTGCGGGTACACGCCGTGGCTGGTCGACGTGGATCCCGGTACCTGGCAAATGGAGCCGAACGTGCTGCGCGAGCATCCGATGCTGGCGCAGGTCGGCGTCGTCGTGCCGGTGGCGCCGTACGGTCGAGCGGTGCCGCTCAAGGGCTGGGAGCGGTTCCGCCGGGCGAGCGGCATCCCGGTTGTCGTCGACGGCGCCGCGAGCATCGAGGCCTTGCTCGACGACCCGGCCGGCAACATGGGCCATATCCCGGTGGCACTGAGCTTCCACGCCACCAAGGCATTCGCAACGGGCGAGGGCGGCGCCCTGATCACGCACGATGCCGAGCTGTCGCGGGCTGCGTTCCAGACCATGAACTTCGGCTTCATGTTGACCCGCGAAAGCCGTCGACCGAGCATCAATGGCAAGATGAGCGAGCACCATGCCGCCGTCGGCCTCGCCAGCCTCGACCAATGGGGCCGGCATCATGCGCGGTTGGCGGCTGTCGCGGCGAGCTACCAGAAGGCCTTTGCTGCGCATGGCCTCGAGTCGGCGTTGCACGTCTACCCGCAGACGGCCTCCAACTACGCGCTGTTTCGTGTCCCGGATGCCGACGCCTGTCAGCGCCTGGGCCAAGCCCTCGCCGAGGCGGCGATCGAGTCCCGCCTGTGGTACGGCTCGGGGCTGCAGGACCAGCCGGTATTCGCCGACCTGCCGCGCGATGAACTACCGGTCACAGTCAGCCTGGCGCCGCGCCTGCTCGGCCTGCCGGTGGCACCGGATCTCGTGCCGGGCGATGTCGAACGCATCGCCGACATTGCGGCGCGGTCGTTGCGCCACAGTGTCGGATCCCGGGCGGCACCGTGATCGTCGCTGCCAACATCGGCGTCGCCGACGAGGTGGATCTGATCGATCGCCAGATCCTTCATCTTCAGGCGATCGGCGTCGACCGTATCGTCGTCACCGACACCGGCTCGACCGACGGCACGCTGGACATCCTGCAGGACCGCGCCGGACGCGGCGACATCGTGCTGTTGCGGACCGGCTCCTCCGATGAGGAGGCGCTGGGCTTTGCCAATCGGATGCTCGAGCGCACGCTGCGCGAATGCCGACCGGACTGGATTCTGTTCGGCGACGCCGACGAGTTCCATGTCCCGCGCAGCGGCCGCATCCACGACGTGCTTGCCTCGGCCACGGCCGGGCTGCTGCAGGTGGAGCGGTACAACGTGCCGGTCGTCGCCGCCGGGCCGTTGTGGCCGGACGATCTGCGGCCGGCGCGACATGGCGAACTCGACCTCATCGTTCGCCAGATCCCGGATTTCGACCGCTACCTGCCAGCGCACCCCGAAACCCCCTGGATTCTCGGCCGGATCCTGCCCAAGGTCGTCGCGCGTGCCGCCGCGGTGGGCACCGGTATCAACACCGGCGCGCATGCTGCAGCGTCGACGCAAGGCAGGCCGCAGGACTCTGCCACGCCGACCGACCTGCTGATCGCCCACCTGCCGGTGTCCAGCCGCGAACGCTTCATGCGCAAGCTCGACAACATTCGGCGCCTCGCGCAGCGCATCGGCGATCGATACGGGCCAGGTACGGCCTGGCATTGGCGGCGCTGGCTCCGGCTCGCCGACGAAGGCCGCGCGGACGAGGAGTACGAGCGCCTGGTATTCGATTCGCTGCGGCTTGCGGCGCTGCGCGCTTCCGGTACGGTGATGTCGGCGGCGGCCTGGTTCGCCGACCCGGTCGTCGCCGAGCCGCCGCAGTGATCGGATTGCCGCTGTCCGACAGGGCGCCACTGCGCGTGGCGGTGATGCAGCCGTATTTCTTCCCCTACGCCGGCTACTACCGCCTGCTGGTCGCCGCGGATCTGTTCCTGATCTTCGATTGTGTGCAGTTCATCCGTCGCGGCCGGATCCACCGCTGCGAGGTACCCGGTCCGACGGGTAGCCTCGAGCAGCTGACGCTGCCGCTGGAGCCGGCACCGCGCAGCACACTGGTCCGTGACATGCGCCTTGCTGTCGACGCGCGACGGCGCTTCGACGAGCGACTCGCGCGATTGCACTGGATCGCGGCCGGCCGAGGGCCCTGTGCGGACAGGGTGCGGGAGTGGCTGCAGGCTGCGCCGCTCGACCGGCAACTGCTGGTGGACTACCTGGAGTTCACGTTGCGCGAGACGGCCGAGCTGCTCGGCCTGACGGCACGCATCGCTCGCAGTTCGACGCTGGCGCTGGCGCCGGACCTGCGGGGCGCGGAGCGGGTGATGGCCGCCGTACGCGCCGTCGGCGGACGCCACTTCGTCAATGCGCCCGGCGGGGTCGGGCTCTACGACCCCGCTGCGTTTGTCGCGGCCGGTCTTGCGCTGTCGTTCCTGGCGCCCTACGACGGCCGCTTCCCGTACCTCCTGCCGGCGCTCATGCAGCGGCCTGCGGCGGAGATCGCCGACGACATCGTCGCCACGACGCGGCTCGTAGCCGCCTGACGCGCGGGTGCCGGGCAGCCTCAAGACGCCCGGGAGACCGCCCAGCCGAAGCCGCCGCGCCCGAAGTCGTTGCCGTTGTAGAACATGACCAGCCCGTCGCGCCAGGGCAGCACGCACGGATAGGCCTGCATCCACTCGTCCCAGTCGCCGGGGGCAGGCGGAGGGCTCCAGGCCAGGTCGGACGCGTCGCGTTGCCACCGCCGGCCGTCCGCCGAAAGGGCACGCTGCAGCCGGTAGGCATCGCCGCCGGCTGCGCGGAAGCGCTCGACGCCGCGGTGGCTGAACCACAGTTGCAGACCGTCGGAGCCTGGTAGCGCGCACGACCGTCCCATTCCCGCCTCGCCGGGAGCCAGTTCGAGGGCGGGATCGGCGTCGATCTGCCAGTGCACGCCATCCTCCGATGCCGCGCCACGCAGTTGGTAGGAGCACTCCCACTGCGACGCATGCTGCCGCCACTGCGTCGCGCTGCTGTACACGGCGCGAAAGTGCCGGCCACTTCGCCACACCGACGGCGAGGAGACAAAATAGGGGTCGTGCGGCCCCGGACCCATCACCGGCCCTGGGCAGGCCCGTCGGAAGCTGATTCCACCATCCTCGCTCACTGCGAGCCCGACGGCGATCTGGTAGGGCACGTCGCGGCGCTGCGCGATGCCGGAGTAGTACAGCCAGACCTGGTCTCCGTGCGGCAGCACCGCCGCCGGGGCCACGCCGTGAACGTCGAACGTGCCCGGCTCGCCGCAGTCGAGCGCGGCCTCGGCATGAACCCGCAGGACGCGGAAGTCGTTCCGGGGGTCGAGGTCGACGCAGAAGACGCGGCTGCAATTGCCGCCGTCGCGGCCGCCGACATATGCACGCCAGCAGTCCGCCGCCAGCGGGAGCACCGTCGGCGCCTGCGCGTGCGTCGCCCAGGCCGGGTTCCCCGCGGGCGGCGCGACGAGCAGTCCGCGCCGCTCCCAGACGTCGACGCGGCAGTCGCCGGCCGGCATCACATGATGCGCGCCAGGCGCGAGCTGTCGTGCTTCGAGCGCGGGCTCGACTGCGCAAGGTAGACCGACCCGTCGGGCACGCTCTCTCGAACGATCACCGTGCACTCGCCGAAGAAGCACGAGTTGCCGACCACCACGCCGGCGCCGATGCCGACCTGCCCGCCGAAGAAGCACAGCTCGCCGATCTGGACGCTGCCGGACAGCCCCACCTGCGACGAGAAGAAGCAGTGGTCGCCGACCACCGAGTGGTGGCCGACGTGGTTGCCGCTCCACATCATCACGTTGTTGCCGATGTGCACGAAGGGCTGGATCACGTTCTGCTCGAGGATGAAGCAGTTTTCGCCGATGTGCTCGGTGTAGACGTGGCAGCTCGGGTGCACGAAGCTGATGAACGAGTAGCCGCGCTTTTTACCCTCGAGGTAGCGGTCGCGGCGGAACTGGTTCATCCGCCGAAAGCTCAGCGGCCCGAGCAAGCTCACTTGGTTTGCAGGAAAGGCGTTCTCGAGCGTCTCCCAAGGAACGACCGGCTTGCCGCAGAAGCGGTCGACACGGCAGAAGGCGGCGTCGGCCGTGTAGCCGACGATCCGATGCGCGGAGTCGCGCTCGATATACGCCGTCGCCACTTCGGCGATCGCGCCGGCTCCGAAAACGACGATGTCTGCCATGCAACTGCAATCCCAACCCCTGGACCAGTCCAGTATAGATGGCAGGTTCTTCTGCCAGCGGCGCGGGCAGCGCCAGGGCGCCCGTCAGCCGGCGTCGCCGAGGTCTTCGCGGGCGGCATTGCGGACCGCGTCATCGAGCCACCGATGCAGGCTCTTGCCGCTGGCCGCTTGCGCGCGAAGGGCGAGTGCCTTGGCCTCGTTCGAGACGCCTTCGAGCTGACCGTAGTAGCGCGTCCGGTGCGTGCCGCCGCGGGGACCAGGGATCTCGAGATCGAAGTCTGCGAATGGCGGGCCCTCGCCGACGTGGTAGCTGATGCAGTAGAAGGCACCGTTCATCACGTAGCGAACTGCGACGTCGCGCGCCGACACGTGCAGATCGGCGAGCGGTGCCTCGAATGCGTAGTGGGGATTCGAGTTCATCAGCACGGCGCCGAACTCGGTGGGGCGGAGCCACGGCGCGATGCCCTCGTCACCGACAACGACCCGACCGCCGGGTCTGACGACGCGGCTGATCTCGGCGAAGGCCTGCTTTCGGTCGGAGAACGTGTTGAAGCCGCCAAGGTGGAAGTAGGCGTCGAAGTACCGGTCCGGATAGGGCAGATGCATCGCGTTGGCCACGCAGTGAACAACCCGTGCCGGCACGCGCGCGAGCTTGTCGAAGCTGCGCTGCAGCATCGGCGCGCTCAGGTCGGTCACATGAAGTTCGCCGGCGGCGCCAAGGCGCGCAGCGATCAGCGCTGAATCCCGACCTGTGCCAGCGCCGGTCTCGAGCACCTTGTGGTGCGGCTCGATGCCGAGCAGATCGACGACTTGCGAGCGTTGCTCGAGTTCGTCGAGGCCGAACGTGCGAAAGGTCAGCGGCAGGTAGTCGTCATAGACATCGCAACTGGCTTCGTACCAGATGCTGCTGGCTCGGTCGGCGTCGGGCAGGGTCAGCGGATGAACGAGGTGTGGCAGCCCGGCAGCGATTTGATACACGGCGCCGGCGGCACTCTTCAGCGTGCCCTCTTGCACCTCGTGGCCGACCTCGATTCGCGCTTCCAGCGTCAGCGGCCCATGGTTGTCGGGGCAGACGAAGACATGATTCTTCAGCATCGGAGGTCCTGAGCAGGGTGAGGAGCCGGTGGGGGCTATGCGGAGCGGTTGCCCGGGCAACCGCGGCCGGCCGATCATCGCGCAGGATAGCGCCGCGTCATGCGGCCACGTTGTCGATGCCTGACCCGTCGGGCCCATAATCCTTGCATGGAGAAAGGTGCGTCCGCAATCCTTCGGCGTGCCGGTTGGGGGATCAGCACTTCATGCCACTTCCCGAGGCACTCAGAGCCCGACGTCCCGGCTTGGCCAGACTGGCCGCGCAGGCACTAGCGGGGCCTGAGCATGGGGTGCTCTACCACTTCAAGTCGCGCCTCTTGAATGTACTCGGCCCGGAGCGAGCCCAGGAGGCCCTGGGAGCCTTTCTCGCGGACTTCGGTCCTGTCCGCCGCAGTTCGGGGCCGCTCGAGCGGTTGTGGGATGTCGCGCAGGACCAGGCGGTCTGCCTGACGCACACGCGAGCCGAGTCGCTGCAGCTGCCGGGCGCACCGCTGCTCGACGGGCATCGCAGCCCTCCATTCACGGTGGACGCGCGTGCACTTTCGTCACGCTTTGGAGGACGCAACCACCTACGGCGGGTCGAACCTGCGGTCAATGGGCGTGTCCGTCATATCGGACATCCAGGGGAACGAGGCTGAGCGCTACCTTACCAACTGGTGGTTCGACCCGATCATCTCGGGCCGGGACGGTGCCGACACGCTGTATCACCTGCCAACCGATGTCGCTTTGCACCTGTCGGAGGCGATCGACCTGACGGGCGCGTTTTCGCGCGGTTGGGGGCACTGTGTGATGGAGTTCGTCCCGCAACTGCTGTTGGCGGATACCGTTGCCGAGGTCGCCGCCAATGTCCCCATCTTGGTCGATGCCGACTTGCCGCAAGCGCACTACGACCTGCTGCAGTTCGTCAGTCCTCGGCGCGAGCAGATCAAGCTTGGGTTTCGGCAGGCGGCCCGAGTGAGCAAGCTCTGGGCTGGCAGTTCCCCCGAGTACTGGCCGGTGCTTCGCGCGCCCGGTCAGCTGATGCGGCCGGAACTCTCTTCGATCAATCCAATGGGTCTTGCTCGACTGTTGCGGCGACTGCCACCGCTGCCGATGCCGGGTGATCCGGCGTTGCGGCGGGTCTTCCTCGCTCGGAGTGGCGACGTACGCCTGGCCAACGAGGCCGAAGTGATCGCGCGGCTGGAGCGAGAGGGGTTCGTCGCGGTCTACCCGGAGCGACTCAGCGTTCACGAACAACTCAGGCTCGCGCGCAACGCCACCCATGTGGCCGGCGCCTGGGGCTCGCAGCTCATGCTCGCCGTACTGTTCGGCAACCCCGAATTGCGGGTGCTGGTTCTGAGCGGGCCGCAGATGGAGGAGGGGCCGAGTTTGACGGCTGTCTACGAGGCCAGAGGCCAGCGCGTTCTGGTCTTGACAGGGCACGAGCGCACGCCCAACCCAAGGTTGCCCTACAACTCGCTGTATACGGTCGAGATAGGACGTCCTCGATGCTGCTCTGGCGCAGTGGCTGTGACCGTGGGTGTGTCCTCGGGCGACGGCAAGTCTGCATCGCCAACCACGAGGTCCGCGTTGGCGACCCTGCCCGCTGCGGATGGCGTTGGGGCGGGCGGTGGATAGGTCGCCAATCCGACCGCTCGACTGCGTTAGTCTGGCATTCCGAGAAGCGTCGAGGATCGATGACGACACCCCGACCCACGAGCGGTGGATGGCCGCGAGGCACCGGCGCGGTTCGCCGGCCTGACCTATCAACGGTTCCGGGCAATGGCTGTCGACCCGACGCTGAGCCCGCACGAGAAGATCAGCTGCGGATGCCTTTCGCCATGGCTTCGAGGGCGCGGTGCTCGATGACGTCACTGCCAAGCTTCCAGCGCTCGCGCGGAACGGAAGCACGGTGCTCGACATCGGCGCTGGCTGCGATGAGTATGCGCACCGCCAGATCGCCCGGTGTGGCGAGCGGCAGCAGACGCTCTACCTCGTCGACTCCCCCGAAATGCTCGGCCAACTGCGGGATCCACCGCATGTCCGCAAAGTCCCGGGACGCTTTCCCGAAAGAGGTGTTGCCGTCCCTGCGCAGCGCTGGCGCGAGGCGCCGACGCGATCGTCTGCTACGGTGTGCTTCAGGTCGTGTTCCTCGAGGCCAATCCGTTCGAATTCGTCGACGCGGCGGCAAGCTTGCTCGCTCCGGGCGGCCGGCTCCTCTTTGGCGAGGTGCCCAATCACTCCAAGCTGCGCCGCTTCCCTCGCGGGCCGAGGCCGGTCGCGCCTACCACCATGCCTACATGCGCACCGAGGAGGACCCTGAAATCCCGCTCTTGAAGCACCGGGCCCGCGCATCGATGACGCGGTGCTGCTGGGCCTGTTGATGCGTTTGCGCTCGGCCGGCCTGGACGCCTGGCTCATGCCGCAGGCGGAAGGACTGCCGCTGGCAAACCGGCGCGAGGATCTGCTGGTCGCACGCCCGTGACACCCGTCGAACGCCGCTCCGAGCATGGCCAGCGTTGAGGACTGCAAGTTGATCGACATTCGTTCGGTCTACGACCGGCGCGGCGTGCTTGCGTTCGTCGAAGGTGGCATCGACGTGGCCTTCGAGATCCGCCGCACCTATTGGATGTTCGACATTCCGTCGCGCACGGCCCGAGCGGGACATGCCCACCGGACGCTGCGCCAGCTCTACGTGGCGGTATCGGGCTCGTTCGATGTGTCGCTCGACGACGGCCGGGGGGTGCGCAGCGTGCGCTTGAGCCGCCCCGACCAGGGCCTGACCCTGGTGCCGGGCATCTGGCGCGAGATCGTCAACTTCTCGTCCAACGCCTGTCTCTTGGTGCTGGCTTCCGAGCTGTTCGACGAGGCGGACTATGTGCGTGATCGCGCGCAGTTTCAGCGTCTCGTCGACGAGGGGGTCTTCGACTGACCGACTCGCCCCTCGCTTCTCCGGCGCTTCCGGGCCGCACGCTCAAAGGTCGAGTTGCATCCTTACTTTGAGCGATTCCTTGAATCCGAGTCCGTGCTTGAAGTGCAGCAATCCGAAGTCCGGCTCGATGTCGACAGTCGACGTGCCCAGATCGAGCAATCCGACGCCCGTCGCCTGGCAATGGGTGTAGATCGCCTCGGCGAGCATCACCACCGGGCTGAATGCGGAGTAGCCGGGCGCGTCACCCCAGTAGAAGACATGCATCACCCGCGCGCTCAGACGCAGGCACAACGCCGCGGCGGCCAGGCGCTCGCCATCGGTGCAGCCGAACAGCAGCATTGCCTGGGGGAACTCGCGGGCCATGACCTGCAGCTCCGCATGCGACATCGACAGCTCCGCCCTTGCGCGCCCGGTTCGCGGCCAGGGTGTCGTACACCGCAGCGAGCGCCGACGCCAGCAGCAACTGCGCCTCGAGGCCCTCGCGCCAGCACCTTTCGCAGGCGCTTCAGATTGGCGTAACTCGTGCGTTCGGCCAGTGAGGCGCTGTCACCTCGAGGCTCTGGTCAAGGTCGCATCGGGTGAGCCGAAAGCCGCTGGCACGCAACATGGCGACTTGGTTGGCGAAGGCGATCGGGTCGTGCGACATCGGCGCAGGCCGCACTTCAATTTGGCGCGCACCTTCGTCTGCGAGCCGGGCAACGACCGCACTGTGGAAGGCGAACAGCTCCTCGTGCCGCAGGTCCTCCCGCATCGCATAGCCGGCAAAGGTTCCGCGCCCCGGGCTGCGCCACAGGCCATCGACGCCTCGCGTGAAGTGAACGCAAGCAGCCACCCGGCCCTTGTGCACCCACTCGAAATAGTGCGCTGCTTCGCGGGCGTGCAGACGAAAAGAAGGCAGGGGTCTGGAACAAGCAACCTGGCCCGTCACGGCTCGCCCTTCTCGACAAGGCGCAACTCGCCCATCGCTACTCCTCTGTGTGCGCTGACCCGACCAAGCAGGCGCGAACGTGCGTTTGCGATGCGCGAGGCGTCGGCGCCGCTCAGCACCTGAAGTATCGGCGAACGGCGGCGATCACCCGCTCCGTCTGGGCCGGCGTCTGGTGCGGGCCGATCGGCAGGCTCAGCACCTCGCTGCACAGGCGGTCCGCGGCCGTGACAACTGGCGGGGCGAATGCCGCGAACGGCGCAAGCCGATAGACCGGCAGTGGGTAGTGGACCAGGGTTTCGATCCCGTCCGCTGCCAGGTGTTTGGCCAGCGTATCGCGACCGGCGCAGCGCACGACGAAGAGGTGCCAGACGGGCTCGTTCGCCGGATCGAGCGGCGGCAGGTGCAGGTCCGGCAGATCGCGAAACGCCTCCAGGTACCGGGCGCGATCTTCTGCCGACGGCCATTCCAGTCCGCGAGTCGCAGCAGCCTCACCCTCAGGATTGCCGCCTGCAGCGGGTCGAGCCGCGAATTGCGACCTGCCGTCGTGGGCGTATTTCCGCTCCGACCCATAGTTGCGCAGGCGCCGCACACGCGCCGACAGATCGTCATCATTGGTCGTCACCGCGCCGCCGTCGCCGAACGCGCCCAGGTTCTTGCTCGGATAGAAGCTGAACGCAGCGGCCGCCCCGAGGCTGCCGGCCGCCCTGCCGTTGCGTCGCGCACCGTGTGCCTGGCCGCATCCTCGATCACGATGACTCCGTGCTCGGCGGCCAGTGCCGACAGGGGCTCCATCGCCACCGGGTCGCCGTAAAGGTGTACGGCGACAACCGCGCGTGTGCGTCGAGTCAGCGCCTGGGCAAATGTCGCTGCGTCGATGTTGTAGCCACCGCAAGCAGGCTCCGCTGCCACCGGCACTGCGCCCACCATGCGCACTGCGGTCCACGTCGCGATGAACGTGTGCGCGGGGACGACCACCTCGTCCCCCGGCCGGACGCCGGCGGCCTCGAGTGCGAAGGCCAGCGCGTCGAGCCCGTTGCCCACGCCGACAGCGTGCTTGCAGCCGGCCACGGGCGCGAAGTCGGCCTCGAATGCGGCGAGCTCGGGCCCAGGATGAATTGCCCACCAACGAGGACGCGCTGCCAGGCGGCATCCAAGTCTGCGCGTTGTTCGGCGATTCCGGCTGCCACGTCCAGGAAAGGTACGGCCGGCCTGGCGTGGGTCATGTGGAGGAGCCGAGTGTTTCGGGTTCGAAGTGTGCATCAGATCGGCGGGTTGCAGCCCACACGACGAACGCGCTGTCGTGGCCGGCCCTCGAGATCCATCGGAGACGCGCACCCTCGGCGATACTCTGTCCCTGCGGCGGTTGGTCCCGCGCACAGAGCGGCGCGCGTGCACGCTTCCGTGCTGTCCGGCCTTCGGACCTGCGTCACGCGCAGGGACGTCACTTGTATCCAGGATCGTCCGTGAGTCCTACGAACCATCGAGACACTGCCCAACTCCAGGGCAGCGGACAGAGCGGAGCGGCGTTCGAGGGCCGTGCGTATCCTCTCTTCGTCGACCCGCAAGCAAGGCCCTGCTTCCGGATTGAGCGGGGTCGGTCCGCGCACAGGGTTCTGCTGACGTCGATTCCCAAATCGGGAACCTATCTCTTCGGCGAACTCTTCCGCAAGCTCGGTTTCGTCGATGCCGGCATTCACATCGAAGGACGAGGCGGCAACAGTTTCACGGATTATCGGTTCACGTCCTTGTCCGACGCGAGGCAGAACCCGCATCTCGAGCCCATTTCGTTGCCGCTGGCCAGAACGCTTGGGCTGATTCTTCCCGGACAGTACGTGGTCAGCCATCTGCAGGTGACGGATGACTTGCCCTCGTCCGTGCTGGCGGGATTCAAGGTGGCATTCGCTTGCAGCAATCTGAGGGATTGCCTGGTCAGCCTGATGTTGTTTCTGATCAGGACTGCAAGTGGCTCCGGGGCCGTGGCACCGCTCCTGAAGATCGAGCGCGATGAACAGAGGACCTTGTTCATGCTGAGGCATTATGGCGAGCAATTTCTCGAAGAGGCCTCCCTGGTGATGAACATCCTGAAGCGAACCGATGTGCTTCGACTCAAGTTCGAAGACGCGGTGAATTCGCATGACGAGCCCGCCCGGGCCGGTTTCATGAAGCGGATCGTCGAGTTTCTGGACCTGGACGTTGATGACACGCGGCTGATCGGCATCCTGAACGAGACGCTCGGGGCGAACACCATGACACGGTCGGCACAACCCACCAGCATCGAGCGTTACTGGAGCCCGGAGGCCGAGCGAGAATTCGCGAGGATGGGTGGCTGCGACCTCAATTGCAGACTCGGCTACCAGTGACGGCCCGGTTCGCCTCGTCGCGCACGTCTGTTGCGCGGTCGGCACTCTGCGTTCACTCCCGGTCACAGAGCGGCTGGCACGAGACCGAACCCGGCGGGAGCGCCTCGACAAGGGCACTGAAGACCGAGCGTGCGGTCGCGAAGGCACTGTGCGGCCCGGGCACATTCCGATGCGCGCGCAGGGGCGCGCCGAGGCGACTCTGCCCAGCCGTCGATCACAGGGCGGCGTGGCTCGGCGCGAGCGTTCATTGCGCCTGTGGTAGAACATGCCGGCCATGCATCTGATGCGTTCCATCGAGCACCCGCCGTGCGCGCAACGCGCCGCAGGGGCTCGAGGCCGGCGCATCGCTTCACGCGCGGAAATGCCGCCGGCGGCTGCCGCATGACGGTACCCAGCCGGGCCAACCTCCTGGGGTATCGCAGCCGCGCCTATTCCGAGGCACTCGGCATGGCCAAGCGCATCATCGAGTTGCCTAGCTGTGGCGGCCTGCTCCTCGCGAGAGACCTTCCAGGGCGAGATGCGATAGACGCCTGCGGCACCTACCCGGTGTTCAGCTGCACAGCGCCTTCGCAGCTGGGCGAGGACATTGCGCGCCTAGATGACGGGCTGGTGAGCGTCACCCTGGTGGCAGATCCCCTGACCCCTTGGGACTCGACCGCCTTGGCGCAGTCGTTTCCGGTCATGCGTCCACTGGCCGACCATTACGTGATCGACCTGGATCGCCCCGGCCGCCAGCCGAGCAGTCATCACCGTCGCAAGCTGCGTCAGGCGGCGGGATACAACACCGAGGTCCGCATCGAGAGCGATCCGGTCGCGTTGGCCCCGCAGTGGGCGCAGCTCTACAGGGTTCTCATCGAGCAGGTCGGCATCACCGGGCTGCGCCGCTTCTCGGCCGAGATCTTCGGCCGCATGCTCACTGTTCCCGGCACCGTGCTGTTCACGGCGTGGGATGGCGACACACTGCTCGGCGCGGATTGGTACTTCGAGGACGGTGACCTCATCTACGCGCATCTCTCGGCGTACTCGGTGCCGGGCTACGCGCGCGCTGTGTCTTATCTGATGCTGGACGTTGCGCTGGGGCACTTCGCCGCGCGCGGTGCGCGCGCGCTCGATCTTGGCGGCGTGCCGCTCGTCGAAGGCGGCGGCCGCGGGCTCGCGCAGTTCAAGCAGGGATGGTCCACGCGCACCTTGCCCTGCTGGCTGTGCCGGGCGGGTGCTGGACCCGATCCGCTACGCGGAGCTCGGGGCTACGGCGAGCTCGAAGTCAGTGGACTACTTCCCGCGCTACCGCTTCGGCGAGTTCGGCTGATCGCGGCGCGTCCCTTCAGCCCTGGGTGTCGTGCAGGGTGTAGTGACCCGCGCGGCTGGCAACGATGTCTTCGCCTCGCCGCAAGTCCACGCGCAGGCCGACGGCCGGCGTGCCGTTGTCGGCGGCGGGCGTCGTCTCGACCCGGGCGGTCAGGCTGTCGCCGGGCTGGACCTGCAACTGCTCGAACGGAAAGTACGACTGGTGCCAATGCGTGTCGAGCGAGTCCGGCGAGGTCGACAGCACGATGCCTGGGGCGAGGTCAAGCTCGAACCAGCCGAGCAGGCCATGGCAACCGGCGGAGAATGTGAAGCGCGTTTCGAATCGACGTTCGAAGAAGTAAGCGCGCGAATCGTCCACCGCACAGTCGAGGTCGAGGATGCACCAGGTGTCGAGCAACGTGCGGCGATCGGCCTTGACGATGATGCGGCGCGTGCGGTCGAGCTGGCGCCGGTGCACGAGCCCGAAGTCGAAGCCCCAGACCGGGCGCTCCCAGAAGCCGGGGCCGCGTTCGACATAGAGCCGCGAGTCGTCGATCGGGGCCAGGTAAAGGCGCACGCGTCGCGGCATGACGATCCCGCCTGGCCGCAGCCAGCGATCGCGCACCGCGGCGAACGCGTCGAAGTGGCGCCACTCCTCGAACAGGTACATCCCGATCCATTCACCGATCACGGCGTCCAGCCCGTCCGCGGCCTGGAAATGCCGGGCGTCGCCGGCCACGAAGTCGATCCGGTCGGCGAATCCGTTGGCGCGGGCGACCTCGGCCGCGTCGTCGATCATCCGCGTCGCCTCGAGAGCATGGACGCGTGCCGCGCCAGCGCGCGCAGCGAAGAGGGAGAGGATCCCCGAGCCGCAGCCGACGTCCGCCACCGTCATGCCGGGCCGCACGACGGCGGCGATGGCGCGCTCGAAGCTGCCCGTGCGGTGCGCGTCGGCCAGCATGCCTCGCTGGCTGCGCCAGCCGGCGAAGGTCCGGGCGAGCAGTTCGGGCTGCGGCCCGGCATCGGCCGGCACGGAGGGGGCGGGTTCAGGCGGCGTCATCGGGTTGGAGCCATCGTTGCGGTGTGGCGATCGAGTCGGCGATGGGCTCGCGGCAGACCTTCAGCGTTTACTACCACACGCCGGAATCGGCGCGGATCGCAACGAGGCGCGACAGCTCGCGCTTGCAGTGGTTGGCGGCCGCGTCGATCGGCCAGTGGAAGCGGCCGGCTCGCGTCATGGGGTCAGGAGGGGGCGCAGCGCCCGCTGCAGGCGGACGCTGCCGGAGTCGAGCCCCTCTCGTTCACAGAAGGCGCGGACACGGTCGAAGCCGTCCATGTCCCTGGCGCGGTAGAAGTTCGCCGTCCGCACGCAATAGTGCAGGACGCGCACGTCGTTGATCATCGCATTGAGAGCCGCGACGGCGGCGGCACTGTCCGCGCTCTCGAACGGGGGCGGCGCGGACGGATCCCAGGGTCCGTTGGAGGCGTTGTAGCGCATGTCGAGCGCACGATAGGGGTAGCCGTGGCGCAGGATGTTGACGCATACCGCGACCTGCGACGAGTACCAGTTGGGAAAGCGCGTTGCGACCTCATCGAAGTCCGCGCCAATGGTGTGCGACATCACGCGTGCCAGCGCACCCTCGACGGCGACGAAGCCGAGGTTGAAGTAGGGCGGGCAGTGGCGCGGCGCGGTAAACGCGAGTCCGAAGCCGGAGTAGGTCAGCGTCCGCTCTGCATCCGGGAGGCCGCAGGCCTGCAACACGGCGTCCAGGTCCAGCTTGGCTGGCGGCTGCCAGGCCGGCCAGGCAGCCCAGACGGGATCGGCGGTGACTGATCGGACGAGTTCGTCGAGCGGCCCGGTGACCACCGTGTCGGCGTCCATGAACAGCACCACGTCGCTATCGTGCTCGTACAACTGCATCTGCAGCCCGGTGCCGGCCCAGTGGAAGCGCTGCCACCAGTGCGCGTCGACCCAGCGCAGCTCCACGGGATAGTCGCGGGTCCAATCCATCAGCGGCGTGTCGAGCGCGAGTTCGGTGTCGCGGCTGACGGTGAGCACGACGCGCCAGTCGCCGGGCAGGCGTGCGCGCTCGGCGAGCGAGCGCACGAGCAGGCATGTCTGGGTCGCGAACTGGCGGTTCAGGCTGATCGGGACATGGATCGCGGTCGTCGGCATCGCGCGCGGGGTGGGTCTGGTGCTGGTCGGAGCGGCGCAGCCTATCACGGCGTCGCCGCGGGTGCGGGTCCGGCCGGCGCGCCGCCGCGGCGCCAGCCGGCGCGCAGCAGGCCGAAGAACGCGCTGTCCGAGACTTCGCCGTCGACGACCCAGCGCTCGCGCAGCAAACCCTCGCGCACGAACCCCAGCCGCTCGAGGCTGGCGATCGCATCCCGGTTGCGCGGGTCGGTGTCGGCCTCGACGCGGTTCAGGTCTAGCGCGCCGAACGCATGGTCGATCAGCGCGACCAGCGCCTCGTGCATGTAGCCCCGGCCCCAGGCGGCGGCGTGCAGCCCGAACCCGACCTCGGCACGGCGGCACTGGCGGTAGAGGTTGAAGAGCATGCAGGTGCCGATCAGCGCCCCGTCGTCGCGCCGCTCCAGGCCCAGGCGCAGATGCCGGCCCGCTGCGTGGGCTTCGCGGTCGAGCGCGATCGCTGCCTGCGCGCGCTCGATCGCCGCCCACGGCGGCGCGCTCCAGTAGCGCATTACGCGCGCGTCGGAGAAGATCTCGAGCAGCGCCTGCGCATCGGCTTCGTGCAGCGGGCGCAGCCGCAGGCGCGGCGTGTCGAGTCGGGTCGCGTCGAAGGCGCTCATCGGGTGGACTGTACGTTGCGGCGGCTGCAGCGGCCACGGGTCGCGTCAAGGGCGGGAGGGGTCGAGCGCATCCTCGTCGCAGACGATGTCGAGCAATGCCCTGGCCTCGGCGTCGATGCCTGGCGGGCGGGGCGCCTGCGGATCCTGCGCCCGCCCGCGGCCGTAGTGGCGCAGGAAGACGCGCATCACATGGTCGATGCCCTGCTCGGTCACCGATCGCAGATCAGCGTCGAAGTACGCGCCGCGGTTGAACGCACCCGTGATGATCTCGTACGAGGGAAAGTAGTGGACCTGCGCGTGCCGTTGCACGACCTCGTCGGCCGCCGCGCGCAACACCGCCTTGCTGTACGCACTGGCCGTCAGGACATGCCTGTCCTCGTAGGTCGCGACGAGCGGGACCGGCGAAACGGTCAGGATCACGCGCGCGCCGGCGTTGATCTCGGCGAGGTCGGCAACAAAGGACTCGAGGTCGGCCGTGACCTCGGCAACCGGGAAGTTGACGAATTCGCAGTCGGCTCCGTCGCTCGGCTGCGCGGCGACGCCGGGCGCCAGCGGAAACACGGCGCCATCCACCTTGGAGCGCCAGCACTCGGTGAGCCCGAGCGTGAAGACGAAGACATCGAGCGCCTCGAACAGATCCTTCACGCGCGCCAGATGCGCCGCGCGCCCGGCTTGCACCGCCGCGGCCGACGCGAAGCCGTCGGGCTCGACGAGCGGCCTGAAGGGGTCGACGAAGCGCCCGTCGGCGCGCAGCCAGGCCTTGTCGTTCGGCTCGAAGCGCCCGCGCGCCATGGCCATCAGCTGCGCCAACTGGCGCGCGGTGTAGATGTTGCCGTAACGCGCGGAATAGACGCCGTAGTTGCGGCGTGCGGCCTCGGCGGCGTCGATGCCAGCAGGCGCCGCTTCAGTGACATGGTGCCGGTAGCCTGCCTGGCCGAGCCTGCGTGCGATGTGCTGGGCAAAGCAGCTGCCGGCGGTGCCGATCTTCGCCTGCTCGTCGAAGCTGAAGCCCGTCCCGATTGCAGGGTCGACCTCGGCTGCGGCGACCTGCTGCACGGCGCGCTTCCAGAACCGGTGCGCGGGCAGCCCGGCGTAGGGGTTGGCGTGCGGCGCAGGCCTGGCGCCGATGCGTGGCGCCGCCAGCAGCTCGCGGTAGGGCGGCGTCAGCAGGCGCTCGCAGGTGATCGATCCCGGCGCGTGCCGCGCATAGATCGCGAACGAGCACGCGACGAACTCCTCGAGATCGATGAAGCGCGCCGGCCCGGCGCCGCCGCGCTGGGCGAGCTTGAAGTTCAGGCCACCGCGCAGCCCCAGTCGGTGCGCGATCTCGGGGTAGACCGGCAGCACCGGTCGCAGCGCAAGCCGGTCGGCGAGGTAATCGGGCCCCTCGGGCGTCGTGGCCTCGAGGCCGGATCTCGCGAGTGCCGCGCGTGCCAGGTCGGCGAGCGCGAACAGCCGGGCGTGGTTGATCGTGTGCATGAAGCATCCGCGCCGCAGCCACCCCTCGAACAACGCGTCCAGCGGCAGGCCGGTTGCTCGGCCCTCCTGCAGCAGTGCCTCGCGCGCCGCGCCGAAGTACTCGAAGAAGCCGAGCCTGCGATAGACCGCGTCGTCGAACAGGTCCATCGTCTGGCCCACCGACAGGCCCGCCTGCCAGCCCTGCAATGCGATCGACGAGTGGTAGTGGCCGGCCGGCGATTCGAGCAGGTCGTCGCCGACGCTCGCGTAGACGAAGTCGGGATGAAAGCCTGCAAAGCCGATTCGAGGCAACGCCTGAATGCGCGCTGCGCCGACCCCGGCGCACGCGCGCAACTCGTCGATCAGGTAGGGGTGAACCCACGCCAGGTCGCTGCCGGCGAGCAGCCTGGCAACCGCTTCGGCCGACGGGCCGCGACCGTCACTCGCCGTCGCGTCGATGTCGTCGCGCAGCACGCGCAGGCAGGCCGCAACACCTGGGGCTTGGCAGTTGCCGATGACCGCGATCAATGTTCTGTGCTGGCTCATCCGGGCCCCGGATTGAGCGCAGCAGGACAGCGGTGAAGAAGCACTTCATTCATGAATAGGTCGGTTCATCGGGCGCTTCGTCACTGGTTCATCTGATGACTGCCGGTACGGTCACTCGCCATCTCATCCAGGCTGCAATCGGGGATGGTGCCATGACGTGAGGGGAATGCAAACACGGTGTCGCTCGAGAGACGACAAGGACACCGCTTGCAGTCTCGAACCGGGGTTGACCGATGGCCCGATTGGCCACCTTTCGGCGACGTCGAGAGAATTTGGCCGCCGCGAGCCGCAGCGCGCGGCGCCCGACAGCGCCGGCAACGGCGCGACCTCCGAGGCGGCCCTCGTTGTCGGCTCCAGCGCAACGACCAATCGCCTGTGAACCTTTGCCGACTGACAGCGGCGATCAGCCGGCGATTGCGACGGACTGCCGCCCTGATACAGTCCCGCACGGCTGCGCGCGACGATTTCACCTCAGGGCGCTCCGATGCGGTTCGAGCGGAACTCGCTGGCTTGGCCGCTGTCTTGCGGAGCCCGTCATCAGTTGTCTGGCGTTGGAGTGCGAGAAGAGTGAAGACCCTTGCACGATTGGCTTCGGTGTTGCTGCTGGCAGCGCATGCCGCATCAGCCCAAGTGAACTACGGCGAGACGCTGGTTGAATGGTCGCAAGTCTGGGGGAGCGTCGTGGCCGACTTTGATCGGGACGGCCAGCCTGACCTCTTCATCGAGGGGCACGACGCGAACGACCGAATCTGGTACGCCACGCCGACAGGCTACATGCCGGGGGCGCAGGTCTTCCCCCGGTCCGATCGGCACGCGTGCGCTGCAGCCGACGTGAACCGCGACGGGCGCATGGACATCTATTGCGCGATCGGTGCCCACCAAGGTACGGGCGTGAAAGCCAACGAACTGTGGCTGCAACGCCGTGACGGCACGTTCAGAACGGCAAAGGACTTCGGCGCCGAAGACCCCTACGGCCGAGGCAGGCGGCCGGTGTTCTTCAACATGAACCGCGACAAGTTGCCAGACCTCTACGTAACGAATTACGCCGAGCCGCGACCTGATGGCCAGCCGAACATCAATCGCGTGTATGTCAACCAAGGGCGCCAGGGGTTTGCTGAAGTCACTACGCTCGCGACTGGCCCCAACGGTTCGCTGTGCGCCGGCAAGGGTGACATCAACCATGATGGCTGGGACGACTTGGTCGTCTGCGTCAACGGAGCGCCGGGCCATCTATACGTCAATACCGCGACTGGCGACTTCGAGGACTTGGCGTTGAAAGTTGTTGGCGGGAAATGGAAAGACGCCAAGCTGGAAGACATGAACGCCGACGGCTGGCATGACTTGGTTCTCATCACCAACGACAACCGCCTGCAGGTCTGGCTCAATACCCGCGTCGCACCCTATTTCGGCAGGCCCGAGTTCGAGGATGCGTTGCCGAATATCGGTGTTTCGATTGCCATCGGCGACTTCAATCTGGACGGCCACAAGGATCTGTACGTCGTGCTGCAGGACGCCGACTGCCAGACCACGCTGCACGACATCGCGCCGGACTTGGCTTTCATGGGCACGCCGGCCGGTTGGGAGCGCAGGCAGTTGCCGCAGGGCTACGACGGTTGCGGATATCTGGCTGATGTGGTCTCGGGCCGGCTCATATTGCTCTTGCAAGGGGGGCATTCGTGGACCGGCCCGAGCTACCTGCTGACGATCGATTGAACTCGAGGGACACCAGCGGTTCCGGCACTCACTCCCAAGAGTGACGCGTCCACTTTGGGCAATCAGAGGCGGAACTCGAGCCTAGGTTGCCAACTCGCGACGAAGACGAGGAGTAGCGGCGCACAAGTGATCGCGCACGCTGCCCTCGCCGCAATCAGCAATCTCCGCAGCGCTCGTGGGTTGACACTGCCTTGTCGGGTGCCGGAGCGCCGGCATCCGACAAGGCAGGGGTGCGAATGCGGTCGGGCTCAGCCGTCCGCGTACAGCGTGAAGTCGAAGCTCGACAGGGCGGGCGAAGCGCCGAAGATGCTGGCGAACAGGATGTTGTCAGCGCCGACTCCGCTCGTGGGGTTGTAATACAGCCCACCGCTCGTCAGGTCGTAATAGATGCCGATGCCCGCACCCGCGCCCGCACCGGTAGACCCCGAACCCTCGAAGTAGTACGCCGCACCCAGCGTGCCCTCGCTGGTCGCAAGGTCCGACAGCAGAGCGGTGAAGATGTCGTTGTCCAGCAGGACCTGATCTTCCGCAAAGTCCGCGTTGAGCAGCGTGTCGACGTTGGTCGCCGCATTCAGGGCCGTGTCGAAGAAGAACTGGTCTTCGATTGCGTCGGCCCCAGCATCCAGCGTATCGTTGCCTTCGCGACCGTACAGCAAGTCAGCACCCGCCAGGCCCGACAGGACGTTGGCGCCCGTGTTGCCGATCAACGTGTTGTCGAGCCCGTTGCCGGTGCCGTTCGCGCCCGATGTCAGCTCCAGGTACTCGAAGTTGTTGCCCAGCGTGAAGCTGATGGTCGAGAAGACGCGGTCGATGCCCGCTCCCGACTCCGTCAGGACGTCGCCCGCACCGATGCCGATGTAGTCGTCGCTGCCGAATCCGCCCGACAGGAAGTCGCTGTCTGCGCCACCGTTGAGCGTGTCGTCGCCCGAGCCGCCCAGCAGCGAGTCGGCGCCTGCCCCGCCGGCCAGGCTGTCGTTCTCGTTGCCGCCGTCGAGCGTGTCGTTGTCGTCGCCGCCGAACAGCGTGTCGTTGTTGCTGCCGCCGAGCAGCGAATCGTTGCCGCTGCCACCGGTGAGCACGTCATCGCCGTTGCCCCCGTTGAGCGTGTCATTGCCATTGCCGCCGTCGAGCGCGTCGTTGCCGTTGAAACCCGCAAGGCTGTCGTCGCCGTCGACGCCGAACAGCTTGTCGTTGGCGCCCGCACCCACCAGCACGTTGTTGAGGGCATTGCCCGTGCCCGTCTGCACGCCGGTGGTCAGCAGGTTGTTCAGGTTCTCCACCTCGGCGGCCAGCGTGTAGTTGAGCGATGTCGAGTCGACGCTGTCGGTCCCTTCGCCAAACAGTTCGACGACCACGTCCGAACCCGAATTCACCTTGTACACGTCGTCACCCAGGCCACCGACCATCGTGTCGATGCCGTTGCCGCCGTTGAGCGTGTCGTTGCCGTTGCCGTCGCCGCCGATGAGGCTGTCGGTACCGCCCGCACCGACGAGCAGGTTGTCGCCGCCCTGGCCGAAGATGACGTTGGCGAACTTGTTGCCGGTCCCTGACTGGTTGCCCGCCCCGAATAGGGCCAGGTTCTCGACTCCCTCCTTGATCGTGTACGCGGCCGCGGTCGAATACACCCAGTCCTGGCCTTCGCCGGCCTTCTCCTTGGCGATGTCCAGGGCGGAATCGACGTAGTAGATGTCATCGCCCGTACCGCCCTTCATGGTGTCGTCGCCCGCCCCGCCATCCAGCGTGTCGTTGCCGTCGCCACCCTCGATCGAATCGGCGCCCGCGAGGTCGTCGCCCCATCCCCAGTCGCCGCGGATGTAGTCGTTGCCTGCGCCGCCCAGCAGGGTGTCGTTGCCTTCGTCGCCGTACAGCGCGTCGTCGTCTGCGCCGCCATCGATCGAGTCGTTGCCGTACGAGCCGCCCACGGTGTCGTTGCCGGCCTCGCCGTAGAGGGCGTCGCCGCCGTCTCCGACCACCGCCGATCCGGCGCCCCAGAGCTGGTCGCTGCCGGCGCCGCCCCACAGGGTGTCCACGCCGTCGTCGCCGTTCAATTGGTCGTCGCCGTCGGCGCCCAGCAGGCTGTCGTTGCCGGCCCCGCCGCTCACGGTGTCGTTGCCGCCATCGGCGTCGATCTGGTCGTCGCCAGCGGCGGTGCTGATCGCATTCGCGCCCGCCGTGCCGGTAATGGTGTCGTTGCCGTTGCCCGAGATCAGGTTCTCGAAATTCGTGAACAACTCGCCGAGCCAGCTCGAGGCGCCGGTGGCCATGTTCACGCCATAAGTGCCGTTCCAGCGCGACAGGTCGATGGTGTCGGTGCCGCCGACGCCGCCGTCCATGGTCTCGCCGCCGTTCTCGGCAACCATGTAGTCGTCGCCGCCGTTGCCGTAGTAGCTGTTGGAGTTGCCGTCGGAGATGATGGTCTCGGCGATGGAACTGCCGAGGAAGATCTCGATACCCGCCACGGAGACGTTGGGGGTCGACGAATAGCCGGTGATGGTGCCGGCCTCGAAGTCGTAGATCGGGCCGCTCAGCACGTTGGAGGCCGCCGTGGCATCGAGCGTGTCGGTGCCGGAGCCGCCGTCGACGTTGTCGAAGTAGTTGCCCCAGGTGAAGACGATCAGGTCATCGCCTGCATCGCCCGACACCGTGTCGACGTCGAGTCCGCCCACGAGCGTGTCGTTGCCTTCACCGCCCAGCAGGGTGTCTTCACCGGCGCTGCCGGTCAGGCTGTCGGCGCCGTCGCCGCCGCCAATGCTGTCGTTGCCGTCGCCGCCTTCCACGGTGTCGTTGCCGATGCCGGAGAACACCGTGTCGTTCCCGGCAAGTGCCGCGATCGTGTTGTCGTTGGAGGGTCCCGTGTCGGTGATCGTGATGACGTTGTTGCCGGCAGTGCCGGTAACGGCTGCGGCGCCGCCAACCGTCAGGTTTTCGAAGTTCAGGATCGTGTCGTACGTGGTCCCGCCAGGGCCGACATGCCGCATCCAGCCTTGAGTCAGGTCGTAGGTTACGCCCGGGTTCCACGCGATGTCTGCAATCAGCGTGTCGATGCCGGCGCCGCCGTCGAACCAGTCGCCAATGGAAGAATCGTTGTCGTAGACCACATCGTCGCTGTCTCCGGCGTCGATGGAGTCGGCCCCCGTGCCGCCGTCGATGCTGTCGTTGCCGCCGCCGGCGCTGATGGTGTCGCTTCCTCCCAGGCCGTTGATGACGTTGGCACCGGTGCCATTGACCGTCAGCACGTTGGCCACGCTGCTGCCGATCACGGTGGCGCTGCCGCCGACGACCAAGTTCTCGATGTTGATGAGTTGGTCGCGGTTGCCACTCCAGCTCGACCAGCCGGCGTTGAGGTCGAAGGTGACCGTGTTGGCCCAGCCCTGGTCGTGGATAAGCGTGTCGGTGCCGCTGCCACCGTCGTAAATGTCGTCGTCGCTCGCCGACATGTACTCGGTATCAGTGATGATGTCGTTGTCGTCGCCGGCAACCACCGAGTCGTTGCCCGAACCGGCGTTGATGCTGTCGTTGCCGATGCCCGCGCTGATGGTGTCGTTGCCGCCGGCGCCGTCGATGGTGTTGTTGTGTGACGTTCCTGTGTTTGTGATGGTGATGACGTTGGCCGCGGCGGAGCCGTATACATCGGCGCCGCCTCCGACCGTCAAGTTCTCGATGTTGAGGATGGTGTCGTAGGTCGTGCCGCCGGCGCCGGGCCAGCGCATCCAACCCGCAGCCAGGTCGTAGACGACATCATCGGCCCAGGTGTAGTCGGCCACGAGGGTGTCGGTGCCCGCGCCGCCGTCGAAGCTGTCGCCCGTGCTGCTGTTGCCGTCCACGATGTAGTCGTTGCCGTCCTGGCCGTAGACTGTTGCGACACCGCCCTCGCCGTACAGACTGTCGTTCCCCGTGTAACCATACAGCGTGTCGGAGCCATTGCCGCCATACACGTGGTCGTTGCCGGCGTCGCCGGACATGAAGTCAGTGCCGTCCTGGCCGTAGAGCCAGTCATCGTCGTTGTCGCCGTAGAGCGTGTCGTTGCCGGTGCCGCCCTCGAGGGTGTCGAAGCCGTCGCCGCCGCTCAGGTAGTCGTCGCCATTGCCGCTGGCGTCGGTATAGTCGCCGACCACCCAGTCGTTGCCGATACCGCCGAAGGCGAAGTCGTTGCCCGCATCGCCGATCACCTGGTCGTTGCCGGCGTCGCCGTACATCCAGTCGTTGCCGGCGTGGCCGCCGATGAAGTCGTTGCCGTCGCCACCGTACATGGTGTCGGCGCCGTCGCTGGCCTGCTGGCCCCACTCCGAGCCGCGCATGGAGTCGTCGCCGGCGTTGCCGCGCAGCACGTTGCCGATCACGTTGCCGTAAATCGTGTCGGCACCGCTGCCGCCGGTGGCGTTCTCGATCATCGACGCCTGGTTGCCGCCGAAGAGCAGCGCGTTGAAGATATTGCCCCGTGCCTCGCGCCCGGCCGTGGTCCAGTCCAGGTCGGCAAGTTGCGCGAAGGAGAACACCGAATGGCTGCCGGGGGTCAGGTTGAGCTCGACGCTGGTCGTATAGGTGCTCAGGTCGTAGGTGTCGATACCGCCGCCGTCCCAGATCGTGGCGAAAATCTTGTTGCCACCGGGCTGCAGGGCAATGGCGCCGTCGATCAGCGTGTTGCCGCTCGTCGGGCTCCATGAATAGACGGTATTGCCAGAGTTCGCCGAGTAGTCCGCACCGTAGATGTACTGCAGTGCCTGGATGTCGTACATCATCCAGGTCTGCGCATAGCCCCAGGTCTCGTTCGTGTAGCCGTCGGTGCCGCCGCCCACGTAGGAGCGGTAGGTCATGATGGAATATTCCATCGAATCCGTGGCCGACGGCAGCGCAGGAGCGCCGGTGCCGTACTCATTGGTTGTCGAGTGGCCGTGTTTCAGTCCCAGCGCATGGCCCAGCTCGTGGATGGTGGTTGCGTAGTCGTAGTTGCCGGTGGTGGGGTTGTCGCCGGAACCGCCGAACCACACGTCGCCGGCCTGGTCGTTGCCGCCGGGAAAGTCGGCCACGCGCGCGGTGCCGACGACCGACGACGAGGTATTGGCCAGCCTGATGGTGCTGGTACCCGTGCCCGCGCCCGCATAGGTGACGCTCAGGCCGGTGAAGGCTTCCACCGACAGCCCGGTGGAGGCGGGCAGCTGGGTATACAGCGACTCATTCAGGATCGTATGCGCCGCCTTCAACTGGTTCGCCGTCAGCTGCGAAAAGCCGGAGAAGAAGTTCGGATACCCGGTGGTGTAGCCGGCCTGGTAGTCGGCCGTCGCGTCCGGGTCGCTGTAGCTGATGGCGTTGTCGCTCCAGTTGGTGCGCCACAACACGCCGTCGATGGTGGCGTCGCCGCTGAGGGGGGTGTACTCCCAAGGTTCGGTGTTGCCGTTCAGGGGCTCCGGCATGCTGTCGGCGGTCGAGCCCGGTACGCTGGTGTACAGCGGCAGCGTCCAGTCCACCTCGCCGTCGGGAGACAGTGTCTTCGCAGCCGGCTCGGGGTTTCCCGTGCCATCGCCCGTGCTCGGGGTGCCGCAGCACGCCGGACAGTTGCAGCCCATCACCGGCCCGCCGCCGGCAGACGTGCCCGAGTGGTCCAGGGTCGCAGCGTTCTCGGGCAGCCCCGGCATCGTGGCCAGCAAGCTCGTGAACAGACCGGCAGGTGCGGGATCGGCAGCGACGCGTGCCGGGGACAGGACTTCGGTGGCCGGCAGCCCTTCCAGCACGCTTGCCGCGCCAGGCGCAGCGCTGATCACCGCCTGGGCGGCCTGTTCGGCGCCATCGGCGGGAAGCTTGTCGATGACGCTGCCCTGATCCGCCTCTTGCTGCGCGCCGCGGTGCAACTGTCTGCCGCCGGCCTGCTCGATCAGCGGGGAGGAGTCCTCATCGGCCCATAACTCGTAGACGGTTTTGGATCCGACAATCGTCCGAAGTCCACCACCGGAATTGGCTGCCATCAAGTTTCTCCAGGAGTTCGGGGCCGACAGTGCCAGCAGCGAGGCGCGAGGTCAAGATGGGACTTGTCACTGCTTGTCCGCGAAGGATACTGTGTGAGTCAGGAGCCGGTCGACCTCGCCCCGACATTGCTCGTGTGACTTTTCCAATACTCCGGTTCTTCTTGCGCTGCCGCAGGCCCCCCGTTCGCGGGAGTGACTGGTGGCCTCAGCGCTCACCGGCCGCTGCCGGGAGCGGCGTCGCAGGCAATGCGCCGCGCGTGCGCTGGCCTCGCAGCATGGCTTGCGCCAGCTCGAGTTGCGCGGGCAGGCAACGGCTGCGCAGGTCGTATCCCTCGACCACGCTTCGCCGGGCCGCGCTGCCGAGGGTTTGCCTGAGGTCCGCATCGTCGAGCAGCCGGCAAACACTTTCGACCAGGGCCTCGCCGTCGAAGAAATCGAACAGCAGTCCGTTGCTTCCGTGCTGCAGGACTTCGTTGACCGGCGCGGTCGCCGAAGCCGCGATCGGTGCGCCGACGGCCATCGCCTCGAGCAGCGACCACGAGAGCACGAAGGGGTAGGTCAGGTAGACATGCGCGCGGCTGGACTGCAGCAGGCTGATGAGCGCGGGGTAGGGGATCTTGCCGGTGAAATGCAGGCGCCCTGTGTCGATGCGTGGCCCGGCCTCGGCCAGCAGCTTCTCGCGCCAGTTGGCCGCGCCGGCCGGCGCGCGGCCGTAGCTCGGCGTGTCGCCACCCACCACCACGACCTGCGCCCTGGGCCGGCGCGCCATCAGCTCGGGCAGCGCGCGCATGAAGACGTGAAAGCCCCGATACGGCTCCAGGCCGCGACTGATGAAGGTGACGAGCTCATCGTCGGGCCCGAAACTTCGCCCGCCGGGCAGTTGGACGCGGGCGCCGGGGTCGGGCCGCAATGCCTCGGTATCGATGCCTTCGGGGATCACGCTCAGCCGCTGCCTGAACTCCGGCGGAAACGCCTGCGCCTGCCACTGCGTCGGCGTCACGCCCCAGTCTGCCGAGAAGAAGGTGGACTGGTGCGTCATGTTCCAGGTTCGGATGCGCAGCAGGTCGTCGAGCGAGGTCGGGAACTCCGCATCGAAGCCCATGTCCGCGCCCTGGCCGCGATAGTAGAACTCCAAGTACGCGAGCATCGGGCTGCGCGGGAAGATGTCGCGCAGGTAAAGCGCCTCACCCCAGGCGGCGTGCACGCAGATGAGATCGGGAACGAATCCGCGCTTGCGCAGTTCGAGCGCCTTGCGCGCCGCCGCCTGGCCGCGCAGCACGGCCGCCTCGATCTGGCGCAGATACGGATGCACGCCGCGCGTCGTTTCGCGCGCCGGCTTGTAGGTCACGCGTTCGATACCCGGCGGCGCCGGCCGCGACGCGAGGTTCTTGTCGTCGCCCATCGCGATCACCTGCGCGCCGGGGGCGGCTGCAAACGCCCTCACGAGGTGCTTGTACTGTCCTGGAAAGTTCTGATGGACCAGCAGTATCTTCATGCGCACGCGGGTCAGGGTTCGCGCATGCCGCGCCGCGCGTAGTTGGCGAGCGGGCGCAACAGATAGTCGAACAGGCTGCGCGGCGGTGTCGTCAGGTAGGCCTCCGCCGGCATGCCGGTCTGCATGCGCGCTCCCGGGAACTGCGCGAGTTCAGCCGCATCGACTTCCATCATCACGTTGAACCAGGCGCTGCCGCCGGCCCGGGAATCCTCCAGCCTGTCCGCCGAAACCGTCAGCACGCGCGCCGGCAGCATCGGCATCGTGCGGTATTCGTAGGCGGTCAGTCGCACTTCGCCGGGCATGCCCGCCTGCACGTAGTCGATGTCCTCGGGCCGCACGCGAACCTCGACCACGAGCCGCTCCTGGGCCGGCACGACATCGAGGATCGCCTCGCGCGGTCCGACGGCAGCGCCGACCGCGGCGACGCGCAGGCCCATCACCGTGCCGTCGACGGGCGAGCGCACGTACTGGCGCTCGACCTGGTCGTTTGCCGGACGCAACTTCTCCTCGAGTTCGCGCAGTTGGGTGACGGCATCCTTGAGCTCCGTGGCCGCCTGCTGCTGGTACTGGTTGCGCGCCTGGGCGATCCGCGAGCGCAGATCCGCCAGCCGCTGGCTGGCCAGCGCGCGCTCGCTCCGGCGTTCAGCCGAGAGGCTCTCGTAGTCCGCAACCGAGCGTTCGAGCGCGAGGATGCGGGTGCGCTGGATGAAGCCCTGTTGCACCAGGTCGCGATTGATCTCGAGCTCCTCGCGCGCGCTGGCCGTGGCGCGCTGGACAGATTCGATTTGTGCGCTCAGTTCCTTGACCTGACGCTCGGTCTCGCGCGTCTGGATCTCGTAGGAGTCCACCTGTTCCAGCAGCATCCTGCGGCGGGCCAGGAAGAGGGCCTGCTCGCGCGCCAGGTACTCCGTGGCGCCCGGCATCCTGGCCAGCGCTGCAGGCAGGACGAACTCTGCCGCCAGCTTGAATTCGGCCATCAGCCGGGCTTCGCGGATGAGTTCGGCGACCTTCTGGTCCCGCTGCAGATCCAGAGTGGCGTCGGTGCGGACGTCGCCGATGACCAGGAGCGGGTCACCCTTGCGCACCCGTTGGCCTTCGCGCACCATGATCTCGCGCACGATGCCGCCTTCGAGGTGCTGGACCGTCTTGCGATTGAGCTCGGTCTTGACGATCCCGGACGCGACCACGGCGCCACTGAGCGGCGCCATCGCGGACCAGATGAACATGATGGCCAGGGCCACGGCCAGCACCAGCGCTGCGCGCCTGGCCAGCCTGGCGTAGTCGGCCCGTTCATCCGTGCCTGGCGCCATCGGAGCGCGCAGCGCATCGGCCAGGCTGGTGAAGGAGCGGGGGGTGTCGGTGCGGGCCATGTCTCAGGCTCCCAGCGCCTTGGGCACCACGCCTGCGGGGCGCGGCGGCGAATACTTGGCCAGGAGGGTATCGGCACGGCCGAAGTCCTGCAGAGCACCCTCGATCAGGACACCGAGCTTGTCGACCCTGTGCAGGGTAGACGGCCGATGGCCGATCAGGATCACCGTGCAGCCGCGGGCCTTGAGGCCGGCCACCGCTGCGGCCAGCGCGGCCTCGCCATCCCGGTCCAGGCTGGCATTGGGCTCGTCGAGCACGACCAGCTTGGGCTCGCCGTAAAGCGCCCGCGCCAGGCCGATGAGCTGGCGTTGGCCGCCAGAGAGCGAGGACCCGCCTTCACCTAACTGGGTTTCATAGCCCTGGGGCAGGCGCAGGATGAGTTCGTGCGCCCCGGCCTGTTGCGCCGCCTGCACGACCGCGGCCGAGTCCACCGCGCCCATGCGGCCGATGTTCTCGGCCACGGTGCCGGCAAACAGCTCGATGTCCTGCGGCAGGTAGCCGACGTGCGCACCGAGCACACGCCGATCCCACTGCGACACGTCGCTGCCGTCGAGCCGGACCGCCCCCGACATCGGTGACCAGATGCCCAGGATCAACCGGGCCAGCGTCGTCTTGCCGGATGCGCTGGGGCCGATCAGCCCGAGCGTCTCGCCCGCTTGCAGCGAAAACGTCACGCCCCGGATGATGGGGGGGCGCTGCGCGATCTCGCCGAAGACCACGCGTTCCAGATCGAGGCATCCTTCGGGCGCGGGCAGTTCGACCCGGGTGGCCGCGCTCGTGTCGACCACTTCGCCGAGACGGCGCCATGCGTTGCGTGCCTCGACCAGCGACTTCCAGCCCGTGATCAACATCTCGAGCGGCTGCAACGCGCGCGGCAGCAGGATCGTGGCGGCAATCATGACCCCCGGCGACAAGTGCTCCTCGAGCACGAGCCAGGCGCCGAGGGCCAGCATGGCCACCTGCATGCCGGAGCGAAAGGCGCGCACGAAGGCGCCCAGGCGCGTGGCCACGCGGGCCAAGCGGGTCTGCGCATCGATGAAATCCTGGTTGAGCTGTTGCCAGCGTCCGACCACCGCGCCGGCCATGCCCATGCCCGTGACGACTTCGGCATTGCGGGTTGCCGAATCGATGAAGCGGGCGGCTGCCCGCGACCTGCGCAGCGACTCTTCGGTCGGCGCCGCTGTCAGGCGCTCGTTGAGTACGACGAGCGCGAACAGCATCACGGCAGCGCCGGCCGCGGCCAGGCCCAGCACCGGGTGGAAGAGGAAGATCACCAGCAGGTAGATCGGGACCCAGGGCGCATCGAACAGGGCGTTGATCCCGCTGCTGCTCAGGAAGGCTCTCAGCAGCCCGGCATCGCGCGCGATGTTGACGTTGCGGGCACCGCCGAAGCGCGACGCATCTTGAATCAGGAGTTCGAAGGTCTTGGGGCCGAGGCGGCGATCGAGCGCCCTGCTCGCCGCGGACAGGCCGAGCGCGCGCGCGGTGTCCATGACGTACATGAGTGCCAGGCTGATCACGGCGATCAGCGTCAGCATGACGAGGGTCTCGACGCTGCGGCTGGAGAACACGCGGTCATAGACCTGAAGCATGTACAGCGACGGGACCAGCATCGTCAGGTTGAGCACCAGGCTGGCGATGCCGACGAGCAGCGAGAGCGGCCTCAGCGCAGGGGAGAACAACCAACTCATTCCAGAGTCTCCGTCAGGCTCTGTCACGCGCGCTGCGCGCATGGCAAGCTCGGCGCGCATCATCGCCGATTTCGTCGGCGTGTCTGCCTGCTCGGGCGGCAGTGCAGCGGGCACGCCGCATCGGGCCGGGCCGCGGCGTGACGAATGCCACTTGAAGATCGAAGAATTCAGGGCGGTCGATTGAGCGGCCCGGCATGGCGCGGTCTCGACGCGGGAACCCCGGTACGGCAGGTGTCACGCTGGCGGGACATCAAGGAAAACAACGGACGAGCGACCAGGATCGCCGCGTGGGCGGCTTCGATGCGCGACAGGAGGCAAGTGTCGGGCAGTATGGTTTAGACGCAGTCTAGCTGAGAGCTTGGACAAGCTAATTTATAATCAACAACTTAAGTAGTTCTTTACATCTCCGGACCATAGGCTTGACAGATCAAAATGATGGCAGTATATTGCCAGTATTCCAGAGACGCCAAGGCATGCACTTCCGCTTCCGCAACAACCTCGTCCAGGTCATCCGAACGACCTACGACCCGGCCAGCAAGAAGCCGCGCACCGAGATCGTCGGCCGACTGCGGCGTGGCGATACGGCGCCGGACGCAGAGTTGCTGGCCGCATGCACTCCGGAAGAAGTCGAAGAAGTGCGGCGCTGGATCGCAGGCAGCATGAAGGCGCATTCGGTCGCGGCGGAGCACGCAGCGCGCTCCCTCGTCGAACAGATGGCCAGGGCCAACGAGTGGTTTGCTTCGACGCCGGACAAGGCGTCCGCGCGCGTGCTGGCCGGCGAAGTGCAGCAGCAGTGGGTGAAGCTGCGCAACCAGTTGCACCGCGAAGGCCTGCTCGATTGACACCGTGCGCGGCCGGGCTTTGAACGCTTCTCTTCCCTCCCAACCAACCCAACCCTGGAGAACTGCATGAACAAGATTCCCGACTTCATCGAACAACTGCGCAAGCAATCCCCCGCTGCCTTTGCCGGGCTGGACGACAAGGTCGCGACCAAGCTGTTGCGGGCGGCTTTCGCCGCCATCGCGCGTGAAGTCGAAAAGGCCCCGGACGGCCTCGTGAAGGTGGGCGCACTGGGCGCGTTCCGGGTTCGGACGCTCGAGCCCAAGTCGGGCGACAAGGGCAGCACGCGTCGCGTCGTCTTCCGGCCGGCCGCACCACGCGGAGCGAAGCAAGGCAAGGGCAGCAAGGGCGGCAAGGCCGCTGCCAACGACTAAGCCCGGCGCGGCAGCACGGTAGTCCGGTCGCGCCGAGCCGGCCTCGGTGCGCCCCCAGTCACTCATGGCCGTCGGAATCGAACGCGCGCTCCAGCCTGTCGTGGCAGAGCAAGGCGAGCCCGCTGCCAGCGGGCGATCCTTGTCGTGCAGTTCCTCGTTGAGCGTCCTGCTGCGCAGGGCAATTCGGAGTGCGCTGGTCGCCGGCGCCTGCCTACTGGTCTGGCAGGGAGTGTCGGTCGCGCACGCCGGATCCATCGGCGTCAACAAATTCGATCTGGCGCGGCAGTACATCGGCACCGCGAGCGGCGGCGACGGTTCCGATCGGTATCGGGTCGTCACTCGCGCAATGGCGCGCAAGGCCCTGGCCGACGCGCGCGATGCGGGCGTGGTCTTCGTGCGTGCCTCCGCCACGGGCTTCGGCCCAATCGCCCCAGGCCGCGCGGGCGATCTCGATCGCTGGGTATCGGACCCGCCCGCCTACTGGCGACAGATCGACGAGATGTTCGACGATCTCGATGCCAACGGCTTGCGACTCGTGCCGACCTTCATATGGAACCGGACGCAGTTTCCGTCGATGACCGACGAAACGGTCCGCGACCTCGTCGCCGACCCTGACTCGCGTGCCTACAAGCTTGCGCTGCGCTACGTCACCGAATTCGTGGCGCGTTACCGCAACCGCGAGACGGTGCTCTTCTATGAGTTGACCAACGAGCTCAACCTGGCGGTAGACCTCGACAACGTCGCCCGCTGCGCCACGGAGCGAACCGATGGCCAGTCGCGGGCCGAGTTCTGTAGGCCGGTGGGCAATTTCACGACCGAGCAGATGATCGGCTTCACCAAACGGCTCGCCGCCGCAATCGGGGCGCTGGATCCGGGGCGTTCGGTCTCTTCGGGCTTCTCGGCCCCGCGACCGAACGCCGAGCGCCTGCGCGCGCATCCGGAGTGGGCCGGGACGCGCCCGCCGGGCGGGCCCGATTCAGTGGACGACTTCGTGAAGAATCTGAGCGACATTCACGAGGGCTTGGCCATCGTGAGCGTGCACCTCTATCCCGGTATGTTCAATGCCAGATTCGGGAGCCGGAACACGCATGGCACCGAACTGCTGGACATCGCCGCGCGCGCTGCGGCAAGACTGGGCAAGTCCCTCTTCGTCGGCGAGTTCGGCGAGCAGCACAGGCTCGACGGCCGCGCCGATTCATTTTCGGTCCGGATCCTGGATCGCATCGTCGAACTCGGCGTGCCCTACAGCGCAGTCTGGGTCTGGGAGTTCTACCAGCGGGCGCCTTACCGCGCGCGGCCGGACAAGGACAGCGCGTTCAGCCTCGAACCCGGGCTCACCGACGAACTGATACGCCGGCTCGGCGCGGCTTCGCGCAAGTTCGGCCGGCCGGAGACCCGGCGTGCACCGGTCGATGACCGACCGCCGCGAGTCGTGCTGACCTGGCCACTGGCATGCGTCCAGGCCAGGGCGCGACAATCCGCTTTTGCGGTGGCGAGCGATGACTCGGGGCAGATTCGCAGCGTGCGGTTCCTGATCGGCAGCCGCCTCGTCGCCGAACTGACGCGCCCACCGTACGAGGCGACCATCGTGACCCAACAGTTGCCGCCGGGCGAACATGTGCTGCGTGCACACGCAACCGACGCGGCCGGAAACAGCGCGAGCTCGGAGACCGTGCTCGTCGTCGGCGCGGGTGCGACGAGCAGATGTCCGCATCCCTACGTGGATTGAGCAGTTGCCGACGCTCCTACTCGTCGGCCTGACGCAAGGGTTGGGTGGCGACGGCGCGCAAGGTGAGCGACACCAGCAGGATGCCGAGCGTGCGCGCATCGGCCGACAGGCCGATCGAGCGCGGCGCGCAGGGCCGATCGATGCGGAACTCCAGCGCGAGCGGGCCGTGCGGTTCGAGCAGATCGGCCGCGATGGTGCAATCCAGGTCCGTCGCGCGCGCTTCGTCCAGGCTCCAGGACCCTACAGTTCGCCCATTGGCAAGCAGCGTCACGGCGACCTTCTCGTGGCCTGGGCCGACCATGGGCCGAGCCCGTGCCTGCATGGCCAGGCCGCGCCCGGCACGCAACCCGTGCAGGGGTAGTCGCAGTTCGGCTGCCTCGGCGATCGACCAGGTCCCCGCCTCTTCTGGAGGGGCCCAGCCCCGGCGCAGGAACAGCGGCGCACTCCCCCCGCGGCGCGCGTCGATCGAGGTCCCGACCCGATAGGGTGCATCGCGAGACACCGAGGCACGCAGTTCGGCGTCGAGTTCGGCAACACGTGCGCGCAGCAGCAGCAATTCGGCATCGCCGCGTGCGGGTTCGCGTCCGACGGCAGCAGTTGGCTCAGATTGGCGGCGGGTGCGGCCGGTCGGCAGGGTCGTCGCTTCGGCAGATCGCGCATAGATCGGGCCCGCGCGCCCGCGCAGATCGTCGTACAGGTCGACGGTGGCGAGCCCCGCGATGGCAAGCAAAGCATCGGTGGATTCGGCCCGCTGGTGCCTGTACTGGGGCTTGATGGCCTGCACCGCGGCCTGCAGCACTGCATCGCTGGCTGTCAGGCCGGCGAAGTCGACGACGCGCCTCAATTCGCGAGCAGGATCCAGGAACCAGGCGTCATAGTGCGAGATCAGCACGTTCGCAGAGCCCCGCGCGGCCCTGGCGCAGGCCTCGTTGTAGCGCTGCCAGAGCAGCAGACCGAGGCGAAGCGAGATGCGGTTGCGCCGCTGCAGCGAGCGTGCCACGGCCAGGGGGTGGCGCAAGCAGACCAGCGTGCGCAATCTGGGCTGGCACGATAGCCAGAAGTCCAGCAGCAGGCTCGCGCGTGGATCCTTCCAACCCCATGGCGAGGCCGCGGGGGCGCCAGCAGCGAGGCTTGCGAGCAAGGCGTTGGTGCGTTCCCGAAACGGCGCGGCGAGTGCAGCATGCGCTTGCTCCGAGCCCGCCGGCGGCAAATCCCAAGCTCCGCCCAACCGGTCAAGCAGTTCGTCGTCGAGCGCGACGAACTCGAGATGCTCGAAAAAGCCGTCAAGGTTGTCGTTCTTGGGCGACGCGAGTTGCTGCCCAGCACCCAGCCACAGTCCGGCGGCCTGCAACAACTGCCCGACCATCGACGTGCCCGAGCGGTGCATGCCCGTGATGCAAACGCCATGGGAACTCAAGGTCTTCCTCGGTGTTGCGAGCCCGATGATGGCTGTCGGTCAGTTCTAGGAGCGGCTGGGTCCGGGCCACAGGAAGGTCAGGCCGCGACCGGCCGAGAGCGGATCCGCTCGACCAGTTCGCGGTATTGCCCGAACGGTGCATTCAGGCAAATGTTCATCACCGCCTCCTGCGACAAGTCGCGACTGCGCGCCTCTTCACGCGCTGCGCCGCGTTCCAGGGTGCGCCGGAATGCGACTTCGACGCGATGCGTCAAGTCCAGTTCGAGGAAGTCGTACAGCGCGCGCAGATTGCCTTGGCCGAAATAGAAGTCCTCGTAGATCACGGGCAGTACACGCCTATCCTCGGCATACATCGAAACCGCGCTCAACATCCGACGCCAATCCTTGATCGCGGCATTCGTGCGCCTGTTGTCGGGCCAGTGAACCCCTTCGTCGGCACGGCGCTCATAGGAGGCCGCAATGTCGAATATGTTGCGCACCATGACGATGACCCGCGCCTCCGGAAAAACTGCCAAGATTTCATCGAGATGGGCGAACAGGCTCGGGATCTTGTCTCCCCGTATTTCGGAGTCCGCATACCGTGCTCGGACCTCGCCGTAGTATGGATTGAATGCCTCGAGGTCCCTGTAGAAGGTGTCCCTGGGGCGAAGGTCGAAGAAGCGATCCTCCTCGAAAAGGCTTGGCTGCAGACCCTCGGATTTCAGCAACTCGGCGTAGCGTTCGAGGCCGAGCGCGATCCTCGGATCCCTGGTCAACTGACGCCACATCGCACTCGTACCTGAACGCGCCGTGCCACAGACAAACAGATATCTGCTCAAAATGTCTCCAAGCGACGAGATTGGGCGGCGATCCCGACGCACTTCCTGCCAACGCTGCTAACCGCTCGCGCTCTCGGCATAGGCAGCGCGAACGGCCTGCCCATCCCCAGGCGTTGGATTTCAGGACTCGCCGTGCCGGGCATAGTTGAATACCTTGAAATCCATCTTGTATTTCTCATGGACGCGATGTTCGAGATGCGGGATGGCGAGCCAGTCCATGGCGCCATCCTGCAAGCCCGGCTCGCTGTCGGTGCGATTGAGCTGAGGGATCTCGGCAGGGTTGAAATATTTTCTTGCCGCGGGCAACGCATCGCCAATCGTCCGAAGCGACTCCGCCAGTTGTTCGACCTTTCCGACGAAGTCGACGATGACGGGTGAGTCCTTTGCGTCCGCACGCAGCCAGAAAATCTGAGGCATCAGGATTCTATCCATGCCGTCGGAGTTGAAGAAATCCGACTCGACGAAATCCACGAAACTGTGCAGCCGGTCGAGCGGTTCAAGCACGGATAAATTACGCTCCGCTCGTACCTTTTTCATGAAGTTGAACGCGCTATATATCCTGGCATACGGATTGCGAACAATGGCAAATGTGAAACTCTGCTTCCACTTGACTTCACCGACGACAGATTTGATCTCACGCGCGGTGGAGTGCTTCGCCAAGCCGAATCTTTGCTTATAAAAGGGTTGTATAGCCTCGCCCAGCGCTGTACCTCCAACCTCGATGTCGCAATAGCAGCTGGCGCTCCTCAAGACGCTGGTAATGGTGGTTCCAGCAGCCTTGGGAACGTGAACGAATATGAAGCCGAATGTATTATTGATGATCAAATTCTAATTCCCAGAGCGATGATGTATTCTACTTGGCGGCTATGAAAACAAATATACCGGCAAGATCTCCACCGAGTATTCCATGGTGTTGCGAGCTGATGTAGAGAAAATATGCATCCGCAAACCCTTCGGAACGTGCCGTCTCGATCACAGACCAGCCTGGAATCTGAAACACCAGCGACCCCTCGGCTGGTCGCATTGGATTTCCGTGATATTCCGGCTCCATGATATTCACGACTTGGCCGTGCTCAAGGGTGGCCTTCTGAATGGTTTGATCGGAGTTGAAGGCGAACGGAAAAGTGGCGACCAGAACGCCACCCGGCAAGAGTATGCGCGCGCACTCCCGCAACGAGGCGCGGAGATCGGGGACGTGCTCCAGGACGTCGTTCGAGAGCACGTAATCGAAGCAGCCCGCTGGGAACGTGAGTGCCTGAAGATTCTGATGAACGATCGGGAAGATGGCCTCTTGTTCGGCGATGCTGGGTGCGTACTCGGAGCCGAGGAATCTCGGAAAGAGACCGCGGAAGAAGAGCGCAAAGTCGGTCAGAGCCTCCGTGGCGTAGATGCGGGAGCGACGATCGAGTTTGCGGGCCTGATCCTCGGCAAGGTGGGTGAGTGCCAGGCACACCGCGCGCTGTCGGGAGATGAGCTTCCCCGCCCGCAGCGACTCGCGATGATTGTTGCCGCGTGATGAGATGTCGCCGCACGTGTATCGTGCATGGGTGAGCGGTTCCACGAGCCCGGAAGCCCGGACACTCGCAGCCATGGCTTCGATCACCGCGGGGTTGCGTTGACCGGGGGCGCCGGCGAGCCACTGATGCCAGTCGCTGAGCGAGTCGAAACGCTGGACGAGTTCGGATTTCATAGTTCAGCGCCCTGGTCGCTGCAACGCGACCGTCTGGTCGCGTGGGTTATCCGGTCCGCGAGGGCGCAAGCACGGCATGACGGGTCGTGGCAGCTTGCAGCAGACCTGGCGCCGATCAGTGCGGTCTCGCCCGCGCGGCGAGGCAATCCGGGTCGGGTGTGGCAAAGATCTCGACCACCTCGAGCGCCGCCTGCATCAGCTCGAGCCCGCGCGCAAGCCCGAACTCGCGCTCGGTGAAAGTCCATGCCGCGGCCTGTTGCGCGCGCCAGGCGTCGCCATCCTCGTAAAGCCTGGCGATCGCGTCGACCCACTCTCGCGGTGTCGAAGCGACCTGGGCCTCCAGCCCCGCGCGGATGCCCGTGCCTTCGGCCGCCACGGGGGAGAGCACGCACGGCACGCCGTGCGCCATCGCGCCGATCACCTTGCCCTTGATGCCGGCACCGCTGAGCAGCGGCGCCACGAAAACCCGGCAGCCGTCGTAGACGGCGTCGACCGTCGGCACCCAGCCCGGCGTGGCCACGTCTTCCTCGTCTTCGAACAGCTCGCGCAGCTTCTCGGGCATGTTGCTGCCATACAGCCGCAGTTCGACGCCTGGCAGGCGTTGGCGCAGCAGCGGCATCACTTCGCGCACGAAGAACTCGGCCGCCTCGACGTTCGGGTGGTGCGCATAACCACCCAGGAAG
Organism: Ideonella sp.; assembly: GCF_016702655.1. Classification (GTDB taxonomy): domain Bacteria; phylum Pseudomonadota; class Gammaproteobacteria; order Burkholderiales; family Burkholderiaceae_C; genus CAIKUF01. Next base: position 52,394 of record NZ_JADJDO010000003.1, read on the forward strand.
GCGATGCCCCTGCGGGCCTCGGCCGGGGGCACTTCGGTCGTCGTGGCAACGATCCAGGGGCACTTGGCGACGCGCGTCGAGTCGAGGTTATGCGACAGGATCACCGCGTGCTCGATCTCGTTGTACGACAGCACCAAGTCCACCTTGCGCATCACGCCGAGTTCGGCATCGCGGGTCTGCAGTGCATGCCCCAGGCGCTCCTTGTTGCGCGCCGCGATGGCGGAGCGGATTTCGCGCAAGAAGTGCAGGTCGGCGTTGTTGAACAGGACCTTTGCCTGCGGCGCATGGCGGCGGATCGCGTCCACATAGCGTTCGGCAACCGAATAGCGCGTGATGTAGACAAAGTCGAATTCAGCACCGCGCTTCTCGATCACTTCGCTCACCGAGAGCACGAACGGCGCATACAGGCACTCGATGCCAGATCGCTGCAGGGCCTCGGTGTAGCCGCTGAGCCAGGCCACGTTCTCCGGCACGAAGGTCAGCTTGCATCCCAGGGACTGCAGCAGCCGCATCTCCTGGATCGCGGCATAACTGCCGGCGTCGTTGTCGGGGCGCGGCGTGCCGGCATCGATCACGAGCACGCGAAAGCGCACGTTGCGGTCCTTGGCCAGGTCCACGTCCTTGCCCACCGCGCCGTTGCCGCGAAAGGCCGCCGCCCAGCGGTTCTTGAACTTGGGCTTGTTGATCTGCTGGAAGCGCTTGGTGCCCGAGGCGACGCTCGTGCCGCTGCTGATGCCCTCGAAGTGGATCACCTGCGCGAGCGGCGCGTAGACGGTCTTTAGTCCACGGTCGCGGACGCGGAAGGCGAGATCGGTGTCCTCAAAATAGGCCGGCGCGAAATGCTCGTCAAAGCCACCGAGCTCCTGCCAGAGCGCGGTGGGCAGCATGATGCAGGCGCCCGAGATGTAGTCGACCTGGCGCGTGTAGTTGTACTTGGGGTCGCGCGGGTTGCCGTTGCGGCCGTAGTTCCAGGGGTCGCCGCTGCCCCAGACGATGCCGCCCGCCTCCTGCAAGCTACCGTTCGGGTAGAGCAGCTTGGCGCCGGCCATGCCGACGCCTTCGAAGTGCTCGAACACGTGCACCAGTTCGTCGAGCCAGCCCGGGGTGACCTCGGTGTCGTTGTTGAGCATCGCGATGTAGCGGCCGTTTGCGAGCTTCGCCCCGGCGTTACAGGCGCGCACGAAGCCCTGCGCCGCCTCATGTCGCGCAACGCGGATGCCGCTCACCCGTTCCTCGATCTCGATCGTCTCGTCGCTCGAGCCGTCATCGATGACGATGACTTCGAAGCTCGCCCGGTTGGGGGCGAGCAGCAACGAGGCCAGGCAGTGGTAGGTGACGGCGAACTTGTTGTGCACCGGGATCACGATCGACACGTCGGGCGCATCCTGCGTCGGGAACGCGAGTGGCGGCCGGTCGCGCGCACTGTCGTTCGCATCTTCGTCAGCCGTGAAGCCGAGTACGACCTGTTCGTGCACCGTGTCGAGGGCCAGCAGCCGCTCGGCTGTGCGCGCCTGCGCGCCCTCTTGGCCCGCGCGGAGGCTGGCGGCGATTGCTGCGACGCCTTGCCGGAGCGACTCGTAGTGCAACGCAGCACCCTGCAACAGCGCAGCGTTCACGTATCCGCCACTGTAGCGGCGCAACGCGTCGTCGGGTGTGAGCAACGGCGACGTGATGAGCGCCGTTTCACCGATCAGGCCCGGCGGGCTGGTGCTGCGTACCGCAATGACGTGCGGCCGCCCGTCCAGCGCTGCATTGGGCAATCGCAGCGCGTAGCGCATCCCCTGCGCGCCGGGTTGGTCGGCTGCGCCTATGGCCACTGCAGTGCCGTCGACGCGCAGCTCGACCGGGAGCGGTTTGCCCGGTGCAACGTCCTCCGCGGCCCAGCCGGTCACGAAGGCGCCGTCGACCCTTTCGATCGCGCCGTGTACGGCGCGCGGCAGCTTGAACTCGCGTTCGCCGGGCTCGATCGTTCTGCCATCGGGCCCGGCCTGGACGCGGATGCGATGGCTGCGGCCGTCGAGCAGTTCCGGCGGCAACGCGATCTGAAAGCCGTGGTGGCCGGTACCGATGCCGGCCTCGAGCACGTCGGCGCGGAAGCGGTTCGCTGGACCGCAGGCCACCGTGCGATCGTCGACGATCAGCACCACCTCGCCGTCGGCGCCGACGTTCGCCCACCCGACCGCGTCCATCCCGACCAAGCCCTCGAAAAAGCCCGTGCTGGCAGTTGCGGCGTCTTTCTCGCTCGTCGGAGCCGCTGAGGTGCCTCCAGCGGTGGAATGGGGGGTCGCCGCACCTGCTTGCGTCATCAGGCCTGTCGCTGGGTCGGCGTCGGCCGCCTGCGCGACTGTCGAGTCATCTTCGCGCGCACTTGCGCCTGCAGCAAAGTCGTCGGTGGTTCGTGCGCGATCGTGGCTCATCGGAGAATCGATTCAGTGAAGAGTGGGGGGCTGGGGCTGCATGTGCTGCGCGCCAGCGCGCGCGTGGTCGCGCGCCATCGGGTGGTCCGTGATCGTCAGCAGCCTGCGCACGAGCCTCTCGGGGTGATCGATCAGGGCCAGCGGCAGCACGCGGCTCGGTGGCGGGGCCAGCGAACGCACACGCCGCGCCTGGGCGCCGATGTCGAACACCACGACCGGGCGCCCGCTGCGCAGGGCGGCCGAGAGCGTGTAGCAATACGTCTCGGGGCAGGTCGAGGGCAGGAACACCAGATCGGGGTCATTGTCCGCGATCAGGGCAAGGACCTCGGCGTCGTCGTAGCGCCCGAGCAAGTGCACGCCGGCCTCGGTGAGCCGGGCGTCGTTCATCGAGTAGCCGAGCAACGAGAATTCGACCGGCAACGACAAGCGCCGGGCCGCGCGCGCGGCCTGCAGGACGACATCGAAGCCCTTCACGAGGCCGATTGCCCCCAGAACCATCACCCTTGCAGGCTTGCCGGCTTCGCGCTCTGGCGCGCGCCGTGGTGCGACCACGCTCAGCTCCTGGTCATGCGGGCGAACCTGAGGCGCCACTCCAGGCAGGTAGCGTTTGAGCCGCAACGCGACATCCTCGTCCGGAACGCGCACGGCATCCGCGCGCGCAAGCAAGCCGAGTTGCTGCCGGCGCCAGCTCGCGATGTCGCCACTCGTCGCGCGCAGCCCGTCGGTGGCCAGGCAGGCGTTGCAGCCGGCGGCGTCGGGCTCGCCGCAGTAGCGGCCGTCGGGGCGGGCGAGGTTGATGCGCGGGCAGATCGCACGGTAGTCGTGCAGCGTCGCGTGCAGTTCGATGCCGAGCGTGTCGCGCGTCTCGAGCAGGAGTTCCGGCACGGTGTCGGGGAAGTCCACCGTCTGGTGCAGCTCGATGCTCGTGATGCCGAGCGTGCGCAGTGCGTCGACGAAGAACTCGCGCTGCCCGACCGGGATGGCTGTGGCCGCGTGCAGCCCGATCAAGCGCGGATGATTCAGCGAGACTGCACCCGGGCGCTTGGACGGGCGCATCTCGAACACGCCCCAGCCGCGCGCCTGCAGGCTGCTCGCCTGCTCCATCAGGTGGCGTTCGGTGCCGCCGCCGCGGTCGTGGCAGACGAGCAGGGCATTGCGCTCGCGCCGGTGCTGCGCGAGGCGCGCCAGGTCGAGCCGGGCGCGTGCCTCCCACAGCGGGTCGGCGGCGATGTGGGCCCGGACCTGCGCCTGGTAGGTCGGGTGCAGGCGGTCCATCGTGCGCAGCGCCGCAGCGCCGCGCGCCGCCGTCTCGTCGCCGAAGGAGATGCCGCCGTGATGGCGCACGAAGACATCGGCCGCGATGGCGTTGACCCAGCCCGCCTTCAGCGCGCGCTGGCACCAGTCGTTCTCCTCGCCGTAGCCGCGCCCGAAGTTCTTCTCGTCGAGGAGGCCGATTGCGTCCAGGCAGGCGCGGCGCATGAACATGCAGAAACCCACGCCGGTCGGCGCCTCGGCCAGGCGCCCGGCGTTCACGCGCGCGGCCAGGCGGTCGAGCTCGGCGTCGTCGATTTCGAGCCGGAGCCAGTTGTCGTGCAGCGGCTCGGGGTAGCTGCAGATGGTCGCGTTGTTCGACAGCGGCGTGATGCTCGCGAGCTTTGCGTTGCCGGCCGCCATGGCGAGCAGGCGGTCGAGCCAGTCGTTGTGGACCTCGGTGTCGGCGTTGAGGATCACGACCTCGCGCTGCGGGTGCAGGCGCAGGCCGGTGTTGACGGTGGCGACGAAGCCCTGGTTCGCGGCATTGCGGCGCAGCGTGAACAGGCCCTGCGTCGCGAGCTCGTCGAGCAGCGCCGAGAGCACCGGGTCGGGGCCGGCGTCGTCGATCACGACGAGCTCGAAGGGTGTGGCCACCGGCGCGTCGAGCACGCTCCACAGGCAGCGCAGCGTCTCGCCGGTGCCCGAATAAACGGGCACGATCACGTCGACCCGCGGCGCGTCTGCGCCGCTGCGCGCGGTCTTGCCGGCCCAGATCGCCACGTCGAGCAGGGGCGCGTTGCGTGCATCGCCGTTGGCGCGCGCGGCGGCGTCGGGGATCTGCTGCAGACGCGAACGGCCGAGCTCCTGCAGCAGGTGCACGAGCGGGTTGGTCTTCGAGACGCGCAGACCGGGCTGGTCGCGCAGCACGAGGCGCAGGTCCAGGCCGGGCAGCGGGTTGCGCCCCTCGCGCCAGCCGTAGCGGGCAAAGTGCTTCAATGGATCGACGCCTGCCGCCGCCACGTCGCCGTTGCTGCGCAGGTAGTAGCCGACGTCGAACCAGGGGCTCGGCGAGATCGCGCGAAAGCGCCCCCACAAGCCGTAGTGCAGCAGCGTGTTGAGCCTGCGGCCAGGCACCCGCGCGTCGATCTGTGACCGGTAATGCTGCGGATCGATGAGCGGCGACGGCCGCCGCCCGGCTGCCTCGCCCTGCAACACATAGTCGCGCAGCGCGATCGCGGGGTGCGGCGCCGCGCACTGATCGAGGTAGTAGGCGCGGTCGAACAGGTTCAGGCGCTTGGTGGCGGCGATCTCCAGGCGCAGCGCCAGCCGCGGCAGGCCGGTCGCCGCGGGAGCCCCGGCCATCGCGGCAAGGGTGCGCAGCAGCCATCCTGCCGACCACGAACGACCGAGCAGGTGCCGGGTGAGTCGCTTCGCGCGCGCTCGCATCGACGCGTCAGAGCCCGTTGAAGAGAATCTTCGCCGTGTAGGCGAGCTGAAACAGAATGGTCGTGATCGCGCGCGTGATCTCGATGCTCTTGCTCGTGATCTTGGGCAGCACCATGACCTCGTCGCCGGCCAGCACCGGCGCGTCGGGCGAATCGGCGACGCTGCCGTCCTGGTGCAGGACGACGACGCGGTCCTCGTTGGCGAGCTGGGTGAAGCCGCCGGCGCGCGCGATGTAGGACATCGCCGTCGTGCCCGGCTCCCAGACGAGCGCGCTCTGGAACACGACCTCGCCGCTGACGAGCACGGTGTTGCTGCGGTTGGGCAGGTTCAGGATGTCGCCGTCCTCGAGGATGGTCTGGCCGGCCTGCGCGGCCGGCAGCAACACGACCTGGCCCTTGGGTTGCACCGCCTTGGCGCGCTCGATGAAGGTCAGCATCAGCGCCGACTCGCGCTGGCGCAGCGCGGCCTCTTCGCTCGTCGCCGAGCGCGCGGTGAGGGCGTAGGTCTCGAGGCTGCGCAGCGCGATCTCGATGAGCTCCTTCTGCCGTGTCGCGATCGAGCGCCGGAACAGTTGCACGGCCTCGATGTTGGCCTGCGGCGCGGGCTTGATGCGCGCCAGCGCGTCCTCGAGCTTGGCGCCGAAGGGCAGCACGAGCACCTGCTGGCCGAGCTGGGCGCCCTCGACGCGCACGAGGATGGTGCCGGGGTACTTGTCGGCCGTCAGCGTGACCTCGTCGCCGTCCTCGATCGTGACCTGGCCCGCATTGGCGAGCGGGTGGTACTCGGCGCGACGGTCGGGGCCGATCTGGCGCACGATGCTCATGAAGGTCGCGCTCGGCTTGGGCCGGGCCACGGCCAGCAGTTCGGCACCGCTGACGGCGGGCTTCTTGAACTCGAAGATGTAGGGGTTGTGCACCTCGCCGCCGATCTGCACCGTGTGCCGGCGTGGCTGGGCCACGACGGTGTCGCCCTCCTGCAGCTGCATCGGCTCGATCTTGCCTTCGAGCAGGAAGCGGTACAGGTTGATGGCGGCGATCGTCCTGCCGCCGCGCAGCACCTCGACTTCGAGGTAGCTGCCTCGGGCCGGGTCGATGCCGCCGGCGCGGTCGAGGTAGTACAGGATCGAATCCGACGACAGGCCGGCGTACAGGCCGGGTGCCTTGACGAAGCCGGTCACGTAGATCTTGACCGGCTGCGCGCTCTCGAGCGTCGCGTAGACGCCCACGTTGGAGCGGAAGACGCGCTTGATCTGCGCCGCGACCTCGCGGTTCAGGTCGGCGTTCCTCACGCCGCGCACCGCGACCGGGCCGACGTTCGGGATGAAGATGTTGCCGTGCACGTCGACGACCTGAGGCGCCTCGAAATTGAACGCGCCCCACATGCGCACGAGCAGGCGGTCGCCGGTGGCGATGACGTAGTCCGGGTTGAAGCCCGAAAACGGCACCATGCCGAAGCGGCCAGCGAAGAGCTGCGAGCCGAAGACGATCGGCCGGGCGGATAGCGCCGGATCGGGTGGCAGCGGCAAGTGCGCGATGTTGACCGTTGCCGGCTTCTCTGCGGCCGGCGCCGAGGCAGCTGCGGCCGCGGCGGCGGGTTGCGGGGACTGGGATGGCTCGCCGATGCTAGAGAAACTGCGCGTCCAGGGGCTCAGCGCATCGCTCTGCGCCAACGCGGGCGAGAGCGCTGCGCCCAGCATCAACGCGGCCAGGCCGGCGCGCAGGCGTGTTTTCAGGGAGCGCAAGGCAGGGAGTCGTGCACAGGCAAGCCGGATCATCGAATCAGTCCTGGTGTTCCTGGATGGTTGCGAGCACGAGCCGCACCACGGCCAGGAGCAGGAGGCTGCCCACGAGCAGCGTCAACAAGTTGTACCAACGCCGAGGATACTCGGCTTTTTCAGGTGTCGAGGGGGGCTCGATGACGACCAGGCTCTTCAACTTGCGCGTCGACTCGATGCGCGACGCCTCGACCGCCGAGAGCGCGATCTTGTAGGCGTCCAACGCCACTTCTGCCTGCAGCTCGAGGCCCTTGAACTCGAGGGCGAGTTCGTTGAGCCGTTCGCTGCGCTTGTCGCCATCGCCCGAGGTCGAACGCCGGCGCTCGACGCCGAGCTGCTCCTGCAGCGACTTCAGCTGCGCGCGCAGCAGCGTGACCTGTGGCGCGTCTTCGTTGAGGAAGCTGCGCAGGCTGCGCAGCTCGGCCTCGGCCTTGGTGATCTGCGCCTGCAGCTCGGCGGTCACGGCGCCGCTGGCCTGGGCCTGCGCCGTCGGGTCGAGGAACCGGTGCTTGTTCTGGAAGGTCAGCACCTCGGCCTTGGCCTTCTGCACGCGCTCGCCGGCGCGCGTGAGCTCGCCCTCGGCGAAGCGCAGGTTCTCGCGTGCGATGCGGTGCGAGTATTCGTTGACGAAGCGCTCGGCCTCCTCGAGGATGGTGCTGTTCAGGCGGAAGGCGAAATCGGGGTCGAAGCCCTCGGCGTGGATGAGCAGCGCCGAGGAGTTCTCGTCCACGGTGACGGTGACGCGCGAGCGGAAGTAGTCGAGGAAGTACTCCTGGCTCGCCCAGCTCCAGAGGCGAAACAGTGGGTCGCGCAGTTGAGCCTCGTAGTGCGCGCGCACGCCCAGGCGCTCGTCGAGCTTCTTGAGTAGCCCCAGCGACCCCATGTAGTCGCGCAGGAAGTAGGTGTCCTGGTTGCCGGGGCCGGAGACGCTGGACAGCAGCGATGCCATGCCGGCCAGCGCAGCGGTCTCCCCGCTGGAGGACCGCAGGCCGACCATCGACACGCTGACATAGCGGTCGGCGGCGAAGAGGCCGAGATACAGCACCGCCAGCGCCATCGGCACGCCGACGATGAGCAGCCTCAGGCGCCGGGGCGTCAGGGAAGTCAGGAGATTCATGCAGCGACTGCAGTCAGGTTCTGGTAGGCGGCGATACCGGCCTCGATATCGTCGTACAGCACGGTGTTGCCACGGTTGACGTGGACCACCACGTCGCAGTGCTTGCGGATGTCGGCCATGCGGTGCGAGACCAGGATCACGTTGGCCGCCTTCAGCCGCTCGGCAAGCAGCGCCGTGCCCTTGGCGCGGAACTGCGGGTCGCCGGCGGCCATGACCTCGTCGATCAGGTAGTAGTCGAAGTCGAAGGCCATGCTCATGCCGAAGGCCACGCGCGAGCGCATGCCCGACGAGTAGGTCTTCATCGGCAGGTCGAAATATTCGTCGATGTCGGCGAACTCGCGCAGGAACTCGATCTTGCGCCGCATCTGCGCTCCGGTGGCGCCGTGGATGCGGCATATGAACTGCGCATTCTCGCGCGCGCTGAGCGTGTTCTGGTAGCCGGTGGTCAGCCCCACCGGCCAGGAGATGCTTACGTCGCTCGACACGCTGCCGCGGTTGGGAGTCTCCAGGCCGCCCAGCATGCGCATGAGTGTCGACTTGCCGGCCCCGTTGCGCCCGATCAGGCCGATGTTGGTCCCGTCCGGAAAGCTGAAGCTCAGGTCGCGAAAGACGTAGTGCCGCCCACGCTCGGTGCGGTACCACTTGGTTAGGTTGCGCAGTTCGATCATGCTTCAGCGGTCCATCAGGAACTTCTGACGATCGCGCCAGTAGAGCGCGAGCGCAAGCGCGAGCATGATCAGCGCGAAGGCAGCCGGAAAGTCCCACCCCAGGCCTTCATGGGGCAGGTGGCGCGGTTCAAACGCGTTGCGCGCCAGGTCCACCAGATGCAGCATCGGGTTCCAGCTCAGCCACTCCATGAAGCTCGGTGGGAGCCGGTCGATGGAGAAGATCACGCCCGACGTGATGTAGAGCGGCATGTAGAGCATTCGCACCATCGTTCGGACACGCGGATGCCCATGCGTCGTCACGGCCAGCAACAGGCCCAGGCCGCCGCCGAGCGTGGCTGCCAGCAGCGCGAGCCCGAAGAATTCGAGTGGCCGCCGAGGCACCGCTTCGAATCCGAGCCAGAGCAGGGTCGCCAGCGTGAACAGCAGCACGCCGAGCCAGGTCAGGCATTCGACGATGCCCCGCGCGACCACGGTGTCGAAGGGCTTGACCTGACGATACGAGAACAGGCCTCGGTTGGCGTCGATGCTGTCGGTCAGCCGCTGTGCCAGGTTGCGGAACAGGAAGTACGGCATCAGCCCGCTGACCAGGAAGACCGGGAACTCCATGACCGGCGACGAGATGTTGCGCAGGTAGCCGAAGACGGTGAGGATCACGAGCACGTGGGCCAGCGGCTCGAACAGGGTCCAGACGATGCCTGTCCAGTGCCTTCCGACGCGCGTGCGGACCTCGCGCAGCACGAGTGCGAACAGCACTGCGCGCTGGATTTCCCAGGCGTCTCGCTTGCGCGTCTGGCGGGCAATGACGGCGGACATCGGTTGGTGGGCAAAAAAGGGTTCAATTGTGCGGCATGCCGCCAGGCCGGCCTTCCGGACAGGCGGCCAGACCTGGGCGACAAGCGGTGCGGCGGACCTCAATGGCGCTCGAGGCACGAGGCCCCCGGGAAAACGCCATCACGGGTTTCGGGGGTTGACTAGACAGGGGCGATCCCTCGATAGTCGCGCACCCGCAATCTTCCCCTGGAGAGATCAACCGATGGTTACCACGAAATCCGGCCTGGCGCTTCGCGCTCTGGCGGCAGCAGTTGCCGCCGCGGCCTTGACTGCCACGATGGGCGCTCAAGCTGCCCCGAAGCAGGAGCGAATGATCCTCGTCTACAAGGCCGGAGCGGCCCAGGCCGCCAGGCAGGCCGTCGCCAATGCCGGTGGCCGCGTCGTGCTCGACCTCGGCGAGGTCAATGCCGTTGCGGTGCGTCTGTCGGCTGCAGCGCGCGACAAGCTCAAGGGCAATGCCAACGTCGAGTCGATCGAGGCGGACCCGATGCGCCACGTGATGGGCGGGCGCTCGGCGGGCGGCAAGGTCCGCTCGATGGATGCTTCGGCCGAGCAGGTGCCGTTCGGCATCACGATGGTCCAGGCCGATCAGTTGGCGTTCCAGGCTGGCAGCGCCAAGAAGCTGTGCATCATCGACTCCGGGCTTCGACGGCGCGCACGAAGACCTGCAGGCCAGCAATGTTGCCGGCATCAACCTCACGGGCGAGGGTGACTGGAACACAGACCTCGCGCATCATGGAACGCACGTGGCGGGCACGGTTGCCGCTCTCGGCGGCAACGGCATGGGCGTGGTCGGCGTGATACCCACCGGTCAGTTGCCGCTGCACATCGTCAAGGTGTTCGATTCGAGCGGTTCAGCGCCGTCGTCGACCATCATCAGGGGCGTCCTGCAGTGCAAGAAGGCCAAGGCCAGGGTCGTCAGCATGTCGCTCGGCGGCAGTGGTTCGACGAACTTCGAAAACAAGGTCTACGAGTTGATGGCCTCCAAGGGCGTGCTCGTCATTGCAGCGGCGGGCAACGCCGGCGACACGAGCACCTCCTATCCGGCCGGCTACGCGAGCGTGATGTCGGTGGCCGCGATCGACGCGAGCATGGCGCATGCGAGCTTCTCGCAGTCCAACACCGACGTCGAGATCGCTGCGCCTGGCGTACAGACGCTGTCGACGGTGCCGATGGGAACGGGGCGCGAAGTCTCGGTCAGCGTCGGCGGCACGGGCTACGCGACACAGCCGATGGACGGCACGCCGGTCGCCAACGTGACTGCGCCGCTGGCTGACTTCGGCCTCGGCAAAGCATTGGATCCCGCCATGGCGGGCAGGGTCTGCCTGATCTCGCGAGGCGACATTGCGTTCTCGGACAAGGTACTGAACTGCCAGAACAGCGGCGGCGTGGGCGCGATCATCTACAACAACGCGGCGGGCGAACTGTTCGGCACGCTCAATGGCGTCGTGACCGCGATCCCGTCGGTCGGTGCGACCCAGGCCGATGGCGCAGCCATGCTGGCCAAGGTCGGCCAGTCGGCCAACGTGAACGTGATGGCGACGAACTACGCCTACTTCAACGGCACCTCGATGGCCACGCCGCATGTCTCGGCCGTCGCGGCGCTCGTCTGGAGCAACCATCCGACCTGCACCGCTGCGCAATTGCGCGACTCGCTGAACAAGAGCGCGGAGGACCTGGGCGCGCTCGGCCGCGACACCGAGTTCGGTTTCGGACTCGTGCAGGCCAAGGCTGCGTCGGACCGCATCACGTCGCTCGGCTGCGGCATGTGATCGACTCCCCGCACTAGCCGGACCCTCGCGTCCGCAGGCCGCCGCAGCCCCGCAAGGGCCCGGCGGCCACTCTTTATCAGCCTTGCGCGGCTGCCGCGTGGCGCGCGATGGCGTCGATGATCTGTGGCCACAGCGCGATCGGAAGCGCGTGGCCCATGCCGTCGAGCACCAACAGTTCGGCGCCGGGAATCGCTTGCGCGGTGTCGATGCCGCAGGCCAGCGGCACCAGCGGATCGGCGCGGCCGTGGATCACGAGCGTCGGCACCTCGACGCTGCGCAGCGCCTCGCGCCGGCTGCCCGAGGCGAGCACTGCGGCGAGCTGGCGCGCGACCCCGGCCGGATCGATGCCGCGCTCGAAGTGCTGCCCTGCGCGCTCCGCGTCGCGCGCGTCGTCGGCCGAGAAGCCGGGGCCGCGCAGAACCTGCCAGGACTTCAGATAGCTGCGCAGGAAACCGGCCTGGTCGAATGTGGCCGGCTGGTCGAACAGCACCGCGAGCGCTTCGGCCGTCGGCGGCGGCAGGTCGGGCGCGCCGGTGGTCGACATGATCGAGGTCAGCGTGCGCAGCCGCTCGGGATGCTCGATGGACATGGTCTGCGCGATCGCGCCACCCATCGATGCGCCGACCACATGCGCGGTGCCGATGCCGAGCGCGTCCATCAGGCCGATCGTGTCGGCCGCCATGTCGGTGAGCAGGTAGGGTGCGGCGAAGGGGCGGCCCTGCATCGCCGCCATGAAGGCCGTGCTCATTTCGGGCAGGCCGGCCGCGCCGAGATGGGTGGACAGGCCGACATCGCGGTTATCGAAACGGATCACGAGGTAGCCACGTGCGGCAAGCTGGGTGCAGAAGTCGTCCTCCCACGCGATCATCTGCCCACCGAGGCCCATGATCAGCACCATCGGCGCAGCGTTGGCCTCGCCGAAGGCCTGATAGCACAGCTCGATCCCGTTGGCGTGGACGAATCCCGGTGCGGAGGGTGGCATGGTCTTGTTACTCACGGATTGCCAATGATGCTCAACCACGGCTGCGACGACCCCCTCAAGCCGAACCAATCTGCCGAGCACGGCGTAGAGGGAGCCAGGTCCGAGTCCCTTCCCGCGTAGGGGAGGCAGTCGGGGTGTGGGCGAATCGAGACGCCGCAGGTCTCGGCTCAGGTCCATTGCTAACCAGAGCTTTCCCGTGCCACCGGCTGCGGGCCGTAGGCGATGATAGGCGCTGGTCGCGCGTCGTGGCGCGCGAAGCTCGAGGCAATGCCATGTTTGAATCTGATCTGATGCGCGGCCAGCGCATCCTCGTCACCGGCGGCGGCACCGGCCTGGGTCGGGCGATGGCTGAGCGCTTTCTCGCGCTGAGCGCCGACGTCGCCATCTGCGGCCGGCGCAAGGCCGTCTGCGACGCGACAGCCGACGAATGGCGGGTGCGCTACCCCGAGCGGCGCGTCGACACCTTCGGCGTCGACATCCGCGTCGCGCAGGCCGTCGACGAGATGGTCGAGGCGCTGTTCGCGTCGGGCGGCCTGACGGGCCTCGTCAACAACGCGGCCGGCAACTTCATCGCGCCGACCGAGAGCCTGTCGCCGCGCGCCTTCGACGCGATCGCGAACATCGTCTTCCACGGCAGCTTCTACGTCACGCAGGCGGTCGGCAGGCGCTGGGTCGGCCAGGCCAAGGCGGGTGTGTGGAAGCTGGGCATGCCCTGCCGCAGCGTGATGAGCATCATCACGACCTGGGTCGACAACGGCTCGCCCTACGTCGTGCCGTCGGCGATGAGCAAGGCCGGCATCGATGTGATGACCAAGTCGCTCGCCGTCGAGTGGGCGAAGTTCGGCATCCGCCTGAACGCCGTCGGACCCGGCGAGATCCCGACCGAGGGCATGAGCAAGCGCCTGAGCCCCGGCGAGGAACCCGGCGCGCGCAGCTGCGAGCGCAACCCGATGGCGCGGCCAGGCCTGATGAGTGAACTGCAGAACTTCGCCGCCTTCCTGATGGCGCCGGGGCAGTGCGACTGGCTCACCGGCCAGAGCATCATGATGGACGGCGGCAACGCGCTGGCCACCGGCGGCAGCTTCTACGAACTGCGCGACTGGAGCGATGCCGACTGGCAAGCTGCGCGCGAGCGCATCGAGGCGCAGAACAGCAAGGATCGGGCGCAGCTGTAGCCTCGTCGGACGGTCAGCGGGCGGCGTTGAGTGGAAAAGCGCCGCATCCGCCGCTGAAAGGGAAGGCGCGGATGGGGCCTATGCTCGTGCGAGGGTTACATTCGACGCGCTGTTATTGACACCCATCGTCCGCGTCGCATGTCCACACTCATTCCTTCGCTCGGCACTTGCGTTACGCGCATGACCGCCGGCGAACGCAGACTCGCAGAACGACTGGAGCAGAAGCTCGATGACGAATACCTGGTCTGGTATGACGTGCCGGTCGGACCAAAACAATCGCATCCAGACTTCGTCGTGCTGCATCCCCGGCGCGGGCTGTTGATTCTCGAGACCAAGCATTGGAAGCTGGACACCATTCGGCGCGCTTCGCGCCAGGCGTGGGAGATCGTCCCCGAAGGCCAGCTCAAGGTCGTCATCAATCCGCTGGCTCAGGCGCGGCACTGTGCGATTCAGGTCGTGGACGCCTTGCAGCGCGATCCGCAATTGGTGTGTGCTGAGGGTCAGCACCAAGGCAAGCTGTCTTTTCCCTGGGGCTATGGCGTCGTCCTGACCCGGATTACGCGGAATCAGTTCGAGCAGGCAGGTCTGGGCAACGCGATCGAGCCGCACCTCGTGATCTGCGCCGACGAGATGCCTGAAAACGTGGATGCCGAGGCGTTTCAGCAGCGTCTCTGGAACATGTTTCCGCATGCCTTCGGCGGTGCCCTGTCGCTGCCGCAACTTGACCGGGTACGGTGGATCATGTTTCCGCAAGTCCGCGTCCCGTTGCAGCGCGGCCTGTTCGACGCGCGCGACGAGGCCGCCGCGGTTCATTCGGACGATGCGGAGTACCCGGACCTGATGCGCGTGATGGACCTACAGCAGGAGCAACTAGCGCGCAGCCTGGGTGACGGCCACCGCGTCATTCACGGCGTGGCCGGCTCCGGCAAGACCATGATCCTGGGCTATCGGGCCGAATTGCTAGCCCAGGCAGCCACCGCAGCCAAGCCGGTCCTTGTACTTTGCTACAACGAGCCGTTGGCCATCAAGTTGGGTAACGTGATGGCCGCAAAGGGGATTGCCGACCGTGTACACGTCCGCCACTTCCATCGGTGGTGCCGCCAGCAGTTGGTGGCGTTCGGTCGACGCTTGCCGACGCAGGGCAAGGCCATGTTCGACGAGATGGTCGACGGCGTGATCCGCGCGGTGGAGCGCAAGCAGATTCCGTCGGGCCAGTACCGGGCCATCCCTGATCGACGAGGGTCCGACTTCCAGCCCGAGTGGCTACGATTGGTGACACAGATGGTCGACCCAAGCTCGAACTGCCTGCTGTTGCTTTATGACGATGCGCAGAGCATCTACGAGCGCGGCCGCACGCGGCAGTTCAGCTTCAAGAGTGTGGGGATTCAGGCGCAAGGCCGGACCACGGTGTTGAGGATCAACTATCGCAACAGCCGCCAGATCCTGCAGACCGCAAGCAAGATCGCCGCTGACCTATTGCAGGCCGAGGACCGCGACGAGGACGGCATCCCGTTGCTCCACCCTGTCAGTTGTGGCCGCGAGGGCTTGGCCCCAGTCTTGATTCGCTTGCCGAGTCTGCGCGACGAAGCGCTGAAGATTGCTGAGTTGCTCGGCGCGGCTCACCAGGAGGGTCATGCCTGGGGGGACATGGCGATCATCTGTCGCCACCACGGCGTGATGGATGTCTGCGCTGCAGCCCTGCGGCAACGCCGGCTGCCGCACGAAGTGCGCAGGCGCTCGGGTGACTTCCATCCCGCGGCCGACACGATCAAGGTGATGACCATGCACGCCAGCAAGGGACTCGAGTTCCCGTTGGTGGCGCTGCCCGGCGTGGGACGGATGCCCGAGGAAGGACACACCGAAACCGAGGAAGCACGTCTGTTCTATGTTGCTGCGACGCGAGCGACGCACGCGCTCTATATCACCCTGAGCGGTGCCGGCGCCTACGCCCGGCGCCTTGGAGCGTGATGGCAGACGCTAGCGCCGCTTGCGCAGCGGCACCACGGTCTGCGTGCCCGGCGGCGCGGTGAAGAGTTTCGCCGCGCGGCCCTTCAGTTCGAGCAGTTCGCTCGGCGTGACCGAGTACTTGCCGGTCAGCAGGTCGACATCGACGCGAAACTCGACCTCCCGGTCGCCGTTGCTGAGCGTGCCCGACGTGAACTCGTAGTCTTGCTGCTCGGCGGGCAGGCCGAGCTTGTCGGCGTCGTAGTCGTCGTACTCGACGGAGCGGATTTCGCCGCTCGCCAGGTCGAGCATTCCGGTGGATTCGACGACCGACTCTGCGAGTTCGTCGGTGATGCGGATCGGCAGCTTCAGGTCCAAGGCGGGCTCTCGATGGCGGCGGTGCAGGCGGGGATTCTAGGCGGCACGCAATTGCTGCACGACGGGCAGGCGCCGCACGCGGCGCAGCAGGAAGATCACGATCGCGAGGTTGAGCGCATTCCACGCCACGCCGTTGACGAAGGCGGCCTGGTACGAGCCGGTGAGGTCGAACACGCGTCCCGACATCCAGCCGCCGAGCGCCATGCCGAGCATCGTCGCCATCAGTACCGTGCCGACGCGCGCGCCGGCCTCGGCGGCCGGAAAATGCTCGCGCACGATGATCGCGTACGACGGCACGATGCCGCCCTGGAAGAGGCCGAACAGCGCCGAGATCAGGTACAGCGACACGAGGCCGTCGAAGGGGATGAACAGCAGCAGCGCCACGCCTTGCAGCGCCGAGCCGAGCAGCAATGTGCGCAGGCCGCCGATGCGGTCGCAGATTGCGCCCGAGATCAACCGGCTCACGATGCCGCACGCGAGCATCAGCGACAGCATCTCGGCGCCGCGCGCGGCGCCGTAGCCGAGGTCGCCGCAGTGGGCGACGATGTGCACCTGCGGCATCGCCATCGCGACGCAACAGCCGACGCCGGCCACGCACAGCAGCGCCTGGGCTTGTCCGAGGGTGAGCCCGAAGGGCCGGTTCGACGGTTGTGCGCGTGCTGCCGCCGACCCGGCCGGTGCGGGCATGAAGCGCGGCGGGCGCGGGCGCATCAGCAGCGCGAGCCCGGCCATTGCGAGCGCGCAGAACAAGGCGAGGCCGAAGTAGGTCGCACGCCAGCCCGAGGTTTCGACGAAGTGCTGCACCACCGGCGGCCAGATCGCGCCGCCGAGGTAGTTGCCGCTCGCGCAGATCGCGACCGCGATGCCGCGCCGGCGCACGAACCACATCGAGGTGTCGGCGATCAGCGGCGCGTAGGTTGCCGAGCTACCGACGAATCCGACGAGCGCGCCATGCGCGAGCGCAAACATCCAGATGCTGTTCGCCATCGCCGCGGCGGCAAAGCCGAGCCCCAGGCCGGCCGCGCCGACGGCGAGCGGCAGGCTGACGCCAAAGCGGTCGGCAAGCCGCCCCATCACCATGCCGCCGAGGCCGAAGCCGATCATCAGCAGCGTGTAGGGCAGCGACGCGTCGGCACGCGCGACGCCGAAGTCGGCCTGCACGGCGGGCAGCACGACCGGCACCACGTACATGCCGACGCTGCCGATCGTCATCAGCGCGAGCGTGATCGCGAGGCGAAACGCCGCGTAGCGGGAGTCGGCGAGGTGTTGCTGCACCGTCTTGCGCTGGCTCAGAACGCCGGCGGCCGCCGGTCGAACCAGGGTTGCGCGCGCTCGAGTTGAGCGGCCAGACGAATCAGCGTCGCGTCCTCGCCGAGGCGGGCGACGAACTGCATCCCGATCGGCAACCCGGCGCCGTTCCAGTGCAGCGGCACCGACATCGCCGGCTGGCCGGTCACGTTGAAGAGCGGCGTGAACGGCATGTAGTCGAACATCTTCGCCGCCTCGCGCTCGATGATGCCGCCCGCCTTGAGCAGCCAGCCCGCGTTGAGCGCGTTGATCAGGCCCATCTGGCGTTGTTCTGAACGTGTCGGCTGCAGTGCGCCGGTCGTGACGGGCGGGGCGGCCAGCGTCGGCGTGAGCAGCAGGTCGTGGCGCTCGAAGAAGGGCGCCAGCGCGCGCGCCGTCAGCTGCAGCTTGCGCACCGCAGCCACGTAGGCCGGAGCCGTCGTCGTGCGGCCCATCAGGCCGAGGACATAGGTCGAAGGCTCGAAATCGCGCGCCCGCGGCTTGCGCTGCATCAGCCGCGCGACCTGCTCGATCTCGGCGCGCGCCTCGGCGGCGATGACGGTTGCAAAGGCGAGTGCGCAGCCGTCGCGGTCGAGTGGCGGCGCGGCCTCCTCGACATCGTGGCCGAGCGAGGCGAGCAGGCGCACAGTGGCCTCGAGCCCGGCAGTGCAGTCGGCGTGCACCCCGCCGTGGCCGAACAGGGGCTCGCGCGTGAAGGCGATGCGCAGCCGGCCCGGATCAATGCCTGTCTCCTCGAGCAGCGGCCGCTCGCAGTGCGGCGCGGCATAGGGCGCGCCCGCGTCGGCACCGGCGCACGCGTCGAGCATTGCTGCGCTGTCGCGCACCGAGCGCGTCAGCACATGCTCGATCGCGAAGCCGTGCCAGAGCTCGCCCAAGTCAGGCCCGGTCGGTGTCGAACCGCGGCTCGGCTTGAAGCCGAACAGGCCGCAGCACGACGCCGGGATGCGGATCGATCCGCCGCCGTCGCCGCCGCTGGCCAGGGGCACGATGCCCGCGGCCACGGCCGCTGCCGAGCCGCCGCTCGACCCTCCCGGCGAATGCGCGAGCGACCACGGGTTGTGCGTCGGTCCGAACGCGAGCGGCTCGGTGGTGGGCAGGAGGCCGAACTCGGGTGTGTTGGTGCGCCCGGCGATCAACAGTCCGGCGGCGCGACAGCGGCGCACGAGCTCGCTGTCGCGCGGCATGCTCACCTGGGCGAGCAGCCGGTTGCCGCTCCCGGTAGGCTCGCCCGCGAGCGTCGCGATCAGGTCCTTGACGAGAAAGGGCACGCCGGCAAACGGCGCTGCCGGATCAACGCGCGCACACTCGGCGCGCACCTTGTCGTCGCGGCGCCGGATCACGGCATTGAGCCGCGGGTTCACCGCATCGATGCGCGCCAGCGCCGCCTCGAGCAGTTCGGCCGCGCCGAGCTCGCCGCTGCGTACCAGCGCGGCGAGGCCGAGCCCGTCGTGGCGCACGTAATCGTCGAAGGCGATCGACATCGCGTGCTGGCCCTGGCCTCGGTTCAGAAGCGCAGCGACAGGCCGAGCAGCGCCTGGCCCTGGATCAGCGCGTCGCCCTGGAGGGTGACGACGCAGCCGCCGGAACAGAAGATACCGCCGCTGCTGTCGATCAGCGTCGCGTAGCCGCGCAGCTCGGCGCGCAGCGCGAGCGACGGGTTGAACACATGCTCGTAGCCGACCGCGAGGCTCATCGACGGCCGCACTTCCGAGTTCAATCCGGAGGTGCCGGGCGACATCAGCGTCGCGCCGATGCCACCCGCGACGTAGCCGCCCTGTCCGGCCCGGCCCTCGAAGAAGTTCGAGCCGCCGAAGTGCAGGTAATACAGGCCCATGTCGATCGAGCTCGGCGAACTGCTCGCAAGCTGCAGCGTCGTGCGCTGGCCGCTCGCGAAGAGCTGGACGTTGCGCGCCGCGTCGAGCGCCCAGTCGATGCTGGCCGCGCCTGCGAAGCTGCTCGACAGGTCGGCGTTCGCGGTCGTGCCGCCGGTGACCTGATCGAAGGTTCCGCCCCAGGCGTAGCCGCCGTAGAGCGTGAGTGCGTTCTGCGCGAAGGCCGTGCGTGCAGGCAGAAACGCGACCGCGGTGCAGGCGAGCAAGGCTGCGGCGAGGCGACGGCTGGGCATCGCGCGATCCTAGCGCAGACAGGGGCCGACGCGGCTGGTCTAGGATGGCGCGCCATGCACGACCCGACCGCCCCGCTCCAGCAACACGGCCCGGCCGAGGCGGCGCAGCCGCTGCTGCTCGACTCGCCGCACAGCGGCCGCCATTTCCCGTCCGACTTCGGCGCCGCGGTCAGTGCAGACGCGCTGCGCGACGGCGAGGACTGCTTTGTCGACGAGCTCTGGCAACCCGCCTGCGAGCGCGGCGTGTGGCTGCTCACAGCGAACTTCCCGCGCACCTACATCGACGCCAACCGCCATGCTGCAGACATCGACCTTGAACTGCTCGAAGGCGGGCGCTGGCCGGGCGAGCACCGGCCGAGCGGCAAGGCGGCGATCGGCAAGGCGCTGCTATGGCGCACGCTCGACGATGGCACGCCGATCTATGCGCGCAAGCTCGGCGTGGCCGAGGTGCACGAGCGCATCGCGCGCTGCCACGCACCCTATCACCGTGCGCTTGCCGAACGCATCGCCGCGACGCACGCGCGCTTCGGCATCAGCGTGCACATCGACTGCCATTCGATGAACGCCGTCAGCGGTGCGCAGGGCGAAGGCGGCGCCGGCCGGCAGCGCGCCGACATCGTGCTCGGCGACCGCGACGGCACGACCTGCGATCCGGCGCTCACCGCCTTCGTGCGCGAGGTGCTCGCGGGCATGGGCTACGAGGTCAGGGTCAACGACCCGTTCAAGGGCGTCGAGCTGGTGCGTGCGTTCGCCGATCCGGCTGCGGGACGGCACAGCCTGCAGCTCGAGGTCAACAAGCGGCTCTACATGGACGAGCCGGCGCGTGCAAGGCATGGCGGCTTCGATCGTCTGCAGCGCAACCTGCTCGCCCTCGTCGATGGATTGCTCGAGTTCACGCGCGCCAGGAGGACCCGGCCAATGTGATGCACCGGCCGCGCGCGAAGCCGGCGGCGCCAATCGGCCGCGGCAGCGCCGGGCCAGCCTTTGTGCACCGCGCCGTGCTCCGCCAGCCATGGCCGGCGCGAGCTCGCAAGACGCCACATCGGGCGCTGGCAGCGCGTGGTGGCGGGGCCGCCGACCTGGCGCAACAACGGAGGCCTTGAAGTCTCGACGTGTGTCCCCATCTCCGCGTTTGCCGCGCCGGGCGCGGGGAGCTGCATTCCAGGAGACCATGCCGACATGACCAAGCAAACCCTTTCCTTCCAGGCCGAGGTGCAGCAGATCCTGCACCTCGTCACGCATTCGCTGTACTCGAACAAGGAGATCTTCCTGCGCGAGCTGGTCTCCAACGCCTCGGACGCGTGCGACAAGCTGCGCTTCGAGGCGCTGAACGCGAGCGCGCTGTACGAGGACGCGCCGAACCTCGAGGTGCGCGTGCTGTTCGACAAGGACGCCAAGACGATCACGATCCGCGACAACGGCATCGGCATGTCGCAGGACGAGGCGGTGTCGCACCTGGGCACGATCGCCAAGAGCGGCACGCGCGAGTTCATGAGCCGGCTCGAAGGCGAGCAGAAGAAGGACGCCAACCTGATCGGCCAGTTCGGCGTCGGCTTCTACAGCGGCTTCATCGTCGCCGACCGCATCACGGTCGAATCGCGTCGCGCAGGATTGGCGGCAGACCAGGGCGTGCGCTGGGTCTCGCAAGGTGCGGGCGACTTCGAGGTCGAGACGATAGCCAAGCCCGGTCGCGGCACCGACGTGACGCTGCACCTGCGCGAGGGCGAGGAGGAGTTCCTCTCGGCGTGGAAATTGAAGTCGATCATCTCCAAGTATTCCGACCACATCTCGCTGCCGATCCTGATGAACAAGGAGAAGTGGGACGAGGACAAGAAGGAACAGGTCGCGACCGACGAGTGGGAAACGGTCAACAAGGCCGCGGCGCTGTGGGCGCGCCCGAAGGGCGAGATCACGCCCGAGCAGTACCAGGAGTTCTACAAGCAGATCAGCTACGACCAGGATGCGCCGCTCGCCTACACGCACAACCGCGTCGAGGGCCGCACCGAGTACACGCAGTTGCTCTACATCCCGGCCAAGGCGCCCTTCGACCTGTGGAACCGCGACAAGCGCGGCGGCGTGAAGCTCTACGTCAAGCGCGTCTTCATCATGGACGACGCCGAGGCGCTGATGCCGGTCTACCTGCGCTTCGTCAAGGGCATCATCGACAGCGCCGACCTGCCGCTCAACGTCAGCCGCGAACTGCTGCAGGAGAGCCGCGACGTCAAGGCGATCCGCGAGGGCTCGACCAAGCGCGTGCTGACGATGCTCGAGGACTTGGCCAACAGCGACGACGCCGCGCAGCGCGACAAGTATGCCGCGTTCTGGAAGGACTTCGGCGCGGTGTTGAAGGAGGGCCTGGGGGAGGACTTCGCCAACCGCGAGCGCCTGGCCAAGCTGCTGCGCTTCGCGTCGACGCATGCCGACGCCGGCGTCTCGTTCGCCGACTACGTCTCGCGCATGAAGGAAGGCCAGGAGGCGATCTACTACATCACCGCCGACACGCTGGCCGCGGCGAAGAACAGCCCGCAGCTCGAGATCTTTCGCAAGAAGGGCATCGAGGTGCTGCTGCTCGTCGATCGTGTCGACGAGTGGATGCTCTCGCACCTCTACGAGTTCGACGGCAGGCAGCTGCAGAGCGTGGCGCGTGGCGGCGTCGACCTGGGCAGGCTGCAGGACGAGGAGGAGAAGAAGCAGGCCGAGGCCGCCTCCGAGGCGTTCAAGCCGATCCTGGAGCGCCTGAAGGAGGCGCTGAAGGAGCGCGCCAAGGACGTGCGCGTGACGACGCGGCTGGTCGATTCACCGGCCTGCCTGGTGGTCGAGGAGGGCGACATGAGCGGCCACCTCGCGCGCCTGCTCAAGCAGGCCGGCCAGGCGGCGCCGGCAACGCAGCCGATCCTCGAGGTCAACCCCGAGCACGCGCTCGTCAAGCGGCTCGATGCGAGCGCGCATTTCGACGACCTGGCGCACATCCTCTTCGACCAGGCCCTGCTCGCCGAGGGCGGCCAGCTCGACGATCCGGCAGCCTATGTCAGGCGTGTCAACGCGCTGTTGGTCGGCTGAGGGCGCGCAGACTCAGATCGCGGGCGTGCCGAGGGGTGTCTCGGCCATCGCTTCGATCTGTTCGCCGATCTGTGTCGCCTGCTGCAGCCAGTAGGCCGCGCCGTCGAACCACGGAAAGGCAACCGGGAAGGCGGGGTCGTTCCAGCGCCGTGCGATCCACGCGCTGTGATGGATCATGCGCAGCGTGCGCAGCGGCTCGACCAGTCGCAACTCGCGCCAGTCGAACTCCATGAAGTCCTCGTAGCCCGAGAGCACGGCGGCGAGCTGGCGCGTCATGCTCGCGCGGTCGCCCGAGAGCAGCATCCACAGGTCCTGGACCG
Organism: Ideonella sp.; assembly: GCF_016702655.1. Lineage (GTDB taxonomy): Bacteria > Pseudomonadota > Gammaproteobacteria > Burkholderiales > Burkholderiaceae_C > CAIKUF01. The sequence continues at coordinate 74,965 of NZ_JADJDO010000003.1, forward strand.
CCGGCCCGGTGAGCGCGTCGTCGAGATCGACGAAGTGCGGACCGGCGTCGCTCCACAGGATGTTGCCCGGGTGGCAGTCGCCGTGCAGGCGCAGCGTGCGCAGGTCGGGCAGGCTGGCGAAGGCGTGTTGCACCTGGTCGAGGGCGGTGTCGACGGCGCTGCGCCAGCGCGGCAGGGCGTCCGGCGGCACCCGGCCGCTTGCGAGCAGGAAGTCGCGCGGTGCGATGCCGTACGTCTGCGCGTCGATGCGGCCGCGATGTGCGAAGGCGCGCCTCGCGCCGACCGCGTGCATGCGGCCGATGAAGCGGCCGATCCACTCGAGCGTCGCCGGATCGTCGAGCTCCGGGGCGCGCCCGGATCGGCGCGGCGAAACGCTGTAGCGCTGGCCGAGGCTGTGCGCCAGCGTCGGCGGATCGCCCGCCAACGTCACCGCATGGCGCGGGTGCGCGGCGAGCGTCAGCTCGAGCGGTGCCACGACCGGGATCTCGGCCGCCGCGAGCTCCGCCGAGAAGGCGTGCTCTTCGAGGATCTGGTCGTCGGTCCAGCGGCCGGGGCGGTAGAACTTGGGCACCACGACTTCGGCGCCTTCCAGGAAGACCTGGAACACGCGGTTCTCGTAGGAGTTGAGCTGGATCAGCCGGCCGTCGCCGCGCAGGCCGACGGCATCGAGCGCGTCGAGAACCGCTTCGGGTGTCAGGTCGGCGAACGGGCGATCGCTGCTCAACGGCGCTCGTTCGCGGCCGCGAGGTCGGCTACTTCTTCGACAACCACGCCGCCAGCCTCATCTGGCGGGTAGGCGGGGCGCAGGGTGCCCGGGGCGGCCGCAGCCTCGGGGCTGCGCGCGACCTGGGGCGCGAGGGCCGCGAAGTCGCTGTTGCCGAGCGAATCGGTACGGTTGTCAGGGGCAAAGAATGAGTCGTGGAACTGGCCCGAGTCCTGCCACAGGGCCGTGCGCTGTGCACGCCGGCTCGCAACCGTGCTGGTGAGGGCGGTGCGGGCCTGGTGCAAGGGATGCACTGCCGATTGCATCGGGCCGCGTGCGGCGAGCCCGCTTTGCGGGACCAGCAGTTGCAGCTCGGCCGCCGTTGGCAGGTTGTCCACCGGGCAGCGCAGGTAGCGAACACGGCAGGCCGCGAGCACGGACTGCTTGATCTGCTGCGTGCGGCGCGGCGTGGCGCGCTCATTGTCGAGGTCGATCGCCGCCAGTACGCGGCCGTTTGCGCTGCACACCGCGAAGGTCACATGGATCGGGCCGAGCAGCTCGTACCAGTAGCGAACCTCGGCCGACTCGGAGGGCTGGCAAAGCCGTACCAGCGGCAGCTTGGCCAGCACCACATGGTGTGGCAGCGCCTCGCGCAGCAATCGATACACGCGTCGCTCGTCGGTGCTGAAGACAGGCCGCGGCGACAAGGCCCATTCAGCCGGCAGCGGTGGCGGCTTGTCCCGGCGCTTGCGCGCGCGCAGGATCAGGATCGTCGTCATCGAGGCGAGCAGGGCGACCGCAGCCAGCGCGATGATCCATGGGAGCGTTTGCATGTTCGGGGGTGACTCAAGCCTGCCCGACCGCTGAGAGCGCATCGTGCGATCCGGAACTGTAGCGGATGGTAACGACGAATGGCATCGGTGCGCACCCCCGTGGCCCGGGGGGCGCGGTCGAACCCCGCGAATGCGGGCTATTCGTCGCCGGTACCGCGCAGCGCGGTCGCGATCTCGGACTTTGCCCCGGCGATGGCCTCGATCACGTTATGCACCCGGTGGGCATGGGCCTTGAACTGGTAGTCCCACTCGGCGGCCTGCCCTTCGACCATCTCGCCCACCTGGCTGACCAGGTTATCGGGCGGAAGGTCGAGGCAGGCCTCTGACTCGGGGCCTTCACGCACGACCTTGGCGCCGGCATTGCGCGCTATCCGGAGCATGGCAGTGTTCTCGCTCAGGGCCTGCACGAACAGGGTCTGTATGCCGCGATTGCGGGCATGCAGGATTGCATGGTCGAAGAGCCGCGCGCCCAGGCCTTGGCCCCGGGCGCGGCTCGAGACCGACACGCCGAATTCGGCCAGCGCCGGCTTGCCCGGGACCGCCTGCGCTGGCGGGTAGGCCAAGTGCGCCATGGCGATCAAGTCGAGGCGGCGGTTGAAGATGCCGAACAGCTCGTCGCGCTCGAAGTCGAGTGCGTCGGCGTAGTGGCTGATCTGGGCGTCGGATGCGGCGAATCCGAATCGAAGGTAGCGGTCATGCTCGTCCAGGCCCAGCAGATGGGCACGGATACGAGCCCGGTGGCGCGAAGTGAGCGATCGCACTGGCACCCAAGTACGGCGTACCTTGCGAATTGCGTCCGGAGCGATAGGGCTGGCAACTGTCGGCGCAGTTTCCGGCTTCAAGGAAAAGGGGGCCGGAGCGCCTTCGGGCAGGCCCGCAGGATCGGCGTGGGGATCCATGATGGTGGGTGTCAAGCGAAATCAGTGTAAACCCTAGTCTATAGATGAATCCAAGGTCCGCGCGTTGATCGATTGGGGAGACGAGTCAAGTTCTGGAAAGCGGAGCCTCACCGCCTGGGCCGTACGATTGCAGGCGTTTTCGCGCCCGCACAGGGCATTGGCAGGGGATTGGCGTCTGGCTGCGATATACTGACAGGCTTTTCTCCGCGTCCGGTTCCGGAGAAAAGTTGTTGCGCCCAGGCCCCGCGGAATTTGCGCGAGGCCCGTCGAACCCGAGAGGCCGCCCTGCACGAGCGGCGCCGAAGGCCAGACACGGACGCACCGGGAGCCTGTCTCCCTGGAACCGATCCCCGCTCGCGCCAGCGTCCCACCGGATGCGGCCGGGCGACAACGAAAGCTCCTCATGAAGACCTTCAGCGCCAAGCCGGCCGAAGTGACGCACGAGTGGTATGTGATTGACGCCACCGACAAGGTGCTCGGACGTGTTGCCAGCGAAGTGGCACTCCGTTTGCGCGGCAAGCACAAGGCCATCTACACGCCTCACGTCGATACCGGCGACTTCATCGTCATCGTCAACGCCGACAAGATCCGGGTCACCGGGAACAAGGCGACCGACAAGCTGTACTACCGTCATACCGGCTATCCAGGAGGTATCCGCGCGACGACGTTCAAGCAGATGCAGGAAAAGCACCCTGGCCGAGCGCTCGAGAAAGCCGTCAAGGGCATGCTCCCGAAAGGGCCGCTCGGCTACGCGATGGTCAAGAAGCTGAAGGTGTACGCCGGTGCCACGCATCCGCACACTGCGCAGCAACCCAAGTTGCTTGAAATCTGAGGAGCGCGGTAATGATCGGAAATTGGAATTACGGGACCGGCCGCCGCAAGTCTTCGGTGGCGCGGGTGTTCATGAAGAAGGGTACCGGCCAGATCCTCGTCAATGGCAAGGCCGTTGATGAGTACTTCGGTCGCCAGACCTCGATCATGATCGTCAAGCAACCGCTGATGCTGACCCACAACGACGGCGCGTTCGACGTCAAGGTCAACGTGCACGGCGGTGGTGAGTCGGGTCAGGCGGGCGCGGTGCGCCACGGCATCACGCGCGCGCTGATCGACTACGACGCGGCGTTGAAGCCCGATCTGAGCCGGGCCGGTTTCGTGACGCGCGACGCGCGCGAAGTCGAACGCAAGAAGGTCGGCCTTCACGGCGCGCGGCGCCGCAAGCAGTTCAGCAAGCGCTGATCGAGCGCTTTTCCCCATTGCACCACCCAGGGGCCGCGATCAGCGGCCCTTGTCGTTCCTGCAGCGTACGGTCTGCGCTCCGGCCTGCGGCCTGTCGGCGTGATGCGCGCCGGATCCACGTCGGAGAAGGGCTCGGAGCGCGCGACCGAAGCCGTGCGAATCCGAGTCACGCTCGCAATGCCCGGAGGCGCGGCAGGGGCATCGCAATTGGCGCGTGGCGGCGGATAATGTGGCCAGTGCAAGGATTGGAACAGGACATCTCATGAATGCAGTTACCCAGCCGACCGAAATCGATGCCCCGCCGGTGCCGCTGGTCTTTACCGACAGTGCCGCGATGAAGGTGCGCGAACTCGTCGACGAGGAAGGCAACCCGGATCTGAAGCTGCGTGTCTTCGTGCAGGGCGGCGGCTGCTCGGGTTTCCAGTACGGGTTCACCTTCGACGAGATCGTCAACGACGACGACACGCAGATGGCCAAGAACGGCGTCACGCTGCTCATCGACGCGATGAGCCTGCAGTACCTGGCCGGCGCCGAGATCGACTACAAGGACGACCTCGAGGGCGCGCAGTTCGTGATCCGCAATCCGAACGCAACCACGACTTGCGGCTGCGGGTCGAGCTTCACGGTCTGAGCGTTTGCGCTTTGCATGCAAGGCCGCCTGCGGGCGGCTTTCTTGCTTGTGCGAGCGGCCGCACTCAGGACGGGTAGAACGCCCCGAGCACGCGCGGCCCGGCGGCACCGGTGACCGAGGGCAGGTTGCCGGGCCGATGCTCGCAATGCGCCTTGGCCAGCCAGGCGAATGCGGCGGCCTCGACCTGCAGCGCGGGCAGGCCCCGTGCGTCGGTCGGCAGCACGCTGCATGACGGCAGCAGCGCGCCCAGGCGCGCCATCAGGTGCGCATTGAGCGCGCCTCCGCCGCAGACCAGCAACTCGCGCGCCCCGGGCGCATGGCGCATCAGCGCGCTGCTCGCGGTGCGCGCAGTCAGTTCGGCCAGCGTGGCCTGCACGTCCTGAGGGGTTGCGGCCGGCGCGGCCTGCAAGTGCGCTGCGAGCCACTCGGGGTTGAACCGGTCGCGGCCCGTGCTCTTGGGCGGCAGCTTCGCGAAAAAGGCGTCCGCGAGCATCGCCTCCAGCAGCGGGTCGTCGACGCGGCCACGGGCGGCCCAGGCGCCCGCGGCATCGAATGCCATCCCGCGATGACGCTCGCACCAATGGTCCATCAGCGCATTGGCCGGGCCGCAGTCGAAACCGATCGTCGCTCCGTCGGCGCCGAGCACGGTCAGGTTGGCAATGCCGCCCAGGTTCAGCACGCCGATCGTCACGCCCTGGCGTGCGAACAGCGCGCGGTGAAACGCCGGCACCAGCGGTGCACCCTGGCCGCCGGCGGCAAGGTCGCGGCTGCGCAGGTCGGCCACGATGGCGATGGCGCACAGCTCGGCGAGCAGGGCCGCGTTGAGGACCTGGATCGTGTAGCCGCAGGCGTCGAACTCGCCCGGCCGGTGGCGCACCGTCTGCCCGTGCGCACCGATGGCGGTCACGGCTTGGGGGCCGAGCCCGGCTTCGCGCAGGACCGCATGCACGGCATCGGCGTAGGCGCGGGCGAGTGCGTTGCCGGCCAGCGCGCTGCGGTGCAGTTCATTTGCACCGCAGCGGTTGAGCGCGAGCAGCTCGGCGCGCAAGGCAGGCGCGAAGGGTCGGTGCTGGTGGGCACGGACCGAGATGCCGTCCGACAGGTCGGCGAGGACGGCATCGACGCCATCGAGCGAGGTGCCCGACATCAGGCCGATGTAGATCCCCGGCTTCACAATTTACCGCCCAGAGCCGTCCGGGGTCGTTGCGGACCGCGCCGCCGCGTTGCGCGTGACGGGCAGCGGGCGCTACTCGCTGACGTTCGTGCGCCCGACCATCGACGACGCGACTTCGAGCTGGGCACGGGTCTGCGCCGCATGCAGGGCGAACCGCGCCTTGGCCGCGGGAGCAATGGTCAGCGCCTCGGACGCCTTGGCCATCGCGAGCGGATTCTGATGCTGGCCGTTGACCTTGAACTCGAAGTGCAGGTGCGGCCCCGTCGCCCAGCCCGTGGCGCCGACCGCGCCGATCTGCGCGCCTTGCTCGACGCGCTGGCCCTTCCTGACGTCGATCCGGCTCAGGTGGGCGTAGACCGTGGTGCGCTCGTTGCTGTGCTCGACCTCGATCACGTTGCCGTAACCATTTTGCCGGCCTGCCATTACGACCACGCCGTCACCCACGCTGCGCACAGGCGTGCCGGTCGGCGCGCCGTAATCCACGCCGCGGTGCGCCCGCCAGGTGTTCATGATCGGATGCATGCGCATCGCGAAGGTGGACGTGATGCGCGAGAACGCGAGCGGGCTGCCGAGGAGGGCGCGCCGCTTGCTCTGGCCGTCGAGCCCGAAATAGGCGCCCTTGGCGCCCGCTTCGGCGAACCAGACCGCCGAGTAGGTCCGCCCGCGGTTGACGAACTCGGCCGCCAGCACGCGGCCGGTCATCTCGGAGCCGCTGCCCCAGGTGATCGGCTCGCCATCGGCGGTGAGGGCTTCGTAGATCACGGTGAAGGTGTCGCCCTTGCGCAGTTCGCGGTGGAAGTCGATTTCGGTCGAGAACATCTCGACCATCTGGCTGGCGACAGCGTCGGGCAAGCGGGCGTCATCCGTGGCGGCGAAGAGCGAGCTGTTGACCGTGCCGCTGCCGAGGCGAACCTGCGATTCCAGAGGCACCAATTCGGTGCGCGCCTGCAGCGTGCCATTGGCGCGGCCGACCTGAAGGCGCGTGAAATGGGTGCCCAACTGCTGGCTTGTTTCGGCAGGGTAGCGGGCGATCAGTTCCAGAACCTGCCCATCCTCGCCGGTGCTCAAGTGCACCATCTTGCCGGGCCGGCCGTCGAGCAACTTGCGCGCAGTGGGATCGCGGCGCAGGAAGGCGGCGAACTCGGCGTCTTCGGCGCCCAGGCGGCGCAACAGGCTGTCAGCGGTGTCGCTGCGTCGCGTCAGGTCGCTGCGGTACAGCGCCAGTTCGTGCTCGGCAAGCAACTCGGTCTGGGCCTGCAGGTCCGACGGCTGCACGGCCTCGCTGATGACGCGCTGCGTGAGGCTCGGCGCAGCGTCCACCATCGGTGCGATGCCGAATGCGGTGGCCGCAAAGCCGGCCAGCGTCGTGACCACGACGGCAGCCAGCCCCCGCGGATGCCGGGCAACGAATTCCCCTGCGCGGGACGCAGCGGCGATGGCTTTGCGTTCGAAGATATCCAGTGCGTTCAACGGTCGGTCTTGGTTCTCGGGCGCCGGGGCGCCGGGTTGGGCGGGGCTGGACGCTGCTGCAGTGGCCACGAAAGGCGTGCCATCGACGTCTCTGGCTGGCTTGATCGAACGGGCCGTCCACTAGAATTGCGGACACTGCGACCCGTCGGCTGTCGGTGCTGCGCAACACTCGCAATATCGGCAGCAATTGGCCCGGAGTATAGCCGCGGCCGGTAGCCCCCCGATCCAGGGGAAAGCCCGCAAAACGCGAATCAAATGTGTCAACCTGCCGCGCCCTGGCGCCGCTCCCGCATCCTCTCATGTCAGACGCCGTCGCCACGCCAAACTTGAACTATCCCGTCACGGATCGCGTCCGCGATGCGCTCGCCATTTCGCGCCGCGGCTGCGAAGAGCTCTTGCCCGAGACGGACTGGATCGCCAAACTCGCCCGCTCCGAGGCCACCGGCATTGCGCTGCGCGTCAAGCTCGGCCTGGACCCGACCGCACCCGACATTCACCTTGGCCACACGGTGGTGCTGGGCAAGATGCGCCAGCTGCAGGATCTGGGGCACACGGTGATCTTCCTGATCGGCGACTTCACGTCGATGATCGGCGACCCTTCCGGCCGCAACAACACGCGCCCGCCGCTCACGCGCGAGCAGATCGAGTCCAACGCGCAGACCTACTACCGGCAGGCGAGCCTGGTGCTCGACCCCGCGCGCACCGAGATCCGCTACAACTCCGAGTGGAGCGACCCGCTCGGCGCGCGCGGCATGATCGAGCTCGCGTCGCGCTATACGGTCGCGCGGATGATGGAACGCAACGACTTCGCCGAGCGCTTCCGGGCCGGTACGCCGATCTCGGTGCACGAGTTCCTCTACCCGCTGATGCAGGGTTACGACTCGGTGGCGCTGAAGAGCGACCTCGAACTCGGCGGCACCGACCAGAAGTTCAACCTGCTCGTCGGCCGTGCGTTGCAGGCCGAGTACGGGCAGGAGCCGCAGTGCATCCTGACCATGCCGCTGCTCGAAGGGCTGGACGGCATCGAGAAGATGTCCAAGAGCAAGGGCAACTACATCGGCATCACCGAGCCGGCGAACACGATGTTCGCCAAGCTGCTGAGCATCAGCGACACGCTGATGTGGCGCTACTACACGCTGCTGAGCTTTCGCAGCGAAGCCGAGATCGCGGTACTGAAGGCCGAAGTCGAGGGCGGGCGCAACCCCAAGGACGCGAAGGTGATGCTGGCCACCGAAATCACGACCCGCTTTCACGACGCGCGTGCGTCCGAGGCTGCGGCGCGTGACTTCGAACTGCGCGCCCGCGGCGGCGTGCCCGACGAGATCGATGCGGTGAGCCTGGCCGGCGCGCCGCTCGCAATCGGCAGCGTGCTCAAGCAGGCCAGGCTCGCGCCGTCGAGCAGCGAGGCGCTGCGTCTGGTCGACGGCGGCGGCGTGCGCGTCGATGGTTCGGTCGTCAGTGATCGCGGGTTGCGTCTGGCCGCAGGGACTTACGTGGTGCAGGTCGGCAAGCGGCGCTTCGCGCGCGTGACGCTCAAGCCGTGATGCCGCGCCGCCGCGCCCTGTGGGTCGGCCTGGCGCTGCTGGCGCCGCTGGCGCGGCACGCCCGGGCGGCTTCGATCAGTGCGCTCGAGGCAGCTCGCATCGAGCGCCTGCTCCAGTTCGTCGAGTCGCAGAAGCAGTGCAAGTTCGTCCGCAGCGGCAGCGCCTACACGGCCAGGGAGGGGGCGCAGTTCCTGCGCGCCAAGTACGCCAAGATGGGTGAGCATGTCACCACCGCAGCCCAGTTCATCGACCAGATCGCGGCGCGCTCGAGTACCAGCGGCCAAGCCTACCTGCTGCGCTACCCCGACGGCCGTACCGTCCCTGCGGCGCAGGTGCTCGCCGACGAGCTCAGGCGCATCGACCGTCAGCGTTGAAGTGAAACTGACCACCCCCGGCCGTCTGGCGGCCCGCTCGGGCTCCGCTGCGCTCCCCTGGTCGCCTGCGGCGACCGGTCCCCTGCCGGGGACGAAGGCGCACGTTTCATGCGTCGTGGTTCGCGCGTTGCGCGGTGGAGCAACTGAGATGAAACCCCCACGCTCGCTCACGCTCGCTGCCCCCCGTGGTGGCGGTCAGCGGCTTCGGGCGGCCGAGCGCAGCTGACGTGGCTGGCACCATGCAGGTCAAGACCCTGCTCAAGCTGTCGGTGGCGGCCGCGGTGGCGACCATCGCGATGAAGACCGCAGCGTGGTGGATCACCGATTCGGTGGGTCTGCTCTCCGACGCGATGGAATCGTTCGTCAACCTCGCGTCGGCGCTGTTCGCGATTGCGATGGTGACGGTGGCCGAACGCCCAGCCGACGAAGACCACCCGTTCGGCCATACCAAGGCCGAATACTTCTCGAGCGGCTTCGAGGGCTTGCTGATTGCGGGCGCGGCGGTCGCCATCATCTGGGCTGCCGCGCAGCGCCTTGCCGACCCGCGGCCGCTGCAGGCCCTGGGTTGGGGACTCGGGCTGGCCCTGGCGAGCTCGCTGCTGAACGGCCTGCTCGCGTGGCGCATGCTCATCGCCTCGCGCGAGCACCGTTCGATCGCGCTCGAGGCCGACGCGCGCCACCTCTTCACCGATGTGTGGACCTCGGCGGGCGTTGTGGCCGGCCTGCTGCTAGTGCCGCTGACGGGCTGGCTCTGGCTCGACCCGCTGCTGGCCATCGGCGTGGCGCTGAACATCCTGCGCGAAGGCGGGGGCCTCGCGCTGCGCTCGATCGAGGGCCTGATGGACAGCGCGGTCGAGCCCCAGGTGCGCGACCAGATCGACCGCACGCTGGCGCAGTTCGCGCACCCGGCGATCCGCTTCGACCACATCGTCACGCGCCGCGCCGGCCAGCGCCGCTTCGTCGACGTGCACATGCACATGCCGTCGACCTGGACCCTCGGCCGCGCAGCGGCGCTGCGCACCAGCGTCGAGCAGGCGTTGATGGCCGAGGTACCGGGCCTGCGCGCGTCGATCCAGTTGCTGCCGCTCGACGTCGAGGCGCACTTCGCCGATCAGAAGGACCCGCTGTAATCGCCCTCGATCAGCGCGTCGAGCAGGCGCGGGTCGAGAGACCGACGGCGCCGACCGGGCGCCTCCCGCTTCGGCGTTCTCGGTTGGCCTTGCAGGCCGCGTCCTCGCAGAGCTCGGACCCCGCCTGAGGCGTTCGCCCCTGCGCAGGCAGGGGCGAACGTCCTCAGTCGGCGTAGACCCCGGCCGCCTTGATGATAGGCGACCACTTAGCGATCTCGGCCTCGACGAACTTCTTGTGTTCGGCGCCATTCAGGCGCCCGTCGGTGACGATCACCGCGCCCAACGCTTCCTCGCGCTTGATGAAGTCGGGGTCCTTGAGCGCGGTCTTCATCGCCGTGTTGATCTTGTCGAGCACGGCCTTGGGCGTGCCCTTGGGCGCGTAGAGGGCGTGCCAGATGCTGACGTTGAAGCCCTTCAGACCCGACTCGTCGAGCGTTGGCAGCTTTGCCAGCGCCGGCGTCGTCAGGCGCTTGGGCGAGGTCACGGCGAAGGCCTTGACCTTGCCGCCCTCGATCTGCGTCGTCGTGTTGGTCGTCTGGTCACACATGATGTCGACCTGGCCGCCGATCAGGTCGGTCATCGCCGGCGCGGTGCCCTTGTAGGGAACCGTCTGCATGTCGACCTTGATCGCGCTCATGAAGAGCAGCCCGCACAGGTGCGACGCCGCGCCCAGACCGGCGTTGGCGAGGTTGACCTTGCCCTTGTTGGCCTCGATCCACTTGGCGAGTTCGGCGTAGTTGCTTGCCGGCAGCGTGGGTCGGCCGATGAGCGTCATCGGCACTTCGTTGATCATGCCCAGGTACTCGAAGTCGTCCAGCGTCTTGAACTGCAGGTTGCGGTACAGCGCCGGAGAGGTGCTCATGCCGATGTGGTGCAGCAGCAGTGTGTATCCGTCAGGCGCGGCGCGCGCCACCTTGGCCGCGCCCAGCGTGCCGCCGGCGCCGCCGACGTTCTCGATCACGACCGTCGCGCCACCGAGCGGCTTGCGCATCGCCTCGGCCAGGTCGCGCGCGACCTTGTCGGTCGGGCCGCCGGCCGCGAACGGCACGACGATGGTGATCGGCTTTTCCGGATACTCGGCAAGCGCGGTAGTCGCGGCCAGGGCCAGCAGCGTCGTGGTCAAGAGCTTGTTCATCGTCGTCGATCCTCGTGGTCAGGTGGGGCTTCGACATGCTAGCTTTGCGCAAGTGGCGCCGCATTACGGAAACTACGTAAGTGCGTGCGCGCGACGCTGCCGGCCCGGCGCCGCCTTGCAAGGCGATGGGCATAATGGCGCGACCCGGCCTGCGCTTGGCACCCTGCGCGAGGCGTGCCCCAATCGAGGAGACTTCATGGCGCGACATGCCCACCCTCCTGCCTTGCGCAGACGTCCTGCGGTGGCGTGGCGGTCCGTTCGCGCTGGGCGCTTGGCTGCGGTCGGCGCGTCGGCTGCGCTTGCCCTCGCCGGCTGTGCACCCGATGCCTGGCAGCCAGGTCCGCAATCCAGTGCCTACCTGAACCAGGTCGAACGAGTCTGCGGTACCACGCGCCTGGGTGAGCTCACGATCAGCCAGCTGATGAACCCGGGCTCGTCGCTCTACAGCGCGTACTTCGTCGACATGACATCGCGCTACGAATTGAACCGGATCACGGCCGACGATTACGTCTCCGGCATCGCATCGACCTTCAACACGGGGCGCGAGTCCGCCGGCATCCGCTGCATCATCGCGCAGAAGAAACCCTGAGCGACGACACCCGCTCGCCGGGTGCGGCGAGCGACCCTCCGCGAGGGTAGGGCCCCGCTTGGGCCGGCGCTGCGGCGCGGCGCGCCGGGCGGCGGGGCGTCAGGCGAGCTGGCGCGTGTCGTCGATGATCTTGCCGTCGTTGGGCAAGCTACCCCCAGCGCAGATTTCCACCTCGCCACGCAGCTTGGTCACGTCGCGGATGGTCTCGGCAACGCGCCCCGCAAGGCCTTCTCGCTCTGCGCCGCCGAGTTCGACCTTGAGCGTCATGCGGTCGTTGGCCATCTCGCCGGCGATCACGAGCCGGGCGCGCGCGATCTCGGCGTGGCGGCGCACGATTTCGGCCACCTGGCCCGGATGCACGAACATGCCGCGCACCTTGGCGGTCTGGTCGGCGCGCCCCATCCAGCCGCGGATGCGCGTGTTCGTGCGCCCGCTCGGGCAGGGCCCGGGCAGCACGGCCGAGAGGTCGCCGGTGCCGAAGCGGATCAACGGATAGTCCGGGTTCAGCGAGGTCACGACGACCTCGCCGACTTCGGGCGCCTGCCCCGGTGCCGGCTCGGGCACCGGGTCGTCGGTGCCGGGTCGCACGATCTCGACGATCACGCCCTCGTCGACGACGAGGCCCTCGCGCGCTGCGGTCTCGTAGGCGATCAGGCCGACATCGGCCGTCGCGTAGCACTGGTAGGCCTCGACGCCGCGCTCGCGCAGCCAGTCGCGCAGCGACGGCGGGCAGGCCTCGCCGGAAACGAGGGCCTTGCGCAGCCAGGGCATGGTGATGCCGAGCTCGGCCGCCTTGTCGAGCAGGATCTTGAGGAAACTCGGCGTGCCGGTGTAGCCCTGTGGCTGCAGGTCGCCCATGGCCTGCAGCTGCAGCTCTGTGTTGCCGACGCCGCCAGCGAAGACGGTGCAGCCGATCGCGTGCGCGCCGGTCTCCATCATGAAGGCGCCCGGCGTCAGGTGGTAGCTGAAGCTGTTGTGGATCAGGTCGCCGGCGCGAAACCCGGCGGCGAAGAGCGCGCGCGCGATGCGCCAGTAGTCGGGAGCCTGGCCCTCGGGCTCGTAGATCGGGCCGGGCGACTGGAACACGCGGCGCGCGCCGCGCGGCGCCGCGACGAGCGCCGACCAGCCGATCGCGGAGAAGCCGCCGAAGGGCTCGCGCGCCGTATCGGCACGGCTGCGGCTGGCCTGCTGGAGTTCGAGCAACGCCGACTTGCGCGTCACCGGCAGCCGGGCCAGTGCCGCGCGACTCGTGATCGATGCGGCATCGACGCCGCGCAGGATGGCCGCGAGGGCCGGCGCGCACGCCTGTGCGTGCGCCACCATCGCCGGCAGCGCGGCCAGCTGCGCGCGCTCGCGCGTGGCCGGATCGCGGCGCTCGAGCGCGTCGTAGGCGGCTGAAGTCTCACTCATCGGCATCCCTCCAGCGCGCAAGGCGCTGCTTCACGTCGTCGACGAAGCGGCGCACGTCGGCGCCATTCTTGAGCGTGCGTGTCTCCCATTCGGGCCTCGTCAGCGGCTTGCGGGCGAGGCACGCGTCGATCGCGCCGCCTCGGACCGCCAGCGTGACCGCGGGCCGCCCCTTCCATTCGAACTGCCCGGCGCGCTCGGCGAGGCCACCGAGCGAGCGCAGCGTGCGCTGCAACTGCTGCAGGGCGTCGTCGGGCCGGAACGCGGGTGGGTCGAAGAACGAGCCTTCGCCGGTCACGCCAGCCACCTCTTGCGCCGCCGGTAGCTCTTGACGTCGCGGAAGCTCTTGCGGTCGCCGCCGCCGACGCCAAGGTAGAACTCCTTCACGTCCTCGTTGTTGGCGAGGTCGCGCGCCGCGCCATCCATCACGATGCGGCCGCTCTCGAGGATGTAGCCGTAGTCGGCATAGCGCAGCGCCATGTTGGTGTTCTGCTCGGCGAGCAGGAAGGTCACGTTCTCCTTCGAGTTCAAGTCCTTCACGATCTCGAACACCTCCTCGACGATCTGCGGCGCGAGGCCCATCGATGGCTCGTCGAGCAGCACCATCTTGGGGTTGGCCATCAACGCGCGGCCGATCGCGCACATCTGCTGCTCGCCGCCCGAGGTGTAGGCGGCCTGGCTGCCACGCCGCGTCTTCAGGCGCGGGAAGTAGGCATAGACCTTCTCGAGGGTCTGCGCCACCGCCGCGCGGCCGTCCTTGCGCGTGTAAGCGCCCGTCATCAGGTTGTCCTCGATCGACAGGTGGGCGAAGCAGTGCCGGCCCTCCATGACCTGGATCACGCCGCGCTCCACCATGTCGGCGGTCGAGAGCTTCTCGATGCGCTCGCCGCGCAGCTCGATCGAGCCCTTGGTGACCTCGCCGCGCTCGCCGGCAAGCAGGTTGCTGACCGCGCGCAGCGTGGTCGTCTTGCCGGCGCCGTTGCCGCCGAGCAGCGCGACCACGCCGCCCTCGGGCACCTGCAGCGACACCCCCTTGAGCACGAGAATCACGTGGTTGTAGATGACCTCGATGCCGTTGACGTTGAGGAGGATGTTGGGTGCACTCATGGTCTGGCCCTTGACTCGTCCAAGCGCCGCGCGCGGCGCTTGGACGAGGGCTCCGAAGGAGCCCGCCCCTCCCGGAGGGGCTGGGGAGTCTGAGACCCCTCCCTCCCGGAGGGAGGGAGGGGGAGGGAGCGGTGCAGTCGGGCGACGCAGGCTTGAACCGCGTCGCGGTTCAAGCCTGGCAATCCTCCGCCGTGCGGCGCGGGAGCTTCTTCTCGGCGGCGTACTTGTCGGCGGCAGACTTGACCATCGGCTTGATGACCGCCGAGTCGCTCTCGTACCAGTCGCTGCTGAAGACCCACTTCGTCCCGTCCCAGGTGTGCACGCGCGCCCAGGTCGCGCCGCGGTGGTCGGCGCAACTCGTGCTGATCGGCCGCATCACACCGGCAAAGCCGAGCGCGTCGAGCTTCTTCTGGTCCAGCGCCAGGTTCTCCAGGCCCCAGCGCACTTGCTCGCCGGTCATGACCTTGCCCTTGCCGAAGCGCTCTTGCGCGCGGCGCACGCCCTCTACGCCCAGCATGGCGCTCATCAGCCCGCGCATGTAGAGCACCTGGCCGACTTCGTCGCGCGGACCCGTGCCCTGGTTCTTGTCGTGGACGAGCTTGAGGATGTCCTGGACGACCTTGGCATCCTTGACGGCGCCGTGCTGCAGCGCGAGCGCGTTGTAGCCCTTCGCGCCGTCGCCCACGTCCTTGACATCGGGCTCGGCGCCGGCCCACCACACGCCGTACATCTTCTCGCGCGGGTAGCCCGTGGCCACCGCTTCCTTGAGCGCGGTCGAGTTCATCACCCCCCAGCCCCACAGGAAGACATAGTCCGGCCGACTCTGGCGGATCTGCAGCCAGGTCGCTTTCTGCTCGACGCCCGGGTGCGTGACAGGCAGCAGCTGCAGTTCGAAGCCGTGCATCTTGGCGCGTTCCTGCAGCAGCGCGATCGGCTCCTTGCCGTACGGGCTGTCGTGATAGACAAGCGCGATCTTCTTGCCCTTGAGCTTGTCGAGGCCCCCTTCCTTTTTGGCGATGTGCTGGATCAGGATGTCAGCCGCGTCCCAGTACGTGCCTGCCAACGGAAAGTTCCACTTGAAGACCATTCCGTCGGTGCTCTCGCTGCGGCCGTAGCCGGAGGTGATCAAGGGAATCTTGTCGCCCGGCGCTTTCTCTGTCAGCGCGAAAGTGATGCCGGTGGACAGCGGCTGGAACAGCGTCGCTCCGCCGTGCTTGCCTTTCAAGCGCTCATAGCACTCGACGCCGCGGTCGGTGGCATAGCCGGTTTCGCACTCTTCGTAGATGATCTTCACGCCGTTGATGCCGCCCTGGGCATTGATGAGCTTGAAGTAGTCGATCCAGCCGTTGGCCACCGGCACGCCGTTGGGCGCATAGGCACCGGTGCGGTAGACCAGAACCGGGAAGAACTGCTCCTTGGCCTGGGCGTAGGCCTGCTGGGCCATGCCGGCCAGCGTGGCGGCGCCGACGGCCGCCGCGAGGGCGAGGTTTCTGAGTTTCATCGTTTGTCTCCTTAGGGGTGGATCAATGGACGGACGGGACGGGAGGCGGGGGAGTCAATGCGGGAAGGGCCACAGGCGCAACTTCTCCTTGCCGATCGACCACAGCCGGGCCAGGCCGTGCGGCTCGACGATCAGGAAGAAGACGATCAGGGCGCCGAAGAGCATCAGCTCGGTGTGCGAGACAGCGGCGGTGCCGATCTCCACGCCGATCAGGCGGCCGATCCAGGGCAGGAACTGGTTGAGGAAGATCGGCAGGACGACGATGAACGCGGCGCCGAAGAAGCTGCCCATGATCGAGCCCAGCCCACCGATGATCACCATGAACAGCAACTGGAACGAGCGGTCGATCGAGAATGCCGCAGGCTCCCACGAGCCCAGGTGGACGAAGCCCCACATCGCGCCGGCCACGCCGACGATGAAGGAACTCACGGCGAACGCGCTCAGCTTGGCATAGACCGGGCGGATGCCGATCACGGCGGCGGCCACGTCCATGTCGCGGATCGCCATCCACTCGCGGCCGATGTGGCTGCGCACGAGGTTCTTCGCCGCGACGGCGAATACCACCAGCACGGCGAGGCAGAACAGGTACTTCTGCACCGGCGAAGAGACCGGCAGGCCGAAGACGGACAGGTCGGCGACCGACACCGACCCCGACGACGAGTTGTTGGTGAACCACTTGATGCGCAGGAAGGCCCAGTCCCAGAAGAACTGCGCCGCGAGCGTGGCCACGGCGAGGTACAGGCCCTTGATGCGTAGCGACGGGATTCCGAACACGATGCCCGCGAGCATGGCGAAGAAGCCGCCCGCGAGGATCGCGACGAGCATCGGCATGCCCTCGATGCGCACGAACAGGTTGTAGGCGGCATAGGCGCCCACCGCCATGAAGGCGCCGGTGCCGAGCGAGATCTGCCCGCAGTAGCCGACCAGGATGTTCAGCCCGAGCGCGGCCAGCGCGAGGATCAGGAACGGGATCAGGATGGCGCGGAACAGGTAGTCGTCCTGGATCAGCAAGGGCACGCCGATCACCGCGAACGCCAGCAGCAGCCAGATCGCGACGCGATCCTGCGCGATCGCGAAGACCTGCTGGTCGGCGCGGTAGCTGGTCTTGAACTGGCCGTTTTCCCTGTACAGCATGATGTTCAGACCCGATCGATGATCTTCTCGCCGAACAGCCCCTGCGGGCGCACGAGCAGCACGAACAGGACGAGCACGTAGCCGAACCAGATCTCGATGCCGCCGCCGAACGACGGGCCGATGATAGACCTCGGACAGCTTTTCGCCCACGCCGATGATCAGGCCGCCGATGATGGCGCCCGGCACCGAGGTCAGGCCGCCCAGGATCACCACCGGCAGCGCCTTCAGCGCCACCAGCGTGAGCGAGAACTGGACGCCGAGCTTGCTGCCCCAGATCACGCCGGCGACGAGCGCGGTCACGCCGGCGACGCTCCAGACGATGACCCAAATCCGGTTGAGCGGAATGCCGATCGACTGTGCCGCCTGATGGTCGTCGGCCACGGCGCGCAGCGCGCGGCCGGTGCCGGTGTACTGGAAGAACAGCGTCAGCAGCACGACCAGTGCCGCGGCGATCGCCGCGGCGTAGAGGTCTTCCTTGTTGAGCAGCACGCCGCCCTCGAAGACGCTCTCGAACAGGAACATCGGGTCCTTGGGCAGCCCGATGTCGATCTTGTAGATATCGCTGCCGAACAGCGTCTGGCCGAAGCCGTCCATGAAGTAGGCGATGCCGAGGGTCGCCATCAGCAGCGTGATGCCTTCCTGGTTGACGAGCTTGCCGAGGACGAAGCGCTCGATCGCCCAGGCCACCGCGACCATCACCAGCATCGCCGCGGCGAAGGCGAGCAGGTTGGCGAGCAGCTTGCTGTCGATGCCCAGCAGCGCCGGGATCCACTCGGCGAAACGCGCCATCGCGAGCGCGGCAAAGAGCACCATCGCGCCCTGCGCGAAGTTGAACACGCCGCTCGCCTTGAAGATCAGCACGAAGCCGAGGGCGACCAGCGAGTACAGCATGCCCGTCATCAGGCCGCCGATCAGCGTTTCGAGGAAGGGTCCCATCGCTATGTCCGCCCCCGGTTCGCCGGGTACGGCGAACCACCCCCCGCGGGGGTCGGGCCCGCCTTGGGGCGGCCCGGCGCCGGGCCCGTTGCTTCGATGCTCGTCATCAGTGGCTCGTCCCAAGATAGGCGGTGATCACGTCCTCGTTGGCGCGCACTTCGTCGGGCGTGCCGTCGCCGATCTTCTTGCCGTAGTCGAGCACGACGACGCGGTCGCTGATGTCCATCACCACGCCCATGTCGTGCTCGATCAGCACGACGGTGGTGCCGTACTCGTCGTTGACGTCGAGGATGAAGCGGCTCATGTCCTGCTTCTCCTCGACGTTCATGCCGGCCATCGGCTCGTCGAGCAGCAGCACCTGCGGCTCCATCGCGAGCGCGCGGCCGAGGTCGACGCGCTTCTGCAGCCCGTAGGGCAGGCGCCCGACGGGCGTCTTGCGGTAGGCCTGGATCTCGAGGAAGTCGATGATGTGCTCGACGAAGGCGCGGTGCTCGCACTCCTCGCGCTCGGCGGCGCCCCAGCGGATCGCCTGCTGGAAAATGTTGGTGCGCATCTTCAGGTTGCGCCCGCTCATGATGTTGTCGATCACGCTCATGCCCTTGAAGAGCGCCAGGTTCTGGAACGTGCGCGCGATGCCCATCTCAGCCACCTGGCGGCTGTTCATGTGGCTGAAGGTCTTGCCGCGGAAGGTTATCGAGCCCTGCTGCGGGGTGTACACGCCGTTGATGCAGTTGAGCATCGAGCTCTTTCCCGCGCCGTTGGGCCCGATGATCGCGCGCACCTCGTGCTCGCGCACGTTGAAGCTGATGTCGGTGAGCGCCTTCACGCCACCGAAGGCGAGCGAGATGTTGTTGACATCGAGGATGACCTCGCCGATCTTGCGCTCGGCCATCTCAGCGCCCGCCGGGCCGCCCCAAGGGCGCTGAGCGCCCCCCGGGGGGGCAGTGAAGCGGCGCAGCCGCGAGCTTGGGGGTCGTCATCTCAGCGCCCGCCGCCCCGGAGGGCCCCCGCCGCCAGGCGACGGGGGCGCGGCGCAGCCGCGTCGGGTCCGCGGGGGGGGGGTCATCTCAGCGCCCGCCGGGCCGCCCCAAGGGCGCTGAGCGCCCCCCGGGGGGGCAGTGAAGCGGCGCAGCCGCGAGCTTGGGGGCCGTCATCCTAGGCGGCCTTTCGCACCGGCGCCAGCACCTTGGCGTCGATGATCTTCAAGGTTGCCGAGACGCTGCCGCTGCGCCCATCCTCGAACTTGACCGCGGTCTCGATGAACTGCTCGCTCTTGTCCCCGTAGAGGGCGTCGACGAGGACGCGGTACTTGTCGTTGATGAAGCCGCGCTTGACCTTGCGCGTGCGCGTCATCTCGCCGTCGTCGGCGTCGAGCTCCTTGTGCAGCACCAGGAAGCGGCTGATCTGGCTGCCGGCGAGCATCGCGTCGGCGGCGAGGTCGGCGTTGACCTTCTCGACGCAGTCGCGGATCAGCTCCAGCACCTCGGGCTTGGCAGCGAGGTCGGTATAGCCGGCGTAGGGCAGGTTGCGCTTCTCGGCCCAGTTGCCGACCGCCTCCATGTCGATGTTGACGAAGGCGCAGACCTTCTCGCGCTGGTCGCCGAAGGCCACCGCTTCCTTGATGAACGGGAAGAACTTGAGCTTGTTCTCGACGTACTTGGGCGCGAACATCGCGCCTTCGTTGGCGCCGCCGACGATGCGGCCGACATCCTTGGCGCGGTCGATGATCTTCAGGTGCCCGCCGGCGTCGAGGAAGCCGGCGTCGCCGGTGTGGTACCAGCCATCCGCGGTCAGTACCTCGGCGGTGGCGGCCGGGTTCTTGAAGTACTCCTTCAGCAGGCCCGGCGACTTGACGAGGATCTCGCCGTTGTCGGCGACCCTGATCTCGACACCCTCGATCGGCACGCCCACCGTGTCGGCCTTGGCCTCGTGGTCGGGCTGCAGGCAGACGAACACCGCGGTCTCGGTCGAGCCGTAGAGCTGCTTGAGGTTGATGCCGATCGAGCGGTAGAAGGTGAACAGGTCCGGGCCGATCGCCTCGCCCGCGGTGTAGGCCACGCGCACGCGCGAGAAGCCGAGCGTGTTGCGCAGCGGGCCGTAGATGAAGAGATCGCCGAGCCGGTAGTGCAGCCTGTCGAGCGCCGACACCGGCTTGCCGTCCATTAGCGCCGGGCCGACGCGGCGCGCGAGCGCCATGAAGTGGTCGAACAGCCACTTCTTGACGCGGCCCGCATCCTCCATGCGGATCATTACCGTCGTCAGCAGGCCTTCGAAGATGCGCGGCGGGGCGAAGTAGTAGGTCGGGCCGATCTCACCCAGGTCGATCGTCACCGTGGCTGCCGACTCGGGGCAGTTGACGACGTAGCCGCAGGCCAGCCACTGCGCGTAGCTGAAGATGTTCTGCCCGATCCAGGCTGGCGGCATGTAGGCGAGCACCTCGTCGGCCGCCGTGAGCTTGTCGAAGCGCGCGCCCGCGGCGGCGCGGTCGAGCAGCGTGAAGTGGGTGTGCACCACGCCCTTGGGGTTGCCGGTCGTGCCCGAGGTGAAGAACATCGCCGCCACGTCCTGCGGGTCGGCCTTGGCGACCTCGGCGTCGAAGAAGCCAGGGTGCTGCCGGCCATGCTCGCGGCCGGTTGCGATCAGGTCGTCGAGCGCCGCCAGGCCGGGCTCGGCATAGTTGCGCAACCCGCGCGGATCGTCGTACCAGATGCGCGCGAGCAGCGGGCATTGCGCGCGCAGTTCGAGCAGCTTGTCGACCTGCTCCTGGTCCTCGACGATGGCAAACGCGACCTCGGCGTTGTTGATCGGGAACACGAACTCGGCCGCCGCCGCGTCCTGGTAGAGCGGGATCGGCACCGCGCCGAGCGACTGCGCGGCCAGCATCACCGCGTAGAGGCGCGGCCGGTTCGAGCCGACGACGACGAGGTGCTGTCCGCGCGCGAGGCCCGCTGCGGCCAGGCCGCCGGCGAGGTCGCGCACGAGTAGCGCAAGTTCACCCCAGGTCGTCGTCTGCCAGATGCCGTACTCCTTCTCGCGCAGTGCAGGCGACTGCGGCCGTTCGGCGGCATGCTGCAGCATCAGGCGGGGGAAGGTCGTCTGCACCCTGGAAGTCTCCCTGGAGGCGATGGTGAGCCGCGATCCTAGGCGGATGTTTGACGCCATGTTGTCGTTGTGCCGACAATCCTAGGGTCAGCCCTGTCGGTGATTTCCCGCATGAGCCTCCCCGTTGTCCCCGTGCCTGCCCTGCCGCTGCTCAAGCGCGCCCGCCACGCGGCGGCTGCGGAGCTGCACGACATTCCCTGGCTCAGCGCGCTGCAGCCAGACGAGCGCGAGCGGGCCCTTGCCGACCTGCGCGTGGTGCAGGTAGCTGCCGGCGAACTGCTGTGCCGCGTCGGCCGGCCGGTGACCTACTGGTTCGGCGTCATCGACGGCCTGCTCAAGATGAGCAACGACACCGCGGTCGGCGTGCCCATCACCTTCACCGGCATGCCGCCCGGCGGCTGGTTCGGCGAGGGCACGGTGATCAAGCGCGAGGCCTACCGCTACAACATCCAGGCCCTGCGCAGGAGCGTCGTTGCCGGGCTTGGCGTCGAGACGTTTCACTGGCTGCTCGCGCGCAGCATCCCGTTCAACCGCTTCGTGATGCAGCAGTTGAACGAGCGCCTGGGCCAGTTCATCGGCGCGCGCGAAATCGACCGCATGAGCGATCCCGACGTGCGCGTCGCGCGCAGCCTGGCGGCGCTGTTCCACCCGGTGCTCTATCCGGGCGTCGGCAGCCTGCTGCGCATCACGCAGCAGGAACTCGGCTACCTCGTCGGCCTGTCGCGCCAGCGTGTCAACGAGTCGCTGCACAGCCTGCAGCAGCATGGCTGCATCCGCATCGAGTACGGTGGCGTTCGCGTGCTCGACCTGCAGGCGCTGCGCGAGCACATGCCGCAATAGCGCGCGGCTCGGCCGGCGCCGGGCCGCCCCAAGCCGGCCGAGATCCCCTTGGGGGACGCGACAACCGAAGGTTGCGGCGCAGGCTCACATCGCGAAGCGATGTTAAGGCGCGAAGCGCCGGCCGCAGCCAACTCAGCGAGCCAGGGGCAGAGAGTCGGCCTGCGCCGGGCAGGCACTCAGCCGTTGGCGACACCTGCCGCCACATGGCCGGCCGGCACATGCGCGGCGGCGTTCTCGATGTGGCCGGTCTGGTCGTCGAAGAAGAAGTCGGGCTCGAACTCGCGCAGGAATTCGCCCTTGGCCAGGCCGCCGAGGAACATCGCCTCGTCGACCTCGATGTTCCAGCCCATCAGGGTGCGGATCGCGCGCTCATGCGCGGGCGCGCTGCGCGCGGTGACGAGCGCGGTGCGGATGCGCATGCCCTGCGCCGGCTCGCGCTGCAAGTGCTGCAGCGCCTCGAGCAGCGGCTTGAACGGGCCCGCCGCGAGCGGCGTCGCGGCGCGCTCGTGCTCGTGGGCCTGGAAGGCATCGAGCCCGTCGCGCTGGTAGACGCGCTCGGCCTCGTCGGAGAACAGCACCGCGTCGCCGTCGAAGGCGATCCGCACCTCGTTCGGGTGCGCGTCGGATGCGCGTGCCGAGTGCGGGTAGACGCGCGCCGCGGGCACGTCGGCCGCAAGTGCAGAGCGCACGTCGGCCTCGTTGGTGGAGAGGAACAGGTTTGCGGCGAGCGGCCGCAGATAGCGCCACGGCGACTCGCCGCGCGTGAACACGCCACGCTGGATCGGCAAGCCGTAGTGCTTGGCCGAACGGAAGACGCGCATGCCCGAGACCGGGTCGTTGCGCGACAGGATCACGACCTCGACGCGCGCTGCGTCGGGCGCGTTGAACGCAAGCAGCTTGTTGACGAGCGAGAACGCAACGCCGGGCCGGGCCGGCTTGTCGAGCCGGTCGAGCTGGAGCTGCATGTAGGCGCGGTCGTCGGTGGCCTCGAAGACGCGGTTCTCTTCCTCGAAGTCGAACAGCGCGCGCGACGAGATGGCCACGACGAGCTGACCGGCAAGCGAGGCGGGCATGGGGCGGATGATAGGCGGCGCGACGGCGCGGCAGTGCGCGCGGCGATCGAGCGCGATCTCTTCGTCGCGGGGCAGACGCTGCGCCGGCGCTGCGCCGCCGGCTGAGCAGCGCGCTCCTGGCGGGCGGCCGGGCCGTCTATTGCACGAAGCCTATCGGCGCGCGCCGGCCCTGGGCGTCGGGCAGGTCCGCGGGCGCGACATGGTCGCGTCCGGCAAGCTTGGCATTGCCGAAGCCCGTCATCCAGGCGCGGCGCATCTCGCGCGGCGCCATCTCGGCGAGGCGCGCGAGCACCTCCTCGGCCGGCTCGGGGTCGAAGCGGCCGCCCCAGTCGTGCGCGCTGCGGATGCTGGCGTACAGGCGCAGCGCGATCGCGCGCGCCGCGTCGCGGTCCGGCGCCTGGACCTCGTAGACGTTCATCCGGTTCAGGATGGGGTCTGGAATGGCGCGCTCGTCGTTCGCGGTGGCGACCCAGATCACCTGGCTGGCGTCGATCGCCACCTCGGCGAACTCGTCGGTGAACTGGCCCGCGGTGTCCTGTTCGAGCAGGCTGTAGAGCGCCCCGAGCGGGTCGTAGGCGTGCTCGCCGCGCGCCTTGTCGATCTCGTCGACGACCATCACCGGGTTCGCATAGGGACCGTCGACGAGGGCCTCGAAGACCTTGCCCGGGCGCGCGCCCTTCCATTGCGACGAAGCGCCGGAAAGGAGCCAGCCGGCGGTGAGCGAACTCATCGAGACGAAGCCCATGCCGGTGCCGAGCAACTGCGCCAGCTCGCGCGCGAAGTGGGTCTTGCCGACGCCGGGCGGCCCGAGCAGCAGCAGCGGCGTGATCTCGAGCGCGTCGCGGCTGTCTTCGCACAGCGCGAGCTGGCGTCGCACGTCGTCGAGCACGGTGTGGAAGTTCGGCAGTTCGTCGTACAGGTGCTCCATCACCGGCAGCCCCGAGGGCTTGACCTGCAGCCGCTCCGGGCCGCGCTCGAGCATGCGCTCGTAGGTGGCGCGCAGGCTCTCGTGCTCCTTCGGGGGCAGCTTGTCGAGCCTGCGGCCGACTTCGTCGACGCGGTAGACGCTGCGCATGCGCGCGATCGGAATGCCGCTGCGCGGCGAATACGGAACCATGTCCTGGCAAGTGTTCATCGACAACCTCCCTGAAGCACTGCGTGAACCGATTGAAGCAAAGCCTACCCTGCTTCGCCGCCGGAACAAAGTGTCAAACCCACGCTTGTTGCGTGCCTGTTGCATGCCACCCCGAAACGAGGGGCGGGAAACCACCCGCCGCGCCCGCGCGCCTACTTGACCCAGGTGTTGAGCTGGATGATGGGCAGCAGCACGGCGAGCACGATCAGCATCACGACGCCGCCCATCGCGACGATCAACAAAGGCTCGAGCAGGGTTGCCGCGGCCATCGCGCGGCGCTGCATCTCGGCGCCGAGCTGGCGCGCGGCGCGGTCGAGCATCTGCGGCAACTGGCCGGTCTGCTCGCCGAGCCGCGCGAACATCGCGAGCAGGCCCGGGAAGCGCTTCTTCGTCGCCAGCGCCGACGCGAGCGGCGCGCCCTCGCGCACCTGCACCAGCGCGTCGAGCGCGTCGGCGCGCATGGCGCGGTTGGACAGCGTCTCGGCGGCCGCCTGCAACGCCTTCAGGATTGGCACGCCGGCGCCGGCGAGCATTGCCAGCGTGCCGGCAAAACGCGCCGCGTTGTAGCCGCGCGCCAGGCGCCCGGCGAGCGGCACGCCGAGCAGCGCGGCGTCGAAGCGCTCGCGAAACGCCTCGTTGCGCAGCATCAGCCGCAGGCTCACACCCGCGGCGACGGTCGCTCCGAGCAGTAGCCACCCCCAGTCGCGCAGGAAGGCGCTGATGGCGAGCATCGCCACCGTGAGCCCGGGCAGCGCGCGCTTGCTGCTCGTGAACACCGAAGCCACCTGCGGCACGACGTAGGTCACGAGAAAGACGACGATCACGACCGCGATCAGCGACACGATCGCCGGGTAGGCGATCGCGCCGACGAGCTTGCCCTTGAGCGCCTGGCGTTCTTCGAGGTCGTCGGCGAGGCGTTCGAGCACGCCGCCGAGCGCGCCGCTCTGCTCGCCGGCGGCGACGACGGCGCGGTACACCTCGTCGAACTCGCGCGGCGAACTCGCCAGCGCGCGCGCGAACGGCGATCCGGCATTGACCTCGCTCTTCAGGTGCGCGACGAGCTCACGCTGGCGCTCGTCTTCGGCCTCGTCACCGAGCGCGGTCAGCGCGCGCTCCAGCGGCAAGCCCGAGACCACGAGGCCGGCGAGCTGGCGCGTCCAGACCGCGAGCCCCGTGGTGCTGAACACTCGCCGGCCGAAGCGCACCCGGCTCTCGGCGGCGTTGCCGGCCGCGACCGGCGTGACCGCGAGCGGCACCAGCGCCTGCGCGCGCAACTGCGCCCGGGCTGCCTTCGCGTTGTCGGCCTCGAGCAGCCCGTTGCTGGCCTTGCCGGCGGCGTTGAGCGCTTCGTAGCGGTAGGCGGGCATAGGACGCGAAGCGAAGGGCGAGGGGCCCCGTTTACGGGGATCGACCAGCGCAGCGGCCGGCGAGCGGCGCGGGCTCGATGCCCGCGGCGCGAGTTCGCGTCGCCACGTGGCGGGATCGACCAGCGCAGCGGCCGGCGAGCGGCGCGGGCTCGACGCCCGCGGCGCGCGTGCAGGCGGTCGGTGCGGCAGGCATCATTCCCGCGTCACGCGCATCACTTCCTCGGCCGAGGTGACGCCTTCCTCGATCAGGCGCTCGCCGTCCTCGCGCATCGAGTGCAGGCCGGCGGCCTCCGCGGCGACGAAGATCTGCGACTCGGCGGCCCGGCTATGGATCAGGCCACGCAGCTTGTCGTCGACGACCATCAGCTCGTAGACGCCGGTGCGGCCCTTGTAGCCGGTGTGCGCGCACTCGGCGCAGCCGACCGGGTGGTAGCGCCCGCGGGCGTCGGCGCGCTTGCAGTGCGGGCACAGCTTCCTGACCAGGCGCTGCGCCAGCACGCCGAGCAGCGACGAACTGAGCAGGAAGGGCTCGACCCCCATGTCGATCATGCGCGTCACGGTGCTCGGCGCGTCGTTGGTGTGCACGGTGGCGAGCACCAGGTGGCCGGTGAGCGAGGCCTGGATCGCGATCTGCGCGGTCTCGTAGTCGCGGATCTCGCCGATCATGATCACGTCCGGGTCCTGGCGCAGGATCGCGCGCAGCGCCTTCGCGAAGGTCAGGTCGATCTTGGCGTTGACCTGGGTCTGGCCGATGCCGGCGAGCTCGTACTCGACCGGATCCTCGACCGTGAGCACGTTCGTTCCCGCCGTGTCGATGCGGCCGAGCGAGGCGTACAGCGTCGTCGTCTTGCCCGACCCGGTGGGGCCGGTGACGAGCACGATGCCGTGCGGCTGCTGGACGAGCTTGTCGAAGCGCGCGAGCGTGTCGCCGCTCATGCCGAGGCCCTCGAGCGTGAATTTCGACTCGGCCTTGTCGAGCAGGCGCAACACCGCGCGTTCGCCGTGCGACGAGGGCAGCGTCGAGACCCGCACGTCGACGGCGCGCCCGCCGATGCGCAGCGAGATGCGGCCGTCCTGCGGCAAGCGCTTCTCGGCGATGTCGAGCTCGGCCATGATCTTCAGCCGGCTGATCAGCGCCGCGTGCAGCGCCTTGTTGGGCTGCACCACCTCGCGCAGCGTGCCGTCGACGCGAAAGCGCACCGAGCTCGAGCGCTCGTAGGGTTCGATGTGGATGTCGCTCGCGCCGTCCTTGGCGGCCTGCGTCAGCAGCGCGTTCAACATGCGGATGATGGGCGCGTCGTTGCTCGCTTCGAGCAGGTCCTCGATCGCCGGCAGCTCCTGCATCATGCGCGACAGGTCGACGCCGCTCTCGACTTCGCCGATCACCGCCGCTGCGCTCGACTCGCCGCCCGCGTAGGCGACTGCGATGCGCTGCGCGAGCGTGTCGGCGGCCTCGTGCTCCATCACGTCGATGTCGTACAGGCGCAGCACTTCGGACAGCGCGGGGTAGGACGCCTCGCGTGGCGCCCACAGCACGAACTGTTCGCCGTCGTCCTCGAGCAGCAGCGTGTTCGCCTTCGCGAAGGCGTAGGGCAGGGGGTGCCTTGCGCTCATCGACTCAGCGGCGCCCGGCCGCCCGAAGCCGCTGAGCACCCCCTTGTGGGGGCCGCGACAGCCGAAGGTTGCGGCGCAGGCTCACGTCGCGAAGCGCCGTCCGTAGCCAACCCAGTGAGCTTGGGGGAAGTCATCAGTTCGGCGCCGTGGGCCCGGGTACCTGCGCCGGCGCGGCTGGGGCAGGGCTGCCTGCCGGCTGCGCAGAGCTGTCGGGCAGCGCGAGCATGGGCGGCACCTCGCCGCGCTGCAGCGGCGAGCCGGGCGGCAGTTGCTGCATCGACGGCACGACCGGCGCCTCGTTGATCGGCATCACGATGCTCTGGCGCGGCTGGCCCACCGTGGCCTGCTGGGCGCGGATCAGGTCATAGCGGTCCAGCGTCAGCGCGTTCGCGTCGTCCTGCGTGCGCAGCACCATCGGGCGCAGAAAGACCATCAGGTTGCTCTTGGTGCGGGTGCGGCTGTCGGTGCGGAACAGCGGTCCGACGACCGGCAGGTCGCCGAGGAAGGGCACCTGGCTCACCCCGCCGCCGTACTCGTCCTTCAAGAGGCCGCCGAGGACCATGATCTGGCCATCGTCGACGACGACCGTGGTCTCGATCGCGCTCTTGTCGGTGGTCAGCCCCTGCGGGGACGTGCGGCTCGACGGCACGACGGTCGAGTTCTCCTGGTAGATCACGAGCCGGATCGTGCCGCCCTCGCCGATCTGCGGCTTGATGCGCAGCGTCAACCCGACGTCCTTGCGCTCGATGGTCTGGAACGGGTTGATCGCGCCGCTGCCGCCGGTGTTGGAGTACGAGCCGGTCAGGAAGGGCACGTTCTGGCCGACGACGATCTTGGCCTCCTCGTTGTCGAGCGAGACCATGTTGGGCGTCGCGAGCACGTTGGCGTCGGTCTTGGTCTCGAGGAACTTGGCCAGCGCGCCGATGTTCCAGAAGTCGCCGATCTTCCTCAGCAAGCCGACGTTCAGGCCGGGCGGGATTGCCAACGCGGCGGCGGTCAGCGCATCTGTCGTTCCCTGGTTGATGGCGCCTGTCAGGTTGACGATGTTGCCGCTGCCGGAGTAATTCGTGCCGCCGCCGACGACCGTGTTGCTGTTCTGGTTGCCCGAGATCGCCTGCCACTGGATGCCGATGTCGGCCATCTTCTCGGCATCGACCTTGACGATCAGCGACTCGATGTAGACCTGCGCCCGGCGCGAGTCGAGCTTCTCGATCACGTTGCGCAACTGCTGGTACAGCGGCAGGCTGGCCGTGATGACGAGCGAGTTGGTGGCCGGATCGGCCTGGATGAAGCCGCCCGTCGATGGCCCGGCCGACGCCGCGACCGGCGCCGTGGCCTGCGGGCTCGCCCCGCCCGGTGCGCCCGCGGGCACGGCGGGCGCGGTCGGCGTGGCGGCTTGCGCGCCTGCGCCGCTGCCGCCCGGGCTGAAGGCGGCGCGCAGCACGGCGGCGAGCTTGACCGCATCGGCGTTCTTCAGATAGACGACCCAGATGTTGCCCATGCCGTTGTTGAGCGCGCTCGGACGGTCGAGTTTCTCGATGATCGAGCGGATCAGCGACAGCCGCGCCGGGTTGGACGCGCGCACGACGAGCGAATTGCTGCGCGGTTCGACGAGGATCATCGGCGCACCGCCCGCTGCGGCCGCCCCCCCCGGCTGCCCCGACGGGTCGGCCAGGCGCTGCACCAGCACCTGCATGTCGGCCGCGACTGCATGCTGCAGCGGGATCACCTCGACGTTGCCGCTCGCCGGCGTATCCATCGCGGCGATGATCTTGGCGATGCGCTGCAGGTTGTCGGCGTAGTCGGTGATGACGAGCGAGTTGCTGCCCGGCGTCGCATTGATCGTGTTGTTGGGGCTGATCAGCGGGCGCAGCACGGCGACCAGGCTGTTCGCGCTTTCGTGCTGGAGGCGGAAGATCTGCGTGATGACGTTGTCGCCCTGGCGCGCCGGCGTCGGCTCGGTCGAGACGACGCCGGTCTGCAGCTTGGCGTCGGCCTCGGGAACGACCTTGAACAGGCCGCCCACCTCGACCACCGTGAAGCCGAGGCCGCGCAGCGCGGCGAGGTAGTTCAGGTAGACCTCGCGCGGCGAGAGCGGCTCTTCGCTGTAGAGCGTGATGTTGCCCTTGACGCGCGGGTCGACGACGAACTGCTGCTTGACGATCGCGCCCACCGCGCGCGTCACGCCCTCGATGTCGGCGTTGACGAAGTTCAGCGTCACCGGTTCGCCGCGAAAGCGCGCATTCTTCGACTGTGCCTGCGCGCCGGGCGGCGCCAGTGCGAGCAGGCACACGAGCATCGCGGTGGCCAGGCCGAGGGCCAGGCTTGTCCTCGCATCGACGCGCAGTTTCATGGTCATCCCACCGAAATGAGCGAGCGCGCGCCGTCGCGCCGCCCGATGATGTTGAGCAGATTCGCGAGCGCCTGCTCGGCGCCGGCGTCGGCACGCGCCTCGCCGCGAAAGCGCATGCCGGCCGGCCCCAGGGTGCCCGAGCCGCTGAGTTGCAACGCGCCGGACTGGGTCGAGAGCGCGATCTGCGGCTGGCCGGCATTGGCCGCGTCGCCGGCCAGTTGCAGCCGGTAGTCGCCCAGCGAGTCGAGCGTCGACAAGCGCGACGAGGTGTTCATGAACTCGAGTTCGGCCGAGCCGTCGACGCGCCAGCGTCCGGCGACCCATTCCAGGTTCACGCCGGGCGAGAGCAGGCGCAGGGTACCGCCGAGCTGGAGCGTATTCCAGGGTGCGCCCAGGCCGCCGAGCCAGGCCGTCGGCCACTGGCCGACCCAGGCTCCGGGCGACACCAGCGCCGCCGTCCAGCGGCCGAAGCCCGGGCTCAGGCGCAGCGCGACGCTGCCGTTGAGGCAGCAGGCCTGGGTCAGCCGGGCTTCGATGCCGGCGCCCGACAGTCCCAGCGACCAGGCGATCCGGCCCGGCAACGCCGCCGCATCGCGGCTGCCAGGGCCGCCCGCAAGGACGGCGACTGCGCTGCCCGCCCACACGCTGCCGCGCGCGTCGGCGAGCAGCACATGCTCGCCGCTCGCCGCAGCCACGGCCTGCGCCAGCCAGCGCGCCGGCGCAAACGCGACCACGCCGACCGCCAGCCCGACCAGCGCACCGGCGACGGCCCAGCGCAGGCTGGCTGCGCGCGCGCGGTCCCAGGCCTGATGCACGAAGCCGGACTCGCGGCCGAATCCCGACAGCGCCATGCTGGCCGCTCGAGAAGAAGTGCGGCGCAACGCCCGACGCAGCCGCATCAGGATGCCCCCCCGAGGCTCAGCACCAGCGTGCCTTCGAAACCCCTGGGGCCGCGCACGAGTTGCGCCTCGACCGGCCGCGCGCGCGCGCTGGCACGCGCCTGGGCGAGCAGGTCGCGCAGCGCGGGGCCATCGATGCCGTTCAGGCTGAGCGTCATGCGCTCGCCCTGCTGCACGAGGCGTACCTTGTCGCCGAGCGGGGCCGTGGCCGAGCGCAACGCCGCTGCGGCCTGGGCCGGCGCAACGGGCGTCGCCGCGCGCAGCGTCTTGCTCTCCGCGGCCAGGGCCTGCATCTGCTGCAGTTGCGCCTCCGCGCGCTCGATCTGCAACGGCAGGTCGCGGATCGAACGCCAGGCCGGCTGAACGGCCACCATCCACAAGACGCCGATCGCGACGAGCCCCCCGCCCAGGCGGGCAATGCGGCGATCGCGCGCCGAGAGCGCATTCCACCAGGCCAGGCCGCGCTGGCGCAGGTCGACCAGCGGCGCCGGCAAGGTCAGGGTGGCGCGCGCGTTCAAGCGAGCACACCTTCGTGCTGCGCACTGCGGTGCTCACCCTTGGGGCAGCCCGCCGGGCTCACGATGTTCCCCCGGCGCCACGGGCGCGGCTCAGCACCAGGCGTCCTTCGGCGGACTCGACTTGCAGGCCCTGCGGCCGCAACTGGGTGCGGAACTGTTCGATCTGCTCCGGGCTCCAGTTCGAGGCCGTCAGCGTGAGCCGTCCGGGCTCGAAGCGCAACTGCTCGACGGCTGCCTGCGCGGGCGGCCAGGCCGAAGCGGCGGCCTGCAACAGGGGCTCGAGGTCGCCTTCGTAGGGCTTGCCCGCGGCGGCGCGCAACTGTGCAACTTCGCGCCGCATCTGCACTGGCGCGTCGAGCACCGCACGCACCTGTGGAAATGTCGACTGCAGCAGCGCGACCTCGGCCGCGCGCCGATCGGCGAGCGTGGCGCGCAGATGCCAGGCCCATGCGTTGAGGCCGACGATCTGGGTCGCGGCCAGCGCCACGACGCCGATGCGCAGCGGGCGCCAGGCCGGGGTCTGCAAGCGGCGCAGGGTGTCGCGCAGCGCACGGAAGCCGCGGCTGCGCCGCGCCAGGTCGAACTGGCGCAGGTTCCACAGCGAGCGTGTCGCGTCGAGCGCGCGTTCGGCGTGCGACTGCACGCTGACCGGTGCGTCGAGCCACTGTTCGGCAGCGGCCGCCGCGGCGGGCGTCGCGCTCAGCCTTGTGCCGGGCGGCAGCGGCTGGGTGAGCAGTTCGCGCGCCAGGCTGCCTTGCAGGCGCAGGCTGGCGACGCCGTTCGCATGGGCCCAATTCAGGCGCAGTGACCCGCCCGCCGCGGCGTCGTCCTCGGTGAAGTGGCCGCAGGGTGGATCGTCGGGCCAGGACAGCGGCAGCACACGGTCGACGAACACATTGCTGCGCTCGAGTGCGGCGAGTTCGGCCTGCAGCCAGGGCTTGTCGACGGCTGCAATCCAGGCCGGCTCGCCGGGCCTGGCGTCGGGGGCAACGGCAAAGTGAACGCCCTCGGTATCCTCGAGCAGCGCGTCTTCGAGCACGCCGGCAAGCGCGGCGCGCAGCTTGGCCGGTGGTGCCCTGGGCAACTCGATGCGGTGCCAGCTCACGTCGCTGTCGTCCAGCACCAGGGCCACGTTGTCGGCGCGCGGCAACAGCGCTGCGGCACATTCACCGTGCGAGGCGACGGCAAGCCCGTCGGTGCTGAGCACGAAGGCGTATTCGCGCTGCGTGCGCGCGCTGTCAGGCTCGGCGCCGCCCGGGCTGCGGGCACGCAGCCTGCTGCGCGCGGCCAAGGGGATCACGAGGGTGGACATGGGGATCGGGTGCCTACAGGCATTCTAGGTCGGCCACCAGCCGAGTCTCAACGAATCAACGACTTAGGGCCTGTTGTTGTAGCAGGCTCGCAGCATTGGAAAAGCCCGAACAGCGGTGCGAGTTTCAGCTTCCAACGTCGTTCAGGCTGACGCGCTCGCGCTGTATCGTCACCACGTCGGGGTTGCGCCGCTGGACCAGCGAGCGCTCCACGAGCACGCGGTCGCCCATGCGGAGCTGGCCGCGCACCTCGAAGAACTGCGACCCGACGCCGACCTGGCGCGCGTTGAGCACCAATGCCGGCGGCAGGTGCTTCTTCGCCTCGTCGAGCGTCTTGAAGGGCGATTGCTGGCGCACCTGGACCAGACGCTCGGCGTCGGCGAGCTCGGCCCCCGTCGCGGCCGCGATCACTTCCTTGGCCGCCGTGTTGAGGTTGACCGGGGTGCGCACCGGCAGCAGCACGACATGCTGCGCAAGTTGGCGCAGCGTCTCGGCGTCGATGCCGAGCCAGCCGAGCTGCCTGACCGCGCGCGGCAGCAGCGGCGCGTCGTCGGCACCGACATGGGCTGCGACGAGCGCCGCGGCGAGCTGGTCGGCAACGCTTGCCGACACGCCGGCAGCGTCGCACAGGCGCTTGAACGCGGCGACCTCCGCGTCATCGACCTTGCCCTTCTGCTCGTCGTACAGGTTGCGCAGGTTGTAGCGCGCCTGGGCGTCGGTGATCACGCCCGACAAGAAGGCCTCGGGTGCGTCGTCGGTGTGGTCCTTGTCGGCGGCGAGAAAGGTCGAGAGGGGGGTCTCGGCGAGCGGCGTTGCCCAGGGCTCGTCGAGCGAGTCGGCCCCGCCGCTGCGCGCGTCCTCGCGCAGGATCAGGCGCGCCCAGTCGATGGCGCCGGTAAGGATCCAGGCCGCCTGCATGCGCGCGCGCTCACCGGCCTCGACCTGCACCGCGCGCCACTGCTGCCAGACCATTGCCGAAGCCATCGTCGCGACGAGCGTCACGATGACCATCGCCGTCAGCAGCGCGGCACCGGCCTGGCTGTCGCGCCGCACGATCACGATTCCGGCCCGAGCACGGTGTCGCGCAGCACGCTGCCGGCGAAACCGCTGCCCTCGGCGAAGACGACCGAGAGCCGCACCCCGCGCGGCAGCGCAGCCATGCGCGGCCCGCTTGCGGGAGGGTCGGGCGGCTCGGCGTCGTCACCGCTCGACTGGGCGTTGCTCCAGCCGTTGTCGTCGGCGCGGAAGTACTGCACGTTCCAGCTCGCGACGCCGTCGAGCACGACCACCTGCCCGGCCTCGCCGCCCTGCAGTTGCTGGCTGCGCAGCCAATGCTCGCGCAGGTCGCGGCTGCTCGCGGTGGGCGGCGCCGACCAGCGCAGCCAGCGCCCGCCCTGCAGCGACCAGACCACGAGCTGCAAGCCCCCGGTTGCGCGCCGCGTGAGCTGCAGCGACGCGCCGTCGAAGCGCAACCCCGGCACCACCGGCGTCTGCTGCACCGATGCCAGGTCCAGCTGCCACTGGGCGAGCGCGGTGTTCAGGCGCAGCGTGCGTTCGAGGTGTTCCTGGCTGGCGTCGCGCGAGCGCAGCATGCCATCGACGCCCTGCCAGGCCATCACGGCGAGCAGGCTCATCACGAGCAGCGCGACCAGCACCTCGACAAGCGTGAAACCCCTTGGACGGCCGCTGCGCGTCTTCATGGTCAGTACCGGGCCAGCACCGTGGCCAGCGAGTAGACCGGGCGCCCCTCGGCGTCGGTGACGAAGGCCTCGACGCGGCGGAAGTTGGGGTTCAACGTCGGGCGCACGACGAGCTTGCCGAGGTAGTTCGCGCCGAGCTGCTCGCAGCCGAAGTCGGTGTCGCCTATGCCCGGGTACTGGCCTGTCAGCTTGAGCCCGGAAAGTTCGTTGTCGGCACACCATTGCGCGGCGCTCACCTCCGCCAGGCGCTGGCCGTTGCTCATCAGCGCGCCCGAGGCCTTGATGCCGGTGGCGAGCGTGATCGCGACGATCGCCAGCGCGACCAGGACTTCGATCAGCGTGAAGCCGCGCAGCGGCCTAAGGTGTTGCAGGCGCATCGGTGGCGGAGACGAGGACGAACGGGCCGAGGCCGTCGGTGGCGAGCGCGAGGCGCTGGTCCTCTAGGCGCAGGTCCACGCGCTGCGCGCCGATCAGCGGCTCGGGGCCGAGTACGAGCGCCGTTGCGCCCGCGACCTGCGCCTCGACGCCGGGCGCGAGCCAGCGCGTCGGCATGACCTGCGACGGCGGCAACCCGTCGAAGCGGAAGTCGGCGCCGTCGGCGTTGTCGCGTGCGGCCGGCTGCCAGGTCACGGTGAGGCCGAGCGCGCGCGCCTCGGCGCGGGCGCTCTCGAGCAGGGCCGACAGGCGGGCCGCCTCCTGATCGAGCCGGTTGGCTGCCGGGTCGCGCAACGCGAGTGTGGCCAGCGCACTCACGACGGCGACCAGCGCCACCACCAGCAGCAGTTCGATCAGCGTGAAGCCCGGCGCCGCGCGCCGATGGTCAGGCCGCAGCGTTGCCCCCGTGCCG
The DNA here is from genome assembly GCF_016702655.1 of Ideonella sp. Lineage (GTDB taxonomy): Bacteria > Pseudomonadota > Gammaproteobacteria > Burkholderiales > Burkholderiaceae_C > CAIKUF01. Next base: position 109,526 of record NZ_JADJDO010000003.1, read on the forward strand.
TTGGGCAGCGAAGGCTTGGGCCGCTCGTGCGGGCGCGCCCGTGCGCAGACGCACGACCACGCAGGGGCATCCGCATGCTTGCGGATGCGCGGGCTGCAAGCTCCGGGCATGAGCCGCCTACGCTGCGCACTTGCTGCAGGCGCAACGCCGCCGCAGCTCACTGCCAGGAGCCGACTTCAGCGTCCTTGCCTTCGCCGCCGGGCTGGCCGTCGGCGCCCAGGCTGTAGACATCGATCTCGCCCTTTACGCCCGGGTTGGCGAACTGGTATGGCCTGCCCCAGGGGTCGTTGGGCAGCTTGTCCAGATAGGGTTTCCAGTTCGGCGGGATGGCGCCGACATTGGGCTTGGCGACCAGCGCCTGCAGGCCCTGCTCGGCGCTCGGGAAGCGCTGGTTGTCGAGCTTGTAGAGCTTGAGCGCCTGCATCAGGTTGTTGACGTCGGTGCGCGCGGCGGTGACGCGGGCATCGTCGGCGCGGTCGAGCACATTGGGCACGATCAGCGCGGCGAGCACGCCGATGATGACGAGCACCACCATCAGTTCGATCAGCGTGAAGCCGCGCGCGGCGCGGCGGAAATGGGGCGCAATGACGGTCATGTTCAGGGCGGGGCGGCGATGGGGCTGAATGATAATCGTGCCATGGCGGCTCGATTGTCAGCATTCGTGATCTGGGCCCTTGTTGCGGCGGGCGCGGTGTTCTGGGGCTACCGCTTCTGGGCTGGCGCCACGCCGCTGCCGGCCACCGTCCAGGTCGTCAGCGCGGGCACGAGCCCACGCGCTGACCTGACGCGCCTGCTCGGCGCGGCGCCGGTGGTCGCGGGCCCGGCGGAGCCTGCGCCGGTCGCCGAAAGCAGCCGCTTCCGCCTGGTCGGCGTGCTCGCTCCCAAGCCCGCCGGCGCCGCCAGTGGTGCAGGCTCGCAGGCGGGTGCGGGCGTGGCGCTGATCGCGATCGACGGCAAGGCACCGCGCGCCTATGTGGTCGGTACGCGTGTCGACGGCGACCTGCTGCTGACTGCGGTGTCGCACCGGTCCGCCTCGCTGGGCGCGGCGCCGGGTGCACCGGGCATGGTGCTCGAGTTGCCGCCTCTGCCTCCACCTTCGACGGGCACCTTGGCGCGCGCCGTTCCAGGAGTCGACGCCGGGCGCGCGGCGGCGCCGGGTGCGATGATCCCCAATCCAGGTGCCGCTGCCAACGGCGCGTTGCAGGCCCGCGGGGCTGCGCCGGGAGGCGGGCCGCGGTCGCCGGCGCAACAAGCGGCAGCAGCGCAGGCGCCGGGTGGTGATGATGAATCCGACGACGAAGATGAACCGCCGGCGCCGCCAAGCGCGCCGCGGCCTCGGCCCGGCTCACCGATGACGCGCTGAGGTCGCGGCCGCGGGTCGCGCTCAGGCGCTCGATCTGGCGTCGCCTTCGTCGGCGTCGTCTTGCGCAGGCTCGAGGTCGCTCGGCAGCGTCGGGCCCGCGTCCTCGCCCTCCGCGACTTCGGTCAGCAGCGCGGCCGCGCTGCGCACGAGCGGAAACGCGAGGCTGGCGCCGGTGCCGTCGATGCTCTGCATGCCGAGTTCGAGCAGCGCCGAGGCGTGAAAAAGCGCCAGCGCCTGGTCCAGGCCATGGTGGCCGTGGCTGCGGCAGAACACGCAGTAATCGGTGACGGCCGGCGCGATGTGCGAGGCCACCATCAGCGCAGCGCAGGCCGGCATGCCGTCGGCCATGATGAGCTTGCGCTTGCTCGCTGCGACCAGCATCAACCCGACCATCATCGCGACCTCGAAGCCGCCGAAGGCCGCCAGCACCTCGACCGGATCGGTCACGTCGCGGTGCCGGCCCTGCGCGCCCTGCATCACGACCTGGAGGTGGGCCAGGGCGTCCTGCTTCATGTCGGGGCCGGAGATCACGAGTTCGCGCACCGGCGACTGGGTCAGCCGCGACAGCACGAGTGCGGCGCTCTCGTGCGCGCCGACGCCGATGCCGGCGCAGGCGACGAGGTTGCCCTCGATCGCGTCGCCGATCTCCATGCCGGCGCGGATCGCAGCCTGCGCCTGGTCGACCGTCATCGCGGCATTGACGCGCGCGTTGCGCGTGCCGTGCGCGATCTTGCGTGCGAGCAGGTGCGGCTGCTGGGCCATGGTTTCGGCGATGCCGGCGTCGACGACCGTCATCGCCAGGCCCTGGATGCGCGCGAACACCGACACCGGCTGCTGCCCGGCGAGCAGGCTCAGCGCGAGTTGCGCGGTCGAGCGCCGCTGCCCGGCGGCGATACCGTCGACGACGAGGCCGTGGTCGGCGGCAAAGATCACGAGCTGCGGCGCATGAAAGCGCGGCTTGAGCGTGTTCTGGATCAGGCCGAGGCGGATCGCGAGGGGCTCGAGCTCGCCCAGCATCCCGGCCGTGCCGGCGCGGCGCTGCAGCTTGTCGCGCAGCGCCTGCTCGAGCAGTTCGTTGGAGGTAGGGGTGATCAGTGAATGTTGCGCGGACATGGCGACGTGGGGATCGAGTCTTGCCTGGGTGATTGTGACCTGCGTCGCGCTCAGTCGAGTGCCGGGCCGTCCCAAACCGACTGAGCGTCCCCCGTGGGCAGCGACAACCGAAGGTTGCGGCGCAGGCTCACATCGCGAAGCGATGTGAAGGCGCAAAGCGCCTGCCGCAGCCAACGCAGTGAGCCTGGCGCGGTCATTTCAGTTGCTCCACCGCGCATCGCGCGACCCGCGACGCATGAAACTGGCGCAGCTGGGTCGGCACTGCGTTGGCGGCGCAACGCGTTCCTGTCGGGCGCGCGCCAAGGCCATCGGGCGCCCGGCTCCGCTCATGTCCTCCGAGCCGGGCTGCGCCCGGCTCTCCCCCTTTACTTCGCTGCGCCGGCCACCCGACGGCCTTGGCGGGACGGCTGGTGTTCCCCTGCCGTCGAACACCGACGCACGGTGCCGGATCGGGACGGCGGGGCGCTCTGCGCAGTGAAGTAGAGGAGGAGCCGACGGCCGCAGGCCGGCGGCGGGCCCCCCCCCCCCCCCCCCCCCCCCCCCCCCCCCCCCCCCCCCCCCCCCCCCCCCCCCCCCCCCCCCCCCCCCCCCCCCCCCCCCCCCCCCCCCCCCCCCCCCCCCCCCCCCCCCCCCCCCCCCCCCCCCCCCCCCCCCCCCCCCCCCCCCCCCCCCCCCCCCCCCCCCCCCCCCCCCCCCCCCCCCCCCCCCCCCCCCCCCCCCCCCCCCCCCCCCCCCCCCCCCCCCCCCCCCCCCCCCCCCCCCCCCCCCCCCCCCCCCCCCCCCCCCCCCCCCCCCCCCCCCCCCCCCCCCGGGGAGACCCGGCACAGCGCCGGTGGACTGTCGGCCTGGCAGGCCGGGGCACTGCCCCCGGGCATGAACGGAGCAGAGCGCCCCGCCGTCCCGATCGCGCTCGGAGCGCCATTGGCGTCGCAACTCGGTCGCATCGAATGCGGTTTCACTTCAGCGCAGAAACAGCCGGTAAGCCGGGTTGTCGCTTTCGTCGACGCAGGGGTAGCCCAGGCCGTCGAGGAACTCGCGCAGCGCACGCCGATCGCCGCGCGGCACCTGCAGCCCGACGAGGATGCGGCCATAGTCGGCGCCCTGGTTGCGGTAGTGGAAGAGGCTGATGTTCCACTCCGGGTGCAGGCTGGAGAGGAACTGCATCAACGCGCCCGGCCGCTCGGGGAAGACGAAGCGCAGCAGCCGCTCGTCGCGCGCGAGCTCGGAGCGCCCGCCCACCAGATGGCGCAGGTGCTGCTTGGCGAGTTCGTCGTGCGTCAGGTCCAGCGTCTCGAAGCCGTGCCGAATGAAGTTGCGCGCGATCCGGGCCGACTCGTCGCGGTTGTGCGTCGCCAGCCCGACGAAGACATGCGCCACCTGCTGGTCGGAGATGCGGTAGTTGAACTCGGTCACGCTGCGCGGCCCGACGAGCGCGCAGAAGCGCTTGAAGCTGCCGCGCTCCTCGGGGATCGTGACCGCGAACACGGCCTCGCGTTCCTCGCCGACCTCGGCGCGCTCGGCGACGAAGCGCAGGCGGTCGAAGTTCATGTTCGCGCCGCAGGTGATGGCGACGAAGGTTCTGCCCTTGCTGCGGTGCTGCTCCACGTACTGCTTGATCGCCGCAACGCCGAGCGCGCCCGCAGGCTCGAGGATGCTGCGCGTGTCCTGGAACACGTCCTTGATCGCGGCGCAGACGGCGTCGGTATCGACGAGGATGAAGTCGTCGACGAGCTTGCGCGTCAGGCGAAAGGTCTCGACGCCGACGAGCTTGACCGCCGTGCCGTCGGAGAACAGGCCCACGTCGGCAAGCTCGACGCGCCGGCCTGCGCGCACCGAGCGCGTCATCGCGTCGGAGTCGGTGGTCTGCACGCCGATGACCTTGATTTCGGGCCGTACCGCCTTGATGTAGGCCGCCACGCCCGAGATCAGCCCGCCGCCGCCGATGGCGACGAACACCGCGTCGATAGGGCCCTGGTGCTGGCGCAGGATTTCCATCGCGATCGTGCCCTGGCCGGCGATCACGTCGGGGTCGTCGAAGGGGTGCACGAAGGTCAGGCCGCGCGCGCGCTCGAGTTCGAGCGCATGGCGGTAGGCGTCGCTGTAGCTGTCGCCGTGCAGCACGACCTCGCCGCCGAGGGCGCGCACGGCGTCGATCTTGAGCTCGGGCGTCGTCACCGGCATCACGATCACGGCCGTGCAGCCGAGCTTGCGCGCGCTCATCGCGACGCCCTGGGCATGGTTGCCGGCCGACGCGCAGATCACGCCGCGCTTGAGGTGCGCCGCGCTCAGGTGCGCCATCTTGTTGTAGGCGCCACGCAGCTTGAAGCTGAACACGGGCTGCTCGTCCTCGCGCTTGAGCAGCACCGTGTTGGCGAGGCGCGCCGACAGGCGCGGCGCCGGCGCGAGCGTGGTCTCGATCGCGACGTCGTAGACGCGTGCGGTCAGGATCTTCTGCAGGTAATCCGGCTCGGGGCGCGATGCCGATTTGGCCGGCTTGCGCGGGGGGCGGGGGATGCCGGCCATGGTGCTTGGGTCTCCCGGACGTTCGTGCGCGTCCCTGTTGCGGCGCCGCATCTTACGCCAGCCGCCGCCGCCGCCGTGGGCCAGAAAAAAGCCCAAGGCATTGCTGCCTTGGGCTGAATCCACCCGGGGGGTGGAGGAGACAACCGGCCAGTGGCGGGAGACGCTGTGCAAGCCCCGCCCACCTGTTGGAGAGCAGTGTATGCGCTCCGATGCTGCACTGCAATATGCGGTCCGTTCCAGGCCTAGTGGGAGCACTCCAGAAACCGGGCACTCCCGGACGGCGGCACAATTGCGGCATGGACTGCAAGATCGACTGGATTCCTGCGCGCGGCATGGCCTTCGTCGCCGAAACCGGCAGCGGCCACCTGCTGACGATGGACGGCGCACCCGACGGCGGCGGGCGCGATCTCGCGCCACGCCCGATGGAGACCGTGCTCGCCGGCACCGGCGGTTGCACGGCCTATGACGTGGTCCTGATCCTGCAGCGCGGGCGCCACGACGTGCGCGGCTGCCAGGTCGAACTCAAGGCCGAGCGCGCGCCGGCGGACCCCAAGGTGTTCACCGCCATCCACATGCATTTCATCGTTAGCGGCCGTGGTCTGGCGGCGGCGGCGGTCGAGCGCGCGATTGCGCTCTCGCACGAGAAGTACTGCTCGGCCAGCATCATGCTCGGCAAGACGGCAGCGATCACGACGAGCTTCGAGCTGCGCGAAACCTGAACCCCGCGTCGCGGCTGCAGCTACAGGTAGTGGGCCGTACCGGTCATCACCCGGGCGGCGACGCGCATCAGCGATCGCACCGGTGCGGGCAACGGCGCCGCGCCTGCCTGCTCGGCCTGGAGCGCATGTTCGGCCTCGTCCTGGCGCATCTGCTCGACGATCGCGCGCGACGCGTGGTCGGCCTCGGGCAGGCGCTCGAGATGGCCTTGCAGGTGGCGCTCGACCTGGCGCTCGGTCTCGACGATGAACCCGAGACTCAGGGCATCGCCCGTCTTGCCGGCGAGCCAGCCGATGCCGAACGCACCCGCATACCAGAGCGGGTTGAGCAGGCTCGCGCGATCGCCGAGGTCGCGCAGCCGCGACTGCGTCCAGGCGAGATGATCGGTCTCGTCGCGCGCCGCACGCTCGAAGTGCGCGCGCAGCGCCGGGTCGCGCGTGGCCAGCGCCTGGGCCTGGTACAACGCTTGCGCGCACACCTCGCCGACATGATTGACGCGCATCAGCGCGCCGGACAGCCGACGCTGCGCGTCGTCGAGCACAGCGGCTTCAGAGGTGTCCTGCACCGGCTGCGGGCAGGGCCGGGCGGCCGTGCTGGCGCTGGTGATCGTACGCAGCGCGTTGTCGGCAGCGGCGAGCAGACGATCGACGGGAGACATCATGCCGTGGTCCAGTTAAGGGTCGAGGCGCGAGCATAGCGCACGGGCCGGAGCAACGATGTGAGTGTTTGCTACCATCGAGTTTCGATTGAGAGAGCGCAGCCTGGGGCGGCCTGGATGCCGAACCCACGTTGTGCCCAGACAACATAAAGCGCCTTTTATCGGGCGAATCTTTGCAAGCCGCCGCGCCGTCTGGTGCAATACACACAACTTCCGATGAGGAGGTTGGCCTGATCTGCCCCTCGCGGGTACATCCCGATCGGGACCTCTTGTTCAACCTAGGAGATAGTCGCAATGAAAAAATCTCTGCTCGCTCTCGCCGTGCTGGGCGCTTTCGCAGGTGCCGCCTCGGCCCAATCGTCGGTCACGCTGTTCGGTGTCGTCGACCTCAACCTTTCTTATCTCGATAACGCTGCCGGCAGCCAGTTCACGATGGGGCAGGACGGCATTGCCAGCAGCCGTCTGGGCTTCCGTGGCGTGGAAGACCTCGGTGGTGGCCTGACCGCCAGCTTCTGGCTCGAAGGCGCGATCAACCCCGACACCGGCACCGCCGGTGGTCAGACCTGGCAGCGCCGCTCGACCGTGAGCCTGGCCAGTGGCTGGGGTGAAGTCCGTCTCGGCCGCGACTACACGGCAACGTTCTGGAACTCGACCATCTTCGATCCGTTCGGCACCAACGGCATCGGCTCGGCCGGCAACCTGGCGTTCGTCACGCCGGCCGCGCCGACGGGTGGCGCTTACAACACGCTGGTCCGCGCGAACAACATGGTCGGCTACTTCCTGCCGTCGGGCATCGCTGGCGGCCTCTACGGCCAGGTCCAGGTGGCCGCGGGCGAGGCCGCGCCGGGCAACAAGTACTTCGGTGGCCGTCTCGGCTACGCCTCGGGTCCGTTCAACGTCGCCGGTGCCTATGGCCGCACCCAGGTCACGATCGTGCCCGACCAGAATGGCACGAACTGGAACCTCGGCGCTTCGTGGAACTTCGGTTTCATGTCGCTGTCGGGCTACTACGGCAAGCTCGAGGTCGGCACCGCCGACCAGAAGAACTGGTTCATCGGCGCGCAGGCTCCGATGGGCGTGTGGACGTTCAAGGGCTCCTACGGCTCGGTCAGCCGCGACGACAGCAACGCGCTCTCCGGCTTGGACGGCCAGAACGCCGACCAGTTCGCGCTCGGCTTCACCTACGACCTGTCTAAGCGTACCGCGCTCTACGGCACGTACTCGCACATCTCGAACGACGACAATGCCCGCTTCGTCGTCGGTGCTCTGCAAAACGTTGCCGCCGGCGGCAGCGGCCCGAACGAGAACTCGCAAGGCTTCCAGTTCGGCGTCAAGCACTCGTTCTGATCGAGCGGATCTGCCCCCGGGCAGATCCGTCCAGATCGGCCAAGGCCGCCTTCGGGCGGCCTTTTGAGTTCCGGCGTCACATTGCTTCGCAATATGAGCCTTCACTGAAGAACGCGCCGCCGGCGCGTTCTTTCATTCGGGCGCGCGCGTGGCGAAAGCCTCGGGGCTTACCCGTTTGACGCAGGCACGCTGATTTGTTCTGATCGCGAGTCTGCGCCGGGCGACCATCCGCGCGAGCGCGGCAGACCGGCGCAACCTCACTCCCGCATGCTTGCTTTCATCCTCCGCCGGCTGGCGCAGGCGCTCGTCGTGATGCTCACGGTGGCGTTCATTGCGTTCATGCTGTTCCAGTACGTCGGCGACCCGGTCACGAACCTGCTCGGCCAGGACGCGACGCCGCAGCAGCGCGCACAACTGCGCGCCGACCTCGGGCTGGACCAGCCGTTCCCGCTCCAGTTCGCGCGCTTCGTCGGCAACGCGGTGCAGGGCGAGTTCGGCCTTTCCCTGCGCCAGGGGCGCAAGGTCTCGGCGCTGATCGTCGAGCGCCTGCCCGCAACGCTCGAGCTCTCGCTCGCCGCGGCGCTGATCGCGCTCGGTTTCGGCATTCCGATGGGCGTGTATGCGGCGCTCAAGCGCGGCAGCGTTGCGTCGCAGGCGCTGATGACGCTGTCGCTGTTCGGCGTATCGCTGCCGACCTTCCTGATCGGCATTCTGCTCATCCTGCTCTTTGCGGTCACGCTCAAGTGGCTGCCGAGCTTCGGCCGCGGCGACGTGGTCGCGCTCGGCGAGTGGACCTCCGGCGTGCTTACCGTCGATGGCCTCAAGCACCTGATCCTGCCGTCGATCACGCTCGCGCTGTTCCAGCTCGCGCTGATCATGCGCCTGGTGCGCTCGGAGATGCTCGAAGTCCTGCGCTCCGACTACATCCGCTTCGCGCGCGCGCGCGGGCTGCCCGACCGGCTGGTCTACTTCGGCCACGCGTTGAAGAACACGCTCGTGCCGGTGATGACGATCACCGGGCTGCAGCTCGGCTCGCTGATCGCGTTCGCGATCATCACCGAGCAGGTGTTCCAGTGGCCCGGCATGGGGCTGCTGTTCATCCAGGCCGTGACCTTCGCCGACATTCCGGTCATGGCGGCCTACCTGTGCCTGATCTCGCTGATCTTCGTGATCATCAACCTCGTCGTCGACATGCTCTACTTTGCCGTCGATCCGCGGCTGCGCATCGAGCGTGCCGCGGGCGCGCACTGACTGGCCAAGACCATTTCCTTCCCGTCCCCACCACCAGAGTGCTCACCATGCTCAACAAGACCACCCTGATCGCCGCTGCCATCGCACTCGCCTGCGGCGTCGCTGCAGCCGCGACGCTGTGCGTCGCCAACCAGGGCGATGCCTTGTCGATGGACCCGCATTCGCTCAACGAGTCGCTGCAACTGAGCTTCACCGGCAACATCTACGAGCCGCTGGTCGCGCGCGGCAAGCAGCTCGAGCTCGCGCCCGGCCTGGCGACGAGCTGGAAGATGGTCTCGCCGACGGTCTGGCGCTTCGAGCTGAGAAAGGGCGTCACCTTCCACGATGGCACGCCTTTCACGGCCGACGACGTGGTGTTCACCTTCAAGCGCGCCGCCGCCGACGGCTCCGACATGAAGAGCTACACCGCGCCGATCAAGGAGGTGCGCAAGGTGGGCGATGCCGCGGTCGAGATCGAGACCGCGGCGCCGTTCCCGATCCTGCCCGACACGCTCTCCACGCTCTACATCATGAGCAGGAAGTGGTGCGAGGACAACAAGGCCACCGTGCCGGTCGACCGCCGCAAGGGGGTCGAGAACACGGCCTCGTTCAAGGCCAACGGCACCGGGCCGTACCGGCTCAAGGAGCGCCAGCCGGGATCGAAGACGGTCGTCGTGCGCAACCCGCGTTACTGGGGGCCGGTCGAGGGCAACGCCGACGAGGTGATCTTCACCCCGATCGGCAACGACGCGACGCGCGTCGCCGCGCTGCTGTCGGGCGAGATCGACCTCATGGAGCCGGCGCCGCTGCAGGACGTGGAGCGCCTGCGCGCGAGCCCGAACCTCAAGGTCATGCAGGGTCCCGAGCTGCGCACGATCTTCCTCGGCATGGACCAGAAGCGCGACGAACTGCTCCACTCCAACGTCAAGGGCAAGAACCCGTTCAAGGACAAGCGGGTGCGCAAGGCGTTCTACCAGGCGATCGACATCGAGACCATCAAGTCGCGCGTGATGCGCGGCGCGGCGACGCCGACCGCGCTGATGGTCGCGCCCGGCATCAAGGGCTTCGTGCCCGAGCTCAACAAGCGCCTGCCCTACGATCCCGACGGCGCGAAGAAGCTGCTCGCCGAGGCCGGCTACCCGAACGGCTTCGAGGTCGGCATGAACTGCCCCAACGACCGCTACGTCAACGACGGCAAGATCTGCGAGGCGGTGGCCGCCAACCTGGCGCGCATCGGCGTCAAGGTGAACCTGCAGACCGAGAGCAAGGGCACCTACTTCCCGAAGATCCTGCGCCGCGACACGAGCTTCTACCTGCTCGGCTGGACGCCCGGCACCTACGACTCGCACAACGCGCTGATCGGCGTCATGGCGTCGCCGGCCGACAAGGGGCAGGGCCAGTTCAACCTCGGCTCGTACAGCAATCCGAGGCTCGACGAGCTGACCTTGAAGGTCCAGGGCGAGACCGACCAGGCCAAGCGCAACGCGATGATCCGCGAGGCCTTCGAGCTGCACGCCGCCGACGTGGGCCACATCCCGCTGCACCAGCAGGCGCTGGCCTGGGCGATGAAGAAGAACGTCGAGCTCGTGCAGCTCGCCGACAACAACATGCCCTACCGCTGGATCACGGTCAAGCCGTGACGCCGACGGCGCTGCAGCGCTTTTTCGACAGCGACCTCTGGCACAGCTTTCGCTCGTCGCCGACGGCGATGGTCGCGGCGGCGATCGCGTTCGTGTGCCTGTTCTGCGCGCTGTTCGCGAACGTGATCGCGCCGTACGACCCGTTCGACCTGGCAACGCTCGAGCTCGCCGACTCGCGCCTGCCGCCCGCCTGGTCCGAGGGCGGGAGTTCGAAGTACCTGCTCGGCACCGACGACCAGGGGCGCGACATCCTGTCGGCGTTGATGTACGGCTCGCGCATCTCGCTCTTCGTCGGCCTGACATCGGTCGCGGTGTCGGTGCTCGTCGGCGTCTCGCTCGGCCTGCTGTCGGGCTTCGCGGGCGGGCGCGTCGATGCCTTCATCATGCGCGTCTGCGACGTGATGCTCTCGTTCCCGTCGATCCTGATCGCGCTCCTGATCGACGGCATCGGGCGCGCGCTGTTCCCGAACGCGCACGACACGCTCGCCTTCGCGGTGCTGATCGTCGCGATCTCGCTCACCGGCTGGGTGCAGTACGCGCGCACCGTGCGCGGCTCGACGATGGTCGAGCGCAACAAGGAGTACGTGCAGGCGGCACGCGTGATCGGCGTCACGTCGCTGCGCATCATGCGCCGCCACGTGCTGCCCAATGTCCTCGGCCCGGTCATGGTCCTGGCGACGATCCAGGTCGCGCTGGCGATCATCACCGAAGCCACGCTGTCGTTCCTCGGGGTCGGCGTGCCGCCCACGTCGCCGTCGCTGGGCACCCTGATCCGCATCGGCAACGATTTCCTGTTCTCGGGCGAGTGGTGGATCACCATCTTCCCGGGCGCGGTGCTGGTGCTGATCACGCTCAGCGTGAACCTGCTCGGCGACTGGCTGCGCGACGCGCTCAATCCGCGTCTGCAATGAGCGCGCTGCTCGAAGTCAGCCACCTGAAGGTCGAGTTCCCGGGCCGGCGCGGCACGCTGCTCGCGCTCGACGACATCTCGTTTTCCATTGCGCCCGGCGAGATCCTGGGCGTCGTCGGCGAGTCGGGCGCGGGCAAGTCGCTCACCGGGGCGGCGATCATCGGCCTGCTCGACCCGCCGGGGCGCATCGCTTCCGGCGAGATCCGCTTCGACGGGCGGCGCATCGACAACCTGCCCTACGAAGAGATGCGCAAGGTGCGCGGGCGCCATATCGGCGCCATCTTCCAAGACCCGCTGACGTCGCTGAACCCGCTCTACACGATCGGCCGCCAGCTCGTCGAGACCATCCAGTCGCATCTGCCGGTGAGCGGCGAAGAAGCGCGCACACGCGCGATCCGCCTGCTCGAGGAGACCGGCATCCAGGCCGCGGGCGAGCGCATCGACCAGTACCCGCACCAGTTCTCGGGCGGCATGCGCCAGCGCGTCGTGATCGCGCTCGCGCTCGCCGCCGAGCCGAACTGATCGTCGCCGACGAGCCGACGACCGCGCTCGACGTCTCGATCCAGGCCCAGATCATTTCGCTCCTCAAGCGCCTGTGCAAGCAGCATGGCGCGGCGGTGATGCTGGTCACGCACGACATGGGCGTGATCGCCGAGACCTGCGACCGGGTGGCGGTGATGTACGCCGGGCGCATCGCCGAGATCGGCCCGGTGCACGACGTCATTCATGCCCCCGCGCACCCTTACACCGCGGGCCTGATGGGATCGATCCCGGCCATGGACGAGGACCGCGAGCGCCTGCTGCAGATCGACGGCGCGATGCCGCGCCTGAACGCGATCCCGCATGGCTGCGCGTTCAACCCGCGCTGCCCGCAGGCGTTCGAGCGTTGCCGCCACGAGCGACCCGATCTGCTGCCTGCCGCGGCCACGCGTGCCGCCTGCTGGCTGGTGGCGGAGAAGGCACGGAACGCAGCATGACGACGGGCGTGGCTACCGCCGCAGCGACGCTGGTCGAGGTGCGCGACCTCGCCAAGACCTTCGACGTCTCGGCGCCCTGGCTGAACCGCGTGGTCGAGGGCAAGGCGCGCCAGTTCGTGCACGCTGTCGACGGTGTCAGCTTCTCGATCGCGCGCGGAACCACGCTCGCGCTCGTCGGCGAGTCGGGTTGCGGCAAGAGCACGGTGGCGCGGCTGCTCGTCGGGCTGTATGCGCCGACGCGCGGCACGGTGCTGTTCGACGGCGTCGACGCCAGCGCGGCGCTCGCATCGCCCGGCGCCTCGGCGCTGCGCCGGCGCATGCAGATGATCTTCCAGGACCCCTACGCGAGCCTGAACCCGCGCTGGCAGGTGCAGGCCATCGTCGGCGAGCCGCTCACCGAGCATGGGCTGATCCGGGACAAGGAGGCGCTGACCCTGCGCGTGGCGGAGCTGCTGCGGGGCGTGGGCCTGGCGGCAGCCGACGTGACCAAGTACCCGCACCAGTTCTCGGGTGGCCAGCGCCAGCGCATCTCGATCGCGCGCGCACTCGCGACCGAACCCGAGTTCCTGGTCTGCGACGAGCCCACCTCGGCGCTCGATGTCTCGGTACAGGCGCAGGTGCTCAACATCATGAAGGACCTGCAGCGCAGCCAGGGCCTGACCTACCTGTTCATCTCGCACAACCTGGCCGTGGTGCGCCACGTGAGCGACCGCGTCGGCGTGATGTACCTCGGCCGCCTGGTCGAACTCGCCGACAAGGCGCAACTCTTCGGGCGCCCGCGCCATCCGTACACGCGCATGCTGCTCGACGCGATCCCCGACATCCACATGAGCGGGCGCGCGCGCAACCCGGTCCAGGGCGAGGTGCCCAACCCGCTCGCGCCGCCGCCGGGCTGCTCGTTCCATCCGCGCTGTCCGCATGCCGACGCGCGCTGCAAGGCCGAACGCCCGGCGCAGATCGACGCCGGCGGCACGATGGTCGCCTGCCACGCGGTCGAGGAAGGGAGGATTTGACGGCACCCCGATCGCCGGTTACGGCGATCGGCCCTCCGCGAGGGCCGGGCCTTGCTTGGGGCGGCCCGGCGCGGCGGCCCGAGTTCCCGGCTCACGCCGGTGGCAGCAGATGCTCGCCGCGCAGCAGGTCGGCGGGCTGCTCGCGATCCCGGATCACCCACGACTCGGCACCCGCCACGAGCACCTCGGCCGGCCGGCCGCGCGAGTTGTAGTTGCTCGCCATGCTCATCGCGTAGGCACCGGCAGACAGCACGGCGACATGATCGCCCGGCGCGACGGCGAGCGCGCGTTCGCGGCCCAGCCAGTCGCCCGACTCGCAGACCGGGCCGACGACGTCCCACACCAGCGTCGGGGCATCGCGCTGCACGCAGGGGACGATCTGCATCCAGGCTTCGTACATGGCCGGGCGCACCAGATCGTTCATCGCCGCATCGACGATACAGAAGTTCTTCGCCGGTGACGGCTTGAGGTACAGCACCTCGCTGACCAGCGCACCCGCGTTGCCGACCAGCGAGCGCCCGGGCTCGAACAGCAGGCGCCGATGCGCGTGGCCGCGCGCGTCGATGCGCGCCAGCAGCGCGCGCACCAGTGCCTCGGGCGGCGGCGGCTGTTCGCCGGCGTAGGCAATCCCGAGACCGCCGCCGATGTCGAGGTGCTCGATCGCGATGCCCGCAGCCTCGACCTGTTCGATGAGGTCGAGCAGTCGGTCCAGCGCGTCGAGGTAGGGCCCGGTTTCGGTGATCTGCGAACCGATGTGGCAGTCGATACCCGTGACCTGCAGGCCGGGCAACGCGGCCGCGTGGCGGTAGGCGGCGAGCGCCTTGTCGTGTGCGATGCCGAACTTGTTGCCCTTCAGGCCGGTCGAGATGTAGGGGTGGGTGCGCGCGTCGACATCGGGATTGACGCGCAGGCTCACGCGTGCCGGGCGCCCGGCCTGCACGGCCACCCACGACAGCACGTCGAGTTCGGCCTCGCTCTCGACGTTGAAGCACAGCACGCCGGCTTCGAGCGCGCGCCGCATCTCGGCGCGCGTCTTGCCGACGCCGGAGAACACGACCTTGCCGACATCGCCGCCGGCCGCGATCACGCGCTCGAGTTCGCCACCGGAGACAATGTCGAACCCGCACCCCGCCGCGGCAAAGAGCTGCACAACGGCGAGGTTGGAATTGGCCTTCATCGCGTAGCAGATCAAGTGCTCGCGGCCGGCGAGCGCGCGTTGGTAGCCGGACAGTGCGTCCAGCATCGCGGCGCGCGAATACACATACAGCGGCGTGCCGTGGCGCTGCGCCAGCGCGCGCAGCGCGCAGCCCTCGACATGGAGTTCGCCGCCACGGTAGGCGAAGAAGGGAGAGCCTGGCAGCATGGTCGGCAAGCGTGGGTTCACGACGGGGAAGAGGCGGCGGCGGACGCCGGCGAAGCGATCGGCGCTGGCTTGGGCAGCGTCAGCGGCCCCTTCTGGCCGCAGCCCGCGAGCAGCGCTGCCCCGATCGCGCAGGCAAGCGCTACCCGCGCGATGCCCACGCCCACGGCTGGGGCGCGGCGCGCCGCTACACTCCGCAGCGACTTGTGAAAGATGATGCCCACGCCAGCCATGCACCGATCTTACCGGGCGCCACCATGAGCGCCGAGCCATCGAGCCTCAGCGACAGCGAGTACCGGCAACTCTCGGGCGCCGTGCTGGCCGGCATCGAAGCCGAGATCGACCGCTGGTTGGAGGGCGACGTGATCGACATCGACGCCCAGCGTACCGGCGGTCTGCTCGAACTGACCTTGCCGCAGGGGAGCAAGATCGTCGTCAACACCCAGCCCCCGTTGCACGAGATCTGGCTCGCGGCGCGTTCGGGGGGGCATCACTTCCGGTATGCAGACGGCCAATGGCGCGACACGCGCGACGGCAGCGAGTTCTTCGCAGTGCTGTCGCGCTGCGCGAGCGAACAGGCCGGACTGGCACTGCGCTTTGCCGCCGTCGACTGAGGTTTGCAGGGCGCGCCCGGCGAACGGGGTGTCGTCACGCGGGCCGCCGCGCTGGGCCGCCCCGAGCAAGGCCCGACCCTCTCGGAGGGTCGCTCGCCGTACCCGGCGAGCGGGGTGTCGTCACGCGGGCCGCCGCGCTGGGCCGCCCCGAGCAAGGCCCGACCCTCTCGGAGGGTCGCTCGCCGTACCCGGCGAGCGGGGTGTCGTCAATCACCGCCTGAAGAAATCGAGGATGCTGCCCTTCTCCTCGGCCGAGGGCGGCTCGGGTACCTTGTCCTCGAGGCCCAGGCTGCTGACCCCGGCGTCGTGCGGGAACTCCTCGAAGTACCACTCGCCGCCGTGGTTGACCACGCCCTCGGGCGCGCTCGCCTCCTCGACCGGCACGTTGCTCAGCGCGTGGCCCATGAAGTCGATCCAGACCGGCAGCGCAAGTCCGCCACCGGTCTCGCGGGCGCCGAGCTTGCGCGGCTGGTCGTAGCCGATCCAGACCACGGCGACCAGGCTGCGCTGGAAGCCCGCGAACCAGGCGTCCATCGAGTCGTTGGTGGTGCCGGTCTTGCCGTAGATGTCGCCGCGCTGCAATCTCACCTTGGCCGTCGCGGCCGTTCCCGAGCGCGTGACTTCCTGCAGCAGGCTCGTCATCAGGAAGGCGTTGCGCGCCTCGAGCGTGCGCGCTGACTCGGCCGGCGGCGCGAGCGGGCTCTCGTTGAGCACATGCCCCTTGTCGTCGGTGATTTTGGCGATCAGCACCGGGTCGACGCGGTAGCCGCCGTTGGCGAACACCCCGTACGCGACCGCCATCTGCAGCGGCGTGACCGCGCCCGCGCCGAGCGCCATCGTCAGGTAGGCCGGGTGCTTGTCGGCGTCGAAGCCGAAGCGCGTGATCCAGTCCTGCGCAAAAGCGGGCCCGATGGATTGCAGGACACGGATCGAGACCATGTTCTTCGACTTCGCGAGCGCGGTGCGCAACGGCATCGGCCCCTCGAACTTGCCGTCGTAGTTCTTCGGCTCCCAGGGCTGGCTGCCGGTCGCGCCGGCGTCGAAGAACAGCGGCGCGTCGTTGACCACGGTCGACGGCGTGAAGCCCTTCTCGAGCGCTGCCGAGTAGATGAAGGGCTTGAAGCTCGACCCGGGCTGGCGCCAGGCCTGCGTCACATGGTTGAACTTGCTCTTGGCATGGTCGAACCCGCCGACCAGGGCCCGTACTGCGCCCGTCGCCGGGTCCATCGCGACGAAGGCGCCTTCGACCTCGGGCAACTGGGTCACGGTCCACTCGCCCTTGGCACCCTTGACGAGCCGGATCACGGCGCCGCGGCGCAACTGCGTCTTCGGGTTGCCTTTCTCGGCCAGGCCTGACGCGACGGGCTTCAGTCCGTCGCCGGTCACCGTGACCTGCTCGCCGCTCTGCAGCATGGCGACGACCTTCTTCGGATTGACCTCGATCGCGACGCCGGCACGCAGTTCGTCGTTGTCGGGGTGGTCGGCGAGCGCATCCGCGATCCGGGCGTCGACCTCGGCAGCTTCGAGCGGCAGATCGACATAGGCTTCCGGGCCGCGATAGAACTGGCGCCGCTCGTAGTCCATGATGCCCTTGCGCAGCGCACGGTAGGCCACGGCCTGGTCTTTCGCGTCGAGGGTCAGCACCGCGTTCAGGCCGCGCGTGTAGGCCTCGTTGCCGTACTGCGCGAAGATCAGCTGGCGTGCCGTCTCGGCGGCGAACTCGGCATGCAACGGCACGTCGCGCGCCGGGTGATAGCGCAAGCGCTCCTCGCGCGCCGCGTCGCGCTGTTCGCTGCTGATGAAGCCGTTGTCGAACATGCGCTCGATCACGTAGTGCTGGCGCTCGATCGCGCGCTTGGGGTTGGCGATCGGGTTGAAGGCCGACGGCGCCTTGGGCAGCCCGGCGAGCATCGCCGCCTCGGCGATGCCGATCTCCTTCAAGGGCTTGCCGAAGTAGGCCTCGCTCGCCGCCGCGAAGCCGTACGCGCGCTGGCCGAGGTAGA
Source organism: Ideonella sp. (assembly GCF_016702655.1). Lineage (GTDB taxonomy): Bacteria > Pseudomonadota > Gammaproteobacteria > Burkholderiales > Burkholderiaceae_C > CAIKUF01. The sequence goes on from NZ_JADJDO010000003.1 coordinate 126,994, forward strand.
TCTGGTTCATGTAGAGCTCGAGGATCTGGTCCTTGGACAGCAGGCTCTCGATCTTGAATGCGAGCAGGGCCTCGTAGATCTTGCGCGTCAGCGTCTTCTCGGTGGAGAGGTAGAAGTTCTTCGCCACCTGCATCGTGATCGTCGATGCGCCCTGGCTTCCGAGGCCGCTGAAGTTCGCGATGCCGGCGCGCAGCACACCCTTGTAGTCGATGCCGCCGTGCTCGTAGAAGCGCGCGTCCTCGGCGGCGAGCACGGCATCGCGCATGACCTGTGGCGTCTGCGCAATCGGCGTGAAGCTGCGCCGCTCCTCGCCGAACTCGCCGATCAGAACGCCGTCGGCCGAGAAGATGCGCAGCAGCAACTTGGGCTGGTAGTCGGTGATGCCGCTGATGTCGGGCAGGTTGGGGTAGGCCACTGCGAGCGCAGTCGCCCCCAGCATGAGTCCTGCCAACAGCACGGCACCCGCGACCGCGGCCAGTGCGAACAGGGCCTTGAGGAACCAGCCGTACCAGCGGGTCGCTGCCACGCCGGTGGCCGCGGCCGGACGCTCGGATGGGCTCATGACTTCCAGGAGTTGGTGGCCGGGATTATAGAAACGGCATGCAAACGGGCTTCAATCAACGCTGAAGTCCGGGCCCTGGCGTGCCGATAAGACCTCACGAACGGCCCGCGACAGGAGTTTTCCAGGCTGCCGAGTGGCGTGTGAGTTTTGCAACGCGCGGGCACTCGCTGGTTGGGAAACCTCTATGTTGGTCAAGGGCTTTACTGCTAGCATTCAAGTGACTTCTTAACAATCCAGCGCACGCCGTGGCGCGTTGGGAGAACAGCGACGTGAGCTTCCTGGATATGTTGTTGGGGCGCAAGCACCCGCCGATGATCGGGCTCGACATCAGTTCTTCCAGCGTCAAGCTGGTCGAGCTCGAGCAGTCCGCGTCCGGCGAGTATGTGCTGGAGCGATTCGCCTCGGAGAGCTTCGAGAAGGGCTGGATCGCCGACGGCCAGATCGAGAAGTTCGACGAGGTTGCCGAAGCCGTGCGCCGGGTTGTCTCCAAGAGCGGCACCCGCACCAAGGATGTCGTGATGGCGATGCCGCAGTCGGCGGTGATCACCAAGAAGATCATGTTGCCGGCGGGCCTGCGCGATGAAGAACTCGAAGTCCAGGTCGAGACCGAGGCCAATCAGTACATCCCGTTCTCCCTCGACGAAGTAAGCCTTGACTTCTGTGTCATCGGCCCGAGCGCTACCTCGGTTGGCGACGTCGAGGTGCTGATCGCCGCTTCACGCAAGGAGCGTGTGCAGGATCGCCAGGGCTTGGCCGAGGCCGCCGGCCTCAAGCCGGTCGTGCTCGACATCGAGTCGCACGCCTCGCGGCTGGCGATGAGCCGCATCATTGCAGCGCTGCCCGGCGAAGGCAAGGATGCGCTGGTCGCGTTGTTCGAGATCGGCGCCGACACGACGAGCCTGAAGGTGCTGCGCGACGAGGACATGCTCTACGACCGCGACCAGGCCTTCGGCGGCTCGCAGCTCACGCAGCTCATCTCGCGCCAGTACGGCTTCTCGTTCGAGGAGGCCGAGCAGAAGAAGCTCGCCGCCGACCTGCCCGACGACTACGAGGCGGCGATCCTCAACCCCTTCGTCGACAGCCTGTCGCAGGAAATCGGGCGCGCGCTGCAGTACTTCTTCACCAGCACGCCGCACCACAAGGTGCACTACGTGATGCTCGCCGGCGGCACGGCGACGCTGCCCGGGCTCAAGGATCGCGTGACCGAGCTGACCGGCTTCGCGTCGATGGTCGTGAACCCCTTCGACAACATGCAACTCGGCTCTGCGGTGCGCGAGAGCAAGCTGCGGCGCGAGGCCCCGTCCTACCTGACGGCCTGCGGCCTGGCGATGAGGAGGTTCGTCAAGTGATCCTCATCAACCTGCTCCCGCATCGGGAGGAACGTCGCAAGCGCCGCAAGGTCGCCTTCTTCGCCGGGCTGGGGGTGGCCGCCGTTGCGGGCCTCGCCGCAGTCGGCATCTGGTACCTGCTGGTGCAGCAACTGACCGTGGGGCAGCAAGAGCGCAACGAGTTTCTCAGCGTCGAGATCAAGAAGCTCGAGGTCCAGATCAAGGACATCGCGACGCTGAAGGCCGAGATCGAGGCGCTGAAGGCGCGCCAGAAGGCGGTCGAGAACCTGCAGACCGATCGCAACATTCCGGTCCACGTGCTCAACGAACTCGTCAGCCAGACCCCCGAGGGCGTGTACTTCACGTCGGTCAGGCAGGACGGCCAGACCCTGGTCGTCAACGGCATCGCGCAAACCAACGAGCGCGTCTCGGAGCTGCTGCGCAACACGGCCTACAACGCCCAGTGGCTGACGCGCCCCGAACTGGTCGAGATCAAGGTGACCAGCGTCCAGAACGCCAGGCGCGAGCAGACGCGCCTGTTCGACTTCACGATGCGGATCTCGATCAAGCGCCCGCCCGAGCCCGGCCCCGGCGCTGCGGTCCCCGCGGCCGCTGCTGCCGCGTCGGCGCCGTTGGCCAAGAAGTCCTGAAGGTGACATCGATGGCGACCAAGGCGAAATCGGCCAACCTCGACCTGAGCTCGGTCTTCGAATCTGCGGCGGCGCAGTTCCGAGGCCTCAATCCCAACGAGCCGGGCCAGTGGCCCTGGCTGCCCAAGGCAGTGACCTGGGCCGCGCTCACGATCCTCGTGGTCGTGGCCGGCTGGTTCCTGCTCCTGTCGGACGCGCACGACGAACTCGACGCCGAGCGCGCCAAGGAGCCCGCGCTCAAGCAAGACTATCGCGGCAAGCTCGCCCAGGCCGTCAACCTGAACGAGTTGCGCAAGCAGAAGCTCCAGGTCGAGGAGTACGTGACCCAGCTCGAGAAGCAGCTCCCCGGCAAGGCCGAGATGGACGCGCTGCTGTCCGACATCAACCAGGCCGGCCTCGGCCGCGGGCTGCAGTTCGAACTCTTCCGCCCCGGGCAGGTGGTGGTGAAGGACTACTACGCCGAGTTGCCGATCGCGATCAAGGTCAGCGGGCGCTACCACGACATCGGGGCGTTCGCCGCCGACGTGGCCAACCTGTCGCGCATCGTGACCCTGCACAACATGAACATCGCTGCCGCAAAGGACGCGAGCGGCAGCTTGTCGATGGAAGCCACTGCACGCACCTATCGCTATCTCGACCAGACCGAGGTCCAGGCGCAGAAGCAGGCCCAGGTCAAGCCGGGAGCCAAGAAATGAGCGCCGCACGCAGGGTCGGCCGCGCCGTGGCGGTGCTGGCGGTTGTGCTGCTCGCTGCCTGCAGCGGCGAGCAGGAAGAACTCCAGGACTGGATGGAGCAGCAGCGGCGCGAGGTCAAGCCGAGCGTGCAGCCGCTGTCGCCGCCGCGCAAGTTCGACCCGCAGGCCTACGCGGCAACCGCCGGAGTCGAGCCCTTCAGCCCGCAGAAGCTCACGGTTGCGCTCAAGCAGGAGGCGCGCCAGCCCAACTCGCTGCTGGCGTCGGAGTTCAACCGGCGCAAGGAGCCGCTCGAGGCCTATCCGCTCGACAGCATGACGATGGTCGGCAGCGTCGTGAAGAACGGCCGCAACTACGCGCTGCTGCGCGTTGATAACCTGCTTTACCAGGTCAAACCGGGCGATTACCTGGGCCAGAACTACGGCAAGATCGTCAGGATTTCGGAGACCGATATCTCGCTCAGAGAGATCGTTCAGGATGCGGCCGGCGAGTGGATCGAGCGCCCTGGCGCCCTCCAGCTTCAGGAGAAGGCGCGATGAAGAATTCGCAGGAGAAACGAATGATGAGCAAGTGGCTCGCCCGGATGCTGGCGCTCGCGATGCTGGCCACGGCCACGGTCTCGGCCTCGGCTCAGAACGCCATCCAGTCGATCACGAGTACCCTGCAGGCGGGCGCCGAGGTCGTGCGCGTCGAGTTCGCCGAACCGCTCGCCGCCGAGCCCAAGGGCTTCGCGATCCAGACCCCGCCACGCATCGCGATCGACCTGCCCGGCATCGTCAATGCGATGGGCAAGAACAGCGTCGAGATCAACCAGGGCAACCTGCGCTCCGCGAGCGTGGCCCTTGCCGGCGACCGCGCGCGCCTGGTGCTCAATCTGAAAGCGCCGTCGGGCTACCGCACCCAGTTGCAGGGCAAGGCGTTGCTCGTCGTGCTCGAGAGCGGTGGGCCGGCGCCACTGGCCGCGGCGTCGGCCGGCGAGCCGGTCCGCTTTGCCGAGAGCCTGAACCGCGACCAGTTGCCGCTCAAGGGCATCGACTTCCGCCGCGGCCAGGACGGCGCCGGGCGCGTGGTCGTGGACCTGGCCAACAATCAGATCGGCGTCGATATCAAGCAGCAGGGTCAGTCGCTGGTGGTCGAGTTCCTGCGCTCGACCCTGCCCGAATCGCTGCGCCGGCGCCTGGACGTGACCGACTTCGGCACGCCGGTGACCACGATCTCGTCGTTCCAGCAGGGCGACCGTGTACGCGTGGTGGTCGAGCCCAAGGGCAACTGGGAGCACAGCGCCTACCAGACCGACAACCAGTTCGTGCTCGAGGTGCGGCCGCAGAAGGTCGACCCGGGCAAGCTCACGCAGGGGCCCGGCTACGCGGGCGAGAAGCTCTCGCTGAACTTCCAGAACATCGAAGTGCGCGCGCTGCTGCAGGTGATCGCCGACTTCACCAACTTCAACATCGTCACCAGCGACACCGTCACCGGCAACGTGACGCTGCGCCTGAAGGACGTGCCCTGGGACCAGGCGCTCGACATCATCCTCGAGACCAAGGGCCTTGGCCTGAAGAAGACCGGCAACGTGATCCTGATCGCGCCCAAGGAAGAACTCGCGGCGCGCAAGAAGGCGACCCTCGCCAGCGAACAGGAGGTGCAGACGCTCGAGCCGCTGCGGACGCAGGCGTTCCAGCTCAATTACGCCAAGGCCGAGGACGTGATGAGGCAGATCGTGGCCAACCAGGCGGTGGCCAACCAGCAATCGGGCGGGGGCGGCAACAGCAACCGGATCCTCTCGCCGCGCGGCGCCGTCAACTTCGATATCCGCACCAACCAGGTCTTCGTGACCGACATTCCGTCCAAGATCGAAGAGGTGGCGGCGGTGATCGCCAGGATAGACATTCCCGTGCGCCAGGTGACGATCGAGGCCCGCATCGTGATCGCCGACGACAGCTTCGGCCGCTCGCTCGGCGTGCGCCTCGGCTTTGCCGACTACAGCCTGAAGAACGGCACTGCTCCCGGCGTCAGCCTGGGCGGCAGCACGCGCGGCACGATCGGCGGCAACCTGGCGGCCGTCGGCGGCCAGACGGGCCAGATCCCCGGCCCGGCTTTCTCCGACACGACCTTCGTCAACCTGCCGGCGGTACCCCAGGGCGGCTTCAACCCGGCAACCTTTGCGCTGTCGCTGTTCGGCGTCGATGCCAACCGCTTCCTGAACCTCGAGATCTCGGCCCTCGAGGCCGACGGCAAGGGCACGGTGGTCTCCAGCCCGCGCATCACCACCGCCGACCAGCAAAAGGCCACTATCAAGCAGGGCACGCAGATCCCCTACCAGGTCGCGACGAGCAGCGGCGCGACGTCGATCCAGTTCAAGGACGCGGTGCTGATGCTCGAGGTCACGCCCCAGATCACGCCCGAAGGCAACGTCATCATGGAAGTGGAAGTTTCCAAGGACAGCGTCGGCCAGGTCTTCGCGGGGGTGCCGTCGATCAACACCAAGTCCGTCAAGACCCAGGTGCTGGTCGAGAACGGCGGCACGGTCGTGATCGGCGGCATCTTCGAGCAGCTCGAAAGCACCGATGTCTCCAAGGTGCCGTTCCTGGGCGACATTCCCTACCTCGGGAACCTGTTCAAGACCACGACCAAGCAATTGAACAAGACCGAACTGCTGATCTTCCTCACGCCCAAGGTCGTCAGCGAGCGCGCACCGCGCTGAGCGACACGCGCAGAGTTAGTCCGAGAAGCATACGAATACAAGCCCCGCGGCAGGAGTCGAGTCAATGCGAAAGTTCATCCAGGCGATCTTGATGATGGCGGCAGGTCTGCTCTTGGCTGCCTGCGGAGGCGGAAGTGACGTGCCCTACTGCGGCCCGGGTTGCACGCCGGACGGTGAAGGGACGAGCGCGGGCGAGCCGACCGTCGTGGTCTCGATCTCCAACACGACCGTGGCGTCGGGTGCTCCTGCCACCGTGACTGCCACGGTTCGCGACGGGGCCGGTGCTGCGCTGGCCGGTCAGGTCGTCAGCTTCTCGACGAATGGCGGCCTGGGCGTGTTCAACGCCAACTCAGCGCTCACGGACTCGAGCGGCGTCGTCACCGTCGAGCTCTCTCCGGCGAGCCCGACGTCCAATGGCGCGGACCTCGTCGTTGCGCAGGTCACGGTCGCCGACTTCGACGCGACCGGAACAATCGGCTTTCAGGTCACGCCGAGCAGTGTTCCGCCGGTAGGCTCTCCGTCGCTTTCTATTGCGTTGTCCACCACTACGGTCACTTCGGTAGCTCCGGCCACCGTCACTTCCACGGTCAAGGATGCGGCGGGCAATCCGCGTCCCAACGTCGTCGTCAAGTTCAATACCATCGATCTGCTGGGCGCGTTCAACCCAACTTCGGCGCTCAGTGACGCCAATGGAATCGTGAGCGTGAAACTCTCCGGCAACGACGACCACCAATGGGGCCGATCTGGCTGTGGCGACTGCCGTCGTCGATGGCATCACCCTGACAGCCACAGCCGGGTTCTCTGCCCAATCTGCCGGCGCTCCGGCGACCGGCACGCCTTCGATCGCACTGACGCTTTCCAACAATGTTGTCACGGCTTCGACTCCCGCGACTGCAGTAGCGGTCGTGAAGGACACGACTGGTGCGGGCGTGGCGGGCTTGGTTGTCAAGTTCAAGACTGTCGATGGGCTCGGCAAGTTCAACTTCAATTCGGCGCTCACCGATGCAGCGGGTTCCGCTTCGGTCGAGCTGTCGGCGATCGGTGCCAACATTGGCGGTGCCGATCAGGTTGTCGCTTCGACGAGCGTCAACGGCTCTGCCCTGCAGGCGTCGCAGGGCTTCCAGCTGGTGGTCCCGGTCGTGGCGATCGACAGTTTCACCGCAGATGTGGGCGCCGCGGCGCTGAGCGCGTATGGTCAGACAGTTCTCACCGTGAACGTGGCGCGCTGGCGCCTCGGTGGATTTGAGCGTCAGCTCAGACTGCGTGAGCCAAGGAAAGGCGACCGTGACCCCGGCAACGCTTTCGACGACGACCGGCGTGGGGACGTTCACCTATCGCGACGCGGGCTGCGGTGCAGTTGCTTCTGCCGACAAGGTCCGCGCCTCGATCGTGGGTACGGGAATCAACAGCCAACTGAGCATCGGCCTAACGAGCCCGACCGCATCGAGCATTTCGTTTACCTCCGCGACCCCGTCAACGATCTACTTGAAGGGATCCGGTCTGACCGAGACTTCGACCGTCGTGTTCACAGTGGTCGATAGTGCCGGCAATGGATTGCCGAACCAGAGCGTCACGATGGAGCCGACGACGCTCTCGGGAGGCTTGACGATCGATGGAGGCACGGGTCCTGTCACCAAGCTCAGCGATAGCCTCGGGCGCGTCAGTGTCCTCATCAACTCCGGCACGGTGCCTACGCCGGTCGGCGTCAAGGCGACCCTCGGCGGTGGGAGTACGGTCTCGAGCGGGCTTTCGATCGCGGTCGGCCTTCCGTCCGAACTGAACTTCTCGTTGTCGCAGACCAGGTTGAACATCGAAGGCTACGACGTCGACGGTACGTCTAACACCTACTCCATCATCGCATCGGACAGGCTCGCCAACCCCGTTCCAACCGGGACCTCTATCAACTTCATCGCCGAGGGCGGCCAGATCGAGCCGATCAAGACGACTGCCTTGGCCAGTGGCATCGCTCGCGCATCGGCCAATTTCGTCTCGGCATCGCCGCGCCCGCTCGATGGGCGCATCACGGTCCTGGCCTACACGCTGGGCGAGGAGTCCTTCCTCGACACCAACGGCAACAACGTCTGGGATGAGCCTGCGGACACGCAGTTCCAGGACTTGGGCTCGGTCTTCCTCAGTCGGTCATTCATCAACACGTACCAACCGACAGTCGATCAGTTGATCCCGCTGTCCATTCCGGGCGGCATCAACAACGTTCAATGCGTTGCGGTCAACTCGCCCCTCCTGCCGTTGAACCCGAGCATTCCAACTGTCGCGGGTAAGACGTGTGATGGCGTGTGGGGTCGCGCCTACGTGAGGCGCGCGGCAGAGACCGTCCTGTCGACGTCGGTCTCCCGGCCGTTGTGGGCCTCGGTGCCGGCCAATCTCTATGCCAATTCGGGTTCGGCGTGCCCGGTCGTCAAGGACACTACGTCGGTTCCGGGGACCCCTCAGAACCTCATTGGTGGATACGACGACGTGACGGCGGCACCTATCCGGCCGTTTGCGTACACCGCGCTCTCGGGCAATACGACTCTGTACAAGATGCCGAAATCCGGCGTGATTTCGTTCTTGCTCGCCGATAACAATCCTGTTCGGCTCAACCCCGTTGCTGCAGGCAGCACTGTCGCCGTCACAGGAACGACCGGCCTGACCGCCACGGTGATGGGGGGTTCGCCTGTCCCGAGTTCGTTGAACGCGACCTATGAGCGCGGGTAGGGCCACACGCACACGTCGCCGGCGGTTTGACGACAACGATCAGTCAAGGTGTGTCGATGAGCGCAACTGCTGCACCCGGCTCGACTCTTTGCCACTGATCAGCCTCATAGGCCTGCCCGGCGTCGGCAAGTCCACCGTCGGCAGGCATCTTGCGCGCCACCTGAAGCGCCAGTTCGTCGATTCCGACAGCGTCATCGAGCGTGAACTCGGCTGCTCGATCCGCGAGTTCTTCGAGCGCGAAGGCGAGCAGCGCTTTCGCGACATCGAGCAGCGCGTGATCGGCGAGCTCGCCGGCCGCGCCGACACGGTGCTCGCCACCGGCGGCGGCGCCGTGCTGCGCGAGGCCAACCGCAAGGCGCTGCGCGGCGCATCGACCGTCTTCTACCTGCGCACGACGCCCGACGAGCTGTTCCGCCGCCTGCGCCACGACACGCACCGCCCGCTGCTGCAGGTGCGCGACCCGCTGCGCAAGCTGCGCGAGCTGTTCGCCGAGCGCGACCCGCTGTACCGCAGGACGGCGCACTACGTGATCGAGACCGGCCGCCCGTCGGTGGCGACGCTCGTCAACATGGTGCTGATGCAGCTCGAGCTCGCCGGCCTCGTCGATCCGTCGGTCGTGCCGTCGCCGGTCGAGCCGCGCGCTCCGGAGCGCTGAGGGCGGCTGCTCGCCGGACATCAGGCTGCAGAGCCGGCGTCGAGGGCGCCGGGATCGCCGCGCTCCTGTGTGCGCTGGAGCTGGCGCTTGCAGGCCGGCGGCCGGCGGCAGGCTGACCAAAGGGGGGCTCCGCCGCCGCCTTGAGCGGCCTGGGCGCGCGCGCGGCGCCGGACGCCCGGCACGCGGGAGCGCGACCGTACACTTGTGCTCATGGACGAAACCGTAGGCGGGCATGCCGCAGTGGCCATCGATCTGGGCGAGCGCAGCTACGACATCCTGATCGGTCGCGGCCTGCTCGACGAGGGCCAGAGTTTCGATGGCCTGCCCGCGGCGGCCTGCGCAGTCATCGTCAGCGACAGCAACGTCGCGCCGCTGTATGCGCAGCGCGTCGCGTCCGCGCTCGCCGGCCGCTACCCGCGCCTGCTGCAGATCGAGCTGCCGGCCGGCGAGGCGCACAAGGACTGGGCCGCGCTGAACAAGATCTTCGACGCGCTGCTGGCCGCCGGTTGCGACCGCAAGAGCGTGCTGTTCGCGCTCGGCGGCGGCGTGGTCGGCGACATCGCCGGCTTTGCCGCGGCCTGCTACATGCGCGGCGTGCCCTTCGTGCAGGTGCCGACGACGCTGCTGGCGCAGGTCGATTCGTCGGTGGGCGGCAAGACGGCGATCAACCACCCGCTCGGCAAGAACATGATCGGCGCCTTCTACCAGCCGCTGCGCGTCGTCGCGGATCTGGCGACGCTCGACACGCTGCCGCCGCGCGAGGTCAGCGCCGGACTCGCCGAGGTCATCAAGTACGGGGCGATCGCCGACGATGCCTTCCTTGGCTGGCTCGAGGCGCATGTAGCCGCGCTGCTCGCGCGCGACGCGGCGGCGCTCGCCTTTGCGGTGCGCCGCTCGTGCGAGATCAAGGCATCGGTCGTCGGGCAGGACGAGCGCGAGGGCGGGCTGCGCGCGATCCTGAACTTCGGCCACACCTTCGGCCATGCGATCGAGTCCGGCCTCGGCTACGGCGAGTGGCTGCACGGCGAGGCGGTGGGTTGCGGCATGGTGATGGCGGCCGATCTGTCGGCGCGCCTCGGGCTGATCGACGCCGCGTACGTGCAGCGCCTGACGCGGCTGGTCGCGCGCGCCGGGCTGCCGGTCGTCGGGCCTGTGCTCGGGCCTGAACGCTACCTCGAGCTGATGCGCGTCGACAAGAAGGCCGAAGGCGGAACGATCCGCTTCGTCGTCATCGAGGCGCCGGGCCGCGCGGCAGTGCGCGAAGCGCCGGACGAACTCGTCGCCGCGGTGATCGACGCCCACTGCGCGTAATCAACGCCCGATCGCCGTGGCGCCGCTGCAGCCCTATGCCTGCGACCCGCGGGCATCGCGCGGCAGGCGCCACGCGCAGGCGGCTGCGCCGACGCGCAACGACTTCCAGCGCGACCGCGACCGCATCGTCCACTGCACGGCGTTCCGGCGCCTCGTCTACAAGACCCAGGTCTTCCTCAACCACGAGGGCGACCTGTTCCGCACCCGGCTCACGCATTCGCTCGAGGTGGCCCAGCTCGGGCGCTCGGTGGCGCGCGAGCTCGGGCTGCACGAAGACCTGGTCGAGGCGATCGCGCTCGCGCACGACCTCGGTCACACGCCTTTCGGCCACGCGGGGCAGGACGCGCTCGACGCGTGCGTGCGCGCCGCGCACCCGCCGCACGCGCGCTTCGAGCACAACCTGCAGAGCCTGCGCGTGGTCGACAGGCTCGAGGAGCGCTACCCCGATCACGACGGCCTGAACCTGTGCTTCGAGACGCGCGAGGGCATCCTCAAGCACTGTTCGCTGCGCCTTGCGCGCGTGCTCGAGCGGCGCGAGCCGGGCGGCGTGGGCCGGCGCTTCATCGAGCGGAGCCAGGCGAGCCTCGAGGCGCAGCTGTGCAACCTCGCCGACGAGATCGCCTACAACACGCACGACATCGACGACGGCGTGCGCTCGGGGCTGCTGACGATGGAGCAGCTCGACGCGGTGGAGCTGTTCGCGCAATGCCGCGCGCAGGCCCAGCAGGCGTTTGCCGGTCTCGGCGGGCGGCGGCTGCTCTTCGAGACGCTGCGGCGCATGCTCTCGCGCCAGGTCTACGACCTCATCGCCGCGACGCGCGCCGCCCTCGATGCGGCCCGGCCCGCGAGCGTGGACGAGGTGCGCGCGCAGTCGCCGCTGGTGCGCTTCAGCGTCGACATGCAGCGCCAGGGGGCCGAGCTCAAGCGCTTCCTGCACCGCAACCTGTACCGCCATCCGCAGGTCGTCGAAACGACCGACCGCGCACGCCAGGTGGTGGCCGACCTGTTCGCGATCTACGCTGGCGATCCGGGCGCGCTGCCCGCGGGCGTCGCCGCGCTGCCCAGGCCGCACCGCGCGATCGCCGACTACATCGCCGGCATGACCGATCGATTCGCGCTGCGCGAACACCAGCGCCTGACCGGGCAGACGCTGTTTTCCTGACCAAGCCCGATGGCCCGCCTGCCCCGCCTCGCCGCTGCCGGCTACGTCCACCTGCTGACGCAGCGCGGCCACAACGGCGAGGCGATGTTCAGAGACGACCGCGACCGCGAGCGCTTCGTGCAGCTGCTGCGCGAGGCTGCGCTGGCGCACCGGGTCGCGATCCACGCCTGGGCGCTCGCCGACAGCGAACTGCTGCTGCTCGCGACGCCGGCCGAAGCGCCGGGGCTCGGCCGCATGATGCAGGCCCTCGGCCGGCGCTACGTGGGCGAGTTCAACCGCCGCCACGCGCGCAGCGGCACCTTGTGGGACGGCAGGTTTCGGGCGACGGCGATCGAGGCCGAGACCTGGCTGCTGGATTGCCTCTGCTATGTCGAACTCGCCGCGTTGCGCGCCGGGAGCGCGAGCGAGGCGCAGGCGCAGCGCTGGTCGAGCGCGCGCCATCACCTGGGCCTCGCGCCGGACGCGCTGGTCAGCGACCACCCGCTGTACTGGGCGATCGGCAACACGCCGTTCGAGCGCGAGGCTGCGCACCGGCGCCTGCTCGAGCGCGGATTGGGCGCGGCGCAAGCGCGGACGATTGCCGACGCGGCCGCAAAGGGCTGGGCGCTCGGATCGGCGCCGTTTGCGGCGCTGCTGGCCGAGCGCAGCGGGAGGCGCGTCGTGCCGGGGAAGCGGGGCCGGCCGCGCGGCAAGACGGAGGCGCCAGTGCCAGCAAGTACTATGTCCCCAAATAAGTAGACTGAACATGCAACCAAGATATAAAGGAGTCTGACCCCATTAAAAGTGATTGAAGCGATTGCTGCATTGCACTATTCTCGGCGCTCCCGCCCATTCGTCCATGATGCCGGAGCGAACCATGCAGCAGGCTACCCCCGCCGTCGCGTCAGACCTCGAACTCGAAGCCGCCGCTCGCGACGGCCTGTATCACCCGGCGCGCGAGCACGACGCCTGCGGGGTCGGCTTCGTGGCCCACATCAAGGGCCGCAAGGCGCATCACATCATCGAGCAGGGCCTGCTGATCCTGAAGAACCTCGACCATCGGGGTGCGGTCGGCGCCGACAAGCTGATGGGCGACGGCGCCGGCATCCTGATCCAGATCCCGGACGACTTCTACCGTGCCGAGATGGCGCGCCACGGCGTCGAGTTGCCGCCGCCGGGCGAGTACGGCGTCGGCATGATCTTCCTGCCCAAGGAGCACGCGTCGCGCCTCGCCTGCGTGCAGGAGCTCGAGCGCGCGATCAAGGCCGAAGGCCAGGTGCTGCTCGGCTGGCGCGACGTGCCGGTCGACAAGGCGATGCCGATGTCGCCCAACGTGCGCGCCAAGGAGCCGGTGATCCGCCAGGTCTTCATCGGCCGCGGGCCGGACGTGATCGTCCCCGACGCGCTCGAGCGCAAGCTCTACGTCATCCGCAAGACGGCGTCGAGCGCGATCCAGCACTTGAAGCTCACCCACAGCCGCGAGTACTACGTGCCCAGCATGTCGTGCCGCACCGTGATCTACAAGGGCCTGCTGCTCGCCGACCAGGTCGGCCAGTACTACCTCGACCTGCAGGATGCGCGCGTCGTCTCGGCGCTCGCGCTCGTGCACCAGCGCTTCTCGACCAACACCTTCCCCGAGTGGCCGCTCGCCCACCCCTACCGCATGGTGGCGCACAACGGCGAGATCAATACCGTCAAGGGCAACTTCAACTGGATGCGCGCGCGCGAAGGGGTGATGAAGTCGCCCGTGCTCGGCGACGACCTCGCCAAGCTCTACCCGATCAGCTTCGAGGGCCAGAGCGACACCGCGACCTTCGACAACGCGCTCGAGCTGCTGACGATGAGCGGCTACTCGCTCGCGCACGCGGCGATGATGATGATCCCCGAGGCCTGGGAACAGCACCAGACGATGGACGAACGCCGGCGCGCGTTCTACGAGTACCACGCGGCGATGATGGAGCCCTGGGACGGCCCGGCGGCGATGGTCTTCACCGACGGGCGCCAGATCGGCGCGACGCTGGATCGCAACGGCCTGCGCCCGACGCGCTACATCATCACCGACGACGATCTCGTCGTCGGCGCTTCGGAGTCGGGCGTGCTGCCCATCCCCGAGAACCGGATCGCCAAGAAGTGGCGCCTGCAGCCCGGCAAGATGCTGCTCATCGACCTCGAGCAGGGCCGCATCATCGAGGACGAGGAGCTGAAGAACCAGTTCGCGTCGGCCAAGCCCTACCGGCAGTGGATCGAGAGCGTGCGCATCAAGCTCGACGACACCGACGTGGACGCCGAGGAGGCGTGCTTCGCCGAGACGCTGCTCGACCGCCAGCAGGCCTTCAGCATGACGCAGGAGGACATCAAGTTCCTGCTCGCGCCGATGGCCACCGCGGGCGAGGAAGGCATCGGCTCGATGGGCAACGACTCGCCGCTCGCCGTGCTGTCGGACCGCAACAAGCCGCTCTACAACTACTTCAAGCAGCTCTTCGCGCAGGTCACGAACCCGCCCATCGACCCGATCCGCGAGGCGATCGTGATGTCGCTCGTGTCCTTCATCGGGCCCAAGCCCAACCTGCTCGACATCAACGCCGTCAACCCGCCGATGCGGCTCGAGGTGTCGCAGCCGGTGCTCGACTTCGACGAGATGGCGCGCCTGCGCCAGATCGAGCGCCACACCGGCGCCAAGTTCAAGAGCTACGAGATCGACATCACCTACCCGCTCGCCTGGGGCCGCGAGGGCATCGAGGCCAAGCTCGCGTCGCTGCGCGCGGAGACGGTCGACGCGATCCGGACCGGCCACAACGTGCTCATCATCAGCGACCGCCGGATGGACCGCGACCACATCGCGATCCCGGCGCTGCTCGCGCTGTCGGCGATCCACCAGCACCTGGTGCGCGAGGGGCTGCGCACGACGGCCGGGCTCGTCGTCGAGACGGCTTCGGCGCGCGAGGTGCACCATTTCGCGCTGCTCGCCGGCTACGGCGCCGAGGCCATCCACCCCTACCTCGCGCTCGAGACGCTCGCGAGCCTGCACGCCGAGCTGCCGGGCGAACTGACGGCCGACAAGGCGATCGCCAACTACATCAAGGCGGTCGGCAAGGGGCTGGCGAAGATCATGTCGAAGATGGGCGTGTCGACCTACATGTCGTACTGCGGCGCGCAGCTGTTCGAGGCCATCGGCCTGAATCAGCCGCTCGTCGATGGCTATTTCCGCGGCACGGCGAGCCAGGTCGGCGGCATCGGCGTGTTCGAGGTCGCCGAGGAGGCGATCCGCCTGCACCGCGCCGCCTTCGGCGCCGACCCGCTGCTCGCCGACCGGCTCGACACCGGCGGCGAGTACGCCTGGCGCGTGCGCGGCGAGGAGCACATGTGGACGCCCGACGCGATCGCGAAGCTGCAGCACAGCGTGCGCGCTCCCGGCGGCGGGCGCTTCGAGACCTACAAGGAGTACGCGCAGATCATCAACGACCAGTCGCGCCGCCACATGACGCTGCGCGGGCTGTTCGAGTTCCGCCTCGACCCGGCCAAGGCCGTGCCGCTCGACGAGGTCGAGCCCGCGAGCGAGATCGTCAAGCGCTTCGCCACCGGCGCGATGTCGCTCGGTTCGATCTCGACCGAGGCCCACACGGCGCTCGCAGTGGCGATGAACCGCATCGGGGGCAAGAGCAACACCGGCGAGGGCGGCGAAGACCCGGCGCGCTACCGCAACGAGCTGAAGGGCATCCCGATTGCGCAGGGCGCGAAGATCAGCGACGTGATCGGCGCCAAGGTGATCGAGGTCGACTACGCGCTGAACGCAGGCGACTCGCTGCGCAGCAAGATCAAGCAGGTCGCGTCGGGGCGCTTCGGCGTGACGACCGAATACCTCGTATCGGCGGATCAGATCCAGATCAAGATGGCGCAGGGCGCCAAGCCGGGCGAGGGCGGCCAGCTGCCGGGCGGCAAGGTCAGCGACTACATCGGCTTCCTGCGCTATTCGGTGCCCGGCGTCGGCCTGATCTCGCCGCCGCCGCACCACGACATCTACTCGATCGAGGACCTGGCGCAACTGATCCACGACCTGAAGAACGCCAACGCGCGCGCGAGCATCAGCGTCAAGCTCGTCAGCGAGGTCGGCGTCGGCACGGTGGCGGCCGGCGTCGCCAAGGCGAAGGCGGATCACGTTGTCATCGCCGGCCACGACGGTGGCACCGGCGCCTCGCCCTGGTCGAGCATCAAGCACGCCGGAACGCCCTGGGAGCTGGGCTTGGCCGAGACGCAGCAGACGCTGGTGCTCAACCGCCTGCGCGGGCGCATCCGCGTGCAGGCCGACGGCCAGATGAAGACCGGCCGCGACGTCGTGATCGGTGCGCTGCTCGGCGCCGACGAGTTCGGCTTCGCGACCGCGCCGCTGGTCGCCGAGGGCTGCATCATGATGAGGAAGTGCCACCTCAACACCTGCCCGGTCGGCGTCGCGACGCAAGACCCGGCGCTGCGCAAGAAGTTCGCCGGCCGGCCCGAGCATGTGGTGAACTACTTCTTCTTCGTCGCCGAGGAAGCGCGGCGCATCATGGCGCAGCTCGGCATCCGCCGCTTCGACGAGCTGATCGGCCGCAGCGACCTGCTCGACATGAAGAAGGGCATCTCGCACTGGAAGGCACGCGGGCTGGACTTCAGCCGAGTCTTGCGCCAGAGCCCGGCGCCGGCCGACGTGCCGCGCTACCAGGTCGAGCAACAGGACCACGGCCTCGAGCACGCGCTCGACGTGCGGCTGATCCAGAAGTGCCTGCCCGCGCTCGAGCGCGGCGAGAAGGTGCAGTTCATGGAGGAGGCGAGAAACGGCAACCGCACCGTCGGCGCGATGCTGTCGGGCGAACTGATCCGCCGCCACCCCGAGGGCCTGCCCGACCAGACCATCTTGATGCAGATGGAAGGCACGGGCGGGCAGAGCTTCGGCGCCTTCCTCGCCCGGGGGATCACGCTCTACCTGATCGGCGACGCCAACGACTACACCGGCAAGGGCCTGTCGGGCGGGCGCGTCGTCGTGCGGCCGTCGATCGACTTCCGCGGCGACGCGACGAAGAACATCATCGTCGGCAACACCGTGCTCTACGGCGCGACGAGCGGCGAGGCCTTCCTGCGCGGGGTGGCGGGCGAGCGCTTCGCGGTGCGCCTGTCGGGCGCGACAGCGGTCGTCGAAGGCACCGGCGACCACGGCTGCGAATACATGACCGGCGGCACCGTCGCGGTGCTCGGCGCAACCGGGCGCAACTTCGCCGCCGGCATGAGCGGCGGCATCGCCTACGTGTACGACGAGGCGGGCGACTTTGCGCGCCGCTGCAACACCGCGATGGTCGCCCTCGGCCCGGTGCTCCCCGCCGAGCAGCAGGTGGCGAGCGTCGACGAGGCGCTCTGGCATCGCGTCGGCGGCGTCGCGCAGACCGACGAGGCGATCCTGAGGAAGCTCGTCGAGGACCACCACCGCTGGACCGGATCGCTGCGCGCGCGCGAGATCCTCGACCAATGGGCCGAGCGGCGGGCGAAGTTCGTGAAGGTCTTCCCGCACGAATACAAGCGCGCGCTCGGCGAACTGGCCGCGAGCCGCGCCGCCGAGGCAACGATCAGCAAGGCGCGCGTGGCCGACGCCGTCAAGGCCTGAGGAGCACGACAACGATGGGCAAGATCACCGGCTTCATGGAGTACGAGCGCATCGAGGAGGGCTATGCGCCGGTCGCGGCGCGCCTGAAGCACTACAAGGAATTCGTCATCGGCTTGGCCGTTGACCAGGCCAAGGTGCAGGGCGCGCGCTGCATGGATTGCGGCACGCCGTTCTGCAACAACGGCTGCCCGGTCAACAACATCATCCCGGACTTCAACGACCTCGTCTACCGCGGCGACTGGAAGGCCGCGATCGACGTCCTGCACAGCACCAACAACTTCCCCGAGTTCACCGGCCGCATCTGCCCCGCGCCCTGCGAGGCGGCATGCACCTTGAACGTCAACGACGATCCGGTCGGCATCAAGAGCATCGAGCACGCGATCATCGACCGCGCCTGGGCCGAGGGCTGGGTCGTGCCGCAGCCACCGGCGCAGCGCAGCGGCAAGAAGGTCGCGGTCGTCGGATCGGGCCCGGCAGGCCTCGCGGCGGCGCAGCAGCTTGCGCGCGCCGGCCACGCGGTGACGGTGTTCGAGAAGAACGACCGCATCGGCGGCCTGCTGCGCTACGGCATCCCCGACTTCAAGATGGAGAAGCATCACATCGACCGGCGCGTGGCGCAGATGCAGGCCGAAGGGGTCGAATTCCGCACCGGCGTGCTGATCGGCGCGCTGCCCGAAGGCAGCAAGGTCACCAACTGGGCGAGCGAGAGCATCGCGCCGGCGCAGTTGCAGCAGCAGTTCGATGCGATCGTTCTCGCCGGCGGCGCCGAGACCTCGCGCGACCTGCCGGTGCCGGGGCGCGAGCTTGCCGGCGTGCACTTTGCCATGGAGTTCCTGCCGCAGCAGAACAAGGTCAACGCCGGCGACAAGGTCAAGGGCCAGCTCTCGGCCGCCGGCAAGCACGTGGTCGTGATCGGCGGCGGCGACACCGGCAGCGACTGCGTGGGCACCAGCAATCGCCACGGCGCCAAGAGCGTGACCCAGTTCGAGCTCCTGCCGATGCCGCCCGAGCACGAAGACAAGCCGCTCGTCTGGCCTTACTGGCCGGTCAAGCTGCGCAGTTCGTCGAGCCACGAGGAGGGCTGCGAGCGCGAGTTTGCGATCGCGACCCAGGCCTTCGTCGGCGGCGAGGGCAAGGACGCCGGCAAAGTCAAGGCCTTGAAGGCCGTGCGCGTGCAATGGGAGGGCGGCAAGATGGTCGAGGTGCCGGGTAGCGAGCAGACGCTGCCGGCCGACCTGGTGCTGCTCGCGATGGGTTTCGTGAGCCCGGTGGCGAGCGTGCTCGAGGCCTTTGGCGTCGAGAAGGACGCGCGCGGCAATGCCCGTGCCCACACCGAGGCGAGCGGAGGCTATGCGACCAACGTGCCCAAGGTGTTCGCCGCCGGCGACACGCGGCGCGGCCAGTCGCTCGTGGTCTGGGCGATCAGGGAGGGGCGCCAGGCGGCGCGCGCGGTCGACGAG
This sequence comes from Ideonella sp., assembly GCF_016702655.1. Taxonomy (GTDB): domain Bacteria; phylum Pseudomonadota; class Gammaproteobacteria; order Burkholderiales; family Burkholderiaceae_C; genus CAIKUF01. Next base: position 145,841 of record NZ_JADJDO010000003.1, read on the forward strand.
TACCTGATGGGGGCGAGCGACCTGCCGCGCTGAGCCTGGGCGCGCGGCGGCGCCGCGTGGCCATGCGAAAATGAAGACGGCCTGCCCTGCCAGGGGCGGGCCGAATGACGTGCGTCGGCTCCGCGGCCGATGCCACGACCAGAGCACGCCTTCCCAGGCCCGCACCGCTTGAAGAACAACATCCCCGAACCGCTGATCGCCATCGACCATGTCACGTTCGGCTACGACGCCGGACGGACCATCCTCGACGACGTGACGCTGGCATTCGAACGCGGCAAGGTCACGTCGCTGCTCGGCGGATCGGGCTGCGGCAAGACGACGCTGCTGCGCCTGATCGGCGGCGTGCATGCGGCCAACGCCGGCGAGGTGCGATTCGACGGCAAGCCGGTCGATGCCCACGATCGCGAGGGCCTGTACAAGCTGCGCCGCAGGCTCGGCATGCTGTTCCAGTTCGGGGCCCTGTTCACCGACCTCACGGTGTTCGACAACGTCGCCTTCCCGCTGCGCGAGCAGACCGCGCTGCCCGAGGCCATGATCCGCGACATCGTGCTGATGAAGCTGAACGCCGTCGGCCTGCGCGGCGCGGCCGGGCTGCGCATCGGCGAGGTTTCGGGCGGCATGGCGCGGCGCATCGCGCTTGCGCGCGCGATCGCGCTCGACCCCGAGCTCATCATGTACGACGAGCCCTTCGCCGGCCTCGACCTGGTGTCGATGGGCGTCGCCGCGAAACTGATCCGGACCCTGAACGACGTCACCGGCGCGACCTCGATCGTCGTCTCGCACGACGTTCCCGAGTGCATGAAGATCAGCGACCATGTGGTGCTGATGGCCACCCAGGGGCGCATCGTTGCCCAGGGCACGCCGGACGAACTGATGGCGTCCACCGACCCCGAAGTGCGCCAGTTCGTGCGCGGCGAGCCCGACGGGCCGGTCAAGTTCCACTACCCGGCGCCGTCGATGGCCGAGGACTTCGGCGTCGCGGTTCCGCCATGAGACGCCCCGTGTCAACATCCTTGCCGCGGGCCGAGCGCCGGGCCGCTCCGGGGGGCCGGCGCCCCCGGGGGGGGGGGGCCGACGTACTCGTCGGACGAGGGGTTGTCATGAACGCCATCGCGACCCTCGGCGCGCGCTCGATCGCGGTGCTGCGCGGCTTCGGCCATGCGGCGTTCTTCTTTGCCGATCTGCTGCGCGCCATTCCCGCATCGTTGCGCCGCTTCGGCCTCGTCGTGGTGCAGATCCATGCCATCGGCAACCGCTCGCTCGTGATCATCGTCGCCTCGGGCACCGCGGTCGGCTTCGTGCTCGCGCTGCAGATGTACTACGCGCTCGTCACCTACGGCGCTGCCGAGTTGCTCGGGCTGATCGTCAACCTGGCGCTGGTGCGCGAGTTGGGGCCCGTCGTCACCGCGCTGCTCTTCGCCGGGCGCGCCGGCACGTCGCTCACGGCCGAGATCGGGTTGATGAAGGCCGGCGAGCAGCTCTCGGCGATGGAGATGATGGCCATCGACCCCAAGAGCCGCGTGCTCGCGCCGCGCTTCCTGGCCGGCGTCGTGGCCATGCCCCTGCTCGCGATCCTGTTCTCGGCCGTCGGTATCCTCGGCGCCTGGGTCGTCGCGGTGCTGCTGATCGGCGTCGATGCGGGCAACTTCTGGTCGATCATGCAGAGCAAGGTCGACGTCTGGCGCGATGTCGGCAACGGCGTCGCGAAGAGCTTCGTGTTCGGCATCATCTGCACCGCGGTCGCGCTCTACCAGGGCTACGAGACCGAGGCCACGCCCGAAGGGGTAGCCTACGCGACCACGCGCACCGTCGTCATCGCCTCGCTCGCGGTGCTGGGCATGGATTTCGTGCTCACCGCGCTGATGTTCTCCACGCCCTGACGGCACCCTCGAGAAGAAAACGAAACGACCATGGGAAAGAAGGGCATCGAAATCCTGGTGGGGCTGTTCGTGCTGCTGGGAATGGCAGGCCTCGTGTTCCTGTCGCTGCAGGCCGCCAACCTGGCCTCGTTCGGCAACTCGGACACCTACACGCTGCAGGCGCGCTTCGACAACATCGGCGGCCTGAAGGCGCGCGCGCCGGTGCGCAGCGCGGGGGTCACGATCGGGCGCGTGACCTCGATCGCGCTCGACGGCCAGACCTATCAGGGCGTGGTCACGCTCGCGATCGAGCGCGGGTTGCAGTTCCCGCGCGACACCTCGGCCAAGATCCTCACGGCCGGCCTGCTCGGCGACCAGTACATCGGCCTCGAGCCGGGCGCCGACGAGAAGATGCTGGCCCCTGGCGAGACGATCAGGCAGACGCAATCGGCGGTCGTGCTCGAGAGCCTGATCGGCCAGTTCATCAACCGCAGCGCGGCCGAAGCGGGCTCGGCATCGCCCGCGCCGGCCGCGGGTGCAAGAAGATGACACCCGCGGCGCGCTGGCGCGCGCTCGACTGGCGGCGCTGGCTGGTCGTGCTGCTGGTGTTCGCCTGCGCCGGTTGCGCGACCGTCGTCAAGCCGGGCGCGACGCCGGTCACGGGCAACGACCCCTTCGAAACCTGGAATCGCAAGGTCTTCGACTTCAACGAGACGCTCGACGTCGTGCTGCTCAAGCCGGTGGCGACGGTCTGGGCCGAGGCGGTGCCGCAGCCGGCGCGCCAGGGCATCGGCAACTTCTACGCCAACCTTGCCGACGCCTGGTCGGCGGTCAACAACCTGCTGCAGGGCAAGCCTGCGCCTGCGGTGGCAGTCGCTTTCCGCTTCGGCGTGAATACGGTGTTCGGCTTCGCCGGCCTGCTCGACCTTGCGAGCGAGATGGGCATCGACCGCCACTACGAGGACTTCGGGCAGACGCTCAGCGTGTGGGGCTTCGATTCGGGACCCTACCTGATGTGGCCGTTGCTCGGCCCGTCAACGATGCGCGACTCGTTCGCGTTACCGTTGAACTATCTCGCCTCGCCGATGAATCTGTTCGACGTCAGCCTGCTGGGCGAGTTCGGCATCTGGTCGCTGCAACTCGTCAATACGCGCGCCAGCCTGCTCGACGCGGGCCGGATGCTCGACTCGATCGCGCTCGACAAGTACAGCTTCGTGCGCGACGCCTACCTGCAGCGGCGGCGCAGCCTGATCTACGATGGCGACCCGCCCGAAGTACCGGACCCGTCCAGGGACGACGCTGCCGCGGCGCCCGAGGCCGCTGGCTCTGCACCGGCACCGGCACCGGCACCGCAATGATCGGCCCGCCTGTCGCGCGGCCGAAGACGAACAAGGAAGTTCCCGCATGTTGACGATGATGCTTTCCCGCCGAACCCTGGCCGCGCTCGCGCTCGGTCTGCTGCCTGCTCTCGCCGTGCAGGCGCAGGAAGCGCCCGAAGCGCTCATCCTGCGCATCTCCACCGACGTGATCGACGCCGCCAAGGCCGACAAGGCCATCCAGGCCGGCGACGTGCAACGCATCGTCGGCCTCGTCGACGCCAAGGTGATGCCGAGCGTCAACTTCAAGCGCATGACGGCGTCGGCGGTCGGGCGCTTCTGGCGCCAAGCCACGCCCGAGCAGCAGCAGCGCCTGCAAGACGAGTTCAAGGCGCTGCTCGTGCGCAGCTATGCCGGCGCGCTGCGCCAGGTCAAGGACCAGACCGTGCAGTTGAAGCCGATGCGCGCCAAGCCCGAGGACGACGAGGTCGTCGTGCGGACCGAGATCCGCGGCAAGGGCGACCCGATCCAGCTCGACTACCGCCTCGAGAAGACGCCCGCGGGCTGGAAGATCTACGACGTCAACGTGCTCGGTGTGTGGCTGGTCGAGAACTACCGTGGCAGCTTTGCTGCCGAGATCGGCAGCGGCGGCATCGACGGCCTGATCGCCAAGCTGACCGACATGAACAGCAAGGCAGCATCCACCAAGAGCTAGCGTGAATCGGCCCCCAAGCTCGCAGTCGCTCGCTGCCCCCCGTGGGGGTGCTCAGTGGTTTCGGACGGCCGGGCACCACTGACAATGCTGCTCCTGCCCGAAACGGTGACGCTCGCCGAGGCGCGCGACACGCTGCGCATGCTGGCCCAGGCCGTGTCGCGCGAGCCCGATGCCGAGCTCACGCTCGATGCCGCGGGGCTGCAGCGCTTCGACACCTCGGCGATCGCGGTGCTGCTCGAGTGCCGGCGCATCGCGCAGGCCGGCGGGCGCGGTTTTGCGGTGCGCAACGTGCCGGCCAAGCTGCAGGCGCTGGCGGCGCTGTACGGCGTGGATGGGTTGCTGTTCGGCGCCTCGGGTTAGTCCGTAGGCGGCGGCTGGCCCTGCCGCCCAGGGGCCCGATACCATGCCCGGCTCCAACACGATGAAGGAGAGCCTCCGATGATGAAGACTCGCATTGCGGCGCCCGTTGCGGCGCTGCTCGCGGCGCTGGCCCTGCCCGCTGCCGCGCAGCAGGCCCAGGTCAACGTGATCTGCTCGGTGCAGGCCGACTGGTGCAACATGATCCAGACCGTGTTCGCCAAGACCACCGGCATCAAGGTCAACATGGCGCTCAAGGGCTCCGGCGAGGCGCTGGCCCAGCTCAACGCCGAGCGCGCCAACCCCAAGACCGATGTCTGGTTCGGCGGCACGGGCGACCCGCACCTGCAGGCCGCCGAGCAGGACCTGACGATCGCCTACAAGTCGGCGAGCCTGCCGCAACTGCACGCCTGGGCGCAACGGCAGGCCGAGCAGTCGGGGTGGAAGACGGTGGGCATCTACAGCGGGCCGCTCGGCTTTGGCTACAACACCGAGCTGATCGCGAAGAAGAAGCTCGCCGTACCGAAGAGCTGGGCCGACCTGCTCAAGCCCGAGTACAAGGGCGAGATCCAGGTCGCCAACCCGGCCTCGAGCGGCACCGCGTACACCATGGTCGCGACACTCGTGCAGTTGATGGGCGAAGACAAGGCCTTCGACTACATGAAGGCGCTGCACAAGAACATCGGCCAGTACACGCGATCGGGCACCGGGCCGATCAAGGCCGTCGCGCGCGGCGAGACGGCGGTCTCGATCAGCTTCGTCCACGACGGCCCGGGCGAGGCAATGCAGGGCTTCCCGGTCGCGACGATCACGCCGTCCGAAGGGACGGGCGCCGAGATCGGCTCGATGTCGATCGTCAAGGGCTCGAAGAACCTCGATGCGGCGAAGAAGTTCTACGAATGGGCGCTCACGGCGCAGGCGCAGCAGTTCGGCGCCGCGTCCAAGCAGTTTCAGTTGCCGTCGAACAAGGCCACGCCGATCGACCCGCGCGTGCCCGACTTCAAGAGCATCAAGTTCATCAACTACGACTACGCCAAGTACGGCAGCAGCGCCGAGCGCAAGCGCCTGATCACGCGCTGGGAGAAGGAAGTCAACTCGCTGCCCCGTTGAGCGCGCCGGCCTGATCGATGACCGATATCGCCGCGCGCCGCGCACGGCGTGCCATCGTCGGCTGGTGGCTGCTCGGCGCGCTGGCTTGCGTGCTGCTGCCCTGGTACTTGTCGGCCGACAAGACGCTGCTGCAGTCGCTGCCCGGCGTCCTCGGCGGCGCCGATACCGCGAGCGCAGTCGTGCAGGCGCTGGCGCACGGCAAGTCCTGGCTGTGGAGCGTGATCGTCGGGCTCGCCCTGTGCGCGGTCGGCGTCGCGTTGCCGGGCGGCCGCCGCCAGGGTGCTTGGCTGATCGCCGGTGCGGGACTCGGCCTCGCGGGCCTGCTCGGGTCGGGGTTCGCGATCGGCGCGCGCGGCTGGGCCTTCGAGTCGCTGGACGCCAGCCTGGGCGCGCTCCCCGCGGGCCAGGCCGGGCTCGGCCTCGGCGGTGTGCTCGCGCTCGCGTCGCTGCTGATGCTGTTCGGTCTCGGGCTCGCGCGGCGGGGATTCTTCCGCGGCGACCTGTTCATCGCCTGCGCTGTCGTCGGCTGCAGCGCGCTGCTGCTGCTGTTCGTCGCGCTGCCGGTGTTGCGCGCGCTGGCCGGCGCCTTCTTCGACGAGGGCGGGGCGCTGTCGCTCGCGGCGCTGGCCGAGCGCATCGGCAACGAGCGCGTCTGGGGTCTGGGCTGCATCGCCGGCGGCGGGCGCTGTGGCGTGGCGTGGAACACGCTCCTTCTCGGCCTGCTCACGGCCGCCGGGACCACCGTGCTCGGCACGCTGATCGCGCTGCTCGCCGAGCGTGGCGGCCGGCGCTTCGCAAGGCCGCTTCAGGGTCTGGCGCTGCTGCCGATCATCACGCCGCCCTTCGTCGTCGGACTCGGGCTGATCCTGCTCTTCGGCCGCGCCGGGCTCGTCAACCAGGGCCTCGAGGCGGCGTTCGGCATCACGCCGTCGCGCTGGTTCTACGGCGTGTTCGGCATCTGGCTGGCGCAACTGTTCGCGTTCACGCCGATCGCCTTCATGATCATGCGCGGCGTGGTGCAGGGCGTGAGCCCGACGCTCGAGGAGGCGGCGCAGACGCTGCGCGCCGACCGGCGCAAGGTGTTCCTGACCGTGACGCTGCCGCTCCTGAAGCCGGGCCTCGCGAACGCCTTCCTGGTCGGCTTCATCGAGAGCATGGCCGACTTCGGCAACCCCATCGTCGTCGGCGGCCAGTACGCGGTGCTCTCGACCGAGATCTTCTTCGCCATCGTCGGCGCGCAGTACGACCAGGGCCGCGCGGCGTCGCTGTCGCTGATCTTGACGGTCTTCGCGCTCGCCATCTTCGCGTTGCAGCGCCGCCTGCTCGGCCGGACGAGCTTTACCACGCTCACCGGCAAGGGCGATGCCGGCGTACCGATGGCGCTGCCCGCCGGCCTCAAGCGCCTGATCAATGCCGTGACGCTGCCCTGGCTGGCCTTCACGGTGGTGGTCTACCTGTTTGCCTTTGCCGGTGGCTTCGTGCAGACCTGGGGCCGCGACTACACACCGACGCTCGCGCACCTGAAGACCGCCTTCGACCTGCAGTGGGGCGACTACGGCCTCGTCTGGGCCGGCACCGCGTGGAACTCGCTCTTCACGACCGTCAGGCTGGCCGCGATCGCGGCGCCGATCTGCGCCGCCATCGGCCTGCTGATGGCCTGGCTGCTCGCGCGCACGCAGTTCCGCGGCCAGGGCATGTTCGAGTTCGGCGCGCTGCTCGCGTTCGCGATCCCCGGCACCGTGCTCGGCGTGAGCTACATCCTCGCCTTCAACGTGCCGCCGTTCGAGCTCACCGGTACCGGCCTCATCATCGTGCTGTGTTTCGTGTTTCGCAATCTGCCTGTCGGCGTGCGCGCGGGCACGGCGGCGTTCAAGCAGATCGACAAGTCGCTCGACGAGGCCTCGACGCTGCTGCGCGCAAGCACCGCGACCACGCTGCGCCGCGTCGTGCTGCCGCTGCTCAAGCCCGCCCTCGTCGCGGCGCTCGTCTACAGCTTCGTGCGCTCGATGACCACCGTCTCGGCGGTGATCTTTCTCGTCACCGCCGAGAACGAACTCGCAACCACCTACATCATCGGCCGCGTCGGCAACGGCGACTACGGCGTCGCGCTCGCCTATTGCACGGTGCTGATGATATTGATGACGCTCGCCACCGCGCTCATCCAGCGCCTCGTCGGCGAACGCAGCATCGGCCGCCGCGCCGCGCCGCAACCCTGAAGGCCAACGCATGGAAGCCGGCATCACACTGCGCAACATCACCAAGCGTTACGGCGCCGACGCGTCGGCGCCGCTCGTCGTCAAGGGGCTCGACCTCGTCGTCCCGCATGGCACGCTGACGACGCTGCTTGGCCCGTCGGGCTGCGGCAAGACGACCGTGCTGCGCATGATCGCCGGGCTCGAGGCGCCGACCTCGGGGCAGGTCCTGATCGGCGGCCGTGACGTCACCGCGCTTTCGCCCGCCGAGCGCAACGTGAGCATGGTGTTCCAGAGCTATGCCCTTTTCCCGCACATGAACGTGCTCGCCAACGTCTCGTATGGACTCGATGTCTCGGGCGTCGCGCGCGACGAGGCGCGCTCGCGCGCACGCGCCGCGCTCGAGGGCGTTGGTCTCACCGGCTACGACGCGCGCCTGACGAGCGAGCTCTCGGGCGGGCAGCAGCAGCGCGTCGCATTCGCGCGCGCTCGTCCTGGAGCCCAAGGTGCTGCTCTTCGACGAGCCGCTGTCCAATCTCGACGCGCGCCTGCGGCGCTCGATGCGCGAGGAGATCCGAAGCCTGCAGCAGCGCCTGAAGCTCACCGTCGCCTATGTCACGCACGACCAGGCCGAGGCGCTCGCGGTCAGCGACCAGATCGTCGTCATGGACCAGGGCGTGATCGCCCAGGCCGGCACGCCGCAGGAGCTCTACGAGCGGCCGACGAGTGTCTTCGTTGCCGGCTTCATGGGCGAGGCGCTGCTGTTCGACGGCAGTTCGCTCGCCGACGGCAGCGTGCGCCTGGGGCCGCTCGCGATCCGCCCTGCGCGGGCGCTCGCACCGGGGCCGGTCAAGGTCGCCGTGCGCCCCGAGGCGTGGGAGATCGCCGCGCCCGGCGCGGCGGCCCTGGCCGCCACCGTGGCCAAGAGCGCCTACCTCGGCAGCACGCACGAATACAGCTTCGAGACTGAGCTCGGGACCGTCTTCGTCGTCTCGGCCGACGTGAGCCGCATGCTCGCGCCGGGCGAGCGCGTGAGCCTCGCGCTCGCCGGGCATGGCGTGTCGGTCGTCGCCGCATGAACATCGTCTTCGACTTCGCCGGCGTCGTCTTCCACTGGAGCCCGCCGGCGCTGCTGCGCGAGACGCTGCCGCAGCGCACGGCCGACGATGCAGCCGCGCAGGCGCTGATGGAGCAGCTCTTCCAGGGCTTCCTGCCCGGCAGCGACTGGGCCGGCTTCGACCTCGGCCTGATCGGCGCCGAGGCGCTTGCCGAGCGCATTGCGCGCCGCACCGGCGTCGCCGAAGCCGACGTGCGCGCCGTCGTCGACGCGATCCCTGCCCACCTGCGGGCGCATCCCGACACGGTGGCATTGATGCGCCGCCTCAAGCGCGCCGGCCACCGCCTGTTCTACCTGTCCAACATGCCCGCGCCCTATGCGGACCACCTCGAGCGCAGCCACGACTTCTTCGACCTGTTCGACGACGGCATCTTCTCGGCGCGGGTGCGGATGATGAAGCCGCAGCCCGAGATCTTCCGTGCCGCGGCCGAGCGCTTCGGCCTTGCGCCGGCGCAGATGCTCTTCATCGACGACACGATGCCCAACGTCGACGCCGCGCGCGCGCTCGGCTGGCAGGCACTGCACTTCACCGGCGCCGATGCCTGCGAGGCGGCGCTGCCGCCGGGCACCTTCGACCGGGCCGGGCAATCGGCAGCCACGCCGATCGGGCACTGGCGCCGTTGACGCGCGGCGCCGGCGCTGCGGCCCGCAGCGGACGCGCGTCAGCCGAGCATGTTCTTCCACATCGTGCGCCCCCACGCGGTCGCACCCTGGCTGGAGGCGGTGTTCGCCTCGGGGTCGATCTGGAAGCTCATCTTGGGCGCCTCGCCCGGCGCGACGGTCGCGCCGACGCTGATCATGATCGCCTTGTCGTGCGACGCGCTGGCCCAGCACAGCCCGGGCGGCAGCGACACCGGCCCGCTGGCGGCCGGTGCCGCCTCGCCCGACACGCGGCGCACGATGTCGTGCCCGACCTGCACGCCGGTGCCGAAGGCCACATGGCCGCTCTTGGGCAGCGGCGTGCCCTGGGCGTCGCCGATGACGTAGATCTTCTCGTCGGCTTGCGACACGAAGCTCGGCAGCTTGATCGCCGCCCAGCGCTCGCCGAGACCGGCCTGGCGGATGAGCGCCGGTGCGCGCATCGGCAGTACCAGGTTGGCCTCGGTGAACGGCACGTCGCCCATCGTGGTGGTGAGCCGCCGGCGGCCGATGTCGACCGCGCTGAGGTCGGTGCTGGGCAGGTACTCGAGCTCGGCGGCGTAGCTGCGCATCGCTGCCACCAGCGGCTTGGCGGTCGGCGGCGGCATCGGGTTGGGATTGGTGTCGACGACGATGACCTTGCCCTTGACGCCGCGTCTGCGCACCTGCTCGGCGATCAGGCAGGCGCGCTCGTAGGGCGCCGGCGGGCAACGGTAGGGCGGCTTGGGTACGCTGATGACGAAGCTGCCGCCGTTGGCGAGGAAGCGCTCGACCTGCGCGCGCACCGCGCTCTGCTCGAAGGCGCGAAAGCCCACCGGCAACTGCGCGCGCGCCTCGGCGTAGCCGCTGACGGCCTCTTCCATGTACTCGATGCCGGGCGACAGCACCAGGAAGTCGTAGGGCAGCCGTCCGCCGGGCGTGACGACTGCGCTGCCGGAACGGTCGATGGCGGAGGCGCGCTCGCGCACGCGGCGGATGCCCATCGCGTCGATGGCGGCGTAGTTGCGCTGGAAGTCGGTCGCCGGTTGGAGGCCGGCGATGTAGTGCGCGCTCAGCGGGCAGGACATGAAGGCGTCGTTGGCTTCCACCAGCGTCACCTCCACCTTGCCGCTGCGCGCCAGCGTGCGCGCAGCGCCCAGGCCGCCCCAGCCGCCGCCCAGCACCACGACCCGCGGCTTGGCCGCGGTCGTCGCGCAGCCGGCCACCAGCGCTGCCGAGGCGGCCAGGCCGGCGTGCACCACGGCGCGCCGGGAAATCGTCGATCGTGTCATTGCGGAGTCTCCTTGGAGGGTCGAGAGTCTCGGTGCCCGAGGCCGAACGTCACCTGGCCGGCGGCAGGCTTGCCGGGGTCACTCTAGGCGCCGGGTGCCGGCAGGGGATTTCAGCGCCCACCGCCGGCGTGTCAATCGGTTACCACATGTTTCGAGCCTCGCCGGGTGGCGCGAGGCTGCCTCGCCATGGCCCTCCCCGGACGCCCGAGCGTGCCGGTCGTCGTCGACGATGCCGCGCCGCGCGCCCTGGCCGGCTCTCACCGGTCGGCGCGATTCGATGTAGGCTAGCGCCGCTACCGCTGCCGCAGCCGCGGCAAGGAGGTGCACGATGCGCTGCTGGGTTGCGATGCTGTTGGCCCTGCTGCTGGCCGGCGCGGCGGCGGCGCAGGAGCGTGTGGCCAAGGTCGGCTACCTGAGCTGGCGCGACAGCGGCCCCTACGAGGCGGCGACGCAGGCGGGCTTCACCGCCGGGCTGCTCGACGAGGGCTTCGTCGAGGGCCGGAACCTGATCGTGCTGCGCCGCTCGGCCGACAACGACGCCGGGCGCTTCAAGCCGCTCGCGCGCGAACTCGCGGTGGCCGGGGTCGACCTGTTCTTCGCCCCGGCAACGCCGATGGCCACCGCGGCCTGGTACGCGGCGCCGAAGACGCCGATCGTGATCGCGACCATCCTCGACCCGGTGGCGCTCGACTTCGTCAAGTCGCTCGCCCGGCCGGGCACGCGCGTGACCGGCGTCACGACGATGAACAACGAGCTCACCGCCAAGCGGCTGCAACTGCTGCAGCAGATCGTCCCCGGCCTGCAGCGCGTCGGCGTGATCATCGACGAGGCGATGCGCAAGGCCTGCGAGCAGGAGGTCGAGCGCATCGAGGACGCGGCGCGCCGGCTCGGGCTGACGCTGATCTTCGTCCACATCGACCGCAAGGAGTCGATCGCGCCGTCGTTCGCGAAGCTCGTCGCCGCCGGCGCGCAAGCGGTGACGACGACGCTGATGAGCACCCGCAACGGCTTCGAGAAGGAGTACGCCGAGGCGGCGCTGAAGGCGCGCCTGCCGTCGATGTACGAGCTCGAGTACGGCACGCACTACGGCGGCCTCGCCAGCTACGGCCCCGACTTCGGCGACGTGTTCCGGCGCGCCGGGCAGTACGCGGGGCGCATCCTCAAGGGTGCCGACCCGGCCGTGATGCCGGTCGAGGAACCGCGCAGGTTCCGCCTCGTCGTCAACCTCAAGACCGCGCGCGCGCTCGGCATCGCGGTGCCGCAGGGCGTGCTGGTGCTGGCCGACGAGGTGATCGAGTGAACACCACTGGTCGGCACGCTCGAGCCTGCCTGCGCGGGCCCACGATGGAACGCAGGCGCATGTTGTTCGGCGCGGCACTCGCCTTCGTCGCGCCGCCCGGCCATTCGCAGCCGGCAGCGCGCAAGCCGCGCATCGGCTATCTTGCCAGCAGCACGCCCGACCCGGTGACGCTGCGCTCCCAGGTCGAACCGTTCCGCCAGGGGCTGCGCGAGCTGGGCTGGATTGAAGGCCAGAGTCTCGCGCCCATCGAGTTTCGCTGGGCCGAGGGCAAGTACGAGCGCTTTCGCGTGCTGCTCGACGAACTGCTGCGCCTGGACCTCGACCTGCTGGTGACGGTGAGCCCACGTCCGGCGCTGCTTGCCAAGCAGGTGGCGCCGACGGCGCTGCCCATCGTCGCCCTGGCGGTCGATGACCCGGTGCAGATGGGGCTGGCGGTGAGCATCGCGCGGCCGGGGGGCAACATCACCGGCATTTCGGCGGCGTTTGCCGGCCTGGTGGAAAAGCGCCTGCAGCTGCTGAAGGACATCGTGCCCGCTGCGCGCCGCTTTGCCATCGTGTTCAACCCGGCCTCGGTGCCGACGCTCGCCAACGTGGTGCCCAAGTGGGAGGCCGGGTTGGGGGTTGCACTCAGTGTGGCCGAGGTGCGCGGCCCAGACGACTTCGATGCCGCCTTCGCGGCGCTGGTCAGGGAGCGCGTGAACGGCATCGTCGTCTTCGCCGACCCGATGATCTGGGTCCAGCGCGCGAAGCTGGGCGAGCTGTGCCTGAAGCACCGGCTGCCTTCGGTCTGGGGCGGCGCAGGCTACCTCGACGCGGGTGGCCTGGCGTCGTACCAGGGCGACTGGCCGGCGCTGTTCCGCCGCGGCGCGGCGCTCGTCGACAAGGTGCTCAGGGGCACGAAGCCGGGCGAGATCGCGTTCGAGCAAGGCACGAAGCTCGAACTCGCCGTCAACCTGAAAGGCGCCCGGGCGCTCGGGATCACGATCCCGCACAGCGTGCTGGTGCAGGCCGACGAGGTGATTGAATGAAGACGACCTTGACACGCCGGCCGGTCGTTCTGGCCGCGCTGTCGCTGCTGCTCGCCGCATCGCGCCCCGCGCCGGCGCAGCGCGCGTCGCGGGTGGCGCGGGTCGGCATCCTCTCGCAGGGCGGTCCGCCACCGGAAGGCACACGCTGGCCGGTGCACGGTATCTTCGTCGACCGCCTGCGCGAGCTGGGCTGGACCGAAGGCGTGAACCTGCAGCTCGAGTTCCGCTATGGCCACAGCACCGCGGCCGGCATCGTCGCGGCCGCCGGTGAACTGGCGGCGCTCAAGCCTGACGTGCTGGTCGCCTCCGGCACGCCGGGCATCCGCGCGCTGCTCGACGCGACGCGCACGATCCCGATCGTCATGGCCGGCGCCGGCGACCCGGTGGGCACCGGACTCGTCGCCAGCCTGGCGCGCCCCGGCGGCAACGTCACCGGCGTGTCGCTGCTCGGCCAGGAGATCCTCGCGAAGGCCTCGGGCCTGCTGCACGAGCTGCTGCCGAAGGCGCGCCGCATCGATCTGCTGGGCAGCGCCGTCAACCCGGCCAACGACTACTTCGCGCGAGTGTGGGCCGATGCGGTGCGCATGCTCGGCGTCGAGGGTCGGATGGTGATCGTGCCGCACGCCGAGGACATCGAACCGACGATCGCCGGCGTCCGCGCCGACGCGATCGTCGTGCTGCCGGACCCGATGTTCGTCACCAACCCGCAGCGGTTGTTCGATGCCTGCCTGCGGCGCCGGCTGCCGGCCGCGACGACAGGCGGCAATGCGTATGCGCACGGGGGTGCGCTGCTGAACTATTCGGTCAATTTCGACGATCTGTACCGTCAGGGTGCGGTCTACGTCGACCGCATCCTGCGCGGCGCGAACCCGGCCGACACGCCGGTCGAACAGCCATCGCGCTACGAGCTGATCCTCAACCTGAAGACCGCGCGGGCGCTCGGCCTGAAGCTGCCGCAGTCGCTGCTGCTGCAGGCAACGGAGGTGATCGAGTGAGGCGCGCCGCCAGGCTCTTCGGCCGCGCCTCGTCCGCCGCTACAGCAAGACCAGGAACCTTGCGTCCGCTTCGCTTTCGAGCGCGGCAATGCGGGCAGCGTGCTCGCGCAGCAATGCTTCGATGTTTCGCGTCGAGCAGTTGCCGCGTCGAATCCAGACGATCCGGGGTGCCGAGGCCGCGAGCTGGCTGCGCTCCTGGAAATCGGAGTCCTCGGTCACGATGGCCAAGCCGCGATCCCTCGCGAAGTGCCAGATCGCGTCGTCGTCAGCCCGCTCCAGACCCGCCTGCCCAATGTGCAATCAGTCGGCGAACAAGTCGACCAGCAACCCGACCAGACGTGGCGAGAGGGTCTCGTCGAACAGCCGCTTCACGCGGCCGGCGTCAGCAACGTGCGTTCACGGTCCTCCGCATAGGCCAGGAAGGCTTGAATGTCCTCGGCCGTCAGGTCCGGGAAGCCGATCAGCAGCTATTGCTGCGCAGTCATGCCCGACGCAAGGTGCTCCAGCACGTCATAGACCGTCATCCGCAGCCCGCGCATGCAGGGTATGCCGCCGCGCTTTCCGGGCTCGATCGTGATGATGTCGCGATAGTTCATGGCGGCGGCTCCGCACTCTGCGAGCATTCACAATATCGCGGCACCCGGGTGCTGCGGGCAACAGATGATCGAATGAGACGCCGCCTGCTGCTCTCCTCGGGCTGCGCGCTGGCGCTGCCATCGCTCGCTTTGGCACAGCCCGCGCCGGCCGGCCGCGGGCCGCAGACGCTGGGGCTGCTGACCGACTACCTGGTGCCGGCCGCTGACCTGCAGGCCGCGCGCGACGACCTCGCCCGCCTGGGCTGGCGCGACGGCGTCAACCTGCGCTTCGTGCATCGCGCCCGCGACAGGCAGGTCGAGCAAGTCGATGCCGCGGTGGCCGATCTGCTCGCCTCGCGCCCGGACGTGGTGATCGTGGCCCACGACGAACTGGCCCGCGCGGTGCAGCTTCGCGACGACCGGATGCCGATCGTGATCATGTTGGGCGCCGACCCGGTCGGCAACGGCCTGGCCGCCAGCCTGCAGCGGCCGGGGGGCAGGGTCACCGGGCTGGTGACGATGTATGCCGACATCCGGCCCAAGCTGTTCGAGACGGCGCGCCAGCTGGCGCCCAAGGCGAGGCGCATCGCCGGCATGTTCCACTTGGCCGGGGCGGCGACGCCGCAGCTCGAGGCGGTGCTGGATCGCGGGCGTCAACTGGCGCGGCAGGTCGATGCCGAGTACCTTCCCGTTCCGGTGCGCGATCGCGGCGAGATCGAGACCCTCGTCACCTCGCTGCAGCCCGTGTCGGACCATGTGCTGCTGGTCAACCTCGACGCGGTGCTCGGGCCGAACTTCCCGCGCATCGCCGCCGCGGCGCGCGCCGCGAGGCTGGCTTCGGGGTCGCAGGGTTTGATCTATGCGCGCCAGGGGGGATTGATGAGCTACGGCATCGACATCGACACGTACCGCGAGCGCGCGCTGGCCCTGGCCGACAAGGTGCTGCGCGGCACGCCTCCGGGCGACATTCCGATCGAACAGCCGACGCTGATCAGGCTGGTGCTCAACCGTGCTACCGCACGCGCGATCGGGCTCACGATTCCGCTGCCGCTGCTACTGCGCGCCGATGAGGTGATCGAGTGACGCGGCGCCGTCGGCTGCTGCAGGGCGCGGTCGGGGGCGGCGCGCTGCTGTGCGGCTTGTCGGCGGCCCGCGCGCAACCCGCGGGGACCGTCCTCAGGCTCGGCTGGTTGCGGCCCAACGCAGCCGGGCCGGGCGAGTTCCAGTCCCTGGGCATCCCGGCCGCGCTGGCGCGCCTGGGCTGGGTCGAAGGCCGCAACCTCGTCATCGAGCGACGCTGGGTCGACGGCAAGACGGCGCAGCTGCCGGAGTTGGCGCGCGACCTGGTGCAGGCGCGCTGCGACGCCCTGCTCACCGTTGGCCTCCCGGCCACGCGCGCGGCGCGCGAGGCCACGTCCACCGTGCCCATCGTCTTCTTCGGCAACTTCGATCCGGTGGCAACCAAGCTCGTGTCGAGCCTGGCGCGGCCCGGCGCCAACCTGAGCGGCGTTCTCATCTCCGCCGATGGAACGCTGGCGGCCAAGAAGTTGGAACTGCTCAAGGAGGCCGTTCCGCGCGCGACACGCGTTGCCTTGCTCGCGCCCGACGATCCGGCGATGCAGCTCCAGATCGCCGAGGCGGGCAGGGCGGCGGCCGCGCTCGGCGTCGAGCTGGGCGTCGTCAGCCTCCGCGGCACGGACTTCGCGGGCGCCTTCGACGCCATCGTCGCCCAGGGCGCGCAGGCCGTGTTCGTCGGAGCGCACACCACCTTCATGACTGACCGCAAGGCGATCATCGCGCTGGCCCGCCGCCACAGGCTGCCCACCGTATGGGAATGGGCCGAGCAGGTGCGAGATGGCGGCCTGATGGCCTACGGCACCAGCCTGACCGTGCTCTACGAGCGCATTGCGAGCCACATCGACCGCTACTTCCGGGGTGCGCGCATCGGTGAACTGCCCGTCGAGCAGCCGACGACCTTCGGTCTGGTACTCAACCAGGGCACTGCGCGTGCCATCGGCCTCCTGCTGCCGCGCGCGCTGCTGCTGCGGGCCGACGAGGTGATCGAATGAGGCGGCGCGAAGTGCCGTTCGTCCTGACCTTCGGCCTTGCGCTCGTGCCGCGTTTCGGGCGTGCGCAACCGCGGGCCAACCTGCCCCGCATCGGCAGCCTCTCGTTCGGTACCGCCCCCTCCGGCGCAACGCCCGACCCGGCGCGGGGTTTCGCTTTGGGGTTGGGCGAACTCGGCTACGTGGAGGGGCAGAACATCCTGATCGAGCGCCGCTTTGCCGGCGGCCAGCCCGATCGCCTGCCTGCGCTGGCCGCCGAACTGGTGCAACTGAAGGTCGACATCATCGTGGCGGGCGGCCCGGGCCCGCTCCAGGCGGCACGCAAGGCGACGACCACGATTCCCATCGTGACGATCGCGGGCAGCGACCCGGTCCGCGAAGGGTGGGCGCAGAGCCTCGCGCACCCTGGCGGCAACGTCACCGGGTTGACGGTCACCTTTCCGGAGCTCGCCTCGAAGTACCTGGAGCTTCTGAAGCAGACGCTGGGGCAGGTCGTTCGCGTGGCCGTGCTCTATGCCCCCGCCGACATGCCCGCCGCCCCGGCGGTATTGCTCGAATTGGAGGCCGGGGCCCGGCGGCTCGGGCTGCAGCTTCAAGTTCTGCCGGTAAAGGGACCGGCCGACATCGACGCGGCGTTCGCGCTCGCCCGACTGCAACAGGCGCAGGCGGTCTATGCGGTCGCAACGAACGTCGTCGTCACGCAGCGCGAGCAGATTGCCGCGCTCTGCGCAAGCGACAAGCTCCCGTCGATCAGCGAGTTTGCGCAGCTGGCACGTGCGGGCCTTCTGATGACCTACGGCGCCGACCTCGACGACCTGGGGCGGCGCGCCATCGTCTACGTGGACAAGATCCTCAAGGGCGCCCGGCCGGGCGATCTGGCGATCGAGCGGCCGACGAAGTTCCAACTGATCGTCAACCTCAAGTCCGCCAAGGCGATCGGAATCCAACTGCCGCAATCGCTGCTGCTGCGTGCCGACGAGGTGATCCGGTGATGCGCCGCCGCCATCTCGCCACCGCGCGCGGGGCCTGAAGCTGCCGCAGACGCTGCTGCTGCCGCGACGGAGGTGATCGAATGAAGCTGCATCGACGCTCATTGCTGCTCGCGGCCGCGCTTGGCGCGGCCTGGCCGGCCCAGGCGCAGTCCGCTCGGCCCAAACGATTGGGCTGGCTCAGCGGCTTCAGTCGCGAACGCGGCCCGACGCGCCGCTCGCGACATCGTGGTCGAGACGCGCGCGCCAAGGGCTGGACCCTGGGCGAGAACTCCCTCATCGAGTTCCGTTCGCCGAGGTGACCTGGCCGCTTCCCTGCGCTCGCGGACGTGCTGCTGCCTGGGGCCCGACGTTCTCCATGGGCCGTCGCCAATGCGGCTGGTCACGGACGACGACGATTCCTCGATCGTGCTCGCCCTCTCGATCGACCCGGTGGCCGCAGGGCTGGTCCAGAGCCTGGCCGGCCCGGCACCAACGTCACCGGCATGGCCGGCCTGACCGACCAGCTGACGCTCAAGCAGATCAAGCTGCTGGCCGAACTGGCCCCGGCCTGGCGGCGCATCGCACTGCTCGTCGCCCGATCCGAGTGGGCCGGGGTGCAATCAAGCGCCAGTTCGCGCACCGCCGCGGCGCCAAGGGCCTCACGCTTGAGGTCGTGCCGGTGGTGCATGCGAAGCGGACGTTCAGGCCGCCTTCGCGCTTGCGCGCGGGAGCGCGTCGACGGGCGCTGGTCGTCGCCACCCCGGCGCCCATGCAGCTCGGGCCGGCGATTCGCCAGGTGCGCGCCTGCCGCCTGCCCGGGGTCCGGCCTCGAGCACCAGTGGCGCCGGTGGCCGATACGGCCAGGACTTCGCGGACCAGTATCGCCAGTCGGCCGACTTCATCGACGCCATCTTCCGCGGCGCCGACCCGGCCGAGCTGCCGATACGCCAGGCAACGCGTTTCGTGCTGAGTGTCAACCGGCCGGCGGCGCAGGCGATCGGGTTGAAGCTGCCGCAGGCTATCCTGCTGCGCGCGGACAAGGTGATCGAGTAAACCCGCCGTCAGCAATCGGCAGTCGCGAAACCCAGCTCTGCCGCCGCTGCCGCGAGGCGCTGGTCGTAGCTCGCCAGCGCCAGCACCAGACCCTGGCGGCGCAGGAAGTCCATCGTCGCCAGGTGCAGCGCGTCGAGCGTGCGCAGCGGTCGCGCGAACGGCTGCAACGCGCGGCCCAGCACCGGCTCCGACATCTCGAGCAGGTTCACGCGATCGACAAGCTGGCGCGGGGACTCGGCGTGGGTCGCCATGGCGCCGCACGCATGCACGCGGTTGAAGACCTCGAACTCGAGCAGGCGGCTGGCGACGAATCCTTGCGACCAGAAGCCGGCGGGTGGCACGCGGTCCTCGGCGAACAACTGCGCGAGCACGACCGACGTGTCCAGGTAGACCATCAGCGCTCGCCCCGGCTCGCGTCCAGGTCGTTCAGCAGCTCGGCCAGCTTCGCCACGGGTTTGCGTCGCGGCACGCGTGCCCTGGGCGACACCTTGGCCGGCGTCAGCACGCCTTGGCGCAGCAGCTCGCACAGGCACTGCTCGGCGGGCGAGGCGCCGGCCTGCACGCGCGGCGAGCTCAGTTCGGCAACCACCTGGCCGCGGTCGGTGACGAGCACGGTTTCGCCCGCCGCCGCTGCTCGTACGTATTCGCTCAAGCGGTTCTTCAAGGTCTTGATGCCGACGCTGTGCATACGCCACGATGTAGCTACCGGTAGCCACCTTGTCAATTGACATCGGCCGCGTGACATCGGCCGCGCAACGACGAGGCGATCTGGGTTCGCTACCCAAGGGCCGATCGGCCGCGGCACAGCACAGGCTCGCCGAGATCGTCAACGAGGCGAAGCGGAGGGGTGTCGTTCGAGCGGCCATCGAACGCGCGGGTTTCAAGGGCGTGCATGTGGCGCCGCCGTAGACATGGCTTGATCCGCGACGCCAACTACTGCCGCCTGCGGCAGTTATTGGCCGCGCGCCAGCTCATGGAACTGCGGGTCGCCGCGCCGTAGCCGCTTCGAACGGCTTCGGCGCGGCGTGGTTTCCTGCGCCGGGTTTGCGGTCGAGCGCGGTATGCAAGTCCTGAAGAAGGTAGGGAGCCCGGCAGCGGAACATCGGCGCAGAATGCAGCCAGTCGGACTTGCTCCGATGCGCGCAGACCGGTGCCAGTGCCCGCCCCAGGGGTCGCAAAGATCTGAATGCCGATAGGCCCCATTGACGCGCACCCGCGCGGGGAGCTCAGGCCATGCCGGACAGATGCGCCACCGCCCAGCTTCCCCTCGGCCTGTGTCACGGGGGAGGGAGAAAATGGGATATAAAAAAAAAAAAAAAGGTTGGAGAATTGGTGGAAAATATGTGTGTGGAAAATAGAAATAAAAGATAATATTTTGTTAAGGAAAATGAGTGAGAGTGATAATAATGTGTGCTGTAGTGAAAAAAAAGGAGCGTGAAAAGTTACTGTGACACGAAACGCCAAGGCACTGGAGATTCCGCAAGGCTGTTGCTGCGCGCCGACGAGGTGAATCAGTGATGGACCGACGGAGTCTTGTCAAGATCGCCGCAAGCACGTTGGTCGCGTTGTCCAGCGACCTGCGCGCGCAGGGCCCGGCGACGATGCGCCGCATCGGCTTTCTCACTGTGTTCGCCCGCGCCGACTCCGAGTTCTTCCTGGGCCTGATCCGCGCAGACTTGGAAAGACTGGGCTGGGTCGACGGCCGGAATATCGTGCTGGAGGTGCGAACGACCGAGGGCAGGAACGAAGCTTTGCCGCCCTTTGCGGCCGAACTCGTGGCCCAGGCGCCCGACCTCATCCTCGTTCAGACCGTGCCCGCCACACGCGCCCTGATGCAGGCGACGAAGACGATACCCATCGTGATGGTGAGCGTCGGCAACCCGGTCGAGCATGGCCTCGTCGCCGACTACCGCAAGCCGGGCGGCAACGTCACCGGCTCGATCTATCCTGCCGACGAAGCCGCGCGCAAACTGTTGCAGTTGCTCAAGGAGGCGGCGCCCCGCCTGCGCAGCGTCGCGCTGTTCAGCAATCCGGGCAACGAGGCCGCGGCGCCGATGGTCAGGATGCTGCGGGCGGACGCCGCGGCCTTGGGCATGCAGCTGCAAGTCGTCGAAGTCCTGGGCAAGGGTGACTTCGAGGCTGCTTTCGCGGCGATTCGCAATGCGAACACGCACTCGATCCTGCTGCCGCCGGAACCGCTGATCGTGAACAACCGGGAGGCCATCGCCGCCTTCGCTCAGACGCACGCGTTGCCGCTGGCCGTCGTCGGCGCCAGTCGCAATCTGCCGGCGAGTGGTCTGATGGCCTTCGCGCCAACGCGGGCCGAGTACGCGCAAATCGCCGCACGCTATGTCGACCGCATCCTCAAGGGTGCCAAGCCCAGCGATCTGGCCATCGAGCAGCCGACACGCTTCGAGCTCGTGATCAATCTCAAGTCGGCCAAGGCGCTGGGCCTGGCGATCCCGCAAGCGCTGCTGCTGCGCGCCGACGAGGTGATCCAGTGAGGCCGATGCGCGGCCTCGATGCGGCGCCCGGGCGGCCGGATCGCCGCGCTTTCCTCGGCAGCATCGGGAGTGGCCTTCTCGCTTCGCCCTTCACCGCCTTCGCACAGCAGCCCGCGAAGGTCCCCCGGATCGGAGTTCTCGCAAACACCGATGGGCCGCCCTGGGACGGCCTTCGCCAGGGACTGCGCGAGCTGGGTCATGTCGATGGCCGCAACATCGCGATGGAGTGGCGATGGGCGGAGGGCCAGGCCGAGCGGTTCTCCGACTTCGCGATCGAGCTCGTGCAATTGAAGGTGGACATCATCGTCACATCGAGCACGCAGGCGGCTCGCGCCGCCAAGAAGGCGACGAGCTCGATTCCGATCGTGATGGCGATCTCTGGATCTCCCGAGAAGTTCGGCCTCGTCGAGAGCCTCGCCCGGCCGGGCGGCAACATCACGGGGTTGAGCAATGTCGCACCGGACCTGCTGGGCCTTCGCCTCCAGCTGCTCAAGCAGATTGCGCCGAAGATCTCTCGTGTGGCCGTGCTGTTGAACCCGGCGAGCCCGATCGAGCCGCTTGCGCTGCGGGAATTGCAGTCGGCCGCTGCCGCGGTCGGGGTCGAGATCCAGTCGATCGATGTGCGTACGCCGGATGACTACCCCGCGGCCTTCGCGGCCGTGACGGCGAACCATGCAGACGCATTGCACGTCTTCGCCAATCCGGTCAACTACAAGAGCCGTCAACTCATCGCCGACTTCGCGCTGAGGAACCGGCTCCCGAGCAGTCACGAGGAGAGGATCTTCGTCGAGGCCGGCGGACTTCTGTCGTATGCGCCGAGCTACGTCGACATGTGCCGACGCGCCGCGACGTACGTCGACAAGATCCTCAAGGGCGCAAAGCCCGGTGAGCTGCCGATCGAGCAGCCGACGAGATTCGAGCTGGTGATCAGCGCGAAAACGGCCAAGGCACTGGGCCTGACGATCCCGCAGTCGCTGCGGCTGCGTGCCGACGAGGTGATCGAATGAAGCGTCGATCGATCGTTGCCGCTGCAACGTCCGCGTGGCTGCTGCTGCCGCGGGCGTGGGCCCAGGCGCCGGCGCGCCAGCGTCCGGCACGCATCGGCTGGCCGGCCAGCGTGCCCATCACCCGCTGGCCGCTGTATGCCACGTTCACCGAGGCGATGCGCGAGCGGGGCTGGATCGAAGGCACGCACTACGTGGTTGAAGATGCCAGCTACGACGGCCGCGCCGAGCGCATCGCCGAGGCGGTGGCCGAGGCCGTGAAGCGCAAGCCCGACCTGCTCATCGGCAGCGGCGTGCCGCCGATGCGTGCGCTGATGCAGGCGACCTCGACGATCCCGATCGTCATGTTCGCCGTCAGCGACCCGGTCGAGAATGGCTTTGTCGCCAGTCTCGCGCGGCCCGGTGGCAACGTCACCGGCGTCGCCTCCCTGGGCCGGGCCATGGGCGGCAAGCAGGTCGAGCTGCTGATGCAGGCCGCACCACACGCACGGCGCATCGGCTTGGTGTTCAACCCCGAGCTCCCGGTTCATGTCCGCGATCTGCCCTTCGTCGAGGCCTCGATGCAGCGCCAGGGCGCGACGCCGCGAGCGGTGGAACTGCGCTCGCCGGACGGCATCGACGCCGCGGTCGCCGCGCTGCAGCGCGAGCGTGTCGAGGCGGTGCACATCCTGCCCCAGCCGTTCATGAACACCGGTGGGCACGTGGCGCGGCTGGCCGAGCTGGCGCTGCAGCACCGCTGGCCGACGGCGCTGGTCGACGTGGCGCACGTGCGCGCCGGCATCCTCTTGTCCTATGGCTGGAAGATCGACGACATGGTGCGCCGCCTGCCGCACTACGTGATCCGCATCCTCGAGGGCACGCCGCCCGCCGATCTGGCGGTGGAGCAGCCGACGCGCTTCTACGTCGGGCTGAACCTGAAGACGGCCCGGGCGCTGGGGCTGACGATCCCGCAGTCGCTGCGGCTGCGGGCCGACGAGGTGATCGAGTGAGGCGCGGGCTTCGCCTCGCGCCCTCAGGCTTCTTTCCGCCCGGCGGCGATGCGTTGCACCTGTGCGCGAAGCGCCGGCAGGTCCTGCTCGACCATGGACCAGACGGCGTCGAGGTCCACCGTGAAGTAGCCGTGGATCAGTCGATCTCGCGTGCCGGCGATCTGGCGCCACGGCACTGCAGTCTCGGCAGCCGTGAGCGCCGGGCTCAGACGCTTGACGGCCTCGCCGATGATTTCGACTTGGCAGATCACGGCACTCTGGGACTTGCGGTCGGAGTGAAGTCCTCGCGTCCCGATGCAGTGAAGTCGGCGATGTCGGCGATGGCCGAGAGGATGAGGCCGAGGCACAGGCGGTCGCGGTCATTCACAACGGACGCGCCTCCGCCAGGATGCGCTGCCTCAGCTCGGGGTGCAATTCCCGCTCAGTGCACAGATCGACCTCGATGCCCAGCGCGTCGCTCAGCGCCTGCTGCAAGCCCACGACCGCGAGCAGCGATGTTCCGGCCGGCAGGTCGACCAGGAGATCGAGATCGCTGTGCTCGTGGTCCAGGCCCTTGGCCACGGATCCGAACACACGCACTTGGCTCGCGCCGCGCGCCGCTGCCAGGGCCAGCACGTGGCTTCGATGTGCGGCAAGAAGTTGCGACGGGCGCATGCGCGAATTGTCGCAGCAAGCCCGAATGCGACAACGCATCGATGGCCCGTGCCGTGCGGGCGCGGCGCCGCGCCGAAAGCCGGCGGTGGCGATCGTGCCTGGCGGCCGGCACCGGCCGATGCCGGCGCATTGCCGAGGAAGTGCGGCAAGGACTTCGAGAACGCTCTGCGGCGCGCGCAAGCCCGTGTCATGGAGAAGCAAACTCGGGTCGCGTCCCGACGAGGTGGCAGAGACACATGTCGCGCAGCGATGTCTGAACCGCGGCACCCTATGGTCGGACCGGTTGACCCGGCGGCTGGCACAGGCATCATCGGCCTGTCGTCGGACTGCGAGGTGAAAGCATGGCCTTGATGATGATGGTGAAGCGCAGGACGCTCTTGCTGGGCACTTCGGCCGCGGCGGCCCTTTCTGCCTGGCCCGTTCGCGCGCAGACCGCCGCCGCCTCGCCGGCGCGCATCGGGCTGCTCTTCGTCGGCTCGCCCGAGCAGCGTGACGAGATCGACCGCAACCTGCTCGCCGGGCTGGCCGAACTGGGCTACGTCGAGGGGCGCAACCTGGTGCTCGAACGCGGCTATGCCTACAGCGAGCCGGGCAAGCTGCCGGCGCTGGCGCAGGCCTTCGTGGCGGGCAAGGTCGACGCGATCGTCACCACCTGCACGCCGACGACGCGCGCTGCGCGCACTGCGTCGGGCTCGATCCCGATCGTGATGATCGCGGTGTCGGACCCGGTCGCGGCCGCGCTCGTGCAGTCGCTCGCCAAGCCGGGCGGCAACATCACCGGGCGCTCGAGCCAGAGCAACGACATCGTTCCGAAGTCGCTCGGCCTGTTCGCGCGCACCGTGCCGCGGATGCAGAGCATGGCGGTGCTCGTCAACGTCAACAACCCGGCGCACGCGGCGCTGTGGCGCGACACCGCGGCCGCGGCGCAACCCTTGAGGCTCGCATTGCAGCGGGTCGAGGTCCGTAGCGCCGAAAACGTTCGCGGCGAAGACCTGCCGGCCGCGTTCGAGCGCATGACGCAGGGCGGCGCGGGCGGTGTCTTCGTGCTGCCCGACGATCCAATCGGCCTGCTCAATCGCGCCCGCATCGTCGCGCTGGCGCAGCAGGCGCGCCTGCCGGCGCTCTACGGCGCCGCCGAGTTCGCCGAGACGGGCGGCTTCATGAGCTACGGCGAGAACGTCGGCGACAGCGCGCGCCAGAGCGCACGCCATGTCGACAGGCTGCTCAAGGGCGCGAGCGCGGCCACGCTGCCGGTCGAGCAGCCGACGCGTTTCGAGCTCGTCATCAACCAGCGCACCGCACGCGCCCTCGGGATCGCGGTGCCGCGGGACGTGCTCGTGCTGGCCGATCGGGTCATCGAGTGACGCCCGAGGCACAGGCGCCGCCGGCGCCGCGCAAGACGCATCGCGGGCGGCTGTTCCGCAAGTACCTGCTGCTGATCCTGTCGCTGGTCAGCGTCGGGCTGCTGGCCTCGGGCGGCATCAGCATGGTGTTCGCCTACCGCGAGCACACTGCGGCGCTGGCGAGCCTGCAGCACGAGAAGGCGATCGGCGCGTCGTCGCGCATCGAGCAGTACCTGCGCCATGTGTCGCAGCAGTTGTCGTACGCAGCGCTGCCGCAGATCGACGCCGCCGACCTGGAGCTGCGCCGGGTCGAGTTCCTGAAGCTGCTGCGCCAGGCGCCCGAGGTGACCGACATCGCGCAGATCGACGCCGACGGGCGCGAGCAGATCGCCGTTTCGCGCCTCGGGATGGACATCGTCGCGTCGGGCCGCGACCGTGCGCAGGAGCCTGCATTCGTCAACGCCCGGCCCGGCCAGCCCTGGTACGGCCCGGTCTACTTCCGCAAGGAGACCGAGCCCTACATGACGGTCGCGCTGCGATCGGGTGGCGCCCGGGGCCCGGTGACGGTGGCTGAACTCAACCTCAAGTTCATCTGGGACGTGGTCTCGCGCATCAGGATCGGCGCCAAGGGCAAGGCCTATGTCGTCGACAGCAACGGCCTGCTCGTTGCCGACCCCGACATCGGCCTCGTGCTGCGCAAGACGAGCATGGCCGGGCTGGCGCACGTACAGGCGGCCGCCGAGGCGGGCAGCACCGGCGACCCGGCGCAGCTCTCGCACGACCTGGCCGGCACCCAGGTGCTCACGTCGATGGCGCCGATCGCGCCGGTGGGCTGGAAGGTCTTCGTCGAGCAGCCGGTGGCCGAGGTCTACGCCAAGCTCAACGCGTCGATCCTGCTCACCGGCGGGCTGCTCGTGGCGGGCCTGGTGATCTCGGCCGTCGCCGCGTCGGCGCTCGCGCGCAGCATGGTGCGGCCGATCCGCACGCTCGACGAGGGCGCGCGCCGCATCGGCGAGGGCGACCTCGATCAGCAGATCGTCGTCACGACCGGCGACGAGCTCGAGGGCCTGGCGGATCAGTTCAACCGCATGACGGGCCAGTTGCGCGAGTCCTATGCCGGGCTCGAGCGCAAGGTCGACGAGCGCACCGCCGCACTGACCGAGGCGCTCGAGCAGCAGACGGCGACCGCCGACATCCTGCGCGTGATCAGCGGTTCGATCACCGACACGCAGCCGGTCTTCGACGCCATCGTGCAGAGTTGCCAGCGCCTGTTCGACGGCAAGGGGGTGGCGCTCGTGCTCCCCCGGGGCGCGATGATCGAGACCGTGGCCTTCGCGCGCAGCGGGGACGAGGCGGGCGAAGGCGGTTTCCTCAAGCCCTGGCCGCTCGATCGCGGCAGCGGCGCCGGCACCTGCATCCTCGACTCGCAAGTGATTTCGGTGGGCGACACGCTGGCGGGCGCCGAACGTTTCTGGCGCATGCACGAGCTTGCCCTGTCGGCGGGCTACCACGCTGCTCTGTTCGTGCCCTTGCTGCGCGACGCCAGGGCGATCGGCTGCCTGACCATTCTTCGCGCCGCGACGGGCGAGTTCGGCGACAAGGAGATCGCGCTCGCGCGGACCTTCGCCGACCAGGCCGTGATCGCGATCGAGAACGTGCGCCTGTTCACCGAGACGCAGCAGGCGCTCGAGCGCCAGACGGCCACGGCACAGGTGCTGCGCGCGATCAGCAATTCGCCGACCGACGTGCAGCCGGTGCTCGACACCGTCGCCGAGCGCTCGGGGTTGCTGTGCCACGCCGACGGCAGCCGCATCTGGCTGCACGAAGGCGACCACCTGCGCGCGATGACGAGCTACGGCGGCAGCTACGGCGTCGAGCGCGAGGTGCAGCTGCTGCCGTTGCGCCGCTCGTCGATCGGCGGGCGCGCGTTCATCGACCGGCGCTGCGTCCATGTCGAGGACGTGCTGCCGTTGATGGACGCCGAGTATCCCGACGTGCGCGAATTGCAGCGCCAGCACGGCTTTCGGACCGTGCTCGCGGTGCCGATGCTGCGCGAGGGCGCGTCGGTGGGCGTGATCGCGCTGCTGCGCAACGAGGTACGGCCGTTCGCGCAGTCCGAGATCGATCTGGTGCAGACCTTCGCCGACCAGGCCGTGATCGCGATCGAGAACGTGCGCCTGTTCAGCGAGACGCGCGAGGCGCTGGAGCAACAGACGGCGACGGCCGAGATCCTGCGCGTGATCGGCAAGTCGGTGGCCGACACGGGGCCGGTGTTCGACAAGATCCTCGACAGCTGCCAGGGGTTGTTCGGCTCGGCGCAGGTGGGCATCTTCATCGTCCGCGACGACGGGCAGGTTCACTTCGGCGCCTATCGCGGCGCTGCGCTTGATGCGGTGGTGGCGTCGTTCCCGCAGCCGGTGGACGCAACCGTCAGCGGCCTGGCCATCCGCGAGCGGCGCACCGTGCATGTCCCCGACCTGGCCTGCATGGCCGACATGCCGCCCGTCTTGCGCATCGCGTTCGAGAAGACAGGAAGCAGCTCCGCCGTCTGGGCGCCGATGGTGTGGGAAGAGCGTGGCGTCGGCGCGATCTTCGTCGCGCGCCAGCCGCCAAACCCGTTCACCGGCAAGGAAATATCGCTGCTGACGACCTTCGCCGACCAGGCCGTGATCGCGATCCAGAACGCGCGCCTGTTCCACGAGATCGAGGACAAGAGCCGCCAGCTCGAGATGGCCAACAAGCACAAGTCGGAGTTCCTGGCCAACATGAGCCACGAACTGCGCACGCCGCTCAACGCGATCATCGGCTTCTCGGAAGTGCTGTCGGAGCAGATGTTCGGCGACGTGAACGACAAGCAGCTCGAGTACCTGCGCGACATCCACTCGTCGGGCCAGCACCTGCTGGGCCTGATCAACGACATCCTGGACCTCTCCAAGATC
Organism: Ideonella sp.; assembly: GCF_016702655.1. GTDB lineage: Bacteria > Pseudomonadota > Gammaproteobacteria > Burkholderiales > Burkholderiaceae_C > CAIKUF01. The sequence goes on from NZ_JADJDO010000003.1 coordinate 173,838, forward strand.
GAGGCCGGGCGCATGGAGCTCGATCTGGCCGCCTTCCACGTGCCGCTGCTGCTCGACAACTCGGCCACGCTGGTGCGCGAGCGCGCAAGCCGGCATGGCCTGGCGCTTGCGGTGGATGTCGAGGAGGGGCTGGCCGAATGGGTCGGCGACGAGCGCAAGATCAAGCAGGTGGTGATCAACCTGCTCTCCAATGCGGTCAAGTTCACGCCCGCCGGCGGCAGCGTGACGCTGCGCGCGCGGCGCGTGGCAGCGGGCCTGGAGATCGCCGTCGTCGACACCGGCGTCGGCATCGCCGCCGACCAGCAGGCGCTGGTGTTCGAGGAGTTCCGCCAGGCGAGCGGCGACTACCTGCGCAAGGCCGAGGGCACCGGGCTCGGGCTGTCGCTCGCCAAGCGATTCGTCGAGTTGCACGGCGGAACGATCCGCGTCGAGAGCGAGCCGGGGCAGGGATCGACGTTTGCGTTCACGCTGCCCGAGCGCACATTGGAGGTCGTCGTATGAGCGTGATATTGATCGTCGAGGACAACGAAAAGAACATGAAGCTCGTGCGCGACATCCTGCAGCACAAGGGCCACGCGACGCTCGAGGCCGTGACCGGCGGCGAGGGCGTGCGCCTCGCGGTCGAGAAGCGCCCCGACCTGGTGCTGATGGACATCCAGCTGCCCGACATCGACGGCATCGCGGCGCTGCAGTTGATCCGCAAGGAGCCCGCGCTCGATGCGATGCCGGTGCTCGCCGTCTCGGCATCGGTGATGCCCGACGACCAGCACAAGATCGTGACCTCGGGGTTCGATGCCTTCATCACCAAGCCGATCAACCTGAAGCAGTTTCTCGACACGGTACAGCGCTTCCTGACCGAGGGAGGCGGCGATGATGGACGAGGTGGGAAAGGGGGGGGCCGTACCCGTCGGGCGAGGGGCGAACATGACCGCGAAGATTCTCGTCGTCGACGACGTCGCGATGAACGTCAAGCTGCTCTCCGATCTGCTGACGGTCAAGGGCTACACGACGGTCACCGCCGCGTCGGGCGCCGAGGCGCTGGCCAAGCTCGAATCCGAGTGCCCCGACATGGTGCTGCTCGACGTGATGATGCCCGGCATGAGCGGCTACGAGGTCTGCGCCGCGATCCGCGCGAATCCGGCGCACGCGATGCTGCCGGTCGTGCTCGTGACCGCGCTCGACCCGGCCAAGGAGCGCGCCAAGGGGCTCGAGGCAGGCGCCGACGACTTCCTGACCAAGCCGCTCAACCAGGCCGAGCTGCTTGCGCGCGTGAAGTCGCTGCTGCGCATCAAGTCGCTCTACGACGAGGTCACGCGCCAGAAGGACGAGCTCGCGCAGTGGAACCGCACGCTCGAGCAGCGTGTCGCCGAAGGCGTCGAGCAGCTCGAGAAGGTCGGGCGGCTCAAGCGCTTCTTCTCGCCCCAGCTCGCCGAGGCCATCGTCGCCGGCGGCACCGACGATCCGCTCAAGAGCCACCGGCGCGAGATCACGGTCGTCTTTCTCGACCTGCGCGGTTTCACGGCCTTCACCGAGACCGCCGACCCTGAGGAGGTGATGGGCGTGCTCGGCGAATACCACGCCGCGATGGGGCGGCTGATCCTGTCGCACGAGGGCACGCTCGAGCGCTTCACCGGCGACGGCATCATGGTGTTCTTCAACGACCCGGTGCGCGTAGCCGACCCGGCGCCGCGCGCGGCGCGCATGGTGATCGAGATGCAGCGCGAAATGGTGCAGCTCGCCGCGGGCTGGGGCAAGCGCGGCTACGACCTGCAGATGGGCGCCGGCATCGCGCAGGGTTTTGCCACCATCGGCGGCATCGGCTTCGAAGGCCGCATCGACTACGGCGCGATCGGCATCGTCACCAATCTCGCCGCGCGCCTGTGCGGTGAGGCGAAAGGGGGCGAGGTGCTGCTGGCGCAGCGCGTGCGCGCGGCGCTCGACGATGCGGCGTTTCGTACCGAGCCCGCAGGCGAGCTGACGCTCAAGGGTTTCGCGCGGCCGGTGGCGGCGTTCAGGCTGCTGGCGGGGTCTCACAAGCAAACGCCGGGCCGCCCCAAGTTTGCTTGACCCCCACGGGGGGCGGGCTGGGCGCAGCCCGGCCCTGGGGGCGCTATCGAGGAGGGTGTGTGATGCGCAAGTCAACGCTTCTTGCGGCGCTGAGCTTCGCGGTTGCCTGCAACGGTGCATTCGGCGCCGACATGCTGCCGTTGAAGCAAGGCATCTATGTGCCGGCGAATCGGCCCTGCAAGGGTGCTTCCAACGCCGAGATCGTCAACTATTGGGGTGGCAAGTCGTCGTTCGGAAGCTCGCAGGCGAGCTGCACGATCACCAGGCTGACACGCGAAGGCAACGTCTTCACGATCACCGACAAGTGCGCCGACATCCAGGGAGGCGGCGAGATCGTCGGCGGCCCGACGGTCGTCACGATCGCCAACCCGACCAGTTTCTCGATGGCGGGCGTGGCCTATCGTCACTGCGGGACCAAGGTGCAGTTCTGAGCGCTCCCGGGGTCGGGCTTCGGCCCGTCATGTTCCAGGCGGCCCCAGGCGCCGATCAGGGCTTGTACGCAGCGATTGCCTTGGCGAGGTCCTGGTACTCCTCGCAGTTCTCGCCGCCGCAGATCGCCTTGAGCTTGGCCAAGTGCTCGTTGGCCTTCTCGGGCTTCTTGGCAAGCAGGTAGGCAACACCGATGTACTCGTGCGCGCCCTTGTGGTTCGGATCCAGGCGCAGCGCGTTGTCGTAGGCGGTGAAGGCCTTGTCGACCTGGCCCGCGTTGCGGTAGCTGTAGCCGAGCAGGTTCTGCACGTCGGCGCTCTTCGGGTCGCGCCGTGCCTGGCGCTCGAGTTCGCCGATAGCGGCGTTCCAGTCCTTCTGCTCGATCAGCGTGCGCGCCTTGGCCAGGTCGGCGCTCGGTCGCGGGCCCGGTTCGTCGGCGGCGAGGGCGGCGCCCGCCGCCAAGCCGAGGCTGAGGGCCAGGAACAGGTGGCGAAGCTTGCGCATGGCGGGCCTTTCGGTCGATGGATCAGCGCTGCGCCAGGCCGCGAACCGCTTGGCGCGCGGCATCGAAGGCCTGCTCAAGCACTTGCCGCTTCCAGGCATCGGTGTCGGTGTAGAACGCGTCGCGTACCTGGCGCTTGATCGCGGCGCGCTTGGCGTCGTCGGTCTCGGGGTGGTTCTCGAGCCATTGATCGGCGCGCAGCGCGTTCATCACGTCCATCAGCGGCTGCGTGCCGTATTCGAGCGCGATGCCGGTGTACTCGGCCTGCGGGCATTCTTCGTACGCGGCAAGCCACATCAGGCCGGTCAGCGGCGCCGAGCTCGAGCTGCCGTCGTAGGTCGAGGTGATCCGGTCCTGGCCCCACCACGCGCGCGCACGCGCCAGCGCTTTGGCGTCGTCGCGGCAGGCGAAGATGCGCTCGCCGTGGCCGCTCGGTCCGAGGCCGGTGTGCAGGTCGATCCAGGCCAGGCGCTGCGCGTGGCGGCCCTCTTCGCGCAGCACGTGGCGCAGCGTGACGTTGCTCCAGGTCGGGTTGACGCCGCCGTAGAACAGCCCTTCCGGGTAGGCGTGCTGGCCGCTCGAGATCGCGGCCTGCAGCGCGCCCATGCCGTGCTGCTCGACATAGCGCGCGATCGCCGCGTTCACGGCTTCGCTCGGCGGCCAGTCGTGCGGCACGATCAGCGCCGCGAGCTCCTCGTAGCCCGCGTTGTGCGGCAGCGGCCGCGAGAAATCGTGGAAGTTGCGGTTGAGGTCGCAGTTCTCGTGGGTCGTACGCCGCCACCACGAGAAGCCGTAGGGGTTGAGCGCATGAATGTAGAGCACCGCGACGCCCGCGTCGCGCGCCGCGGACCGGAACGCCGCGTCGCCGAGCAGCGCAACCTGCACTCCCGATCCGCAGTAACCCTCGACGCCATGGCAGGCGCTGCTGATGATGAGCAGGCGCGCGGCGTCTGCCGGGCCGTCGCGCGCAACGTCCATCGCCAGCGCCTCGCCGTCGCGGCCGAGCAGCGGATGTGCGTGGCCGTGCACGTCGAGGTCGGTGGCCTCGCACGCGGCGAGGAACTTCGCGCGCGCCTCGGCGTAGCTTTGCGCAAAGCAGGCGGGCCCGTCCATCGCCGTCATGGCCGCGGCGTGGCGAGCCACTGTTCGGCCAGCCGCACCCAGGTCGTGCCGCCGAGCGGGATCAGCTCGTCGTTGAAGTCGTAGCTCGGGTTGTGCAGCATGCAGGGCCCCATGCCGTGGCCGCCGTCGCGGTGGCTGCCGTCGCCGTTGGCGATCATGAAGAAGCAACCCGGCTTCTCGAGCAGGTAGTAGCTGAAGTCCTCGGCGCCCATCGTCGGCTCGAACTCGGCGACGTTGGCCTCGCCGACCAGGTCTGCGAGCACGCGGCGCGCGAACTCGGTCTCGGCGGGGTGGTTGATCGTCGGCGGGTAGTTGCGCCGGAACTCGAACTCGCACTCGGTGCCGAACGCGGCGCAGGTGTGTTCGGCGATCTCCTGCATGCGCTGCTCGATCAGGTCGAGCACCTCGAGCGTGAAGGTGCGCACCGTGCCCTGGATCTCGCAGCTCTCGGGGATCACGTTCGTCGCCTCGCCGGTGTGGATCATCGTCACCGAGATCACGCCGGCGTCGATCGGCCGCTTGTTGCGCGTGATGACGGTCTGGAAGGCCTGCACCATCTGGCACGCGACCGGCACCGGGTCGGTGCCGTTGTGCGGCATCGCCGCATGCGCGCCCTTGCCGCGGATCGTGATCTTGAACTCGTTGCTCGACGCCAGCATCGGCCCGCTCCTGAGCGCGAACTTGCCGACCGGCGCGCCCGGCCAGTTGTGCGCGCCGAACATCGCCTCCATCGGGAACAGCTTGAACAGGCCGTCGTTGATCATCTCGCGCGCGCCGCCGCCACCCTCTTCGGCGGGCTGGAAGACGAGATAGACGGTGCCGTCGAAATTGCGGTTGGTCGCCAGGTACTTGGCCGCGGCGAGCAGCATCGCCGTGTGACCATCGTGGCCGCAGGCGTGCATCTTGCCGGGGTGCCGGCTCGCATGGGCAAAGTGGTTGTGCTCGGTCATCGGCAACGCGTCGATGTCGGCGCGCAGGCCGACCGCGCGGGGGCTGCTGCCGTTCTTGACGATGCCGACGACACCGGTCTTGCCGAGGCCGCGGTGGACCGGGATGCCCCACTCGGTGAGCGCCTTGGCGATCAGGTCCGACGTGCGCTGCTCCTCGAAGCACAGTTCGGGATGGGCATGGATGTCGCGCCGGATCGCGGCGACGATGGCGGCGTCGGCGAGGATGGGTTCGATCAGGTTCACGGGCACCTCTTGCACGCTGCATGCTGGTGAAAACCAGTTTAACCGCCGTGCGCCGCGAGTGTGCAATAGTGGTATCCATGACGGAAATCCCAACCCACGGTGCCGCGACGCGAGTCGTGCGCGGTGCCTGCCCGCACGACTGCCCCGACACTTGCGCGCTTCGCATCACCGTCGTCGAAGGCCGCGCGATCAAGGTGCAGGGCGACCCGGAACACCCAACGACGCACGGCGCGCTCTGCACCAAGGTCTCGCGCTACACCGAGCGCACCTACCACGCCGAGCGCGTGCTGCACCCGCTCAGGCGCGTCGGCGCCAAGGGCGAGGGCCGCTTCGAGCGCGTTTCGTGGGAAGCGGCACTCGGCGAGATCGCGGAACGGCTGGGCGCCATCGCTGCGCGCGACCCCGAGGCGATCGTGCCCTACAGCTACGCCGGCACGATGGGCCTGCTGCAGGGCGAGAGCATGGACCGGCGCTTCTTCCACCGGCTGGGTGCCTCGCTGCTCGCGCGCACGATCTGCTCCACCGCGGGCGGCGAGGCGCTCGCCGCGACCTACGGCGGCAAGCTCGGCATGCATGTCGAGCATTTCGCCGAGAGCCGGCTGATCCTCGTCTGGGGCAGCAACTCGATCGCGTCGAACCTGCACTTCTGGACCTACGCGCAGCAGGCCAAACGCGCCGGCGCGAAACTGATCTGCATCGACCCGCGCAAGACGGAGACGGCCGACAAGTGCCACCAGCACATCGCGCTGTTGCCCGGCACCGACGGCGCGCTCGCGCTCGGCCTGATGCACGAGCTCGTCGTTAACGACTGGCTCGATCAAGACTACATCGAGCGCTACACCGAAGGCTGGCCGAAGCTGCGCGCGCGCGCGCTCGAGTGGCCGCCCGAGCGCGTCGCCGCGGTGTGCGGCATCACGGCCGGAGAGGTGCGTCAGCTAGCGCGCGACGTCGGCACGACGCAGCCGGCCGCGATCCGCGCCAACTACGGCCTGCAGCGTGTGCACGGCGGCGGCAATGCCGTGCGCCTGATCTCGATCCTGCCCTGCCTGACCGGCGCGTGGCGCCACCGCGCGGGCGGCTTCCTGCTGTCGAGCTCGGGCATGATCCCGGCCGACCGCGCCGCGCTGCAGCGCCCCGATCTGCTCGGCGCGCGCCGGCCGCGCACGATCAACATGGTGCAGATCGGCGACGCGTTGCTTGCCGATTCGTCGCCCGACTTCGGGCCCAAGATCGAGGCCATCGTCGTCTACAACAGCAACCCGGTCGCGGTGGCGCCCGATTCGGCACGGGTGGCCAGGGGCTTCGAGCGCGAGGACCTGTTCACGGTCGTCCTCGAACACTTCCTGACCGACACCGCCGACCACGCCGACATCGTGCTGCCGGCGACGACGCAGCTCGAGCAGCTCGACGTGCACGGCAGCTACGGCCACACCTCGGTGCTGATCAACGAGCCGGCGATTGCGCCGCAGGGCGAGGCGCGGCCCAACACCCAGATCTTCCGTGACCTGGCGGCGCGCATGGGCTACACCGACCCCTGCTTCGGCGACAGCGACGAGACGCTCGCGCGCCAGGCGTTCGGCAGCGCGGTGCCGTTCGACGCGCTGCGTGAGCGCGGCTGGTGGCAGTTGCCGCGCCGCGAGGCGCCGTTCGCCGAGGGCGGCTTCGCAACCGCAAGCGGACGCTGCATGATCGATGCCCCCGGCCTTGGCGTGCCCGACTTCGTGGCCAACCACGAGTCGGCGCAGTCGGCGCCCGAACTCGCGCGGCGCTATCCGCTGGCGATGATCTCGCCGCCGGCGCGCAACTTCCTGAACTCGAGCTTCGTCAACGTCGACAGCCTGCGCGCGATGGAGGGCGAGCCCCTGGTCGAGATGCACGCCGACGACGCCGCAGCGCGCGGGCTTTCGGACGGCCAGCGCGTGCGCGTTTTCAACGACCGCGGGCATTACGAGTGCCGGCTTGCCGTCGGCGCGCGCGCGCGGCGCGGCGTCGTCAACGGCCTGGGGGTCTGGTGGCGCAAGTTGGGACTGTCCGGCACCAACGTCAACCAGTTGACGAGCCAGCGCCTGACCGACTTCGGCGGCGGGCCGACCTTCTACGACTGCCTGGTCGAGGTGCAGGCCTGTTCCGACGCCGCTTGAGCGCGACGATGCGCGTGGCGGGCGTGGCGGCGCTGGCAGGGGTGGTCGTCGCGGGCGCCGCGCTCGCGCTGACGGGCGGCTGTGCCGATGTCGGCTACGTCGCGCAGTCGGCGCGCGGCCACTTTGCGCTGCTCGACGCTGCGCGGCCGGTGCCGGAGTGGCTTGCCGACCCATCGACACCGCCCAAGCTGCACGACCGCCTTGCGCTCGCCCAGCAGATGCGCGACTTCGCCGTGGCCGAGCTCGGGCTGCCCGACAACCCGAGCTACCGGCGCTATGCCGACCTGCACCGCACCTCGGCCGTGTGGAACGTGGCCGCTGCGCCCGAGCTGAGCCTGAAGCTGCAGACCTGGTGCTTCCCGGTCGTCGGCTGCGTCGGCTACCGCGGCTATTTCGACCGCGCCGATGCCGAGGCCTTTGCCGCCAGCCTGCGTGCGCAGGAGCTGGAGGCCGATGTCTACGGCGTGCCGGCCTATTCGACGCTCGGCCGCCTGCCCGGCGCCTACTTCGCCGACCCGCTGCTCAGCACCTTCATCGCCTGGCCCGAGGTCGAGCTGGCGCGGATGCTCTTTCACGAGCTCGCGCACCAGGTTGCCTACGCGAGCGGCGACACGATGTTCAACGAGTCGTTCGCGACCACGGTCGAGCGCATCGGCAGCGCGCGCTGGATCGCCGCGCGCGCTTCTCCCGAGGCTGCCGCCGAGTTCGCTGCGCTCGAGCAGCGGCGGCACGACTTTCGCGCGCTGACACTGCGCACGCGCGCCGAGCTCGACGCGCTGTACCGCAGCACGGCGGGCGAGGCCGACAAGCGCGCCGGCAAGGCGCTCGTCATGCAGCGCCTGCGCGACGACTACGCGGCGCTGCGCGACGGCCCCTGGCAGGGCTTTGCCGGCTACGACCCCTGGTTCGCGCGCGCCAACAATGCGAGCCTCGGGATGCTCGCCGCTTACCATGAGCTCGTGCCGCAGTTCGAGCGCCTGTTCGAGCGCGAGGGCCGCGACCTGCCGCGCTTCTACGCCGCGGTCAGGCGACTCGCGGACTTGCCCAAGGACGAGCGCCGCGCCACACTCGACCGCCTCTGACCCACTCGATCAAGCACCTGGAGCCCGCTTCACCATGGCCGACATCCGCATCCACCGCGAGCACGCACTCGGCCTGGCGCAGGCGCGCAAGATCGCCCGGAAATGGGCCGAGGAGGTCGAGGAGCGCTTCGGCATGGCGTGCAGCGTGCTCGAGGGCGAGACGAGCGACACCGTCGAGTTCAAGCGCTCGGGCGTGAACGGCGAGTTGATCGTCGCGGGCGATCACTTCGATCTCAACGCGCGCCTGGGCTTCCTGCTCGGCGCCTTCAGCAAGACGATCGAGCGGGAGATCCTCTCCAACCTCGATGCGCTGCTCGCTGCCAGCGCCAAGGCCGCACCGGCGAAGAAAGCCGCCGCCGCGCGCAAGAAGTGAGTCGGCGCGGGCGCGGCAGGCAGGCTTCGCGCCGGCTGCCCGCCGGCCTACTTGAGCGATTCGATCAGCGCGACGTATTCCTTCATCGCGGCGTCGGCGGCCTTGCCCTTGAGCGCGCTCCACGCGTCCCACTTGGCGCGCCCGACGAGGTCGGTGAAGCCAGGGCGCTTGCCTTCGACGTCGCCGCTCGTGGCCTGCTTGTACAACGCGTAGATCTTGAGCAGCGTCGCGTTGTCGGGCTTCTCGGGCAAGGCTTTGGAATCCTTGACGGCTTGCTCGAATTTCGCCTTGGGGCTGGTCGCCATGGTGTCGCTCTCCGTGCTGTGGGCGGTCTGGGTGAAAATCTATCCATCGAACGTGCGCCGGCTATGTTAACCAGCCCGCGACCAACCCCGACCTGACCAGGAGACCCCGATGCCCATCGTTGCCGCCGAGCGCATGTCGCGCGTGGACACCGCCTGGCTGCGCATGGACAACGACGTCAACCTGATGATGATCGTCGGCGTCTGGCTGCTCGAGCCGGCGATCACGCTGGCCGCGCTGCGCGAGCGCATCCGCACGCGCCTGCTCGCCTTTCCGCGCTTCGGGCAGAAGGTGGTGCGCGACATCACCGGCGCGAGCTGGGTGAATGATGAAAAGTTCGACATCACGCGCCACGTCGTGGTCGAGAAGCTCGCGCGCAAGCGCGGCCAGAGCGAGCGCGAGGCGCTGCAGGCGCGCGCCGGTGAACTGGCGACGACGCCGCTCGACCCCAAACGTCCGCTGTGGCAATTTCACCTGATCGAGCGCCACGAAGGCGGCAGTGCAGTGATCGCGCGCATCCACCACTGCATCGGCGACGGCATCGCACTGATCTCGGTGATGATGGCGATCACCGACGGCGGCGAGCTGCCGCCGCTGCGCGAGCACGCCCACCACGACGACGTGGCCGGCGGCACGGGCGCTGTCGAGCACGATTGGCTCGCCGACGCGGTGATCAAGCCGCTCACCGACGCCACCGTGCAGGCGCTCGGCATGTACGGCGACGGCGTGGCACGCGCGATGGACGCGCTTGCACAGCCCGGCCAGCTCGGCGGGGCGTCGCTCGACCTCGCGCGCCACGGCGTGCAGGTCGTGCGCGACGTGGCCGCACTGGCGCTGCTGGCCGACGACTCGCCGACGCTGCTCAAGGGCAAGCCGGTGGGCCGCAAGCGCGTCTCCTGGAGCGAGCCGTTGCCGCTCGCAGACGTGAAGGCGGTCTGCAAGGCCTTCGGCTGCTCGGTCAACGACGTGCTGCTGTCTTGCGCGGCGGGCGCATTCGGTGCCTACCTGCGCGCTGCGGGCGACGATCCGCAAGGCAAGGAGATCCGCGCCATGGTGCCGGTCAACCTGCGCCCGCTCGACGAGGCCTGGAAGCTCGGCAACCGCTTCGGCCTGGCGCCGCTCGTGCTGCCGATCGGCATCGCGCACCCGGTCGAGCGCCTGTATGCCGTGCGCGCGCGCATGAACGACATGAAGCACAGCTACCAGCCGCTGCTCGCCTTCGGCGTGCTCGCCGTCGCCGGGCTGCTCGCCAAGCCGGTGCAGGACGCGCTGCTGGGCCTGTTCGCGAAGAAGGCAACGGCGGTCATGACCAACGTGCCCGGCCCGGCTGAAGCGTTGAAGTTCTGCGGCGCGACGCTGCGCCAGTCGATGTTCTGGGTGCCGTCGTCGGGCGACATCGGCATCGGCGTGAGCATCCTGTCCTACGCCGGCGGCGTGCAGTTCGGGCTCATCACCGACGAGGCATTGTGCCCCGAGCCGCAGGCGATCATCGCCCGCTTCGCGCCTGAGTTCGAGCAGTTGCTGCTGGTGGCGTTGATGCTGCCCTGGGGCGAGGGCGGCTGAGCTGCCAGCGCGGCGATTCGAGGAGCCGTCCCGCCTCGCGTGGCCGCCGGATGGCGGCCACGCGAGGCTGCGGCGCGGGGATGCGGCCTGAAGTCTTTCTGCCCGCCAAACGCCAAAGTGTCCGCAAGGGCGCGCCAGGGCAGGCTGCGGCGCGCCTTGTGAGGCGCCGCGAGCGCAGGGCTTGCGGCCCGCGCGCGCCAGCGCGCTTCGTGTTCTGACTCGCCGCGACTGTTTGAGCGAAGCGAACGCAGTGAGCGCAGCGAGTTTCGCGGCGGGGCCGCGAGACCGACGCACCGAGCGGAAACAGCGAGATGTGGCGGGGACCGGGCCATCGGCCCGGCCGGGGAGTCGGCGCTCTGCGCCGACCGCCGAACCGAAGCGCCGCGGCCTGCCCGGGCGCGCCCTTGCCGCTCCGGCCTCGACGCGCCACCTCAAGCTACAGCGTGTGGCTCGAGGCGCCGGTCGCGAACCGAGTCGCATCGACCATGCAGCACCACGGTGGCCCAACGGCTTGCGTGCGGCTCACACGCCGAGCGCCGCCCTGTCGACGACATGGTTCTGCCCGCCGCGGCAGGCGATCTTCAGGGCCCCGACGCGGTTCCCGAGTTCGACGCAGCGCACGAGATCCCAGCCACGTTCGAGGCCGTAGAGCAGCGCGCCGCGGAAGGCGTCGCCGCAGCCGGTCGGATCGACGACCTCGGCCGCAGCGACGCCGGGCAGGTGGGTGCGCGTGCCGCCCTGCCAGACCTCGCAGCCGTCGGCGCCGAGCGTGACGACGACGCCGCGCAGATGCGAGCGCGAGAGCGACTCCAGCGTCTCGCCGCTGCGCTCGCACAGCATGCGCGCCTCGTAGTCGTTGACCGTGACCCAGCTCGCCTGGGCGATGAACTGGCGCAGCTCGGCGCCGTCGAACATCGGCAGCCCCTGGCCGGGGTCGAAGACGAACGGGATGCGCGCCGCGGCGAGCTGCGCCGCGTGCTGCAGCATCGCGTCGCGGCCGTCGGGGGCGATGATCGCGATCCGGATGTCGGCGCGCGCTTCGATGCGCGTCAGGTGGGCCGACTGCATCGCACCCGGATGGAAGGCGGTGATCTGGTTGTTGTCGGTGTCGGTGATGATCATCGCCTGCGCGGTGTAGCTCTCCGGCACCGAGCGCACGAACTCGGTGCTCGCGCCCCAGCCGCGCAGGCGCTCGACGTACTCCGTGCCGTCGGCACCGACGGCAGCCATCACGAGCGGCGTACCGCCAAGGCCTGCCAGCGTGTAGGCAATGTTGCCGGCGCAGCCGCCGAACTCGCGCCGCAGCGTCGGGACGAGGAACGACACGTTCAGGATGTGCAACTGATCCGGCAGGATCTGCTGCGCAAAGCGGCCCGGGAAGACGGTGATGGTGTCGAAGGCGAGCGAACCGCAGATCAGGGCAGGCATGGGCAGGGGCTTTCGGAGGTGGCAGGCGGGGCCTGCCGGGCTTCAGGGGTAGAACGGCTCGACGGTGTAGCCGCTCGCGCGCCGGCCCGAGGTCGTCAGCACGAGCTGCAACGGCGCTTCGGACGCCGCCGGCAGTACCGCCGCCGCCGCGACGCCGAAGTCTCCCGGCGGCAGGATGCGGCGCGCGATCATCTGGCCGCCGGCGTCGGTGAGCGTGAGCTCGATCGCCGGGAAGGCGAGCGGGAACACGCCGCGATTGCGCAGCACGACCGACAGCCGCACCGCGTCGCCGCCACCGGGCAGCGCATTGAGCGAGCTGCTCTCGATCACGATGTCGTCGATGCGCCGCAGCGGCTCGATGCGGCAGCCGGTAGCCTCGCACAGCGCCTGCAGGGCGGGGCGCGTTTCGGGCAGCAGCGTCACGACGAGGTCGCGGTAATGCAGCGCCACCTGCGCGCCGAGCAGGGCCAGCAGCGCGAGGCTTGCCAGCGCGAGCGTCCAGCGTGCGCGCGGGCTGGCCCAGCGCGCGTCGCGCTCGGCCTTGCGCAGGAACTCGGGCGGGGCTGCGTCAGCCTGCAATGGCGCCTCGGTGGGCGCAGGCGGCCGGCTGTCGGGTGCGGCTTCGAGGATGCTGTCGCCGGTGGCGATGCCTTCCTCGGCCAGCAGCGCGGTGTTGAAGCGCGCGTCGGCAAAGTCGATCCGGTCCTGCTCCTCGACGCGCGAGGCCGGAGTGGCATCGAAGTCCGCTCCAGAGTTCGCGCCGAAGGGCTCCGGCGGACTCTCGACGAATACCGGCTCGCGCTGTGCGGCAAACGCGGGCAAAGGCTCATGAGGAAACGCATTGGCGCCCGAACTTCCCTCGACCCCCTCGGGGGGCGGGCGAGGCGACGCGTCGACTTGCGGGTGCGCTTCGGCTTCTGCTTCGGATGCAGCCGGGGTCGGCTCGGCCGCTGCCGGTTCGAAGACGGGCTCGCCATCGGCCACTGGCTCGGGCGCGCCTGGCGCCACGTCCTCGGCCAGCACGGCGGGCGCTTCGGGGGGCGGTGATGCCGGTGCTTCGGTGGTGGGAGTTGCCGCGGGCGCAGGCGACGGTTCGAGGTCGAACAGGCCTTCGAGTGCGTTGAAGACCGCGTCGCAACGGCCGCAGCGAACCCAGCCCTCGGACACCTTGAGCTGGTCCTGCACGACGCGAAACACCGTGTTGCAGGAGGTGCAGCGGGTGGCCAGGCTCATCGGGGGGTCATCATGCCATGGCGCCGGCCGCGCCTTCGCGGCGCGCCGTCATCAGGATCCAGCCGTCCTCGCGGTCGGCGACGGCGAGCGCGCACCAGGGCGCATAGGCGGCGCTCAGCTCGTCGGCCTGGCGCTCGAGGATCCCGGCCAGCACCAGGTTGCCGCCGGCCTCGACATGGCTGCACAGCAACGGCGCGAGCAGCTTGAGCGGCGTGGCGAGGATGTTGGCCAGCACCAGCGCGTAGCCGCCCTGCGCCGCATCGGGCAGCGCGGTCGCGATCGCGACACCGTTGGCCCGTGCGTTGGCGCGCGCCGCGTCGACGGCGGCCGGATCGATGTCCACGGCATCGACCTGCAGTGCGCCGTGCATTGCCGCCGCGATGGCGAGGATGCCCGAGCCGCAGCCGTAGTCGAGCACGCGCGGCCAGGGTTGCGCCGGCGCATGGTGTGCGATCCAGCGCAGGCACATGCGCGTCGTCGGGTGGGTGCCGGTGCCGAAGGCCAGGCCCGGGTCGAGGCGGATCACGCGCCGCGCCGCGGCAGGCGCCTCGTGCCACGAGGGAACGATCCAGAACTCCGGCGTGATGGCCACCGGCTCGAACTGGGCCTGGGTGATGCGCACCCAGTCTTTGTCGGGGACTTCGACCAGGCCCTGCAACGACAGACCGGCGGCGCCGGGCTGGGCAAGCAGCAGCGTTGCCGCCGTGGTGGCCGCAGCCTCGTCGCCGAACAGCGCCAGCACGCGCGAGCGCTGCCAACCCGGGCCGGGGGCGGGCAGGCCGGGCTCGCCGAAGAGAGCCCGCTCGACGTCGGTGCCGGCGTCGGCGTCCTCGACCGAGACCGAGAGCGCACCGAGGCTGTCGATCAGCGCATCCGACACCGCCTCGACGGCGGCCTCGGGCACGAGCAACTGCAGTTCGACCATGGCCCCGTAGCGCGAGCGCGACGGCGCTGTCAGCGCCGGTGCGCGTTCATCCAGCCTTCCAGGTAGTGGATGCTGGTGCCACCCTCGATGAACTTGGCATCGACCATCAGTTCGCGGTGGAGCGGGATGTTGGTCAGGATGCCCTCGACGACGGTCTCCGACAGCGCGATGCGCATCCGCGCCAGCGCCTGTTCGCGTGTGTCGCCGTAGGTGATGATCTTGCCGATCATCGAGTCGTAGTTGGGCGGGACGAAGTAGTTGGTGTAGGCGTGCGAATCGACGCGCACCCCCGGTCCGCCGGGCGGATGCCACATCGTGATGCGCCCCGGCGACGGCGTGAACTTGAAGGGATCCTCGGCGTTGACGCGGCATTCGATGGCGTGGCCCCGCATCTGCAGGCTGCGCTGCGTGAACGGCAGTTTCTCGCCGGCGGCGACGCGAATCTGCATCTGCACGATGTCCACGCCGGTCACCATTTCCGTCACCGGATGCTCGACCTGCACGCGCGTGTTCATCTCGATGAAGTAGAACTCGCCGTTCTCGTACAGGAACTCGAAGGTGCCGGCGCCGCGGTAGCCGATCTTCTTGCACGCGGCGACGCAGCGCTCGCCGATGCGCTCGATCACGCGCCGCGCGATGCCCGGCGCCGGCGCCTCCTCGATGATCTTCTGGTGCCGGCGCTGCATCGAGCAGTCGCGCTCGCCGAGCCAGACCGCATTGCGGTGCGTGTCGGCCATGATCTGGATCTCGATGTGGCGCGGGTTCTGGAGAAACTTCTCCATGTAGACCTCGGGGTTGCCGAAGGCCGCGCCGGCCTCGGCGCGCGTGGTCTGCACGGCGTGCAGCAGCGCTGCCTCGGTGTGCACGACGCGCATTCCGCGCCCGCCGCCGCCGCCGGCGGCCTTGATGATCACCGGGTAGCCGATCGCGCGTGCCTGGCGGATGATCTCCTTCGGGTCGTCGGGCAGCGCACCCTCCGACCCCGGCACGCAGGGCACGCCGGAGCGGATCATGGCCTGCTTGGCGGCGACCTTGTCGCCCATGGTGCGGATCGATTCCGGTGTCGGGCCGATGAAGGTGAAGCCGCTCTTCTCGACGCGCTCGGCAAAGTCGGCGTTCTCCGACAGGAAGCCGTAGCCGGGGTGGATGGCCTCGGCATCCGTGACCTCGGCGGTCGAGATGATCGCCGGCATGTTGAGGTAGCTGTGCGCAGAGGCCGCCGGGCCGATGCACACCGCCTCGTCGGCGAGCTTGACGTACTTGGCGTCGCGGTCGGCCTCCGAGTACACGACGACCGACTTGACGCCCATCTCGCGGCAGGCGCGCTGGATGCGCAGGGCGATCTCCCCCCGGTTGGCGATGAGAACCTTCTTGAACATGGTGCGGAGCCGACCGTCACTCGATGATGAACAGCGGCTGGCCGAACTCGACCGCCTGCCCGTTCTCGCACAGCATGCGCTTGATCGTGCCCGAGCTGTCGGCCTCGATCTCGTTCATGATCTTCATCGCCTCGATGATGCAGATCGGCTGGCCCTCCTTGATCGTGTCGCCGATCTCGACGAAGGGCTTTGCCCCCGGGCTCGGTGCGCGGTAGAAGGTGCCGACCATCGGCGACTTGACGACATGCCCTGCCTCCACCCCGGGTTCGGTCGCTGCAGGCGCTGCTGCAGCCGGCGCAGCGGCCAGGGCCGCTGCCGGTGGCGCAGCCGGCGCCTGCATGTAGACCGTCTGCGCCGCGGCAGGCGGGTGCACATCGGCCTTGACGATGCGGATCTTGCCTTCGGCTTCGGTGATCTCGAGCTCGGAAATGTTCGACTCGGAAACGAGATCGATCAGTGACTTGAGTTTTCGCAGGTCCATTCGGATCTCCGGGGGAAACCGCCGACTGGCGCGGCGATGGCGCGAAAGTCGACGGTGATGCAGTGGTCCACGGCGCGATCGGTTCAACAAGATCGCATCTGCCGTGATCTGGCTCGATTTGGTAGCGATCGAATGCAAAGAGGGCGAACTATAGTGGTTTTATCAGTCCGTGCCGCACTTTCGATGTCCGCATCCGGGCAAACCCTTGTTACCGGCTATTACCCCTGCTTGATGCGAGATCAGCGCACATGAGCCGCCCATGCTGACAATTCCTGCCAATTGAGCACGCCGAGCTTGCGTGCAAAGGCTTCGCCGCGGGCGTTGATGGCCACGCTGAAGGGCAGTGCGCCGCGCGTGTTGCCGAGCGAACGCGACAGGCCCACGCCCCGACCCTCGGCGAGGCCGATCGCAAAGCCGACCGGCGTGCGGGCCAGAAACTCCTGCACCGGCGCTGCACCGTCGAGGGCCAGGCCGACCACCTGCCAGCCGGACGCGCGATATTCGCGCTCGAAGCGGTCGAGCAATGGCATCTCCTCGACGCAGGGCGCGCACCAGGTGGCCCAGAAGTTGAGCACCAACGGCCGGCCGCGAAAGCCCGCGAGCGCGAGTTCGCCCCCATCGGGCCTGGCAAAGCGCAAGGTCCAGATGTCGACCGGCCCGGGCGGGACGGGCTCGGCCTGTTCAGGCTGCGGACGCTCGAGCTGCCAGCGCAGCGCCCAACCCAGGCCCATGCTCGCCGCGGCGATGCCGGCGCCCGCAACCAGCACGCGCCGCCCCATGCGGCTTGCCATCACGCCCCCTCCTCGGCGCCACGCAGGCGGCGCAGCGCGGCCAGGTCGCCACGGTCGGTACGGCCGCGGGCGTCGGCGCGCAACGCACCGCGCAGGTCGTCGTGGTCGAGAACGCACAGGCAGAGCGTCACCGTTTCGCCGAGCGCGGGGCAGGGCGCGTCGACGATCAGCAGGTCGACCTCGTCGCCGCGCGGGCCGCGCTCGCTGCCGACCTCGAAGCGCAGGCCGAGGTTGATGAGCGCGATCTCGGCCGCCTTGGCATCGTCGCAGTAGAGCTGCAGCCGCACCGGGTTCAGGCGCGTCGCCGTGCCACGCCAGACCGCGCCGGTGAGATGGGGCCGGAACTGGGCCAGGCGCTCCATCCAGCGCGCGGCCAGGTCGCGCAGCGCGGCGAGTTCGGCCGGCTGGGTGTCGGCGCGGAAAAGCTCGAGGTAGGCGCGGACCTCGTCTTCGACGGCATCGTTGTCGGGCAGCGCCGCCGACCGCGCGCCGCCCAGCAAGCGCGCGGCCTTGCGCTTGGCCGGGCCGTACTCCATGCCTTCCTCGACCACGAGCCGGGCGGCGGTGCTGGCGATCTCGGCCGCAAAGTTGGTGTTCACCGGCAGATTCTAGGCACCCGGGGGGGGCGGGGGGGCCCCGGGGGGGCGGGGCCGCGGGGGGGGGGCGCGGGCGGGGGGCCGGCCGGGCCCCCGGCGCGGGGGGGCCGGGGGGCGGCGGGGGCCCCGGGGGGGGGGGCCCCGGGCCGGCCCCGCGGGGGGGGGGGGGGGGCCGGGGGGGGGGGGGGGGGGGGGCGGGGGGGCGGGGGGGGGGGGGCGCAGCCGGCGCGGGCCGCCGGGGGGCCGGGGGGCGCGGGGGGGGGGGGGCCGGGGGGGGGGCGGGGGGGGGGGGGGGGGGGGGGGCGGCGGGGGGGGGGGGGGGGGGGGGGGGGGGGGGGGGGGGGGGGGGCCTCACGGCAGCTCGACGGCCCCCATGCGCGCGGCGACCGTTCCCGCGCGGTCGAGCACGTAGGGCGACGCGGGGCGCTTCTCGAAACGCTTGGGCGCGGGCAGCATCACTGCCAGGCGCGCCGCCTGCAGCGCGCCGAGGCGGTCGGCGTCGACATGAAAGTAGTGCCGCGCCGCCGCCTGGGCGCCGAACAGGCCTTCGCCCCACTCGACGTTGTTGAGGTAGATCTCCAGGATGCGCCGCTTGGACAGCAGGCCCTCGAGCATCATCGTCAGCACGAACTCCTGGCCCTTGCGGGCGAAATTGCGCTCGCCCGACAGGAACAGGTTCTTGGCCAGCTGCTGCGTGATCGTCGAGCCGCCGACGAGTTTCGCGCGCGCAACGGGCCGGGCCGCGGCCTGGCCGGCGTTGATGCGCTCGGCGCGCGCCTCGGCGCGCTGGTTGCGCTCCCAGGCGGCCTCGAGCGCGTCCCACTCGACGCCGGTGTGGTCGGCGAAGCGCGCATCCTCCGAGGCGATCACCGCGCGCTTGAGCGCGTCGCCGAGCCGGTCGTAGGGGCGCCAGGCCTGGCTCCATTCGACGCTGCGCTTCTCGACGGCGAGGCGCCAGATCTCCGAGCGCTGGAAGGTCGTGCTCTGTGGATCGACGACGATCATCAGCGCCACCCGGGCCAGGAAGTAGAGCTGCAGCGCCAGGCCGCACAGCAGCAGCAGCGCGGCCAGGCGCCAGGCCGAGCGCATCACAGCGTGCTGTCCCAGCGCTCGCGCAGCGCGGCCAGTACCGGCGCCGTGGCCGGCTCCACGCCGCGCCAGAGCAGGAAGGCCTCGGCCGCCTGCTCGACGAGCATCCCGAGGCCGTCGCGGCCGCGCGCCCCGTGCGAGCGCGCCCAGTCGACGAAGGGCTGCGCGAGTGGACCGTACATCATGTCGATCGCCAACGCGCCCGGTGCAAGCACGCGCGCCGCCACCGGCACCCCGCCCTGCGCGAGACTGCTCGCCGACGCGTTGACGACGATGTCGAAGCCTGTGCCGCAGTCGGCCAGGCCGCAGGCACGCAGGTCCACACCCTGTTGCGCGGCCAGCGCCGCGTGGCGGGCGGCGAGCGAACGCGCCTTGGCCGGGGTGCGGTTGGCGAGCACGACCTCGGCCGGCCGGGCGCGCAGCAGCGGCCCGAGCGCACCTGCCGCCGCGCCGCCGGCACCGACGAGCAGCACGCGTGCGCCCGCAAGCGGGGTTGCCTCGTTGCGCTCGATGTCGCGCACCAGCCCTGCGCCGTCGGTGTTGTCGGCGAGCCAGCTCCCGGCGTCGAAGCGCAGCACGTTGGCCGCCCCCGCAAGCGCGGCGCGCCCGGTCACCTGCGCCGCCAGGCGCGGGGCCTCGAACTTGAACGGCACGGTGACGTTGCAGCCGCGTCCGCCCTCGGCGGCAAAGCGCCGCACGGTGGCCTCGAAGTCGCCTGCGTCGCAGCGCAGCCGCTCGTAGGCGAGCGCCTGCCCGGTCGCGCGCGCGAACGCGGCATGGATGTAAGGCGAGCGGCTGTGCGCGACCGGATTGCCGATGACGGCGTAGCGATCCATTCAGGCCTCCCGCCAGCCCGCCAAGGGCCACGAGGGGGCCCCTGCGTGGCCCACGGACGCCTGCGCCGCCTTGGGGGGCAGCGCACGCAGCGAGCTTGGGGGTCGGTTCACTTCAGTTGCTCCACCGCGCATCGCGCGACCCGCGACGCATGAAACCAGGTTCCCCGGGGGACCGGTCGCCGCAGGCGACCAGGGGGCGCGGCGGTGATAGCGCGCCGAGCCCGATCCGGGTTTCCCGGTCGGGTTCGGTGCCCCCTCGGGGGGCGGCCGCCAGACGGCCGGGGGTGGTCAGCTTCACTTCAAGGCGTCGCGCTGAGCGTTGTCTCGAGCCCCTCGTCGCGCGTGAAGCGAAAGCGCGACGTGATCACGAGCTGGTCGGCCTTGCGGCGCATCGCGGCCGTGAACGGGCCGAAGGGCGCTGCGGCATGGACGATCGCGACTGCGCGCCGGTCGAGCACGGCGGAGCTCGACGCACGCACGATGTCGGTCTCGACGACGCGGCCGTCGGCGTCGATGGTGATGTTCATCGTCAGCTCGCCGTAGAGCTTGCGGCCCTGGTGCTCGGGGAAGTTGCGCGTGCCGCGTTCCTCGATCTTGCGCCGCAGGCCGTCGTAATACAGCGCATAGAGTTCCTCGCGCGTGGCCGGGCTGATGTAGCGCTTCTTCGGGCGTGCGTTCTCCTCGTTCACGCGACGCTCGATCTCGGCCAGCATGCGAACGAGCTGGCGCCGGCGTTCTTCCTGCGCGCGCGCGTCGGGTGCGCCAGCGTCGCGCTGCGGGTCGGGCTGGTCGAGCACCGCAAGCTCGCGCCGCAGGTGGGCAAGCAACTGGGCCTGGGCCTGCTGAAGCTGCTCGATCTGCTTGCGCGCCTCGTCGCTCGCGTTGCCGGTCTCGACCGTTACGGCCGGCGGCAGCGGCGAAGTGGCGCGCCCGCGTTCGGCCTCTCCGCCGCCGGCCAGGTTGACCTGCGCGATCGCCTGCGGCTTGGCGGGGGCCTCGCCGGCCTTGGCGTTGACGAGCACGACCTCGAGCGGCGTGTCCTGGAACACGCGGTTGAAGCCCTCGGGATCGACGAAGCGCACCGCGAGCAGGCCGGCATGAACCGCCAGCGACGCAGCGAGCGCGATCTGCAGGCTGGACAGGCGCGCGAGCATGCGTCGGTCAGGGCGCGGCGGCGACCGCCGTGGCCACGGGTTCGCCATCTGCAGCGCCGGCGCCGTCGTCGAGGTCGATCGCGAGCGTCAGCGGCCCGGCGCGCTCGGCCTCGTCGGCCTCTTCATCCGCCGCGTCGTCAGCCGTCGCGGCGGCCGGCTCGGCCTCGAGCCGCGCGAGGACGCTCGCGTGCAGGTCCAGCGTCAGCAGGTCGGTCGCGGCGACGCGCACCCGCACATGCGCGCCGCGCGCCAGGCTCTCGGCGCCGGTGGCGCGAAACACGAGCGGCAGCGTGTCGGCGCGCACCAGGCCGTCCTTCATCACGCTCGCGTCGAGTTCGCGCACCCCGTCCTGCGCCAGCGAGCGCAGCGCCCAGTAGCGCTCGATCGCCGACTGGAAGCCGTTGTAGGCTGCATAGGCGGCGTCGAAAGCGGAGATGATCGAAAAGAGCTGCGCGTCGCGCGGCTTGAACGGCGCCGCGAGCGCCGCGGTGCGGCCGTGGCGCGCGCAGGCGATGATCTGCCACTGGTTGACGAGGTCGACATAGCGCCGCAGCGGCGAGGTGGCCCAGGTGTACTGCGCCACGCCGATGCCCGCGTGCGGCTGGGCGCGCGTGCCCATGCGCACCTTGACCCCCGGGGCGAGGCTGGCTTGGCTGCGGTAGATGCCGGGCACGCCCAGGCTGTCGATCCAGCCGCCCCAATGGCTGTTGGCGAGGATCATCGCCTCGGCGACGATCAGGTCGAGCGGCGCGCCGCGTCGGCGTGTCGTGATCTGCACCGCCTCGTCGCCGCGCGGTTCGGCCCCCGCGGCCCCGACCAGGCGAAAGCTGTAGTCCGGACGGTTGAATACCTCGGGCTTGCCGCGCACCGTCTCGCGCCCCGCCTTCAGGTGGCGGGCGAGCCTGAACGCGAAGGCCAGTTCGGCGGCGAACGCGTAGGGCGCGGGTTCGCCGCCGGTCAGCGTCGCCTCGGTGATCACCGCGTCGAGCTCGTCGTGGCGCAGGTTGGCGACGATGGGTACGCGCTCGAGCCGCGTCTCGAAACGCTTGGCCTCGAGCGTCGCTTCGTCGAAGGTCGCGTAGAGCGAGACCGCCGGGCAATCCTGGCCCGCGGTCAGCGTGTACGCCTCGACGACGCTGTCGGGCAGCATGGTCAGCTTGTGGCCCGGCATGTAGACCGTCGACAGGCGCTCGCGGGCCACCTTGTCGAGCGCCGAGTCGGGGCCGAAGGCGAGCCCGGGCGCAGCGATGTGGATGCCGAGCACGACCGTGCCGCTGCCCAGGCCCTGCACCGAGAGCGCGTCGTCGATCTCGGTCGTCGCCGAGTCGTCGATCGAGAACGCTGCGCAGTCGGCGCGCGGCAGCGCGTCCTTGATTGGCGGCGCCTGCAGCGCCGGAAAGCCCGTGCCCTTCGGGAAGTTCTCGAACAGGAAGCGCCGCCAGTGGAACTGGTACGGGCTGTCGATCGCCCCCGCCGCGGCGAGCAGGTCCAGCGGCGAACGCTGCGCCTGGCGCGAGGCCTCGATGACGGCCTTGGTCTCGGGTGCGCTCTTGTCCGGCTTGAACAGGATCTTGTAGAGCTGCTCGCGGATCGGCGCTGGGCAGGACCCGGCCGCGAGCTCGGCCGCCCAGGCCGCGACCTGCGCCGCTTGCTGCTTCTTGCGTTCGATGCCCAGCAGCGCCGCCTTGACCGTCTCCTCGGGCGCCTTCTTGAACTGGCCGCGTCCGAGGCGGCGGAAGTAATGCGGCGCGCCGAACAGCGCAAGCAGCATCGAGGCCTGGCGCTCGGCGCCGGCCTTGGCGTCGTAGTACTCGCGCGCCAGCGTTGCGAAGCCGAAGTCGTCGGCGGGCGCGAACTCCCAGGCCAGGTCGAGGTCGACCTCGGCCGCAAGGCGCTGCGCCTCGGCCAGCAAATCGGCGGGCGCGGGCTGCTCGAAGCGCAGCAAGGCCTGCGCGGCTTTGACCTTGACGCGCTTGCCCGAATCGAGCTCGATCTGCAGCGACGCGTCGGTCTCCGACATGACGCGCCCGGCGTGGAACTTCCCGCCGTCTTCGTAGAGTGCGAACATGGAATCGATTGTCGCTCTCAGCCGGCGCCGGGCCGTTCCCAAGCCGGCTGAGGCCTTGCAGGCCGCGCTGGGCCGAAGGCCCAGCCCCTCGCCAGGCATGAACAGTCCGCAGGACTCTTCATGCCTGGGCTCGGCCCTCTCGGGGGGCAACGAACGAAGTGAGCTTGGGGGTCGTCATTAGCTCAAGCCGAGGAAGCGCAGGGCATCCGGGAGGTTTTCGCGCTCGAAGTCGGACAGCGCGTGGTCGCTGCCCTCGAGCAACCTGACCTGGCAACCCGCATAGCGCGCGCTCATCTCGCGCCAGTCGAGAACCTCGTCGCCCTTGGCGACGATCGCAAGATAGCGTTCCGGCGCGGTGAGTTGCCGTGGTGCGAGTGCGCGCAGCTCGTCGATGAATTCGGCGCGGAAGTGGAAGCGCTCGTCGCTGTGCCAGGCCGTGATCTCGCCGATGTAGCGCGTCAGGTCGCGTGCCGGATCGACGGCCGGGTTGAGCAGCACGGCTCGGCAGTCCGGGCCCAGGCGCTCGGCGAGCACGGTCGCGTAGAAGCCGCCGAGCGAACTGCCGACGATGCCCGTCGTCGCGCGCGGCCAGCCGGCAATCGATTCGAGAACCTCGCGCACCGCGGCGGCAGGCGAAGGCGACAGTTGCGGGCAGTGCCAGACCACGTCGGGCCGGTGCGCGGCGAGCCAGCCGCCGACGATGCGCGCCTTGAAAGACAGCGGCGAAGAACGAAAGCCGTGCAGGTAGAGCAGGTGCGTGACCGGCACGCGCGGCGCCGTCATCGGCGCGCTGCCGCCAATGCGCGCAGCAGCTTGTCGTGCACGCCGCCGAAGCCGCCGTTGCTCATGCACAGCACATGGTCGCCAGGCCGGGCCTCGGCGACGACGCGCTTCACGAGCGCATCGATGCTGTCGCAGACCACCGCCTGCTCGCCCATCGGCGCGAGCACCTGCGCCGGGTCCCAGGCCAGGCCGCCGGCGTGGCAGAAGGCGAGGTCGGCCTGCTCGAGCGACCAGGGCAGTTGGGCCTTCATCGTGCCCAGCTTCATCGTGTTCGAGCGCGGCTCGAACACGGCCAGGATGCGCTCCCGCGGCGCCCCGGGCGCCGCCACCCGTTGATCGACCTTGCGCCGCAGGCCAGCGACCGTGGTGCGAATCGCCGTCGGATGGTGGGCGAAGTCGTCATACACCTTGACGCCAGCCGCTTCGCCGCGCAGTTCGAGGCGGCGGCGCACGTTCTCGAACCCTGCCAGCGCGCGCGCCGCGGCCTCGGGCGTGACGCCGGCATGCTCGGCGGCGGCGATCGCGGCCAGCGCGTTCCACTGGTTGTGTTCGCCCAGCAGCGACCACTCGACGCGCGCCACCTTCAGGCTGCCGCGCAGCACGTCGAAGGCGTGCGGCTCGCCGCGTGCGCGCAGCGCGCCGGGCTCCTCCTTGCGCGTCGCAAAGCGCACGACCTCGCTCCAGCAGCCCTGGGCCAGCACGCGCTGAAGGCTGTCCTCGCGCGCATTGACGACCAACCGGCCGCTCGCCGGCACGGTGCGCACGAGGTGGTGGAACTGGCGTTCGATCGCCGCCAGGTCGTCGAAGATGTCGGCGTGGTCGAACTCGAGGTTGTTCAGGATCGCCGTGCGCGGCCGGTAGTGGACGAACTTGCTGCGCTTGTCGAAGAACGCCGTGTCGTACTCGTCGGCCTCGATGACGAACGGCGCGTCCGCGCCGCCCAGGCGTGCCGAGACGCCGAAGTTCAGCGGCACGCCGCCGACCAGGAAGCCGGGGTTCTGGCCGGCGCGCTCGAGGATCCACGCGAGCATCGCCGTCGTCGTCGTCTTGCCGTGCGTGCCGGCCACCGCCAGCACGTGGCGGCCGGCGAGGAGGTGGTCGGCCAGCCACTGCGGCCCGCTGGTGTAGCGCTGCCCGGCGTCGAGGATCGCCTCCATCAGCGGGTTGCCACGCGTGACGACGTTGCCGATGACGAACAGGTCCGGCGCCAGCGCCATCTGCTCGGCGCCGTAGCCCTCGATCAGCTCGATGCCCAGCGCGGCGAGCTGCGTGCTCATCGGCGGATAGACCTGCGCATCGCAGCCGGTCACGCGATGCCCGGCCTCGCGCGCGAGGGCGGCCAGCCCGCCCATGAAGGTGCCGCAGATGCCGAGGATGTGGATGTGCATGGCGACCGATTCTAGGCACGCGTCCCGCTCGTCGAGCGACGCGGCGAACTGCTATGGTGCCGCGCATGATGCACAGCCTGGCGTCACCTGCGGCCTGGGTGGACCTGTCGGCGCATGCCTGGGCCTATCCGGCGCTCGAGATCGTGCATATCGTCGGCATCGGCCTGCTGCTCGGCAACCTGGTGCTGGTGGAACTGCGTGTCTGGGGGTTCGGCGCGAGCCTGCCGCTGCCGGCGCTGGCGCGCCTGGCGCTGCGCGTCTCGCTGCTCGGCTTTGGCATTGCCGCGGTGAGCGGGCTCGTGATGTTCTCCAGCCAGCCCGACGAGCTCCTGGCCAACCGCAGCTTTCTCGTCAAGATGTCGCTGCTCGCGCTGGCGGGGGTCAACGCGACCGCGTTCCACGTCCGCGGCGGGCTCGTCAGGCTCGACCGCACGGCGCGTGTGCAGACCGCGCTGTCGCTGGGGCTTTGGTTGGGCGTCATCATCTGCGGACGCTGGATTGCCTACCAGTGAAGCGAAGGAGCAACGAGTGATGCAACGACGACAAGTCCTGCTCGCCGGCGGGAGTGCCGCGCTGTGGCTCTCCACCGCGCGCGCGCACCACGGCTGGAGCAGTTTCGACCAGAGCCGACCGATCTACCTGGAAGGGCGCGCGCGCAAGGTCGAGTGGCGCAATCCGCATGCGGAGATCGAGCTCGAGCTGCGGCCCGGCCTCGCCGTGCCGGCCGACCTAGCGCAGCGGGCCTTGCCGGCCCAGGCGGCGCCGGTCGACGGCGCCAAGCTGCTCGCTGCGGCGCAACTGCCGACGCGCAAGGACCCGGTCTGGGAGATCGAACTCGCGCCGCTGACGCGCCTGGAAGCGTGGAACGTGCCTGTCGTCAAGGTGGGCGACTCGGTGGCGGTGGTCGGGTTCACCTTCAGCGGCGAGAAGGGCGAGCCGGTGTTGCGCGCCGAGTACCTGTTCCTTGGCGCAAAGGCCTACGGGCTGCGTTCGAGCCCGGCCTGAGTCCGGCGCAGTCGCGGCGGCGGTCGCGACGCCCGATCCTCAGCGCAACGCGCTGGCCGCCGCCTGCACCGTGGCGGCGATGTCCTGCGCGGAGTGCGCCGCGCTGACGAAGCCGGCCTCGTACAGCGCCGGGGCGAGATAGACCCCGCCGCCCAGCATGCCGTGGAAGAAGCGGTTGAAACGCTCCTTGTCGGTCGCCAGCACGCTGGCGTAGTCCTGCGGCAGCGCGTCGGCGAAGAAGAAGCCGAACATGCCGCCTTCGCTGTCGCCGCACATCGGCACGCCGGCGTCGCGTGCCGCGCCTTGCAGGCCGGCGACGAGCGCGCGCGTGCGCGCCGCCAGGGCGTCGAAGAACCCCGGGCGCTGGATCTCGCGCAGCGTGGCCAGGCCGCAGGCGGTGGCAACCGGGTTGCCCGAGAGCGTCCCGGCCTGGTACACCGGCCCGAGCGGCGCGAGCAGTTCCATCACCGCGCGCTTGCCGCCGAAGGCCGCCAGCGGCATGCCGCCGCCGATGACCTTGCCGAACACGCTCATGTCGGGCGCGAAGCCCGGGATCAGGCCCGCATAGAGGCTCTGCGCGCCGCCGAGCGCGACCCGAAAGCCCGTCATCACCTCGTCGAAGACGAGTAGCGCGCCATGCTTGCTGCAGAGTTCACGCAGCCGCTGCATGAACGGCACACTCGCGCGCACGAAGTTCATATTGCCGGCAATCGGTTCGACGATCGCGCACGCGATCTCCGGCCCGTGCAGCGCGAAGGCTTCGTCGAGCGCGGCGACGTTGTTGTATTCGAGCACCAGCGTGTGCTGCACCACTTCGGGCGGAACGCCGGCGCTGGTCGGATTGCCGAAGGTCGCCAGCCCCGAGCCGGCCTTGACGAGCAGCGCGTCGGCATGGCCGTGGTAGCAGCCTTCGAACTTGATGAACCTCGAGCGCCCGGTCGCGCCGCGCGCGAGCCGGATCGCGCTCATCGCCGCCTCGGTACCCGAGCTGACGAGCCGCACCTGCTCGAGCCCTGGGACGAGCTTGATGATCTCCTCGGCGAGTTCGACCTCGCGCTCGGTCGGCGCGCCGAACGACAGCCCGTCGCGCGCCGCGCTGGTCACCGCCTCGAGCACCGCCGGGTGGCCGTGGCCGAGGATCATCGGACCCCAGGAGCCGATGTAGTCGATGTAGCGCCTGCCGTCGGCGTCCCACAGATAGGCGCCTTCGGCGCGCGCGATGAAGCGCGGCGTGCCGCCGACGGCGCGAAAGGCGCGCACCGGCGAGTTCACGCCGCCCGGGATGACCCGCTGCGCGCGCGCGAACAGGTGCTCGCTGCGCATGGCGGGGTGCGCGTCAGTGGACATGGCGGGGATCCTTGGGTGCACGCTCGTCGCTGCCATCGCCGCCGGCGCCGGCGGCGCCCTCCTGATCTTCGTCGTCGGGCGACAGGGCCCAGAAGAACCGGTCCGGGATCACGTTGCCCATGCCGGGGCGAAAACCCGCGTCGAGCGCCTGGTCGAGGAATGTCAGCGATTCGCCGACCGCTGCGTGCAGGTCGGCGCCCGAAGCGAGCAGCGCAGCGAGCGCTGCCGACAGCGTGTCGCCGGCGCCGACGAAGGCGGCGTCGAAGCGTTCGAACTTCTCGCCCGTGATCGCGCCCTGCGGCGACGCGAGGACGTTGTCGATGTACTGATCGGCGCCCGCGGCGCTCGGCACGAGCACGCTCGTGACGAGCACGAAGCGCGTGCCGTGCTGGTTGGCCGCGACCGCAAGCTCGCGCGCCGATGCCGGGCGCTCGGCGCTCCAGTCGGGAAGCAGGAAGTCGGTCAGCGTCTGGTGGTTGCCGACGAGGACCTCGGTCTGCGGCAGCACGAGCTCGCGGTAGGCATCGAGATAGGCCTGCTGCTCGTCTTCGTCGACCCAGGCCAGGTTGGCCATGTAGGCGACGAGCGGCACGTCGGGATAGTCCGACAGCACCTCGGCGACGGCGCTCACGCCCTCGGCCGACCCGAGGAAGCCGACCTTCCAGGCAGAGATGGTCACGTCTTCGAGCACGCTGCGCGCCTGCTCGACCACGACCT
This sequence comes from Ideonella sp., assembly GCF_016702655.1. Lineage (GTDB taxonomy): Bacteria > Pseudomonadota > Gammaproteobacteria > Burkholderiales > Burkholderiaceae_C > CAIKUF01. Next base: position 201,833 of record NZ_JADJDO010000003.1, read on the forward strand.
CGGCGTCGAGCGCGCTGTGCTCGAAGATCTCGGCCGTGTCGCGCAGCACGACCGACGTGACCACCGGCAGCGCGTGCGCGCCCATCGCGGCGATCGTGGCCACGTCGCCGGCAATGCCGCCGGCGCCGGTCGGGTCGCTCGCGTTGAAGCTCATCACGCAGGCCGGCGGAGGCTGGTCCTGCAGTGCCTCGGCGGGGGCGTCGGTCGAAGGGATTTCGGTTGCAGGCATGGCAGGCGCTTCGGGGAGGTGCCGCCGACGGGTCAAGAGGCCGTCGGCGGCCGGGAATCGGGTCGCGACAAACCTCTAGAGAAAAGTGAGGAATGTTGCGTATGTGCCTACAAATGATTGGGTTTTTGGCAAACCGCGTGGCTACAATCTTTTCTCATTGTAGTGAAGCGGCGATAACAGCGTGAGCCCATTTAGAACCTGGATGTGCCTGATCTGCGGCTGGATCTACGACGAGTCGGTCGGTGATCCGGATCATGGCGTCGCGCCAGGCACGCGCTGGGCCGATGTCCCGATGAACTGGACCTGCCCGGAATGCGGAGCCCGCAAGGAAGACTTCGAAATGGTTCAGATTTGAGCGCGAGCTGCCGATAACGCCACAGCAGGCGCATCGCCCGGTGCGTTTGCGAGTGCCCCGGGGATAGGCAAGCCCAGGGCGGCACGGCGTTTCCTTGAGTCGTTGAGGAGGAAGTTCGGTGAGCAACGAAGGCTCTGAAGCGGCGCCCGCTGCGGCTGCCCGCGTGTTGGTCATCGACGACAGCAACACCATCCGGCGCAGCGCCGAGATCTTCCTGCGCCAGGGCGGCTATGAAGTGCTGCTCGCCGAGGACGGATTCGACGCGCTGTCCAAGGTCAACGACCACGACCCCGACCTCATCTTCTGCGACATCCTGATGCCGCGCCTGGACGGGTACCAGACCTGCGCCATCATCAAGCGCAACCCACGCTTTTCGGGCGTGCCGGTGATCATGCTGTCGTCCAAGGACGGCCTGTTCGACAAGGCGCGCGGCCGCATGGTCGGCTCGCAGGACTATCTGACCAAGCCCTTCACCAAGGACCAGTTGCTGCTCGCCGTCGAGCAGCACCGGCGCGGGGGCTAGGCCCCGCCGCCCGGCGTGCCCGCCTCGGACCGAGGTGCCCCACGTTAGACCGAGGACAACCCCGCCATGCCCATCCAGAAGATCCTGTTGGTCGATGACTCCAAGACCGAATTGCATTACCTGTCCGGCGTGCTGAGCAAGCGCGGCTACCACGTGCGCACGGCCGAGAACGGCGCCGACGCGATGCGCCGCCTCGACGAGGAGACGCCCGACCTGATCCTGATGGACGTCGTGATGCCGGGCCAGAACGGCTTCCAGCTCACGCGCTCGATCACGCGCGACGCGCGCTTCTCCAACGTGCCGGTGATCATGTGCACGAGCAAGAACCAGGAGACCGACAAGGTCTGGGGCATGCGCCAGGGCGCGCGCGACTACATCGTCAAGCCCGTTGATGCCGACGAACTCGTGGCCAAGATCAGAACCTTCGACTGATCGAGTTCGGCTGCCGCGCACCGCAACAATCCGACCGCATCGATGGCCAACAAGGAAGCCCTGCGCGAACTGCAAACCCGGCTCGCCGAGCGCCTCAAGGCCGTGCGCGGCCAGGCGCGCAGCCTCTCGTGGCTGGCGGTCGAGTGCAGCGGGCGCGGCTTTCTGCTGCCGTTGCAGGATGCAGGCGAGATCTTCGGAGCGGCGGCGATCGTCCCGGTGGCGCACGCCAAGCCCTGGTTCCTGGGTGTGGCCAACCTGCGCGGCGGCCTGCATGGCGTTGTCGACCTGGCCGCCTTCCTGGGCGTCAAGGCGTCCGAGCGGCCCGCCGACGCGGGCCGTGAACGGGCCCAGCTCGTGGCGCTCAACGCCAGCCTGGAGATCAATTGCGCGCTGCTCGTCGATCGTCTGGCCGGGCTGCGCAGTTCGGGGCAACTGACGCCCGAACCGGATGCGGGACAGACACACCCACCGTTCGTCGGTGGGCGTTTTCGTGATGCGGCCGGCCGCGTCTGGCAGGAGCTCCGCTTGGCGCAGCTGGCGCATCACCCCGCGTTTCTGAGGATCGTCGGCTGACCGCCAGGGGGCGTGCAGGCACGAGTGAAAGAGGCAAACACCATGAGTCTTCTGAACACGATCAAGGGCCTTGTCAAGAGCCGCGACGCGGGCCAGGGCGGCATGCCACAACGCCAGGCGTCCGCTTTCGGCGCCCTGGATGCGCAATTGGCGCTGGCCGGCGGCGACGGTGCGGCGAGCTACGCAATGCGCTCATCCGAGCTGGCCGGTCGACCAACAGTCGAGAACCCGTCGCCCGATCCGGCCGGGCCCGAGTCCTCGATCATCTCCGAGGTTGTCCCGACCGACATCGGCGCCGTGAGCGAACTGCAGGACAGTGCGGACGAGCCGGGCAACCGCAATGCGCTGGCCTTGCCGCTCATCGGTGGGCGACCTGTCGCTGAGCAGCAACGCATCCTCGGCGGCATGGTCCTCGCCGGGGTGCTCGGTCTGGTCGTGATGACCGGTGTCGCGATGAACTCGGCCAGCAAGGGTGCAGCCCAGGTCGGTGCCAGCGGCCAGGCACTGATGCAGTCGCAACGGCTCGCCAAGTCCGTTTCGCAGGCGATGGTCGGCAATCCCAAGGCATTCCCCGAGGTGCGCGAGAGCTCCGAGGTCCTGGCGCGCGCCGTGACGGGCCTGAAGGACGGCGACGCCGGGATCGCTGCCGCCCCGCCCGCAGCGCAGGAAGCGCTCGAGCCGATGATGCCGCTCGTCGAGCGCGCGAGCAAGAATGCCGCGGTCGTGCTCGCACAGCAGAAGACGCTGACCGACGTCGGCCAGGCGCTGCGCTCGCTCAACCGCCAGTCCTCCGACCTGCTCGAGTCCGCCGAGGCCGTGGCCCTGCTCAAGTTGCAGCAGGATGCGACGGCGGCTGAAATCTCGGCGGCGGGCCAGCTCGTGATGCTGACCCAGCGCATCGGCAAGAGCGCCAACGAGTTCCTGACCGTCGAAGGCGTGACGCCCGAGGCCGTGTTCCTGCTCGGCAAGGACCTGAATACCTTCCGCGAGATCGGCCGCGGCCTCGCCGAAGGCAGCGCCGAGTTGCGTCTCGCTGCGCCGCGCGACGGTCAGACCCGTGAACGGGTCGGCGCGCTGATGAAGCATTACGAGGAAACCCGTCGCCATGCGGGCGTGATCCTGGCCAACCTGCCCGGCCTCGTCGCCGCGCGCGACGCCCAGGCGGCGATCGTCGCCGACAGCGAGCCGCTGCGTCTGGGCCTCGAATCGGTGCAGCAGCGCCTCGGCGCCGCGGGCGGCTTTTCGGCGGGCAGCCTGCTGCTGATGCTGGTCTTCGCCGGTCTGATGGTGGCGGGCGGGTTCGGGCTGCTGCGCCTGTACATGCACGACCAGGCGCTGCGCGCCGGGCTGGCCGAGGACCAGCGCCTCAACGCCGAGCGCCTGGAGCAGGAAGCCAAGCGCGTCAACGACGCCAACCAGGCGGCGATCCTGCGTCTGATGAACGAGCTGCAGACGGTGGCCGAGGGCGACCTGACGCAGCAGGCGACCGTGACGGAGGACATCACCGGCGCGATCGCCGATTCGGTCAACTACACGGTCGAGGAACTGCGCACCCTCGTCGCCCAGGTGCAGGGCACGGTCGGCCGCGTGACCGACACGACGCAGCAGGTCGAGGCGACCTCGACTGAACTGCTCGCCGCGTCGACCGAGCAGCTGCGCGAGATCCGCGACACCGGCGAATCGGTGCTGCAGATGGCCGGGCGCATCAACGACGTGTCGGCGCAGGCGCAGCAGACGGCGCAGGTCGCGCGCCAGTCGCTCAACGCCGCCGAGTCGGGCCTGGTCGCGGTGCAGAACACGATCGGCGGCATGAACGCGATCCGCGACCAGATCCAGGAAACCTCCAAGCGCATCAAGCGCCTGGGCGAGTCGTCGCAGGAGATCGGCGAGATCACCGAACTGATCTCCGACATCACCGAGCAGACCAACGTGCTCGCGCTCAATGCCGCGATCCAGGCCGCGTCGGCGGGCGAGGCCGGGCGCGGCTTCTCGGTGGTGGCCGAGGAGGTGCAACGCCTGGCCGAACGCTCGGCCGATGCGACGCGCCAGATCGCGGCACTCGTCAAGACGATTCAGACCGACACGCAGGACGCCGTCGGCGCGATGGAGCGCAGCACCCAGGGCGTGGTCGCCGGGACGCAGCTCTCCGACGCGGCCGGCACGGCGCTCGGCGAGATCGACCGCGTTTCGCGCCAGCTTGCCGAGCTGATCGGCCAGATCTCGGCCCAGGCGCTGTCCGAAGCCAAGTCGGCCAACGTGGTCGCGGCCAACATCCAGCACATCTTCGCCGTGACCGAGCAGACCGGCGAAGGCACGCGCTCGACGGCGCAGATGGTGCGCGAGCTGTCCAAGACGGCCGAGGAACTGAGCCAGTCGGTGGCGCGATTCAAGATCAGCTGACGGTGGCCGAAGCCTAGCCATAACGCCAACCCGAGAACGCCATTCATGGACCGAGCGCGCGCCGACAACCCGAGCGAGATCGACCTCAGTGCCCTGGCCTGGGTCCACGAAGAGCTGCGCCGCTCGCTCGAGGCGGCGCACAAGGGCCTGCGCCGCTTCGTCAAGGAGTACCAGACCGTCTTCGACTCGGATGTCGATGCGGTCGACCCCGCCGTTCTGCGGGGCGTGCGCCAGCAGCTTCATCAGAGCGTGGGCGCGCTCGAGCTCGTCGGCCTGCCCGCGGCGGCGAAGGTGCTGCGTGCCAGCGAGGCGCTCGTGCAGCGCTTCGTCGCCAAACCCAAGCGGATCACCGAGGAGGTGGCCGACGCGATCGAAAGCGCTTCATTCGCGCTACTCGACTACCTGGCCCGACTGCTCGCCGGCAAGAGCGTCTCGGCGCTGGCGATGTTTCCGCAGTACCGGGCGGTGCAGGAGGTTTCCGGTGTCGAACGCGTCCACCCCTGCGATCTGTGGCCCCAGGAATGGCGCTGGCTGGCCCTGCCCGCCGACGCCACCGCCGCGCCGCTCGTTGCCGACGCGCGCCAGCGGATCGCGCTCGAGGAGCAACTGCTGACGCTGATGCGCGCCAGCGCCGCGCCGGAGCGGCAACGGGCCGTGTTCGGACGCATCAGCGACCTGTGCGCCGGGCTCGGTGCCGGCGCGACACAAGCGCATGCAGCGACGCTGTGGAAGCTTGCCGCGGCGATGTTCGAGGCCCAGCAGCAAGGCCTGCTCGAGCCCGACGTGTTTACCAAGCGCGTCGCGTCGCGCCTGTTGCCGCAGTTCCGTCAGCTCGAAACCGGTGCTGGCGAGGTGTCGGACCGGCTCGCCCACGAATTGCTGTTCTTCTGCGCCCAGGCGGCCTCGCCCGGCGCCGGGCATGCCGCGCCGCGACTGGCCGCGGTGCGTCAGGCCTATGGACTGGCGCACCATGTGCCGGCCGACTACAACGTGAGTGTGCTCGGTCGCTTCGACCCGGCGTTGATTGCGCAGGCGCGCAAGCGCGTCGCGAGCGCCAAGGAGGCCTGGGGCGCGGTGGCGGGCGGCGAGGTGCACCGCCTGACGGGGTTGGCCGAGCAGTTCGCGCTGGTCGGCGATTCGCTGCGCCGCCTCTATCCGGACGGCAAGCTGCTCGCCGACGAACTGCAGACCACCGTCACCGAAATCCAGCACGTTGCGGCGGCTCCGCCGGCACCGCTGGCGATGGAGCTGGCGACGAGCCTGCTCTACCTCGAAGCCTCGCTGGAGGATGGCGACTTCGAGAACCCGCTGCAGGGCGAGCGCGTGCGCCGCTTCGCCGAGCGCATGGCCGCGGTGCGGGGCGGCGCGGCGCCGGATGCGCTCGAAGGCTGGATGGAGGAGCTGTACCGCCGCGTCTCCGACCGCCAGACGCTCGGCAGCGTGGTGCACGAACTGCGCGCCTCGCTGTCGGAGTCCGAGAGTCTGATCGACCAGTATTTCCGCAACCCTGCCGACACACAGGCGCTGACGGCAGTGCCGGCCCAGTTGTCGGCGATGCGCGGCGTGCTGTCGGTGCTCGGCCTCGACCAGGCCTCGCAGGCCGTGCTGCGCATGCGCGACGATGTCGACGCCCTGCTCACGACCGAGGTCGATCCCGCGCGCGCGGCGCAGACCGGCACCTTCGACCGGTTGGCCGGCAACCTCGGTGCGCTCGGCTTCCTGATCGACATGTTCAGCGTCCAGCCGCAGATGGCCAAGTCGCTGTTCGCCTTCGATGCGGAGCGCGGCACCCTCGACCCGCTGATGGGCCGGCCGCACCCGGCGGTGACGCTCGGCGAACCCGCGCCGGCGCCGGTCGAGCCGCGCCTGATCGAGCAGGCGCAGAGCCTGGCCTTCAGTTCGGCGCGCCCGGATGTGCCCGTCGCCGATCTCACGCGCGACCTCGAGCTGCTGTCGAGCCAGGCCCGCGCGAGCGCTCAGCCCGAATTGGTGGCCACGGTCGAGAGCGCACAGACAGCGCTCGACGCAGCGCGCGACGACGCCGAGCGTGCCGCTGCGCGCGAGCAGCTCTCCGAGGCGCTGGTCGACTTCGTTCATACCAGTTCGGGCATGACGCCGCTCGAACCCGAGGTCAGCGTCCAGCGCCCGGCGACGCCGGCCGCTGCTGGCGAGCTCGATCAGGACGACGAGATGCGCGAGGTCTTCCTCGAGGAGGCGCACGAGGTACTTGCCGATGCGCGCGAGGCGCTGAAGGCGCTCGCCGACGCTCCCGCCGAACTGGAATACCTGATCAGCCTGCGGCGTGCCTTCCATACCTTGAAGGGCAGCTCGCGCATGGTCGGGCTGGACGAGTTCGGTGCTGCCGCCTGGGCGGGCGAGCAGGTCTACAACACCCGCCTGGCAGAGCAGCGGCCGGCGGACGCGCCGCTGCTGGCCTTCACCGAGTCGGCCCTGGCCGAACTCGGGGCCTGGGTCGATGCCCTGGCCGGCGGTACCACGACCGAGCACTTCAAGGCGGCGACGGTACAGGCCGCGGCCGAGGCCATGGCGACACCACCGGTGACCATCTTGCCCGCTTGGTCGGAGACGACGACCGAGCCCGCGGATGCTGCATCCACACCGCTGGAAGGGGCCGCTGCGCCCGGTCGCGGCGAGTCCGTCGTGCTGCCGCCCGACCTGCCGAGCGCCGACGAGCTCGATTTCACGCTCGACCTCGGCGACGCCGATCTGCCTGCCGACCTGTCGGTGGCGCTGGTACCCGATCTGCAGTCACTGCCCGAGGTGGTCGAGGCCGCCGCACAGCCGCCAGCCGAAGCCATCACGCCGCTCGACTTCGAGCTCGACCTGCGCCGCCTCGATGCGAAGGAGGCGCCCGCGCCCACCCCGGCACCGGAAGCCGCACCCGAGCCCGCGCCGGCGTTCGACATGTTCGCGACCCTGCCGTATGCGCATGGCACGCTCGAACAAGAGGTGCCCGCCTCACCGGTGCCGGATGTCGAGGCGAAGGTCGACCTCGCCTCGCCTGCAGAGCAGCTACCCGACGTCGCCGAGCATGTGGCGGAATTCGACGCCGCGCCGGACCTGCCTGTGCCTTTTACCGACGAAGAGCAGGAGAAGCGCGTCGGCCACCTGCGCATCGGCATTCCGCTCTTCAACATCTACCTCAACGAGGCCGACGAGCTGTCGCGGCGCCTCGGTACGCTGCTCGCCGAGTGGGCGATGGAGCTGCACCGGCCGGTGGGCGAGGATGCCGCCGCGCTCGCGCACTCGCTCGCCGGCAGTTCGGCCACGGTCGGCTTTGCCGACCTGTCGCAGCTCGCGCGCGCGCTCGAACACGCCTTGCTGCGCGCCCAGACGCGCAACCATGGCGATGCCGACGAGGCCGCGCTGTATGTCGAGGTGTCGGACGAGATCCGCCAACTGCTGCACCAGTTTGCGGCCGGCTTCCTGAAGACACCCCGGCCTGGGCTGCTCGAACGCCTGGCTGCGACCGAGATCGAGGTCGATCGGCGCCAGCAGGCCGAAACCGAACCCGTGGTGCAGCCCGAGCCCGAGCGCGAAGTACTGGCACCGCCCGCGCTCGAACAGCCCGAGACCGGCACGGCTGCGGCCGTTGCGCCCTTGCCGGACCATGGCGCCCTCGCGCCGCCGGACAGCCACTTCGGCGGCTTCGGGCTGACCGAACTCAAGCCGCTGGCCGACCTGGCCGAGCCGGCGCCGGGTGCTGCGCTGCCGGTTCGCGACGCGCGCGACGGCTTCGACGATGGCGACGAGGGTATCGACGCCATCGATGCCGTGGATGCCGAGTTGTTCCCGATCTTCGAGGAAGAGGGCCAGGAACTGCTGCCTCAACTCGCAGCATGCCTGCGCGACTGGTTGCGGCGCCCGGCCGACCAGGCCGCACCGGCGGCCGCGATGCGCACGCTGCACACGCTCAAGGGCGGCGCGCGCCTGGCGGGCGCGATGCGCCTGGGCGAGATGTGCCACCGGCTCGAGTCGCGTATCGAGCACCTGCTCGCGAGTGCACCGGCCGATAGCGCGGACCTGGAGGCACTGCAGACGCGTGGCGACGCATTGCTGGCAGCCTTCGAGGCGCTGCGCTCGCGCGACGCGCAGGCCTATGCGGCAGCCACCGAGGCGGCGCTGCTTGCGGTTCACGATGCCCAGGTAGCTACGCCGGCCATCGAGCCTGAAGGGTTCGAACCTGCACCCGAGCCGGAGGCCGCGGCCATGCCCGACGCCGGGCCCGACGCCGAGCCCGACGCCGACGCGGCGGTCGCTGCCCCCGAATCGGTCGCAGCGGCACCGGAGGCTCCTGCCATCGAGCTGCCCGAGATCGACTGGTCGAGGTTTGCCGACGACGAGTCCGCGCTGCCGGCCGCGGCCGAACAGGCCGCCAGTGCGACGCCGGCCGCTTCGGCGGCGGTGCGCGTGCGCGCGCCGCTGCTCGACCGCATGGTCAACCAGGCCGGCGAGGTGAGCATCACGCGCACCCGGATCGAGTCCGAGGTCGGCCTGATCCGCTCGTCGCTGAATGACCTGGCCGAGAACCTGGAGCGCCTGCGCCAGCAGTTGCGCGAACTCGAGCTCCAGGGCGAGACGCAGATGAGCTCGCGCCTGGAGGCCGCCAAGGCCGCCGCCGAGTCCTTCGATCCGCTCGAGTTCGACCGCTTCACGCGCTTCCAGGAACTCACGCGCATGATGGCCGAGTCGGTCAACGACGTAGCCACCGTGCAGCGCACGTTGCAGCGTGCGGTCGAAGCCACCGAGGACGAGCTCGCCGCGCAGACGCGGCTCACGCGCGACCTGCAGGACGACCTGCTGCGCACGCGCATGGTCGAGTTCGAGAGCCAGGCCGATCGCCTGTATCGCGTCGTGCGCCAGGCGGCCAAGGAAACGGGCAAGCAGGTGCGCCTGGACATCGTCGGCGGCGCGATCGAACTCGATCGCGGCGTGCTCGACCGCATGACGGCGTCTTTCGAGCACCTGCTGCGCAATTGCGTCACGCACGGCATCGAGGATGCCGCGACGCGGATTGCGGCGGGCAAGGATCCGGTCGGAACGATCGTCGTCGCGCTGCAGCACGAGCGCAACGAGGTGGCGGTCGAGTTCCGAGACGACGGCGGCGGCCTGGACCTGGCGCGCATCCGCGACAAGGGTGTGGCGCTGGGGCTGGTCGACGCCGACGCGCAGCCGTCCGACGCCGAGCTCGCCAACCTGATATTCCACCCCGGCTTCTCGACCGCGGCCACGGTGACCGAACTCGCGGGGCGCGGCGTCGGCATGGACGTGGTGCGCTCCGACGTTGCCGCGATGGGCGGGCGCATCGAGACGGCGACCGCGGCCGGCAAGGGCACGAGCTTCAAGCTCGTGCTGCCGCTGACGACGGCGGTCACGCAGATCGTGATGCTGCGCTGCGGCGAGCTGCGCGTGGCCGTGCCTGCGTCGCTGGTCGAGGTCGTCCAGCGCGCGACGCCGGAGCAGACCGAGCGCGCCTACGCCAGCGGCAGCTACGAGCTGGGCGAGCATGCGCTGCCCTTCTTCTGGCTCGGCGCGCTGCTGCAGCACAGTGCGCACGGCACCGAGGGCGGGCGCACGCGCGCGGTGGTCGTGATCCGCAGCGCGCAACAGCGCGTCGCGCTGCATGTTGACGAGGTGCTCGGCAACCAGGAGGCGGTGGTCAAGAACCTCGGCCCGCAGTTGTCCGGCCTGCCGGGGCTGGTGGGCATGACGCTGCTCGCGTCGGGCGCCGTGGCGCTGATCTACAACCCGGTTGCGCTCGCCACGCTGTACGGCGATTCCGCGCTGGCGATGATGCGCAGTGCTGCCGGCGCTGGCGCCGGCGCGCCCGCCGCCCTGGAACCGGCAGCCCCTGCGGCGCCACTGGTGCTGGTGGTCGACGACTCGCTCACCGTGCGGCGCGTCACGCAGCGCCTGCTGGTGCGCGAGGGCTACCGCGTCGTGCTCGCCAAGGACGGCCTGGACGCGCTCGAACGCCTGGCCGAGGAAAAGCCGCAGATCGTGCTCAGCGACATCGAGATGCCGCGCATGGACGGCTTCGACCTGGTGCGCAACATGCGGGCCGACGCGCGCCTGGCCGACCTGCCGGTGATCATGATCACCTCGCGCATCGCGCAGAAGCACCGCGAGGTCGCGGCCGAGCTCGGCGTCGATCATTACCTCGGCAAGCCCTACTCCGAGGAAGACCTGCTCGCGCTCGTCGGCCGCTACACCGCGTCGGCGGCTGCCGCGGCGGCGGCCGGCGTCGCCGCATAGCCATTCAGCGCGCCGGCCGCAGCGCGCCGTAGCGGGCCAGTGTGCGCGCGCGTGCCTCGTCGTGCTGAACGATGGGGGCCGGGTAGTTGCGGCCCAGTTCCACGCCGGCTGCCGCCAGGTCTGCCGGCCGCGCGAGCCAGGGTGCGTGGATCGCCTTGTCGGGCAGCGCCGCGAGCTGCGGCAGGTAGCGCCGGATGAAGCGGCCTTGCGGGTCGAACTTCTCGCTCTGCGTGACCGGGTTGAAGATGCGAAACCAAGGCTGCGCGTCGCAGCCGGTCGACGCCGCCCATTGCCAGCCGCCGTTGTTGGCGGCGAGGTCGAAGTCGTTCAGGTGCAGCGCGAAGTAGGCCTCGCCGCGGCGCCAATCGATACCGAGATCCTTGACGAGGAAGCTCGCCACGACCATGCGCAGCCGGTTGTGCATGTAGCCGGTCTGGTTGATCTGCGCCATCGCCGCGTCGACGAGCGGATAGCCGGTACGGCCCGCAGCCCAGGCGTCGAACGCGGTGTCGGCGTGGCGCCCGTGCTCCCAGCGCAACGCGTCGAAGCCGGGCTTGTAGGCGGCATGCACGACCTGCGGATGGTGGTGCAGGATCTGGTGGTAGAAGTCGCGCCACACGAGTTCGGCGAGCCAGGTCGCGGCGCCGCGCGACCCGAGCTGCACGCGCTCGTGCGCGGCGCGCGCCAGGTTGCGGATCGACAGCGTGCCGAAGCGCAGCGCCAGCGACAGATAGCTCGGCCCCTTCAAGGCCGGGAAGTTGCGCGCCTCGTCGTAGTGCTCGATGCGGGCCGAGAAGTCGTCGGCGAGCGCCCGGGCGCGCGCACTGCCGCCGGCCATGCCCAGCGCATGCAGGTTCGTGCGTTCGAACCCGAGACTCTCGAGCGAGGGCAGGGGCGCGGCGACCGCCTCGGGCAGTTCCGCCAACGCCGCCGCATGCCGCTCAACCGGGTAGGCGCCGAGGTAGAACGGCGTCAGCTTCTTCAGCCAGGCCGTCTTGTAGGGCGTGAACACGCCATAGGGTTTGCCGCTGCCGGTCAAGATCTCGCTGCGCTCGAAGATCACATGGTCCTTGGACAGGTGCAGCGCGATGCCGGCGTCGGCGAGCGCACCGCGCACGCGCGCGTCGCGCGCCAGGGCCGCCGGATCGTCGTCGTGATTGGCGTACACCGCCTGCACCTGCAGCGTACGCGCGAGCCGGGGCAGCTCCTGCGCGGCGTGGCCGTGGCGCACGATCAACCCGCCGCCGGCGCTGCCCGCACGTGCGGCGAGGGCGCGCAGGTCGACATCGAGCGCGGCCACGCTGTCGTGGATGTACTCGACCCGGCGGTCTGCGCCCGGCAGCGGATCGAGGATGTCGCGGTCGAAGACGAACGCGCACCACACCCGCCGCGCGGCGACGAGCGCGTGGTACAGCGCGGCATGGTCGTCGCAACGCAGGTCGCGCCGGAACCACACGAGCGCGCTCGCCAGGGGCTTGTCGATCATGGGTGCAGTTTGAACGCAAATCGCATCGCCTGGCGCGCCACGGCGCGGCACCGCTGGCCTAAAATGGCCTGACCATGACCGCCTCGTCCTCGATCAATCTGACCAATCAGTTCCTGATTGCGATGCCCGGAATGGCTAACGAGACCTTTGCCGGGGCCGTGGTCTACCTGTGCGAGCACACCGACAAGGGCGCGCTCGGGCTGGTGATCAACAAGCCGATCGACATCAAGCTCAAGAACCTGTTCGAGAAGGTCGAGCTGTCGCTGGACCGCGAGGACCTGGCCGAGGCGCCGGTGTACTTCGGCGGGCCGGTCCAGACCGAACGCGGTTTCGTGCTGCACGAAAGCCAGGCCGGCGACGGCGGGCACTACAACTCCACCCTCACCATCCCCGGCGGGCTCGAGATGACGACCAGCAAGGACGTGCTGGAGGCCCTGTCCAAGGGCAGTGGCCCCAAGCGCGTGCTCGTGACGCTCGGCTACAGCGGTTGGGGCGCCGGGCAGCTCGAGGACGAAATGAGCCGCAACGACTGGATCAACGTCGGCGCCGCGCCCGAGATCATCTTCAACACGCCGGTCGAGCAGCGCTACGAGCGTGCGCTGTCGCTGCTCGGCATCGACCCGCGCATGCTGAGCCAGGAGGCGGGGCACGCATGATCGGGACGCGCGACCGTGCCTGCGCACGGGCGTGCGCCCGAGCATGGGCGTCGCGTCTCGCGACGCGCGTGCTGCAAGCATGATGAGCCAAGCGGCGCCTGCAGCCCTTGGCTCATTTCTCGCTTTCGACTTCGGAACCCGCCGCGTCGGCGTTGCGACCGGCAACATGCTGACGAAGACCGCTACGCCGCTGCGAACGCTCGCCGTCGAAGGCGAGGCGCGCTCGGATGCCATCGCCGCGCTGATCGCCGAGTGGCAGCCCGATGCGCTCGTCGTTGGCGTGCCCCGGCACCCGGACGGCGCGGCGCACGAGAACACGCGCCGCGCGCAGCGCTTCGCGCGCCAGTTGCAGACGCGCTTTCGTCTGCCGGTGCACGAGGTCGACGAGCGCTATTCGACCGTCGAGGCGCAAGCCGGCGGCGCGCGCGACCTCGACGCCGCTTCGGCGGCGATCATCCTCGAGCAATTCCTGCGCGCGCAAGCCGGATGAGCCAACTGCATCTCGACGCCGAAGCGCTTTACGCCGACCTGCTGGCCGGCGTGCGGCCGCTGCTGCAGCCCGGCACGCAGCTGGTCGGCATCTGGTCGGGCGGGGCCTGGCTCGCCGAAAGGCTGCAGCGCGACCTCAACCGCCCGGGCGAGCCGGGCGTGATCTCGAGCACGCTGCACCGCGACGACTTCGGCTCGCGCGGGCTGGCCGCCGGCGCCGACGCGACCCGGCTGCCCTTCGACGTTGCCGGCAGCGACATCCTGCTCGTCGACGATGTGCTCTACACCGGGCGCACGATCCGCGCCGTGATCAACGAGCTCTACGACTTCGGCCGCCCGGCGCGGGTGCAGCTCGCGGTGCTCGTCGATCGCGGTGGGCGCGAACTGCCGATCGCCGCGGCCTGCTCGGCGGCGCGCATCACGCTGCCGCGCGAGCAGCGGCTGGCGCTCGCGCGCAGCGCCTCGGGCGCGTTCAGCTTCGAGATCGAGACGACGGGCGCGCGCTGATGCTCGACCGCCGCAATCCCCAGCTCAACGCCCACGGCGAGCTCGTCCATCTGCTCTCGATCGAGGGCCTGCCGCGCGCGGTGATCGAGCACATCCTCGATACCGCGGGCACCTTCCTCGCCGTCAACGACCGCGACGTGAAGAAGGTGCCGCTGCTGCGCGGCAAGAGCGTCTTCAACCTCTTCTTCGAGAACAGCACGCGCACCCGCACGACCTTCGAGATCGCCGCCAAGCGGCTGTCGGCCGACGTTATCAACCTCGACATCGCGCGTTCGAGCACGGCCAAGGGCGAGAGCCTGCTCGACACGATCGCCAACCTGTCGGCGATGCATGCCGACATGTTCGTCGTTCGCCATGGCGAGAGCGGCGCGCCCTACCTGATCGCGCAGCACTGCGCGCCGCACGTGCACGTGGTCAATGCCGGCGACGGGCGCCACGCGCACCCGACGCAGGGGCTGCTCGACATGTACACCATCCGCCACTACAAGAAGGACTTTCGCGAGCTCACGGTGGCCATCGTCGGCGACCTCGTGCATTCGCGCGTCGCGCGCTCCGACATCCACGCGCTGACCACGCTCGGCGTGCCCGAGGTGCGCGCGGTCGGCCCGAAGACGCTCGTGCCGGGCGACATGGCCGCGATGGGCGTGCGCGTCTGCCACGACATGGCCGAGGGCGTGCGCGGCGCCGACGTGATCATCATGCTGCGCCTGCAGAACGAGCGCATGAGCGGCGCGATGCTGCCGAGCGCCGACGAGTTCGCCAAGAGCTACGGCCTCACCCCCGACAAGCTTGCGCTCGCCCGGCCGGACGCGATCGTGATGCACCCGGGGCCGATCAACCGCGGCGTCGAGATCGACTCGGCGGTCGCCGACGGCGGCCAGAGCGTGATCCTGCCCCAGGTGACCTTCGGCATCGCGGTGCGGATGGCGGTGATGAGCATCATCGCGGGGAACTCGGCGTGAGGATCCTGATCACCGGTGGGCGCATCGTCGATCCGGCGACCGGGCTCGACGCGGTGGGCGACGTCGCGATCGCCGGCGGGCGCATCGTCGCCATCGGCCACGCGCCGGCCGAGTTCGACGCCGAGCGCCGCATCGACGCCGCGGGCTGCGTCGTCGCGCCGGGCCTCGTCGACCTTGCCGCGCGGCTGCGCGAGCCCGGGCACGAGCACGAGGGCATGCTCGAGAGCGAGTTGAAAGCCGCTGCCGCCGGCGGCGTGACGAGTCTCGTCTGTCCGCCCGACACCGATCCGGTGCTCGACGAGCCGGGCCTCGTGGAGATGCTCAAGCTGCGCGCCAGGAAGCTCAGCCGCTGCCGGCTGTTCCCGCTCGGCGCGCTGACGCGCGGCCTGGCGGGCGAGTCGCTGACCGAAATGGTCGAGCTCGCCGAGGCCGGCTGCGTCGGTTTCTCGCAGGCCGAGGTCGCGGTGCGCGACACGCTGGTCCTGCAGCGCGCGTTGCAGTACGCGGCAACTTTCGGCTTCACGGTCTGGCTGCGGCCGCAGGACCCCTGGCTCGGTGGCGGCGTTGCGGCCAAGGGCGCGCTCGCAACGCGGCTCGGGCTTTCGGGCGTGCCGGCGAGCGCCGAGACGATCGCGCTGCACACCGTTTTCGAGCTGCAGCGCGAGATCGGCGCCCGCGTCCACCTGTGCCGCCTGTCGAGCGCCGCCGGCGTCGCGCTGCTGCGCGCGGCCAAGGCCGAGGGCCTGCCGGTGACGGCCGACGTGAGCATCAACTCGCTGCACCTGACCGACCTCGACATCGGCTACTTCAACCCCGCGATGCGCCTCGTGCCGCCGCCGCGCCAGCAGCGCGACCGCGACGCGCTACGCGCCGCGCTCGGCGACGGCACGCTCGACGCGCTGGTCAGCGACCACAATCCGGTCGGCGCCGACGAGAAGAACCTGCCCTTTGCCGAGGCCGTGCCGGGCGCGACCGGCCTCGAACTGCTGCTCGGCCTGGCGCTGAAGTGGGGTGAGGACAGCGGCGCCGGCCTCGCGCGCGCGCTCGCCGTCGTCACCCACGAGCCGGTGCGCGTGCTCGGCGATGCGCTCGGTTCGCTGTCGGCGAGCGCCGGGCGGCTCGTCGCCGGCGGCGTGGCCGACATCTGCGTCTTCGACCCGGCCGCGCGCTGGCCGGTGCGACCGGCCGAACTGCGCAGCCAGGGCCGCCACACGCCGTTCGCTTTCGACGCGAGTGCGATGGAGCTCCCCGGCGCGGTGCGCTACACGCTCGTTGCCGGCCAGATCGCGCATGCCGCCGCCGGACCCTGATGGCAGAGAAGCTGTGAACGGACCCCTCGGCGCGAGTGCGATGGGTCCGTTCACAGCATCCGAAGCAGCCGAATCGCCGGCGCAGCCGGCGCCGCCCACGCTTGCGCGGCGCGTGCGCGCGCTGTGGCGCATCGCGCGTTCGGGCGTGCACATGGTCTACGGCCTGCTGCTCGTGACGCTGTTCTTCGGCCGCTCCGCCAACGATGGCGCGCTGCGCATGCGCCACGCCCAGCGCTGGGCGGCGGGCTTCCTGCGCGTGCTCGGCGTGCGCGTCGAGGCGCGCGGCACGCCGCGGCCGGGCGCGAAGCTGATCGTCGCCAACCATGTGTCGTGGCTCGACATCCTGGTCATCGATGCGGTCGTTCCGGCGCGCTTCGTCTCCAAGGCCGAGGTGCGGCACTGGCCGCTGTTCGGGCGCCTGGCGGTCGCCGTGAACACGCTCTTCATCGAGCGCGACCGGACGCGCGACGCGCTGCGCGTGGTGCACCAGATCGCCGAGGCGCTGCGCGCGGGCGACACGGTGGCGGTCTTCCCCGAGGGCACGACCGCGGACGGACGCACCTTGCTGCCCTTCCACGCCAACCTGCTGCAGGCCGCGATCGCGACCGCGACGCCGGTGCAGCCGGTCGCGCTGCGCTTCGCGGACGCGGCCCACGCGCGCAGCCCGGCGATCGAGTTCGTCGGCGAGATGACCATGCTGCAAAGCGTCTGGGCGATCGCTTGTGCGCAAGGCCTGTGCGCGCAGGTCGAGGTGCTGCCCGCGCAGTCGGTCGCGCACGCCGACCGGCGCCGGCTCGCCGAGCGGCTGCGCGAGGAGATCGGCGCCGCTATCGAGGCGTAGCCGCCTTGCCCTGGCTCGCCACCGCTGCCGCGGCCCTGGCCACGGCTTCGGCATCGCCGAGGTAATAGCTCCTGATTGGCTTGAGCCCGGCGTCGAGTTCGTAGACGAGCGGGATGCCGTTGGGGATGTTCAGGCCGACGATGGCGTCGTCGGAGATGCCATCGAGGTATTTGACGAGCGCGCGCATGCTGTTGCCGTGCGCCGAGACGACGACGCGCTGGCCGGCGCGGACGGCCGGCGCGAGCTGTTCGTGCCAGAACGGTAGCACGCGCGCGACGGTGTCCTTCAGGCACTCGGTGAGCGGCACCTGGCCCGGCGCCAGCCCCGCGTAGCGCCGGTCGCCCCGTTCGCTGCGTGGGTCGTCGGCCTTAAGCGCCGGCGGCGGCGTGTCGTAGCTGCGACGCCAGACGAGGACCTGCTCGTCGCCGTACTCGCGCGCCGTCTCGGCCTTGTTCAGCCCCTGCAGCGCGCCGTAGTGGCGCTCGTTCAGGCGCCAGTCGTTGACGACCGGCAGCCAGGTGCGGTCGAGTTCGTCGAGCGCATGCCACAGGGTCCAGATCGCGCGCTTGAGCACCGACGTGAAGGCGAGGTCGAAGTCGTAGCCCTCGGCCTTGAGCAGCCGCCCGGCCTGCTGCGCCTGGGCGACGCCGGTGGCGGTGAGCGCGACGTCGGTCCAGCCGGTGAAGCGGTTGTCGAGGTTCCAGGTCGATTCGCCGTGGCGGATCAGGACGAGCTTGTGCATGTCAGTACCGCCCGGCCGTTCCGAAGGTACTGAGCGCCCCCTCGGGGGGCAGCGAGCGAAGTGAGCTTGGGGGCAGTTTCATTTGAGGGCTTCGGCGCGGGTCGGGCGCGGTCAAAAGCTGGGAATTTTATAATCCGCGACCGAAGCGCCTTCGCGCCGGACCCGGACCGCCCTCGTGAATCTCCTGAACTTCCTCGTCGATCAATGGCTGCTGGTGCTCGCCGCCGTCACCTCGGGCGCCTTCCTGTTCTGGCCCGTGCTCAGCCGCGGCACGCACGGCGGCAAGGTCACCGCGACCGAGGCGGTGCGCCTGATCAACCGCGAGAAGGCGGTGCTGATCGACGTCTGCGAGCCGGCGGAGTACGCCGCCGGTCATGCCGCCGGGTCGCGCAGCGTGCCGCTCGGCGCGCTCGAGACCTCGACGGCCCTGCCCAAGAACAAGGCCCTGCCGGTGGTCGTCGTCTGCGCGTCGGGAGCGCGCGCGACGCGCGCCGTGGCGATCCTGAAGAAGCTCGGTTTCGAGAACGCGCGTGCCCTCGCCGGCGGCCTGGCCGCGTGGCGCGAGGCCAACCTGCCGCTCGAGAAGTCGGCCTCCTGAACGATTGCGGCCGCCCGATCATGCAGACCGTCCGGATGTACACGAGCCTGACCTGCCCCTACTGCGTGCAGGCCAAGAACCTGCTGCAACAGCGCGGCGTGACCGAGATCGAGGAGGTGCGCATCGACCTGCACCCGGCCGAGCGCGACGCGATGGTGCGTCTGACCGGGCGGCGCAGCGTGCCGCAGATCTTCATCGGCGCGACGCATGTCGGGGGCTGCGACGATCTGATTGCGCTCGACCGGCGCGGCGGGTTGCTGCCACTGCTCGCAGCGACCTGAGTGACGACACCCCGCTCGCCGGGTACGGCGAGCGACCCTCCGAGAGGGTCGGGCCTTGCTTGGGGCGGCCCGGCGCGGCGGCCCGGCATGGCGACACCCCGCTCGCCGGGTCCGGCGAGCGACCCTCCGGGTCGGGCCTTGCGGGCGGCCGGCGCGGCGGCCCGGCATGACGACACCCCGCTCGCCGAGTCCGGCGAGCGACCCTCGAGGGTCGGCCCGGGGCCGGCGCGGGCGGCGACACCCCGCTCGCCGAGTGCGGCGAGCGACCCTCCGAGAGGGTCGGGCCTTGCTTGGGGCGGCCCGGCGCGGCGGCCCTGAGCCGGCCTTGGCTCGGCGATAATTCCCGGCTGCACTCGCGCCGTATCGGCTGCGGGGCCCGTCACCGAACCGAAAGACCGCCATGGCCGACGCCAATCCGAATCCCGTGTTCCAGATCCAGCGCATGTACCTGAAGGACCTGTCGCTCGAGCAGCCCAACTCGCCGCAGATCCTGCTCGAGCAGGTTCAGCCGCAAGTCGAGATCAACCTCGGCGTCGCGCCGACGCCCATTTCCGACGGCATCTACGAGATCTGCGTCACGGCCACCGTCACGACCAAGGTCAAGGACAAGACGCTGTTCCTGATCGAGGCCAAGCAGGCCGGCATCTTCGAGATCCGCAACATTCCGCAGGAGCAGATGCAGCCGATCATCGGCATCGCCTGCCCGCAGATCGTCTACCCCTACCTGCGCGCGATCGTCTCCGACATCTGCACCCGCGCCGGATTCCCGCCGGTGCTGCTCGCGGAAGTCAATTTCCAGGCCATGTACGAGGCCCAGCAGCAGCAGAACGCCGCCGCGGCCAAGGGCGGCAACGGCGCGGGCATCATCACCTCGGCCTGACCGGTTCCGAGGCCGGCCCGGCGCGCCGCGATGAACATCGCGTTCCTGGGCGCGGGCGCCTGGGGTACGGCGCTGGCGGCGAGCGTCGCCGCGCGCCAGCCGGCGCTGCTCTGGGTGCGCGACGCCGCCCAGTGCGCGGCGATGCGTGCGACGCGCCGCAACGAACGCTACCTGCCCGGCATCGACCTGCCGCCCGCGCTCACGGTCACGGATGACTTCGACGCCGCGCTCGCCCATGCGCGCGGCGGCTTGGCGATCATCGCGACGCCGATGTCCGGCTTGGCTGCCACGCTCGAGCGCGTGCCCGAACGTGCGGCGCAAGCGCCCGGCCTGCTCTGGTTGTGCAAGGGCTTCGAGCAGGCGAGCGGGCGCCTCGCACATGAGGTGGCGCACGATGTGCGGCCGGCGCTGGCGCGCGTGGGCGTGCTGTCGGGGCCGAGCTTCGCGATCGAGGTCGCGCGCGGCCAGGCGACGGCGCTCGTCGTCGCGAGCCGCGACGCGTCGCTGCGGGAAGCCGCGGTCGCCGCGCTGCACGGCGATGCACTGCGCCTCTACACGAGCGACGACCTGATCGGCGTCGAGGTCGGCGGCGCGGTCAAGAACGTGCTCGCGATCGCGGTCGGCATCTGCGACGGGCTTGCGCTCGGCCTGAATGCGCGCGCCGCGCTCGTCACGCGCGGCCTGGCCGAGATGACGCGCCTGGGCGTTGCGCTTGGCGCGCGCGCCGAGACCTTCATGGGCTTGTCGGGCCTCGGTGACCTGGTGCTCACCGCGACCGGCGATCTGTCGCGCAATCGCCAGGTCGGGTTGATGCTGGCGCGCAGGCAGGCCTTGCCGCAGATCCTTCGGCAGCTCGGCCATGTTGCCGAAGGCGTGCTGTGCGCCGAGACCGTTCTCCAGCGCGCCCAGGCGCTCGGCGTCGAGATGCCGATCGCCGGCGCCGTGGTACAGGTGCTGCAGGGCCGGCTCACGCCCGAGCAGGCGCTCGCCGACCTGATGGGGCGCAGCGCACGCGCCGAACGCTGACCCACTCGCTCAACCAACGAAAGCCCGCGCCATGCAACGCCGCCACGTCCTGAACTCCATCGTCGCCGCAGCCACCTCGGCAGTCGCGCTGCCGTCGGCCGCGCAGGCCTGGCCGGCGCGCGCGATCAAGCTCGTCGTGCCGTTCCCCGCCGGCACCTCGCCCGACATCATCGCGCGCATCCTGGCCGAGTCGCTCGCGCGCGCGCTCGGGCAGCCGGTGGTGATCGACAACCGACCCGGCGCCGGCGGCAACGTCGGCACCGGCGTCGTGGCGCATGCCGAGCCCGACGGCTACACGCTGCTGTTCACGATCCAGGGCCCGCTCGTTACCGCGCCGCTGCTGTCCAGGAACCTCGGCTATGACCCGGCCAAGGATCTGGCGCCGGTGACGCTGGTCGCAACCTCGCCCAACGTGCTGATCGTCGAGCCGGGCCTCGGCGCGGGCGGCCTGCCGGAGTTCGTGCGCGTCGCGAAGAGCAAGCCCGGCCAGCTCAACTACGGCAGCGTCGGCAAGGGCAGCGCGTCGCACCTGGCGATGGAGCTGTTCATGCGCCGCGCCGGCATCGAACTCGTGCATGTTCCTTACCAGGGCTTCCCGCAGGTCGTCAACGCGATGCTTTCGGGCCAGGTGCAGGCGGCCTTCATGGTGCCCGGGATCGCGATGGGCCAGGTGCGCGCGGGCAAGGTCAAGGCGCTCGGCGTGAGCACGCTCGGCCGCGTGGCCGCGCTGCCCGAGATGCCGACCTTCGCCGAGCAGGGCTATCCGGGCTTCGAGGCGATCTCTTGGCAGGCCGTGCTCGCGCCCGCAGGCACGCCGGCCGCCATCGTCGAGCGGCTCGCGGCCGAGCTGATGCGCATCATCCGCAGCGACGAGGTGCGCGCGCGCATGCTGGGCCAGTACTTCAGCGCGCGCGGCACGACGGCCGAGGCGCTCGCGAGCCTGATGAAGAGCGAACGCGAACACTGGGCCAAGGTCATCAAGGCTGCAGGCGTGCAGCCCGAGTAGTCATGCTCCCAAGACGCCTGCGGCGTCGCTCACCCAAGGGCAAGCCCGGCAGGCCTGGGGCGCCCCGGCGCCTGCCGGGGTGCGCGCCCGAGATCGGTCAGCCAGCGCTCGCGTAGCCGTTCTGGCGCCAGGCCTCGAACACCGCGACCGCGACCGCGTTGCTCAGGTTCAGGCTGCGCTGGCCGGTGCGCATCGGCAGGCGCAACTGCCGCTCGGGATCCACGCATCGCCGTACCGCGTCAGGCAGACCGGCGGTCTCGCTGCCGAAGACGAGCCAATCGCCGGGCTGCCAGGCCACCTGCGCGAACGAGACCTGGCCGCGCGTCGTGAACGCGAACAGGCGCGCGGGCGCAGGCCGCGCATCGCGCATGAAGGCGGCCCAGGAGGCGTGGCGCTGCACGCGCGCGGTCTCGTGGTAGTCGAGCCCGGCGCGGCGCAGCAGGCGGTCTTCCATCGCGAAGCCGAGCGGCTCGATAAGGTGCAGCGCGCAGCCGGTGTTGGCGGCGAGCCGGATCACATTGCCGGTGTTGGGCGGGATCTCGGGCTGCACAAGGACGATGTTGAACATGCGCCGTGCCTCGTCAAGCGTCGGGCCGCGGCGTGCGCGCGACGACCCAGACCTGCACCGACCGCGCGCCCGCGCGCTTGAGCACCGATGCAATCTCGGCCGCCGTCGCGCCCGTCGTCAGCACGTCGTCGACGAGCGCGATGGCGCGGCCGCCGATCTGCGTGCGCCGCAGCGGCTCGACCGCGAATGCACCGCGCACGTTGGCAGCGCGCCGGTCGTGGGGCAGCGCGGTCTGGTGCGGTGTGTCCTTCAAGCGCAGCAGCAGGTGGGCGTCGGCAGCGCAGCCGAGCGCGCGCGCGACGCGCCGGGCAATCTCCCAGGCCTGGTTGAAACCTCGCTCGCGCAGGCGCGCGGTCGACAGCGGCACCGGCAGCAGCCAGTCGGGCGTCGTCGCGGCGTCCTGGCGTCGCACGGCATCCAGCAGACGCTCGGCAAGCGCCGGGGCGAGGTCGAGCGCGGCGTGGAACTTCAGGCGCCGCACCAGCGTGTCCCAGGGATAGGCATAGTCGACCGCGGCGAGCGCGGCATCGAACGGTGGCGGCTGGCGCAGGCAGGTGCCGCAGACCTCGACCCCGGCGGGTACGTCGATCGCGCAGCGGCAGCAGCGCGGAACGGGTGCCGCGAAGCGTTGCACGCAGGCTTCGCACAGGCGCGCGCGCGCCCAGCCGCGGCAGACGGCGCATTGGCTCGGCAGGGTCCAGGCGCCGACGGGCGCGGGTGGCGGCATCGGCTCAATATACTGGCCCGAGATGCCCTCACACCTGACCCGCCCCGCCACTGCGCGCGCGCTCGACGAGGCGGCGCTGGTCGCGGCGCTGCGCCGTCTCGCGCGCGCGCCGCAGCCGCCCTGGCTGCACGCCGAGGTCGCGCGACGCATGGGCGAGCGCCTGGCGATCGTCAAGCGCCAGCCCGACGTGATCGTCGACTGGTGGGGCCACGGCGGGGCTGGTGCTGAGCTGCTCGCACAGGCCTATCCGCGCGCGCGGCGAATCGTCGTCGAGCCGAGCGCCGCGCTCGTCGAGCGCAGCCGGGCCGATGCCCGCGCACCCTGGTGGCGTGCTAGGCGCTGGACGCAACGCAGCGACGACCTGCTGCTCGACGCCGGCCAAGCAAACGCCGGGCCGCCCCTGGTTTCCTTGACCCCCACGGGGGGCGGGCTGGGCGCAGCCCGGCCCTGGGGGCGCACAGATCCGCCCCCCGCACAAGCGCAGCTGGTTTGGTCCAACATGATGTTGCACGCTGCCATCGACCCGCCGGCGCTGCTGGCACGCTGGCAGCGCGCGCTCGCCGCGGATGGCTTTGCCATGTTCTCCTGCTTCGGCCCGGGCAGCCTGCGCGAACTGCATGCGCTGTACCGCGAGCGCGGCTGGGGCGAGCCCGGCGCTGCCTTCGTCGACATGCACGACCTCGGCGACATGCTCGTCGCGACTGGCTTCGCCGACCCGGTGATGGACCAGGAGACGCTCACCCTGACCTGGGACAGCCCGCAGGCGCTGCTGGCCGAACTGCGCAGCCTGGGTGGCAATGCCTCCCCGCTGCGCTGCGCAGGGCTGCGCACGCCGCGCTGGCGCGCGCGGCTGCTCGAGGCCCTGCAGTCGCTCGCCGGGCCCGATGGCCGCCTGCGGCTGGCTTTCGAGATCGTATACGGCCATGCCTTCAAGGCCGCGCCGCGCCTCACGCCGACCGGCGAGACGGCGTTCACGGTCGAGGAGATGCGGGCGCGCCTGCGCGCCGCGCGCGGCGGGGCCGCATGAGGCCATGGCCGGCCCGCAAGGAGGGTGCTCGAAACGCTGGGCTAAAATGCGCCGCTTTCAAAGTCTTTGATCATCCTCAAAGAGTTGCGACAACGCGTTTGGCCTGGATCATTCGACACTGAGAAGTACCCGGCGAGACCGGCCACGAACCACATTCGCAAGCATGTCGACCACGACCACTTTCAAGGCCTGGCGCGCGTCCCCCACCTACCGCGGCTACCGTTTCGGGCGTGAGACGGGCGCCGCCGAGACCGGCACGCCCTGGTCCGTCGAGTGGGTGCTGCGCCGCAACGAGTCGCTCGCGCCGCGCCAGATGCTGTGGTTCTTCGCCTCGCTGTGCGTGCTGTCGCTGGGCATTGCCGCCGCGTTCTGGCGCGAGGGCGCGACGCTCGTGATGCCCTTTGCCGGCCTCGAGATCCTGGCGATCGGCATCGCGATGCTGTTCCATGCCCGGCATGCCGGCGACAGCGAAAGCATCGCGCTGCGCGACGACGCGCTGACCGTCGAGCACGCGAGCGGCCGCCATGTGGAGCGGGTCTCGTTCCAGCCGGCCTGGGTGCGGGTCGAGCCCCGCCATGGCGATCGCTCGCTGATCGAGTTGTCGGGGCAGGGCCGGCGCATCGCCGTGGGCCGCTTCGTGCGCCCCGAGCTCCGGCTGCAACTCGCCGACGAGCTGCGCTGGGCGCTGCGCCGCTGGCAACAGCGCGCGGGGCGTGCGAGGCCCGGGACCGGATCGACGAACCAGGATTCATGAAGCACTCACCGCGATGACCATGACGATCACCAAGCAAGCCTACCCACCCGCCCTGTGGCACAAGGCCTCGCAGGTCGCGCTCGCGCTCGCCGCTGCGCTCGCTGCGTCGGCGGCGCGGGCCGTCAACGACTTGCCGGGTGGCCCGGCCGTCAACCAGCTCAACCTGCATCCACCGGTGACGCGCATCGCCGCCGACCAGATCTGGCTGCACTGGTTCGTGCTCGCGATCTGCGCCGTGATCTTCGTCGGCGTGTTCGGCGTGATGTTCTATTCGATCATCAAGCATCGCAAGTCCAGGGGCCACAAGGCAGCGCATTTCCACGAGAGCACGACGGTCGAGATCGTGTGGACGGTGGTTCCGCTCCTGATCGTGATCCTGATGGTGCTGCCCGCGACCCGGACCGTGGTCGCGATGAAGGACACGAGCGCGTCGGACTTGACGATCAAGGCCACCGGCGTGCAGTGGAAGTGGGGTTACGAGTACCTCAAGGGCGAGGGCGAGGGCATCGCCTTCTACTCGATGCTGGACCCGGCACAGCGCGAGATGTCGAACGCCGGCAAACCGGCCGGCGACGACTACCTGCTCAAGGTCGACTACCCGCTCGTCGTGCCGGTGGACAAGAAGGTGCGCATCATCACCACCGCCAATGATGTGATCCACGCCTGGATGGTGCCGGCTTTCGGCGTCAAGCAGGACGCGCTGCCCGGCTTCGTGCGCGACACCTGGTTCCGCGCCGAGCAGATCGGCGACTACTACGGCCAGTGCGCCGAGTTGTGCGGCAAGGAGCACGCCTACATGCCGATCCACGTCAAGGTGGTCTCGGCGCAGGATTACAGCGCCTGGGTCGCGGGCGAGATGCGGAAGATCGCCGCCAGGGCCGACGACCCGGCCAAGGTCTGGCCGCTCGACGAACTCGTCGCGCGCGGGGCCAAGGTCTATGCCGCCAACTGCGCCGCCTGCCATCAGGCGAGCGGCAAGGGCGCGGGCGCGATCAAGCCGATCGACGGCGCTGCGGTCGTGCTCGACGCCGACGCAGGCAAGCAGATCGCGGTGCTGCTCAACGGCCAGAACAACGGCGCGATGCCAGCCTGGAAGCAGCTCTCGGACACCGAGCTCGCGGCCGTGATCACGTTCACGAAGAACCAGTGGTCGAACAAGACCGGGCAGATCGTGCAGCCGGCAGCCGTCGTCGCGGCGCGCAAGTAGGCGGGGCACGCCCCGTCCGAGCGAAATTCAGCAGGAACCAAGAAGCATGAGTGCAGTCCTCGACCACCCCGGTGTGCACGGTCACGCCGACGACCACGATCACGACCACGGCGCCCCGCACGGCTGGCGCCGCTGGGCGTATGCGACGAATCACAAGGACATCGGCACGATGTACCTCGTGTTCTCGCTCACGATGCTGATGATCGGCGGCGTGCTCGCGCTGCTGATCCGCCTCGAACTGTTCCAGCCGGGGCTGCAGTTCGTGAACCCCGAGTTGTTCAACCAGCTCACGACGATGCACGGCCTGATCATGGTCTTCGGCGCCATCATGCCGGCCTTCGTCGGCTTCGCGAACTGGATGGTGCCGCTGCAGATCGGCGCGCCGGACATGGCCTTCGCGCGCATGAACAACCTCTCCTTCTGGCTGCTGATCCCGGCCGCGCTGATGCTCGTCGCGTCGTTCTTCATGCCCGGCGGCGCGCCGGCGGCGGGCTGGACGCTCTACGCG
This sequence comes from Ideonella sp., assembly GCF_016702655.1. Taxonomy (GTDB): domain Bacteria; phylum Pseudomonadota; class Gammaproteobacteria; order Burkholderiales; family Burkholderiaceae_C; genus CAIKUF01. Next base: position 228,196 of record NZ_JADJDO010000003.1, read on the forward strand.
CCGCTGACGATGCAGATGGGGCCGTCGATGGACGCCGGCATTTTTGCCCTGCACATCCTCGGCGCGAGCTCGATCATGGGCTCGATCAACATCATCGTCACGATCCTGAACATGCGCGCGCCCGGCATGACGCTGATGAAGATGCCGCTCTTCTGCTGGACCTGGCTCATCACGGCCTACCTGCTGATCGCGGTGATGCCGGTGCTCGCGGGCGCGATCACGATGACGCTCACCGACCGCCACTTCGGCACCAGCTTCTTCAACCCCGCCGGCGGCGGCGACCCGGTGATGTTCCAGCACATCTTCTGGTTCTTCGGCCACCCCGAGGTCTACATCATGATCCTGCCGGCGTTCGGCATCGTGAGCGCGATCATCCCGGCTTTCGCGCGCAAGAAGCTGTTCGGCTACACGTCGATGGTCTACGCCACGGCGTCGATCGCGATCCTGTCGTTCATCGTCTGGGCGCACCACATGTTCACGACCGGCATGCCGGTCACCGGTCAGCTGTTCTTCATGTACGCGACGATGCTGATCGCGGTGCCCACCGGCGTGAAGGTCTTCAACTGGATCGCCACGATGTGGCGCGGCTCGATGACCTTCGAGACGCCGATGCTGTTCTCGGTCGGCTTCCTGTTCGTGTTCACGATGGGCGGCTTCACCGGGCTGATCTGCGCGGTGGCGCCGATCGACATCCAGATCCAGGACACCTACTACGTCGTTGCCCACTTCCACTACGTGCTCGTCGCCGGCTCGCTGTTCGCGATGTTCGCCGGCTTCTACTACTGGGCGCCCAAGTGGACCGGCGTGATGTACAACGAGACGCGCGGCAAGATCCACTTCTGGGCCTCGATCGTGTTCTTCAACGTCACCTTCTTCCCGATGCACTTCCTCGGCCTGGCGGGCATGCCACGCCGCTATGCCGACTACCCGCTGCAGTTCGCCGACTTCAACATGCTCGCCTCGGTGGGCGCGCTCGGTTTCGGGTTGGCGCAGGTCTACTTCATCTTCTTCATCGTCATCCCGTGCATGCGCGGCAGGGGCGAGAAGGCGCCGCAGCAGCCCTGGGAAGGTGCCGAGGGGCTGGAGTGGGAAGTGCCGTCGCCGGCGCCGTTCCACACCTTCGAGAAGCCGCCCCAGCTCGACGCCACGGCGACCAAGGTGATCGGTTGAGGTCGGCCGTGACGCCAGAACGCAAGCGCAGCAACCGCAAGCTCGGCCTGATCCTGGCCTCGGTGGCGGCGGCGTTCTTCGTCGGCATCATGATCAAGCTGAGCGTCTTCGGACCCGAGGCGCGCGGCCGCGGGGGCGCGTCGGGGGGGCGGCGCTCACTGGGGCGCGCTACGCCATGGCTACGCAATCGACCTCTGCCGACGCCGCACTGCTGCGCGCCGACAACCGGCGCATGGTGGCCAAGCTGGCCGTCGTCGCGCTCGCGATGTTCGGCTTCGGCTATGCGCTGGTGCCGGTCTACAAGGCGGTCTGCAACGCGCTCGGCATCAACGTGCTTTCGCTCGCCGAGCGTCAGCAGCAGGCGGGCACGTCAGGGCTCGCGGCGGGCAACTCGCAGGTCGATGGCGCGCGCACGGTCACGGTCGAGTTCGACGCCAACGCACGCGGGCCGTGGTCGTTCAAGCCCGCGCAGCGCTCCATCGACGTGCATCCGGGGCAGATGGTCACGGTGATGTACGAGTTTCGCAACGTGCAGGATCGAACGATGGTGGCGCAGGCCATCCCGAGCTACGCGCCGCGCCAGGCGGCTGCACATTTCAACAAGCTCGAGTGCTTCTGCTTCAGCGAATACACACTCGCGCCGGGTGAAGCCAGGCAGTGGCCGGTGGTGTTCGTGATCGACCCGAGGCTGCCGGGCGACGTGCGCACGATCACGCTCTCGTACACCTTCTTCGAGGTCGGCGGCAAGGTGCCTGCGGCGCCGGGCGCGACCACCGGGACATGACGGGGGCGATACTCGTGACGACACCGCGCGACGACACATCGCTGCGGGCCGCAGCGGCCCGCAAGGGATCCTTCGCGCAGACGATGAAGGCCGTCGCGTGGTCGTTCTTCGGCATCCGCAAGTCGGCCGAGTACGAGAAGGACGTGAACCAGCTCAATCCGGTGCATGTGATCGTGGCGGGCGTGATCGGCGCAGCGCTGTTCGTCACGGCGCTGGTCCTGCTGGTCAACTGGGTGATCGCCAGCGGCGTGGCGGGCGGCGGCTGAGGCACGACAATGAGGCGGCGTCGCGGATCCGTGGGTTCACGGTTCCCTGCGGCGGGCAGCGGTTAATTCGATTTTCCAGGAGAGCAGGACATGGCGGCAGCGACATCTGGCCAGGGGGCAGCACCCTACTACTTCGTTCCGGCGCCTTCGCGCTTCCCGGTGCTGGTCGCGGTGGGCATGTTCTTCCTGATCCTCGGCGCCGGGCAGTGGATCAACGGGCATGAGTGGGGCAAGTATTCGCTGCTGCTGGGCGTCGCGTGGTGGCTGTTCGTGCTGCAGCAGTGGTTCCGCGCCGCGATCGCCGAGAACGAGAGCGGCCTGTACAGCGACCGTGTCGACACGTCGTTCCGCTGGAGCATGAGCTGGTTCATCTTCTCGGAGGTGATGTTCTTCGGCGCCTTCTTCGGCGCGCTGTTCTGGCTGCGCGTGCATTCGGTGCCCAACCTCGGCAGCATCGAGAACGCGCTGCTGTGGCCGGACTTCAAGGCCATCTGGCCGAGCGTGCAGGCCGGCATCACGGCCTCGCCTGCGGGCATCGTCGAGCCCTTCGCGACCATGGGCCCGTGGCCGTTGCCCACGATCAACACCGCACTGCTGCTGAGCTCGGGCGTCACGATCACGATCGCTCACCACGCGCTGCTCGCCAACCAGCGCGCGCGCTGCATCGCCTACATGTGGCTCACCGTCCTGCTGGGCGCGAGCTTCCTCGGCCTGCAGATCTACGAATACACGCACGCCTACACCGAGCTCAACCTGCGGCTCGACTCGGGCGCCTACGGCACGACCTTCTTCATGCTGACCGGCTTTCACGGCTTCCACGTCCTCGTGGGCACGCTGATGCTGATCTTCATCACGCTGCGCCTGCAGAAGGGCCATTTCACGCCGCAGCGCCACTTCGGCTTCGAGGGTGCCGCGTGGTACTGGCACTTCGTCGACGTGGTCTGGCTAGGCCTCTACATCGTCGTCTACTGGCTCTGACGCTCACCGCGGGCCGGCGCGCACCAACCCGGCACCCGGCTCAGAGCCTGTGAAGAAATGGATCACGCGGGTGCGATCCATTTCTTCACAGGCTCTCAGCCGCCGAGCGGCACGCCGGTGGGGCGGATCCAGCCGAGCCGGTAGGCTGCGATCAGGCACACGAACAGCAGCACCGACAGCCCGATGCGCCACACCAGCGCGCGCATCATCGCGCCCTGCCTGGCGCCGCCGTCGCGGCCACCGCGCAGCATCGCGCGGCCGGCAGCGGCGAGCGCGAGCACGATCAACACGAACATGACCACGATGGCGACCTTCATGGCGCTCGATTATCTGCCGCATGGAGCCTCGGCATGAGCCCGTCGGGCTGCTCCAAGGGCGAATACCGGAGTGCGCAGCACGAAAGTACGCCAGAGTTCCCGCCGGGCCGACCCAAGGGCGAAAGCCGGCCCGCGCAACACGAAGGTGCTTCTGTGACCGTGGCGCGGCGCACCGCGTTGCATGCCATCGTCCTGGTCGCGGCCATCCTCGGTTCTGCGCTGACGGCTCGCCTGGGTTGGTGGCAATGGGACCGTGCAGCGCAGAAGGAAGCCATCCAGGCCGCCATCGACGCCCGCGCATCGATGCCCGCCGCCGACGCTGCCGACCTTGCCGCGACGGTGCGCGACGGCGGCGCGAGCCTGCTGCACCGCCAGGCAGTCGTGCGCGGGCGCTGGCTTGCCGACCGGACGGTGTATCTCGACAACCGGGTCATGAACACGCGCCCGGGCTTCATCGTCGTGACGCCGCTCGCGTGGCCGGGTGGCGTGGTGTTGGTGCAGCGCGGCTGGGTCGCGCGCGATGCGGCCGACCGCACGCGATTGCCGGTGCTCGCCACGCCCGGCGGCGAGGTCACGGTGCGCGGGCGCGTGGCCCCGCCGCCGTCACGGCTGTACGAGTTCAGCGCCGCGGCGTCGGGGCCGATCCGGCAGAATCTCGACCTCGATGCCTTCGCACGCGAGACCGGCCTGGCGCTGCTGCCGGTCTCGGTGCTCGAGCAGGGCGGTCCCGAAGCCGATCCGGCGCTCGTGCGCGACTGGCTGCGTCCTGCCGCCGATGCGCACAAGAATTACGGCTACGCGGCCCAATGGTGGGGCCTTGCCCTGTTGATCGTGGGACTCTATGTCTGGTACCAAGTCGTCCGCCCCCGCCTTCGCCGGCACGCCCGCTGAAGGCCTTGCCTTCACCGTGCACAGCCTGCCCGATGCGGCGCTCGCCGACACCGAGCGGCGCACGCGCAGCGGGCGCATCAAGATGCTGCTCGTGCTGCTGGTCTGCGCGTCGCCGGTGATCGCTTCCTATCTCGCGTTCTTCTTCTACCGGCCCGACACGGGCGTCAACTACAGCGAGCTGATTGTGCCGCCGCGGCCGCTGCCGTCTGCGGCCGCGCTGCCGCTCGCCGACCTGCAGGGCAGGGCGGTCGACCCGGCGGCGCTCAAGGGCCAGTGGCTGCTCGCCGTCGTCGGCGGCGGGCAGTGCGATGCGGCCTGCGAGCGTGCGCTGGTGCTGCAGCGCCAGTTGCGCGAGACGCTCGGCCGCGAACGCGAGCGCGTCGACAAGGTCTGGTTCGTCACCGACGACGCAGCGCCGCGCCCCGAGGTGCTGGCCGGCATCGGCAAGGACACGACCGTGCTGCGCGTGCCGCGCGAGGCGCTGGCGGCCTGGCTCGCGCCTGCGCCCGGGCAGGTGCTGGCGCAGCACCTCTACCTCGTCGATCCGATGGGCCAGTGGATGCTGCGCGCGCCGCCCGATCCCGAACCGGCCAGGCTCAAGCGCGACCTCGACCGCCTGCTGCGCGCGTCGGTGTCGTGGGACAAGCCGGGGCGGTAGCGCGCGATGGCGAGCCCCTCGCTGGTCGACCTGGCGCCGGTGGCGCGGGTCGCGCTCGCCGGCGTCGTGCTCGCCGCCGGGCCGCTGGCCTGGATCTGGTTGCGCCACCGCGGCGGCACGCCCTCGGGCCGGCTGCGCGCGCTGACGCTGCTGACGCTGTTCCTGACCTTCGATCTGGTGCTCTTCGGCGCCTTCACGCGGCTGACCGACTCGGGCCTCGGTTGCCCCGACTGGCCGGGCTGCTATGGCAACGCGAGCCCGACCGGCGCCGCGCACGAGATCCGCGCCGCCGAGTCGAGCCTGCCCGACGGGCCGGTGACGCGCGGCAAGGCCTGGATCGAGATGATCCACCGCTACCTTGCCACCGGCGTCGGCGTGCTGATCACGGTGCTCGCGCTGGCGAGCTGGGTCGAGCACCGGCGCGCGCCCAGGCATCACGGCGCAGGCGACGTGTCGCCCTGGTGGGCCACCGCGACGCTGATCTGGGTCTGCGTGCAGGGCGCGTTCGGCGCGCTGACGGTGACGATGAAGCTCTACCCGGCGATCGTCACCGCGCACCTGCTGGGTGGCATCGCGCTGCTCGTGCTGCTCGCCGTGCAGGCGCAGGCCTACGCGCCCGCGCCGCTGGCGCTGCCGCGTGCGCTCGAGCGAGCGGTGCTGGCTGTGCTCGGCCTGACGGTGATCCAGTCGGCGCTGGGCGGCTGGGTGTCGACCAACTACGCGGTGCTGGCCTGCTCGGACTTCCCGACCTGCCAGGGCTCGTGGTGGCCGGCGATGGACTTCGGCCACGGCTTCGCGCTGCGGCGCGAGCTCGGCCAGACCCACACCGGCGCCTGGCTGCCGTTCGAGGCGCTGACGGCCATCCATTACATGCACCGCCTCGCCGCCTACGCGGTGCTCGCCGCACTGGCCTGGCTTGCCTGGAGCCTGCACCGGCGGCGCGGCGCGCAGCCCGCGCTCGGACGCTGGGCCGCCGTGCTCGCCGGCGTCGGGCTGCTGCAACTGGCGACCGGGCTCTCGAACGTGATCCTCGACTGGCCGCTCGTCGCTGCCGTCGCGCACACCGGCGGCGCGGCCGCGCTCGTGACGCTGCTTGCGGTGCTGGCGACGCGCGCGGCGCAGGCGCGCGGCACCGCTCCGTAGAATCGTCATTCACCCCCGAACCATGCCGACCGACGAAGCCCTGTCCCCGCCGCACCGCCTTGCGCCGAACGCGGGATCGCGCCTGCGGCAGTACGTCGTGCTGACCAAGCCGCGCGTGGTGCAGCTGATCGTCTTCTGCGCGCTGATCGGCATGCTGCTCGCGCAGCCGGGCTGGCCGGATCTGCCGCGCGTGGCGCTCGCCTTGGCCGGGATCTGGCTCGTCGCCGCGGCAGCGGCGGCCTTCAACTGCGTGGTCGAGCGCAAGATCGACGCGCGCATGGCGCGCACCGCGTGGCGCCCGACCGCCCGGGGCGAACTCACCGACGCGCACACGCTGCTCTTCTCCGGCCTGCTGTGCGCGGCGGGCAGCGCGCTGCTGCTGGTGTTCGTCAACCCGCTCACGATGTGGCTGACGTTCGCGACCTTCGTCGGCTACGCGGTGATCTACACCCTGGTTCTCAAGCCGATGACGCCGCAGAACATCGTCATCGGTGGCGCCTCGGGTGCGATGCCGCCGCTGCTGGGCTGGGTCGCGATGCGCGACGCCGTCGAGCCGCAGGCGCTGATGCTGTTCCTGATCATCTTCCTGTGGACGCCGCCGCATTTCTGGGCGCTGGCCCTCTACCGCGTCGAGGACTACCGCAAGTCGGGCCTGCCGATGCTGCCCGTCACACACGGTTCGGAGTTCACCCGGCTGCAGATCCTGCTCTACACCTTCGTGCTGTTCGCGGCGACGCTGCTGCCGTTCGTCCACGGCATGAGCGGCGTCATCTACCTGACTGCCGCGGTGCTGCTCGGCGCCGTGTTCTGCGCCTACGCCTGGGCGCTGTGGCGCGACTATTCCGACGCGCTGGCGCGCAGGACGTTTCGATTCTCCATCCTGTATCTCGCGCTGCTGTTCGCGGCCCTGCTGCTGGACCATTACCTGAGGCCATGGCTGTGACCCCTTTGCCCACCCGCCTGCGCGCACGCGCCGCCGTCGCGCTGCTGGCGCTCGCTGCCGGCCTTGCCGGCTGCGACAAGCTCGTGCCGGGGTCGGCGGCGGGCTTCAAGTCGGTCGACATCACGGGCGCCGAATACGGCCGCCAGCTCGCTTTGACCGATGCCGACGGCAAGCCGCGCACGCTGGCCGACTTCAAGGGCAAGGTCAGCGTCGTTTTCTTCGGCTACACGCACTGCCCCGACGTGTGCCCGACCACGCTCGCCGAGATTGCCGAGGTCAAGGCAATGCTGGGCAAGGACGGCGAGCGCGTGCAGGCGATCTTCGTGACCGTGGATCCGGAGCGCGACACGCCGCAACTGCTCAAGGCCTACATGGCCAACTTCGGGCCCGGCTTCATCGCGCTGCACGGCAGCGCGGAGCAGACGGCCGCCGCAGCACGCGAGTTCAAGGTGTTCTACATGAAGGTGCCGGGCAAGACCGAAGGCAGCTACACGGTCGACCACACCGCCGGCTCGTACATCATCGATGCCCAGGGTCGGCTGCGGCTGTTTGCGCGCTACGGAATGCCGGCCCCGGACCTGGCCTCGGACCTGAAGCAGCTCCTCGCCGAATCCCGGTCCTGAGCCTAGTGCAGTTGCACTAGCCGCTCAGGCGGCGCAGGTCTCGAGTGCCTTGCGCATCTTTTTCATCGCCGCGACCTCGATCTGGCGGATGCGCTCGGCGCTGACGCCATACTCGGCAGCGAGTTCATGCAACGTCATGCCGCCCGAGGCGTCGTCGTTGACCTTGAGCCAGCGCTCCTCGACGATGCGGCGGCTGCGCGCATCCAGCACGTCGAGCGCCTGATTGATGCCGTCGCTGGCGAGCCAGTCGCGGCGATGGGCCTCGATCACGCGCGTCGGCTCGCTGCTCTCGTCGGCAAGGTAGGCGATCGGAGCGAAACTTTCCTCGCCCGCATCGTCGGCCTGGGGCTCGAGCGCCACGTCGCCGCCCGACATGCGGGTCTCCATCTCGAGCACGTCCTCGCGCTTGACGTTCAGGCGCTGCGCCATGGTCTCGACCTCGCCCTGGGTCAGCGTGCCGCGATGCGCATCGGCATCGGCCGAGTCTTCCTTCAGGCTCTGCTTCATCGAGCGCAGGTTGAAGAACAGCTTGCGCTGGGCCTTGGTCGTCGCGACCTTGACCATGCGCCAGTTCTTGAGGATGTACTCGTGGATCTCGGCCTTGATCCAGTGCAGCGCATAACTCACCAGGCGCACGCCCTGGTCCGGGTCGAAGCGCTTGACGGCCTTCATCAGGCCGACGTTGCCCTCCTGGATCAAGTCGCCGTGCGGCAGCCCGTAGCCCAGGTACTGGCGCGCCACCGAGACCACGAGGCGCAGGTGCGACAGCACGAGCTTGCGCGCAGCGTCGACATCGGAATCATCGCGTAGCCGGCGCGCGCAGTCGGATTCCTCTTCCTGCGTCAGCAGCGGGACGCGGTTGACGGCCGCGATATAGGCATCCAGGTTGCCGAGCGGCGGAACGAGCGCCCAGGCGTCACGGGTGACGAGCGCAGTGCTGGATCCCACGGTCAGGCTGGTAGTGGCATTCATATAGAAGTTGACTTGCCTCGACGGGCTTTGTTCCCGAAATATTAGCACTCTCTGGTCGAGAGTGCTTATCGTGAAATACGGCCGCCAGGCAGGTCAGTTCCAGACCGCCGCGAACCGGATTTCAGGGGCTGAACAGGAAGTGCAGCACGTCGCCGTCCTTGACGACGTAGTCCTTGCCCTCGGCGCGCATCTTGCCGGCTTCCTTGGCGCCCTGCTCGCCCTTGAAGGCGATGAAGTCGTCGAAGGCGATGGTCTGGGCGCGGATGTAGCCGCGCTCGAAGTCGCCGTGGATCACGCCTGCCGCCTGCGGGCCGGTATCGCCGACGTGGATGGTCCACGCCCGCACTTCCTTGACGCCGGCGGTGAAGTAGGTCTGCAGCCCGAGCAGCTTGAACGCGGCCCGGATGAGCCGATTCAGGCCCGGTTCCTCCTGCCCCATCTCGTGCAGGAAGAGCAACCGGTCCTCCTCGCTCATGTCGGCGAGCTCGGCCTCCGTCTTGGCGCAGATCGCGACCACCGGCGCCTTCTGGCCCTCGGCATAGGCGCGCAGCTTGTCGAGATAGGGGTTGTGCTCGAAGCCGTGCTCGTCGACGTTGGCGACGAACATCGCCGGCTTCGCCGTGATCAGGCACAGCGGCTTGAGCACCGCGAGTTCCTCCTTGCTGAAGGCGATGGAGCGCACCGGGCGCGCCTGGTCGAGCGCTGCCTGGCACTTCACGAGCACGTCGACCAGGCGCTGCGCGTCCTTGTCGTTGCCGGCCTTGGCGACCTTGCTGTAGCGCGCCAGGCTCTTCTCGACCGTCGCCAGGTCGGCCAGGCACAGTTCGGTCTGGATGACCTCGATGTCCGAGATCGGATCGACCTTGCCGGCAACGTGGATCACGTTCTCGTCGTCGAAGCAGCGCACCACGTTGACGATCGCGTCGGTCTCGCGGATATGAGCCAGGAACTGGTTCCCGAGGCCCTCGCCCTTCGATGCGCCGGCCACGAGTCCGGCGATGTCGACGAACTCGACCACCGCCGGCAGCACGCGCTCGGGCTTGACGATGGCGGCCAGCTGCGCCAGGCGCGGGTCGGGCAGCTCGACCACGCCGACGTTGGGTTCGATGGTGCAGAAGGGGTAGTTCTCGGCCGCAATGCCGGCTTTCGTCAGCGCGTTGAAGAGGGTGGACTTGCCGACATTGGGCAGGCCCACGATGCCGCATTTGAGGCTCATGAAGAGGGGCTTTCGGGGCGGGAAGGAGGCCGATTTTAAGGCGCCGCCCTACACTGGCCTGGGCAACGAGCACGGAGGATCACGGATGCAGGCACTCGAGCTGATCGCGCCGCGCGAGCACGACCTCGGCGGCGGCTTCCGGGTAAGGCGCTTGCTGCCGTCGGCGCAGCGCCAGGCCGTCGGCCCGTTCCTGTTCTTCGACCACTTCGGCCCGGTGACGGCCGGGCCCGACGACAACCACGACGTGCGCCCGCACCCGCACATCGGCCTGGCGACCGTGACCTACCTGTTCGAGGGCGCGCTGATGCACCGCGACAGCACCGGCGCGGTGCAGCGCATCGCACCCGGCGCGATCAACTGGATGACGGCCGGGCGCGGCATCGTGCACTCGGAGCGCACGCCGGACGAGTTGCGCGCAACCGTGCGCCGCAGCCACGGGCTGCAGCTCTGGGTTGCGCTGCCCGAGGCGCACGAGCAGGACGAGCCTTTGTTCGAACACACGCCGGCCTCGGCGATCCCCGAACTGCGCCTGGGCGGCGCGACGCTGCGCGTGCTGGTCGGGGCGGCCTTCGGCGCCGCTTCGCCGGTCAGGGCGCTGTCGCCGACGCTGTTCGTCGCACTCGACTGCAGCGCCGGTGCGGCGCTCGCCGTTGCCGACGCGGCGCGCGAGCGCGCGCTCTACAGCGTCGATGCCGGATTCGAGCTCGACGGCGTTGCCGTACCGCCGTTCACGCTCGCCGTGCTGGCGCCCGGATCGGCGCCGCTGCTGCGCACGCCGGCGGCGGCGCGCATCGCGCTCGTCGGCGGCGCGCCGCTCGGGCAGCGCTTCATCGTCTGGAATTTCGTGGCCAGCCGCCGGGAACGCATCATTGCGGCACAGGAGGACTGGGCCGCGCAGCGCTTCCCGCCGGTGCCGGGCGAGACCGAGTTCATCCCGCTGCCTGCGCGCTGAGAGGGCCCCCAGACCTGCCGCTTCGCGTCAGGCTCCCGACGGGGTTGCGGAAACCCGGGGCGGCCCGGCGTTTCCTCATGCGGGACCCGGTCCCTACAATTGCGCGAATGAGCGAGCGCTTCGACATCTGCGTGCGCGGTGCCGGCATCGTGGGCCGCTGCCTGGCACTCGCGCTCGCGCGCCAGGGCCTGCAGGTGGCGCTGGTGCCCGACGCCGCGCCGCCGGCCGCTGGCGCCGACGTGCGCGCCTATGCACTGAACGCGGTCTCGGTCGAGTTGCTGCGCCAGCTCAAGGTCTGGGACGGCCTGCCCGCGGGCGCCGCGACGGCCGTGCACGACATGCACATCGAGGGCGACGCAGCAGGCGCGGGGCTCGACTTCTCGGCCTGGGAGCAGCGCGTCGGCGAACTCGCGTGGATCGTCGACGTGGCCGTGCTCGAACGCCAGCTTGCCGAGGCGGTGCGCTTCGCGCCGCATCTGGAGGTCGTCGCGGCGGGTGCGCCGGCGCCGCAGGCTGCGCTGACGGCGCTGTGCGAAGGCAAGGCCTCGGCCACGCGCAGCGCGCTCGGCGTGCACATGGTGCAGCACCGCTACGGCCACCGCGCGATCGCGACCCGGCTCGTCGCCACCGAGCCGCATCTCAACCGGGCGCGGCAATGGTTTCGCGCCCCCGACGTACTGGCGCTGCTGCCGATGGACCAACCCGAGCCCGGGCGCTCTTACGCGCTCGTCTGGTCGCTGCCCGAGGAGCGCGCAGCGGCCCTGCTCGCGCTACCCGGAGCCGAATTCGAATCGGCGCTCGCCGAGGCGACCGGCGGCGCCTGCGGTGCGCTCGCGCTCGCCGCTGCGCGTGCCGACTGGCCGCTGATGATCGGCGAGGCCGATGCCTGGTGCGGCGCGGGCTGGGTGCTGCTCGGCGACGCCGCGCATGTGGTGCACCCGCTGGCCGGGCAGGGCCTGAACCTGGGGCTGGCCGACGTGGTGACGCTGGCGCGCGTGATTGCCGAGCGCGAGCCCTGGCGCGCGCTTGGCGACGAGAAGCTGTTGCGCCGCTACGTGCGCGCGCGCGCCGCGCCGACATGGGCCATGGGGCGGCTGACCGACGGCCTGTTGCAACTCTTTTCGAGCCCAGAGCCCGCGGCGCAGGAACTTCGCAACCGCGGCCTGACTCTGGTCAACCACGTGGCGCCACTCAAGCGCTGGCTGGTCGGCCGCGCGCTGCGCTCCTGACGCGGCTGCGCAAGCCCTCATTCCAAGGAATCCCATGATCCGAACCCGACTGCGCCTGGCTGGTGCCATGGCCGCGCTCTGCCTCTGCGCGCAGATGGCCGGCGCCCAGGAAGCCTTGATTCGCAAGAACATCGCCGAGCGCCTGCCCGACTTCCCGAAGATCGACGAGGTCACGAAGACGCCGATCCCGGGCATCTACGAGCTGCGCATCGGCACCGACATCCTCTACAGCGACGAGCAGGGCAACCACCTGATCGAGGGCAGCGTGATCGACACCCGCACGCGTGCCAACCTGACCCAGGCGCGCGAGAACAAGCTCACCGCGATCGACTTCGCGAGCCTGCCGCTCAAGGACGCGATCGTCTGGAAGCAGGGCACGGGCGCGCGCAAGATCGCCGTCTTTGCCGACCCGAACTGCGGCTATTGCAAGAAGTTCGAGCGCGATCTGCAGCAGATCAAGGACATCACGGTCTACACCTTCCTGATCCCGATCCTCGGCGGCGACTCGCCCGAGAAGTCGGCCAACATCTGGTGTGCGAAGGACAAGGCGCGCACCTGGCTCGACTGGATGCTCGAAGGCAAGGCTCCGCCGCGCAGCATGGGACAGTGCGAGACGCCGATCGCGCGCAACCTCGCGCTCAGCCGCAAGCACAAGGTCAACGGGACGCCGGCGATCGTGTTCGAGGATGGCACGCGCGTGCCCGGCGCGCTCAGCGCCGAGCAGCTCGAGAAGCAGCTCCTCGCCAGCCGCGGCAAGACGTGAACTCGAGGGCCGCGCGCGGCGGCGCGGGCATCGCCTATCGCGTCGATGTTGCCGAGCGCCACGCGCATCGGCTGCGCGTCACGCTCACGATCCCGCGCCCGGCCGCCGAACAGCATGTCAGCCTGCCGGTGTGGATACCGGGCAGCTATCTGGTGCGCGAGTTCGCACGCCATCTGTCGGGGCTCGCGGCAGCGCAGGGCGCTCGCGCGGTCGCGTTGCGCCAGATCGACAAGGCGAGCTGGGTCGCGCAGTGCAGGGGCCGCGCCGCGCTGACGCTGACCTACGAAGTCCATGCGTTCGATCCGTCGGTGCGCTGCGCTTATCTCGACGCGCGGCGCGGCTTCTTCAACGGCACGAGCGTCTTCCTGCGCGTGCAGGGCCGCGACCACGAGCCGCACCGAGTGACGCTGGCCGGACTGCCTGCGGGCTGGGAGGTGGCCACCACGATGCGCACCGGCACGCGGCGCAACGAGTTCATAGCCGCCGACTACGACGAGCTCGTCGATCATCCGTTCGAGCTCGGCCGCTTCTGGCGCGGTACGTTCCAGGCCGGCGGCGTGGCGCACGAGTTCGTCGTCGCCGGCGCGCTGCCGGATTTCGACGGCCAGCGCCTGCTTGACGACGCGCAGCGCATCTGCGTTGCGCAGATCGCGCTCTGGCACGGCAACGCGCCTGGCGCGAAGCCGCCGTTCGCGCGCTACCTGTTCATGCTCAACGCGCTCGACGAGGGCTACGGCGGCCTCGAGCACCGCGCCAGCACGGCGCTCGTCGCCAACCGGCGCGACCTGCCGCGTGCCGGCAGCACCGAGCGCAGCGACGGCTACGTCAAGCTGCTCGGCCTCGTCAGCCACGAGTATTTCCACGCCTGGAACGTCAAGCGGCTGCGTCCGTCGGAATTCGCACACGTCGACTACACGCGGGAGAACTACACAGCGCTGCTCTGGTTCTTCGAGGGCTTCACGAGCTACTACGACGATCTGGCACTGCTGCGCGCGGGCCTCGTCGACGCGCCGCGCTACCTGCGCCTCGTAGCAACGACGATCAGCGGCGTGCTTGCCGCGCCCGGCCGCAAGGTGCAAAGCCTTGCCCAGTCGAGCTTCGACGCCTGGGTCAAGTACTACCGCCAGGACGAGAACACGCCGAATGCGACGATCAGCTACTACACGCTCGGTTCGCTCGTCGCGCTGGCGCTCGACCTGAGCCTTCGCAGTGCCGGCAAGGGCCGCGGCGCCGATCTCGATGCGGTGATGCGCAGGCTCTGGCAGGGCAGCGGCGGCGGACCGATCGGCGAAGACGACATCCTCGCCGCAGTGGCCGCAGCTGCCGGCCCGCGGCGCGGCCCGGCGCTCGCGGCCCGGCTGCACAGCTGGGTCCACGGCACCGACGACCTGCCGCTCGCCGAATTGCTGGCGCGCTTCGGCGTGCGCTGGCACGAGCAGCCGCCCACGCTCGCCCAGCGCTGGGGGCTGCGCGTTGCCGAGAGCGCGCTCACCGGCGTCAAGGTCACGCATGTGCTGCGCGGTGGCGCGGCCGAGGCGGCCGGGCTGGCTGCCGGCGACGAGTTGCTCGCGGTCGAGGGCTGGCGCCTGCGCCGGCTGGAAGACGCCCTGCCGCTGCTGCCGGCCAAGGCCAGCGCACGCCTGCTCGCGGTGCGCGACCAGTGCCTGCTCGAACTCACGATCGCGACCCCGGCCGGCGCGCAAGGCGCGGTGCAACTCGGCCTCGACGAGAGCGCAGGTGCAGCCGCCAGGGCGCTGCGCAAGGCATGGTTGCAGGGCTGACCTGGGCCGGACTTCGGCTCGCCAGTCCGCGCCGCCGCGCCGCCGCGCTGGGGCTGGTGGTTGGAGTGGTACTGCTGCACGCGCTCGTCACGCGCCATGTGATGCAGCGCATGGCCGAGTTCGCGACGCCGGCCGCGATGCCGCCGCGCATCCAGGTGGCCTATGTGCGCGAGCTCGAGCTTGCGCCGCCGCCCGTCGTCGCCCCCGTCGTTGCGCCGCCGGCGCCGCGCCAGCGCAGGGCGAGCGCTGCGCCGGTGCCTGCCGCGGCGGCAGCCTCGGCAGTGGCCGCCGAAGCCGTGGCGCAGGCCGAGGCCGGGCCGGAGCCGCTCGCGCCGCCGGAGCCGATCCCGCCGCCGGTGGCCGAGGCCGCGCCTGCGCCCGAGCCCGAGGTTGCCGCGGCCGCGCCGCCGGCCGAAGCCGAGGCCTTCGACTGGCCGGTCTCGACCCGCCTGAGCTACGCGCTGACCGGCAACTACCGCGGCGAGATCAACGGCGACGCGCAGGTCGAATGGGTGCGCGTCGGCACGCGCTACCAGGTCCACATCGACGTCGGCGTCGGGCCGCTGATCTCGCGCCGCATGTCGAGCCAGGGTGAGCTCGTCGGCGATCGCCTGCTGCCGAGCCGCTACGACGAGGAGACGCGCGTGCTGATGCGCGCGCCGCGCCGCGTGACGATCCTGTTCAACGCCGACGAGGTCATTCTGGCCAACGGCGAGCGGCTGGAGCGCGTGCCCGGCGTGCAGGACACGGCAAGCCAGTTCATCCAGTTGGCGGCGATGTTCACGACCCGGCCCGAGCTGCTCACGCCCGGCGGTACGGTCGAGGTGCTGCTTGCGCTGCGCAACCGCATCGGCGCCTGGACCTACGACGTGCTCGGCGAGGAGGAGGTCGCGACGTCGTTCGGGCCCGTGGCCACCTATCATCTCAAGCCGCGCAACGTGGTCAGCCGCGGCAACGAGTTGTCGGCCGAGATCTGGTTTGCGCCGCAGTTGCGCTACCTGCCGGTGCGCATGCGCATCCGGCAGGATGCCGAAACGTATGTCGATCTCGTGATCGCGCGCCGGCCCGAGATCGCGGCGCAGTGATCGTTCACTCTTCGTCAGCCCTGGAGACCCTCATGAGCAGCAACTACGAATTCATCCTCGTCGAGACCCGCGGCGATGGCCCGCGCAAGACCGGCCTCGTGACGCTCAACCGCCCGAAGCAGCTCAACGCGCTCAACGACGCGCTGATGGACGAGCTCGGTGCCGCGCTGCTCGCCTTCGACGCCGACGACGGCATCGGCTGCATCGTCGTCACCGGCAGCGACAAGGCCTTCGCCGCCGGCGCCGACATCGGCGCGATGGCGAACTCGAACTACATGGACATGGTGCGCGGCAACTTCATCACCCGCAACTGGGAGACGATCCGCAGCGTCAGGATGCCCGTGATCGCCGCCGTGTCCGGCTTCGCGCTCGGCGGCGGCTGCGAGCTGGCGATGATGTGCGACTTCATCATCGCCGCCGACACGGCGCGTTTCGGCCAGCCCGAGATCAAGCTCGGCGTCATCCCCGGCGCGGGCGGGACGCAGCGCCTGCCGCGTGCGATCGGCAAGTCCAAGGCGATGGACCTGGTGCTGACCGGCCGCATGATGGACGCCGCCGAGGCCGAGCGCGCCGGCCTTGTCTCGCGCGTCGTGCCGGCGGCCGAGCTGCTCGCCACGGCCCTGGCTGCCGCCGAGACCATCTGCCAGATGAGCGGGCCGAGCGTCGCGCTGGCCAAGGAATGCGTCAATCGCGCCTACGAGGGCACACTCTCCGAAGGCGTGCAGTACGAGCGCCGCATCTTCCACTCGCTGTTCGCGAGCGAGGACCAGAAGGAAGGTATGGCCGCGTTCGTGGGCAAGCGCAAGCCCGACTTCAAGCACCGCTGACGCGCGGAGCCAACGCGCCGCTCACTGCGCCGCAGCCGCCTGCCGTGCGGCGATCCAGGCATCGACGGCCCGTTCCAGCGCCGGCAACGGCACCGCGCCCTGGTCGAGGACGACCATGTGGAACTGGCGGATGTCGAACCGATCGCCCAGCTTCGCGCGGCCGCGGTCGCGCAGTTCGACGATCTTCAGCTGGCCGATCATGTAGGCCAGCGCCTGTCCGGGCTGCGAGTAGTAGCGGTCGACCTCCGCAGCCACGAGGGCCGGGTCTTCCCCGGTGTTGTCGACCAGATAGTCGATCGCCCGCTGGCGCGACCAGCCGAATGCGTGCAGGCCCGTGTCCACGACCAGCCGGCCGGCCCGAAACGCCTGCCACTGCAGGTGGCCGAAGCGGCTGTAAGGGTCCTTGTAGAGGCCGAGCTCGAAGCCCAGCGTCTCGGCATAGAGCGCCCAGCCCTCGACGTATGCGGTGAAGAAGGCGCTGCGGCGGAACTTGGGCAACTCGCCCAGTTCCACCGCGCGCGCGATCTGCAGGTGGTGGCCAGGCACCGCCTCGTGGGCGACCAGCGTTTCCATGCCCCAGGTCGGGTTCTTGCGCCAGGCTTTGGCATTGGCGTTGAACCAGCCGGGCCGGGTGCCGTCGAGCGCCGGGCCGTCGTAGTACTCGGCCCGGTCCTCGCTGAAGTGGCCGGGCATCGCCCGCACGCCATACGGCGCGCGCGGCAATTCGGCGAACAGGCGCGGCAACCCCGGGTCGATGCGCTTGGCGATGTCGCGGTAGCCGGCCAGCAGCGCCTCGGGGCTGGTGTGGAAGAACTTCGGGTCGGTGTTGAGGTACTTCACGAACTGCGTGAAGCTGCCCTCGAACTTCACCTCGCGCATCACCGCGTCGATCTCGCCGCGCAGGCGCGCCATCTCGCGCAGGCCGATGTCGTGCACCTGCCTGGCGCTGAGCGGCGTGGTCGTTTGCGATTGCACCGCCGCTGCGTAGACCTCGGCCCCGCCCGGGTAACTCGAAAGGGCGCCATCGGCAGCGGCCTTGGGCAGGTACTCGTCGGCCACGAACGTGCGCAGGCGGCGCAGCGCCGGCAGCACATGGGTCTCGATGGCCAGGCGAGCGTCCTTGCTCAGCGCTTCATGCTCGGCGGCGGGGATGCTGCTGGCGAGTCGCGTGAACGGCTCGAAGAACGGGCTCTTGTCGAGCGTCACGTCGATCTGGCTGTCGATCTGCGGCAACACCCGCTCGAGCACGTTGCGCGGCGGCACCCAGCCCAGCGCCATGCCTTCGCGCAGCAGTGCAATCTCCTGCTCGACGCGACGCGGGTAGGCGGCCATGCGCGCCAGGATCTGCTGCGCCTGAACGGCCGAGTCCACCGGGCTGGCCTGAAGCAAGCCGGCGAACCCGCTCTGAAAGCCGCCCAGCGCGCCCAAGCTCATGCTGCGATAGCCGATGAAGGGCTGGAAGCGAACGTCGTCTTCCAGCTCGAACACGAATACATCGAGCGAAGCCCGGTCCAGTGCCGAGAGCATGCCGCGGTCGATAGCCTTCGCTTCGGCCAGCGTTTGGCGCGTCGCCGCGTCGTTGGCGGCGATCGCCTCGCGCGATGCGTCTTCCAGCCGGTCACCGTAGCGGTGGTCGCCGACGAAGGTGGCCCACCCCGGATAGGTCTTCATCAAGGCTTCCCAGCGCTTGTCGAAGAGGGCGCGGAGTCGTTCGTTGGTGGTCGTCGGCGCCGCGTCGGCGGCCTGCGCCAGCGCCACGGGCCATGCCGCGAGAACGATTGACAGCACGCCGGCGGCAATGCCTGTACAAAGTGACTTCGACTTCATCGTCGTCCTGGCGTCGCGACTGTCGTGCGCGCCTACGGCTGCAGCCACGAGCCCTGGCTGCCGTCGAAGCGCGCGCGCCGGTGGCCCTGCTCGTTCAGCTCGAGCCAGTCGAGCGAGAGCAAGCGCGCGGTGATGATCGAGAAGTAGTCGCGGGCCACGGCCTTGTGGCCCGGCGTCGGCGCCGGCGCGTCGATCACGGTCCCGGGCGGCAGCGGCGACAGATAGTCCTGCGCCGCCGGCGAGAGCTTGATGCGTGCCCAGCGCGACGAGGCCGCGAGGCCCGACATCTCGACCGCCAGGTGCACCCGGCAGCGCAGCTGCCAGCCCAGGGTCTGCGACCACATCACGAGCGTGCCGACCGGGTGGCTGAGCAACTGCGCCACCTTGGCCGCGCGCTCGTCGGTGTAGATCATGAAGCGCCGGTCGCGCGCGTCGACCTCGCGCAGCACGACCGTGCGCGCGTCGGCGAGGTGGCCATTGATGGTTGCCAGCACCGGCGTGCGCCAGGGGTGGGTCGTGTCGCCGGTGGCGGCTTCGAGCTGGCGCCAGATCTCGGCCTGGATCGCGTCGAGCGTCTGCAGCCGCCCGGCGTTGTCGGCGCCCACGCTCAGCCTTCCTTGCGCAGCGACGGGAACAGGATCACGTCGCGGATGCTGGCGCTGTCGGTGAGCAGCATGATCAGCCGGTCGATGCCGATGCCGCAGCCGCCGGTGGGCGGCATGCCGACCTCGAGCGCGCGGATGAAGTCGGCGTCGTAGTACATCGCCTCCTCGTCGCCAGCCTCCTTGTTCGCGGCCTGGGCGAGGAAGCGCGCCGCCTGATCCTCGGCGTCGTTGAGTTCGGAGAAGCCGTTCGCGACCTCGCGGCCGGTGATGAAGAGCTCGAAGCGCTCGGTCACCGACGGATCGGCATCCGACGCACGCGCCAGCGGCGAGACCTCGACTGGATAGTCGATGACGAAGGTCGGCTGCCAGAGCTGCTCCTCGACCACCGCCTCGAACAGGCCGAACTGCAGCTCGGCGAGCTGCCAGTGCGCCGGCGCCTCGTGGCCGAGCGCCTTCAGGCGCGCGCGCAGCAACTCGGCATCCACCGCCTCGGCCTCGGCGAGGCCGGCGTGCGCGACGAGCGCCTGGCGCACCGTCAGGCGCGCGAACGGCCGATCGAGGTCGACCTCGCGCCCGGCGTAGCTCAGCAGCGCCGAGCCGGTGGCCTGGCGCGCCGCGTGGCGCAGCACCTGCTCGGTGAAGTCCATCAGATCATGGTGATTCCAGTACGCGGCGTAGAACTCCATCATCGTGAACTCGGGGTTGTGCCGCACCGAGATGCCCTCGTTGCGGAAACTCCGGTTGATCTCGAACACACGCTCGAAGCCGCCCACGATCAGGCGCTTCAGGTACAGCTCGGGCGCGATGCGCAGGAACATCTCGCGATCGAGCGCGTTGTGATGCGTGACGAAAGGCTTGGCATTCGCACCACCGGGAATGGGGTGCAGCATCGGCGTCTCGACCTCCATGAAGTGGTGCTCGACCATGAACTGGCGGATCGACGCGATCGCCTTGCTGCGCGCGGCAAAGCGCGTACGCGCGTTCTCGTCGGTGATCAGGTCCACGTGGCGCTGGCGGTACTTCTGCTCCTGGTCCGTCATGCCGTGGAACTTCTCGGGCAGCGGGCGCAGGCTCTTGGTGAGCAGCCGCAGCGTGCTCGCGCGCACCGAAAGCTCGCCGGTGCGCGTCTTGAAGAGCTGGCCCTCGCAGCCGATGATGTCGCCCAGATCCCAGTGCTTGAAGGCGTCGTAGACCGCGTCGCCGAGGCCGTCCTTGGTGACGAAGAGCTGGATGCGGCTGCCGGCGGGGCCCATCGAGCCGTCCTGCAAGGTCGCAGAACGCGCCTTGCCCATCACGCGCTTCAACATCAAGCGGCCAGCGACACTGACCTTGACCGCGAGCGCTTCGAGTTCCTCGACCGTGCGGGTGTCGTACAGGCGCAGCAGGTCCGCCGCATGGTCGTGCGGCTTGAAGTCGTTGGGGAACGCCACGGCCTGCTTCCTGATCACGGCCAGCTTTGCGCGGCGCTCGGCGATCAGTGAGTTGTCGTCGGCGAGATTGGGAGGGGCGTCGGCTTGGGTCATCGGGATGCGGCTCGCGGGCTGGCCTGATTCTATGAGGGCATGGCGACTCTAGAATCGCGCATCAGCGATTCTGCGGCCGGGTTTGCGTCCATGCCATTGCCCCATCCTGCGCTCACCTCGCGCCGCCAAACCCCCAGGCGATGACGGGTCTCGTCAAACCGACGCTGGTTCTGGTTGGCAGTGGGGCCGTTGCGCAGGCGATCCCGCTTGCTCTGGGACCGTTGCTGACGCGGCTGTACACGCCCGAGCAGTTCGGACACTACACGCTGTTTGCGGCGATCGCGGTCAACTGCTCGGTCGTGGCTTGCGGACGCTACGAGTATGCGTTGCCGCTCGTCGCGGACGAGGCCAAGGCGCGCGACCTGATGGCGCTTTGCCAGCGCGTGCTGATCGTGACGACCCTGGCGAGCTGCCCGCTCGCGTGGTGGCTGGGGACGCGCGGCCAACTCGAAGGCTGGGGCTGGCTGCCGCCGATGGTGGCGCTGTCCGGTGCAGTGCAGTGGCTGACGCTGTGGGCGACGCGAGGGCAGCGCTTTGCCGCGCTCGCCGGCGCACGCGTGCTGCAACATGGGGGGCACGGCGCTGGCCCAGTCGGCGGCAGGCGCGTTGTCGCTGTTGCAGGGCCTGATCGTGGGCCCGGTACTCGCCGTTGCGGCGGCGCTGCTCGCGCTGCGCCGTCCGGCGCCGCTGGGCGGATGGCTGGCGCTGTGGCGCGTACCGCGTGCGGCGTGGCAAGCCGCGGCGCGCGAGCATCGAAGCTTCCCGTTGCTGAACACGCCGCACGCCTTTGCCGGTGCGTTGCAGGACACGCTGACGGTCGTGCTGCTCACATGGTGGTCGGGCGATGCCGCGGCTGGCTTCTGGGGCCTTGCACTGCGCTATCTGAAGGCGCCGGCGACCTTGATCGGGAGCGCAGTCTCGCAGGTGCTCTATCCCAGGCTGGCCGGTAGCGACGCCGAGACCTCGCGACGCGTCGTGCGTCAGGTCATGCTTGTCCTGGCCTGTGCGGTGGCACCGCTCGTGCTCGCGTTGCTGTTGTTCGGGCCGGGGCTCTTCGCCTGGCTGTTCGGCGAACGCTGGCGCGAGGCTGGAGAGCTCGCGCGTGCGCTCGCGCCCTACATCGGCGTGCACTTCGTCGCCTCGCCGCTGTCGGTCGTGACCCTGGCCTGGGAGGCGCAGGGCTGGGCGCTCAAGCTCGCCCTGGTCGGGCAGGTGATGTTCGTCGGCGCGCTGACCGCGGGGCTTGCCGCAGGGGGTCTCCTGGGAGGGGCCTGGGCGGTCTCGGCGGCGATGGTGGTCTATTTCGGATGGTTCTTCGCCAAGTTGCCGGGCCAATGCCGGAGGCCTGCTGCTGCCGGCGCCAAGCCATGAAGGCCGGTCTGTCCCGCCGGCTCTGGCAGCCGCTCAAGGTCCTGCTCGGGAGCGCGGTCGGGCCGCGCATGGTCGGCGGTTACATCCGCGGCGATGGCGAGTTCCTGCCCCATACGCGGCTCAGCAGCTCGGCGGTCGTCTTTGCCCGCAAGCGCCTCATGATCGGCGACCATGTCTTCATCGGGCACTTCAGCGTGATCGACGCGACCTACGGTCTGTCGATCGGCGAAGGGTGCCAAGTCGGGTTCTTCACCGGCATCTTCACGCACTCCAGCCATGCGGCGATCCGGCTCTACGGCCGTGCCTACGTCACGACCGCCGAGAAGAAGGCCTACTTCACTTCGGCGGTCGAGATTGGCTCGTACACATTTATCGGAGCGCACGCGACCGTGCTGCCCGGGACGCGCATCGGCAAGGGTTGCATCGTGTCGGCGTACAGCCTCGTCAGCGGCAGCTTCGCCGACTTTTCGATCATCGCCGGCAACCCGGCCAAGCTGGTCGGCGATACGCGGCGGGCAGATCGTGCGCTGCTGGCCCGTCACCCCGAACTCCGCCCGCACTACGAGGCCTGGGCCGGCAGCGAGGCTGCGCAGCAGGCCCCGACGGCCGGGCCCTGAGCGATGCGCATCGCGCTGATCGGTGACGGCCAGAGCCCTCACCTGCTCAAGTGGGCACGCGCGCTGGCCGCCCTGCCTGAGGTCGAACTGTGGGCTGCGTCGAGCCGCGGCTTCCTGCCCGGATTCGACGGCATCGTCGAACCTGCACGGCGCTTGGCACTGCTGCGTCGCTCGTCCAGCCTCGGCGGGGGCCTGGCACTGCTCACCGCGTTGCCGCGCCTGGGGCGCTGGTTGCGTCGCAGCGACCCCGACTGGCTGCATGCGCATTACCTGACTTCGCATGGCACGCTGGCCTGGCTGGCCCGGGGCCTGTGGCGGCTGCGCGCGCGCATCGTCGGCTCGGCCTGGGGCAGCGACATCCTGGTCACCCCCGGGCGCTCGGCGGCTTACCGCTGGTTGACGCGGCGCGTGCTTGGCGCCTGCGCGCTGACGACGAGCGACTCGCAGCACATGGCGGCGCGTATGCGCGAGCTCGGCGCTACCGAGGTGATGACGTTTCCGTTCGGGCTGGATGCCATGCCGCCGTTGCCGCCGGCCAAGCAGGCTTGGCTCTTCTTCGCCAATCGCGCCCTCGAGCCGCTGTACCGGCCCGAACGCGTGCTGGCGCTGTTTGCCGGCGTCGCAGCGGCCAGGCCCGAGGCGCGCCTGGTCGTCGCCAACGCCGGCTCGCTCGCTGACGCACTGCAAGAGCAAGCGGCACGGCTCGGTCTGCGCGCAGGCTTGCCCGGTGGCGAGGCACAGGTGTCGTTTGTCGGCCGGCTCGACAGTGCCGAGCAGGCGCAGTGGTATGCCGCCGCGCGCTGGTACCTGAGCCTGCCGGAGTCCGACTCGGTCGCGGTCTCGGTGCTCGAGGCCATGGCCCATGGGTGCATCCCGCTGCTGTCCGACCTGCCGGCCAATCGCGAACTCGTGCAGGACGGATGCAACGGCCTGATCGTTGCCGAATCGCAGGTCGACCTCGCGCTGCTCGACGCGATGGCCACCCGCGCCGAGCGCATCGCGGCCGACAATCGGGCCTGGGTCGCACAGCACGCGCTGTTTGCTCCCCATGTCCGGCGCTTCGTGGCGCGTCTTCGTGAGCTGTCCGCCCCATGAACCTCATCACCATCCTCGGCGCCCGCCCCCAGTTCATCAAGGCTGCCCCAGTCAGCGCGGCGCTGTCCGCGACCGGCGCCGTCCGCGAGCGCCTGCTGCATACCGGCCAGCATTTCGACGACAACATGTCGGACGTGTTCTTCCGCGAACTCGCCATTCCCTTGCCGGCGTGGAACCTCGGGGTGGGCGGCGGCACGCACGGCGCGATGACGGGCGCTCAACTGGCGGGGATCGAACGCATCCTGCTCGATGAGCGGCCCGACGCGGTGCTGGTCTACGGCGACACCAATTCCACGCTCGCCGGCGCCCTCGCCGCGGCCAAGCTGCACATTCCGGTGGCGCATGTCGAGGCCGGGCTGCGCTCGTTCAATCGCGCGATGCCCGAGGAGATCAACCGGGTGCTGACCGATCATGTGGCGCGCTGGCTCTTCGCGCCGACCGAGGCGGCGGTGGACAACCTTCGCCGTGAGGGCATCGCCGCCCTGCACGTGCATCGCGTCGGCGACGTGATGCTCGACGCCGCGCTGCATTTCTCGGCACTCGCCAGGGCGCGTGCACAGCGCCACCCGCTCTTCGCCGCGCTCGCCGCGCGGCCCTTCGTGCTGGCCACGGTGCACCGCGCCGAAAACACCGACTTGTCCGATCGCCTGCGCGCGATCGTGGCCGCGCTCGCCGCGCTGGCAGGCGAGATCGACGTCGTCTGGCCGCTGATTCCGCGCACGCGCAAGACGCTGCAGGCAATCGGCGCCAGGGTACCGACGGGCGCGGCCCTGCACTGCGTCGAGCCGCTCGGCTACCTCGACATGATCGAGCTGGAGCAGGCGGCGCAGATGATCGTCACCGATTCGGGCGGCGTGCAGAAGGAGGCGTTCTTCTTCGGCAAGCCCTGCGTCACGCTGCGCGACGAGACCGAGTGGGTCGAACTCGTCGACGCAGGCTGGAACCGGCTCGCGCCGCCGATTTCGGCAGCGGGCCTCGCGGGCGCTTTTCGCGCGGCGCTGGGCACGGTCGGCGCGCCCGTGCATCCCTACGGCGACGGCGACGCGGCGCAGCGCATCGCGCACGCTGCTTGAAGGCGCGGGTTGAGGATTCTGCTGATCAACCACTACGCGGGGTCGCCGCGGCACGGCATGGAGTACCGGCCCTGGTACCTTGCGCGCGAGTGGCTCAGGCAGGGGCATGCGGTGCGGGTCGTCGCCGCGTCGCGCTCGCATGTGCGCAGCGTGCAGCCCGAGCTGCGCGGTGCCAGCCTGCTGGAGCATGTCGACAGGGGTCGAGTTCCTCTGGCTGCGCACGCCGGGATACAGCGGCAACGGACTGCGCAGGGTGATCAACATCGCGGCCTTCTGCCTGCTGCTTGCCCTGCGGGCGGGGCGGCTGGCGCGCGGTTCCGGCCCGACGTCGTGGTGGCGTCCAGCACCTATCCGATGGACATCTGGCCCGCAGGCCGGGTCGCCCGCGCGGCCGGCGCGAAACTCGTGCACGAGGTGCACGATCTGTAGCCGCTGTCGCCGATCGAGCTCGGCGGCCTGTCGCCGCGCCTCACCCTTTCATCCGTCTGTGCCAGGCGGCGGAGGACTTCGCCTGCCGGCGCGCCGATGCCGTGGTGTCGATGCTGCCCAAGGTGCACGAACACCTGCGCGCACGGTCTTGACCTGCGCAAGCTGCACATCGTTCCCAACGGCGTCTTGCCCGATGAATGGGAAATGCCCGGCGACCCGCTCGGCGGGGACTCGCCGCCCACCTCGACCGTGCGCGCGTCGCGCGGCGGCTGGTCGTCGGCTATGCGGGCGCCCACGGGTGGCAATGCGCTGGACTGCCCTGCTCGACGCCGCCGCGCTGCTGCGCCGCGAAGCGTTCGAGTTCGTGCTCGTGGGCGAAGGCGCCGAGCGCGAGCGGTTGGCGCAGCGTGTCGCGAGCGAGGCCTGGCCAACGTGCGCATGTTCGGCCCGATCGCCAAGCGCCAGATCCCGTCCTTGCTGGCGCGGTTCGACGTGGCCTACATCGGCCTGCAGCGCGTGCCCATCTTTCGCTTCGGCATCGCGCCGAACAAGCTGATGGACTACATGATGGCCGGTTGTACCGTGCTCAGCGCGATCGAGGCGGGCAACGATCCGGTCGGGGAGGCGGGCTGCGGCCTCACGGTGCAGCCCGAGTCGGCACCGGCGATTATCGACGGTCTGCGCCGCCTGGCTGCTACTGTCGGTTGACGAGCGGCGCGCAATGGGGCCCGCGGGCGAGACTACGTGCGCGGGCATCGTGCCTGGCCGGTGCTGGCGCGCCGCTTCGTCGAGGCAGTCTCATGAACGAACCGATGTCCGAGCCCGAGGCCCTGCGGCAGCGCTAACGCGCGCCGGGCCGATGCCGCGCTGGCCCGGCGCTGCCACCGCATGCTCGATCCGGCGGTCTGGCAGTCGGTGCAGGAGCGCCAGCGCGCGCTGCTGCGCCTGTTGGCGCGCGTGGGCATCGACGACCCGGCGCCGCTGCGCCTGCTCGAGGTCGGCTGCGGCAGCGGCGGCAGTCTGCTTGAACTCCTGCGGATCGGTTTCGTGCCCGCCAACCTGTGTGGCATCGAGCTGCTGCCCGAGCGATTCGCGCAGGCACGCGCGGTGCTGCCGGCAGCCTTGCCGCTGATCGAGGGCGATGCGCTGGCGGTCGCGGTGCCGCCGGCGTCGTTCGACATCGTCTTCGTCTCGACTGTCTTCTCGTCGCTCCTCGACGAAGCGTTCCAGCATCGCCTGGCCGATGCGATGTGGCGCTGGACCAAGCCCGGCGGCGCAGTGCTTTGGTACGACTTCACCTTCGACAACCCGCGCAACCCGGACGTGCGTGGCGTGCCGCTGGCGCGCGTGCGCGCGCTGTTCCCCGCGGCCTTGTCCGTTGAAGCGCGGCGCGTCACGCTCGCGCCGCCGATTGCGCGCGCGGTGTGCCGCGTCCACCCAGCCCTCTACACTGCGTGCAACGCGCTGCCCCTGCTGCGCACCCACCTACTGTGCTGGATCGCGAAAGCGTAGGACACGTACCCTGCGTAGTCCCTGGGGCGCTTGGTGGCTTCGCTCCCCCCTGTCGAGCACTGAAATGAAACTGGTCCTCGGCCCCCCGACGCTGCCGACATCCTTCGCCCCTTGGCGGTGGATCGCGGGCTTGCCCTGCCGCTTCGCTTCTGCGCGGCGCGGCAGGCGCTGCCCGGCGGGGGCTCAGACTGGGGCGGTCGTCGCTGTGCGCCGACTGCGCTGCGTGCCCTTGCGCTTGCAAGCGCAAGGGCGCTCAGGCACGCAACAGTCCGCAGGGACTGTTGCGCCCGGGCTCGCTGCGTCGTCCCGGGGTCGCGTCGCAGAACTCGCTGCGTTCGCTTCGCTCTCTCCGCTCAGACAACTGCGACGAGTCAGTCTACGAAGCGCGCTGCGCGCCGACCCCGGGCTGCGCTCCTCGCCGCCCCACATCGCCCCCGCCGGGCAGCGCCTGCCGCGCTACAACGCTTGCGTGTCGCGTGGGAAGCGACGCCTCTGCAAAGGCGCGCCCGCACAGGTCGCGCAGCGCCTCTGGGGCGCCGAGAAGCGCGGGGCTCGTGGCCTCGCGCGCAGCGCGAGTCGTGGTCTGACTCGGCGCGGTTGTCTGAGCGTAGAGAGCGCAGCGAACGGAGCGAGTTTCGCGACGGGGCCGCGGGACCGAGCATCGCAGGGCAGTCGGCGCGCAGCGACGACCGCTCCAGTGAAGCGCAGCGGCTCAGTGGGGAGCGGCTTGTCCCCCAGGCGTCACGAGGAAGCGCAAGCCGTTTCATGCGTCGCGGGTCGCGCGATGCGCGGTGGAGCAACTGGCGAAACTCATTCACCCCCCGGCCGCCGAGCGGCCGTCTCTCGAGGGGGGGCACTGACCCGACCGGCGACCCGGATCGGGTTCGGCGCGCTAACACCGCCGCCCTGGCCGCCTGCGGCGACCGGTCCCCGAGGGGCGTTCAGTCGGCTTCAGCCCGGCGCTCGACTGATCGGCGCGGGTCACAGGCTCGCGTGTTCGAGGTGTCGAAGCACGCGCACGCGCCAGCCGAGTTCGTCCTGGATGCGCGTGCGCATGTGCCTGGCGGCGTGCGCTTCGCCGTGGATGACGAAGGTCCGCGGCCGGGCGGCTCGAAGCCGCGCAGCCACTCGCATCAGCTCGTCGGCGTCGGCAGCATGCCCCGAGAAGCCCCTGAGGTGGCTGGGACTCCGGTCTCGACGGCGACGTATTTCGCCGAAGATCTGACCTCGCGCGCGCCCTCGACGAGCTTGGCGCCACGCGTGCCCGCAACCTGGAAGCCGGGGAAGACGATGTGGTGGCGCGGGGTTGGGTGCCATCGCCTTCCAGGTGGTGCAGCACGGCGCCTGCCGGTGGGTCATGCCGCTGGCTACTCGATGATTACGTTTAGCGTCAGCGCGCGCGGGTGGCTTTCTCCGATCTGCGGCGGTCTTTGCCGACGACGGTCTCCGACGCCTTCGCACAATCCCGCCGCTTCGCGCCTTTCGGGACGCGCAGCAGTTTTCCGGCGGTGGCGCTGGTACAGCGCGGTGGCCTGCGTCGCCATCGGGCTGTCGAGGTAGATCGGCAGGTCGGCGGGAATCTCGCCCTGGTTGCGCAGCGGCCGTTGCAGCACGAGCAGCAGCGCCTGCGCGCGGCCGACCGCGAACGAGGGCAGCAGTACCGAAAGCTGCCGCGGCGCACCGTCGCGCGCACGATCGTGCCCAGGCGCTGTTGCGCGTCCTCGTGCGGATGCAGCCGGTCGCCGTAGGTCGATCTGACGATCAGCGCATTGGCGCGCGGCGATGACGGCGCTGCGGCGGCGGCATCCGCAGGTCGTTGCCGCGCCCGAAGGTCACCTGAGAAGACGAGCGTCGTGCCACCAGCCCCGAGGCCTGTCGCGCATCGCGCCGAGCACCGGGCCGACCGGCGACAGCGACAGGCGCACCGAACCGACCCGCCCCGTGTTGCGTCCCGGCGCGAGCGGCTACCATGCGCGCGAGCGCGCGCTTCGCGTCGGCCACGGCGTACAGCGGTAGCGGGTTCAGTATGGCGAGCTGCCGAGACGGTTGGCGCGCCGCGCGTCTTCTTCCTGCAGGTGGGCGCTGTCGAGCAACAGCACCTCGGCCAGGTCGCAGCTTGCCGGCGTACGAAGACCTTTGCCTGAAGCTTCCGGCTTGACGAGCGCGGGCAGGGCGCCGCTGTGGTCGAGGTGTGCGTGGTTCCAGCACGACCGCCGACGGATCGACGCCGGCTCGACCGGAAACGGCGCCCAGCCGCGCTCGCGCAGCGTCTTGCTGCCCTGGAACAGACCGCAGTCGAGCAGGATGCGCTCGCCGCCGAGGTCGACGAGGTGGCGAGCCGGTAACGGTGTTTGCAGCGCCGAGGAAGCGGACGTCCATGCGCGATCGTAGGGAGGCCGCCGTGGTCACGCGCGGCGATGGTCAGCCCGAGGTGCGCCTGAGTTGCTGCAACCGCGCCGAGGGCAGGAAGTGCACGCCGGGCGGCAGTTCGTCGAGTGCGCGCACCATCGCCCGTGCCACCGTGGCGGCCTCGATCGGGCGCACGTTCAGCCGGCACGAGGCCCAACACCTGCCGAGCAGGCGCGCAGCCCAGGCTTCGCCTGACCGCGCAGGCTGGTCGAGCGCCGCGCGGTCGCCGAGCAGCAGCGACGGCTGGCGAAGAGCGACGGTCTGGAAGCCGAGCGCGGCCACGGCCTGCTGCATCCGCCCTTGACGCGGGGCAGAACACGGCCGACTTGGCGTCTGCGCGAGAGCCGAGACGACGGCGATGCGTCGTGCCCCGACGGCCCGTGCAGCACGAGCGGTGTTGACGACGGCGTCGAGATCGACAGCGCGAAACGCCGCCTGCGATCCGGCGACCTTGATCGTCGTGCCGAGCGCGATGACCGCGTCGTCGAGCGGGCAGCTTAGCAGCCTCGCGAAGTCGATGCCTTCGTGGACCACCAGCCGCTCGTCGCGTGGCAGGCCGGGCAGCGCGGCCGCAGTGCAGGTGCGACGGCACCGTTGCGCTTGTTCCTCGAGCAGCAGCCGCAGCAGTCCGCGGCCGACGAACGCCCGCTCGCGCTGGCGAGAGCAGCACCCCGCGCGATGGGCCTTTCGGCCTGGCCGCCATCGCGGTCGTGGCTCAGCGCCCTGGCCGGCTGCCGCGCCCGCCGCCGCGAGGTCGACGCCGGTGGGCCGCCGTGGCGGCCGCGGTTGCCCGGCGCGCCGCCGGCGTTTGCCGTGGCGGAGGCCGCCGCCGCGCGCGCGGCCGCCGTCGCGCCGGGCGCGGTTCGCGCTTCTGCCGATCACCATGCGGCCGAGCACGACCGGCTCGGCGCCTGTTCGGATTGGGTCGTAGCCGGGCACGATCTCGCGCGGGATCGGCGCTTGATGAGGCGTTCGATGTCGCGCAGGAAGCCCCCTTCATCCACGCACACGAGCCGAGACCGCTTCGCCCGGCATACCGGCGCGACCGGTGCGGCCAATGCGGTGCACGTAGTCCTCGGGCACGTTGGGCAGCTCGTAGTTGACGACGTGGGGTAGGGCTTCGATGTCCAGTCCGCGTGCGGCAATGTCGGTGGCCACCAGGACGCGAACGCGATTGGCCTGAACTCGGCCAGTGCCTTGGTGCGCGCGGTCTGGCTCTGTTGCCGTGGATGGGCAGCGGCGGTCAGGCCGCTCTTCTCATCAACTGCTCGGCAAGGCGGTTGGCGCCGTGCTTCATGCGCGTGAAGACGAGCACCTGGTCCCATGGCCGTGCGTTTGGATCAGGTGCACGAGCACGTCTCTTCGCGTCGCGGCTTTGGACCGGAATCACCTTCTGCTCGATCAGCTCGGCGGTCGGGTTGCGGCGCGCCACCTCGATCAGGCCCGGGTTGTTGAGCAGGCCGGTCGGCGAGGCTCTTGATCTCGTCGCTGAACGTGGCCGAGAAGAGCAGGCTCTGCTTCTTCGGCGGCAGGAGCGCGAGGACCTTCTTGACGTCGGGGAGGAAGCCCATGTCGAGCATGCGGTCGGCCTCGTCGAGGACGAGGATCTCGACCTGCGACAGGTCGAGCGTGCGCTGGCCGGCATGGTCGAGCAGCCGCCCAGGCGTCGCGACGAGGATGTCGACGCCGCGCTTCCGCGGTCGATCCGCGGCTGCATGCCGACGCCGCCGAAGATCACCATCGACGACAGCTTGCCGCGTACTTGCCGCAGATGCGCACGCTCTCCTCGACCTGCGCCGCGAGCTCGCGCGTCGGGGTGAGGATCAGGCAGCGGATCGGGATCTTGCCGCGCAGTCGCGCGGCGGGGCATTGAGCGACAGGCGCTGCAGCATCGGCAGCACGAAGCCGGCTGTCTTTGCCGGTGCCGGTCTGGGCGCCGGCGAGCAGGTCGGCGCCGGTCAGCACCATCGGATGGCCTGCGCCGGATCGGCGTCGGCGTGTCGTAGCCGTGCTCGTGAACGGCACGTAGCAAGGGCTGGCGACGGCCGAGTTCGGAAAATTTCGCGGGGATGGCCATTGAGCCGGCCCGTCGCCCGAAAAGGGGCGCCAGTCGCAGGCCTGGAGGTAAGGCAAGCGCTGCAGGACGCGCGCCCGGGTCGGAACACGTTGGCAGCAAGGAGACTGGATCAGCGCTGCGTGCGGCATTGTACCTGCGGTGGTGCGAGCGGCCGTGCGCGGGCGCGGTGGCAGGACGACTACAGCCGTGCGAACCACTCTCGGGACGCACGCTGAGTGGTCACGGGCGACACGACCACGCGGCAGCGGCTGGCGGCGATCCTCGCCGCCGACGTTTCGGGGGCCATTCGCGCCTGATGGCCTGCGACGAGCCGGGCACGGTGAGCGCGCTCGACGCAGCGCGAGGT
Source organism: Ideonella sp. (assembly GCF_016702655.1). Classification (GTDB taxonomy): domain Bacteria; phylum Pseudomonadota; class Gammaproteobacteria; order Burkholderiales; family Burkholderiaceae_C; genus CAIKUF01. Next base: position 259,678 of record NZ_JADJDO010000003.1, read on the forward strand.
TTCTTTGCGCGCCACATCCGGGCCCAGTAGGGCGCGCGATCGACATGGCCGGCGATTGCGCTCGCGGTGTGCGAGACCGCCGCCGGCGCGGTCGCGCGTCGCGTCGCGGTGCAGACCGAGATCGCCGAGCGCACCGCGGGCGAGGCCGAGGACTGCCGGATGCGATTGCGGATCGGCATCCACCTCGGCGACGTGATCGAGAAGAGCGACGGCACGGTCTACGGCGATGGCGTCAACACGGCGGCGCGGCTCGAGGCGATCGCCGAAGCCGGCGGCGTGTGCGCCGTCGACGCGGTCGAATGCGCGGTGCGGCACCGCGTCGCGGCGCGCTTCGAGGACCTGGGCGAGCAGGCGCTGAAAACCTGGCGCGTCCGGTGCACGCCTACCGGTTGCGCCCGATCGTCGCGTCAGCGCCGCTGCCTGCGCCGGCCGCCGACGCTCCTGCGCGCGAACGCGCGTCGACAAGCCGGCGATCGCCATGCTGCCGCTCGACAACATGAGCGGCGAGCCGGAGCAGGAGTTCTTCGCCGACGGCATCACCGAGGACATCATCACCGAGCGTCGCGCTTTCGCGAGCTGTTCGTGATCTCGCGCAACTCGTCGTTCAAGCTGGCGGCCGGCTGGTCGAGGTGGCTAATTCGCCGGGGAACCCGGGCGCGGAGCACGTCACCGAGGGCAGCGTGCGCAAAGGTCGGCACGCGGGTGCGCATCACGGTGCAGCTGATCGATGCCGAGACCGACCGCCATGTCCGGGCCGAGCGCCGCGACCGCGACCTCGCGGACATCTTCGCCATCCAGGACGAGGTCACCTGGCCATCGTCGCGACGCTGCCCGGGCGCATCGAGGGGCCGCGTCGCGCGACCGCGCGGCGCACAAGACGCCTGACAACCTCGCCGCCGCCGAGCTGGTGCTCGCCGGCAAGCTGCTGCACCACCGCAGCAACCGCGCCGACAACGATCGCGCGCTGGCGCTGCTCGAGCGCGATCGCCCTCGATCCGGGTTTATGCCCACGCGCACGCGGGAAGGCCTGCGTGCTCGGCCAGCGCTGGGGCTACAACTGGTGCGAAGACCGTGCCGCGACCGAGGAGACCATCGTCGACGAACTGACGACCGCGCTCGCGCTGGACGACAACGACAGCGACGTGCACCGCATCCCTTGCTGCGGTGAACCTGGAGCGCGAGTCCACGACCAGGCCGTCTACCACCAGCAGCGCGCTGAGCCTGGAACCCCAACGACGACCCTCGTCGTCGTGCAGCAGGGCGAGATCCTCACCTGGCACGGGCAGCCGGAGGAGGGCGCAGGCTGGATCCTCAGGGCGATGCGCCCGAACCCCTACCACCCCCGAGCGTTTCTGAGCCACCTCGCGCGTGCCCACTTTCGGCGCCCGGCGCTATGCCGAAGGCCTGACGCGATCAAGCGCATCGGCGCACCGACGCGGCGCAGCTCGCACTGCTTGCCTGCCGCGAGGCCCGGCACGGCAATCCGCTCGCTGCGCAGGCGCGCGTGCGTGGTTTGCTGGCGCACGCCGCCGTTCACGCTCGAGGATCACCGCGCGACGCTGCACTACCGGCACGCGGCCGATCCCGAGCAATCACCCTGAAAGCCTGGCCCAGGCTGGACCTGCGGCCTGAGGCGGCTGGTTCTCAGGCGGCCAGCGTCAGCGCCGGCAGGGCCGCGGCAGTCGCGCGGCGAGCAGCGTCTCTGTCATCGGCCGCCCGGTCAGGTAGCCCTGGACCGAGTCGCAGCCCAGGCCGCGAGGCAGTCGAGCTGGCCTGCGTCTCGACGCCTCGGCCACGACCCCGCATCCCGAGACTGGTGAGAGCGCGATCACGGCTTGCGTGATCGCCGCGTCGTCGCGGTCGAGCGGAAGCCCGCTGACGAAGGAGCGGTCGATCTTGAGCGTCTGCGCCTGAAACCGCTTCAGGTAGGCGAGCGACGAGTAGCCGGTGCCGAAGTCGTCGATCGCGATGTGCACGCCGAGCGTGCAGCGCTGCAGCGTGGCGTGCGTACGATCGGGGTCGGCCATCACGCTCTCGGTGATCTCGACTTCGAGCAGGTCTGGCGCGATGCCGGCTGCGGACAGCGACCGAGCACGTCGTCGATCAGCGTGGTTCGCTCGTGAACTGGCGCGCCGAGAGATTGATCGCACAGCGCGGAATGGCGAGCCCGGCGGCACGCCACTGGCTGAGCTGGCGGCAGGCAGCGCCGCCGAGCACCCAGCGCCCGAGCGGCACGATCAGGCCGCCGTCCTCGGCGATCGGATGAACTCCAATGGCGCCACGAGGTCGCGCTTCGGATGCTGCCAGCGCACCAGCGCCTGATGCCGCGCAGCTCGCCGCCGGCGATGTCGAACTTGGGCTGGTAGTGAAGACGATCTCGCCACGCTCGATGGCGTGGCGCAGGTCGGTCCCGAGCGCGACAGCAGCGCCGACTGCGCCGGCGAGCGCCGCCGTGAGAAGCGGAAGCCGTTCCCGCCGCCGGCCCTGGCCTGGCACACCGCCGCATCGGCGTTCTTGAGCAGCACCTGCGCGTCGTCGCCATCGGCCGGGTACATCACCGCGATGCCGCAGCCGCCCGTGGATCCACACGCTGCGGGTCCGCGCAGCGGCAGCGGCTCGCTGATGACGGCGAGGAGCTTGCGCGCCACGGCCGAGGGCGGCCACGTCGGCCTCGCCGTCGAGCAGGACCACGAACTCGTCGCCGCCCAGGCGCGCGGATCAGGTCGTTCCGCGCAGCAGCTCGCGCAGGCGCGCCCCCATGATCGGCAGCAGTTGGTCGCCGGCGGCGTGGCCGAGCGTGTCGTTGAAGCGCCCCGAAGCGGTCGAGGTCGATGAAGCACAGGCCGAAGTTGCCGCCAGCGCGCCGCGCCGCTGAGCCAGGGCGCGCTCGAGTCCGGCGACGAACAGGTTGCGATTGGGCAGCCCGGACAGGCTGTCGTAGCTCGCGAGCTGCCGCACTTGCTGCGCGGCCAGCGTGGCCTGTCTCGTCGGTGCCGACCCCGCGATAGCCCTGGAAGCGCTCGTCGGCGTCGAAGATCGGCTCGCTGCCGATGCGGATGTGGCACAGCACCCCGTCGGGCCGGCGGCAGCCATAGCGGAAGTCCTGAAAGGGCTCGTGGCGCTCGGATCTGCGCCAGGTGGCGGGCGAGCACGGTCGCGAGCCTCGAAGTGGTTGCTTTGCGCCGCGGCGCTCGCCGATGAACTCGACCGGATCGATGCCGGAGGCTCCCTGGAAGCCCCTCGGAGATGTAGGTGAACCGCAACTGGCATCCTGCTCCCAGATCCAGTCGGCCGACGGCGGACCAGGTTGGCCAGCCGCCCCTCGCCCAGGCGCAGGGCCTCGGTGCGTTCGCGCACGCGCGACTCGAGCTGGTCGCGTTCGGCCTGCAGCGCCTCGTTCAGGCGCGTCATCTCGCCCGAGGCGAGCGTCTGCGAGCGTTCGAGCAGGTAGCGCTCCTGGTCGGCGTCGGTGTAGGCGCAGCTGACGCGCTCGAGCAACGCCGCCCAGGGGGCCGCCGGGCTCGGGCCTGCGGGTCGATGCCGAGGGCGCCGCAACTGGCGCGCGAGCAGGTGCAGTGCCAAGTTCAACCAGCCTCGTCGAGCATGGTGACCGTCATGGTCTGGTTATGCAGTTCGCTCACGCCGCTGCCGCCGAGCGCGGGCGCAAACTCGCCGTAGGAGCAAGCCGACGTGGCCAGCCCGTGCCGGCGCGCCGAGGGCAACGGCTTCGACTTCTTCTTCGGTGCGCCTTCGCCGAGCACGAGCCGGCGGTCGACGCAACTGACCGAGATCATCGACGGCGCGTCACCCGCCGCGATGGCGCGAGAGCCCGCACGGCGGCGAGCGTCGCACCGTCGATCAAGCGATCGTTGTTGGTGCGCATCAGGCGCGCGACGGCGCCTGGGCATGTCGCCGGCAAAGGTCATGGCGCGTGCTGCATCGTCGATGCCCAGGATGGTGCGTACCAGGGCTTCGCCGGTCGCGCTGGGGCGCCGGATCGCGGAAACAACAGCAGCGCCGTGCCAGGCAGCCCGGCCGCGCGCTCGCCGAGGTAGGTCTTGTACAGGTCGAGCGCGGGCTGCCCGTCGAGTTCGTAGAGCACGTTGCCCTGCGAGCGCGTGATGCGCCGTTCGGGGCCGAAGTCCGACCAACCGCCGTCGCAGCCGTGGCTCACGCGCACGTGATCGCCGTACAGGCCGACGGCGCAGACGTGCCGCGGTCGCCGCGGCTGCGACCCGTCGAGGACCCAGGTGCGCTCTAGCGGCTGCCGTCGCCGGCCAGGCCGCCGCTGATCGACACGCCGCTCGGCAGCGAACCGCCCAGGCCCTCCACCAGGGCCGTGCCGTTCACGTTCAGGCCATCGGAGAGGACGAAGACGGCGCGCAAACCCATTGGCCGGCAGTTGCGCGGCAAGGCGTTCGCGGCGCGCGAATCGCCGGCGCTGGCGACCGCGGTCAGTGCGCGGCACAGGGTGGTGCGCGTGAAGCAGGCCACGGCGACGCTGATGCTCGAGTCTGAGACCTGCGTGCCGGCGATCTCGCCCGATGTCGAGTAGCCGGCGATCACCGAGCGCGGAAAGGCCGCCGCGAGCTCGGCGAACGCGTCCGGATGATCGGCGCAGAGCGTGGCGCCGAACGCGAGCACGAGCGTATTCGGGCTGTCGAGCTCGCTCGGCAGCGGCGCCAGCCAGCCTTCGCCGTGGCGGTGGATAAGCGTCTTGAACAGCATGGCACAAGCTCTCCTGGCGCGCAGACCTGCGTCCTCGCCCGGATATCGGCCTTGCGCGGCTTCCCTTGAGCCGCCTCAGGTGCGCTCGGCCCGGCGCCCGCGGCCTGGCCACGAGCAGCAGCAGGCCGGCGAGCGCGAACGGTACCGCCACCCAGGCCAGGCGCTCGAAGCCGACGCTGCTGGCTGTCGCGCCGCCGATTGCTGCACCGGCGGCGGTGCCGAAATAGAGCATCGACGAGTTCAGCGGACAGCAGGATCGGCGTCTGTGCCGGCGCGAGCATGGCCAGGCGCGACTGCTGCGGCGTCATCATCCCGAAGCCCGCGACGCCCCCAGGCGAAGAACACCGCCAACATGGCGACGTAATGGCCTTCGGGTCAGCGGCACCAGGGCCATCGTCGCCGCGAGCAGGCCGAGCCGCAACCCGGCATGGCGCGTTGGCCGCCGGAAGCGGTCGTTGGCCCAGCCACCGGTGAGCGTCCCGGTGACGCCGGCGATGCCGAAGATCGCGAGCGTCGCTGACATCGCCTCGGGCGACAGCGGCGTCAGCGCCTGCAGTACCGGCCCGATGTACGAGAAGACGGTGAAGATCGCGGTGAAGTAGAGCAACGTCAACGCCAGCGCCGCGGCGATCGCCGGCTGGATCAGCAGCCGCGACAGGCCGGCGAAGCTCGCCCCGGCGCGGCGATGTTGCGCGGGCAGCAGGGCGACCAGCCCCAGCGCGGCGGCGACGGCGCAGGCGCCGACCAGGCCTACCGGCCAGCGCCAGCCGAAGCGCAATCCGATCCAGGCGCCGAGCGGCATGCCGATGACGTAGCCGAGGCTGATACCCAGGAACACGAGCGACAGCGCTCGGCCGCGCACAGCCGGCGGCGCGAGCGCGATCGCGATGCCGCCCGAGACCGGCGTGAAGACCGCGCCCATGCCCATCAGCACGCGGCCGGCAAGCAGCGTTGCCAGGCCCTGCGCTGACGCGCAGACGAAGTTGCTGAGCGCGAACAGCAGCAGCCCGAACACGAGCACCCGGCGGCGCGGCCAGCGCCCGGTGATCACGAGCAGCAGCGGCGCGAGCAGCGCGGTCGCGATGGCGTAGGCCGTCATGGCCTGGCCGGCAGTCGCGACGCTGACCTGCAGCGATTCGGCCAGCGGTGCGAGGATGCCGCCGAGCACGAACACCCCGGTGCCCAGGACGAGGTTGCACAGCATCAGCAGGTACAGCGGGCGGGGCATGCGGCGGGCGGGGCAGCGTCGGAGCGCGCGGCCCGTTCGCGGGCTCGGACCGGTGCGGCGAGCGGCGACAATAGCAGGTTGGCGGCGCCCGCCGCAGTCACCGCATACCAGGAAAGCAATGGCCCAGTACGTCTACACCATGAACCGCGTCGGCAAGATCGTGCCGCCGAAGCGGCAGATCCTGAAGGACATCTCGCTGTCCTTCTTTCCCGGCGCCAAGATCGGCGTGCTGGGCCTGAACGGCTCGGGCAAGTCGACGCTGCTGAAGATCATGGCCGGCATCGACAAGGACATCGAGGGCGAAGCGATCCCGATGCCCAACCTGAAGATCGGCTACCTGCCACAGGAGCCGCAGCTCGACGCCGAACAGACGGTGCGCGAGGCGGTGGAGCAGGGCATCGGCGGCGTGCTCGACGCGAAGGCAAGGCTGGACGAGGTCTATGCCGCCTACGCCGAGCCGGATGCCGACTTCGACAAGCTCGCCGCCGAGCAGGCCGAGCTCGAGGCCATCATCGCCGCGGCCGGCAGCGAGAACACCGACCTGCAGCTCGAGATCGCCGCCGACGCGCTGCGCCTGCCGCCCTGGGACGCCAAGATCGGCGTGCTCTCCGGCGGCGAGAAGCGCCGCGTGGCGCTGTGCCGGCTGCTGCTGCAGAAGCCCGACATGCTGCTGCTCGACGAGCCCACCAACCACCTGGACGCCGAGTCGGTGGAGTGGCTGGAGATCTTCCTCAAGCGCTTCCCGGGCACCGTGGTGGCGATCACCCACGATCGTTACTTCCTCGACAACGCGGCCGAGTGGATCCTCGAGCTCGACCGCGGCCGCGGCATCCCCTACCAGGGCAACTACAGCATCTGGCTGGACCAGAAGGAAAAGCGCCTCGAGCTTGAGCAGAAGACCGAGGACGCCCGCACCCGCGCGATGAAGAAGGAGCTCGAGTGGGTGCGCCAGAACCCCAAAGGGCGCCAGGCCAAGAGCAAGGCGCGCCTGGCACGCTTCGAGGAGCTGTCGGACGTCGACTACCAGAAGCGCAACGAGACCAACGAGATCTTCATCCCGGTGGCCGACCGCCTCGGCCACGAGGTGATCGAGTTCGAAGGCGTCACCAAGAGCTTCGGTGACCGCGTGCTGATCGACGACCTGAGCTTCAAGGTGCCCGCGGGCGCGATCGTCGGCATCATCGGCCCGAACGGCGCCGGCAAGTCGACGCTGTTCCGGCTGATCTCCGGCAAGGAGCAGCCGGACTCGGGCACGGTGAAGATCGGCCCGACGGTGAAGATGGCCTTCGTCGACCAGAGCCGCGATGCGCTGGCCGCCGACAAGACGGTGTGGGAAGACGTCTCCGGTGGCCTCGACAACATCGTCGTGGGCAAGTTCGTCATGCCCTCGCGCGCCTACATCGGCCGCTTCAACTTCAAGGGCAACGACCAGCAGAAGCTGGTGGGCAGCCTGTCGGGCGGCGAGCGCGGGCGGCTGCACCTGGCCAAGACGCTGGCCCAGGGCGGCAACGTGCTGATGCTCGACGAGCCGTCGAACGACCTCGACGTGGAAACGCTGCGCGCGCTCGAAGACGCGCTGCTCGAGTTCGCCGGCTCGATCATGGTCATCAGCCACGACCGCTGGTTCCTCGACCGCATCGCCACGCACATCCTGGCGGCCGAGGGCGACTCGAAGTGGGTCTTCTTCGACGGCAACTACCAGGAGTACGAGGCCGACAAGAAGAAGCGCCTCGGCGAGGAGGGCGCCAAGCCTCACCGGCTCAGGTTCAAGCCGATCCGCTAGTGGAGTGTTCGATGCTTGGAGGTGCTTATGTGGCGGCGAATTTGGCTTCCTGGCTAGGCGCAAACCGCAGCGATACCCAGAGGTATCGCGAGGATTTCAACGACGCCAGGGAGAGCAAAAGCGCGATCGCATAAGTACCGGATAGCGTCGAACACTGCACCAGCCACCGTCGGGCCACCCCGAGGCAGCCGGGCTCGGTCCCTGCGGATGAATGTCCGCTGTCACCGGCGGGCACCTGAAGGCGGCGAAAATGCGATCTGCCGGCCTCTTCGGCACTATGTGTGGACACCGGCCCAAGCCGCCTTCGATGTTCCCCGATTCCGCGTTTCCTGCGCAGCCTGGCCGTCGTGGCGACACTCGGCTCGGTCTTGAGCGCCTGTGCGCAACTCAGTGTTCCGACCGCGGCCTCCGCACCGGCCAGGGCGCCTTCGCCGCCGGTGGCTGCCGGCCTGCGGCCCTTCGCCGAAGTCGTCAAGGACGCCAAGCGCCGCGACGGCTTGTTCCCGCTTTGGCAGAAGGACGACAAGGTCTGGCTGGAGATCGCCGAGGCCGACCTGAACCAGCCCTACTTGCTCTCGCCCAAGGTCAAGACCGGCATCGGCGAGAACTACTTCTTCGGCGGCCTGATGGGCTTCGACGATGGCATCGTCGAGTTCCGGCGCATCCACAACCAGATCCAGCTGCTGTGGCGCAACACCGAGTTCGTCGCCAAGCCCGGGTCGCCCGAGGCCTTCGCCGTCGAGGCCGCGTTCTCGCCGAGTCTGGTCGCGAGCACGGCGGTGCTGAGCCAGTCCCATCCAGGCGCAAGACCATCCTCGTCGAAGCCAACGCCCTGTTCGTCGCCGACCTGACGGCTACCGCCGCGCAGTTGCAGCGCAGCTACCGCCAGGGCTATGTCTTCGACGCGCGCAACTCGGCGATCACCGCACTGCGCAACGCGCCCGAGTCGACAACGATCGAAGTGCTGAGCCACTTTGCGACGGCGTCCATCAGCCCGCCGCAGCTGGCGCAACCGGCGGTGCCCGTGCCGAGCGTGCCGCGCAGCGTGCCCGCCGCGCGCAGCCTCTTCATCACGATGCACTACACGCTGGCGCGCCTGCCCGAGCAGCCGCTGCGGGCCGCGCCTGGCGGACGCGCGCATCGGCCACTTCACGAGCTCGGTCGTCGACTTTGCCGACGACATTGCGCAACCCGCGCCAGCGCTACGTCAGTCGTTGGCGTCTGGAGAAGAAGGATGCGGCGGCGGAGTTGTCCGAGCCGGTCAAGCCGATCACGTTCTGGATCGATCGCACGGTGCCGTACAAGTACCGCGCCGCCGTCACCGCCGGCGTGCTGGAGTGGAACAAGGCCTTCGAGGCCATCGGCTTCAAGGATGCGCTGCGCGTCGAGGTCCAGCCCGCCGACGCTGACTTCGACACGCTGGATCATGGGCGCGCGTCCATCCGCTGGATGACGAACGCCCGGCCCGCGTTCGGCGGCATCGGCCAGCGCCATGTCGACCCGCGCACCGGCGAGATCCTGAGCGCCGGCATCGCTCTCGAGAGCCTGGACACCCGCAACGTGCGCTCGGTGCGGTCGCAGGTGCTTGCGCCGCAGCTCGGCGCGCATGCGCACGACGCGAGTTGCGAGTTCGCCGAACTCGCCGGCGAGCAACTCGCCTATGCGCTCGAACTGCTCGACGTGCGCGGCGAGATCGACCCGCGAGCCCCGAGGCGCAGAAGTGGGTCGAGGACTATGCGCGCCAGGTCACGCTGCACGAGGTCGGGCATGCGCTCGGGCTGCGCCACAATTTCCGCGCTTCGCGCGCCTACACCGAGGAGCAGCTTTCGGACCCGGAGTTCACCGCCGCCAACGGCACCACGGCCTCGGCGATGGAGTACATGCCGATCAACCTGAACGCCCCGCGCGAGCGCCGCGTGCTGCAGGGCAGGCCGTTCACGACCGCGCTCGGCCCCTATGACTACTGGGCGATCGAATATGCCTACCGGCCGTTCGCGCTCGAGGAGGAGGCGGCGGCCCTGGCGCGCATCGCGGCGCGCAGCGCCGAGCCACAGCTGGCCTTCGGCACCGACGAGGACGCAAGCCTCGGCATCGACCCCGAGGTGATTCAGCTCGACCTCGGCAGCGACGTCGTCGCCTTCGCGCGCAAGCGCATCGCGATCGCGCAGGACATGCTGCGCCGCCAGGAACTGCGCGTGCCGCGCCTCGACCAGGGCTATGCGGTGCTGCGCCGCTCGGTGATCTACGCGGTCAACGATGTCGGCCGCGCGTCGGGCATGCTCGCGCGCCAGATTGGCGGCGTGCGCACGCTGCGCGACGCGCCGGGCAGCGGGCGCGACCCGTTGCAGCCGTTGCCGGCAGCGCAGCAGCGCGAGGCCCTGCAGCTCATCACGACCGAGCTCCTCGCCGCCGACAGCCTGCGCATCTCGCCCGCGCTGCAACGCCGGCTGGCGCCCGACTTCCAGGCGCGCCGCGATGCCATTGCCGCGGGCGACGGTGCGGCCACCGACTACGCGATCTCGACCCAGGTGCTCGACGTGCAGCGCAGCCTGCTCGCCGTGCTGATGAGCGACGCCGTGGCGGTGCGCCTGCTCGACAGCGCGCAGAAGGCCGGCCCCGGCGACGCCGCCGCGCTGACCGTCGCCGAGCTCTACGCGAGCCTCGCGCAGGCCGTGTGGAGCGAGGTGGCCCCTGGCGCCAAGGCGACCGACATCGCGCCGTTGCGGCGCGAACTGCAGCGCGAGCACGTCAATCGCGTCTCGACGTTGCTGCTGCGGCCGCAGGCGCTCTCGCGCGCCGATGCGCGCAGCCTGCTGCGCGCGCAGGGCGCGCACGCTCGCCAAGAAGATCGACAGCGCCTCGCAGCGCGCCGGCCTCACGCCCGAGACGCGCGCCCACCTGCAGGACAGCGCCGAGACGCTCGCCCAGGCCCTTGCCGCGCAGATGGTGCGCAGCGGCACCTGAAGGCGATGACGGCCCCAAGACACCTGCGGTGTCACCCCCCGAGGGGAGCTCAGCCCTCTTGGGAGCGGCCCGGCGAGGGCTGAGGCCCGACCCCGGACCCGCCCAGCCCTGACCCCGCGCGCCGTCGTTCGGCCCCGCCAAACCGCCGCCCGTCGCAGCGGTGCGGCGTGAGGCTGGTCTTGGCGCGGCAGGCCGGCTATCGTGCGCCGCATGAGTTCGCCTGCAGCCCCGTCGTCTACCTCGCTGCTCGCCCGCTGGGCGGCGGCGCTCACGGTGCGCCGCATCGCCACCGTCCTGCTGCTGAGCGGGCTCGGTGCGGCGCTGCTCAACCCGATCTTCGTCACGCCGTTCCCGGTCGTCCTCGGCCGCACGCTGTTCGTCGGCGCGATGCTGCTGCTGGCCTTTGCCGGCGCCGAACTCTGGCCGTCGCGCTGGCTGCCGCGCTGGCTGGTGCAGGTGCTCGCGGTCGCCCTCGTGGCGCCGTTTGCCACCTTCCTCGTCTACCTGTTCACGGTCGATGGCGACGTGGCGCAGCTGTTCAGCCACGAAGGGAGGGTGACGGGCTTCGCCGCGATCTCGGCGACTGCGCTCGTCGTGGGCATCGTCGTCGCCCTCGGCGCGCTGTACCGCGCGCGCGACGCGCAGGCACGTGCCGCCGACCTGCAGTTCGCACTCGAGAGGAGCACGCTCGAACGGACGGCGCTCGATGCGCGGCTGTCGCTGCTGCAGGCGCAGATCGAGCCGCACTTCCTGTTCAACACGCTGGCCAACGTGCAGGCGCTGGTCGAGTCGGGCTCGGAGCGCGCGGCGCCGGTGCTGCGCCACCTGATCGCCTACCTGCGCGCCGCGATGCCGCGCCTGTCGGATGCAGACGCCACGCTGGCCGCCGAGTTCGACCTGGTGCGCGCCTACCTCGAACTGATGCACCTGCGCATGCCCGACCGGATGACGTTCGACGTGACGCTGGCGCCCGAGTTGCGCGGCCTGCGCTTCCCGACGATGGCGCTGCTGACGCTGGTCGAGAACGCGGTGCACCACGGCATCGACCCGATCGAGGAGGGCGGCCGCATCGAGGTCGGCGGGAGGCGCGACGGCGATGGCGGCGTCAGGCTGTGGGTCGCCGATACCGGGGTCGGCATGGCCGAGACGGCTGCGCCGGGTACGGGCCTGACGAATCTGCGCGCGCGCCTGCAGGCGTTCTACGGCAGCGCCGCGCGGCTCGAGCTGAACGAAGTCGCGCCGCATGGGCTGCGCGCCGAGATCGTGCTGCCGAGCGGAGCCGGCGCATGACGGCCGGCGCGCCGACGGCCCTCATCGCCGACGACGAGCCGCTGCTGCGCGAAAGCCTGCGCGGCCACCTGGCGCGGCTGTGGCCCGAGCTCGCCATCGTCGCCGAGGCGCGCAACGGGCGCGAGGCGGTCGAGCTCTTCGACACCCACCTGCCGCAGGTCGTGCTTCTCGACGTGCACATGCCGGGCCTGAACGGCATCGAGGCCGGGCGCTCGATCGCGCGGCGCGCGCAGATCGTCTTCGTCACCGCCTACGAGCAGTACGCGGTGCAGGCCTTCGAGCAGGGCGCGCTCGACTACGTCGTCAAGCCGATCGACGCCGTGCGCCTGGCCGACACGGTGCAGCGCCTGAAGGAGCGGCTCGCGCACGCTGCGGAGCCGCTGCCGGGCACCGAGGCCGTGCTCGAACACCTTGCCGGCGAACTGCGCCGCCGCGCCTCGCCGCGCGCGTGGCTGCAGTGGATCAAGGCGTCGGTGGGCTCGAGCGTGCGCCTGATCCCGGTCGAGCAGGTCGCCTTCCTGCGCTCGGACGAGAAGTACACCCTCGTCGCCTGGGATGGCGGTGAGGCCTTGATACGCAAGACGATCCGCGAGCTCGCCGACGAACTCGACCCGGAGCGCTTTGCGCAGGTGCACCGCTCGGTGATCGTCAACCTGCACCGCGTGCGCGAGGTGACGCGCGGGCTGAACGAGACCGCCGAGGTGCACCTGACGGGCCGCAGCGAGGTGCTGCCGGTGAGCCGCAGCTTCCTGCACCTGTTCCGGCAGATGTAGCGCCGCGCGTCGATCAGCGCAGCACCGTCGCTTCCTCCACCTGCGCCGCGCGGGCGACCGGCGCGAACTCGCGCGCGGCCGTGACGATGACGCGCTCCAGCGTCACGACCTGCTGCGGTTCCCCCGCGCCCGGACCCGCCACGAACTCGGCAGTGAAGGCGGCGGTCGCGGCGACGAGCAGCGTGAAAGTCAGTGCGGGCATGAACAGACGGTCCAGCATGATCGGCTCCTTGCAGCGGGTTGCAGCTTCGATGCAGGCCACTGTAGGGAAGCGTCGCGCTGCGGCCAAGCGGCTTGCGACCGGACGCCGATTTCGGCGGATGCATCGCGCCCACGCGCGATGAGTGGCGCGCTGCCCGCGCGTCGGCCGGCCATTGGCGCGAGTGCGCAGTTGGTGGCGAGAGGAAGCTCCGTCGATGCGAGCGCGAATCAGCCGTCGTGCGCCAGCGACCCTTTGCGCCACAACCAGGCCGCACCGCGCACCCCCGACGCATCGCCGTACCGACTCGGCACGAGCCGGGAGCGCGACGCCGCATCGGCGCCGGTGCTGAACACGTACCGAGGCCAGAGCGCCGGCACGCGCTTGTACAGGGTCTCGATCCGCGACAGCCCGCCGCCGAGCACGATCACGTCGGGGTCGACGATGTTGATCACGACTGCGAGTGCGCGCGCGAGGCGCCCCGCGTAGCGTTCGAGGCTCGCGCTGCAGGCCGCGTCGCCGGCGGCGGCGCGCTCGGCGATCTGCGCCGCCGATGCCGGCGCGCCGCCATGGCGGGCATGGTCTGCGGCCAGCGCCGGGCCGCTGAGCCAGGTCTCGATGCAGCCGCGCTTGCCGCAATAGCAGCGCGGCGCGGCGCCCTGTTCGTCGGCATCGGCCCAGGGAAGCGGGTTGTGGCCCCACTCGCCGGCCAGGCCGTTGGCGCCCGAGATGAGCGCGCCATTGACGACCAGCCCACCGCCGACGCCGGTGCCCAGGATCACGGCGAACACTACTGCCGCACCCGCGGCAGCGCCGTCGTGCGCCTCCGACAGCGCGAGGCAGTTGGCGTCGTTGGCGAGGCGCAGCGGCCGCGCGAGCAGCGCTTCCAGGTCGCGCTGCAGCGGCCGGCCGTTGAGGCAGGTCGAATTGGCGTTGCGCATGAGCCCGTCCGCGCCGGCACTGCCCGGCGTGCCGATGCCGACCTGCGCCGATCCGAGCCCGGTCGCGCGCTCGCCTCGTTCCACGAGGCCTGCGATCGCCGCGAGCGTCGCGTCGTAGTCGCCCTGCGGCGTCGCGACGCGCTCGCGCCAGCGTTCGCGGCCGTCGGCGCCCTGCAGCAGCGCCTCGATCTTGGTGCCACCGAGGTCGATGCCGATGGCTGCGCTGCGGTCGTCCTTCATGTGGACCTCAACGGGCGAGGCCGCGCCAGAGCAGCGCGAGCGCCCCGGCGACGACGACCGCCTCCATGATCCCGGCGTGCACGCCGGCCGGGATGCGGCGCAGCAGCCAGCGCGCGACGAATGCGCCGGGTGCGGTGCACAGGCCGATCAGCAGGCCGGTGGCTGCAAGCCGCGCGTCGAGCGCGGCCAGGCTGCCGAAGAGCGCGATCTTGGCCAGGCCCATGATCACCGAGACGATGGCGTCGGTCGCGACCAGCGCCGCGCCGTCGACGCCGGCGGCCATCAGCAGCGAGATCAGGATCACGCCGGTGCCGGTCAGGCCGCCGTTGAAGAAGCCGAAGCCGGCACCGGCGATGCGTTCGCCGCGCGGCGAGAGCTGCCACTGCGCGCGCTTCAGCGCCCGCCTCAGCGGCACACTGGCGAGCAGGAAGGTACCGAGCAGCAACGCGATCGCATCCGCGGCGAGCAGCGTGTAGCCCCAGGCGCCGAGCGCGCAGGCCGGCAGGCCGAAGACGAGCATGCGGCGCGCATGCGGCCAGGCGATGTCGGCGCGGAAGGCGACGACGCGGCTGCCGTTGTTCAGCACCATCGCCACCGCCATCACCGGGACGACGTTGACGATGCCGACCACCGGCACGAGGAACACCGGTAGCACCAGCCCGGTGCCGAACCCGGACAGCCCGCCGAGGATCGACGCGAGGAACGCGGCGAGGCAGGCCGCGGCGAGTTCCACTCGGTCGGTCTCACGCCGGGCGAGGTGCGCCTGCCTACAACAGCGGCTCGGTGCGCGCCTCGAGCCAGGCAAGCGCTGCGCCCGAGACATGCCGCGCGAGGCGCCGTCGCACCTCGGCGTGGTAGTCGTTCAGCCACGCGACCTCGTCGTCGCGCAGCAGCGAGCGTTCGATGCAGCGGGTGTCGATGGGGCACAGCGTCAGCGTCTCGAACTGCAGGAATTCGCCGCAGCCGTCGCTCGGTGCCGGCACGTTGAGCACCAGGTTCTCGATCCGCACGCCCCACTGGCCGACGCGGTACAGCCCCGGCTCGATCGAGGTGATCATGCCCGGCTCCATCGCCATGTGCGCTTCGGGAACGGTCTTGCTGATCGACTGCGGGCCTTCGTGCACGTTGAGGAAGTAGCCCACGCCGTGGCCGGTGCCGTGGCCGTAGTCCAGGCTCTGCTCCCACAGCGGCGCGCGCGCGATCGCGTCGAGCATCGGCGACGGCGTGCCGCGCGGAAAGCGGGTGCGGCTGAGCGCGAGCGTGCCCTTCAACACCAGCGTGTAGTCGCGCTTCATCGCCGCGCTCACGCTTCCGATCGGCCACACGCGCGTGATGTCGGTCGTGCCGCCGAGGTACTGACCGCCCGAATCGATCAGCAGCAGGCCGTCGCCCGCGATCACCGCGTTCGTCTCCGGCGTCGCGTGGTAGTGCGGCAGCGCGCCGTTGGCGTTGAAGCCTGCGATGGTGGCAAAGCTTGTCCCGCGCAGGTCGGGTTGGCGCGCGCGCGCCTCGGCCAGACGCTCGGCGACGTCGATCTCGGTCAGGCGCTCGCCGCGCGCCAGCGATTGCTCGAACCCCGCGTAGAACTCGCACATCGCGGCGCCGTCGTGCTCCATCGCCGCGCGCACATGCGCCGCCTCGGCGTCGCTCTTGCGGCTCTTGGCGAGGGTGCTCGGGTTGATCGCCTCGACGATGTGCACCGCGGCCGGCACCTGCTCGCGCAGGCCGAGCGTGATGCGCTTCGGATCGACGAGCAGCGTGGCCGACGCGGGCAGCGCCGCCAGTGCGGCCGCCGCGCCGGCGTAGGGCGCGAGGGCGACGCCGTCGGCGGCAAGGCGCGCGCGTAGCGGCGCGTCGATCTTGCCGTCGGCGACGAAGAGCGTCGCGCCGTCCTTCGTGATCAGCGCGTGGGCGAGGAAGACCGGGTTGTAGCTGACGTCGCCGCCGCGCAGGTTGAAGAGCCACGCGATGTCGTCCAGCGTCGAGATCAGGTGGTGCGTCGCGCCGTGGGCCGCCATCGCGGCGCGCAACTGCGCCAGCTTGTCGGCGCGCGCCAGCGGCGCATGCGGCGCGAGGTGCTCGTAGATCGGCGCTGCCGGCAACGCGGGCCGGTCGGCCCAGGCCTCCGCAATGAGGTCGAGGTCGGTGCGCAGGCTCGCGCCGACCCCGGTCAGCGCCGCGCGCAGCGCCTGCGCCGCGGCAAGGCCGATCACCTGGCCGTCGACGGCGAGCGTCTGGCCGCGTGCCATCTCGCGCGCCAGCCAGTCGAGATGCAGCGTCGACGAGCCGGTCGGGATCTTCACCAGCTCGATGCCGCTGCCGGCAAGCTCGCCCTCGGCCTGCGTCCAGTAGCGGCTGTCGGCGAACAGGGCCGCCTGCGTGCGCGTCACGACCAGCGTCCCCATCGAACCGCTGAAGCCCGACAGCCACTGCCGCGCCTGCCAGCGCTCGGGCAGGTACTCCGACAGATGCGGGTCGCTCGACGGCACGAGGACGGCGTCGAGGCCATGGCGCTGCAACGCGCCGCGGACCCTTTCGAGCCGCAGGCGGGCCGGTGAGGTGCGGGTGTCCATTGTGTGGGGCTCCGAGTGGGGTGACGCGGGATCGCCGCGAGGCGGCAATTCTAGGCGGGGCAAGTGCCGGGCAGGCCTGCAGGGCGAGGCCGATCCCCGCGAAGGTTCACTGCGCGCCGCCTGGCCCGGGCAGCAGCGGCAACCGCCCCCGCACCATGTCGATGTGGCTGCGCAGCGCGTAGAGCTCGTCGACGTAGGCCAGCGGCACCGCGATGTGCTCGACGCGGCGCTCGAGCGCGTCGAGCTCGCGTCCGATCTCGCTCGCGTCGCGTGCACCGACCTCGTCCTCGAGCGCACGCAACTGGCCGTACCAGCGGAAGATGCGCGAACGCACGCGAAACTCGTACAGCGGCGGCAGCATCCGCGACAGCGGCAGCAGCACCGCGATGAGGGTCACGAGCACCGGCCACATGCGCTCGAACAGGTTGGCGAGCCAGAACGGCAGATAGCGCTGCAGCAGCGGCACGCCGCTGCGGTAGAAGCGCGCGGCCTCGTCGGCGAGCGGCCGCTCGGTATTGCGCGCGTTCGGAAACTCGCCCTTGTGGTGGAACCAGCCCGCACCGCCATGCACCTGCGCCGCGGCCTGCACGAAGAGCTGGATCAGCGCCGGGTGCGTGCTGTCGCGCGCCACCAGCGTGCCGGTCGGCGCGACCAGGCGCACATCGCGCGGCGGCATGTTGCGCCCGAGATCGACGACGCCGCGCGGCAGCGTCACCGGGCTCATGAACGGGAACAGGCGCGAGTAGGCCTCGGCCTGGCTGAAGTCCATCAGCGCGATACCCGGGGTCTGCAGCAGCATCTGCACCATCAGCGACTCGGGCGCGGTGACGAAGGCCATCGCGTCCACGGGCCCCTCGAGCAGGCCGACGACGCCGGGCGTGAGCGCGAGGCGCGCCAGGTCGAGGCGGTCGGGGTCGAGCCCGTTGGCCTCGAGCAGCTTTTCCATCAGCACCGCGATGCCGCTGCCCGGCAGTCCGATATTGAGCTTCCACCCGGGAGCCTGGGCCAGGCTGTCGAGGGGCCGGTCGCCGAGCAGGCGGCGCGCGGATTGCTCGCGGTAGAAGACCCAGACCGGCTCGTAGAACAGGCTGCCGAGCGAGACGAGCCCGGCGTCGACGTCCTCGTCGCGGCCATGCTTGCGGTCGGCACCGCCCTGCACGAAGGCGATGTCGACGCCCGAGTCTGCGTCGCGCAGCAACTTCAGGTTCTCGGCCGAGCCCTCCGTGTTGCGCAGTTCGACCTGGATGCCGTGCGCCGCGAGCAACTCCGCATAGCGCTTGCCGAACTCGGCATAGGCGCCCTGCTCGGGTCCAGTGGCGAGCACCACGCGCCGCGGTGGCGAGGGGTCGAGCACCCAGTACGCGATGGCCAGCAGCGCCACCGCGAGCAGCACGAACGGGCCGCTCGTGGCGAGCAGGTCGCGCATCGACAGGCGCTCGTCGCGGAGGGTCTGCGGCTCGTTCATCGAGGGCGAACGATAACCTGTCGCGCCGCGGCCGCACGCACGGTGGGCACCAGGCCAGATATGGCTCGCGTTGGCCTGGAACTCACGCGTGCGCTGTCGCCGCGGTTGGGCGCGGGGCGGGTCGAGGCGGTCAACGGGGCGCCGGAGAGCACCGCTGCGGACCTGCCGCTGGCGTTCTCGTTCGGTGACGGCGGGTGAGAATCTGCGCTGGCGCTATTCTTCGCGACTGTCCCCCTGCCTGGCACCTGCGCGACACGATGCGACTCCTGCTCGTAGAAGACGACCGCATGATCGGCGACAGCCTGCGCCAGGCGCTGCGCGACGAGGGCTACGCGGTGGACTGGGTCTACGACGCGCGCGCGGCCAACGCGACGCTCTCGTCCGAGCGCTTCGACCTCGTGCTGCTCGACCTCGGCCTGCCCAACGCGCAGCAGTGGGGCGGCGGCCTGGATGTGCTGCGTGCGCTGCGCGAACGCAAGGACACGACGCCGGTGATCGTCCTTACCGCGCGCGACGCGCTCGGCGACCGTGTTGCCGGGCTCGATGCCGGTGCCGACGACTACCTCGTCAAGCCCTTCGAGCTCGAGGAGCTCAATGCCCGCATGCGCGCCGTGCTGCGCCGCCATGCCGGCCGCGGCGAGCCAGTGCTCGAGCACGGCGCGCTGCGCCTCGATCCGGCGACGCGCCAGGTCACGCTCGCCGGAGCGCCGGTGGCGTTGTCGGCGCGCGAGTTCGCGGTGCTCGAGGCACTGCTCGTGCGGCCGGGCGCGATCCTCTCGCGCGCCCAGCTCGAAGACCGACTCTACGGCTGGGGCGAGGAGATCGAGAGCAACGCGGTCTCGGTCTACATCCACCAGCTGCGGCGCAAGCTCGGGCCCGATGCGATCCGCAACGTGCGTGGCGTGGGCTATTACGTCGGCGAGCCGAAGTGAAGTTCGCCCCCGGCCGTCTGGCGGCCGCCCCCCGAGGGGGCACCGAACCCGACCGGGGGACCCGGATCGGGTCCGGCGCGCTAACACCGCCGCGCCCCCTGGTCGCCTGCGGCGACCGGTCCCCCTGGGGACGCGGGTGCGCGGGGCGGGGTGCGACGGGGGGGAGCCGGCCCCCCGCCGGCCGGGCGCCCCCCGGGGGGCCCGCCCCGCCCGGGGGGGGCGGGGGGGGGGCGGGGGCCCCCCCGCCCCCCCCCCGGGCCCCCGCCGGGGGGCCCCCCCCGGGGGGGGGGCGGGGGGGGGGGGGGGGGGGGGGGCGGCGCCGGGGGGGGGGGGGGGCCGCGGCGACGGTCCGGGGCAAAGGCACGTTACCACCCGGGGCGCGATGCGCTCGATCCCGAGTGACCGTCGCGCGCCTGCTGCTGTGGATTCTCGCCACGCTCGCCTTCGGTGCGCTGGTGATGGGCCTGGCGGCCTACCGCAACGTGCTGCGCGAGGCCGAGGCGCTGTTCGATTACCAGTTGCGCCAGATGGCGCTGTCGCTGCGCGACCAGGGCGAGATCGCGCCGGCGCAGGCCGGTGCACTGGCCGACAGCGAGTTCGATTTCGTGATCCAGATCTGGACCGTCGACGGCCGCGCGATCTACGCCTCGCGCGCGCACACCGAGCTGCCGGCGCGCGCCGTGCTCGGCTTTGCCGACGTGGCGGTCGGCGACAAGACCTGGCGCGCGTTCAGCGTCGCGACCGACGATCGCGTGATCCAGGTTGCGCAACCGCAGCAGATCCGCCAGCGCGTCGCCGCCCAGGCCGCGCTGCGCAGCGTGCTGCCGCTGCTTGCCGTCGCACCGCTGATGGCGGCGGCCGTGTGGTGGCTGGTCGCGCTCGCCTTCAGGCCGCTGCAGCGCGTGGCCGGCAGCGTGCGCACACGCGACGCGCAGGCGCTCGACCCGCTGCCGCTGGCGGGGTTGCCCGACGAGGTCACGCCGCTGGTGCAGGCGCTCAATGCGCTGCTGGCGCGCCTGTCGGCGTCGTTCAATGCGCAGCGTGCCTTCGTTGCCGATGCGGCGCACGAACTGCGCTCGCCGCTGACCGCGTTGCGGCTGCAGATCGGCCGTCTGCGCCGCTCGCCCGACGAAGCCGCGCGCGCAGCGGCGCTCGACGCGCTGTCGGCTGGGGTCGAGCGCGCGGTGCGCCTGGTCGAACAACTGCTCACGCTGGCGCGCAGCGAGCCCGGAACGCCGGTCACCGGCGAGGAGCGCATCGTGCTCGGCGAGCTCGTGCGCCAGGTGTTGGCCGATTGCGTGCCTTACGCCGTCTCGCGCGGCACCGAGATCGAGCTTGACGCCGACGAAACGGTGCAGGTCGAGGGCGAACGCGCCGCGCTCGCCGCGCTGGTGCGCAACCTGGCCGACAACGCCGTGCGCTACTCGCCGCCGAGATCGCGCGTGAAACTCCGGGTCGCGCTCGATGGCGAGGCACCGCTGCTCGTCGTCGACGACGCCGGTCCGGGCATTCCCGCGGCCGACCGCGAGCGCGTGTTCGACCGCTTCTACCGCCGCGACGAGGCGTCGAACATCGGCCCCGGCGCCGATGGCAGCGGCCTGGGGCTCGCGATCGTGCGCAGCGTTGCCGAGCGCCACGGCGCGCGGGTCACGCTGGCCGACTCGCCGCTCGGCGGGCTGCGCGTGAGCGTTGCCTTTCCGCGCGGCGTCGACTAGGGCAGGCGGCTGTCACCGACCGCGAACACCTCCACCAGCGCTGCCTTGCCCCTGAACGGCACCGCACCCAGCGCTTCGACGGCGGCGGCCTCGCCCAGCGCCGCGCGCGTCGCGTCGTCGATCAGGATCGCGCGCAGCGCGACCTTGGTGTGCGCCTCCAGCCGCGCCGCTAGGTTGACGGTGTCGCCGATGCAGGTGTAGGTGGCGCGGGTCTGGGTGCCGGTATAGCCGGCCACCATCTCGCCGGTGGCGATGCCGATGCCGATTGCGATCGCGGCCTTGCCCTCGGCCGCGCGTTCGGCGTTGTAGAGCCCGATCATGTCGATCATCTCCTGCGCCGCACGCACCGCTGCGCCGCAGGGATCGTCCAGCTGCAGCGGCGCGCCGAAGATCGCCATCAGCCCGTCGCCGATCATCTGGTTGACGACGCCGCCGTGGCCGGTGATGGCGTCGAACATCAGCGTGTAGTAGGTGTTCAGGAGTTCGATCGTCTCCTCCGGCGGCTGCGATTCGACGAGCGCGGTGAAGCCGCGGATGTCGGAGAACATCACCGAGCCGTGCACGCGCCGGCCGCCGAGGGCGAAGCCCGATTCGGCCAGGTCCTGCGCGACCTCGGAGGTCGCGAAGCGGCGCACCAGCTCCTTCTGCTGGTCGCGCAGGCGCTTCTTCTCGAGGCTCGCGCCGATGCGCGCCTTGAGCAGCACCGGATTGACCGGCTTGGCGAGGTAGTCTTCAGCGCCGAGCTCGATGCAGCGCACGACATTGGCCACGCCCTCGACCGACGAGGTCACGATGACCGGGATGTCGCGCAACTGGCGGTCGGCCTTCAACTGCTCGAGCACCTCGAAGCCGTTCAGCTCGGGCATCTCGATGTCGAGCAGCAGCAGGTCGAAGGCCTCGCGCCTCAGCATCTCGAGCGCGACGCGGCCGTTCTCGGCCAGCGCCGAGCGGTGGCCCTGCAGATCGAGGCTGCGCGCGAGCAGCAGGCGGTTGACCTTGTTGTCGTCGACGACCAGCAGGCGCGCCGGAGGATCAGCCATGACAAAGCTCCTTCAGTTCAGCGGCAGCAGCGGCGTAGCTCGCGGCAATCGCCTCGATCGCCGCCGCGTCCGCCGCAGCGTCGGCCGCCAGGCCCTTCAACTCCAGCTCGCGCGCCATTGCGCCCAGCGCCGTGGCGCCGAAAGTGTGGCTGTTGGACTTGAGCGAATGCGCGGCCCGGCGAAAGCGCTCGGCGTCGCCCTTGGCGCGCGCGCTGCGCAGCTCATGGATCAGCGCCGGTGCGTCTTCGAGAAAGGTGCCGACGAGCTCGGTCACGAACTCGGCGCCGGCGGAATCCTGCAGCTCGGCAAAGGTGGCGCGGTCGATGTGCATGGTGATCAACTCCCGTTGCGTGCAGGCACGCGGTCCAAGGCCTCGACCAGGGCGTCCACGCGGATCGGCTTGGTCACGTAATCGTCCATCCCGGCGGCGAGGCACGCCTCGCGGTCGCCTTCCATCGCGTTGGCGGTCATTGCGACGATGCGCGGGCGGGCGTTCGGCTGCCACCTGGCGGTGATGCGGCGCGCAGCTTCGAGCCCGTCCATCTCGGGCATCTGCACGTCCATCAGCACCACGTCGTAGGGCTGGCGCACGATGCACTCGATGGCCTCGATGCCGTTCGACGCGACATCGGCGCGGTAACCCATCTGCTGCAACAGGCGCAGCGCGAGCTTCTGGTTCACGACGTTGTCCTCGGCGAGCAGGATGCGCAGCGGGTGGCGCCGGGCGAGCGTGGCGTCGATCTTCGGCTTTGCGACTGCGGGTGCGGCGCGCGACGACGCCGCCTCCGCGCTGGCGTCGCTTGCGAGCAGCGTGACGAGCGTGTCGAAGAGCTGGCTCTGGTGCAGCGGCTTGGTGAGCGTCGCTGCGAAGAGACCGTCGCCCGCCTCGCGCCGGCCGAGCGAGGTGAACAGTACCAGCGGCAACGCTGCGAGGCCGGCCGCGCGGATGCGCTGCGCCAGCGCCAGGCCGTCCATGCCGGGCATGTGCATGTCGAGAATGGCGAGGTCGAAGCGCGCCTGCGCAAGGCGCTGCAGCACGGCGTCGGGGGTCTCGACGGCCTCGACCTGCATTCCCCAGCGCGTGCACTGCAGCGCCAGGATGCGGCGATTGGTCGCGTTGTCATCGACGACCAGGATGCGCTTGCCGCGCAGCTCGGCCTGCTCGCCCAGCAGGTCGCGCCGCGCGCCCGGGGGCAGCGCCGCGGGCCGGCCGTCGATCGTGAAGTGGAAGCTGCTTCCCTGGCCGGGCCCGGCGCTCTCGACCCACATCGTTCCGCCCATCAGCTCGGCGAGCTTCTTGCTGATCGCAAGCCCCAGACCCGTGCCGCCGTACTTGCGCGTGGTCGAGCTGTCGGCCTGGCTGAAGCTCTGGAACAGCCGCGACTTGCCGGCCTCCGACAGCCCGATGCCGGTGTCGCGCACGCTGAAGCGCAGCCGTTCGCCCTCGGGCCGCACCGTGACCACGACCTCGCCGGCTTCAGTGAACTTGACCGCGTTGGAGAGCAGGTTCAGCAGGATCTGGCGCAGCCGCGTCACGTCGCCTTCGATCGCGGCCGGCACCTCGCCCTCGAAGTCGTAGGCGATGTCGAGGCGCTTCTCGGCGGCGCGGCCCGCGATCAGGTCGAGCGCCGACTCGACGCACTCGCGCAGGTCGAAGGGCTGGCGCTCGACGTCCATGCGCCCGGCCTCGATCTTCGAGAAGTCGAGGATGTCGTTGATGATCGTCAGCAGCGCGTCGCCGCTGTCGCGGATGGTCGAGGCAAAGTCGCGCTGCTCGTCGTCGAGCTTGGTGTCGAGCAAGAGGCCGCTCATGCCGATCACCGCGTTCATCGGCGTGCGGATCTCGTGGCTCATGGTCGCGAGGAAGGCGCTCTTGGCTTCGTTGGCGGTCTCGGCCTGGGCCTTCGCGACCTCGGCCTGCTCGCGCGCCTCCCGGGTTTCGTTGAACAGCCGTACGTTCTCGATCGCGATCAGCGCCTGGTCGCGGAACGACTCGGCTAGCGCGATGGCCTTGTCATTGAAGGCGCGCGCGCGCCTGCTGCCCAGCACCAGCACGCCGACGCAGTCGTCGCCGCGCAGGAGCGGCAGATATAGCGCCGAGTTCAGGCCCAGCTGCTCGTGCCGCAGCTGCTCGTGCGGCGGCAGCGGCACGGCCGTCCAGTCGCTCACGTGCAGCATGGCCTTGCCGACGATCGCGCGCGACGGAAAGTTGGCCTGCGGGTCCACCGGCATCCGCTGCGCACCCGGCACCGGCGTCAGCCCGGCCGGCGTGGCCATGGCGCGCGGCGCGTAGGTGTCGCCGCTCACGGTCTGCACGATCGCGATGTCGCAGCCCAGGTGCGCGATCGCGGTGCCGACGATGGCCTCGAACACCGGTTGCACGTCCGTCGGCGAGGCGCTGATGACGCGCAGGATGTCGGCCGTGGCCGTCTGGTGCGCAAGCGCCTCCTGCGTCTCGCGGAACAGCCGCACGTTCTGCATCGCGATCGCGGCCTGGTCGGCAAAGGTCGCGAGCAGCTCCATCTGCTTGTCCGACAGGGCGCCCGGCTGCGGCGACGACATCGAGATCACGCCGATCGCGGCACCATTGAGCATCAGCGGCGCCGAGGCGATCGAGCGAAACGCCAGCGCGCGCGCGTAAGAGGCCGGAAAGACGTCGGACCCGGGAGCCTGGGTGTCGGCCACCTGCAAGGCGCGGCCTTCGAGCACGGCCATGCCGACCAGGCTCTTCCGATCGACCGGCAGCAGATCGGGCCCATGGAACTCGCCGTCGGTGAGCGCATAGCTTCGTGCGCGGCGCAACAAGCCATCGGCTTCGAGCGTGCGCAATGCGGTCTTGCGGCTGAACAGTCGCGCCCCGCTTTGCACGATGGCATCGAACACCGGCTGCACGTCGGAGGGCGAGCGCGCGATGACCTTCAGCACTTCGGCCGTCGCGGTCTGCCGCTGCAAAGCCTCCCTCGTCTCGTCGAACAGGCGCGCGTTCTGCAGCGCGATTGCCGCCTGGCGCGACAGGCGCTCGAGGAAGGCGAGCTCGCGCGCCTCGAACGGGCTGCCGCCGCTGCGCCATACCACCATCGCACCGAGCACCGCTTCTCCGCCGAGCAGCGGCACCACCATCAGCCGCTCGTCGCTGCGCGTGGCGGTGCCGGGCACCTGCAGCGCGCGCGCGTCGGCGGCCGAATTGTTGATGTACTCGGCCTTGCCGCTGCGCAGCAGGTTGCCGATGATCCCCTGGCCGGGCTCGATCGTCGTCGCCTTCAGCGCCGCGGCGAGTTCGCCGAGCGCGACGATCGCACGGTACTTGCCGGTGGCCGAGTCGGGCAGGAAGATCGCCGAGTTCTGCGCCGCGAGCAGGTCCTTGGCGTGCGCGGCGATGCGATCCATGACCGTCGCGAGGTCGAGCGTCGCCGACAGGTCGCGCCCGACCTCCGACAGCGCCGTCGACTCGCGCTCGCGGCGCTGGGTGTCTTCGAGCAGGCGCGCGTTCTCGAGCGCAACGCCCATGCTCGCGGCGATCGTCGACAGCAGACGCACCTCGGCGTCGCCGAAGGCGTTCTCGCGCTCGTAGTTCTCGAGCACGATGGTGCCGAGCAGGCGCTCGCCGCTGAACATCGGCACGAACACCGACGACAGGCTCTCGTCGGTGCCCGCGAAGTGATACAGCCCGAGGCTCTCACCCTGCGCCGGCGTGGCGACGACGACCGGCCTGCGCTGCAGCATCGCCTGGTCGATCGGTCGGTCGAGCCGGTCGGGCACCGGGGCGTGCTCGAGCCGGACGCCGTGCTCGTAGGAGTAGAGCAGGCGGCGCATTCCGGCCGCCTCGTCGCGCCAGCTGATCAGCAGGTTGCCGGTGGCGAAGACCTCACGCAGCTTGTCGCCGACGAGGTCGACGATGGCCTGGAAGTCCATCGCCTCGGACATGCCTTGCTGGATGCTGGTGATCACCGCCAGCTCGGCGTTGCGGGCCTCGGTCTCCTTCAACAGGCGCTGTGTCTCGGCGAAGCGCAGCGCGCTCTGCAGCGCCACGCCCATCGCGGTGGCGACGGTACTGAGCAGCCGAATCTCGGCCTCGCCGAACGCGTCGGCACGGGTGTGGTCCTCCATCACCACCAGACCGAGCACCTGATCGCCAGCGATGATCGGCACGTAGGCCTCGGCCAGCGCGGTCGCGGTGCCTGGCATTGCGTGGACTTCGGGACCCGTCAGCACCAGGGGCCGCCGCGTCGCCCGGACGCGCGACCAGGAACTGCCCTCGCCCGTACTGCTGGGCGGCACATGCAGGCGCTGACCCAGCTCAATGGCGTACGGAAGGTGTAGCAGCCCCGTGGCGGGATCGAACCAGCGGATCGAGATGTTGTCCGAGTGCAGCACCTCGCGCAGCCGCTCGCCTACCAGCTCGACGATGCCCTGGAAGTCCAGGCTGCCGGCGATGCCGTGCTGGATGCTGTTGATGATCGCCAACTCGGCCGCGCGCTGCTCGGCCCGCCCTCGCGCGGCGTGCACCTCGGCGCTGCGCTCGCCGACCTTGCGCTGGAGTCCGACGTTCGTGCGCAGGTTGGCCAGCGCCACCGCGGCCTGGCTCGCCAGCGTCGCGAGCAGGTCGCGGTCGGCGGCCTCGAAGCGGCCATGCTGACCCTCGGTGTCGGCGTACAGGCATCCCAGCGGGCCCTGAGGTGCTTGCAGCGGCGCCACCAGGCAGCTGCGCTGGTCGGTTGGCGCGGCACCGTCGGGGCCGTGGCGCAAGCGGCAGGCGCCACTGGCGAGGGCCTCGTCGAGCCAGGGCGTCACCGCTCGGCACAAGGCGGCGGCGTCTTCGCCGGCGGGCAGCTTGGATGCGGCGATGTGCGACGCCTGCCGGTCGGCCTGCAGGACCAGCAGCACGCGCTGCGGGCGCAGCAAGCGGGTGGCCTCGGCGACGATGGCCGCGTGCAACGCGGCCTCGGATTTCAGGCGGCCCAAGCGCAGCGGGAGCTGGACGAGCCGCTCCAGCCGCGCCGCCGCACGCGTGGCGGTCGGTCTAGGCCCCATCGCGCGCCTTCGCCTGGTTCAGCGCCTCGACCAGCGTCTCGACCCGGATCGGCTTGGTCACGTAGTCGTCCATGCCGGCGGCGAGGCACGCCTCGCGGTCGCCCTGCATCGCGTTGGCCGTCATCGCGACGATGCGCGGGCGCATGGCCGCATCGGGCCAGCGCGCGACGATGCGGCGGCTCGCCTCGAGCCCGTCCATCTCGGGCATCTGCACGTCCATCAGCACGACGTCGTAGGGCTGGCGGGCAACGCACTGGATGGCCTCGATGCCGTTGCCGGCCACGTCGGCCCGGTAGCCCATCTGCTGCAGCAGGCGCAGCGCGAGCTTCTGGTTCACGACGTTGTCCTCGGCGAGCAGGATGCGCAGCGGGTGGCGTGCGGCCATCTCGGCATCGATGCGCGGCCGCGCCGGCGCGGCGGCGGGGCGCGGCGCCGCGTCGTCGTGCGCCAGCAGCGACACCAGCGTGTCGTGGAGCTGGCTCTGGCGCAGCGGCTTGGCCAGCGTCGCCGTGAAGAGGCCGTCGCTCGCCTCCCTGCGCCCGAGCGACGAGAACAGCACCAGCGGCAGCGCGTGCCCGGCCTGGCGGATGCGCGCGGCGAGCGTCGCGCCGTCCATGCCCGGCATGTGCATGTCGAGGATTGCGAGGTCGTAGCGTTCCGCCTCGAGCATCTGCAGCGCCAGCGCCGGGAACTCGGTGTCCTGCACCACCATGCCCCACTTGGCGGTCTGCAGCGCGAGGACGCGCCGGTTGGTCGCGTTGTCGTCGACGACGAGGATGCGCCTGCCCGCGAGCTGCGGCTGCCGGCCGAGGAAGTCGCGCCGCTGGCCTTGAGGCAGTTCGGCCGGCACGGCACGGATCGTGAAGTGGAAGCGGCTGCCCTGGCCCGGCCCGGCGCTCTCGGCCCACATCGTTCCGCCCATCAGCTCGGCGAGCAGCTTGCTGATCGCAAGCCCGAGGCCGGTGCCGCCGTACTTGCGCGTGGTGCCGCTGTCGGCCTGGCTGAACTTCTGGAAGAGCCGCGCGATGCCCGCCTCGGACAGGCCGATGCCGGTGTCGCGCACCGTGAAGTGCAGCCTTGCACCGTCGCCCGCCGACGCGACGGCGTCCGCGGCGCGCACCGTCAGCACGACCTCGCCGCGCTCGGTGAACTTGACCGCGTTGGCGAGCAGGTTGAGGAGGATCTGGCGCAGCCGGGTCACGTCGCCGTCGAGCGCCGCCGGCACCTCGCCATCGAAGAGGTAGGCGACGTCGAGCTGCTTCTCGGCCGCGCGCGGGCCGATCAGGTCCAGCGCCGATTCGACGCATTCGCGCAGGTCGAAGGGGTGGCGCTCGATGTCCATGCGCCCGGCCTCGATTTTCGAGAAGTCGAGGATGTCGTTGATGATCGTCAGCAGCGCGTCGCCGCTGTCGCGGATGGTGGCGGCAAAGTCGCGCTGCTCGTCGGTCAGCGGCGTGTCGAGCAAGAGGCCGCTCATGCCGATCACCGCGTTCATCGGCGTGCGGATCTCGTGGCTCATGGTCGCGAGGAAGGCGCTCTTGGCTTCGTTGGCGGATTCGGCCTGGCCTCTGGCCACTTCGGCTTGCTCGCGGGCCTCCTGCGTCTCCTTGAACATCTTGGCGTTCTGGATCGCGATCACGGCCTGGTCGGCGAAGGTCTTGATGAGCGCGATTTCCTTGTCGCTGAAGGGCTTTTTCGGCACGCGCGCGACGCCGAAGGCGCCGATGCCTGCTCCGTTCCAGACCAGCGGCACGTAGAGCTGCGAGTGGTCACCCATCCAGCTCACGTGTGCGCGGAAGATCTGCGACATCTGCGGGTCGTTGAGCGCGTCGGGATAGTGCAGGACTGCGCACTTGTGGGCGCAGTAGCCGTGCAACGTCTGGCGCACCGGCGCCGGAAAGCTGCGGTGCAGCCAGTCGA
Source organism: Ideonella sp. (assembly GCF_016702655.1). Taxonomy (GTDB): domain Bacteria; phylum Pseudomonadota; class Gammaproteobacteria; order Burkholderiales; family Burkholderiaceae_C; genus CAIKUF01. The sequence goes on from NZ_JADJDO010000003.1 coordinate 288,500, forward strand.
CGACTCTCGGGTAGAGGGGATCGTCGGGAAACTGCGGCTGCTCGTTCACGTCCAGGTGTACGAGTCCGTCCTCCTCGATCAGGCCGATGTTGACGTAGTTCGTGTTGAGGATGCGCCGCGCGCTGTCCACGATGCGCTCGAACACTGGCGCGGCATCGGACACCGACTGGCCGATTACCGTCAGCACCTCGGCGCTCGCGGTCTGCTGCTCCAGCGCCTCCTTCGTCTCGTTGAACATCCGCGCGTTCTGGATCGCGATCACCGCCTGGTCGGCGAAGGTCTCCAGGAGCGCGATCTCCTTGGTCGAGAAGCCGGTCGCCGGTTGGCGGATGGCGTAGAGGAAGCCGACGGCCTCGTCCTCCCAGCTCATCGGCGCGAGCACCTGTGAATAGGGCCCGATCTGCAGTTGCTCGGCGACCTCGCGGATCGTCCAGTGGGCCGCCGCGTCGAGCACGTTGACGACGTGCAGCGTCCTTCGCGCCAGGATGCCGCGAACATAGGGTTCGGCCTTCACGCCGCGCGCGTAGAAGTCGTGCAGCTTGGTCAACTGCGGCCCGTGATGGGCGGCGATCTCCACCAGGCCGTCCTTGCGCACGAGCACGATGCCCTGCTCGCTGCTGGCAAAGAGCCTCTCGCAACTGGCCAGAATCATGTCGAACACCGGGGCCGTGTCCGAGACCGAGTTGCTGATCACCTCCAGCACGTCGGCCGAGGCCTTCTGCTGCTCGAGCGCCTCCTTGGTCTCGTTGAACAGGCGCACGTTCTCGATCGCGATCACCGCCTGGTCGCCGAAGGTCTGCAGCAGCTCGACCAGGTGCGGCGCGAACGGCCCGGGCTCGCGCCGCGTGACGCTGATCATGCCGATCGGCTTGCCTTCTCGCAGCAGCGGGCAGAACAGCATGCTGCGGTAGCCGCGCAGGCGCGCCAGGTCGCGCATCATGACCGGCGCCTGGGCTTCGTCCTCGGTGTCGGTGATGCGCACCAGCGCGCCTTCGCGCAGCGGCGCGGCGAGCGGAAAGTCGGCAAAGCGCATCGGGAACGATGCCTGCAGCGCCGCGTCCGCCTCGGCGCTGACGCGCGTGAACGCGACGAGGTGCAGCGCGTCGTCGAAGATGCGGAACACCGCGGTCGAGTAGCCGCCGATGAGGCGGTTGGAGCTCTGCGCGATGGCCTCGAACACCGGCTGGACGTCGGTTGGCGAGCTGGCGATCACCTTCAGGATTTCCGCGGTGCCGGTCTGGCGTTCGAGCGCCTCGTTCGTCTCGCGGAACAGGCGCGCGTTCTGGATCGCGATCACCGCCTGGTCGGCGAAGGTGCGCAGCAGGTCGGACTCCTTTTCGCTGAACGGCTGCGGCGGGAAGCGTGTCACGTGGATCGTGCCGATGCCCCGGCCCTCCCAGAGCAGCGGGGCGATGAGCATCGAGAAGTTGCCGACGTCGCGCCCCATCTGGCGCATCGACTCGGGCACGTCCGGTCCGTCGACCATGTCGGGGTAGTGCACGATGCGGCGCTTGCGGATCGGGTAGCCCTGGTAGGACTGCACGAGCGGGCGCGGAAAGCCGCGGTCGAGGAAGCGGCGCGCCTCGTCGACGGGCATTCCGCTGTGGAGCGGGTTCACGGCGATGGCCTGGTGGCGCACCATGCCGTCCTCCCCGACCAGCGAGATGATCGCGTTGCCGCTGCCGAACAGGCGCTGGCAGCTCTGCACGATGGCCTCGAACACCGGCGCGGTGTCGGCCACAGAGCCGCTGATCACCTGCAGCACTTCCGCCGTCGCGGTCTGGCGGCCGAGCGCCTCCTGCGTTTCGTTGAAGAGGCGCGCGTTCTGGATCGCGATCACGGCCTGGTCGGCGAAGGTCTGCAGCATCGCCAGCTCCTTGACGCTGAAGGCTCCGCGCGAGCGGGCGACGCCGATCGCGCCGATGCCCTGTCCGTTCCACACCATCGGCGCGAAGGCGAGCGACTGGTAGCCGACCTCGCGGCCCATGCGGCGCAGCACCTTGGGTACGTTGGGCGCGTCGCCCAGCACGTCGGGCCAGTGCACGACGCGCCGCTCGCGGATCGCGATGCCCGCGGGCGTCTTGTCCACCGGCGCCGGGAAGGTGGCGGCGATGATGTCGCGCGCCTTGCCGACGTAGGCCGCGATCTGCAGCAGGCCCTGCTCGTCGACGAGCAGCACGTCGAGTTCGTCGCCGCCGAACAGGTGCCTGCAACTGTCGAGGATCTTGTCGAACACCGGCTTGGTGTCGGCGACCGAGCTGCTGATGACCTGCAGCACCTCGGCCGAGGCCCTTTGCTGCTGCAGTGCCTCCTGGGTCTCGTTGAACAGGCGCACGTTCTCGATCGCGATCACCGCCTGCGCGGCGAAGGACTCGATCAGTGCGACTTGGTGCTCGTCGAACGGCTTGCCGTCGGGACGCGCTGTTCCGATCGAGCCGATGACCTGCTCGTCGCGCAGCATCGGCGTGAACAGCACCGAGTTGAAGCCGAAGTCGCGCGCGTACTGCTGCGTGCCGGCCGGAGTGGCCGGGTCGTCGAGTGCCGCGAACTGGGTGGTCCGCCTCGTCAACATGACCAGGCTGCCGATCGTGCTGTCGTCCAGCGGCCGCGGGTAGCGTTCGGCCAGCCTTTCGAACCCCGGCTTGCCGCCGGCGGCCGGCATCGTGACGACGCCGTCGCGCAGCAACTGGACGGCGGCGAACTCGGTTCCGAACAGGCGCAGCAGGCTGGCCACGATGGCGTCGAACACCGGCTGCACGTCGGTTGGCGAACTGCTGATCACGCGCAGGATCTCGGCGGTCGCGGTCTGGCGTTCCAGCGCCTCGCGCGTCTCGTTGAACAGGCGCACGTTCTGGATCGCGATCACCGCCTGGTCGGCGAAGGTGCGCAGCAACTCGACCTCGTGCGGCGCGAACGTCCCGGCGCGCGCGTGCATGACGGTGATCGCGCCGATCGTGCGGCCCTCGCGGAGCATCGGCACGCTGAGCACGCTGCGAAAGCCGACGCGCCGGGCGACGTCCTTGGCCGGGTAGTCGGCGTCCGCCAGGGCCAGCACGTCGCCTTCCTGCACGATCTGTCCGTCGCGCACCGCCCGGGCGGTGATCGTCGAGTTCCCCGGCCGAACGGGGTACGCAGCGCGCAGCGCGTCCACCCCTGCCGTGTCGACACCGAAGCTGCTCGCGACGCGCACCCACTCGCCGTCGTAGACGAACACGATCGCGTAGCGTGCTCCGGTCAGGCGTCCCGCGCGCTCGGCGATGATCTCGAACACCGGCTGCACGTCGCTCGGCGAACCGCTGATCACGCGCAGGATGTCGGCGCTCGCCGTCTCGCGTTCGAGCGCCTCGCGTGTCTCGTTGAACAGGCGCACGTTCTCGATCGCGATCACCGCCTGATCGGCGAAGGTGCACAGCAGGTCGATCTGGCGCTGCGGGAACTCGCCCGGCTGCTCGCGGCAGATCGCGATCGCGCCGATGGCCTTGCCGTCGCGCAGCATCGGCACCGCCATGTTGGCGCGGTAGCCGGCCATGCGCGTCGCTTCGTTGAGGGCGTAGTCCGGGTCGGCGAGCACGTCTGTGCACTGCACCGGTCTGGCCTCGAGGATCGCGCGCGCGGTGATCGCGCCCCGCCCCGGGCGCAGCGGAAAGCTGGCTTTCACGGCGTCCTCGGCCAGGCGCGACACACCGCGGAAGGCGACGAGGTGGACCCATTCGCCGTCGAAGCGCGCCACGCCGCCGATGTTGGCGCCGCACAGCCGCATCGCGCGGTCGGCGATCGCGTCGAATACCGGCTGCACGTCGGTCGGCGACTCGCTGATCACGCGCAGGATGTCGGCGGTGGCGGTCTGCTGCTCGAGCGAGCGCTGCGTCTCGTCGTGCAGGCGCGCGTTCTCGAGCGCGACGCCCATGCTCGCGGCGATCGTGGTAAGCAGGCGCAGCTCGGCCTCGCCGAAGGCGTTCTCGCGCTCGTGATTCTTCAACACGAGGCTGCCGAGAAGCCGGTCGCTGGCGACGATGGGGATGTGGACCGACGACAACGGCAGGTCGGTGCCCGGGACGATGTACTGACCCATCGCCTCGGAGGCTGCCGGGCTGTTCATGACGACCGGGCGGCGCGCCCTGAGCTCGACGAGTATCGGGTGGTCCCAGTCGATGCGCCGGATCGGCCGCGGGTACAGACGCACGCCGCGTTCGTACTGGTAGATGAAGCGAATCTCCCTGGTCGCCTCGTCCCCCCAGTGGATGCCCAGGTCGCCGGTCCTGAACACCTCGCGCAGCCGGTCGCCCACCAGGTCGACGATGCCCTGGAAGCTCAACTCGGCCGCCATGCCCTGCTGGATGCTGTTGATCACCGCCAGCTCGCCGGCGCGTTGTTCGAGCTGGGCCGTGCGCTCGGCGACCTTGTGCTCCAGCCCGGCGGCAAAGCGCAGGTTCGCCAGCGCCACGGCAGCCTCCGCGGCGAGCATCGCGAGCAGGTCGCGGTCGGCGTCGTGAAAGCGGCCGAACGCGCCTTCGATGTCGCAGTACAGGTAGGCCAGCAACTCGCGCTGGGCAACGAGCGGCGCAAGGAGGCAGGAGCGCTGCTCGAGGGCCGCGGCGCCGTCGGGCCCGTGGCGCAGCGCGACGGCGCGCGTGCGCCGGGCTTCGTCCAGCCAGGGCGTGATCGCGGCGAGGAGTTCCTGTTCGCTCTCGCCGCGCGGAAGCAGCGCACCGGCGAGTTCGAAGCCCGCGCGTGTCTCGAGCACGAGCAGCACGCGCTCGGCGCCCGAGAGTTCGGTCGCCTCGTCGATCAGGAACTCGCGCAACTCGGCCTCGGCCTTGAGCTCGTTCAGGCGCAGCCCGGTGTCGACCAGGCGTTCGAAGGGTTCGCGCAGGTCGGCCGCGCCGGCCAGGTGGGCCTCGTACCGTTCGCGCGGCAGGCCGCGCGCGCGCGCGTCGCGCAGCCAGTCGAGCACCAGCCCGCGCGCCTCTGTGGGCTTGTTCAGCGCGTTGCGGCGCAGCCCCTCGTCGCTCAGGCCGGCGAGGTTGTCGCACAGGAAGCCGTAGGCGCGGGCGAGGGCCTCGTGCGCCGCGTCGGCCTGGCCGTTGGCCTTCAGGGCCAGGCTGTGGTGCCACCACAGCGCGTGGCGATCGATGCCCTGCAACGAGGCGAGGTTGCCTGCCAGGTGCCAGCCGGTGACGCGCCGCGTCAGTGCCAGGGCCTTGGCGGCGGCGCCTGCGGCCACGTGGGCCGCAGCCGCGCGCGACAGGCAGGTCATGGCGATGGCCTCGCTCGACTTGCCTACCTCGCGGGCTGCGCGCTCGAAGTGGCGTGCCGCCTCCATGCAGGCCGCCCCGCCTGCGTCGCCAGGTGGGCCGCGATCCAGTCCGGCCAGCCGCGGTACTGCGTGCCGCCGAGCGCCGCGGTCTGCGCGGCCGCCTCGACGGCCAGGGCGCGGGCGGCGTCGGCATGGCCAAGCGTCGCTTCGAGCTGCGCCAGCTTCCACAGGCTGCCGGCCAGACCATGGCGGGCCCCGGTCTGCCGTTCGAGCGCAATCGCCGCGGCCTCCAGGCGTTTCGCCTGCCGGTACAGGCCGAGTTCGACGTACTGCCCGGCAAGGTTGCTCGTGACCATGGCTTGGCGCTCGACGAACCCCGCGGCGCGGAACAGGCTCAACGCCCGCTTGAGCAGGCGCAGGCCGGCTGCGACGTCGCTTTCGTTGAAGGTCAGCGAGTTGAGCGCCGTCGCCTGGCCGAACAGGTCGCCGGTCGCCCGCGCCAGCACGAGCGACTGCGCGCCGGCCCGGTCGGCCTCGGCGCCGCGGCCGAGGTCGTTGCAGGCCGCCTGCAGGCACCACAGCGCACGGCCCTGCAAAACCTTGTCGCCGAGCGCCTCGGCCAAGTCGACGGCGCGCCGTGCGGTGGTCATGGCTTGCTTGCTGCGGACCAGCGTGTGCAGGCGGAACTGTGCCTCGGCGAGGCGCGTCAGCGCCCGCGCCTCGACGCGGCGATCGCCGCTGCGGCGCGCGGCAGCGACCGCGCGCCGCGCCGTCTTCAGCGCCGCAGCGGCGTCACCGCCGCGCATCTGCACCAGGGCCGCGCAGTGCTGTGCGCGCGCGGTCATGGCCACGTTGCGCTCGCGGCGCGCGAGCGCCTTCAAGGCCTCCGCGTCGGCGTCGGCGCGCGCCAGATCGCCGAGGGCGACGAGACTCTCGGCGCGCAGTTCGAGCAGCTCGAAGCGTTCGGTAGCGCCCGTCCCGGCGGCGGCCAGTGCCGTATCGGCCGCCGCGACGACCTCGGCCTGCCGCCCGGCCCAGGCGAGCGCGGCCACCTCTCGGGCAGCAGTGTTGTCGTGCCGGTTCGAACCTGCCATTCCCGCCGCTCCTGCTCCTGTCACAGTCGGGCGACCCCGATACGCCGCGAGCGAGTCTAGTGTGCCGCCGGGGTGACCGGCCCTCGCGTTTGCACCATGGCCGCTGCCGTGCAGGCCGGTCGCCAGTTCGCGCGTGCGCTGCGCCGGACGGTGGTCAGCGCGCCTGCGGCACGGGCCCGTCCGACGACGCGCCGTGCGCGTGCCGGCGATGGAAGGCGATGAAGTCGGCCGCGGCGAGCGGCCGCGAGAAGTAGAAGCCCTGCGCCGCCGGGATGCCGGCCGCGCGCAGCGTGTCGCGCTGCAGTTCGTTTTCGACGCCTTCGGCGACGAGCTGCAGGCGCGACAGCTGCACCAGCGCCGACATCTCGTCGAGCCACGCCGGGCGCGGCCGGCCGGCCGCGATCTGCGCGACCAGGTGGCGGTCGAGCTTGACGATGTCGAACGCCGCGCGCGCCAGCACGGCCACGTTGGCGCCGCCATCGAGCACGACGTCGTCGATCGCGATGCGCACCCCGCGCTGGCGCGCGTTGTTGCGCAGCGTCTCGATCGCGATCGCATCGGGCAGGCCGCGTTCGGTCAGCTCGAGCACGATCTGCGACGCGAGGTCGGCCAGCCCGGAGCGCGACGCGACGTATTCGATGCCGCCGCGGCCGATGATCTCGGGCGGCACGTTGATCGCGAGGTGAGCGCCGGGGTTGGCACGCAGCCACGCGCCCATCTCGGCAGCCACGGTGTCGAGCACCCAGTAGGTGATCAGGCCCGACAGCGGCGTGTTCTCGGCAAGCGGGATGAAGGCCATCGGTTCGACCACGCCGCCCGGCCGGCGCCACCGGATCAGGGCCTCGGCGCCGGTGCACCGTCCGTCCTGCAACGAAACGGTCGGCAGGTACTCGAGGAACAGTTCGTTCCGGTCCAGGCCGTCCTTGATGGACTGGAGATCGATCATTGGCCGCAGTGTGTCACAGCGGCGCCGCTCAGGCAGTGTCAGGAGGCGCGCGCGGCGGCTTCGGCCTGCGCACCCTGGGCTCGACATGCTTCCAGCGCCGGTGCACCCAGTACCACTGCTCGGGGTGGCGCACGACGAGGCGCTCGAGCGCCTCGTTGTAGGCGCGCGTGTTGAGGCGGATCGCCTCGGTCGTGCTGCGGTGCTCGATCGGCGCCAGCGGCGCCTCGAAGCGCAGCACGTGGCGGCCGTCGGGTTCGCGCCAGCTCGAGCCCGGCAGCACCGGCGCGTCGGTCGAGAGGGCGATGATCGCGAGGCTCTTGAAGGTCCACGCCGGGTGGCCGAGGAAGTCCACCGCAATGCCGTCCGGTGGGCCGGCGTGCTGGTCGAAGGGCAGCACGACGGCGTCGCCCCTCGCCAGCGCAGCGAGCAGGTCGTCGAGCGAGTCGCGCTTGGAGAAGACGCCGAAGCCGGCCTCGTTGAAGCGGCGCGTGACGAGCCGGTCGAGCCAGTCGGGCCTGATCGGCCGGCGCACGAAGTGGAACTTGCCGCGCATCTCGGGGAAGAGGCCGATCGCCGCGGTCGTCGAGACCTCCCAGTTGCCGAAGTGGCCGGTGAGGATCAGGATGCCCTTGCCCTGGTCGCGCGCGGCGATGAAGTTCTCGAGTCCCTCGACGCGCACCAGTGCGGTCTTCTGCGCGGCGCTCAGCCAGCGGAAGCGCAAGAACTCGCAGGCCAGGCGCCACAGGTGGCCGTAGTGCGCGGCGGCGATGCGGGCGATTTCCGTCGCGTCGACGCGCCCGCCGTAGACGCGCTCGAGGTTGGCCGCGACGACCTTGCCGCGCAGCGGCAGCCAGCGCGCGATGAAATGGCCCATGCGCGTCGTCCGCATGCGCGCGGGGACGGCGAGCGCAACGGCCGACGCGCTCGTGCGGTCGTGCGTCAGCGAGAGCTTGACCGAGGCGATGCGGTTCAGGTCGAGCACATACTGCGCGGCCGCGCTGCACGCGAGCTGCGGTGCGCCGTAGGCGTCGCGCACGACCGAGAAGTCGGTCGGCGTGATCCTGCCGCTGGCCGCCTCGCGTGCGAACAGCTTCAGGCACGCCTCCTTGGCCGCGAAGCGCGCCGCGAGGCTCGCTGCGCGGCCCGGGCCCTCACCCGCGTCGGCGAGCTCCTGGGCCGAGAAGAAGGCGGTGAGGCCGTCAGGCGGCGTCTCGCGCAGCAGGCGCTCGATGCGCCCGATTTCGACGCTGTCGATGCCGCAGCGTTCCGCGCCGGGCGCAGCGTCGCTCATCAGGCCCCCGTGGCCCTGCGGGCCGTTCCCCCGCGGGGGAACGAGCGCCTTCGGGGCGGCCGGGCGGCGCTCATCGTGCGCTGAGCACCAGCGGCGCCGGCTCTTAGCGCAGGCGCAACAGCAGCGCCGCGTCGGTGCCGGCGAAGCCGCGGCAGACGACGAGCGCGACGTCGCTGCGCGGCGTCTGCGCCGCAGTCGACAGCGGCAGTCCGGTGCAGTCGGGCGCGATCTCGGCCAGCGGCGCGATGCCCGGCACCACGCCTTGCTTCAACGCCGCCAGCGCGAGCGCGGCGTCGAGGATGCCGGCGGCGGCGATCAGGTGGCCGAAGGCCCACTTGAACGCGGTGACGGGCGGCATCGATGCGCCGAACACGCTGCGCAGCGCGGCCGCTTCGGACGCGTCGGACTGCGGCGTGCCGTTGCCGTGGGCGACGATCATGCCGACGTCGGCCGGCGCGAGGCCGGCGTCGGCGAGCGCGTCGCGGATCGCGCGCGCGACGCCGTCGCCGTCGTCGCGGATCGCAAGCAGCCCCTCGGCCTCGCAAGTCGCCGCGCCGCCGAGCACTTCGCCGATCAGCGCTCGCGCCGCGCTCGGCGGCCGAGGCTTCGGTCTCGAGCATCAGCGCTGCCGCGCCCTCGCCGAACAGGCTGCCGTCGTGGCGCGCGTCGAAGGGGCGCAGCGCCTCGCTCGCGATCAGGCCGACGCGCTGGTAGTACAGCACCATCTGCGGCTCGATCGGCGCGTCGTGGCCGACGGCGACGGCGCGCTCGGCCTCGCCATTGCGCAGCGCGTGCATCGCCTCGATCGCCGCGATCAGGCCGCCGATGCTGTGGTTGGTGACGCAGGCGTTGGGGCCCTTGAGGCCGTGGCGGATGCCGATGTGGCCGAGCACGTTGTTGGGCAGCGTGCGCAGCAGCCACATCGGGTTGACGGTGTCGTTCAACTGAAGCCCGAACTCGCGCAGGTCGCCGCCGGCGGCGGTGATCAGCGGCAGGTAGTCGTACTGGCTCTGGTAGTTGCCCCCGCCAGAGCCGACATAGACGCCGCTGCGGTCGCTGTAGACCGCGGCCGCTTCGGCAGGCAGCGTCTCGCGGTGGGCGAGCAGGCCCGAGCTTTCGATTGCGCGCCCGGCGGCGTAGAGGCCGAACAGGTCGGTGCGGCGCACGAGCTTGTGCAGCTTGCGGTCCTCGACGAGCGCGCGCGGGTTGTAGTCCGGCACTTCGCCGGCGACCCGCACCGGCCAGCCGCTCGTGTCCCACTGCGTGATCGGGCCGATCGCGCTGCGGCCTTCGAGCAGTGCGCCGAGGATGGCCTGCGGGTCCATGCCGGCGGCGCAGACGGCGCCGCTCGCGGTGACGACGATGCGCGGCCGGCTCATCGCGCGCTCCCTGCGGCGTTGTCGACCTGGTCGGGCCGGCGCAGCACGATGCACGAATTGGAGCCGCCGAAGCCGAATGAGTTGGACATCGCCATGCGCACCGGCGCACGCCGCGCCGCGCCGAGCACGAGGTTCAATTCGCAGTCCGTATCGGGCACGCGGTAGTTCGCGTTGACGGGCATCTCGCCGCGCGCAATCGCGAGCGCGCAGACCGCGACCTCGACCGCGCCGGCGGCAGCGATCAGGTGGCCCATGCTGCTCTTGGTCGAGCTCACCGAAACGCGCGCGACCTCGCCGCCGAACACGGCGCGCGTCGCCGCGCTCTCGCTGCGGTCGTTCATGCCGGTCGAGGTGCCGTGCGCGTTGAGGTAGTCGATGTCGGCAGGCGTCGCGCCGGCGTCGGCGAGCGCGGCGCGCATGGCCTGGATCGGACCGTCGCCGTCGGGCGGGGAATCGGTGATGCGATAGCTCGACAGCGAGTTGCCGTCGCCGGCGAGCTCGGCGTAGATGCGCGCGCCGCGCGCGCGCGCCGCCTCCCACTCCTCGAGGACGAGGAAGCCCGCGCCCTCGCCGAGCAGGAAGCCGTTGCGCGTGGCGTCGAAGGGGCGGCTCGCGCGCTCGGGCGTCTCGTTGTCCGCGGACACTGCCGACAGCAGGCAGAAGCCCGCCAGCCCGATCGGGCTGATCATCGAGTCGAAGCCGCCCGCGAGCACGCGGTCTGCGGCGCCGCGGCGGATGAGCTTCAGCGCCGTGCCGAGCGCCTGCCCGCCCGACGCGCAGGCGGTGTGTACCGCGGTTGCGTAGCCGCGGATGCCGTGCACCTTGGTCAGCAGCGCGACGCCGTTGTTCGCGTTGCTGCGCGCGAAGATCATCGGGTCGAGCGCCGACCCGTCGTCGAGCAGGCGCGCGGCGTCGAGCTCGCCGCCGGGCGCGGAGTGCGCGTGCAGCGCGGCGAGGTCGGGGTACTCCGAGGTCATCATCCCGGCGCCGACCGCAAGGCCCCAGCGCGTCGCGGTCTCCGCTGTCGGGCGGATGCCGGCGTCGGCGAGCGCCTGCTCCGCGGCGACGAGCGCGAAGCGGTGCGCGCGCGTCGTGTGCTTGCGCAGGCGCCTGTCGATCTGCGCGTCGTCGAAGCCCTTGACTTCGGCGGCGATGCGGGTCGAGAAGCCGCTCGCGTCGAAGAGGCTGATCGCCGCGCCGCCGCTGCGGCCGGCGAGCAGCGCGCTCCAGGTGGTTTCGACGTCGTTGCCCACCGGCGTGACGAGGCCGAGGCCGGTGATCGCGACACGGCGCTGGGTCATGATGACGATGTCTCCGGTCGGGTCTGCAGGCGCGCGGTGGCGACGCTGCGCTCGCCGCCGCGCACCGCGAGCGCAATGCGCGACGCATCGTCCGCGGCGGGCGTCGCCTCGATGCGCAGGCGTGCGCCGGGCTCGGTGAACGAACGCACCTTCACGTGCGTGAGTTTCGCCGGCACGTGGCCCGGCGGCGCGACGCCGAGCGCGTGGGTTATCAGCGCGTCGAGCATCAGCGTCGCCGGGAACACCGCCCGGCGCGGAAAGTGGTCGGAGAAGAAGGGCGCCGCGGCGGGCACCTGCAGCCAGGCCGCGCCGGGCTCGCCGGCGATCGGTTCGACCTGCGCCGGTTCGACGCCGCCAAAGCGCCCTGGCGCAGCGCCCTTGGCGCGCAGCAGCGCGAGGCGATCGGCGAGTGCCGCCGGATCGTCGAAGTCGGCCACGGGCAACATCGGCCCCAGGCAGTCGACGAGTTCGATCACGAGCCGGCCACCGACGCGCGCGCTGCCCGCGTAGGCCACGGCCTCGTCGTCGCACTGCTCGATCTCGACCGCGAGCTCGAGCACATCGCCCGGCCGCACCTCGCCATGAAAGCGCGTCTCGTTGGCGAGCGCCGCGACCGGCCGGCCGCGAAACGCGATCGCCTCCATCGCGACCCAGGCAGCGAGCTGGCCGACCGCCTCGGCAACGAGGCAGGACGGGAAGCGCTCGATCGCGGCCGGCACAGCGAACAACGCGCGCGCGCGCTGCGCCCGCTCGAAGACGGTGATGCGGTCGACGAAGGAGAAGGCCGCGAAATGCGGGTCGACGCTCAAGATGCGGAGGCGGCCTCGCGCTGCGCGGTGATCACGAGCTTGCAGAAGGTCTCGGGCGTGAACAGGCGCGGGATGTCCTTGGCCTTCATCGGCGTCTTGAAGCGCTCGGCCGGGATCTCCGAGAGGTAGGCGCGCAACTGCATCATGCCGGCCTCGGTGACGACGCCGCCGCTCTCGAATTCGGCCTCCGAGAGCGCGCCGCGCGCGTTCTCGACGATCTTGCCGCGCGGGATCTTGATCTTGAACGCGCGCTCGAGGCGAAACACCATGTCGAGGAAGTCGATCGACTCGGCGTCCAGGCCCTCGATCAGCGACACGTCGAGCTTGATGTCCTCGAGGTCGCAGCCGAGCGCGTCGGCCATCGTTTCGGCGACGGTCGGGAAGACCGCTGCGATTTCTTCCTTGGTGATGGGCGTGGTCATCTTCTTGTCACTCCATTTTGAATCCGCCGTCGACGGCGAGGACCTGTCCGGTCATGTAGCTCGCGTGCGACGAAACGAGGAACCATACCGCATCGGCGACCTCCTCGGGCCGGCCCCAGCGGCGCAGCAGGATGCGCTGCAGCACCGCATCGCCGGCGAGCTCGCGCACCTCGGCCGACATCTCGGTGTCGATGACGCCTGGCGCGACGGCGTTGACGCGCACCTTGCGCGGCGCCAGCTCGACCGCGAGCGCGCGCGTGAAGGCGTTGATCGCGCCCTTGCTCGCCGCGTAGTTGGTCTGCCCGCGGCCGCCCTTGTCGCCCGCGACGGAGCTCAGGTTGACGATCGCGCCGGCGCGCTGCGAGGTCATGTAGGGCACGACGGCGCGGCACATCGCGAAGACGCCGCCGACATTGGTCGCGAGCACCTCGTTCACGTCGGCGTCCTCGAACGCAGCGAGCGGGTTGTCGCGCGTGATGCCGGCGTTGTTGACGAGGATGTCGATGCGCCCGGCGCGGTCGGCGATGCGCTCGACGGCGGCAGCGCAGGCCGCACTGTCGCGGATGTCGAGCTGCTCGGCGGCCACGCTCCAGCCCGCAGTGCGCGCCGCGGCGAGCACTTCCTCCGCGGCCGCGGCATTGCCGCGGTAGAAGAAGGTCACGTCGGCGCCGTCGGCGGCCAGGCGTTCGACGATCGCGCGCCCGATGCCGCGGCTGCCGCCGGTGACGATGGCGACCTTGCCCTCGATGCCGCTCGGCCTGGACGCGCTCATCCTGAAATGGCGAAGCCGCCGTCGACGACCAGCGTGTGGCCGTTGATCATGTTGGCTTCGGGCAGGCACAGCAGATAGACCGCGTCGGCCACGTCCGCGGGCGTCAGCACCGGGCCGGCGGGCGTGCGCGCGGCGTAGTTGGCGAGCACCTCGTCGCGGTTCGGGAAGTAGGCCAGCGCGTCGGTATCGACGACGCCCGCGCTCACCGTGTTGACGCGGATGCCGCGCGGCCCGAGCTCCTGCGCCAGTGCGCGCGCGAGCGCCTCCAGCGCGGCCTTCGAGGCACCGATGAAGCCGTAGCCCGGCATCGCGCGCACCGACCCGAGGCTCGACAGCGCGACGATGCGCCCGCCGTCCTTCATCAGCGGCAGCGCGCGCTGCGTCAGCAGGTTCAGCGCGAGCGCGTTGGTCTCCATGCACCAGCGCCAGTGCTTGAGCGTCATCTCGGTGGTCGGCTTCAAGACGCCGCTCGCGGCGTTGCTGACGATGATGTCGATGCGGTCGAAGTGTTTGCCGAACTCGGCGAAGAGCTCGTCGACGCTCGCCGGGATGCCCACGCTCGCCTGGATCGCGACCGCCCGGCGGCCCAACGCGCGGATCTCGCCGCACAGCGCCTCGGCCTCGTCGGCGCTGTTGTAGTAGTTGGCGGCGACGTCGCAGCCGGCCGACGCGAGCTTGAGCGCGATCGCGCGGCCGATGCCGCGCGCCGCGCCGCTGACGAGGGCGACCTTGCCGCTGAGTGCGCCTGACATGCTGCTGCTGATTCCTGGGTCGCGAGGGCGTTGACGACGAACGCCCGGCACGGACGTTCGCGTCGGCGGGCAGGCGCGGATTTTAGCCCTTGCCTCGCCGCCGGACGCGGCGCTTGCGGCGCGGCGGGCTGCGCCGTCCTAATCCTCGCCTCATCGCGCGCTAACCGTGGCCTAACAGCGCGTGCCTATCTTTGCCGGGTCGGGATGCATCGCGTCCCTTGTGATGGCCTCTTCAAGGAATCCTCATGACCCTCAAGCCCATCGTCTATGCCCTCGCCGCCGCGGGCCTGGTTGCCGCCGGCAGCACCGGCACGCTCGTCCTGGCCAACACCGGCTGGCTCGGCAGTCGCGGCGCACCGGCCGCTGCTCCGGCCGCCGTCACGAACGGCGACACGCCGCCGGCGCAGGCGGTGCAGGTGGCACAGGTCGCGCCCGCCGCCACCGGCACGACGCCCAACTTCCGCGCCATCGCCGAGCAGGCCGGCCCGGCGGTCGTCGGCATCACCGTCGAGGGCAAGCGCGGCGCCGACGACGACGAAGCGCCGGCCGATCTGCGCGGCATGCCGGGCTTTCCGGGCGGCCACCCCGGCTTTCCCGGCGCCGAGCGACCCTTCCGCGGCCAGGGTTCGGGCTTCATCGTCAGCGCCGACGGTCTCGTCCTGACCAACGCGCACGTCGTGCGCGGCGCGACCGAGGTGACGGTCAAGCTGAGCGACCGGCGCGAGTTCAAGGCCAAGGTGCTCGGGTCGGACACGGTGACCGACGTCGCCGTGCTGCGCATCGACGCCAAGGGGCTGCCGACGGTGCGCCTGGGCGATCCGCAGCAACTGCAGGTCGGCGACGCGGTGATGGCGATCGGCTCGCCGTTCGGCTTCGAGCAGACCGCGACGCAGGGCATCGTCAGCGCCAAGGGGCGCTCGCTGCCGGGCGACGCGGCGGTGCCCTTCATCCAGACCGATGCCGCGGTGAACCCTGGCAACTCGGGCGGCCCGCTGTTCGACGCCAACGGCGAGGTGGTCGGCATCAACGCGCAGATCTACTCGCAGTCGGGCGGCTACCAGGGCTTGTCGTTCGCGATCCCGATCAACGTCGCGTTGAAGGTCAAGGACCAGATCGTCGCCACCGGCAAGGCGCAGCACGCGCGTCTGGGCGTGACGATCCAGGACTTGAGCCAGCCGCTCGCGCAGTCCTTCGGCCTCGAGCGCCCGGATGGCGCGCTGGTGGCGAGCATCGCCGCCGACAGCGCCGCCGCCAAGGCGGGTTTGAAGCCCGGCGACGTGGTGCTCGAGGTCAACGGCGAACCGATTGCGCGCTCGGGCGCGCTGTCCGCACGCATCGGCCTCGCGACGCCGGGCGAGACGGTCAAGCTCAAGATCTGGCGCGACAAGGCGGCGAGCACGCTCGACGTCAAGCTCGGCAATGCGGAGGAGGGCGCCAAGGTCGCGGCCAACGCCGAAGCGGAAGTCAAGCCGGGACAGCTCGGCCTCGCGCTGCGCCCGCTGACGCCCGACGAGCGCGCGCAGTCGCGGCTCGAGCAGGGCCTCGTGATCGAGCGCGCCGCCGGCCCGTCGGCGCGCGCCGGGCTCGCGGCCGGCGACGTGCTGCTCGCGATCAACGGCCAGCCGGTGTCGTCCATCGAGCAGATCAAGGGCGTGCTCGAGCGCAAGCCCAAGAGCGTGGCGCTGCTCGTCGAGCGCCGCGGCGAGCGCATCTTCGTGCCGGTGAACCTCGGCTGACGAAACCCGGCGGCGGTGTCTTCACGTTCGGCTAACGCAAGCGCCGCCGCCGCGATCTATCGTGAGCGCCAACGGACGCCTGCCGCGACCGGCCCTGAAGGAAATGTCATGACACGCAAGCCCCTCGCCCACGCCTTGATCGCCGCCGGCCTGCTGGCCGCCGCGGGTGCCGGTGCCGCCGGGCTGAAGAAGGTGCAGTCGGCGCCCGGCGCGGACACCGTCGTCGCCGCGGCCAGCGTGCCGGCGCCGGTCGCGCCCCTGCCGGCCGGATCCACGCCGAACTACCGCGCCATCGTGCAGCAGGCCGGCCCGGCCGTCGTCGGCGTGACAGTCGAAGGCACCGAGAAGGTCGCCGGCGGCATGCCGGGGCTGCCGCCCGGCATGGAGAACGACCCGTTCTACGAGTTCTTCCGCGGCATCCCGGGCTTCCAGGGCCGGCTGCCGGGCCAGCGCGGCGGCGAAGTGCCGGTGCGCGGCCAGGGTTCGGGCTTCATCATCAGCGCCGACGGCCTCGTCCTGACCAACGCGCATGTCGTGCGCGACATCAAGGACGTGACGGTCAAGCTGAGCGACCGGCGCGAGTTCAAGGCCAAGGTGCTGGGTACCGACAAGGTGACCGACATCGCGGTGCTGCGCATCGACGCCAAGGGCCTGCCGACGGTGCGCCTCGGCGACGCGCAGACGCTGCAGGTCGGCGACCCGGTGCTCGCGATCGGCTCGCCGTTCGGTTTCGAGCAGACCGCGACGCAGGGCATCGTCAGCGCCAAGGGGCGCTCGCTGCCCGGCGACGGCGCCGTGCCCTTCATCCAGACCGACGCGGCGGTGAATCCGGGCAACTCGGGCGGGCCGCTGTTCGACGGCAGCGGCGCGGTGGTCGGCATCAACGCGCAGATCTACTCGCAGTCGGGCGGTTACCAGGGCCTGTCGTTCGCCATTCCCATCAACGTCGCGCTCAAGGTCAAGGACCAGATCGTCGCCACCGGCAAGGCACAGCATGCGCGCCTGGGCGTGACGATCCAGGACCTGAACCAGGCGCTCGCGCAATCCTTCGGCCTCGAGCGGCCCGACGGCGCGCTCGTCGCGAGCGTGGTGCCGGGCAGCGCGGCGGCCAAGGCGGGGCTGAAGTCGGGCGACGTGGTGCTCGAGGTCAACGGCGAGCCGATCCAGCGCTCGGGCGCGTTGTCGAGCCGCATCGGCCTCGCGACGCCGGGCGAGACGGTCAAGCTCAAGGTCTGGCGCGACAAGGCGGCGAGCACGGTCGACGTCAAGCTCGGCAGTGCGGAGGAGGGCAGCAAGACCGCGGCCGCCGACGGCAAGGATGGCGAGCCGGGACAGCTCGGCCTCGCGCTGCGGCCGCTGACCGGCGAGGAGCGCGCGCGCGCCAAGATCGAGCAGGGCGGGTTGCTGGTCGAAAGCGTCGCCGGCCCGTCGGCACGCGCCGGCCTCGCGCCGGGCGACGTGCTGCTGGCGATCAACGGCCAGCCGGTGTCCTCGCTCGATCAGGTCAAGCGCGTGCTCGATCGCAAGCCCAAGAGCGTGGCGCTGCTGATCGAGCGCCGTGGCGCACGCATCTTCGTGCCGGTCAACCTCGGCTAGGGCAAGGGGCCCCGCTCGGCGGGGATAGCCCGGCGCAGCGCTCGGCAAGGGAACGGGCTCGACGCCCGCGAGCGGGTGTCGGACCGGAGGCTACAAGGCCGTGCGCAGCTTCCAGATCTCGGGGAACAGCACCACGTCGAGCATCTTGCGCAGATAGCCGACACCGCTCGTGCCGCCGGTGCCGCGCTTGAAGCCGATGATGCGCTCGACCGTCGTCACGTGGCGGAAGCGCCAAAGGCGGAAGCTGTCTTCCAGGTCGGTGAGCTCTTCGCCGAGCTGGTAGACCTCCCAATGCGCCTGTGGCTCGCGGTAGGCAGTGAGCCAGGCCTGCAGGACGGCGTCGTTCTCCACATAGGGCTGGGTCCAGTCGCGCTCGAGGTGGCTGGCCGGCACCGCCAGGCCGCGCCGCGCGAGCAGGCGCAGCGCCTCGTCGTAGAGCGACGGCGCGCGCCACGCGGCCTCGACCTCGGCGAGCAGGTCGGGGCGATGCGCGTGCGGCTTCAACATCGCCGCGTTCTTGTTGCCGAGGCTGAACTCGATGCAGCGGTATTGCCAGCTCTGGAAGCCGCTGCTGTTGGACAGGTAGGGCCGGATCGCCGAATACTCGGGCGGCGTCATCGTCGCCAGCACGTCCCAGGCGTGCACGAGCTGCTCCATGATGCGGCTCACGCGGGCGAGCATCTTGAACGCCGGTGCCAGTTCGTCGCGCGCGATGCAGGCGACGGCCGCGCGCAGCTCGTGCAGCATCAGCTTCATCCACAGCTCGCTCGTCTGGTGCTGCACGATGAACAGCATCTCGTCGTGCGCCGGCGACAGCGGATGCTGGGCCGACAGCACCGCGTCGAGGTGCAGGTAGTCGCTGTAGGTCATGTCGCGGCTGAAGTCGAGCTTGGCGCCCTCTTCGGCGACGATTCTCTCGTTGCTCATGGCATGTCTTTCAGGTCACTGCCGCCCGCTGGTTGAAGCGCGCCTCGCGCCACTCGCCGCTTGCCATCACCTGGCGCAGCTGCTCGACCGCGTCCCAGGCGTCGACGAAGCGCGTGTACAGCGGCGTGAAGCCGAAGCGCAGGATGGTGCCCCCCAGTCGCTTCGCTCCTGCCCCAGGGGCCACGCAGGGGCCCCTTCGTGGCCCTGGGCGCCGCCCGCCTTAGGGCGGCCCTGCGGCGGGCTGCTGTCTCCGGCCCTGAAGTCGCCGACCACGCCGCGACTGATGAGCGCCTGCACGATCGCGTAGCCGCCGCTCGCGCCGCTGCCGTCGTCGTGCGCGAGGCAGACCTGGCTGCCGCGCAGCATCGACTCGCGCGGCGAGACGACCGCAAGCCCGCTGCCGGCGCAGCGCGCGTCGACGAGCCCGGCGAAGAGCTCGGTCAGCGCGACCGACTTCTCGCGCAGCGCGGCCATGCCGCCCAGCGGCTCGGCGGCGAGCAGCGTGTCGACGCCGCACTCGAGCGCCGCGAGCGAGAGCACCGGCGGCGTGCCGCACAGGTAGCGCGCAATGCCCTTGGCGGGGCGGTACGCGCTCGAGAACTCGAACGGCGCCGCATGCCCCATCCAGCCCGACAGCGGCTGCCAGAAGCGCTCCGCGTGGCGCGGATGCGCCCAGACGAAGGCGGGCGCGCCCGGGCTGCCGTTGAGGAACTTGTAGCCGCAGCCGACCGCGAAGTCGGCGCCGGCGCCGTGCAGGTCCACCGGCACCGCGCCGGCGCTGTGCGCGAGGTCCCACACCGCGAGCGCGCCGGCGCCGTGGGCGAGCGCGGTCAGCGCGGCCATGTCGTGCATGCGTCCGCTGCGGTAGTTGACGTGGGTGAGCATCAGCAGCCCCACGTCGGCCGCGCGCGCGAGGCGCGCGGCGATCTCGTCCGGCTCGAGCAGCTCGAGCGTCCAGTCGAGCTCGCGGCACAGGCCCTCGGCGATGTAGAGGTCGGTCGGGAAATTGCTGCGCTCGCTGAGGATCACGCGCCGCGCCGGCGCATCAGTGCGCACGATGTGCGAAGCGGCGACCAGCACCTTGTAGAGGTTGACCGAGGTCGAGTCGGCGACGACGAGCTCGTCCGCACCGGCGCCGACGAGGCGCGCGATCTTGTTGCCTACGCGGCGCGGCAGGGCGATCCAGCCGGCCGTGTTCCAGCTCTGGATCAGGTCGCGCCCCCACTCCTGCGTCACGACCTGCTGGATGCGCGCCGGCGTGGCCTTCGGCATTACGCCGAGCGAGTTGCCGTCGAGGTAGATCAGGCCCGGCGGCAGCTCGAACTGTTCGCGCAGCGGCGCCAGCGGGTCGGCTGCATCGAGATCCTGGCAGTGTTCGCGGTTCATGGTCGCGGTCTCGCGGTTCGGTTCTCTTGACACTGATGATGCGCAGCGTCGCGCGCTACGCCTCGCGCCACAGGGGTTCGAGTCTGGAAGCGATGCGGCGTCCGTGCGTCTGCACGACCTCCTGCGGCGACAGGCTCGGGCGGATGCGCCGCGCCGCCGCCAGCGCCGCGCGCGCCTCGGGCTCGCGGGCCAGCGCCATCAAGACGGCGGCTTCGAGGATGCGGCTCAAGTGCAGCCGCGGGTCTCGACCGGTGCTCGTCCGCACTTCGTACAGCGCATCGTCCGGCCGCCCCAGCTTCAGCAGCAGGATTCCCAGCGCCCAGCCCCAGAAGCCCAAGCGCCGATCGCGCGGGCTGATGCGCATGCCGTAGCGCATGCGATCGACGGCCTGCTCGGTACGGCCCATCTGCCCGTAGGTCGCACCCAGCGCGACATGCGCCTGCGCGTTGCTCGGGTCGATCTCCAGCGCGCGCAACAGGATCTCTTCGCCGCGTTCGCATTGGCCGAGATCCGACAGCGCACAACCTGCAAAACCCAGCACGGCGGTGCTGCCATCGTCGAGCGCGATCGCCTGGTCTGCCGCCTGGCGAGCCTCGTCGAGCAGCGCTGGCTCGGACGGCAGCAAGCCGGTGTTGCAGCCCAGCGCAGTCAACAGTGAGAACAGCGCACGTGCCTGCGCAAACTCCGGGTCCAACTCGCAGGCCGCGTGCAACTGGGCGCGTGCCTCCCGGATCGCCTCTTCGGTCCAGCCCTTGAGGGCGACCGCTCCCAGCCCCTGCTGATAATGGCCCCAGGCGGTGACGTTTTCCGGGCGCAGCCGGCGCACCAGCGAGATCTCGGCGCGCACGAGCTCGGGTTCGAGCTCAGACATCACGCCGCGTGCGATTTCGTCCTGCAGATCAGCGATGTCGGCGGCGCCGGCTTCGAAACGGCCCGACCACAGCACCCGTGCCGACGCGGCATCGACCAGCTGGGGCGACACGCGAAGCCGGCCGCCGACCGGGCGCACGCTGCCTTCGACGATGTAGCGCACGCCGAGCTCGCGCGCGATCGCCGCAGTGCCCTGATCGCGCCCGCGGAAGAGAAAGGACGAGGATTGCGAGATCAGCTCGAAGCCGGCCACCCGCGCCAGAAGCGCGATCACGTCCTCGACCAGACCGTCGGCCAGCAGGCCCAGGCGCGGATCGTCGGACAGAACCTTGAAGGGCAGCACGGCGATCGATGGCTTGTCCGCCGCCACCAGCCCGGCCGTGCTGTCGGCGTTCGAGGCCGGGGACCGAGCCGGTGCAGTTGCGTCGTCTCGCCGGGACACGGCCTCCTGCGCGCGCACCCGCCAGACTCGCACCGGCTCGGCGATGTTCTTCACCGCCTGCTCGCCGTGGTCCTCGAAGTCAGCGGCGACCTTGCCCTTGACCGCGATGCGGACCGAGTCCGACACCGTGACGCCGCCCGGTTCCGCCAGGCCTTCGAGCCGCGCGGCGATATTCACTCCGTCGCCGTAGACCGTGCCATCGGCCTTCTCGGCAACGTCGCCCAGGTGCACGCCGATGCGAAAGCGCATGCGCCGATCCTCGGGCACGGCATCGGCCAGGAGTTTCAACTGTGCCTGGATCGCCAGCGCTGCCGTTACCGCGCCCAGGGCCGTTCCGAACACGGACAGCACCGAGTCGCCGGCGGTGTCGATGACTCGGCCGCGTTGCGCCTCGATCTGGGCGCGAAACACCGCACGCGCCGCATCGAGGGTCGCTATCGTGGCACGGTCGTCGATCGACATCAGTCGCGAGTAGCCTGCCGCATCGGCGGCAAGAATCGCGGCAAGGCGGTGTTGCAACTCGCTCACGAGAGTACCTTGGTGCTGCGCGCGCCGGCATCCGGGCTTGGGGCAGCCCGGCGCGTGCATGAAAGCCGCAGCTGACTCGCGCTTGCCCGGCCTCGAGCGCGGCGTGCGGATGTGGTTTTCGCCATGCACGTAATCGGTTGGGGTGCTTCGACGCTCACGATATCAACAGTCGCCGTTTCGCGAATGGATGCTTCTGGGGCCGAGTTCAGCGGCCTGCCAGTGCTCTCAGCACCGCGCGCACTGGCGACGCGTCGGCGTCGATCCAGCGCAGCGGCAGCGCGATCAGCTCATAGTCGCCCTCGGGCACCTCGTCGAGGACGAGATTTTCGAGCACGCGGACGTCCAGAAGAAGTAACTGCCGGTGGCTGGCGAGCGTCTTGCTCGGCGCCGGATCGATCGAGGGCGTGTCGATGCCGATCAGTTTCACGCCCTGGCCCGCAAGCCACGCGACGGTCTCGGGCGCAAAGGCGGCGAAGTCGTCGCGCCAGCGTTCGGCCGCGGCGTGCTCGCTGGTGCGTACCAGCACCCGCGGCGGCAGCCCGGACGCAGCATGCGCCAGATGCTCGACCGTGACGAGCGGCCCGCAGGCGATGGCGTGGATCACGCGGCAGCGGCCGAGATAGGGCGCGAGATCGACCGCGCCAATCGAAGGAGCACCATCGGCATAGTGCAGCGGCGCGTCGGCGTGGGCGCCGACGTGCGGCGAGGTCGTCACCGCGCTCACGTTGACCGGACAGCCCGGCGCGATGCGCGCGACCCACTGCTGCGCGTACGGCGTGTCGCCGGGGAAGACCGGCGAGGCGCTGGAGACCGGCGGCGAGATGTCCCAGATGCGCATGCGAGACTGGCGTCCTGTGGCAACGAAGGCGCCACGGTAGCACCGCGCCGCGCTGCGCGCCGCGGAGTCGGGATTTCAGGAAGACGACGCGTGACGCTGGCCTATCGACTGCTCGCCGACGCGGTGCTGCTGCTGCACCTGGCGTTCATCGCCTTCGTCGTCGCCGGCGCGCTGCTCGTCTGGCGCTGGCCACGGCTCGCGTGGCTGCACCTGCCGGCGCTCGCCTGGGGCGCATATGCCGTGATCGGCGGCGCGATCTGCCCGCTCACGCCGCTCGAGAACGCGCTGCGCGCGGCCGGCGGCGGCAGCGTCTACACGCCCTCGTTCATCGAGCACTACCTGCTGCCGATCGTCTACCCCGACGCGGTGCAGGGCGCCGCGGGGCGCGGCTGGCAGGTCGCGCTCGGCGTCGCCCTCGTCGCGGGCAACGCGGGGCTGTACGCGCTGCTGCTGCTGCGCCGGCGCCGCGCCGTGGCGCAGAATCGCGCCGGCAGGAGGCAGGCAGGACCTTGAACCCATCGACGACCCCGATCCGCCCGCAAGCCGGCGGCGATGCGGCAGATCCCGAGTTCGGCCGGCCGCTGTCGGGCTGGCGGCTGCGCATGTACACCGTGATCTTCGAGGCCGACACCCGGGCCGGGCGGCGTTTCGACCTGTGGCTGATCGCCGCCGTGCTGGCGAGCGTGCTCGTCGTGCTGCTCGACAGCGTGCAGGACCTGCACGCGCGCTGGGGCACGCTGTTCATGGCGCTCGAGATCGGCTTCACCGCGCTCTTCACGGTCGAGTACCTTGCGCGCCTGGCTTGCGTGCGCCGGCCGCTGCGCTACGCGACGAGCTTCTTCGGCGTGATCGACCTGCTGGCCGTGCTGCCGACCTACCTGGCGCTGTTCGTCCCGGGGCTGCACGCGTTGGTCGATGTACGCATCCTGCGCCTGCTGCGCATCTTCCGGATCCTGAAGCTCGGCGCCTACGTCGCCGAGTACCGCGCGCTCGGCGAGGCGCTCGCGGCGAGCCGGCGCAAGATCACCGTCTTCCTGTTCTTCGTGCTGATGGTCGTGCTCGTGATCGGCACGCTGATGTACGTCGTCGAGGGGCCGGCGAACGGCTTCACGAGCATCCCGATCTCGATCTACTGGGCGATCACGACGATGACCACGGTCGGCTTCGGCGACATCGCGCCCAAGACCGATCTCGGCCGCTTCATCGCGTCGTTCCAGATGCTGCTCGGCTGGGGCATCCTCGCCGTGCCCACCGGCATCGTCAGCGCCGAGTTCACCGCGCGCCGCGTGCGCCGCGAGCCGACGACGCGCACCTGCCACGAATGCCTGAGCGAAGGCCACGAGGTGAGCGCGAAGTTCTGCCGCGATTGCGGAGCGCCGTTGCCGGCGCACGAGGTGGGGGGTTAGCCGATTCGCCCGAGCAAGAGGTACTCCATGAGTGCCTTCTGCACATGCATCCTGTTCTCGGCCTCGTCCCAGACGACGGACTGCGGGCCGTCGATGACATCGGCGTCGACTTCCTCGCCGCGGTGGGCCGGCAGGCAGTGCATGAACAGCGCGTCCTTGCGCGCGGCGGCCATCATGTCGGCGTCGACGCGCCAGTCGACGAAGGCCTTCATGCGGGCCTCGTTCTCGGTCTCGTAGCCCATGCTGGTCCAGACGTCGGTCGTCACGAGATGGGCACCGCGGCAGGCGTCCTGCGGGTGGTTGAAGAGTTTCAGGCAGGCCTGGTTGCTGACGCCCGCCACCTCGGGGTCGATCTCGTAGCCGCCCGGCGTGCTGACGTGCAGTGTGAAGCCGAGGATGTCGGCCGCCTGCGCCCAGGTGTTGGCCATGTTGTTGCCGTCGCCGACCCAGGCCACGACCTTGCCGTGAATGCTGCCGCGGTGCTCGATGAAGGTGAAGATGTCAGCCAGGATCTGGCACGGGTGGTATTCGTTGGTCAGGCCGTTGATCACGGGCACGCGCGAGTGCGCGGCGAAACGCTCGAGCTTGGCCTGCTCGAAGGTGCGGATCATCACGATATCGACCATGCGGCCGATCACGCGCGCGCTGTCTTCCACCGGCTCGGCGCGGCCGAGCTGGCTGTCGCCGGTGGTCAGGTTCACGACCGAGCCACCCATCTGGTACATGCCGGCCTCGAAGCTCACGCGCGTGCGCGTGCTCGCCTTCTCGAAGATCATCGCGAGCGTGCGGTCGACGAGCGGCTGGTACTTCTCGTAGTTCTTGAAGCGCCGCTTGATGATCGCGGCGCGCTCGAACAGGTAGGCGTACTCCTCGGCACGCAGGTCCTTGAACTGCAGGTAGTGCTTGATGAGGCTCATGCCGGGCTTCATGGCCGGGGTTCGGACAGCAGCGAACGCACGAGCGGCACCAGGATGGCGACGATCTGCGCGGCCTCGTCGCGGGTCAGGATCAGCGGCGGCACGAGGCGGATCACGCGCTCTGCGGTCACGCTCAACATCAGCCCTGCCTCGGCGGCGCGTGAGAGGATCACGCCGCAAGGCCGGTCGAGCTCGATGCCGAGCATCAGCCCCTGGCCGCGGATCTCGACCACGCCGGCCACGCCGGCGAGCGCCTGCTCGAGGCCGGACTTCAGCGCCGAGCCGACCTCGGCGGCGTTGGCAAGCAGGCCTTCCTCCTCCATGATGCGGATCGTCTCGACGCCGGCGCGCATGGCGAGCGGGTTGCCGCCGAAGGTCGTGCCGTGGTTGCCGGGGCCCAAGACGTCCGCCGCGCGCGGCCCGCAGACCACCGCGCCGACCGGAACGCCCGAACCGAGGCCCTTGGCGAGCGGCATCACGTCGGGCCGGATGCCGGCCCATTGATGCGCGAACCACTTGCCGGTCCGGCCCATGCCGCACTGCACCTCGTCGAGCATCAGCAGCCAGCCCCGCTCATCGCACATGCGACGCGCCGCGCGCAGGTAGTCCACCGTCGCCGGGTTGATGCCGCCTTCGCCCTGGATGACCTCCAGGAACACTGCGGTCACGTTCGGATGCGTGCGCGCGACCTCCTCGAGCGCGCCGACGTCGTTCAGCGGCACGCGCACGAAGCCTTCGACGAGCGGGCCGAAGCCGGCCTGGATCTTGGGGTTGCCGGTCGCCGACAGCGTTGCGATCGAGCGCCCGTGGAAGGCTTTCTCGCAGACCACGATCTCAGGCCTGGTGTTGCCCTGATCATGGCCGAACTTGCGTGCGATCTTGATCGCGGCCTCGTTGGCTTCGAGCCCGGTGCTGCAGAAGAACGCCTTGGCAAGGCCCGAGAGCTCGCACAGCCTGGCCGCGAGTTGCTCCTGCAGCGGGACGTGGTAGTAGTTGGACGAGTGGATGAGCTTGCCGATCTGGTCTTGCAGCGCTGGCACGAGCTTCGGGTGCGCGTGGCCGAGCGTGTTGACCGCGATCCCGCCCAGCCCGTCGAGGTATTTGCGGCCTTCGGTGTCCCAGACCCAGCAGCCGCGGCCGTGCGACAGCGCCAACGGCAGCCGGCCGTAAGTGGCCATCACGTGCGGCTCGAGTAATGCAGCGGGCGGTTCAGGGGCGTTCATTCGGACTCCAGAAATGGCGATGGCCCTGCAGGGCGGCTTGCCCCGCTGCGGGCCTGATCGATTCTAAGGCGGGGCGCGCTGGCGCCGAATACACGGCCATGGTCCATCTCGCGCTTGTCGACGGTCATGCTGCGCCGCAGCACGGGCGAGGCACAATGGCGCTTCGCTCACGCCCGCCGCGCCGCAAGGCGCTCTGGTGCGAGCGGCCCTACCGCACCAACGATGCCGCCTCGTCTCCCGCGATGACCACCCCGCCCAAGCCGCGCCAGTTCTTCATCCAGGGCGTCACGAATGCAGGCAAGACCTTCCGGCCGAGCGACTGGGCCGAGCGCCTGGCGGGGGCCTTGTCGAGCTTCCGGCCCGAAGGCAGCGCGGGCGGCATTGCGGCGCACATCGGCTACTCGCCGCTTTGCGTGCCGCGCGTGGTCGGCGGCGTCAAGTGCGTGATCGTCAGCGAGGCATTGCGCGATGTCGAGCCGATGGCCTGGGACTTCGTGATGCACTTCGCGCGCGACAACGACCTGCCCTGCGTCGAAGCCTGTCTGCTGCCCGACGCGCCTGTCGACGATACGCCGGGCCGATCCAGGGCTCCTTGACCTCCACGATAGGCGGGCTGGCCGCAGCCCCCGGCGGCGCTCAATGGCAAAGGCCCGCGAATGCGGGCCTTGTTCGGTTGAGGCAGGTGCCTGACTTCAGGCGGCCATTGCCTTGACCTTGGCGGAGAGACGGCTCTTGTGGCGCGCGGCCTTGTTCTTGTGGAACAGGCCCTTGTCGGCGATCGAGTCGATCACCGGCTGGGCGGTCTTGAACAGGTCGGCAGCCTTGGCCTTGTCGCCCGCGAGCACGGCCTTCTGCACGTTCTTGATCACGGTGCGGAACTTCGAGCGCAGCGCGGTGTTCGCGGCGTTGAGCTTGACGTCCTGGCGGACGCGCTTGAGGCCCGACGCGATGCGGACGGTCTTCTTCTTGGCTTTGGACGAGGTGGCCATGCTGGGGAGTGTTCTGGTGGAGCGAAGCCGCGCATTGTAGCACTGCGGCTGTTACCGGCGCGGGGCGCCGTGGGCCCCGTTCCTATAATCGACCTCCGCCGCCGAACCGCTCGCGCCAGCCGCTGGCCTGATTGATGAACCTGCTGCGCGCAGCCTCCACCGTCTCCCTGCTCACGCTCGCCTCGCGCGTAACCGGCCTGGCGCGTGAACTCTTCGTCGCCGCGACCTTTGGCGCCAGCGCGGCGACGGATGCGTTCAACGTCGCGTTTCGCATCCCGAACCTGCTGCGCCGCCTGTTCGCCGAGGGCGCCTTCTCGCAGGCCTTCGTACCGATCCTGGCCGAATCCCGCAGTCGCGAAGGTGACGATGCAACGCGGCTGCTCGTCGACGCCGTGGGCACGGTGCTGATCTGGGCCGTGCTCGCGACGAGCGCCGTCGGCGTCATCGGGGCTCCGGTGGTGGTCTGGCTGATGGCATCGGGGCTCGCCGACTTCGACGCCGCGGTCGTGATGACGCGGCTGATGTTTCCCTACATCGCCTGCATGGCGCTCGCAGCGCTGTCGGCCGGCGTGCTCAACACCTGGAAGCGCTTCGCCGTGCCGGCCGCCACGCCGGTGCTGCTCAATCTGTCGGTGATCGGCGGCGCCTGGCTGCTCGTGCCGCGCTTTCCCGCCTGGGGCATCCCGCCGGTCTATGCCCTCGCCGCCGGCGTGATGGTCGGCGGCCTGTTGCAGTCGGCGGTGCAGGTGCCCGCGTTGCGGCGCATCGGCATGATGCCGCACATCGGCGTCACGCCCGCGGCGTTGCGCGCTGCCTGGGCGCACCCGGGTGTGCACCGGGTCGTGGCCAAGATGCTGCCGGCACTGCTGGGCGTCTCGGTAGCGCAGCTCTCGCTGCTGATCAACACCCAGATCGCGTCGCACGTGGGCGTGGGCGCGGTTTCGTGGCTGACCTTCGCCGACCGGCTGATGGAGTTTCCGACCGCGCTGCTCGGCGTCGCCCTCGGTGTGGTGCTGCTGCCGCAGCTCTCGGCGGCGCAGGCGAAGAACGAAGGTGCGGCTTACTCCGGCCTGCTCGACTGGGGCCTGCGGCTGGTGCTGCTGCTCGCGCTGCCGTGCGCGGCGGCGCTGCTCGTCTTCGCGCAGCCGATGGTGGCCGTGGTCTTCCACTACGGGGCTTTCACCGCCCGCGATGTGGGCCAGACCGTGCTCGCGCTGATGGCCTACGGGGTCGGCCTGCTCGGCCTCGTGGGCGTCAAGGTCCTCGCGCCCGGCTTCTATGCGCGCCAGGACATGCGCACACCGGTGACGATCGCGATCGCGATGCTGGTGGCGACCCAGCTGATGAATCTCGTCTTCGTGCCGCGCCTCGGGCACGCCGGGTTGGCGCTGTCGATCGGCATCGCGGCGCTGTTCAACGCGCTGCTGCTGCTGATCGGCCTGACGAGGCGCGGCATCTACGCCGCGCGACCGGGCTGGCCCGGGTTCGTGGCGCGCGTGGTGGCGGCGACCGCGGTGCTCGGTGGCGGGCTGGCGTGGGCCGCGCAGGCCGTCGACTGGATCGCGCTCGCCGCGCAGCCGGCGTTGCGCATCGCGCTGCTGGCCGGCGCGCTCATCACCGCGGCGGTGCTGTACTTCGGCGCACTGGCGCTGCTGGGCGTGTCGGCGCGGCAGTTCGTGCGCAAGGCCTAAACTGCCGGAATGAGTCTCCCACGCTCGCTTCGTTGGCTGCGGCCGGCGCTTCGCGCCTTCACATCGCTTCGCGATGTGAGCCTGCGCCTCAACCTTCGGATGTTCCTGCCCCCCGGAGGGGGCGGTCAGTACCTTCGCAACGGCCGGGCGGCACTGACATGTCAGGCTCGCTGCGTTTCGAGGTACCGACGGCGCTCGACTACTTTGCGATGCTGGTCGTCGACGACGCCAGCTTGTCGCTCGTCGAGGCTGCGGTGAGCATCGGGCAGGACGCGCAACCGGCGCTCGATGTGCAGACCGTGCTGGCCGAGATCGACGCGCTGGCGAGGCGCCTGAAGCGCCGGGTTGCGGCCGACGCCGTGCCGCTGCACCGCTTGCGCCTGCTGAACCGCTTCTTCTTCCAGGATCTCGGCTTCGCGGGCAACGTCAACCACTTCCACGATCCGCGCAATAGCTATCTGCACGAGGTGCTGCGCACGCGGCGCGGGATCCCGATCACCCTCGCGGTGCTCTACATCGAGCTCGCGCAACAGATCGGCCTGCCGGCGCAGGGGGTGTCGTTCCCGGGTCACTTCCTGGTCAAGCTGCGCCTGCGCCAGGGCCAGCGCCTGGGCGAGGTGCTGATCGACCCGTTTTCCGGCCGCTCGCTGTCGCGCGACGAACTCGACCAGATGCTGCAGCCCTATCGCCGCCACCCCGGCCGCGCCGATGAGGAAGAGGTGCCGCTTGCACTCTTCCTGCAGGCGGCAAGCCACCGCGACGTGCTTGCGCGCATGCTGCGCAACCTCAAGCACATCCATCAGGCCGAGGAGGACTGGCCGGCGCTGCTGGCGGTGCAGCGGCGCCTCGTCGTGCTGCTGCCGCGCGACTGGGAAGAGCGCCGCGACCGCGGCCTGGCCTATGCCGAGCTCGGCTGTGCGCGCGAGGCGGCGGACGATCTCGCGGCTTACCTCGAGCACCGCCCCGCGTCCGAGGATGCACAAGCCATCGGCCAGCGCCTGGCCGAACTGCGCCGGGCACGGCCGCCGCGGCCGGCCTGACGCCCCGCTCAGCGCCGTCAGCGCACCTGCGTCGCGGCCTCTCCCGCCGCGCGGGGTGCGATGTGGCCGATGCGATGGACGGACTGGCCTTGCGCGCGCAGCGCCTGCTCGGCGCGGTCGGCTTCGGCTGCAGCAACGACGAGCACGAAACCGATGCCGCAATTGAAGGTGCGGTGCATCTCGGCCTCGGCGACGTCGCCAGCGCGTTGCAACCAGTCGAAGATCTCCGGCCGCGGCCAGCTGCGCTGGTCGAGCACCGCGGCCAGGCCTTCGGGCAGGCAGCGCGGGATGTTCTCGACCAGGCCGCCGCCGGTGATGTGCGACATGCCCTTGACGCGCACCTGCTGCATCGCCGCGAGCACCGGCTTGACGTACAGCCGCGTGGGCATCATCACGCGCTCGCGAAACGCGACGCCGTCGAGCGCCGCCGGCAACGCGCCCGCGCCAGAGGCGGCTCGCTCGACGATGCGGCGCACCAGCGAATAGCCGTTGGAGTGCACGCCGCTCGACGCGAGGCCGAGCACGACGTCGCCGGCGGCGATATGCCGGCCGTCGACGATCGCGCTCTTCTCGACCACGCCGACGCAGAAGCCCGCCAGGTCGTACTCGCCGGGCGGATACATGCCCGGCATCTCGGCCGTCTCGCCGCCGATCAGCGCGCAGCCGCTTTCCTCGCAGCCGCGCGCAATGCCGCCGACGACGCGCGCGGCCACATCGACGTCGAGCTTGCCGCAGGCAAAGTAGTCGAGGAAGAACAGCGGCTCGGCGCCTTGCACCAGCACGTCGTTGACGCTCATCGCGACCAGGTCGATGCCCACCGTGTCGTGCGCGCCCCACTCGAAGGCGAGCCTGAGCTTGGTGCCGACGCCGTCGGTACCGCTGACGAGCACTGGCTCGCGGTAGCGCTTCGGGACCTCGAACAGCGCGCCGAAGCCGCCCAGCCCGGCCAGCACGCCGTCGCGCATCGTGCGCCGCGCGAGCGGCTTGATGCGCTCGACGAGGGCGTCGCCGGCATCGATGTCGACCCCGGCGTCGCGGTAGGTGAGGGGGGCTGCGGTCATGATCGGTGTGTCGCCGCCGGCGACCCTTAGAATTTGCGCAATCCGCAATCTTACCGACCAGGCGACGCCCCGACCGATGATCCGCGCCACACCCGAAACGGCCACCGACGCGGGCTGCGCTCGCGGATGAGGCAGATTCCGCTGGCGATGGGGCTGGCCCCTGCGTGCAGTTTCGAGACCTATCTTGCCGGCCCCAACCGGGCCGCGCTGGAGCACCTGCGGCAGTTGGGTCCACGCTCGGCGCCGACCTACCTGTGGGGGCCGGCCGGCAGCGGCAAGACGCATCTGCTCGGGGCCCTGGCCGGCGCGTGGCAGGTCGCGGGCGAGCGCGTGGGGGCGTTCGGCGCCACGTTGCCGCTGCCCTGGACCTATGACGACGGATGCAAGCTCATCTTGCTCGACGACTGCGAGCAGCTCGATGCGCCCCGCCAGCAGGCCGCGTTCGCGCTCTTCGTCGAAGCGACGGCGCAGGGCGTGCCGTGGGTCGCGGCAGGCAGCGTGCCGCCGGTGGACCTGCCGCTGCGCGACGACCTGCGCTCGCGCCTCGCCTGGGGCGTCGTGTTCGCACTGCAGCCGTTGTCGGAGGCCGATGCGCGCGCCGTGCTGCGCCGCGCCGCCGACGCGCGCGGCATCTTCCTCTCCGACGAGGTGATGGACTACCTGTTGACGCGGTTTGCGCGTGACCTGGCGCACCTGACGGCGCTGCTCGAGCGGCTCGACGAGTTTGCGCTCGCCAACCAGCGCGCCGTGACAGTGCCGCTGCTGCGCCGCATGCTGGCCGAGGAGGGCGTGTGATCGCGGCGGGCCCCGACCTATGCCTGTTCGACCTCGACGACACGCTGCTGCCGATCGACTCGGACCATGCCTGGGGCGAGTTCATGATCCGGCTCGGCTGGGTCGACGAGGCGGCGTTCCGCGCCCGCAACGACGAGTTCTATGCGCAGTACAAGGCCGGGCGGCTGGACGTGCATGCCTACATCGAGTTCGCGACCGCGCCGCTGCGCTCGCGTGACCCGGCCACGCTCGCTGCCGCCCACACGCGCTTCATGCGCGAGGTCATCGCGCCCGCCATCCGGCCCGCGGCGCTGCAACTCGTGCGGTCGCACCAGGCGCGCGGCGACCTGGTCGGCCTGGTCACGGCGACCAACGATTTCATCACCGCGCCGATTGCCGCCGCGTTCGGCATCGCGCACCTGATCGCGCTCGAACTCGAGCGCGGCGCCGACGGGCGCATCAGCGGCCGCATCCACGGTACGCCGACCTACCGCGAGGGCAAGGTCACGCGTGTCGGCGAGTGGCTCGCCGCGATGGGCCGCGGTTGGGATGACTTTGCCGCGATCAGCGTCTACAGCGACTCGATGAACGATCTGCCGCTGCTGGCATGCGCCCACCATCCGGTGGCCACCAACCCGTCGCCCGCGCTCGAGGCGCTGGCGCGCGAGCGCCACTGGCGCATCCTGAGGCTGTTTTCCCATGATCAAGAAGTTCATCGATAAGCTGCTCGGCAAGACGCCGCCCGGCGCCAAGGCGGCGCTGGGCAAGCGCGTCGAGCTCGCGCAGGCCGAGCACGGCATCGACCGCGCGCTGCTTGACGCGAACGCGGTCAAGGTCGTGCAGACCTTGAAGGAAGCCGGCTACGAGGCCTACGTCGTCGGCGGCGCGGTGCGCGACCTGCTGCTCGGCATGCGGCCGAAGGACTTCGACGTCGCCACCAACGCGACGCCCGAGCAGGTCAAGGCGCTGTTCAGGCGCGCCTTCATCATCGGGCGGCGCTTTCGCATCGTGCACGTGGTCTACGGCCGCGGCCGCGACCACGAGGTGATCGAGGTTTCGACTTTCCGCGCGACACTCGAAGCGGCCGATGCCGAGCAGGTCAAGGGCAACGAGAAGACCTCGCGCGCCGAACTCGCCGGCAAGGCGCATGTGGTCGATGCCGAAGGCCGCGTGCTGCGCGACAACGTCTGGGGCCCGCAGGTGGAGGACGCCGCGCGGCGCGACTTCACGATCAACGCGATGTACTACGACCCGCTGGCCGAGGTGCTGGTCGACTATCACCACGGCGTGCGCGACGCCAGGAAGCGCCTGCTGCGCATGATCGGCGATCCGGCGACGCGCTACCGCGAGGATCCGGTGCGCATCGTTCGCGTGGTGCGCTTCGCGGCCAAGCTCGGCTTCGAGATCGAGCCCAAGACGCGCGCGCCGATCGTCGAGATGTCGGCCCTGCTCGCGAACCAGCCGCCTTCGCGCCTGTTCGACGAGATGATCAAGCTTCTGCAGACCGGCCACGCGCTGCGCAGCATCGACGAGCTGCGCAAGCAGGGTCTGGTGGGCAAGCAGGTCTTTCCGATCCTCGACCTCGTGCTCGCCGAGCCGCGCGTCGAGGCGCGCGACAAGCTGGTGCGACTCGCGCTCGCCGACACCGACCGCCGCGTCGGCGAGGACAAGCCGGTCGCGCCGAGCTTCCTGCTCGCCTGCATGCTGTGGCACGACGTCCTGGTTGCGTGGAACCGGCTCAAGGCGCAGGGCGAGGCGCCGTTCCCGGCGTTGCAGCAGGCGGTCGACTCGGTGTTCGACGCGCGCATCGGCGACATTTCGGGCCGTGGCAAGCTCGGCGCCGACATGCGTGAGATCTGGCTCATGCAGCCGCGCTTCGAACGCCGCAGCGGCAACGGCCCGTTCTCGCTCGTCGAGCAGCCGCGTTTTCGTGCCGGCTTCGACTTCCTGCGCCTGCGCGCAGACGCCGGCGAGGCGCCGGTCGAGCTCGCCGAGTGGTGGGAAGACTTTTCGCTCGGCACCGACGAGGAGAGGCGCGCGCTGATGGATCTGGCGCGCGAGCAGGCCCACGCACCGCGGCGCGGCGGTGCAAGCCGCACCGGCGCCACGGCGCTGCCTCGCGAAGCGGCGCCTGCGGCCGAGGTGGACGTCGAGCTCCCCGCCGCCGAGGCCGCACCCAAGCGCAAGCGGCGCCGGCGCCGCAAGCCCGCCAGTGCAGAACCCGGGCCGGTTTCGAGCGACGGCACGGCGTGAACCGCGGCGTGCCCGGCGCGGTGCACCGGACCTTCGTCGCGCTTGGCGCCAACCTGGGCGACCGCGAGGGCGCGTTGCAAGGCGCATGCGACGCGCTCGCCGCGCTGCCGCAGACAAGGCTGGTCGGCGTCTCGTCGCTGTATCGAACCGCGCCTGTCGATGCCGCGGGGCCCGATTTCCTGAATGCCGTCGCCGAACTGTCGACCGGCCTCGGCGCGCAAGAACTGCTCGCCGAGCTGCATGCCATCGAGCGGCGCCACGGCCGCGTGCGTTCTTCGCGCAACGCGCCGCGCACACTGGACCTGGACCTGCTGCTGCACGGCGACGCAATCACCTGCACGCCGGAGCTGGCGCTGCCCCACCCGCGCCTGCACCTGCGTGCCTTCGTCCTCGTGCCCCTGGCCGAGCTTGCGCCGGACCTCGCCGTACCGGGCCGGGGCAGCGTCGCGAGCCTGTTGCCGGGCGTGACCGGCCAGCCGATCGCGCTTGTCGGCGCGCCCTTGGTGCCGCGGCTCGGCGCTCGCGACTGATCTGGGTACGCGCACCCGGCCGCGGCCGTGCCGGACGCTACACTGCCGTCCTGCCGCGCAGGCGCCGGGCGCCTGGCCGGGGTTGCGACGAGGCAATCTGCCCGAGATCAGGAGTCCCGATGCTGTTTGGCAAGCTGCTGCCACGCGAAGGCAATTTCTTCGAACTCATCAATCAGCACGGGAGCCACGTCGTCGAAGGGGCGCGCGCCTTCATGCTGATGATCGAGCACTACGCCGATCATGCGCTGCGGGAACAGTACGCAAACGAGGTCGGCCATGCCGAGCGCCAGGCCGACCGCATCACGGCCGACGTGAACCGGCTGCTGCACAAGACCTTCATCACGCCGATCGACCGCGAGCAGATCCACGGCCTGATCAACGCGATGGACGACGTGCTCGACCTGCTGCAGGACGCGAGCGAGACGCTGGTGCTGTACGACGTGCGCGCCGTCACCGAGGAGGTCGTTCGCCTGGCCGAGATCAGCCTCAAGTGCTGCGAGCGCGTGCAGCACGCGGCATCGCTGCTGGGCACGCTCTCGACCCCTTCGTCCGCCGAGGCCGCGATCAAGACCTGCGAGGAGATCGACAAGCTCGAGTCCGACGCCGACCGCGTGATGCGCTCGGCCATGTCCAAGCTCTTCCGCGAGGAGACCGACGTGCGCGAGCTCATCAAGCTGAAGGCGATCTACGAACTGCTCGAGTCGATCTCCGACCGCTGCGAGGACGTGGCCAACCTGATCGAGGGCGTGGTCCTCGAGAACAGCTAGGCCGGCAATGCAGTCGGCACAGGTGGCCTTCTGGGTCGTCGCGATGCTGGTCGCGCTGGCGCTGGCGTTCGACTTCATGAACGGTTTTCACGACGCGGCGAACTCGATCGCGACCGTCGTCTCGACCGGCGTCCTCAAGCCGCAGACGGCGGTCGCGTTTGCGGCGTTCTTCAACGTGGTCGCGATCTTCGTCTTCCAGCTCAAGGTTGCCGCGACCGTCGGCAAGGGCATCGCGGTGCCCGAGATCATCGACCACCATGTGGTGTTCGGCGCGCTGATCGGGGCGATCTTCTGGAACTTCGTTACCTGGTGGTACGGCATACCGTCGAGCTCGTCGCATGCGCTGATCGGCGGCATCGTCGGTGCGGTGATCGCCAAGGCCGGGCTCGGTGGCCTGGTCGCCGGCGGCGTGATCAAGACCGTGGCCTTCATCTTCGTTTCGCCGCTGCTTGGCTTCGCGCTCGGTGCGTTGATGATGGTCGGCGTGGCCTGGGGCTTCCGACGCGCATCGCCGCTGCGCGTGGACAACTGGTTCCGCCGCGCCCAGCTCGTGTCGGCGGGGTTGTACAGCCTGGGCCATGGCGGCAACGACGCGCAAAAGACGATCGGAATCGTCTGGATGCTGCTCATCGCGACCGGCCACGCCGCGGCCAGTGACGCCATGCCGCCGGCCTGGGTGATCTGGAGCTGCTACATCGCGATCGGCCTCGGAACGCTGTTCGGCGGCTGGCGCATCGTCAAGACCATGGGCCAGCGAATCACCAAGTTGAAGCCCGTCGGGGGCTTCTGCGCCGAAACGGGTGGCGCGATCACGCTCTTCCTGGCGAGCTCGCTCGGCATCCCGGTCTCGACCACGCACACCATCACCGGCGCCATCGTCGGCGTGGGATCGGTGCGGCGTGCGTCGGCGGTGCGCTGGGCCACGGCGGGCAACATCGTCTGGGCGTGGATCCTGACGATCCCGGCCTCGGCGTTCGTCGCCGCGATCTTCTACGGCGTGAGCCTCGTGCTGTTCGATTGATGCGGGTCGGCCAGGACCTCGAACAAGCGCTGGCCCGAGAACGCGACAGTCGCCATCAGCACGCCCGCGCCGAGCAGCAGCGCGAGCGCCGCGCCGATGACGGCCGCCCACCCGGTGCGCGCGGGCGGACCGGCCGGGTTGAAGCGCGCGTTCCACTTCTCGTCGGGCGTCAGCGCGTAGATGATCGCCGACAGCATCGCCACCGACAGCGCCAGCCCGAGCAGCGGTATCAGCAGCCACGACAACCGGTCGTCCTGGCCGAGCGCCAGCGCGCGCTGCACGCCGATTGCGCCCAGCAGCGTCGGCAGCGGGAACAGCCAGCCCCAGGCGTCGCCGAGGCCGTGCAGGTAGAAGCGGTGCAGGCCGAGCGCGCCGCCGACGATCGCGATCCAGGTTGCCAGCGCCTTGGACTTGTAGCCGTCCGCGGTCATGTGGGTGCGGTGGCGGCGCCGTGGCCGAGCGCGCGCTGCATGATCACGACATCGACCCAACGTTCGAACTTCCAGCCCGCGTCGCTGAGCAGCCCGACCGGTGCGAATCCGAGCGCCCGGTGCACGCCGATCGAGGCGTGGTTTGCCGAGTCGCCGATCACGGCCAGCATCTGGCGCGCGCCGCGCGCCTGGCAGCGCGCCAGCAATTCGGCAAGCAGCAGCCGGCCGATGCCGCGGCCCTGCGCTGCCGGGTCGAGGTAGATCGAGTCCTCGAGACAGAAGCGATACGCCGGGCGCGGCCGAAAGTGGTTCGCATAGGCATAGCCGACGACGCGTCCGAGTTGCTCGGCCACCAGCCAGGGC
Organism: Ideonella sp.; assembly: GCF_016702655.1. GTDB lineage: Bacteria > Pseudomonadota > Gammaproteobacteria > Burkholderiales > Burkholderiaceae_C > CAIKUF01. The sequence continues at coordinate 325,312 of NZ_JADJDO010000003.1, forward strand.
AGGCCCTTGGCGAGCACGTCGTCGCGGCGGCGCGCGGTCTCGGCGTTGTCGGGAGGCTCGAGTTCGAAGGTTCCGGTGCCGTGCTGCACATGCCACGCATAGATGGCGGCGATTGCCGGCACGTCATCGGCGCTGCTGGGGCGGATCGTCAGGGGCAGGGTGGTCATGGCGTTCGAGGATTGTGCTTAGGGAAGTTTATAATGATGGGTTGTGGTGCTGGCTTGCTGCCTGCAGGGCCCCAAGGGCTCGCAGGCCGTGGGCGTATCTACGGTGCCGAGAGCCCGTGGCCGAAAGCTGGTTTCGGTCGCCCCGGTTCGGTGGGTCCGGCGTGTCCCCGGATCAGCTGGACACAAGCGTCAAGTTCCCGAGGAAATCATCATCATGGTCGTGATCCGTCTTGCCCGTGGCGGCGCCAAGAAGCGCCCGTTCTTCAACATCGTCGTTGCCGATGCGCGCACCCGTCGCGACGGGCGCTTCATCGAGCGCGTGGGCTTCTACAACCCGGTCGCGGCGGGCGGCGAGCAGCCGCTGCGCGTGGCTTTCGACCGGGTGGAATTCTGGGCCGGCAACGGCGCGCAGCTCTCGCCCACTGTCGCGCGACTGGTAGCGCAGGCCAAAGCGGCAGCCTGATCGCCGCCTGCGACCGCGGCGCGATGACCGGCAGCGCTGGACGGCGCCCGCGTGCGCCGCGCCCCAAGGCGAGCGCTGCGGGGCCTGCCAGCCGCCAGCCAATGCCGCCGGATGAATGGCCAGAGGACGCGGTCGAGGTCGGCGCGGTCGTCGGCGCCTGGGGCATACAGGGCTGGCTCAAGGTCAAGCCCTATGCCGCCGAGCCGCAGGCATTGCTGTCGAGCCGGCACTGGTTCGTGAAGCCGTCCGTGGGCCCCGGTGCCGCCGTGGTACCAGCGGCGGCACCGGTGCGCGTCAGCGTCGTCAACGCGCGCGAGCATGCCGACGGCATCGTCGCGCAAGTGCGCGAGGTCGTGGACCGCAATGGCGCCGAGGCCTTGAAGGGCGCGCGCATCTTCGTCTCGCGCGCCGGCTTTCCGAAGGCCGGCCCGGACGAGTACTACTGGGTCGATCTGATCGGCCTGGCCGTTTCCAACCGCGAGGGTGACGCGCTCGGCAGTGTGACCGGCCTCATCGACGCCGGAGCGCACTGCGTGCTGCGCGTCGCGCCACAAGGCCAGCCAGATGCCGACGCCGAGCGCCTGATCCCGTTTGTCTCGGCCTATGTCGACAGCGTGAGCCTCGCCGAGCGGCGCATCGTGGTCGATTGGGGCCTCGACTATTGAGCCCGCCCAGGATGCGCCGCGCCCCCTGCAGCCACTCCCGCCATGCGCTTCGATGTCATCACGCTGTTTCCCGAGCTCTTCGACGCCCACCTGAGGCAGGGCATCACGCGCCGCGCTTATGAACGCGGACAGGTCGAGGTGCACCTGTGGCAGTTGCGTGACTTTGCCGACAACGCCTACCGCCGCGTCGATGACCGCCCGTTCGGCGGTGGCCCAGGCATGGTCATGCTGGCCGAGCCCCTGCTCAGGGCGCTCGCGGCGCTGCGCGAGGCGCGGGCCGAGCTCGAACCGGCACCCTTGGTACTGTTCACGCCCACCGGCCGCAGGCTTGACCAGGCGCAGGTGCGCGAGTGGGCGCACGGTCCGGGTGCCGTGTTGCTGTGCGGGCGCTACGAGGGCGTGGATCAGCGCTTCGTCGATCGCCATGTCGATCTCGAACTGAGCCTCGGCGACTTCGTGCTCTCCGGTGGCGAGATTCCCGCGCTGACATTGCTCGACGCCGTGGCGCGCCTGCAGCCCGGCGTGCTGGGCGATGCGCAGTCGCACGAACAGGACAGCTTTTCGGCCGGCCTGCTCGACTGCCCGCACTACAGCCGGCCCGAACTGCTGCGAGACGGTGCCGACGTGCTGCCCGTGCCGCCGGTGCTGGTCAGCGGCCACCACGCCGACATCGCCCAATGGCGCCGCGAGCAGACGCTCGCGTTGACGCAGCGGCGCCGGCCCGAGCTGATTGCAGCCGCGCGCGCGCGCGGTGAGCTGACGGCGGCTGACGAGCGCTATCTCGCTGCCCTCGGGCTATAATTCAAAGCTTTTCGATCCTCTGCCCGGCACAGGCAGCTCCACTGCGGGCTGCCGCATTCCAACCACACCCTGGCACGATCATTGGAGAAAACATGGACCTGATCCAGACCCTCGAGCAGGAAGAAATCGCCCGCCTCGGCAAGACCGTGCCGGCGTTCGCGCCCGGCGACACCGTGATCGTGAGCGTCAACGTGGTCGAGGGCACGCGCAAGCGTGTCCAGGCCTACGAAGGCGTGGTGATCGCCAAGCGCAACCGCGGCCTGAACTCGAGCTTCATCGTGCGCAAGATCTCCAACGGCGAAGGCGTCGAGCGCACCTTCCAGCTCTACAGCCCGCTGATCGCGGCGATCGAGGTCAAGCGTCGTGGCGACGTGCGCCGCGCCAAGCTGTACTACCTGCGCCAGCGTTCGGGCAAGTCGGCGCGCATCAAGGAAAAGCTTGCCTGACGCAGTCGGGCAACGCAGCAGGCGGTGCTCGCGCGAAGCGCGCTGCAAGGTTTGGCAGGATGCAAAAGCTTGCCTGACGCAGTCGGGCAACGCAGCAGGCGGTGCTCGCGCGAAGCGCGATGCAAGGTTTGGCTCGATGCAAGCGCTCTCCTGATCGTGTGCGCCAGCCTCCCTCCTCAGGGCGCGCTGCGGCGCGCAGTGCCGGCCGTTCCGTGTCGCTGAGATTCAACCCGCAGGACATCCCGGTCATCGGCATCGATGATCACCTGCCCGCGGTCGACGCAAGCGAGTTGCGCAGCGCAGCGCTGCGCCGGCGCTTCCTGCAGCCCCCGCCCTGGCGGCCCGAGATCGCCGGCGAGCCGCAGCTCGTCAAGCGCGAGCCGGCGCGCGCGAGTGTGCTCGTGCCGCTGGTCGAGCGCGCCGACGGCGAGTTGACGGTGCTGCTGACCCAGCGCACCGATCACCTGACCGATCACCCAGGCCAGATCGCATTTCCCGGCGGGCGCGCCGAGCCCGGCGATGCCGATGCCGCAGCGACCGCGCTGCGCGAGGCGCGCGAGGAGATCGGCCTGGCCGAAGCGCATGTCGACGTGCTGGGCGCGATGCCGCTGTACTCGACGGTGACCGGCTTCATCGTGACGCCGGTGGTCGCGCTCGTGCGGCCCGGTTTCCAACTGCAGGTCGACCCATTCGAGGTCGCCGACGTGTTCGAGGTGCCGCTCGCCTTCCTGATGGATCCGACCCATCATCGGCGCCACGCGTTCGAGTTCAGCGGTGTGCAGCGCGAGTTCCTGTCGATGCCCTGGCAGGGGACGGACAGCGCGGGCCGGCCGCGGCGCTACTTCGTCTGGGGGGCGACCGCGGCGATGCTGCGCAACTTCTATCGCTTCCTGACGGCCTGAAGGGCGGCGGTCGCCGCGCAGCGCGCCGGTATCATCGCCGCCCATGAGCTTCTTTGCCGTGCTGCTGGCCTTGCTGCTCGAACAGCTCAAGCCGCTGCCGCGCAAGAACTGGGTCTTCGGCGCGCTGATCGGCTGGATGCGCTGGACCGCCATCAACTTCAATGCCGGCCGCGACCGCCATGCCTGGGTCGTGTGGGGTGTCACGGTGCTGCTGCCGGCGTTGCTCGGGGCCGCGGTCTACATCGCCATTGCCCACTACAGCCTGCTGCTGGCGTTGGCCTGGAACGTGCTCGTGCTCTACGTCACGCTCGGCTTTCGCCAGTTCAGCCACTTCTTCACCGACATCCGCGATGCGCTCGATGCCGGCGACGAGGCCAAGGCACGCGCGAGCCTGGCCGAGTGGCGCCACCTCGACGCGAGCGAACTGCCGCGCACCGAACTGCTGCGCCACGTGATCGAGCATTCGCTGCTCGCCGCGCATCGCCATGTGTTCGGCGTGTTCTTCTGGTTCGTGCTGCTGTCGGCCGTCGGCCTCGGCCCGGCCGGCGCCATCCTGTACCGCATGGCCGAGTTCGCGAGCCGCTACTGGGCATTCAAGAGCCGCACCGTGGGCCTGCCGACCAACGAGCGCCTGATGGCGTTGTCGCAGCAATTGTTCGGTCATATCGACCATGTGCCGGCGCGTCTGACGGCCTTCGGTTTTGCCGTGGTCGGGAATTTCGAGGAGGCGGTGACGTCCTGGCGTCGCGACGCTTCGCTATGGAAATACCCCAACGAAGGCATCATCCTCGCCGCCGCTGCGGGCGCCGTCGGCGTGCAGCTCGGCGGCGCGGCGGCACCGGGGGTGACGCCCGATCGTTCGCAATCGTTTGCCGATGGCGCGGCGCCCGATGCCGCCGAGTCGCGGGGCGCGACGCTCGGCATCCCGGCCCAGACGGGCCATCTGCGCAGCGTGGTGGGCCTGGTCTGGCGTTCGGTCGTGCTGTGGATGTTGCTGTTGGCGGTGCTGTCGCTGGCCAACCTGGTCGGCTGACCCTCAGCTTCGGGCCAGTTCGGCGAACAGCTCGGTGTAGATGCGGTAGCGCGACTCGCTGATCAAACCTTGCTCGAGCGCAGCCCGCACGCCGCAGCCCGGTTCGTGGAGGTGGGTGCAGTTGTAGAAGCGGCAGGCGCGGCTGTGCTCGCGCAGGTCGGGCATCAGCCCGGCGAGCTGTTCGGCGCCGATCTGGCGCAAGCCGAACTCCTGGAAACCGGGCGAGTCGATGAGTGCCGTGGTGCGCCCGGGGTCGATCCAGTACCAGCGCGTCGTCGTCGTCGTGTGCCGGCCCGAGTTCAGCGCCTGCGACACCTCGCCGACCTGCGCCTGTGCGCCGGGCACGAGCAGGTTGATGAGGGTGCTCTTGCCGCTTCCGCTCGGGCCCAGCACCAGCGTCGCCTTGGCGTCGAGCAGGTCGGCGAGGCGCGCGCAAGCGTCGGCGGGCGCGGTCTTCAGTGCGGTCGCGAACACCTGCAGGCCCATCGCGGCATACGCAGCAAGCCGCTGCTGCGCTGCTGCGAACTGCGGCAGATCGGCCTTGTTGAGCACGATGTGCGCGGGGATGCCGGCGCTCTCGGCGGCGATCAGCGCGCGTGCGAGTTGCGATTCGCTGAACACCGGATGCGCGGCGACGAGCACCAGCAGTTGATCGATGTTGGCGGCGAAGGACTTGACCTTCCATTCGTCCTGGCGGAAGAAGAGGTTGCGGCGCGGCTCCAGATGCTCGATCACACCCTCGCCGCCGCCCGCTTGCTGCCAACGGACGCGGTCGCCGACGACGCAATCGCTGCGCTTGCCGCGCGGGTGGCAGGTCAGCCGCTCGCCTTCGGGCGTCTCGATGATGTAGTGGCGGCCATGGCTCGCGACGACGAGCCCGACGTCGAGCGCGGTGAACTGCGTCATCGCGCCGGCCGCACGGTCATCATGGCGCGGCCGAGCGCAGCCAGCCGCTCCCGGCCGGCGGGTGCGAGTAGTAGAAACGTGCGTAGACCGGGTCGGGCGTCAGCGTCGCTGCATTGTCCTCGTGCAGCTTGAGCAGCGCAGCCGCAAGGTCGGCGCCGCTTGCCTGCACGCTCGCGTAGGCGTCGGCCTCGAACTCGTGCTTGCGCGACAACTGGGCGAACAACGGTGTGACGAAGTACCCGAACACCGGCAACGTGAGTGCGAACAGCAGTAGCGCAAGCGCGTCATTGGCGGCGCCGACGTTGGGTTGCACGCCCAGCCCGGCGTAGAACCAGGGTCGCCCAGAGAGCCAGCCGAGCAGCGCAAAGCCGGCCAGGCTCAAGGCGAACATGGCCGCCATGCGCTTGGCGACGTGGCGGCGCTTGAAGTGACCCAGCTCGTGCGCGAGCACGGCCTCGACCTCGCCGGGCGACAACTTGGCGAGCAGCGTGTCGAAGAAGACCACGCGCTTGGCGGCGCCCAGGCCGGTGAAGTAGGCGTTGGCATGCGCCGAGCGGCGGCTGCCGTCCATCACGAACAGGCCCTTGGCGGCGAAGCCGCAACGCTGCATCAGGGCCTGCACGCGCGCGCTGAGCGCCTCGTCGGCGAGCGGCTCGAACTTGTTGAACAGCGGCGCGATCAGCGTCGGGTACAGCACCAGCAGGATCAGGTTGAAGCCCATCCATGCACCCCAGGCCCACAGCCACCACAGGCTGCCCGCGGCGTGCATCAGCCACAGCACGAGGGCGGCGATCGGCAGCCCGATCAGCGCACCGACGAGCACGCCCTTGGCGAGGTCAGCCACGTAGAGGCGCCACGTCATGCGGTTGAAGCCGAAGCGCTGCTCGACGCGAAAGGTCGAATACAGCTCAAGGGGCAGGTCGATCGCGCCGCCGATGATCGCGAACGCGCCCAGCAGCGCGAGCTGGTAGGCCATGTCGCCCCAGCGCGGTTGCACCGCATCGCGCAGTGCGACGTTGAGCCCATCGAGCCCGCCCAGCAAGGTCCAGCCGAGCAGCACCGCAGCGCCCAATGCCGTCGCGACGATGCCGAGCCGCCCCTTCGCGAGTGTGTAGTCGGCCGCGCGCTGGTGCGCCGCAAGCGTGATGCGCGCCGCAAAGACGGCCGGGACATGGTCGCGATGCAGGGCCACATGCCGCATCTGGCGCGTCGCGAGCCAGAACTTGACGGCCAGCGACGCGAGCAGCGCGCCAGCGAAGGCGAGCGACAGCGTGAACGCCGGGGTGGCCGCAGGCGATGAATCCATGGCTTCGAGTGTAGGGCTGCGAGAATCGGCTCAAGTCTTTGCACCGCAGGAAACCTCATGTCCGATGCCGAGTTCGCCAGCCCCGCAACGCTGGCCCGCCACGAGAACAATCTGGTCTGGATCGACCTCGAGATGACGGGCCTCGATCCCGCACGCGACCGCATCATCGAGATTGCCGTCGTCGTCACCGACCCGCAACTCGCGCTGCGCGTCGAAGGTCCGGTGTTCGCGATCCATCAGAGCGACGCGACGCTCGATGCGATGGATGCGTGGAACAAGGGTACGCACGGCAAGAGCGGCCTGATCGAGCGCGTCAGGGCCTCGACCGTCGACGAGGCGGCCGCCGAGGCGCAGGTCATCGAGTGGCTGAAGGCATTCGCTCCTGCCGGCAAGAGCCCGATGTGCGGCAACTCGATCTGCCAGGACCGGCGCTTCCTCGCCAGCGGGATGCCGGCGCTCGAACGCTTCTTCCACTACCGCAACCTCGACGTCAGCACCTTGAAGGAGCTCGCGCGGCGCTGGAAGCCGACCCTGCTCGACGGCTTCAAGAAGGCGCAGGCGCACACGGCGCTGGCCGACATCCACGAGTCGATCGACGAGTTGGTTTACTACCGCGCGCATCTGCTCGCGGTCTGAACGACCCGTCAGCCGTTCTGGCGCAGGCGTTCGCGCCAGGCGCGCAGCAGCCAGCGTACCTCGTCGTCCGGCCGCGCGGCGAGCTTGCGGTACTGCGAGCCGTCGCTCTTGCGGGTGAGCAGCTTGTGGTTGATCAGCTCGCGCCGCAGCGTGACGTGGTCGCCCCAGGTGTGCCAGAGCTTGATGACCTCGTTGACCTCGCGCTCGGTGTAGACGCGTTTGCCGTCGAACTGCGTCCACAGCACCCACATCGCCAATCGCTGCACCGAGTACTTGTGCGGCCAGCGCACGAGCCGGCCACGGGCGTCGAACTGCGCCAGCGCCTTGCGCGCGGCGGGCGTGAGCGCAGGCGCTGCGGGTGTGTCTTCGAGGGCGGCGGCGGCCGACGGCAGCCTCGCTGCTGCGCGCAACGCCTGCCAGCTGCGCTTGCCGGCAGCGCGGGCAATGAGGTTCAGCAACTCGACATGGCCGGGTGGTTCGGGCGGGTTGGCGTGGCGCTCGGCGAGCGATCGGCCGAGAGCGCGCGCGAACGCGGCCACGTCGGTCAGGACGAGGGGGTAGGCTTCACGGGTCATGATGCAAGAGGTCTCCGTCGCCGCGTGCGCGCTGGCCGGTGCTTCGGCGACTGGGGGTTGTCGGCTTCCAGCCGGGCGCACGCGCAGAAACGTGACCAGACTCTTGGGCTGAGGGCAGGTTTAGCTCGCGAAAGTTCGCGCGACAACGCCTGGGTGAACTGCCGACCGGGAGCTGATTCTAGCGCGGCCCTCGGGTGAAGACCCGAACTGGGCTAGAATGCGCGCTGCGGTAGGGAGTCGTGCATGACTTCCGAGCCGTTTCGTTCATCCCCTTCGACCCCAGTCGAATCCGCGCACCGCGCGGGCTTCGAGTTCCTTTCGGGGTGCAGCAGCGTCGCTCCTGTGGCGCAGCTCATGGTCGGCGGCGATGTTTGCCGTCGCTTTGACTGATTGACTGCTGCTCTCCTGGCTGCCCTCCCATTGCGGAGCGTGCCGGCGCATTCTTTCTTCTGCCAGCGACTTGTCGATGCTCCAGCGCGAGCCCTGTCCGGGCGTGCCGGAGTTGCCTGCCTGTTAGACAAAAGAAAGTTCGACTGACCAATATGAGTTTCGATTCCACCTTCGCGGCCCTTGCGCTGCCCGAGAACCTCACCCGCGCGCTCACCGACGCCGGCTACGAGAACGCCACCGAAGTCCAGGCGCGCGCGATCCCGCCCGCGCTGCAAGGGCGCGACCTGATGGTCGCGTCGTCGACCGGCAGCGGAAAGACGGCCTCCTTCGTGATCCCGGCGCTGGCGCGCATCCTTGCCGCACGTGCCGACGCGGCCGTCAAGCCGCGCGAACGCGGCGTGGTCTACGGCCCGCGCGTGCTCGTGCTCGCGCCGACGCGCGAACTCGCGCTGCAGGTCGCCAAGGCTGCCACCGTCTACGGCCGCCATGTGCAGGGCCTGCGTGTCGCGACCGTGCTCGGCGGCGTGCCCTATCCGCTGCAGATCAAGGCGCTGCGCGGGCCGCTCGACATCCTGATCGCGACGCCCGGCCGCCTGCTCGACCACCTGCAGACCGGCAAGGCGGTGCTCGACAACGTCGAGGTCCTGGTCCTCGACGAGGCCGACCGCATGCTCGACATGGGCTTCATCGACGACATCACGACGATCGCTGACCATACGCCCAAGGCGCGCCAGACGCTGATGTACAGCGCCACCTTCGCCGGCCATGTCGGCCGCCTGGCGCAGCAGCTGTTGCGTGAGGCACAGAAGATCGACGTCGCGTCGCACACCGACACCCACGCCAACATCGAGCAGCGCCTGCACTGGGCCGACAACGGCGCTCACAAGAACGCGCTGCTGGACCACATCCTGACCACGCGCGAGGTCGAGCAGGCGCTCGTCTTCACGAGCACCCAGCGCGACGCCGACTGGCTCGCCGACCGCCTGGCCGACATGGGCCACGCCGTCGCGTCGCTGCACGGCGCGATGCCGCAGGGCCGGCGCACGCGCACGCTGACCGCGCTGCGCCGCGGCGAACTGCGCGTGCTCGTCGCGACCGACGTCGCCGCGCGCGGCATCGACGTGCCCTCGATCAGCCACGTCATCAACTACGGCCTGCCGATGAAGGCCGAGGACTACGTGCACCGCATCGGCCGCACCGGCCGCGCCGGCAAGAACGGCCTCGCGGTCACGCTGGCCGAGCGCGGCGACACCGGCATGATCCGCCGCATCCAGCACTTCACGACTCAGAACATCCCGGTCGCGACGATCGCCGGCCTCGAACCCCGCAGCCCCGAGCCGCGCATGTTCGCGCCGGCGCGACCCGAAGGCTCGTTCGGCAGGCCGGGCGGCCGGCCCGGCGGCCCGGGCAAGAGCTTCGGCAAGCCGTTCACGCCGCGTGGCGGCGATCGATTCCCGCCGCAGGGCGAGGGCCGTTTCGTGCCGCGCAGCGAGGGCCGCTTCGTCGCGCGCGGCGCCGAAGGCTTCGCGCCGCGTGCCGCCGAGGCGTTCGCGCCGCGCAAGCCGGCGGCGCCTGGCGCCAGGCCCGGGGGATTCAAGCCGCAGCGCCCGCGCCAGGGCGGTTACGGCCGCTGATCGGCAGCGCCGCAATTCGAGGATCGGGCCCCGCATGTCGGGGCCCGTCTGCATGGCGGAGTCGATCGGCCGAGGCGGCCGGGCATGGCAACATCGGCCCCTGCAAAGGAGCGATCGATGAGGTGGACCCGACGTTTGCTGTGGACGCTGGCGGCGCTGTTGCTCCTTTGGGCTTCGGCGTGGCTCGCCGTGCCGCCGATCGTGAAGTCGCAGTTGCAGACCCGGCTCGGCGAGCGCCTCGGCCGTGCGGTGACGCTCGGCGACGTCGGCTTCAACCCCTGGACGTTGCGCCTGACGATCAGCGACCTGGCGATCGCGGGCGCGCCGGGATCGGCTGCGTCGGCGCCGCAGTTCTCGCTCGCCAGGCTGCAAATCGATGCCGACGCGAGGTCGCTGCTGCGCCTGGCGCCAGTCGTCGAGTCGCTGCAGATCGATGGCCCGCGGCTGCGCGTGGCACGCACCGGCGACGGCCGCTACGACATCGACGACGTGCTGCAACGGCTCGCGCCCAAGGCTGGCGACGCCGCGGGCGAGCCGGCGCGCTTTGCGCTCTACAACCTGGCGCTGCGCGACGGCGAGGTCAGCTTCGACGACCAGCCCGCTCGGCGCCAGCACCGGCTCTCCGCGCTGACGCTTTCGCTGCCCTTCCTGTCCAACCTGCCGTCGCAGGTCGAGATCAAGGTCGAGCCTCAACTCGCGTTCACGCTCGATGGCGCGCAATACGACAGCGCTGCCAAGGCGCTGCCGTTTGCCCCGAGTCGCAACGGCAGCGTGAACCTGCGCGTGGCCGGGTTGGAGCTCGGGCCCTACATCGCCTACCTACCCGAATCGTTGCCCTTGCGCTTGCAGCGCGGTCGCGTCGATGCCGAGCTCGCGATTGCCTTCGCGGCGCCCGAGCAGGGCGAGGCCAGCGTTGCCATCAGCGGCAAGCTCGATCTGCGCGATCTGGCCCTGGCCGAACGCAGCGGGGCGCCGCTGCTCGCGCTGACGCAGCTCTCGCTCGGGCTCAAGGACGTCCAACCCCTGGCGCACAAGGCCGCCTTCGGCGAGTTGCGCATCGCCGGCCTGCAACTGCACATGGACCGCGACGCCCAGGGCAGGCTCGGCCTGGAGCGCTTGCAGCAGCCTGCGGTGGCGGCGCCCGCCGGGAGCGAGGCGCCGGCCTGGCAGGCGAGCCTCGACGCGCTGGCCGTCTCGGGCGCGCGCGTGCTCTGGAACGACGCCGCCGTGCAGCCTGCTTCGGCCTGGGTGCTCGACGGCGTAGCCGCGTCGGCGCAGCAGCTTCGCTGGCCGGCGGCGGCGCCGATGCCGTTTGCGCTCCAGGCCACGCTGCGACCGCAGTCCGACCCGTCGGTGACGTTCGGCTTGCTGTCGTTGCAGGGGCAGGCGAGCGACACGGCGGCGACGGCGCGCATCGAGCTGTCGGCGCTCGCCATCGCTGCCGTCGCGCCGTACGCGAACGCGGCGCAACGGGTGCGTGTCGCGGGCACGGGCAATGCCCGCGGCGAGCTCGAATGGGCGGCTCGCACCGACACTTCGCCGATGCGCCTGCAACTGCGCCTGGAGGAGTTCGCGATCGACGGCCTCAAGCTCGGCGAGCCGCAGGCTGGCCGGGCCACCGTGCGCGGCGACACGCTGGCAGCCCAGCGCGTGCAGTTGAACAAGGTCGGGCTCGACCTGGCCACCCAATCCGTCGCCATCGGCAGCGCCAGGCTGCAACGGCCCGAACTGCGCCTGGAGCGCGGCGTCGACGGCATCTGGAACGTGATGCGCCTGGCCGGCCCGACGCCGCTCGAGGAGAGCGCGCGCCCGCTGGCGCGTGCTGCTGCCGAGGCGGCGTGGCAGCTCCGCCTCGACGCGTTCGAACTCGATGCGGGCAAGCTCAGCATCGTCGATGCGCTGCCGCTGCCTGGCAGCAGCGGGCCGCCGGTTCGCCTGGGCATCGCCGCACTCAAGCTCGGCGTGCGCGACCTGCGGCTGCGCGACGACAGGCTCGTCTCGACGCCGCAGGTGCGCTTGAGCGCGCGCGTCACCGACGAGCGCCCGGGCCGTGCACGCGAGCAGCCGGGTCAACTCGAGTGGCGCGGACGCTTGGGGCTGGCACCGCTGATGCTCGCCGGCAAGGCGCGTGCGGAGCGCCTGCCGGTCGATGCCCTGCAGGCCTACGTGACGCACCCGCTCGGCCTGCGCCTGGAGCGCGCCGAGGCCGGCTTCCAGGGCGATATGGTGCTGCGCGACGACGCAGCCAAGGGCCTTCAACTCGACCTGAACGGCGACCTGCTGCTGTCGGACCTGAAGCTGGTGTCGCTCGAGCGATCCGGCGCGGGCAGGATCACGGCCGCCGATCGCGAACTACTGAGCTGGCAGTCGCTCGCCGTCAACGGGCTCGCCGTGGCCGTGCGTCCGGGATCGCTACCGAAGGTGGCGGTGCGCGACGCGACCTTGAGCGACTTCTTTGCGCGCCTGGTGCTGACCGAGGCCGGCGAGCTCAACTTGCGCGAGGTCGCCCCGGCACGCGCCGAGGCGGCTGCAGTGACCGCCGACGCTGCATCGGCAGCGCCCGCAGCGGCCAGCGCGGCGCTGCCCGCGACCGCGCCGTTCGCGGGTGCGAAGCTGCCGCTGGAACTCGACTTCGGCGGCCTGCGACTTGCGGGCGGCCGCGTCGACTACAACGACCGTTTCGTCACGCCCAACTACAGCGCCGCGCTGACCGACCTGAACGGGTCGGTCGGCGCGTTCCGCTCCGGGCACGGCGAGGCGGCGACGATGCGCCTGAGCGGTCGCGTTGCCGGTACCGGCCTGCTCGAGATCGAAGGCCGCGTCAAGCCCAACGCCGTGCCGCGCGAACTCGATGTGCGCGCCAAGGCGAGCGAGGTCGAACTTGCGCCGCTGTCTGCCTATGCCGGCAAGTACGCCGGCTACGCCATCGAGCGCGGCAAGCTGTCGGTGGAGGTGCGCTACCAGATCGATCCCCAGGGCAAGCTCGAAGCCAGCCACCAGGTCGTGCTTAACCAGCTGACCTTCGGCGAGCGCGTCGAGAGCCCGAGCGCGACCAAGCTGCCGGTGCTGCTGGCCGTGGCGCTGCTCAAGGACCGTCACGGCGTCATCGACGTCAACCTGCCCGTCAGCGGCACCCTGGAGGACCCGCAGTTCAGCCTCGGCCCGATCATCTGGCAGGTGATCGTCAACCTGATCGCCAAGGCGGCGACAGCGCCGTTCGCACTGCTTGCGGGCGGCGGCGGGCCCGACTTGAGCTCGGTTGCCTTCGTCCCCGGCACCGCGCGCCCGGCCGACAGCGGAGCGGTCGTGATCGACAAGGTGGCCAAGGCTCTCGCCGACCGGCCGGCGCTGAAGATGACGGTCGTCGGCGAGGCCGACCTGGATGCCGAGCGCGAGGCCTATCAGCGCGCGACGGTGGAGCAGCGCCTGCAGCAGGAGCAGCGGCGCGAACAGTTGCGCGCCTCGGGGGCGGCGTCTGCGGCCGGCGCCGGCGAACCCGTCCCCGCGCTGTCCGGTGCGGACCGCGCACGGCTCGTCAAAGTCGTCTATCGCGAGACCGACCTGCCCGACAAGCCGCGCAACCTGATCGGCCTGAAGGCCGACATCCCGCCCGACGAGATGGAAGCGCTGCTGCGCGCCAACGTCAGGGCCGGCCCGGAAGCGATGCGCGAACTTGCGTTGCAGCGTGGCCTGGCGGTGCGCGACGCGCTGCTCGCCAAGGGACTGCCCGGCGAGCGTCTCTTCGTCGGCGACCCGAAGGTGCGCGCAGGCGGCGCGCGAGCCGACGATCCGGCCTGGGCGCCCCAGGTCAAGCTGACCCTGGACACGCGATGAGCCCGCCCGCCATCGAGGCCCTGCCGCACGGCATCTTTGCGATCGACACCGGGTTTCACCGGCCGCGCTTCGACGCTGCCTATCTGATGGTCGAGCGCGGACGTGCCGCGTTCATCGATACCGGCACCAACCACGGCGTGCCGCGTCTGCTCGACGCGCTGGCCGCGGCCGGGCTCGCGCGCGAAGCGGTGGACTGGTTGATCGTCAGCCATGTCCACCTCGACCATGCGGGCGGTGCGGGGCTGCTGATGCAGTCGTTGCCGAACGCGCGCCTCGTCGTGCATGCGCGCGGTGCGCGCCACATGATCGAACCGGGCGCTCTGTACGAGGGCGCGCGCGCGGTCTACGGCGACGCCGAAATGGAGCGCGCCTACGGCCGGCTCGTCGCGGTGCCCGAGGAGCGCGTGCTCGCGACACACGACGGCCTGACGCTCGAGCTTGCCGGACGGCCGCTGCACTTCATCGACACGCCCGGCCACGCGCGCCACCACCACGCGGTCTGGGACGCGCGCAGCCGCGGCTTCTTCAGCGGCGACACCTTCGGCTTGTCGTACCGCGAGTTCGACGTCGGCGGCCGGCCCTGGCTGCTGCCGACGACGACGCCGGTGCAGTTCGAGCCCGAGCCCTTGAAGGACTCGGTGCGGCGCATGCTCGGCTTCGATCCGCAATCCATGTACCTGACGCACTTCGGGCGCGTGGGCGACGTGGCGCGGCTCGGCGCAACGCTGATCGAGCAGATCGACGCGATGGTGCAGGTCGCCCGAGGCTGCAGCGCGGCAAGCCCCCGCCACGCCGCGCTGCGCGACGGCATCGCGCGGCTCTATGTCCAGCGCCTGCGCGCGCACGGCTGCACAATGCCGACGGCGCAGGCGCTCGACTTGCTCGAGATGGATCTCGAACTCAATGCGCAGGGCCTCGGCATCTGGCTCGACCGCGCGCGCTAGACTTGCACTGAAGTGCGACCGAGGAGCAAAGTGCGCTTCGACTTCGAGCGCCGGATGACTGCAGGAAGATTGACCGCATGACTCAAGCCGACGCGAATTCGTCCAGCGCGCTGACCGGCGGATGCCTGTGCGGCGCGGTGCGCTACCGCGCGACGCCGGATCACCGCGATGGCTACTACTGCCATTGCCGGATGTGCCAGTTGGCGTTCGGCAACACGCGCGCGGCCTTCATCAACCTGCGCAAGGACGAGGTGCAGTGGCTGACGCCGCCACCGGCGAGCTATGCGTCGTCGAAGCTCGCGCGCCGCGGGTTCTGCGCGAACTGCGGCACGCCGCTTTCGTTCGAGTACTTGGGCAGCGAGCGCATGGACCTGTCGGTCGGCAGCCTCGACGACCCCGGCGCCGTCAAGCCAGCCTCGCATTTCGCGGTCGAGTCGCGCATTGCCGCCTGGCACGTCGACGACGGCCTGCCCGAGCAGCGCCTCGACGCGTACGAGCCGCTGCTGAAGCGCTGGCGCGACGCCTATGGCGAAGCTGCCACCCCCGGCATCGACACGGTTCGCGGGGCGTGACAGTGCCGCTTGGCGCGACGCACAGACGAGCCGCATCATTCTCGAAACGCCGAAGGCAAGGGACAAGCGATGAGACTGCTCCACACCATGTTGCGCGTCGGCGACCTGCAGCGCTCGATCGACTTCTACACCCGCGTGCTGGGCATGCAGTTGCTGCGCACGACCGAGAGGCCGGAGCAGAAGTACTCGCTGGCCTTCGTCGGCTACGGGCGCAATCCGGAGCACGCCGAAATCGAGCTGACCTACAACCACGGTGTCGACCACTACGAACTCGGCACCGCGTTCGGCCACCTTGCGCTCGAGGTGCCTGACGCCGCCGCGGCCTGCGAGCGCATCCGCGCCGCGGGCGGCGCCGTCACGCGCGAGGCCGGGCCGGTGCAGGGCGGATCGACGGTGATCGCCTTCGTCGTCGACCCGGACGGCTACAAGATCGAGCTCATCGAACGCCGGAACTGAAGGCCGATGCCAGAGCCGCGCCTGCACGTCGTGCGCGACCCGGCCGTGGCGCTGGCCAGGGCCCATGCCGAGTGGGGCGGGCGCGGCGACCTGTGGGTCTTTGGCTACGCGTCGCTGATCTGGCGCCCGGAGTTCGTCTCGATCGAGCGCCGGCTTGCGCAGGTGCACGGCTATCACCGCGCGCTCGAGATGCGCTCGCGCGTGAACCGCGGCACGCCCGAGCGCCCGGGCCTCGTCTTCGCGCTGCTCTCGGGCGGCTCCTGCCATGGGCTGGCATATCGCATCGCGCGCCGGCGCGTCGAGCATGAACTGCCGCGGCTGTGGGCACGCGAGATGCCGAGTGCGGTCTACGACGCGCGCTGGCTGCCCTGCCGGACCGCGCAGGGCCCGGTGCGCGCGCTGGCTTTCACGCTCAGCCGGCGCAGCCCGAACTACACCGGCGCGCTGACCGACGCCGAACTGCTTGCGGTCCTGCGCCATGCGCGCGGACGCTACGGCACGACGCTGGCCTACCTGCTCGAGACCGCAGCCGGGTTGGCCGCGCACGGCATCCGCGACCGGCGAATTGAGCGTCTCGTCGCGCTCGCGCGGCGCCACGCGCTGGCGCCGTGAGCGGCGGCACGGTTCAGGCCGGCGGTGAAAGGCGGGCGCCAGGCAAGGCACCCGAGCGCACGCCGTTCAGGTCGGCTTCGGTGTCGATGTCGATCAGCACGCCAGGGTCGTCGACCTCCACGCCGTGCGCGGGGTAGCGTGCGATCAGCCGGCGTGCGCCTTCGTCGCCTTCGAGCTTCACCAGTTCGGAGTACAGCTCGGCGGAAAAGCCGACCGGGTGCCCGCGCTGACCGCGATGCTGGGCATAGACGATCGTGTGATGGCGCAGCTCGCGCGCCATCGTCTGCAGCGTGGTGGGCTGGATCATCGGCATGTCGCCGGGCAGGATCAGCCAGCCCGCGGCGTCGGGGCGCGCGCCGACGCCCGAGGCGATCGAGTAGCCCATGCCCAGCGGTTCTGGCCCCGGCGTTCCGACCTCGGGCAGGACGACGATGTCGCGTGCCGCGACGGCGAGACGCGCGGCCTCGGCCGTTGCCGCGGTCGCGACGACGACCATCGGCAGGCGGCTGGCCAGCACGTGGCGCAGGGTCGTGCCGATCACGCTCGAGTCGCCGAGGCGCTGCTCGAGCTTGTGCGCCGGCCCGCGAAACCGCGTTCCGCGGCCGGCCGCCAGCACGACTACCACTGGTCCCGACATCACGACCTCCGCCGGCTGGTCGCACCCCCTGTCGCGCCCCAGCCCGCCCATTGTTGTTGTTGACCCGAGGATGGAAGCTCGCCCGCCTCGGGGCTAGTGGGGCCTCTACTTAGGGCCTTGCCCTAGACGTGACGCCGTGTAACGTCGCCGGGCGGCGCACTTCCTATACTGCGTGCATGGGCCAGAGCATTTCCGACCTGCGCAAGAGCTACGAGCGCGATGAACTCGACGAGGTGCGCAGCCACGCCGATCCGCTGCGCCAGTTCGGGCAGTGGATGGACGAGGCGATCGCCGCCGAGATCCCCGAACCGACGGCGATGACGGTGGCCACCGTCGCCGCGTCGGGGCGCCCGTCGACGCGCGTCGTGCTGCTCAAGGGCTACGACGCGCGGGGCCTGGTCTGGTACACCAACTACCAGAGCCGCAAGGGGCGCGAGCTCGCCGCCAACCCGTTTGCCGCGCTCCAGTTCCACTGGGTCGAGCTCGAGCGCGTGGTCCGGATCGAGGGCCGCGTGGAGCGCGTCGGTGATGCAGAGTCGGATGCCTACTTCGCGTCGCGGCCGCTGGACTCGCGCATCGGCGCCTGGGCCTCGCCGCAGAGCGAGGTGATCGCCTCGCGCGCAGTGCTGGTGGCCAACGCGGCGCGGATGGCAGCGCGCCATCTGCTGCACCCGCCGCGCCCGCCGCATTGGGGCGGCTTCAGGCTCACGCCCGACGCCTGGGAGTTCTGGCAGGGGCGCAAGTCGCGCCTGCACGACCGCCTGCGCTATCGCCTCGACGCCGGCGCCTGGGTGCGCGAACGGCTCGCGCCTTGAGATGACCGCCCCGATGGGCGGTCAGTCCGCTGGGTGCGGCCGGGCGCGCGACTGAGGCGGGCATCAGGCCGGGGTGGTTCTGACGCGGCTCGCAAAGGTGCGCCGGAACTTCTCGACCTTGGGTGCGACGACCATCGCGCAATAGCCCTGGCCGGGGTGGTTCTCGAAGTAGTGCTGGTGGTAGTCCTCGGCGCGGCTGTAATTGGCAAGCGGCAGGAGTTCGGTGACGACGGGCTGACGGACCAGGCCGCTGGCCGCGACCTCGGCCAGCACCTCGCGCGCCACGGCCTGCTGCGCCGGGGTCTCGAAGTAGATGCCCGAGCGATACTGGCTGCCGACATCGGCGCCCTGGCGGTTCAAGGTCGTCGGGTCGTGGATCACGAAGAAGATCTCGAGCAGGTCGCGCAGCGCGATCCGGGCCGGATCGAAGCTCACCCGTACCACCTCGGCGTGCCCGGTGTCGCCGCCGCAGACCTGTTCATAGGTCGGCGCCGGCACATGGCCGTTGGCGTAGCCCGACTCGACCGCCGTCACGCCGTCGACGAGGGTGTACACCGCCTCCAGGCACCAGAAGCAGCCGCCGCCGAGCGTGATGGTCTCGATGCAGGGTGAAGTCATGCCGCGCTCCTGTGTTCGAAGGTGGGTTCGAGTCCGGACGCCGACTGTAGCGGCGGCAGCGGCAAAACAAAACCCGCCGGGCTTGCGCCGGGCGGGTATTGGGGTGCGCTCGGAAGGTGGGCCTGTCCTGAGCCTGTCCAAGGGCTTAGCGCAGCTTGGTTTCCTTGTAGCTCACATGCTTGCGCGCCTTGGGGTCGAACTTCATCATCTCGAGCTTCTCGGGCGTGGTCTTCTTGTTCTTGTCGGTGGTATAGAAGTGCCCCGTACCGGCCGAGGACTCCAGCTTGATCTTCTCGCGTCCGCCTTTTGCCATGATCGGTTCTCCCCGGAATCAGATTTCGCCGCGGGCGCGCAGGTCGGCGACGACCTTCTCGATGCCCACCTTGTCGATCAGCCGCAGCGCCGCGCTGCTGATGCGCAGCCGCACCCAGCGGTTCTCGGCCTCGAGCCAGAACCTGCGGTACTGCAGGTTGGGCAGGAAGCGGCGCTTCGTGCGGTTGTTGGCGTGGGACACCTTGTTGCCCACGATCGGGCCCTTGCCCGTGACCTGACAGACGCGTGCCATGACGCTTCTCCGTTTATCTTGAATGATTGCAGGGTGCCTGCCGGTGGCCTTCCGCCGGCGGCAAAACCTGAAATTATACTCCGCAAAAACGCTACCTTCCTGCGCTCACTCCTGCTCCAGGAAGCGTTGCGCATCGAGCGCGGCCATGCAGCCCGTGCCGGCACTCGTGATCGCCTGGCGGTAGACGTGATCCTGGACGTCGCCGGCAGCAAACACGCCGGCCACGCTCGTCATCGTCGCCAGCCCCGACATCCCGCCGCGCGTGATGATGTAGCCGTCTTTCATCTCCAGCTGGCCCTTGAAGAGCTCGGTGTTGGGCTGGTGGCCGATGGCGATGAAGCAGCCCTTGACGGCAAGCTCGCGCGTTGCACCATCCTGCGTGCCGCGCAGGCGCACGCCGGTCACGCCGCTGGCGTCGCCGAGCACTTCGTCGAGCGTCTGCCACAGGTGCAGTTCGATCGCGCCGGCAGCGACCCTGGCATTGAGCTTGTCGACCATGATCGGCTCGGCGCGGAACTTGTCGCGCCGGTGGATCAGGTGCACCTTGGACGCGATGTTGGCGAGGTAGAGCGCTTCCTCGACCGCGGTGTTGCCCCCGCCGACGACGCACACCGTGTCGCCGCGGTAGAAGAAGCCGTCACAGGTGGCGCAGCCGCTGACGCCGCGTCCCATGAAGGCTTCTTCCGAAGGCAGGCCAAGGTACTTCGCACTCGCGCCGGTGGCGATCACGAGCGCGTCGCAGGTATAGGCGCCCGAGTCGCCGCCGAGGCTGAAAGGCCGGCGCGAGAGGTCGACGGCGTTGATGTGGTCGAAGACGATCTTCGTTTCGAAGCGCTCGGCATGTTGCTGGAAGCGCTGCATCAGCTCGGGCCCTTGCACGCCCATCACGTCGGCAGGCCAGTTGTCGACCTCCGTGGTCGTCATCAGTTGCCCACCTTGGGCCATGCCGGTCACGAGCACCGGGGCGAGGTTGGCGCGCGCGGCGTAGATCGCGGCGGTGTAGCCGGCCGGGCCGGAGCCGAGGATGAGCAAGCGGGCGTGTTGCGGGGCAGGGTTGGACATGGCGTCGGGGCTGGAGTGTGGAGCGAACGAGACAGATGCGCGCGCGCCCGGTAGCGAGGGGGCCGCTTTCCAGTGACGGCGGGGCGGTCCACGGTGACAATCGCGCGATTGTAGGGAACGTGAACTTTCGCACGCAGGAGAACCACCTCATGACCATGCTGTCCAGCCTCGACCTGATCCGGCGCGTGCCGCTGTTTTCGATGCTGACCAACGACCAGGCGCAGGGCATTGCCGACAGCGTGGTCAAGAAGCGCTTCCGGCGCGGCGAGATCATCGTCGAGCACGGCCGCAAGTCCAATGCGCTATTCATCCTGCTCAATGGGCGCGCGCGCGTGCTGACTGCAGATTCGCGCGGGCGCGAGGTTATCCTGGCGGTCCTGCAGCCGGGCGACTACGTCGGCGAGATGAGCCTGATCGACGACGCCCCGCATTCGGCGACGGTGCGTGCCGAGGTGCAGACCGACATGCTGGTGCTCGGCCGCGCCGAGTTCTCGCGCTGCCTGCCCGACAGTTCGAGCCTGGCCTACGCGATCATGCACGGCCTGGTGCAGCGGCTGCGCGCCGCGGACCGGCAGATCGAGTCGCTCGCACTGCTCGACGTCTACGGCCGCGTCGCCCGCGCGCTGCTCGAAATGGCCGAGACCGACGGCGAGCGCAAGATCATCCGCAACAAGGTCTCGCGCCAGGACCTGGCCAAGGTCGTCGGCGCGTCGCGCGAGATGGTCAGCCGGGTCATGAAGGACCTCGAGGAGCGCGGCATGATCGAGACGCTCGAGACCGGCTCGGTCGTGCTCAAGCAGCGCTTGAGCGGCGACTGAGGGCCAGGGGCCCGGGGCCCGGAGCGACCCGCCGAGGACTGAAGGGGCGCCGCTTCGGCCACAATGCGCGGATGACGTTTCCGCTCGCTTCAATCGGCGGCGCCGTGCCGGGCCAGGCTGGCGCTGGCGCTGCCATGCAAGGCCCGTCGAACCTGGTGCTGCCACCCGCATGGCGGGCCCAGACGGCGGTGCTGGTCGGTGCCGCGCTGTGGCTGCTGGCGCTGCTCGCGCTGGCCACGCACAGCGCCGCCGACCCGGCGTTCACGACGTCGGGCAGTGCGTCCGCGCTGCACAACCGCGCGGGGCTGGCCGGCGCCTGGTTCGCCGACGTCGCATTCTTCGCCTTCGGCTACTCGACCTGGTGGGGGCTGGCGATCGGCCTCAAGGTCTGGCTGGGCGCGCTGGCACGCCTGCTGCGCGCCGATCCGGATCAGCATGCTGCGCCTGCCGCCCTGGCGCGTTGGCCGTTCTGGCTCGGCGTCGCGCTGCTGATGGCGGCAAGCTGCGCGCTCGAGTGGACGCGCCTGTACCAGTGGGAGGCGCGCCTGCCCGGCCACGCCGGCGGTGTGCTGGGCGTCGTGCTCGGCCAGGCGAGCGTCAAGCTGCTCGGCTTTGCCGGCTCGGGCGTCCTGTGGATCGCCGCGCTGCTGGCCGGGCTGTCGCTCGCGTTCGGGTTCTCGTGGCTGGCATTGGCCGAGTGGATCGGCGCGCGCCTCGAGGGTGTGCGCGCGCAGCACGCCTGGCGCATCGAGCGCGAGGAAGACGTTCGCCTGGGTGAACAGGCGCAGCGCGAGCGCGAGCAGCTCGTCGAGGTCGAGCACCAGTTGCACGAGGAACACCTGCCGATCGTGATCGAGCCGACGGTGACGGAGGTCCCCAAGTCGGCGCGCGTGCACAAGGAGCGCCAGAAGCCGCTCTTCGTCGACCTTGCCGACACGAAGCTGCCACAGGTCGACCTGCTCGACGCCGCGCCCGCGCGCAGCGAGAGCGTCTCGGCCGACACGCTCGAGATGACCTCGCGCCTGATCGAGAAGAAATTGAAGGACTTCGGTGTCGAGGTGCGCGTCGTCGCCGCGTCGCCGGGGCCGGTGATCACGCGCTACGAGATCGAGCCCGCAACCGGTGTCAAGGGGGCGCAGGTCGTCAACCTCGCGAAGGACCTGGCGCGCTCGCTGAGCCTCGTGAGCATCCGTGTCGTCGAGACGATCCCGGGCAAGACGACGATGGCGCTCGAGCTGCCCAACGCCCGGCGGCAGACGATCAAGCTGTCCGAGATCCTCGGCTCGCAGGTGTACAACGACGCCGCGTCGCAGCTGACGATGGGCCTCGGAAAGGACATCGTCGGCAACCCCATGGTCGCGGATCTGGCCAAGATGCCGCACTGCCTCGTCGCCGGCACCACCGGCTCGGGCAAGTCGGTCGGCATCAACGCGATGATCCTGTCGCTGCTCTACAAGGCCGAGGCGCGCGACGTGCGCCTGATCCTGATCGACCCGAAGATGCTCGAGTTGAGCGTCTACGAGGGCATCCCGCACCTGCTCGCGCCCGTCGTCACCGACATGAAGCAGGCAGCCAACGCGCTCAACTGGGGCGTCGCGGAAATGGAGCGGCGCTACAAGCTGATGAGCAAGCTCGGCGTGCGCAACCTCGCGGGCTACAACCGCAAGCTCGACGAGGCCAAGGCACGCGGCGAACTGCTCTCCAATCCGTTCAGCCTGACGCCCGACGCGCCCGAGCCGCTCGAGCGCTTGCCCTATGTGGTGATCGTGATCGACGAGCTCGCCGACCTGATGATGGTCGTCGGCAAGAAGATCGAGGAGCTGATCGCGCGGCTGGCGCAGAAGGCGCGCGCCTGCGGCATCCACCTGATCCTCGCGACGCAGCGGCCGAGCGTCGATGTGATCACGGGGCTCATCAAGGCCAACATCCCGACGCGCCTCTCGTTCCAGGTTTCCTCCAAGATCGACTCGCGCACCATCCTCGATCAGATGGGTGCCGAGGCGCTGCTCGGCCAAGGCGACATGCTGTACCTGTCGGCGCCGACCGGCGTGCCGACGCCGATGCGCGTGCACGGCGCCTTCGTCAGCGACGAGGAGGTGCACCGCGTCGTCGAGTACCTCAAGACCCAGGGCGAGCCCAACTACATCGAGGGCATCCTCGAAGGCGGCGTGCTCGAAGACGAAGGTGGCGCGGCCGGCGAGGGCGGCGGGACGGCCGCCGAAGCCGATCCGATGTACGACAACGCCGTGGCCATCGTGCTGCAGCACAAGCGCGCGTCGATCTCGCTCGTGCAGCGCCATCTGCGCATCGGCTACAACCGCGCCGCGCGGCTGCTCGAGCAGATGGAGAAGTCGGGCCTCGTGTCGAGCATGTCGACGAGCGGCAACCGGGACCTGATCGTTCCGCAGCGCGACGCATGAGGCCGGCGGCCGCGCTGCTCGCGCTCGCACTCGCGCTGCCGTGCGGCCTGGTCCGCGCCGACGCGCTCGATGCGCTGAAGGCCTTCGTCCGCGACGCCGGCACCGGGCAGGCGAACTTCACGCAGACCGTGACCTCGCCCGACGGCAGGAAGACCAGGACTTCGAGCGGCAGCTTCGAGTTTTCGCGGCCGAACCGGTTTCGTTTCGCCTACACCAAGCCCTTCGAGCAACTCATTGTCGCCGACGGGCAGAAGGTCTGGATCTACGACCGCGACCTGAATCAGGCCAGCAGCCGCAAGCTCGCGCAGGCGCTCGGCGCGACCCCGGCAGCGCTGTTGGCGGGCGGTTCGCTGGAGCGCGATTTCGAGCTCAAGGCCGCGCCGGATCGCAACGGTCTGGCCTGGGTCGAAGCGACGCCGCGCCAGCGCGACGGCGCGCTGCAGGTGGTGCGGGTCGGCTTTCGCGGCGGCGAACTGGCCGCGATCGAGATCGTCGACAGCTTCGGCCAGACCTCGCTGCTGCAGTTCAGCAGCTTCGTGGCCAACCTGCCGCTCGCACCCGAGCGCTTCCGGTTCGTCGTGCCGCCTGGCGCCGACCTGATCGAGCAATAGCAACTCATACCGTAGCATCGCGCGATGGCCCAACGTCACCCGCACACCGGCGCGCCGCACCTGCTGCACTCGATGACCGAGTGGCGCGCGCTGCTCGAGATCGCGACGCTGCCCTCCATGATTCCGGCGCTGATGATGGCGCCGCACGGCGATGGCCACCCGGTGCTGCTGCTGCCCGGTTTCATGGCCGACGAGTCGACGATGTTCGCGCTCAAGTTCTTCCTGCAGAACCGGGGCTATGCCGTGCAGACCTGGGGCTTCGGTCGCAACGTGGGCTTTCATGCCCGGCACGCACAGGCCCTCGTGCAGAAGATCCGCTACCTGCACCACCAGACCGGGCGCAAGGTCAGCCTCGTCGGCTGGAGCCTGGGCGGCGTGTTCGCGCTCTACGGCGCGCATCATGCGACCGAAAGCGTGCGCAACGTGATCACGCTTGGCAGCCCGCTCAGTATCGACCCGGAAGGCAGCCGCTCGCCGGCGGCAGTGAAGGCGTTGTACCGGATGATCGCGCACCCGCTCGGCCCGGTGGCGCACACGATGCAGCCGCGCGCCAAGAAGATGCGCGAGATGAGCCTCCCGCCGGTCCCGCTCAGCTGTCTCTACTCGATCAGCGACGGCGTCGTGCCGGCACAGGAAGCCACGATCGCCGGCGACCCGGCGCTGCACGAGAACATCCGCGTGACCGGCAGCCATACCGGCCTCGGCTTCAACGCGATGGTGCTGTGCATCGTCGCCGACCGCCTGGCCCAGCCTGAAGGCCAGTGGCGGCCGTTCACGCCGCAAGGTGTCGGGGGGGCGGTTTACCGGACCCTGACGCACGCGGCGCTGCCTTTCTAGCCGGCTTGCTCCTCCGGTCCGCGCGTCGCCTGGCAGGCGTGGTCGCTGCAGCGAGCGCCTCCTGGAAGCTGTCGCGCAGGCACTGTGCAAAGTCCTCGGGGTCGGGCATCAACTCGCGGCACGAGGTCGGCGAGATGATGATCCGGCCGTCGTAGCTCGTCACCGCAAACACGAGGCCCATGCCGTCGGCGATCGGCATCACCGCCGAGAAGTAGGTCATGCGCGCACCGCACAGGAACTGTGGCTCGCGCGGGCCAGGCACGTTGGTGATGGTGCAGTTGGCCAGCGGCGCGCGGCGACCGATGCCGCGCGCAGCGCGCCCGAGCAGCTTGCTCGTTACCGCGAGCGTTGCCGCGGGTGCCTGCTCTTCCAGGGCGGCCAGTTCGCGCATGCTGATCGCATGCGCCACGGTGTCGGAGGCGGCGGTCTGGGCCTGCACGAACTGCAGTCGCTCGACCGGGTCGGCGATCTGGGTGCCCAGGCGGACGTGCAGCCATGACACGTCGGCGCGGTCGCCGTGCAGCGCGGCGTCGCCGTCGCGGGTCACGAAGGGCGCCAGCGCCGTCAGGCTTGCCGCGGGCAACTCGCCGCGCGCGTCGAGGTAGCGGCGCAGCGCGCCGCCGCAGACCGCGAGCACGGCATCGTTGACCGTTGCGCCCGGCACGCGCGCGCGGATGGCCTTGAACTCGTCGAGCATGAAGCGCCGCGTCTCGAACACGCGGTGCGGCGAGACGACCGAGTTGAAGCGTGTCGGCGGCAGGTTGTCGGGGCGCAGCAGCACATCGCCGGCGAGCGTGAAGGCAGTCGGCACCAGGCGCGTCAGCGCGCGCGTCAGCGGCCCGGCGGCGCGCCAGGGCGCAGCGACCGAGCGCAACACGCCGCGCGAGAGCATGGTCACGGCGCTCGGCGCTGTCGCAGCGAACCAGGGCGCCGGCGGCGCGGGCGGCGGTGCTGTGGGCGTCGTGTCGTGCAGCAGCGTCGTCAGTTCGCTGCCGCTCTCGATGTCGACCGCCGCATGGTGGGTCTTGGTCAGCAGCGCGAAGCTGCCTTGGGGCAGGTCGAGAAAACTGTCCAGCCCTTCGATGACGTAGATCTCCCACAGCGGCCGATCCAGGTCCAGCGGCCGGGCGTGGATGCGCGAGATCTGGATGCAGAACTGGCGCCAGTCGCCGGGTTTGGGCAGCGCAATGTGGCGCACGTGGTATTCGAGGTCGAAGTTCTCGTCCTCGACCCAGTAGGGGTAGTCGATCTCGAGCGGCACGCGCTTCAACTTGCGGCGAAACACCGGCGAGCGGTCGAGCCGGCTCTCGATGTGGGCGAGCAGGGTTTTGAAGCGCAGCTTGCCGCCGGGCGCCGTCGACTGGTCGTAGATGTGGATCAGGCTGACGTTCGCATTTGCGCTCGCGGTGTCGGTGTAGACATACGAGGCGTCGTGGCCACTGAGTTGGGTCATCGCGGAGGTGGCGGTGTCGAGGCGATGGCGCAATATACATCCCGCCTTCCGCAGGGCGGGTAGCGCCGAGCCGGTTCCGCCAGCAGGCTGCCACAATGTGCGGATGAGACTCCGCCCGGCCGCTCCGAAGGGGGCTCGCACCCCAGTGCGCAGCACACGGGTTTCGAAATGAGTGCCCCGTCGCCCGCGGCCGAGGCCCCGCTCGCCGAGCGCTTGCGCCCGCGCACGCTGGATGAGGTGATCGGCCAGGCGCAGTTGCTCGGCCCGGGCAAGCCGCTGCGCACGGCCTTCGACTCCGGGCGCCTGCATTCGATGATCCTGTGGGGACCGCCGGGCGTGGGCAAGACGACGCTCGCGCGCCTGATGGCCGACGCCTTCGATGCCCAGTTCATCACCATCTCGGCGGTGCTCGGCGGCGTGAAGGACATCCGCGAGGCCGTCGAGCGGGCCCGGGTCGCGCTCGGCACCGGGCGCGCGACGGTAGTCTTCGTCGACGAAGTGCACCGCTTCAACAAGGCGCAGCAAGATGCCTTCCTGCCGCATGTCGAGTCGGGCTTGTTCACCTTCATCGGCGCGACGACCGAGAACCCGTCGTTCGAGGTCAACTCGGCGCTGCTGTCGCGCGCCACGGTGCATGTGCTGCAGCCGCTGGTCGATGCCGATCTGCGCGTCGTGCTCGAGCGCGGCCGGGCGTTGATCCACGCACCGCCGTTCGACGAGGCGGCCACGCTGCGCCTGATCGGCTACGCCGACGGCGATGCGCGGCGCTTGCTCAACACGCTCGAGAGCGTGGCTCGCTCGGCCGGCGCCGCGCCGCTGATCGACGAGGCCCTGCTCGAGCGCGCGCTCGGCGAGCAGTTGCGCCGCTACGACAAGGGCGGGGAGCAGTTCTACGACACCATCTCGGCGCTGCACAAGGCCGTGCGCGGCTCGGATCCCGACGCGGCGCTGTACTGGTTGGTGCGCATGCTCGACGGCGGCGTCGACCCGCGCTACGCCGCGCGGCGCTTGCTGCGCATGGCGAGCGAGGACATCGGGCTTGCCGACCCGCGCGCGCTGCGCCTGGCGCTCGACGCCGCCGAGACCTACGAGCGCCTCGGCTCGCCCGAGGGCGAACTCGCGCTCGCGCAGGCGGTGGTCTACCTTGCCGTCGCGCCCAAGAGCAACGCGGTCTACACGGCGTTCAAGGCGGTGCGCGAGTTCGTCGCCCGCGACGGCACGCGCGCGGTGCCGCTGCACCTGCGCAACGCGCCGACGCGGCTGATGCAGGGCCTCGGCTACGGGGGCGGCTACCGCTACGCCCACGACGAGCCCGACGGCTTCGCGGCCGGCATGCACTACGGCCCGGCCGAGGCCGCGCTGCCGCGCTTCTACCGGCCGCCGTCGCGCGGGCTCGAGATCCGCATCGCGGAGAAGCTCGAGGAACTGCGCAGGCTCAATGAACAGGCGAGCAATCCACCGTCGAAGCCTGGATGAATGGTGAATCGAGCCAAATTCGCCCGCAGAAGTTGGTGAACTGTCGCGCAGTCGGCACCCTAGAATGCGCGCCAGCCTGAAACCGGTACACCAGAACGCGCGCCGCGGCCATAGGGTCGGCACGCGAACCGAGCGCGCCGCAATCGGACTAGAGTCGCGGCAATGCGAGAACGGGGCGCCAGACCCCGGCGCCGCCCGGCGCGAAGGCCCTACAAGCAGAACAGACCCCGGCCCGCGGGCCGAGGAAACGCAGGAGACGAGCAGATGGACACCTTGATCCAACAGATCATCAACGGTCTGGTGCTGGGCAGCGTGTATGCGCTGGTCGCGCTCGGCTACACGATGGTCTACGGCATCATCAACCTGATCAACTTCGCGCACGGCGAAGTGCTGATGGTCGGTGCCCTGACCAGTTGGACCGTGGTCACCGTGCTCGCCGATGCCGGCCTGCCGGGCTGGCTGCTGCTGCTGATCTCGCTCGTCGCCGCGGTGGTGGTGTGCGCGATCCTGAACTTCGTGATCGAGAAGATCGCCTACCGGCCGCTGCGCAATGCGCCGCGGCTGGCGCCGCTGATCACCGCGATGGGCGTGAGCCTGCTGTTGCAGACGCTGGCGATGATCATCTGGAAGCCGAACTACAAGTCGTTCCCGATCCTGCTGCCCAGCGAGCCCTTCCACATCGGCGGCGCGGTGATCAACACGACCCAGATCCTGATCCTCGTCGTCACCGCGGTCACGCTCGCCGGGCTGATGTACCTCGTCAACCAGACCCGCCTCGGCCGCGCGATGCGCGCCACGGCCGAGAACCCGCGCGTCGCCGGGCTGATGGGCGTCAAGCCCGACATGGTGATCTCGGCCACCTTCGTGATCGGCGCCGCGCTCGCTGCGCTGGCGGGCGTGATGTACGCCGCCAACTACGGCTCGGTGCAGCACACGATGGGCTTTCTGCCGGGGCTGAAGGCGTTCACCGCGGCGGTCTTCGGCGGCATCGGCAACCTCGCCGGGGCGATGGTCGGCGGCGTGCTGCTCGGGCTGATCGAGTCGCTCGGCGCGGGCTACATCGGCGTCCTGACCGGCGGCGTGCTCGGCAGCCACTATTCGGACATCTTTGCCTTCATCGTGCTCATCCTCGTGCTCACGCTCAGGCCGCAGGGCCTGCTCGGCGAGCGCGTCGCGGACCGGGCCTGAGGAGGACAGATCATGAGAAGCAACAAGCTCGTCACCTTCCTGATTGCGGCGATCGCGCTCGCGATCCTGCCGATCATCTTCCAGCAGTTCGGCAACGCCTGGGTCCGCATCGTCGACATCGCGCTGCTCTACGTGCTGCTCGCGCTCGGGCTGAACATCGTGGTCGGCTACGCGGGCCTGCTCGACCTCGGCTACGTCGCGTTCTATGCCGTCGGTGCCTACATGTTCGGCCTGCTCGCGTCGCCGCACCTGATCGACACCTTTCCGGCCATCAAGGCCATGTTCCCGGCCGGCATGCACTCGCCGATCTGGCTCGTGATCCCGCTCGGCGCGGCGGTGGCGGCGACCTTCGGCGTCCTGCTCGGCGCGCCGACCTTGAAGCTGCGCGGCGACTATTTGGCGATCGTGACGCTCGGCTTCGGCGAGATCATCCGCGTGTTCATGAACAACCTCGACGCGCCGGTCAACATCACCAACGGCCCCAAGGGCATCGCGCAGATCGACTCGATCAAGTTCTTCGGGCTGGACCTGGGCAAGACGCTCGACCTCGGCTTCGTCTCGCTGCCGTCGGTCACGCTGTACTACTACCTGTTCCTCGCGCTCGTCGTCTTCAGCGTCGTGATCTGCTACCGGCTCGAGCGCTCGCGCATCGGGCGCGCGTGGATGGCGATCCGCGAGGACGAGGTCGCGGCCAAGGCGATGGGCATCAATACGCGCAACCTGAAGCTGCTCGCGTTCGGCATGGGTGCCACCTTCGGCGGCGTGTCGGGGGTGATGTTTGCGACCTTCCAGGGCTTCATCTCGCCCGAGTCGTTCAGCCTGCAGGAGTCGATCATGATCGTTGCGATGGTCGTGCTCGGC
Organism: Ideonella sp.; assembly: GCF_016702655.1. GTDB lineage: Bacteria > Pseudomonadota > Gammaproteobacteria > Burkholderiales > Burkholderiaceae_C > CAIKUF01. The sequence continues at coordinate 355,015 of NZ_JADJDO010000003.1, forward strand.
GGCATCGGGCACATCCCGGGCGTGATCCTCGGCGCGCTGCTGCTCGCCGCGCTGCCCGAAGTGCTGCGCTACGTGGCCGGGCCGCTGCAGGCGATGAGCGGCGGGCGCCTGGACGCATCGATCCTGCGCCAGCTGCTGATCGCGCTGGCGATGATCGGCATCATGCTGTCGCGGCCGCGCGGCCTGTGGCCGTCGCGCGAGCATGGCCACGACGTGACGCCCGACACGTTGCCTGCGAGTCCGCACGCCGATCTGACGCCGCCCGAGCAGATCCCGCAGCCGGTGTCGCCGATCGTGCCGACCGTCAAGTGAGCAGGAGCACCCGGCAATGAGCGAAAAGCAAACCATCCTCAAGGTCAGTGGCGTCTCCAAGCGCTTCGGCGGCCTGCAGGCACTGTCCGATGTCGGCATCACGATCGAGAAGGGCCAGGTCTATGGCCTGATCGGCCCCAACGGCGCCGGCAAGACGACCTTCTTCAACGTCATCACCGGCCTGTACCTGCCCGACTCGGGGACCTTCGAACTCGGCGGCAAGCCCTACCGGCCGAGCGCCGTGCACGAGGTGGCGCGCACCGGCATCGCGCGCACCTTCCAGAACATCCGCCTCTTCGCCGAGATGACGGCGCTCGAGAACGTGATGGTCGGGCGCCACGTGCGCACCCATTCCGGGTTGCTGGGCGCAGTGTTTCGCACCGGCGGCTTCAAGCAGGAGGAGGCGGAGATTGCCAAGCGAGCGCAGGAGTTGCTCGACTACGTGGGCATCGGCCGCTATGCCGGCTTCAAGTCGCGCACGCTGTCCTACGGCGACCAGCGGCGCCTGGAGATCGCGCGCGCGCTGGCCACCGATCCCAAGCTGATTGCGCTCGACGAGCCGGCGGCAGGCATGAATGCGACCGAGAAGGTCGTGCTGCGCGAGCTGATCGACCGCATCCGCAAGGACGGCAGCACGATCCTGCTCATCGAGCACGACGTCAAGCTCGTGATGGGGCTGTGCGACCGCGTCACGGTGCTCGACTACGGCAAGCAGATCGCCGAAGGCAACCCCTACGACGTGCAGCGCAACGAGAAGGTGATCGAAGCCTACCTCGGCGCCGGCCACGCTGCCCACTGAGTCGGAGCCCGGAAATGGCAAACACACTGCTCAAGGTCAGCGGCCTGAAAGTCGCCTATGGCGGCATCCAGGCCGTGAAGGGGGTTTCGTTCGAGGTCCAGGAGGGCGAGCTCGTCAGCCTGATCGGCGCCAACGGGGCTGGCAAGACGACGACGCTCAAGGCCGTCACCGGCCTGCAGCCGGTGGCGGCGGGCGACATCGAGTTCATGGGGCGCTCGCTCAAGGGGCAGGGCGCCTGGGACCTGGTCAAGCAGGGCCTGGTGATGGTGCCCGAGGGGCGCGGCGTGTTCGCGCGCATGACGATCACCGAGAACCTGCAGATGGGCGCCTTCGTGCGCCGCGACACCGAGGTAGAGGCCGACATCGACAAGGTGTTCGCGATCTTCCCGCGCCTGAAGGAGCGCAGCGCGCAGCTCGCCGGAACGATGTCGGGCGGCGAGCAGCAGATGCTCGCGATGGGCCGCGCGCTGATGGCGCGGCCCAAGGTGCTGCTGCTCGACGAGCCGTCGATGGGCCTGTCGCCGATCATGGTCGACAAGATCTTCGAGGTCGTCGGCGACATCCACGGCCAGGGCGTCACGATCCTGCTCGTCGAGCAGAACGCGAGCCGGGCGCTGCAGATTGCCTCGCGCGGCTACGTGATGGACTCGGGCGAGATCACGATGAGCGGCGACGCCAGGAAGTTGCTCGACGATCCCAAGGTGCGCGCGGCCTACCTCGGCGAGTGAGCCGGCCAGCACCGCCCTGATCCAGCCGGGCTCGAATGTCCGCCTAGGGTTTAGCCTAGGTTTGCGCTTGCCTATGTAGTGGACATCATAGGCATTCGCCGGCCGCAAGGCGCCCGATCGTTGGGGCCCGCAGGTGCGGCGTGGCTCACTCAACCAACGGAACCGCAACCATGCAGAAATCGCTGCACATCGACCCTGAAAAATGCACTGGCTGCCTGCAGTGCGAGATGGCGTGCTCGTTCGAGAACTACGCCACCTATGCACCGGCCAAGTCGCGCATCAAGGTGTTCGACTTCCATTACACCGGGCGCAAGGTGCCCTATACCTGCACCCAGTGCGACGAAGCCTGGTGCCTGCATGCCTGCCCGGTCGGGGCGATCACGATCGACACCCTGATCGGCGCCAAGGTCGTCAACGAGACGACTTGCGTCGGCTGCAAGGTCTGCACCATCGCCTGCCCGTTCGGCACCATCAACTACGTGCAGGAGACCGGCAAGGTGCAGAAGTGCGACCTGTGCGGCGGCGCGCCGGCGTGCGCCGAAGCCTGCCCGACCGGCGCCATCACCTATATCGATGCCAACTGGACCGGGATGAACAAGATGGCAGCCTGGGCCGACAAGCTCGGCAACCAACCCGCCGCAGCGGCATAAGGAGCACGAACATGTCCTGGGCAGGAAAAATTCTCAGAGTCGACCTCAGCGCCGGCAGCGTCAAGTCGGAGCCGCTCAACATGGACTGGGCGCGCCTACATCGGCTCGCGCGGCCTGGGCACCAAGTACCTGGTCGAAGAGGTCGACGCCACGGTCGACCCGCTGTCGAGCCGACAACAAGATCATCTGGGCCACCGGGCCGCTGACCGGCACGATGGCCTCCACCGGCGGGCGCTACACGGTCGTCACCAAGGGTCCGCTGACCGGCGCCATCGCGTGCTCGAACTCGGGCGGCTACTGGGGCGCCGAGCTCAAGATGGCCGGCTGGGACATGGTCATCTTCGAGGGCAAGTCCGCCAAGCCGGTGTACCTCTACATCCAGGACGGCGTGGCCGAGCTGCGTGACGCCGCCCACCTGTGGGGCAAGTCGGTCTGGGAGACCGAGGCCACGGTCAAGAAGCAGTTGCAGGATCCGCAGATCCGCGTATCGAGCATCGGTGCCGCAGGCGAGAACCTGGTGCTCTTCGCCGCGGTCGTCAACGACCTGCACCGTGCGGCAGGGCGTTCGGGCGTCGGCGCCGTGCTGGGTTCGAAGAACCTGAAGGCGATCGCGGTGCGCGGCACCTTGGGCGTCGGCAACCTGGCCGACCCGAAGGCCTTCATGAAGGTCACCGCGGAGAAGAAGAAGCTCCTCGCCGAGAACGCGCTCACCGGCCAGGGCCTGCCGGCCTACGGCACGCAGGTGCTGATGAACATCATCAACGAGGTCGGCGCGTTGCCCACGCGCAACCACCGCGACGTGCAGTTCGAAGGCGCGAAGGACATCTCGGCCGAGGCGATGGCCACGCCGCGCAAGACCGACGGCAGGAAGCCCCTCGTGACCAACCAGGCGTGCTTCGGCTGCACCATCGCCTGCGGGCGCATCCAGACCATCGACAAGGGCCACTTCTCGGTCGAGAACAAGCCGCAGTACTGGGGCGCCTCGGGCGGGCTCGAGTACGAGGCGGCGTGGGCGCTTGGCGCGGCCAACGGCGTCAACGACCTCGACGCGCTGCAGTACGCGAACCTGCTATGCAACGAACACGGCATGGATCCGATCAGCTTCGGCGCGACGGTCGGCGCAGTGATGGAGCTCTACGAGATGGGCGTGCTCACCAAGGAGCAGCTCGGCATCGACGCCAAGTTCGGCTCGGCGCAGGCGCTCGCGCACTTCGCCGAGATCACCGCCAAGGGCGAGGGCTTCGGCAAGGAAATCGGCCAGGGCTCCAAGCGCCTGACCGCCAAGTACGGGCATCCGGACCTGTCGATGTCGTCCAAGGGCCAGGAGTTCCCGGCCTACGACGGGCGCGGCATCCAGGGCATCGGCCTGGCCTACGCGACCAGCAACCGCGGCGGCTGCCACCTGCGCGGCTATACGGTCGCCAGCGAGGTGGCGGGCATCCCGGTCAAGACCGACCCGCTGACTGCCGAGGGCAAGCCCGAACTCGTCAAGGCCTTCCAGGACGCGACCGCTGCCTACGACTCGTCGGGCTTGTGCATCTTCACGACCTTTGCCTGGGGCCTGCCCGACTTGGCCGACCAGTTGGCGCCGGCCTGCGGCTCCGAGTTCACGCTCGAGAACGTGGCCACGATCGGCGAACGCATCTGGAACATGGAGCGCGACTTCAACAACCGCGCCGGCTTCACGTCGAAGGACGACAGCCTGCCCAAGCGCCTGCTGACCGAAGCCGCCAAGACCGGGCCGGCCAAGGGGCTGGTGAGCAAGGTGCCGGAGATGCTGCCCAAGTACTACGAGATCCGCGGCTGGGACAACGACGGCAAGCTCAAGGCCGAGACCCGTACCCGTCTGGGCCTTTGACCGGGCGGGCGGCAAGCCCGAGGCTGACGCAAGGCGGTTCTCGGACCGCCTTGTTGTTTTCAAGGAGTGCAGATGAAACACGTGATCCTGGGCGCCGGGCCGGCGGGTGTGATCGCCGCCGAAACGATACGCAAGCACGCACCCGCCGACGAGATCGTGATCGTCGGCGACGAGCCCGAAGCGCCTTACTCGCGCATGGCGATTCCCTACCTGCTGATGGGGCGCGTCGGCGAGCCGGGAACCTACCTTCGCCAAGATCCGCAGCACTACGAGAAGCTGCGCATCGGGCTCAGGCGCGCACGCGCCAAGGAGCTCGACACCGACAAGCGCACCGTGGCCCTCGACGACGGCAGCCAGCTCGGCTTCGACACGCTGCTGATCGCCACCGGCTCGAGCCCGATTCGCCCGCCCATCCGCGGCATCGACCTGCCCGGCGTCCACCCCTGCTGGACGCTCGAGGATGCGCGCGCGATCATGCGCCTGGCCGGCAAGGGCGCGCGGGTGCTGCAGATGGGCGCCGGCTTCATCGGCTGCATCATCATGGAGGCGCTCGCCGAACGCGGCGTGCAGCTCACGGTGGTCGAGATGGGCGACCGCATGGTGCCGCGCATGATGGGCCCGACCGCGGGCGGCATGATCCGCGACTGGTGCGAGGCCAAGGGCGTGACGGTGCACACCGGCACCCGGGTCGAGGCCATCGAGACCGAGGCGCCGCTGCGCGTGCGGCTGTCCAACGGCAGCCATGTTGCCGCCGACCTCGTGATCAGCGCCACCGGCGTCAAGCCCGCGATCGGCTTCCTCGAGAATTCGGGCGTGACCTGCCTTCTCGGCGTGCTGACCGACGAGCACATGCAGACCAACGTGGCGGGCATCTATGCCGCGGGCGACTGCGCCGAGGCTTTCGACGTCGCGACCGGCAAGACCATCGTCAGCGCGATCCAGCCCAACGCCGCCGACCAGGCCCATGTCGCCGCGCTGAACATGGTCGGCCGGCGCGCGCGCCTGAAGGGCGTGACGCAGATCAACGTGCTCGACACGCTGGGGCTGATCTCGACCAGCTTCGGCGACTGGCAGGGCGTGCCCGGCGGCGATCATGTAGAGCTCACCGACCGCGTCGCCAACCGTCACCTGAGCCTGCAGTTCAAGGGCGACCGCATGGTGGGCTGCAACAGCGTCGGCTGGACCGAGCATGTCGGCGTGATGCGCGGCCTGGTCGAAGGCGAGGTCAGGCTCGGGCCCTGGAAGGACAAGCTGCTCGCCGACCCGACCCAGCTCATGGAAGCCTATCTCGCGCGCGCCCAGGCCCAGGACGCGCACGCACACCTGCCGCGCCGATGAGGATCACGTTCAAGCTCTACGCCGGGCTCACGCAGTACCTGCCGCCCGAGGCGCGCGTCGGCAATGCGATGCCGCTCGATCTGCCCGAGGGCACGACGATCTTGGATGCGATCAAGCCCTTCGGCATGCCGGACAAGCTCGTCCACCTGGTGCTGATTCACGGCGTCTACATCGCGCCCGAGGAGCGCGCTTCGCGCGTGCTGAAGGAAGGCGACGTGCTCGCGATCTGGCCCCCGGTCGCGGGGGGTTGATGGCCCCCAAGCTTGCGGCTGCGCCGCTTCGCTGCCCCCCGAGGGGGCGCAGCCCACCTTGGGGCGGCCCGGCGGCGGGCTGATCGATGCAGTCTGCCTACGCCGCATCCTTCGACCGCGAGATGGGTTGTACCGAGCGCGAATGGTTGTCGTGGCTGCCGGGCGCGGTGCGCGACCATGCGCTGACGCTGGGCGACGGCCAGGCCGGCGTCGCGATCGGGGGCGGCAGCCTGCGCCTGGCCTGGCAGGCGCTGGAGCCGCGCCAGATCGCGCTGATGCGCCTGCCGCGGCTGGCGGTGCAGTTCCGCTTCGAGGGGCTCAGCGACGCCGAGCGGCTTGCCTTCATGCGCTACTTCGACCTCTACATGCAGCGCGGCGGCGGATAGCGCCGCCCGCCGCGCGCGGTCTCGACGAAGCGCCGGGCCGTGCCATGGCGCCTGAGCGCCCCTCGGGGGCTGCGACAACAGCCGCAAGGCGGTTGCGGCGAGGCTGACTTCGCTCAGCGAAGTCAAGGCGCGAAGCGCCGGCCGGAGCCAACGATGCGAGCTCGGGGTCGTCAGCCCTTGGGCGTGCGATAGCTCCACCACGGCAGGACGCGGCGCAGCGACAGGACTTCGCCACTGCGATCGGCCGCGTAGCCGGGCAGCGCATCGAGCTGGGCCTTCCATGCTTCGCTGCGCAGCAGCTCGAGCAGGCTGCGCACGTGCGGATGTTCGAGCGACGGACGCAGGGCCGCCAGGAAGTACTGCTCGCGGGCGAGCGGCAGGAAGCAAAGCCCCCGTGCCCGCGCTGCCGCCTCGATGCCGAAGGCTGCGTCCGCGGCGCCGCTCGCCACGGCCTCCGCGGCTGCGCGGTGCGAGGGCTCGACCTGATCGAGTCGGTCGAACTCCGACGCCTTGATTCGCTGCGCGGCCAGGAGCTCCTCGAACACGACGCGCGTGCCGGTGCCGCGTTCACGCAGCACGAAGCGCAGCCCGGGCCGGCGCAGGTCAGCCAGCCCCTGGAGGCCGAGCGGATTGCCCGCGGCGACCATCAGGCCCTGGGTGCGCCGCGCGAAGCTGACCAGCTTGTGCTTGCCCGGCTTGAGGAGCGCCCGGTAGGCGCGCGCGGTCGGCGATCGCAGCGGCGCCTGCGTCAGCGCGTGAAACCCGGCCAGCAGGCAGCGCCCGTCGTTGAGCGCGGCCAGGGCGTCGACGCTGCCCATGAACTGGATGTCCAGGTGCAGCTTGCGCTCGCGCTGAGCCAACTGGCGCAGCAGAGGCAGCGCGTCATCGTGGCTGGCCGACATCGGGATCACGCCCGCGCTGGCGTCGAAGGCGATCGCAAACGCGCGTTCGAGCTCGCTGCGCAGCGCCTCGACCTGCGGCGCGAGCCGCGCCTGCGCGCGGCGCTCGGCCCAGAGCAGCTTCTCGCCGAAGGGCGACAACAAGGCTGGCTGGCCCTTGACCCACAGCACCAGCGTCTGGCCGAACTCGGTCTCCCAGCGCTTGAGCTCGCCCCAGACGTGGCGGTACGAGAGCGACAGGCTGCGCGCGGCGCCGCTGATCGAGCCGCTGTCGTGCACCGCCGCCAGCATGGCGACCAGCGGGTGATGCAGATCGCGCTGGCTGTCGTGCAGCGCCTCGAGCGTGTAGGCGAGATGGATCCTATGCATGTCGGTTCATATCGTGCGCGGACGCTTGGGCGTCGAGAATGGCGCGAGTATGAGAGAACTTTCATGAGCCGCGCGCGACCGCGCCGCAGCCGCGCGCCGCAATGGGGGCGCCGTTGAGCGCCTTCGCCGAGAGTGCCCGCACCGCCGCCGAACTGATCGCTCACGCCGACCCCGTGCTGCTGCGCACGGTCGCGCTGTCGATCGCCGTCAGCGGCACGGCCACCGCGTGCGCCGCGCTGCTCGGCCTGGCGCTCGGCGCCTGGCTCGCGGTCGCGCATTTTCCCGGCCATCGGGCGCTGGTGCACCTGCTCAATACGCTGCTCGCGCTGCCGGCCGTGGTGGTCGGACTCGTGGTCTATTTGCTGCTCTCGCGCAGCGGGCCGCTCGGCAGTTGGGGCATCCTCTTCACGCCGACGGCGATGGTGATCGCGCAGACCATCCTCGTGCTGCCGGTGATCGCCGCGCTTGCGCGCCAGCTCGTCGGCGACTCGCTGCGCGAGGGTGGCGACCAGCTGCGCTCGATGGGCGCCGGGCCGCTGCTGTGCGCGCTCTTGATGCTGGTGCACGACCGCTGGGCCGTGCTGACGGTGCTGATCGCCGCCTTCGGCCGCGCGATCGCCGAAGTCGGCGCGGTGATGATCGTCGGCGGCAACATCGACGGCGTCACGCGCGTGATGACGACCACGATCGCGCTCGAGACGAGCAAGGGCGACCTGCCGCTCGCGATGGCGCTCGGCATCGTGCTGCTGTGCGTGGTCGGCGTCATCAACGTCGGCATCGGCTTCGCGCAGCGCGGCCACGGCTCGGCGCTGGCGGGGGTGCGATGAGCGCGCGCGACGCCGGCGCCGAGCCGCTGCTCAGCCTGCGCGAGGTGTCGGTGCGCTTCGGCAGCGTGCAGGCGCTGCGGCGCGTGTCGGTGGACGTGGTGCGCGGCGACTTCATCGCCCTCGTCGGCGCCAACGGCTCGGGCAAGACGACCTTGCTGCGCGCGCTGCACGGCATGCTCGCGCTCGACGGCGAACGCCGCGTCGCCGACCCGGCGTCGCGCCAGGCGATGGTCTACCAGCGCCCGTTCATGCTGCGCCTGCGCGTGATCGACAACCTGCACCTCGCGCTGTGGCTGGCCGGCGTGCCGCGCGCCCTGCGCCAGGCGCGCGCCGAGCTGGCCCTGCGCCGCGTCGGCATGGCCGATCTCGGCGCGCGGCCGGCGCGCGCGCTCTCGGGCGGGCAACAGCAGCGCCTTGCGCTTGCGCGCGCCTGGGCGGTGCAGGCGCAGGTGCTCTTCCTCGACGAGCCCACGGCCAGCCTCGACCCGGCGGCCAAGAAGGAGGTCGAGACCCTGCTCGCCGGCTTTGCCGCCGACGGCACGACGCTCGTGATGAGCACCCACAACCTCGGCCAGGTCAAGCGTCTGGCCAGCCGGGTGATCTACCTCGACGAGGGCGAGATCCACGCCGATGCCTCGACCGACGCCTTCTTCGGCGACCGCGTCGGCGAGCGCGCACGTTTGTTCCTCAAAGGAGAGCTGGGATGAAGACGACGACGATCGAATCAAGGACGATGAACGGGTACGGGACGAACCGCAGCTTCGTGCGCGGCCGGCGCCTGCTGCTTGCGCTGGCGCTCGCGGCGGCCGGCGCCGCGCCGGCGGCGTGGGCGCAGGACAAAGCCATCGTCATGGCCTCGACGACGAGCACCGAGCAATCGGGCCTGTTCGGCCACGTGCTGCCCGAGTTCAAGAAGGCGAGCGGCATCGACGTGCGGGTCGTCGCGCTGGGCACCGGTCAGGCGCTGGACATGGGCCGCCGCGGTGATGCGGACATCGTCTTCGTGCACGACCAGGCGGCCGAGGAGAAGTTCGTTGCCGAAGGCTTCGGCATCGCGCGCAATCCGGTCATGTACAACGACTTCGTCATCGTCGGCCCGAAGTCCGACCCCGCGGGCGTCAAGGGCAAGGACGTCGTCGAGGCGCTCAAGAAGCTCGCCGCTTCGAAGGATGCCTTCGTCTCGCGCGGCGACAAGAGCGGCACCCACGCCGCCGAACTGCGCTACTGGAAGGCCGCCGGCGTCGACGCCCCGGCCGGCAAGGTGGCCGGCTACAAGGAGTGCGGCTGCGGCATGGGGCCGGCGCTCAACATCGCCTCGTCGACCAACGCCTACGCGCTGACCGATCGCGGCACCTGGCTGTCGTTCAAGAACCGCGGCGACCTCGCGGTGCTCGTCGAGGGCGACAGGCGCCTCTTCAACCAGTACGGCGTGATCGTCGTCAACCCGGCCAAGCACCCGCACGTCAAGAAGGACCTGGCGCAGGCGTTCGCCGACTGGATCGTCTCGCCGGCGGGGCAGGCGTCGATCGCGGGCTACAAGGTCGGCGGCGAGCAGCTCTTCTTCCCCAATGCGACGCAGAAGTAGCGCGATGCGGTTCCTGTCCACGCTCGGTGCCGGCGCGATGACGCTCGCGGTGGCCCTCGACCCCGCCGCGGCGGCCGAGAAGCAGGAGGTGATCGTCTTCGCCGCGGGCAGCCTGCGCGGTGCGTTGACCGAGGTCGCGACGGCTTGGCAGGCGGTAGCGCCGCAGGCGAGCGTGGCATTCACGTTCGGCGCGTCGGGGCTGCTCAAGGATCGCCTTGCCGGCGGCGAGCGCGCCGATGTCTTCGCGTCGGCCAACATGGAGCATCCGCAGGCGCTCGCGGCCGCCGGTCGCGCGGGCGCGCCGCGGCCGTTCGCGCGCAATCAGCTGTGCGCGCTCGTCGCGCCGGGCATCGACGCGTCACCGCAGACTCTCGTGGGTCGCCTCCTCGACGCCAAGGTGCGCGTCGGCACGTCGACGCCCAAGGCCGATCCGTCGGGCGACTATGCGTGGATGATGTTCGAGCGTATCGAGCAGTCCGGCCGCAGCGGCGCCTTTGCCACGCTGAGCGGCAAGGCGCTGCAACTCACCGGCGGCCCCAACTCGCCCGCGCCACCGGCGGGCCGCAGCGTCTATGGCGCCGTGATGGCGGCCGGGCAGGCCGACATCTTCATCACCTACTGCACCGGCGCGGTGGTCGCGGCGCGCGAGGTGCCATCGCTGCGCGTCGTCGAGGTGCCTCCGGAAGTCAACGTCAGCGCGACCTACGGCGTCGTGCCGATGATGGGCGGCGCGGCAGGGGGCGCTGCCTTCGTCGACTTCCTGCTCTCGCCGGCCGGGCAGGCCGTGCTCGCCCGGCACGGCTTCGCGCCGCCTTGAGCAGCGCGCGCAATGCACGACAGTTCATAAGGGAAGGTCTGCGCTTTGCAGCCTGCAGCCGACCTCGAAGAATCGGCAGCCTGCCTGCGCGCGAAGGGTGCGGCGGGCCATCCTCGAGGAGACCACGTTGAGCGTGACCATTTCACTCACCGTCAACGGCAAGGCCGTGACGACGCAAGTCGATACGCGGACGCTGCTCGTGCAGCTGATCCGCGAGCAGCTGCAACTTACCGGCACGCACGTTGGCTGTGACACCGCCCAGTGCGGCAGCTGCACCGTGCACCTGAACGGGCGCGCGGTGAAGGCGTGCTCGATGCTCGCCATCCAGGCCCAGGGTGGCGACGTGCGGACCATCGAAGGCCTGGCGCAGGACGGACAGCTGCACCCGATGCAGGCGGCTTTCCGCCAGTGCCACGGCCTGCAGTGCGGCTTCTGCACGCCCGGCATGGTGATGTCGGCCGTCGCGCTGCTGGCCGACAACCCGCAGGCGAGCGAGCAGGAGATCCGCGAAGGGCTGGACGGCAACTTCTGCCGCTGTACCGGCTACCACAACATCGTCAAGTCGATCCAGCTTTGCCAGAGCGGCAAGGTCGGGGCGCCAGCCTGAGGAGCCGGACATGAGCGATCTCTCCAACTCGCCCATCGGCAAGCCGCTCGAGCGGCGCGAGGACTTGCGCTTCCTGACCGGGGCCGGCCAGTACACCGACGACGTGGCGCTGCCCGGACAGACCTACGGCGTCTTCCTGCGCTCGCCCTACGCGCACGCGCGCATCAAGTCGATCGACACCGCCAAGGCCGCGGCGGCGCCCGGCGTGGTGCGCATCTTCGTCGGCGCCGACCTCGCCGAGGCCAAGGTCGGTGGGCTGCCGTGCGGCTGGCTGATCCACAGCAAGGACGGCTCGCCGATGAAGGAGCCGCCGCACCCGGTGCTGGCGCAGGGCAAGGTGCGCCACGTCGGCGACCAGGTCGCATTGGTCGTTGCCGAGACCGCGAACCAGGCCAAGGACGCCTGCGAGCTGATCGTCGTCGACTACGAGGAGCTGGCGCCGGTGATCGACATCACGCGCGTCGAGTCGGCCGGTTCCGCGGTCCACGACGAGGTGCCCGACAACGTCTGCTACGACTGGGGGCATGGCAGCCAGGAGGCGGTCGACGCGGCCTTCGCCAAGGCGGCGAGCGTGAGCACGCTCGAGTTCGTCAACAACCGGCTCATCCCGAACGCGATGGAGCCGCGTGCCGCCAACGCCAGCTACAACCCGGCACGACGACAGCTACACGCTGTACGTCGCGAACCAGAACCCGCACGTCGAGCGCCTGCTGATGTGCGCCTTCGTGCTCGGCCTGCCCGGAGTCCAAGGTGCGCGTGATCGCGCCCGACGTGGGCGGCGGCTTCGGCTCGAAGATCTTCCTCTATCCCGAGGAGACGGCGCTCGTCTGGGCGAGCAAGCGCGTCGGGCGGCCGATCAAGTGGACCGCCGAGCGCAGCGAGTCCTTCCTCACCGACGCCCATGGCCGCGACCATGCGACGCGTGTGGAACTGGCGCTGGACGGCAAGGGCAACTTCCTCGCGCTGCGCGTGAAGACGATCGCCAACATGGGCGCGTACCTCTCGACCTTCGCCTCGAGCGTGCCGACCATCCTGTACGCCACGCTGCTGGCCGGCCAGTACAAGACGCCGGCGATCTACTGCGAGGTGAAGGCGGTGTTCACCAACACCGCGCCGGTCGACGCCTACCGCGGCGCCGGGCGCCCCGAGGCCACCTACGTGGTCGAGCGCATCGTCGAGCAGGCCGCGCGCGACCTGAAGATGGATCCGGCCGCGCTGCGGAGGCAGAACTTCATCACCGAGTTCCCCTACGCGACGCCGGTCGGCCTGACCTACGACACCGGCGACTACGCGGCCCACCTGGACAAGGTGCTTCAGCGCGCCGACGTCGCCGGCTTCCCGGCGCGCAAGGCCGCGTCGGCGGCGAAGGGCAAGCTGCGCGGGCTGGGCTACAGCTGCTACATCGAGGCCTGCGGCCTCGCGCCGAGCAACATCGCCGGCGCACTCGGCGCGCGCGCGGGCCTGTTCGAGGCCGGCGAGGTGCGCGTGCACCCGACCGGTACGGTGACCGTCTTCACCGGCTCGCACAGCCACGGTCAGGGCCATGAAACCACCTTTGCCCAGGTCGTGGCGGCCAAGCTCGGCATTCCCGTCGAGGCGGTCGAGATCGTCCACGGCGACACCGGCCGCGTGCCGTTCGGCATGGGCACCTACGGCAGCCGGTCGCTCTCGGTGGGCGGCACGGCGATCGTCAAGGCGGTGGACAAGATCATCGCCAAGGGCAAGAAGATCGCCGCCCACCTGCTGGAAGCGGCCGACACGGACATCGAGTTCGAGAATGGCGAGTTCAGCGTCAAGGGCACCGACAAGAAGGTGCCGTTCGGCTCGGTGGCGCTCACCGCCTACGTGCCGCACAACTACCCGCTGGACAAGCTCGAGCCGGGCCTGAACGAGAACGCGTTCTACGACCCGACCAACTTCACCTATCCTGCGGGCAGCTACGTGTGCGAGGTCGAGGTCGACCCCGAGACCGGCAGGACGCGCGTCGAGCGCTTCACCGCGGTGGACGACTTCGGCAACATCGTCAATCCGATGATCGTCTCGGGCCAGGTCCACGGCGGCATCGCGCAAGGCCTCGGGCAGGCGATGCTCGAAGGCTGCGTCTACGATCCGGGCCCGGGCCAGCTGCTCACCGGCTCGTACATGGACTACACGATGCCGCGCGCCGGCGACCTGCCGTCCTTCAACGTGTCGACGTCGAACACGCCGTGCCCGCACAATCCGCTCGGCGTCAAGGGCTGCGGCGAGGCGGGCGCGATCGGCTCGCCGGCGGCGTTCATGAACGCATTGACCGACGCGCTCGGCGTGCGCGACCTCGCGATGCCGGCCACCGCCGAACGCGTCTGGCGCGCCGCCAACGCAACCGCCTGATCCAGGGGAGCACTGCATGTACACCTTCGACTATCAACGCCCCGCGACCAGCGCCGCCGCGGCTGCCGCGCTGCAGGGCGATGCGCGCTACCTGGCCGGCGGCCAGAGCCTGGTGCAGGCGATGAAGCTGCGCCTCTCGTCCAGCGAACGCCTCGTCGACCTCGGCGGCGTGGCCGAGCTCAAGGGCATCAAGGTCGACGCTGGCAAGGTCGTCGTCGGCGCGATGACGACGCATGCCGCCGTCGCCAACTCGGCCGACGTGCGCAAGGCGCTGCCCGCGCTGGCCGAACTTCGCCGGCGGCATCGGCGACCCGATGGTGCGCAACATGGGCACGCTCGGCGGCTCGATCGCCAACGCCGACCCGGCGGCCGACTATCCGGGCCGGTGCTCGGGCTCGGCGCGACGGTGCAGACGAACCAGCGCACGATCGCCGCCGACGACTTCTTCACCGGCCTGTACGAGACGGCGCTCGAGCCGGGCGAACTGATCGTCTCGGTCAGCTTCCCCGTCGCCGCCAAGGCGGCCTACGTCAAGTTCAAGCAGCCGGCGTCGCGCTTCGCGCTGGTCGGCGTGTTCGTGAGCCAGGGCGCGGGCGGCGTGCGCGTCGCGGTGACGGGTGCCCAGGCGAGCGTGTTTCGGGCGACTGCCATCGAGCAGGCGCTGGCCGCGAGCTTCACGCCGGAAGCCGCGGCGCGGTGAAGATCCTCGCCGCCGGCATCACACGGCGACCTGCACGGTGCGGCCGGAGTACCGCGCGGCCACGCTCAGCGTGATGGCGGCGCGCGCCGTCGCCGCGGCGAACGCGCGCTGAGCGCAACGGGCGCGGCTTGACGCAGGGCGCACTGAAGCCCGGACTCGGTCGACGCAGTCATCGCGCTGCTCGCCGCCGAGAACTATGTCTGCGACCGGCGGCTCGCGACGGCGCTGTTCCTCAGCTTGAAGCTGCAGCGGCCGCTCTTCCTCGAGGGCGAGCCGGGCGTCGGCAAGACCGAACTCGCCAAGACGCTGGCCGCGTGCCTGGGCACGCTGCTGCTGCGCGTGCAGTGCTACGAGGGGCTCGACATCGCGCAGACGGCCTACGAATGGAACGTCTCGCGCCAGATGATCGAGATCCGCCTGGCCGAGGCGGCGCACGCGATCGGCGGGCAGGCCGACCGCGAGCGCCTGGCCCACAGCCTGAATTCGCGGTGGATGCTGATCGAACGGCGCTGCTGCAGGCGCTGACGCAGCCGCGCCCGCCGGTGCTGCTGATCGACGAGCTCGACCGCGCCGACGAGCCCTTCGACGCCTTTCTGCTCGAGGTGCTGGCCGAGAACCAGATCACGATTCCCGAGCTCGGCGCCGTCAAGGCGGGCGCGCCGCCGGTGACGATCATCACGAGCAACCGCACGCGCGAGATCCACGACGCGCTCAAGCGCCGTTGCCTGTACCACTGGGTCGAGTTCCCGAACGTCGAGCGCGAGCTCGAGATCGTGCGCCTGAAGGCGCCGGGCGCGTCAGAGCGGCTGTCGATCCAGGTCGTCGAGTTCGTGCACCGCATGCGCACGCTGGACCTGTTCAAGCTGCCCGGCGTCGCCGAGACGATCGACTGGACCAACGCGCTGATGGCGCTCAACGCGATCCGCCTCGACCCGGAGACGGTCAGCGACACGCTCGGCGTGCTCCTGAAATACCAGGACGACATCGTGCGCATGCAGAACGGCGACACCGCGAAGCTGCTCGACGAACTGCGCGCGCGCGATCCTCGAGTGATGACGACCCCAAGCTCACTGCGCCGCGCCCCCGAGGGGCGCGTCAGTCGGCTTGGGGCGGCCCGGCGCTCGCCTGACGAGACGCGAGTGATCGCCGAGAACATCGTCCACTTCGCCCGCGTGCTGCGCAGCGCGGGGCTGACGGTCGGGCCGGATCGCGTGCTCGCGGCGATGGCCGCCGTCGAGGCGGTTGGGCTAGCGCGGCGCGAGGATGTCCGCGCGGCGCTCTCGGCGGTGATGCTCGACCGGCACGAACAGGCGGGGTGTTCGACCGGCCTTCGATGCCTCTGGCGCGACCCGAAGCGCTCGAGCAGTTGATGTTCCTGCTCCTGCCCAAGATCAGCGGCTGCGGCGACAGCGGCCAATCCGCCGCGCGCGAACCGGGCTGGCCGAGCGCGCTGACCGCGCCGCGCCCGCCTGCGCCGCCGAACCCGGCCAACGAGACCACGAAGGAAGAACTCCAGTTCGACGCCACCTTCACCTTCTCCGACCGCGAGCGCCTCGCGCAGGCCGACTTCGAGACCATGCCGGCCGCCGAGTTCGACCTCGCGAAGAAGCTCGCCGAGCAGCTGCCGCTGCCGGTGCAGCCGGTGCGCCGGCGCCGGCACGAGGCGGTCGCCGTGCGGCGCCACGGCAGCCGGCTCGACCTGCGCGCCACGCTGCAGCGCATGGCGCGCCAGCCGCACACGCTGCTGCCGGCCTACACGCATCCGCGCAGCGAGACGCCGACGCTCGGGGTGCTGCTCGACATCCCGGTTCGATGGACCGCTACTGCGGCTGTTCCTGCACTATGTGCACGGCCTGACGCGGCGTTACCTGAAGGTCCACACGCTGACCTTCGGCACCCGCCTGACCAACATCACCCATTGCCTGCGCAACCGCGACAGGCCGGCGTCGCGCTGCGCCTGGCCGACGAGCAGTGCACGACTGGAAGGGCGGCACGCGCATCGGCGCGTGCCTGGACGAGTTCAACCACCGCTGGGCGCGCGCCTGCTCGGCGCCAACGCCGCGCTGCTGCTCGTCACCGACGGACTGGACCGCGACGACGCGGGCGAACTCTCGCGCGCCGCCGCGCAGCTGCGCCGGCTCGCGCACCAGATCGTCTGGCTCAACCCGCTGTTGCGCTACGACGGCTTCGAGGCGCGCGCGGCGGGCGTGCGCGCGCTGCTGCCGCGCGTCGACCGCTTCCTGCCCGTGCACAACCTGGCCAGCCTGGCCGACCTCGGCCGCGCGCTGCGCGGCGCCGCCGCGCCGAGGGAACCGCTCCCGACCTGAACGCGACATGGAACTCAACGGCGAACGCCTCATCCCCGCTCCGGTGGACACGACCTGGGCCGCACTCAACGACCCCGAGACGCTGGCGGCCTGCATCACCGGCTGCGAGTCTCTCGAGCGCAATGGCGACGGCGGCTTCGTCGCGCTCGTCGCGGTGCGCGTCGGGCCGGTGTCGGCGAAGTTCAAGGGCACGCTCAGGCTGAGCAACGTCCAGGCACCGAGGAGCTACACGATCCACTTCGACGGGCAGGGCGGCGTGGCCGGCTTCGGCAAGG
>NZ_JADJDO010000004.1 GCF_016702655.1 Ideonella sp.
GGTCGGCCACTTCAGCCGAACGGTCACGAGACATAGCGCAGCTCATCCATGAAGTGCCCTGCATCGCTCGCGTGCCAGGCCGGCGCGTGCTCGATCCTTCGGCCCAGCTCGCGCCCTGCAGCCACATCGCCCAGGATCACCCAGGCGACATTCAGCTCAGCCGACAGCGCGCATCAATTCCCGACCGCGAAAGGCCGCCGCTGGGCGGGCCGGCCCTACCTGGCCCCAGCTCCGCCGGGAACAGATCCACCAGGTCAAGGCCCAGGGCTTCGACGATGCGCCCGACATCGCAGCCCGCCCAGCACTTCAGCAGCACCGCGCCGCCGGCGCCCTCGGCGATCGACACGGCCGACGCGTTGCGCCCGCCGTGGCAAGTACCGCGCATGCGCCATCGGCCCTTCCCGGCCGGCTTCAGCCCGTGTGCCTCAGCGCGTTGCAGCACCAGGTCGATAGGCCTCATGCGCAGCTGGCCACCCGGACCACGCAAGCGCTGCGCTGGGCATCGGCCTGAACGATGCGCACCAGCACATCGCGCCGGCCTCGATCGATCGCAGACGCCTGCACATACGCGATGCGCCAGCCGATGGCCTGGCCCGGCGACGATGCGGGTCGAGCTGGTGAAGGATCAACCGCGCGCTGCACGGCGCGCCCCTACGGTCTCGACCACTCGATCGAACTGCGCCGCACGGACCAAGACGGCGCGCGCAGGTTGAAACAACGCACCGGCCTTGACCAGCTCGGCGCGGTGCTGCCGCACAAACCAGAGCAACGAATCGGCACTGGGGGAAGATCGTCTCGCGTCCGGCTCTGTACTCTGTGAGGCGCTGCAGATCTGGCGCAGCGGCCGGTGCGCCCGCAGGCTCGGCGGGCGCCGTAGGTTTCTCAGCAGGGCCGCCGCATCGCTGACTGATCGGCAGGCCGGTCATTGCGGCCGCCTTTCGACGCCAAGCGCTGCGCTGCGCAAGATGCCGTGCACGACATCAACCAACGGTGCCAGCTGCACATCTGTACTTCGACGGCTGCGCATCTCGTTGCGACGAAGGTCGTGCTCTGAAACTGCCTCTAGCCCCCGCAGGAACACCGCGCCAAGATCGCCGCCTTTAAGGTGTATTGCCTGCAACGTCATCGTTGCGAACTTCACGCGCTCGGCATGCAGCCGCTCGCGCGATCGCGCAAGTTTCAAAAGCTCGTCCAATTGCGTCGTGCCTTTCGGTGTGTAGATCGGGGCTTCCGGACCCCCGCGGGCTGCGCCTTGCAGCACCGCTACACCGAATTTCACAGCCGCGCGCCGCGTGGCGCGTACAGGCTTTTTCGCGGGGCTACCTGTACGCGGAATCGCGGTACAGGCGCCAGTTGCCGAGCACGCGCTCCAACACCGCGCGGCCCATCTTGGGCAGGCGCGGCAAGCGCTCCGGATCGTTCTGCTGGAAGTCGTAAATCGCTGCCCAGCAAGCCGACCCGTCGCGGGTGGCTGGGCTCTTCTAGGCCGCGATCGTGCCAGGTACGAACGACGCACCAGGCCCACACGCTGGTACGTTGGCCGCCCTGCGTCGGGAAATCGGCAGCGGCCTGCTGAAGAGGCCTCCGCAGCATGGACAGCGGCTCGACGAGCCCGTCGAGTGCCTGCCTGTAAATGACCTTCTTCGCCAGTTGCCGCGCCTCGTCGGCATCCAGCAAGCGCCCATCCAGGGCATTCGGATCCTGCGCCTGCGCACTCTGCAGCAGGGCCAGCAGCGTCGCCAGGTTGGCCCGGCCCTGCGCTGAAGAGTTGAACGCCTGCAGCGCGGTTTCGAGCGCGGCCACCGCCTCAGCGAAGCGACGAATGGCCAGCCGATCGGGCGGCAGTGGGGCTCGCTGGCTTGGTATCGAGCCAATCCAGGTAGCGCTGCTGCGCGTGCAGCAGCGCGCTCCGCCACGCAGCCCGATCGGCGACCGATATCGACATGACTACCGCAGGTCGCCCAGCACGCGATTCACCAGCGCCGACCGATGCGATGCAGCCAGGTGGCTGTATCGCTTCGTCATGCTCACCTGGCGGTGGCCCAGCAGGTCGCCGATTTCCAGCAGCGTGGCCCCGTTCTGGGCCAGCAGGCTGGCGCACGAGTGCCGCAGGTCGTGGAACCTGAAGGCCTTCACGCCCGCCGCCTTCAACGCGGCCACCCATCGCGTTTCGAACGAATAGGCCTGCCCCGGCACGCGCTTCGATGCGAACACCAGGGCACCAGGCGCGCCGGCCAGGTGCTGCACTTCTTCGACCACAGCCGGCACCAGCGGCAGCACCTTGGCGTCGCCGTTCTTCGTGCGAGCCACGTGCACCACCGCGCGCTCGATGTCGAAGTCGGACCAGCGCAGGCCCACCAGCTCGCCGCGGCGCGCGCCCGTGGTCAACGCCAGCAGCACCAGCAGGTACAGGCGCGGCCACTTCGACGTCTTGCACGCATCCAGCAGGCGCCGCCGTTCATCGTCGGACAGGAAGCGAATGCCTTCCGTTGTTCTCGGGTCGGCGTTCGATGCTGCGGCACGGATGGACCCAGCCCTTCGGCACGATGCGCCTGCGCATGGCCCAGGTGAAGACCGCAGCCAGCGCCGTGGCGTAGCGGTTCACCGTGGCCGGCGCCAGCGGCTAGTGGCGCGCCTTGAAGATCGGCCGGCCATCGGCATCGGTGCCCGCGAAGAATCGCGACTGGCGCGTGGCCAGGCGCTCCAGGGCGGCATGCACATGATCGTCGGAGACTTCGGCCAGCGTGAGCGGCCCCAGCTCCGCCGTCCACCAGGCCAGGCGCTGCACGCGCGTGGTGTCGCGCCCGGTGTAGTGGGCCATGTACAGGTCGACCAGCGCCGCGATCGTCACCGTGCCATCGCGCATCGGCAGTGTGGGGAGCTCACTCATCGCGGTCCCCCTTGGCCAGCTGCCGCACTCGCAGGCCGATGGCCCATGCCAGCTCGGCAATCCGGTCGTCTGGCTGCTGCTCCATCAACGCCCGCAGGTCCACCCCGCCAAGCGCAAGGCGCCTGCCGAATGATGGTTCACTTTCGGCAACGGCCTCGACCTCGCGCAACGCTCCGGCGTAGCGAGCCAGCACGTGCAGCGCATCGAGCATCGGCACAACCTCAACGGTCAGCGAATCGACGACACCCACCAGCGCGGAGCGGGCATCTGCAGACTTCAGTAACGCGCTCATGCTGCCTCTCCCTCGAGCACAGCCAGGTTGCGGACAGTGCTCGGCGACAGCCCCAGTCGTCAGGATCCTACGCACGAACGGCGCCGCAGATTGACGCCGCACGATCAGCCAACGCGCCCACCCGCTCCAGCAGCGCGACGAGCGCAACCAGGAGGTTCGCGGGCTCGTCCATCGCGATGGCTTCTTGTGCCACCAGCACTGCGGCGCAAACATCGGATGCGATTTCGCCGAACAGTTCACCGGCCGCTTTCAGCGGCGCCGGTGCTGCTGCCAGCTCTTCGCCGCAGAGCGCATCGCCCGCGGTCGCGCGTGCTTCGCGCTGGATCTCAACCGCGCACCCGCCGTTCGCCATCATGGACATGCACGCCCGCAACTCCGCCAGCCCCTCATTGAGGCAGCTCAGTTCCTGCCGAGGGGGGCGGCCATGACCCGGGTTGCATCCGCCAGAAGTGGCGGCACCGCCGGCCCATCGCCGCCCTGCTTTGACCTTTGACATTTCAGACCCTTTCCTCAACGCCCGCCAAAATCACCGGCGGACTAGGTGAGGGGTCCGGAAAAGTCCCGATCTACACACCGAAAGCCCCGAGTCTAGCGGCGTTTCGCCGCTAAACCCGGGTGTTCTGGTGGGCCCTGAAGGATTCGAACCTTCGACCAACGGATTAAGAGTCCGCTGCTCTACCAACTGAGCTAAGAGCCCACATGCTCCAAATTCTATCCGTTGGTGGGTTGTGCAGGATTCGAACCTGCGACCAACGGATTAAAAGTCCGCTGCTCTACCGACTGAGCTAACAACCCGGCAAGCGCGCCATTATATCGGCCCGGGCGCGGCCTCCACGAGGCGCAGCGCCTCGGCGGCGGCCACCATGCCGAAGGTCGCGGTCACGGTCACGCTCGAGCCGTAACCATGGCAGTTGAGGCTGCCGTCCACGGCGCAATCGTCACCCCCCGTGGGGCGGTGGACAGGTTCGCGCGAGTAGACGCAAGCGACGCCCATCGTGCCCGTTCGCGGCGCGCCGTGCTCCTTGCGCAGGCGCTGGCGCAGCGATGCGAGCAGCGGGTCGTGCGTGGCCTCGGACAGGTCCGCCACGGCCACTGCCTGCGGCAGGCGCTTGCCGCCCGCTGCGCCGGCGACGACGAGCGGGATCGCTGCGGCACGCGCCCAAGCCGCGAGCGCAAGCTTGGCGCGCGGCTGGTCGCAGGCGTCGATCACCGCATCGACCACGGTGCCGCCGAGCAGCGCCGGCCAGTTCTCGGCCGAGGCAAACTCCTCGACCACCGTCACTGCGCAGCCGGGGTGGATGTCGCGCACGCGCTCGCGCAGCGCCACCGCCTTGGCCATGCCGATCGTTGCCCCGAGCGCCTGCACCTGGCGGTTGATGTTGGACTCGGCGACATGGTCGAGGTCGATCAGCACCAGGGCCGCGACACCGCTGCGCGCCAATGCCTCGGCAGCCCAGGAGCCGACGCCACCCAGCCCGACGACGGCGATGCGCGCGGCGCGGATGCGGGCGTAGCCGGCGTCGCCATGCAGGCGGCGCAGGCCGCCAAAGCGGCGCTCGGCGTCCCAGTCGGTTGCGGCAAGGTCGCTCATCGGTGCATCAATTCATGTGCGCGACGCGCCAGGCCTGATAGCGCAAGCCGGCCACCGCACCGGCCATGATCGCCGTGACTGCAACAAAGCTCGTCAAGCCGAGCGTCGACACGCCCGACAGGCCCTGGCCAATCGTGCAGCCCATCGCCGTCACGCCACCCACGCCCATCAGCAGCGCACCGGCGATGTGGTTGGCCGTGTCCTCTACGCCGCCGAACCCTTCCCAGTGGAAGCTGCGCGACGCGAGCGCCTGCAGCGCGGAGCCGCAGACCACGCCCGCGCACGAGGCGATGCCCAGCGTGAGCAGCTTGCTCGCGTCGCTGAAGAAGAGCAGCCAGTCGAGTGCATAGGCCATGGGGGCGACGAAGCTCAGCGCTTCCATGCGGCGCGAGTTCGTCGCCAGAAAGGCTTCCTCCAGCGTCGACGGATCCTCGGCGATGAAGCCGAGCCGGCCCGACACCCACCAGGCGGCGACGATCACGCCGCCGATGCCGAGCCCGGCGAGCAGCGTCGAACCGTCGCGTCCTTCGCGTCGCGCCAGCGCAAAGGCGATCAGCGCCCCGCCCAGCACCAGGCCCAGCGCGAGCGCGAACATCGCCTTCGACCCGCCCAGCGCATGCGCGGCCAGCGACGGCAAGTCCTGGCTCGCCGGCAGCGCGACGAAGACCGCATCGACACTCGCCACGCGCAGCACCGCGGTGACGCCGCGAAGCGTCGCGAACGCGCTTGCCGCGAGCACGATGCAGACCACCAGCGCCTTCAGGCTGCCGCCGCCCAGGCGCACCAGGTTCTTGCTGCCGCAGCCCGACGCGAGCACCATCCCGAAGCCGAACGCGAGCCCGCCCGCGAGCGCCGACAGCCAGGCCAGGCGCGCGCCGCCGTAGAGGGTCTTGCCGGCGTCTACCCAGCCCAGCCAGACCATGGCGTTGAAGCCGACGATCGCCACCCCCATCGCGAGCAGCCACATGCGCATGCGCGTCCAGTCGCCGATATTGACGATGTCGGCAACCGCGCCCATGGTGCAGAAGTGGGTCCGCTGCGCGATTGCGCCGAACAGTGCGCCGAGCGCGAACGCTGCCCACAGCACCTCGTGCGCGCGCGCCTGGACCTCGGCGATGCTCAGGGGGGGGGGGGGGGGGGGGGGGGGGGGGGGGGGGGGGGGGGGGGGGGGGGGGGGGGGGGGGGGGGGCGCACTTCATCGTCGCCAGCCGCTCGCGTGCGGCCTGTGCGGCCTCGGACTTGGGATGAGTCTTGACGAGGCCGTCGAGCGTCCTGCGCGCGCCGGCAAGGTCCTTCAACTCGACCTGGCAGTTGGCGATCGCGAGCAGCGCCTCGGGCACGCGCGGGTTCTCGGGCGTGGCGGCCACGAGCGCACGGAAGGTCGCGATCGCCTCGCGGTATTCGCGCTTGCCGTACTGCGCGTTGCCGAGCCAGAACTGCACCGCTTCGGCGTAGCCGCTCTTGGGCCAGCGCTTCTGGAACGCGGCGAAGGCGCTCGCCGCTGCGGCGAAGTCGCCCTTGCGCATCAGCGCCATCGCGTCGTCGTAGGCGCGCCGCTCGTCGGGCTCGGCCACGAACTCCTTGCCGTCGAGCGCGACCGGCTGCGGCTCGAGCTTGCGCAGCCGCTCCTCGGCACCCTGCTGCAGGTCCTTCTGCTTGCGCTGCACCTCGGCCAGGTCGCGCGCGAGCTGCTCGTTGGCGCCGCGCAGGCGCGCAATCTCGGTCTTCAGCGCCTCGATCTGGTTGTTCAGGTCGAGCAGGCTGCGCCGTGTCTGCTCGGCCTGCTCGGTCTGGCGCAGCTTGATCTGGTCGACGCTCTGGTCGACCCGCAGGCGCAGGTCGAGAATCGCCTTGCGCGCCTCGTCGTCCTCGAACAGTGCCGCCTGCGCGGATCCCGCTGCCAGCGCCGCGACGGCGACGAGCGACCACCACGCGCGCGATCGCACCATGGCCGGCACCTCAGCGCAGGATCAGTTCGACGCGCCGGTTCTTGGCCCAGGCCGCCTCGTCGCCGCCCTGCGCTGCCGGCCGCTCCTCGCCATAGCTCACGGCCTCGATCTGGCCCGCCGGCGCGCCGAGCAGCACGATCGCCTTCTGCACCGCCTCGGCACGCTTCTGGCCGAGGGCGAGGTTGTACTCTCGGCCGCCACGCTCGTCGGCATGGCCTTCGAGAGCCAGGCGCTTCTTGCGGTCGGCGTTCAGGGCCTTGGCGTAGGACTCCATCGTGGCGCGGTACTCGTCCTTGACGACAAAGCTGTCGAAGTCGAAGTAGATCACCTTGGGCAGTGCGTTGGCCGCCGCATCGCCGGGCTTGGAGAGGTCGACCGAGGCCACCTGCGATTGCGAGGTCCCGCTCGCTCCCGCACCAGCGGCCCCGGCCGCGCCGGCAGCATCCGACGGCGTGCGCGTTTCCACGGGCGCTGGCTCGTCGAGCTTCACGCCCGAAGCACAGCCGGCCAGCATCACGGCGGCCGCGAGCCACAGCCCGGCACCGAGCCGGGTCATCGCCTTGTGCGTCATCGTCTTCGTCATCTTGGCTTCTCCCTGCAGTGAAACATGATCCGCATGATCGTTCATCGGCCGTAGGGGCCCCACACCGGCTCGCGCACGTCGGTCTGCGACACGGCCAAGGTCGTCTTGATGCGGCTGTCGAGCGTGGTCGTCATCAGCACGTCGCGGCCCTGGGCCTGCGTGGCGTAGACGATGAGCCGGCCGTTGGGCGCAAAGCTCGGCCGCTCGTCGGCCGCAGTCTCGGTCAGCGTGCGCGGCGGTGCGTTGCCGCCGAGTTCCTGCAGCACCAGCCGGTAGGCGCTGCCCTGGCGCGAAATGTAGGCCAGATTGCGGCCGTCCGGGCTCAAGGCCGGGCTGATGTTGTAGCCGCCGGTAAACGTCACGCGCTCGGCGGCGCCACCCGCAACCGGCATGCGATAGATCTGCGGTCCACCACCGCGATCGCTGACGAAGTACAGGCTCCTGCCATCGGGCGAGAACATCGGCTCGGTGTCGATCGCGGTGCTCGTCGTCAGGCGGCGCACGTTGTCGCCGTTGCGGTCGATCAGGAAGATCTGCGAGCCGCCGTCGCGCGACAGCGTCACCGCGAGCTGCGAGCCGTCGGGCGACCAGGCCGGCGCGCTGTTGGAGCCGCGGAAGTTGGCCACCATGCGGCGCTTGCCTGAAGACACCTCCTGCACCCAGACCGCGGCCTTGCGGTTCTCGAACGACACATAGGCGAGTTCGCGCCCGCTGGGCGACCAGGCCGGCGAGATGATCGGCTCCGGGCTCGCCAGCGCGACCTGCCCGCCCTCGCCGTCGGCGTCGGCGATGCGCAGCAGGTAGCGGTTGCCGGCCTTGGTGACGTAGGCGATGCGGGTCGAGAACACGCCCTTCTCGCCGGAGAGCTTCTCGTACACCGCATCCGCGATGCGATGCGCCGCCAGGCGCAGGTCGGCGGCCGCGACCGCCGTGCTCTGGGCGATCAGCGACTGGCCCTTGACCGCGTCCCAGAGGCGGTAGCGCACGTCGTAGCGCCCGTCGGCCAGGCGCGTGACCGAGCCGGCAAGCAGCGCATCGGCACCGCGCGCGCGCCATTCGCCCATGGTCGGCTGCGCGTTCTCGTCGAGCACCGCCCCGGTCTCGATCGCCTTGAACAGGCCGCTGCGCTCGAGGTCGGCGCGGACAATCGCCGACAGCGGCTGCGCCGTCTTGTCATCGTCCTTGAATCTCGCGATCGCAATCGGCAACTGCGTGCCGCCGACGCCCGAGATCTCGACCCGGAACTGGGCCGCCGCAGGCGTGGCCGCGAACATCGGGGCAAGCGCGGCCAAGCACAGCATGCGGCGCAGGAATGAGGTGAACACGCGCAACAGACTCGCCTTCATTTGCCGGCCAGCGCCGCGGGCTCGCGCGCGAGCAGCCACAGCTTGAGGTAACGGTAGTAGGTGCCCTCGGCGGCATAGAGCGCGAGCACGAGGCCGAGGCGTCCGTCGAGGAAGCCGCGCTTGAACAGGTAGCCGCGGGCAAAGGTCCACGCGGCGTGGCCGAGCGCGCCGGCGACGCTGCCTGCCTTGCCTTGGCGCTGCATGTCGTGCGCGCGGCCGGCACTGTAGCGGTTGAGCTTGGCGAGCGCATCGTCGAGATCGGTCATGGTCTCGTGCAGCAAGTCGCCACGCAGGCGCGCGACCGGCCCGTCGACGCGCACGCTCTCGTGCACCAGGTCGTCGGTGAAGCGCCCCGCATCGCGCCTGAACAGGCGCAGCACGCGGTCGGGATACCAGTCGCCATGGCGCATCCACTGGCCGCAGAAGCTCGACAGGCGCTCGAGTTCATAGCCTGCCGCGCCACCCGCCTTGTCCGGTGCCACCGCGGCGCGGATCTCGGCCGCGAGGGCGGGACCGATGCGCTCGTCGGCGTCGATGCTCAGCACCCAGCGCCCTCGCGCCAGGGCCAGCGCTCGGTTCTTCTGCGGGCCGAAACCGGGCCAGTCGTCGGTGCGCACGACGCGCGCGCCGAAGGCCTCGGCGATCTCGCGCGTGTCGTCGCTGCTCGCCGCGTCGACGACGATCCACTCGTCGGCAAAGGCCACCGACTGCAGGCAGGCGAGCACATGACGGCTTTCATTGCGGGTGATGAGGACGACCGACAGATTGACAGCGCTGTCTTGCGGGCTGGGCATGGGCAGGGTTTGCGGCGCTGGGGCGACCCGGGCGATTGTAGGCAGCGCTGCAGCGGATAATCCGATTCGCCCCGCCGGGGCCGAGTTCCCTCCGCACCCGCGCATGCCGCCGCTGAAACAACGCCTCGCCCGCATCACACCCTACTTCAGGCACGCGCGTGCCGGCTTCGCGGTGGCGTTCGTCGCGTCGCTCGTCGGTGCGGCGACCGAGCCGGTGCTGCCGGCGATGGTGCAGCCGCTGCTCGACAAGGGCTTCCAGGCCGGCGCGATCCCGCTCTGGCTGGTGCCGATCGTCATCGTCGGCCTGTTCGCGTTGCGCGGCGCAGCAGGCTGGGTGGCACAGTACGCGCTGACCTGGGCCTCGAATCGCGGCGTCGACGAGATGCGCCGCGCGATGTTCGACCACCTGATGGCGGCGCAGCCGTCGCTCTTCACGCGCCATTCGGCGAGCAGCCTGACCAACACCCTCGTCTACGAGGTCCAGAGCGGCGCGAGTCAGCTCGTCAACTCGCTCGTCGGGCTGATCAAGGACATCTTCTCGCTCGTCGCGCTGCTCGGCTACCTGCTGTGGCTCAACTGGCAGCTCACGGCCTTCGTCGGCGTGCTGCTGCCGACGGTCGCACTCGTGCTGCGCGCGATCGGCAAGCGGCTGCACAAGCTCACCGTCGCCAGCCAGACAGCGACCGACGAACTCGCCTACGTGGTCGAAGAGAACGTGCTCGCGTGGCGCATCGTGCGCCTGCACGGCGCCGAGCGCGCCGAGGCGCAGCGCTTCGGGACGAGCAGCGACCGGCTGCGCCGGCTCACGCTGAAGACCGTCGCCGCCGGCGCGACGATGACACCGCTGACGCAGGTGCTCGCCGCCTGTGCCCTGTCGGCAGTGCTGACCGTCGCACTGTGGCAGAGCGAGACATCCGGCGGCACGGTGGGAAGCTTCGCGGCCTTCATCACCGCGATGCTGATGATCATCTCGCCGATCAAGGGCCTGTCGTCGGTGGCGGGGCCGATCACGCGCGGCATCGCGGCGCTCGAACGCGGCGTGACGCTGATCGACGCCAGCCCGCTCGAGCAAGGCGGCAACTTCGACCCCGGCCGCGCGCGCGGCGAGCTCGAACTGCGCGCCGTGACGCTGCGCTATCGCGACGACCAGCCGCCCGCCCTCGCCGGCGTGAGCCTCACCCTGCGCGCCGGCGAGGCGGTGGCCCTCGTCGGGCCGTCGGGCGCGGGCAAGTCGACCTTCGTCAACCTGCTGCCGCGCTTCATCGAGCCGAGCGCGGGCGAGGTCCTGCTCGACGGTCGCCCGCTCGCCGAGTGGGACGTGCACGCGCTGCGACGTCAGTTCGCGCTCGTGAGCCAGGACGTGGTGCTGTTCAACGAGAGCGTCGCGCGCAACGTGGCCCTCGGCGCCGAGCTCGACCGCGCGCGCGTCGAGCAGGCCCTGAAGAGCGCGCACCTGACCGACTTCGTCGCCACGCTGCCCGACGGCATCGACTCGGTGATCGGCCACAACGGCGGCGAGCTCTCGGGCGGCCAGCGCCAGCGCCTCGCGATCGCGCGCGCGATCTACAAGGACGCCGCGATCCTGATCCTCGACGAGGCCACCTCGGCGCTCGACTCCGAGTCCGAGCGCCAGGTGCAAGCCGCGCTCGAGGTGCTGATGCGCGGGCGCACCTCGCTCGTGATCGCGCACCGGCTGTCGACCATCGAGCGCGCCGATCGCATCGTCGCGCTCGACGCCGGGCGCATCGTCGAGCAGGGCTCGCACGCCGAGTTGCTCGCCCATGGCGGCCTGTACGCGCATCTTCATTCACTGCAATTCAGGAGCTGAACGCATGACAGCATTCCCCATCAGCCGCTTCGGCGCCCCGGCGATCGCGGACCTGCCGCAAGACATCCGCGAACGCATCCTCGACGTCCAGGCCAAGTCGGGCTTCGTGCCCAACGTCTTTCTCGCGCTCGCGCGCCGGCCGGATGAATTCCGCGCCTTTTTCGCTTATCACGATGCCCTGCTGCTGCGCGAGTCGGGCCTGACCAAGGCCGACAAGGAGATGATCATCGTCGCGACGAGCAGCGCCAACGGCTGCCAGTACTGCGTCGTCGCGCACGGCGCACTGCTGCGCATCTACGCCAAGAACCCGCTTGTCGCCGACCAGGTGGCGGTGAACTACCGCAAGGCCGACATCACGCCGCGCCAGAAGGCCATGCTTGCCTTCGCGATGAAGGTCTGCACCGACTCGGCAGCGGTCGGCGACGCCGACTTCGAAGCCCTGCGCGAGCACGGCCTCGGCGACGACGACGCGTGGGACATCACCGCGATCACGGGCCTGTTCGGCCTGTCCAACCGCATGGCCAACGTGAGCGCGATGCGGCCCAACGATGAGTTCTACCTGATGGGGCGGGTGCCGCGGACCAAGAAATCTTGATGACGCGGCTCGCGATCTCGAACCACGGACTGCGCAACAGCGGCGGCATCGAACGCTACGCGCTGACGCTGGTGCGTGGCCTGCACGGGCGCGACATCCGGCCGGTCTTTATCGCCAAGAAGTTCGACCCCGCCCTGCCCGAGGTCGGCTGGGTCGACGCAGTGCGCGTGCCGATGATCGGCATTCCGGGCAAGCTGCGCGACCTGTGGTTCGACCGATGCATCCGCGCCGTCAAGCGCCGCCGCAGTCTGTTCCCGCTCATCGCCTGCAACCAGACCGGCGCCGCCGACATCGCGATCTGCGGCAGCACGCATCCGGGCTATCTGGAGGCGATGGGATTGCGCGCCGGCATGTCCGACGGCTGGAAGACCCGCCTCGAGCACGCCCACCTGCACAATGCACGCATCGTCGTCGCGCACTCGCAGCGCATGGCCGACGAGGCGGAGCGCTTTCACGGCGTGGCCCGCGACAAGATCCGCCTGCTCTACCCGCCGGTGGACGGCGCGCGCTTCCACACGGTCGGCGCGGAAGACCGGCAGCGCCTGCGCGAGCAGCTCGACCTGCCCGCCGAGCGCGCCGTCTTCCTGCTCGCATCGACCGGCCACAAGCGCAAGGGGCTGGACCTGCTGGTCGACTTCTTTCGCGCGACGACGCTGCCGGTGCTGCTCGTCGTCGCCGGGCGACCGATCGCCGACGCCGGGCCGAACATCCGCTATCTCGGCTACCGCAGTGACATCGAGAACGTCTACCGCGCGGTCGACTTCACGATCCTCGCCTCGGCCTACGAGCCGTTCGGCCTCGTCGGCGTCGAGTCGGTGCTGTGCGGTACGCCGGTACTGGTCGCCGAGGGCGTCGGCTGCGCCGAGATGATCCGCCCGCCGGCCCGGATAGCCTTCGATCGCGCGCGTCCGGCGAGCCTGGGCGCCGCGGTCGGCGAGGCGCAGCGACGCTGGTGCAGCGCCCGCGCGCGTGTCGTCGACCCGGTCGGCGCGCTCGCCTACGATCCGGGCGTCGACCGCCACGTGGAGGCCCTGCTCGAGATCGCGCGTGGCATCACGCCGGCGCCCACGCAACCATCGTGAGCGACTCTGCGCGCTCGGGCCGAGCCAGCGCGGCACGATCCCAGGCCCGGCCCACGCGGCGCGCCGCGCGCTGACCCGCCCTGTCGATGCGGTACGGATCCCGACCGTCGCGGATCGCCTCGCTTTGGGCGATGAAGAACTCGGCGTCGAGTTGCGGCGCCTGCAGCTCGATGCGCTCGTAGCCTGCGCGCTCGAGGGCGAGGCGCAGACTCAGCGGGCCAAAGATCACCAGGTGGCGCGGCGGCTCCAGGCCACGCCAGTCGGCGCCATAGCGCTCGGCGCCGGCGCCGCACCCGTTGGGCGTCTGCAGCCATATCCGGCCGCCCGGACGCAGCCAGCCTCGCATCCGTGCGAGCGCACCGACCGGGTCATGCAAATGCTCGATCACGTGGCTCGCGGTCACGTGATCGAGGCTCGCAGCTTCGATTGCGGCACTCTCGATCGTGGCCGCCTGCACGTCGAATCCGAGCGCACGCACCTGGGCCGCAGCCTGCGGGTCGAATTCGACGCCGCGTGCGCGAAAGCCGAGCGCCTGCGCCACGCGCAGAAAGCCGCCATCGCCGCAGCCGACGTCGAGCAGTTCCGCCCCGGCCCGCGCAGCCGGCAAGTGGCGGATGAACTGGCCTGCCCGGACTCGCCGGCGCGCGCTGGCGGCGATCGCGAGCCAGCCCAGCGGCAGCGCGCCTGCAAGCCCATGTCCGAAGGCGTGGGCATAGTAGCTCGCGTGCAGTGCGCGCTTGAACCACAGATCGGGGCGATCGCCCGGCACGAGAAACTGCCGCTCGGGGCCGGCGTGCGTGTGGTAGGCGCGATAGGCTCTCGCGATCGTCGCCCGTGTCGGGCGGGGATCGAGCTGTGCCGCGTCGCATTCGGCGCAGCGCCACAGCGTCCAGCGCCCCGGTGCGCAGCCATGGACGCGGTCGCGCAGGCCATCCAGCCAGAGCGCTCTAGCGCCACTGCCGCAGACGAGGCAGCGTGGTGCGCGCTCGAGGTCGCACGCCGGCCAGTCGTCGTCGGTCTGCGATGCGTCGTCCATCGCGGGCATCATAGGCGGCATGAGCCAAGTCGCGCAGCCGCTCGTCAGCATCCTGCTGATCGCCTACAACCAGCAAGACACGATTGGAGAGGCGATTGCCGGCGCGCTTGCGCAGACGTATTCGCCGCTGGAAATCCTCATTTCCGACGATGCGTCCAGCGACGGTACGTTCGCGGCGATGCAGGCTGCCATCGCTGGCTATGCCGGGCCGCACCGGGTGCGGCTCAACTGCAACGAGCGCAACCTGGGCATCGGCGCGCACCTGAGCCGGCTCGTGGCAATGTCGCGCGGTGAACTGCTCGTCGTTGCCGCGGGCGACGACGTGTCACTGCCGCAGCGCTGCGAGCGCATCGTGGCAGCCTGGCTCGCCTCGGGTCGCAAGTTCGACCTGATCGCGAGTGCGCTCGAGGACATCGACGCGCAGGGCCGGGCTCATGCACGGATCGTGCCCTCCGATCTGGCAAGCTATCGAAATGCTGCCGACTGGATCGCGCGTCCGCCCTTCGTCGTCGGCGCTGCGCAGGCCTGGACGCGGCGGCTGTTCGACCGCTTCGGGCCGCTGCCCGAGGGCGTCGTTGCCGAGGACCTGCTGATGGTCTTTCGCGCCATCGTCGGCGGCGGCGCGATGACGCTGGCCGAGCCGCTGGTGCGCTACCGGCGCGGCGGCATCTCGCGCCGGCGCAGGGCGATGAGCGCGCGGCAGGTCGTCGTGCGGCTGCTGAAGAACAATCGCCACAGCCTGATCGAGCTGCCGCAACTGCTGGCCGACGCGCGAGTCGCGGGCCAACTCGAGGCGGTCGAGGCCGCGTTGCAGCGCCAGCTCGCACGCGAGGTCTTCATCCGCGACCTGTTCGCGGCCAACAGCCTTGGTGAACGCGCGCGTCTCGTCGCCCGGTCGAGCGAGGTGCCGCTGTCGCAGCGGCTACGCTTCGCGGTCTACGCAATCTGCCCGGCGCTGCTCGCGCCGCTGTTCTGGGCCAAGCGGCTCGCCCCGCGTCGCGAGTAGCTCAACCGAAGCGCCGCCGCAGCGCGCTCTTGCGCAATGCCCACTTCAGGCCCGGGTCGCGCGCCGGGTCGGGCTCGGGCAGCGCGCCCTGCGAGATGGCCGGCTCGCCGCGGTGCAGGTAGTAGCGGTCGAAGGTCGATTGCGTCATCCCCCACTTGGTGAGGAACTGGCGCCGGCCGTCGTTCTTGACCACCTTGCCGGTCGACTTGCACTGGAAGTGGTAGACCAGCGCATCGCCGATGCCGAGGAAGTGGCGGCAGCCGGCATGCCAGAGCTTCATCGAGAAGTCGTTGTCGCTGCTCATGCCGGGCGAGAGCTCGGTGCTGTAGCCGCCGCAGGCGAACCACCAGCGCCGGTGCACCAGCGTCGGCGGCCAGGTCGCGCCCAGCCAGTCAGCGCGCTTGAGCGTGGGGAGTGCGGCGAGGAGCTCGTCCTTGCGAAAACTCCCGGTCGTGTCGCCATGGTCGGCGACGACGACGCAAGGGTTGCCGCTCGCGCGCGGCTCGATCATCGTCCCCGACAGCATGAACAGGTCCGACGCCATGGCCTGGGCACGCGCGAGCAGCGCCTGGTCCCACCCCGGGCAGCAGAACATGTCGTCGTTGAGGTAGACGATCCAGTCGTGGCGCGCCAGCATTGCCGCCTCGTTGACGGCGTAGCAGATGCCGACGTTGGCGTCCGAAAACGTCGCGTCGATCCCTTGCGCGCGTACCCAATCGCGTGTGCCGTCGCTGCCGTCGTTGACGTGGACGATGATCTGGTGCGCGTGCGCCGACTGCTCGCGAATGCTCTGCACGCACAGCTGCAGGTACGCGAGGTTGTTCCAGGTCGGGATCAGGATCGAAAACATTGCGTGCGCCCGATTGTCGTCGCGCTACGCCGCGCGCGCGCCGCCGAGGAACCGGCGCAGCCGCTCGCTGCGCGGATGGGCGAGGACCTGCGCCGGCGCACCGCGCTCCTCGATCATCCCCTCGTGCAGGAAAACGACCTCGCTCGCCACGTCGCGCGCGAAGCCCATCTCGTGCGTGACGACGATCATCGTGCGGCCCTCGGCGGCGAGGTCGCGCATCACGCGCAGCACCTCGCCGACGAGTTCGGGGTCGAGCGCCGAGGTCGGCTCGTCGAACAGCATCACCTCGGGCTGCATCGCGAGCGCGCGCGCGATCGCCACGCGCTGCTGCTCGCCGCCGGACAGGCGCGCCGGGTAGACGTCCTTGCGATGCTGCACGCCGACACGCACGAGCAGCGCCTCGGCGCGCGCGACGGCCTCGTCGCGCGACAGGCCGAGCACCTGCATCGGCGCCTCGATCACGTTGGCGAGCGCCGTCATGTGCGCCCACAGGTTGAAGTGCTGGAACACCATCGCGACGCGCGAACGCAGCCGCTGCAGCTGCCTCGCGTCGCGCGCGTGGAGCGTGCCGTCGCGCCCCGGCACGAGCGCGAGTTCCTCGTCGCCGATCACGATGCGCCCCGCCTGCGGCCGCTCGAGCAGGTTGATGCAGCGCAGCAGCGTGCTCTTGCCGCTGCCGCTGGCGCCGATGATCGCGATCACGTCGCCCGCCTCGGCCGACAACGTCACGCCCTTCAACACCTCGTGCTCGCCGTAGCGCTTGCGCAGCCCCTCGACGAGCAGCGCCCGGCTCATTCGCCGAGCAGCTTGCCGCTGCGAAAGGCGGACGCGCCGGCGACCTTGCACACGCCGGCGCCGGCGGCGACGAAGCGCCCCGGCTCGCGCGCGTAGAGCAGGCCGGCGACGCCGCAGCGGAGCGGCGTTGCGCCGCCGCCGAGCGGATCGACGACCTCGGCGACGACTTCGCCGGCGGCGACCTGCTCGCCCGGCGCGCGGGCGAAGACGAGCACGCCTGCCACCGGCGTGCGCACGGTCTCGGAGCCGGCCAGCGGCGTGGCCGGGCCGAGCAGCGGCGGCAGCGGCGTCGCCACGCCGGCGACGAGCCCGCGCCGCACCAGGTAGCGGATCAGTGCGTCGGCATCGGCCTCGGCGAGGGCGTGGCTCACGTCGGCCTGGCCGCGCAGTTCGACGGTGACGGCGACACAGCCCATCGGCACCGCGGCCCGCGCGCCGAAGTGCGCCGCGAGCTGCCACCACGTCTGCGAGCAGGCCTCGTCGAACGGGTTGTCGCCCGACTCGCTGGCCAGCAGCGTCGCCTGCGCGCCCAGGTCGCGGGCGAGCGGCTCGACCTCCTCCCAGATCGCCGTGCCGGCGTAGAGGTGCAGCACCGATTCGCCGTCGCAGTGCAGGTCGAGCACGACCTCGGCGTCGCAGGCGAGCGCCAGCAGCGTCTTGCGCAGGCTGGCAAGTTCGCTCTCGGCCGCGCACTCGGCAGCGGCCTCGCGCAGCGCCGCGCGGATCAGGCGCGCGTTGGCCGCC
Source organism: Ideonella sp. (assembly GCF_016702655.1). Classification (GTDB taxonomy): domain Bacteria; phylum Pseudomonadota; class Gammaproteobacteria; order Burkholderiales; family Burkholderiaceae_C; genus CAIKUF01. Next base: position 17,382 of record NZ_JADJDO010000004.1, read on the forward strand.
GCGTCCGCGCCGAGGGTGCCCTCGACGCGGCGCAACACGGCGGCGAACAGCGCCGGATAGTGGCGGTTGAAGTTCTCGCCGCTGTGCAGCTCGAAGCGGCCCTGGGGCGTGCGCAGCATCGACTGCGCGAGGCCGATCGGATTGGCCACCGGCACGACGACCACCTCGGCGCGCAGCGCACCTTCGTCCTCGAGCCGCTGCAGCCGCTGGCGCAGGTGATGCGCGACGAGCATGCCCGGCAACTCGTCCGCATGCAACGAGGCCTGGACGTAGACCTTGCGCGCGCTGCCCAGCTCGCCATAGTGAAAGCTGACGACTTCGCGCGCCGTGCCGGGCGGCGTGTGGTCGAGCGGATGACGGTGTTGCTGCATGGAAGAGGGTGCGTTCGGTTCAGCGCGCCTGCAGGTGCGCCAGCCAACGCGCCTCGGCGGCGCGAAAAAGGGCGACGAGGATGAAGGTCAGCGCCAGGTAGAACAGCGCCGCGGTGACGAAGGCCTCGAAGGGCAGGAAATGGCGCGAGTTGACCTCGCGCGCGGCGCCGGTCAGGTCCAGCAGCGTGACGACGCTGGCCAGCGACGTGCCGTGCAGCATCATGATCGCCTCGTTGCTGTAGGCCGGCAGGCTGCGCCGCAGCGCCGACGGCAGCACGATGCGCCGCAGCACCTGCCACGGCGAGAAGCCGAGGCTGCGCGCGGCCTCGATCTCGCCCGCCGGCAGCGTGCGCATCGCGCCGGCGATGATCTCGGTGGTGTAGGCACAGGTGTTGATCGCGAAAGCCAGCACGGCGCAGAACCAGGCGTCTGCGAGCCAAGGCCAGAGCGCGCTCGCGCGCACGGCCTCGAACTGCGCCAGGCCGTAGTAGATCAGGAACAGCTGCACCAGCAGCGGCGTGCCGCGCACGACGTAGGTGAAGCCCCAGACCGGCAGCACCAGCCAGCGCCGCCGGCTCGCGCGCGCCACCGCGAGCGGCAGCGCCGCGGCCAGGCCGAAGGCGAGAGCGAGGGCGAGCAACTGCAGCGTCGTCCACAGCCCTTGAAGATACAGCGGCAGGCTTTCCGCAATCGCGTCGAGGTTCATGGCTGCAGCGGCGCGACGCCGAGCGAGTAGCGCGCCTCGAGCCAGCGCAGCAGCAGCACCGAGACCGTCGTGATCGCGAGGTACAGCACGGCGACGGCAAGGTAGAAGGTGAACGGCTCGCGGGTGTTGCCGGCGGCCTGACCGGCGCGCTGCATCATGTCGGCGAGGCCGATCACCGAGACGAGCGCCGTGCTCTTGACGAGGACGAGCCAGTTGTTGGCGAAGCTCGGGATCGCCAGGCGGATCATCTGCGGCAGCACGATGCGGCGAAACACCTGCCACTCCGAGAGGCCGAACGCGCGCCCGGCCTCGGCCTGGCCCGGCGCGACGGCAATGATCGCGCCGCGGAAGGTCTCGGTCAGGTAGGCGCCGAAGATGAAGCCGATCGTCGCCACGCCGGCGGCGAACGGATCGACGTCCACGTAGTCGTGCCAGCCGAGCAGCGGCGCGACGCGGTTCACCGCGAGCTGTCCGCCGTAGAAGATCAGCAGCATCAGCACCAGGTCGGGCACGCCGCGGATGAGCGTCGTGTACAGCGTCGCGGCCCGGCGCCAGAACGCGGATCGGGACAGCTTGGCCGCCGCGCCGGCAAGGCCGAGCACGACGGCCATCGCGAGCGACGCGAGCGCGACGGCGAGCGTGACCGCCGCGCCCTCGAGCAGGCTCGCGCCGTAGCCGTGCAGCAGCATCGCGCCGGGCGCTACTTGCCGTAGATGTCGAAGTCGAAGTAGCGCGCGGCGATCACCTTGTAGCGGCCGTCGGCGCGGATCGCCTGGATCGCGGCGTTCAGCCTGTCGCGCAAGGCGGCGTCGCTCTTGCGCACCGCGATACCGGCGCCCTTGCCGAAGATCTGCGGGTCGTCGAACTCAGGGCCGACGAAGGCAAATCCCTTGCCTGCCGGTGTCTTCAGGAAGCCCTCGTTGCCGGCGATGGCGTCGACCAGCGTCGCGTCGATCCGACCCGCGGCGAGATCGAGGTAGATCTCGTCCTGCTTGGCGTAGCGCACGATGCTCGCACCGGTGAATTTGGCGGTCGCGTAGCGGTCGTGGATGGTTGCGCGCTGCACGCCGACCTTCCTGCCCTTGAAGCCCGCCGCCGAGCCGTCGATGGCCGAGCCGGCCTTGGCGATCAGGCGATTGGGCGTCGTGTAGTACTTGTCCGAGAAGTCGACGACCTTGAGGCGCTCGGGCGTGATCGACATCGACGCGACGATCATGTCGATCTTCCTCGCCTGCAACGCGGGGATCATGCCGTCGAAGTCGAGTTGCACGAGCGTGCACTGCGCCTTGATCTGCTCGCACAGGGCCTTGGCGATGTCGATGTCGAAGCCCTTGATCTGTCCGTCCGGGCCGACCGAGCTGAACGGCGGATAGGCCCCTTCGACGCCGACGCGCAGCGGCGCCGGATCGGCTGCCCGCGCGGGCAGCGCGACGAAGGCGGCGCAGGCGAGGCTGGCCGAGAGGAGCAGGACGCGACGGTGCATGGAGGTCTCCGGGTGAATCGCCGAGGGGCCCGGCGGCGTGCGGCCGATCATGCCTGCGCCCGCGCGGACGCCTGCGGCGGCGCGGGGTGCAGGCGGGCGAGCAGGTGCTGATCGACGAAGATGCCCTCGCGCAGAACGGCGGCGCGCTGCGTGCCTTCGAGGGCGAAACCGAAGCGGCGCGCCAGTGCCAGACCGGCGGCGTTGCCGTCCTGCACGCCGAGTTCGAGGCGGAGCAGGCCGGCCCAGCGGTCGGCCCAGTCGACGAGTGCCGTCACGAGCGCCCCGCCGATGCCGCGCCGTTGCCACGCCGGGGCGACGCAGGCGACGAGCGTCGCCGCATGCCGCCGCCGCACCGCCGCCTGCACGGCCAGGCTCGCGTAGCCGATCACGCGTCCTTCGCTGCGGGCGACGATGGCGCACTCGCGCGGCGGCTCGAGCAGCGCCTTGCGCACCGCGTCGGGCGGCGTCAGCGGCGCCAGAAGCAGGTTCTCGACGACGCCCGGCAGCGCCATCAGCGTGGCGATGCCGTCCACATCGTCGTCGTCGGCCGTGCCGAGGGTCCAGTTGCCGCTCGCGCTCGCCTGCGGATGCGCGGCGGCGGCGGCGCCGGCCGGCGGCGCGGCATCACCCGCCTGCAGCGCCGCCGACGGCGGCTGCGGGTGCATGCGCGCCATCGTGTGCGAATCGACGTAGGCGCCGTCGCGCAGCGCGTAGGCGCGTTGCGTGGCCTCGTGCTCGAAGCCGAAGCGGCGATACAGCGCGAGCGCCGGCGTGTTGTCGACATACACATCGAGCTGCAGGCGCTGGACCTGCATCCAGCGGTCGGCGTAGTCGCACATCGCCTGCATCAGCGCCCCGCCGACACCCTGGCGCTGCGCCTCGACGGCGACCGAGATGCCGAGCATTGCCGCGTGGCGCAGCCGGGGCAGCGCAGACACCGGATGCAGCCCCGCCGTGCCGACGACGCGCTGCGCGCCGCCGACTTCCTGCTCGGCGACGAGCAGCAGGTCGCCGCGGCCGGGCACTGTCATCTCGGCGAGGCGCGCGCGCCAGATCGGCTCGCTCGTGTAGGGCAGCTGCATCAGGTTACGCAGCACCGCGGGATCGCCGTTGATGCGCGCGAACGCCGCCGCATCGTCGACGGTGGCACGGCGGATGGTGGGGGGGGGGGGGGGGGGGCCGGGTCGGGGGGGGTTCATACGGCGTGGGCCGGCGTGCGCCGGCGGCGCGAAGGTGGCCAGCGCGCCTCGGCGGCATCAGGCGCGTTCGGCCACCCAGCCCGGCACCGAGGCCAGCGCCGCGGCGAGGCGGCTCGGGTCGGTGCCGCCGGCCATCGCCAGGTCGGCCTTGCCGCCGCCCTTGCCGCCGACCTGCTGGGCGACGAAGTTGACGAGCTCGCCGGCCTTGATCGTCGCCACGCGGTCCGCGGTGACGCCGGCCGCGAGCTGCACCCGGCCGCCGTCGACGCTGGCGAGCACGATCGCCGCGCTCTTGAGCTTGTTCTTCAGCTGGTCCATGGTCTCGCGCAGCGCCTTGGCGTCGGCGCGGTCGAGGGCGACGGCGAGCACCTTCAGGCCCGCCACGTCGACCGCCTTCGCGAGCAGTTCGTCGCCCTGCGCCGAGGCGAGCCGGCCCTTGAGCGCGTCGAGCTCCTTCTCGAGGCCGCGCACCTGCTCGAGCAGCGCGCCCACGCGCGCCGGCACGTCGGCGCGCAACACCTTGAGCGTTCCCGCAACGCCACCGAGCGCGGTCTCCATGTCCTGCACGTAGGCCAGCGCGTTGTCGCCGGTGATCGCCTCGACGCGGCGCACGCCGGCCGCGACGCCGCCCTCGGCGACGATCGTGAAGAAGCCGATGTCGCCGGTGCGCTGCACGTGCGTGCCGCCGCAGAGTTCGCGGCTGGAGCCGATGTCCAGCACGCGCACCTCGTCGCCGTACTTCTCGCCGAAGAGCATCATCGCGCCGGTCTTCTGCGCCGCCTCGATGCCCATCAGCTCGGCCAAGACCTGCGTGTTGGCGAGCACCTCGGCATTGACGAGCGCCTCGACCTTGCGGATCTGCGCATCGGTCATCGGCGCGTTGTGCGCAAAGTCGAAGCGCGTGCGCTCGGCGTTGACGAGCGAGCCCTTCTGCTGCACGTGCGCGCCGAGCACCTCGCGCAGCGCCTTGTGCATCAGGTGCGTCGCGCTGTGGTTGCGCATCGTGTGCAGCCGCCGTTCGCCGTCGACACGGGCGACGAAGGCGTCGCCGACCTCGACCTCGCCCTCGACGATGCGGCCGTGGTGGCCGAAGACGCTGGCCTGGATCTTGAGCGTGTCGTCGACGACCACACGCGCGCGTGCATTGCGCAACTCGCCCGCGTCGCCCGCCTGACCACCGCTCTCGGCGTAGAACGGCGTGTGGTCGAGGACGACGACGACATCGTCGCCGGCGCGCGCGCGCTGCACCGCCGAGCCGTCGACGTAGATCGCCGTGACCTGGCTGTGCTCGCACACCAGATGCTCGTAGCCGTGGAAGGCCGTCGCGACGCCGTCGTAGGCGAGGCCCTGCGCCATCTTGAACTTGGCCTTGGCGCGCGCCTGCTCGCGCTGGCGCTGCATCGCCGCGTCGAAGCCGGCGCCGTCGACCGCCACGCCGCGCTCGCGGCAGACGTCGGCGGTCAGGTCGAGCGGGAATCCGTAGGTGTCGTGCAGCTTGAAGGCGGTCTCGCCGTCGAGCGTCTGCACGCCGCCGGAGAGCGCGCCTTCGAGGATCTCCATGCCGTTGGCGATGGTCTGGAAGAAGCGCGTCTCCTCCTGTTCGAGCACCTCGGTGATGCGCAGCCGGTCGCGGCGCAGTTCGGGGTAGGCGTCGCCCATCGCGTCGGCGAGCGGACCGACGAGCTTGTGGAAGAACGGCTTGCGCGCGCCGAGCTTGTAGCCGTGGCGGATCGCGCGCCGCGCGATGCGGCGCAGCACGTAGCCGCGGCCCTCGTTGCCGGGGATCACGCCGTCGGCGACCGTGAACGCGCAGGCACGGATGTGGTCGGCGATCACCTTCAGCGAGGGGCTGTCCTGGTCGCACCCGCTGCCCTGCCCCGCCGCGCCCGCGCGATCGACCGCCTCCTTGGCCGCCGCGAGCAGGTCGACGAAGAGGTCGATCTCGTAGTTGCTGTGCACGTGCTGCAGCACCGCGGTCAGGCGCTCGAGGCCCATGCCGGTGTCCACGCTCGGCTTGGGCAGCTTGTGCATCACGCCGTCTTCGGTGCGGTTGAACTGCATGAAGACGTTGTTCCAGATCTCGATGTAGCGGTCGCCGTCCTCGTCGGGCGAGCCGGGCGGGCCGCCCGCGATCTCGGGGCCGTGGTCGTAGAAGATCTCGCTGCACGGGCCGCAGGGGCCGGTGTCGCCCATCATCCAGAAGTTGTCGGACGCGTAGCGCGCGCCCTTGTTGTCGCCGATGCGCACGATGCGCTCGGCGGGCAGGCCGATGTCGTCGCGCCAGATGGCGTAGGCCTCGTCGTCCTCGGCGTAGACCGTCGCCCAGAGCTTCTCGGCGGGCAGCTTGTAGACCTCGGTCAGCAGTTCCCAGGCGTAGCGCAGCGCGTCGCGCTTGAAGTAGTCGCCGAAGCTGAAGTTGCCGAGCATCTCGAAGAACGTGTGGTGGCGCGCCGTGTAGCCCACGTTCTCGAGGTCGTTGTGCTTGCCGCCGGCGCGGATGCACTTCTGCGACGTGGCGGCACGCTGGTAGGGCCGCTTGTCGAAGCCGAGGAAGACGTCCTTGAACTGGTTCATCCCGGCGTTGGTGAACAGCAGCGTCGGGTCGTCCCCCGGGACCACGGGCGAACTGGCGACGACGGTGTGCCCCTTGGCCTCGAAGAAGGACAGGAACTGCGAACGGATCTCGGAGGCTTTCATTCGGACGACTCGGGAATCAGGTGAGGTAGATGGGAACACCGATGCGCCGCGCTGCCGCGGCGAGCAAGGCGTCCTTGGTGGCCAGCGGGAGCCGTTGCTGGCGCGCGAGTTCGAGATAACAGCAATCGTAGGCCGACAATTCCCACTCGTGCGAACGCTCGGCCCATAGGCGCGCGTTGTCAAGGGTCGGCAGCACCTGAATGTCGAGCGCTTCGAGCCGCTGCCAACTGCTCGCCAGCTCCGCGGTGGTGATCCGGCCCGCCTTCAGCGCGCGGCCGAGAATGTCGCCAAGTTCCAGATGCCACAAGGCCGGGACGCGCGCTGCGGCGTCCTCCAGAGTCGCTAGCACCGCCAACGAGTAAGCATCCTGCTCGTCGGAAAACAGTGCGCCGAGCGTCACCGAGGTGTCGAGGACGAAGGCGCTGACCGTCACCGCCGGCCCTCGTCGCGCAACGCCTTCCAGTCCATGCCGAGCTTGCGCTTTGCCGCTGCGCTCAGCAACGCCTTGAGCGCGGCCCGTCGCGCCGCGGGCTCGCGGCCCGCGACCACGAAGGGCACGATACGCGCCACCGGCCGGTTGTGGCGCGTGATGACGACTTCCTCGCCCTGCTCGGCACGTGCGACCAGCTCCGACAAGTGCGTCTTGGCCTCGAAGAGGCCGATCGTCTGGGTTGCCATGACTCTTGCAGAGATTTGGTTGAATCAACCAGATTGTAGTGGACGAGGCCGAAACGCATTTGCGCTCACGGCTCACGACGAGGCTTGCAGCCCGCGGCGATGCTGTTCGAGGAACGCGAACAGGCGCTCGTCGCCGCAGAACGCGACGTTGAAGCGCATCCAGGCGGTCGGCTGCAGATCGGGCATGAACAGGTGGCCGGGCCCGAGCATGATGTCGCTCTCGGCGGCGCGGTTGGACAGCTCGCCGCTGTCGGCGATGTCGGGGTGGCGCGCCCACAGAACCATGCCGCAGCCGGGCTCGGCGAAGAGTTCGAAACCGAGGTCGGCCAGGCGCTGCGCCGTGGCGTGCTGGGCCTGCGCGAGGCGCTCGCGCAATTGCTTGAGGTGGCGGCGCCAGCGCGAGTCGGTAAGCGCGCCCAGGACCAGGCGTTCGTTCAGTTCCGACGAGGTCAGGCCGGCGACCATCTTCAACTGCCCGAGGTCCTCGATCAGGTCTGCTTGCGCAGCCAGGTAGCCGACGCGCAGGTTGGGCGAGATTGTTTTCGAGAAGCTGCTGATGTGGACCACGCGCTGCAACTGATCCAGGCTCGCCAGCGACGCGCGGGGCTCGGGGTCGAGGTCGGCGTAGATGTCGTTCTCGACGATCGTGATGTCGTGCTTCTCGGCGAGCTGCAATACCCGGTGCAGCTGGGCCAGCGTGGCGATCGACCCGGTCGGGCTCTGCAGCCGCGGCTGGGTAAAGAACACGCGCGGCGCGTGCTGGGCGATGCGCGCCTCGAGCGCGGCGAGATCGTAGCCCGCGGGCGTACGCGGCACGCCGACCAGATGCGCGCCCTGCAGGCGCAGCATGAAGAGCATGTTCGCGTAGCCCGGCTCGTCGACCAGCACCGCGTCGCCGGCACGCACCAGCCGGCGCGCGGCCAGGTCGAGCGCCTGGCTCGACCCTTGTGTGAGCAGCAGTTGTTCCGGCGGCGCGGCGATCTCGTGCTCGGCGAGCTGCTCGCTCACCAGGCGGCGCAGTTCCGGATAGCCCTTCGGATGGCCGTAGCCCGCAAGGTCGAAGGGCTCCGCGCCAATCTGGCGCAGCGCGCGCCGGAGCCCCTCGTCGAACAGCCAGTCGTGCGGAAGCCAGCCGCAGCCGGGCTTCATCTGCAGGCGCCGGTTCTCGAAGATCTTGCGCAGATACCACATCGAGTCGAAGCTGAAACTCGCTGCCGCAGCGCTGCTTGGCGTCGCCGCAGGGCGGCTCTTGACGAAGAAGCCCTGGTTCGGGCGCGACACCAGCCAGCCGTGCGCGACCAGCCGGTCGTAGGCCTCGACGACGGTGAACACGCTGACCTCGTGCGCTGCCGCGAACTGCCGCACCGAGGGCATCTTGGTGCCGGCCCGCAGCGACCCGGCTTCGATCAGGCGCCGAAACCCCTCGACGATCTGCACGACGAGCGGCGTCGGGGAACGGGGCTGCAGGGTGAACATCGATCAGGTCGGCTCTGTACCGGTGGGCCGGCCAGTACAGCGGGCCGGCAACTCGCGTCGCGTGTACATGGTAGCCCGGCCGCTTGCCGCCTACAGTGCGCGCCATCGCCACCGAGCCCTGCAAGGCCATCCGCATGCAACGCGACCCGCACCTGAAGCCCGAACAGACCACCAATGCGGCCTTGATGGCGCGCCGCCGTGCGGCGATCGCGCGCGGCGTGGGCCAGGTGCACGAGGTCTTCATCGCGCGCGGCGAGAACGCCGAGGTCTGGGATGTCGAGGGTCGGCGCTACATCGACTTCGCGGGCGGCATCGCGGTGCTCAATACCGGCCACCGCCACCCGCAGGTGACAGCCGCCGTCCGCGACCAGCTCGACCGCTACACCCACACCTGCTTCCAGGTGCTCGCCTACGAGCCCTATGTCGAACTCGCCGAGCGGCTCAACGCGCGCGCGCCAGGCGACTTCGCGAAGAAGGCGCTGTTCCTGACCACCGGCTCCGAGGCGGTCGAGAACGCGGTCAAGATCGCGCGTGCCTATACCGGGCGCTCGGCGCTGATCGCCTTCACCGGCGGTTACCACGGCCGCACCCTGTTGACGCTTGGCCTGACCGGCAAGGTGGCGCCGTACAAGGCCGGGTTCGGCCCCTTCCCGGCCGAGATCTTCCACGCCCGCTTCCCGGACGCACTGCGCGGCATCAGCGTCGACGATGCGATGGCCTCGGTCGAGACGATCCTGAAGAACGACGTCGAGGCGAGCCGGGTCGCGGCGATCGTGATCGAGCCGGTGCAGGGCGAAGGCGGCTTCAACGTCGCGCCGCCCGAGCTGCTGCGCCGCCTGCGCGCGTTGTGCGACGCGCACGGCATGCTGCTCATCGCCGACGAGGTGCAGACCGGCGCCGGCCGCACCGGCACCTGGTTCGCGATCGAGCAGTCGGGCGTCGCCCCCGACCTGATCACGATGGCAAAGTCGATGGCCGGAGGCTTCCCGATCTCGGCCGTGATCGGCCGCGCCGAGGTGATGGACGCACCCGGGCCCGGCGGCCTGGGCGGCACCTATGCCGGCTCGCCGCTGGCCTGTGCGGCGGCGCTGGCAGTGCTCGACGTGTTCGAGCAGCAGGATCTGCTGCAGCGCGCTTGCGATGTCGGCGCGCGCCTGCGCGCGGGCCTGCACGAGATCGCCGAACGTCATGCCTGCATCCGCGACGTGCGCGGGCTCGGCGCGATGGTCGCGATCGAGATCTTCCGCGACGGGGACCTCGCGCGGCCCGATGCCGAGCTGACGAAGCAGCTCGTCGCCGAGGCCGCGCGGCGCGGGCTGGTGCTGCTGTCGTGCGGTACCTACGCCAACGTGGTGCGCATCCTGGTTCCGCTGACCGCCAGCGACGCACTGCTCGACGAGGGGCTCGCGATCCTCGGCGCGAGTTTCGACGCGCTCGCTTGACGCTCGCCGTGCCCAAGACCGCCACTGTCCGACGGGACGACACGATGCTGCGTCGGGCGGACCGGTGACAACGCCGACCAGCCGCTGTCCCGGTGGCGCTATGCTCGCCCCCTCAGGCAAGGCACAAGCCGGTCGGCTGCCCCCCGCGCCGGTAAAAGGAGACCGCATTTGAACAACGCCACGGCGCTCGTCACCTTTGCCGGCGTGCAAAAGACCTACGACGGCAAGACCCTCGTCGTGCGTCAGCTCGACCTCGACATCCGCCGCGGCGAGTTCCTGACCCTGCTCGGGCCCTCGGGATCGGGCAAGACGACGACGCTGATGATGCTGGCGGGCTTCGAGAGCCCGACCGCCGGCGAGATCCTGCTCGACGGCCAGCCGATCACGCGCACGCCGCCACACAAGCGCAACTTCGGCATGGTGTTCCAGAACTATGCCCTCTTCCCGCACCTGACGGTCGGCGACAACGTGGCCTACCCGCTGACCGTGCGCAAGGTGCCCAAGGCCGAACTGGGCAAGCGCGTCGAGCGCGCGCTCGGCATGGTGCGGCTCACGGGCATGGCGTCGCGCTATCCGGGCCAGCTCTCGGGCGGCCAGCAGCAGCGCGTCGCGCTCGCGCGCGCGCTCGTGTTCGACCCGCAACTGGTGCTGATGGACGAGCCGCTCGGCGCGCTCGACAAGCAGTTGCGCGAGCACATGCAGATCGAACTCAAGGAACTGCACCGGCAGCTCGGCGTGACCTTCGTCTACGTGACCCACGACCAGGGCGAGGCGCTGACGATGAGCAACCGCGTCGCCGTCTTCAACGACGGCGCGATCCAGATGATCGACGCCGTCGAGAAGCTCTACGAGGCGCCGGTGAATCGCTTCGTCGCCAGCTTCGTCGGCGACAGTACGGTCCTCGAAGGCCAGAGCGGCGCGACCGACGCCCAGCGCTGCGAGATGCTGCTCCCCGGCGGCGAACGCCTGAGCGGCATCAACGTCAACGGCGTGGCGCCGGGCGCCAGCGTCGTGGCATCGATCCGGCCCGAGCGCATCGAGGCTCATTTCGGCGCTCCGCCGACGAGCGCCAACGTACTGCGCGCCGCCGTCAACGACGTGCTCTATTTCGGCGACCACCTGCGCCTGCGCTGCGCCCTGCCCGGCCAGACAGAGGCCACGGTCAAGCTGCGCCTCGACGGCAGCACCCCGCCCGTCGCCGGCCAGCCGGTCTGGTTGCGCTTTCCGGACCCGCACTTGCGCATCTACGCCTGACCCGCTTTCGCTGCCCCACCACCCGAGAGGAGACCTGCCATGAGAAAGACACCATTGATCGCCGCGCTGGCCGCATTCCTGGCCCTGCCCGTGCTGGCGCAGAGCCAGCTCACTGTCGTCAACTTCGGCGGCGCCAACGGCAACGCGCAGAAGAAGGCGTACTTCGAGCCGTTCGAGAAGGCCAGCGGCGCCAAGGTCGTCGGCGTCGAGTACAACGGCGAGCAGGCCAAGATCAAGGCCATGGTCGAGACCAAAAAGGTCACCTGGGACGTGGTCGAGGTCGAAAGCCCGGACCTGAACCGCGGCTGCGACGAAGGCCTGTTCGAGAAGCTCGACTGGAGCAAGATCGGCAACAAGGCCGATTTCGCCAGCGCCGCCGTGCACGAGTGCGGCATCGGCGTCTTCGTCTGGTCGACCGTGCTCGCCTACAACGGCGACAAGCTCAAGCCCGGGCCGCAGAGCTGGGCTGACTTCTGGGACACGAAGAAGTTTCCCGGCAAGCGCGGCATGCGCAAGGGCGCCCGCTACAACCTCGAGTTCGCGCTGATGGCCGATGGCGTGCCGGTGGCCGATGTCTACAAGGTGCTCGCGACGCCGGCCGGCGCCGACCGCGCGTTCAAGAAGCTCACCGAGCTCAAGCCGCAGATCCAATGGTGGGAGGCCGGCGCACAGCCGCCGCAGTTCCTGGTCGCCGGCGACGTGGTGATGAGCACCGCCTACAACGGCCGCATCGACGCCGCGCAGCGCGAAGGCAAGAACCTGCAGATCAGCTGGAAGGGCGGCATCTACGACCTCGACTACTGGGTCATGCCCAAGGGCGGCGCGAACAAGGAGCTGGCGCACAAGTTCATCGCGCTCGCGAGCAGCGCCGACGCGCAGGCCGAGTACGCGAAGCTGATCTCCTACGGCCCGACCAACGCCAAGGCGCTGACCAAGCTCGATCCGAAGGTGCTTGCCTTGCTGCCCACGTCGCCGGCGAACGCGAAGGAGGCGCTGCAGTTCAACATCAAGTTCTGGGCCGACCAGGGCGAGGCGCTCGAGAAGCGCTTCGCGTCGTGGGCCACACAGTAGGCCCAACCCGCGCCAGCCTGCGAGCGCAAGATGACCACCGCTGCTGCGATCGGGTCGCCCGAACTGCTGCGCACGCTCGCGCGCGTGCAGTCGCGGCGGCGCATGGTCGCGTTGGCGCTCACGCTGCCGCTATTCCTGTTCCTGCTCGCCACCTTCTTGGTGCCGATCGTTGCGCTGCTCATGCGCGCGGTCGAGAACCCCGAGGTGGCAAACGCATTGCCGCGCAGCGCGGCGGCGCTGGCGCAGTGGGACCGCAAGGCCGAGCCGCCGGCGGCAGCCTACGCCGCGGTCGCGGCCGACCTGGGCGCGCTCGACGAGGGATCGCAAGCCGGTGCGCTGGCGCGCCGCCTGAACAGCGAAGTGCCGGGCGCGCGCTCGCTGGTGATGGCCACCTACCGCGCAACCCAGGCCGACCTGCGCGCCGATCGCATGACGCCCGAGCAGGTCCGCGAGCAGATGCTCGCGCTCGACCCGCGCTGGGCCGAGCTCCCCTACTGGCAGGCGATCGCCAAGAACGCGTCGCGCTGGACGCCCGACTACCTGCTGACCTCGGTCGACCTCAAGCGCAGCGTCGACGGCGGCATCGAGCGCGTGGCGCCGGATCAGGCTGTGTTTGGCAGCATCCTGCTGCGCACCTTCAACATCAGCGCCGTCGTCACGCTCGCCTGCCTTCTGCTCGGCTACCCGCTCGCCTACTGGCTGTCGACGCTGTCGGCGCGCCAGGCCAACGTGCTGATGATCCTCGTGCTGGTGCCGTTCTGGACTTCGATCCTGGTCCGCGTAGCGGCCTGGATCGTGCTGCTGCAGCGCGAGGGGCTGGTCAACAAGGCGCTGCTCTCGCTCAACGTCGTCGCCGAGCCGCTGACGCTGCTCTTCAACCGCACCGGCGTGATCGTGTCGATGACGCACATCCTGCTGCCGTTCATGATCCTGCCGCTGTACAGCGTGATGAAGTCGGTGCCGCCGACCTACCTGCGCGCTGCGGTCTCGCTCGGCAGCCCACCGCTGGCGGCGTTCTTCCGCGTCTACCTGCCGCAGACCTGGCCCGGCATCGGCGCCGGCGGGCTGCTCGTCTTCATCCTCTCGATCGGTTATTACGTGACGCCGGCGTTGCTCGGCGGCGCCGACGACCAGATGCTGTCGTACTACATCGCGCAGTACACCAATGTCGACGTCAACTGGGGCATGGCCTGTGCGCTCGGCGCGGTGCTGCTCGCCGCGACGCTGGTGCTGTATGCCGTCTACCGGCGCGTCGTCAAGTCCGAACTGAGCCTGGGATGACCCTGCTTCCCCAATTCCCCGCCTACGCGACACTGCTCGACAAGCTCGGCTGGTGGGCGCTGCGCGCGCTGTGCGTGGCCCTGCTGGCGTTCCTGCTGCTGCCGATACTGGTCATCATCCCGCTCTCGTTCAGCGACAGCTCGTTTCTCGCCTACCCGATGCCGGGCTGGTCGCTGAAGTGGTACGAGAACCTGTTCACCTCCGACGACTGGGCGCGCGCGGCGCGCAACAGCTTCATCGTTGCGCCGTCGGCGACGCTCATCGCCACCACGCTCGGCACGCTGACCGCGGTCGGCCTGGCGCGGGTGCAGTTCTTCGGCAAGGGCCTGTTGATGAGCGTGCTGATCGCGCCGATGGTGGTGCCGATCGTCGTCGTCGGCGTCAGCACCTACCTCTTCTTCGCGAAGATCGGGCTCGCCGACACCTACCTCGGCCTGATCCTCGTGCATGCGGCGCTCGGCGCGCCGTTCGTCGTCACCACCGTGCTGGCGACGCTGCAGGGCTTCAACCACAATCTCGTGCGCGCGTCGCTGAGCCTGGGTGCCGGTCCGATCGAGACCTTCTTCCGGGTCACGCTGCCGGTGATTGCGCCGGGCGTGATCTCGGGCGCCCTGTTCGCGTTCGCGACCTCGTTCGACGAAGTCGTCGTCACCCTCTTCCTCGCCGGGCCGACGCAGGTGACGCTGCCGCGCCAGATGTTCACCGGCATCCGCGAGAACATCAACCCGACCATCGCCGCGGTGGCGACCTTGCTGATCATCTTCACCACCAGCCTGATGCTGGTGCTGGAGTGGATCCGCGGGCGCAGGCGATGACGGACCAGCAGGCCAAGGGCCGGCACTTCCGCAAACTGCATGCCGGCGGGACGTTCGTGATGCCCAACGCCTGGGACGCCGGCAGCGCACGCCTGCTCGCGGCCGCGGGCTTTGCCGCCATCGGCACCACGAGCGCCGGCATCGCCTACTCGATGGGCCGCCCCGACGGCGCCGGCCGCGTGAGTCGCCGAAACGAAGCGCCTATGAAATTGCGCAGAGCAGGCGACTCACACTCAGGCCTACGCTGCACAGCTGCGCAGGTGCTTCGCTGCGGCCTGAGCCGCACCGAGATGATCGACGCGGTGCAGCGCATCGCGATCGCGATCGACCAGCCCGTCAGCGCCGACCTCGAGGCCGGCTTCGGCGCGACGCCCGAGGAGGTGGCGCGGACCGTGCGTCTGGCGATCGGCGCCGGCGCGGTCGGCTGCAACATCGAGGACGCGAGCGGCGACGCGGCTGCGCCGCTCTTCGATGCCGGGCTTGCGACCGAGCGCATCCGCGCCGCGCGCGAGGCAGCCGATGCGACCGGCATCGCCTTCACCCTCACGGCGCGCAGCGACGGCTATCTGGTCGGCAGCCCGGAGCCATTCGCCGACTCGGTGCGCCGAGCAAGGCTGTACCGCGAGGCCGGCGCCGACTGCCTGTTCATTCCCGGCGCGCAGGACCTGCCGACCATCGCCTCGCTGGTGGCCGAACTCGACGCGCCGCTCAGCGTCGTGATGGGTCTGCGCGGCACGCCGGTCAGCGTCGCCGAACTGGCGGCAGCCGGCGTGCGGCGCATCAGCACCGGCGGCAGCCTGGCGCGCGCCGCGCTCGGCCTCGTGCGGCGGGCAGCGGTCGAAATCTTCGAACAAGGTCGCTTCGGCTATGCCGACGGCCAGATTCCGGACGAGGAGCTGTGCCGCTTTTTCGCGCACGCCGACGATGGCGCGCCCGCGGATCAGCAATGAAGAACCAGCCGCTGTCGGGCAACGCGATGCCGCGCTTCGGCGGCATCGCGACCATGATGCGGCTGCCGCTGGCCGCTTCGGCCGATGGGTTGGACGCCGCGTTCATCGGCGTGCCGCTCGACATCGGCACCAGCAACCGCGCCGGCGCGCGCTTCGGTCCGCGCCAGATGCGCGCCGAGTCGGCGCTGATCCGGCCCTACAACATGGCCACCGGCGCGGCGCCGTTCGACACGCTGCAGGTGGCCGACCTCGGCGACGTGCCGATCAACACCTACTCGCTCGACAAGTCGCTCGCCATCATCAGCAGCTTCTACGAGGGCGTGCTTGCCGCCGGCTGCCGGCCGTTGACGCTGGGCGGCGACCACACGATCGCGCTGCCGATCCTGCGCGCGATTGCCGCGCGTCACGGCCCGGTGGCACTCGTCCACGTGGACGCGCATGCCGATGTCAACGACGAGATGTTCGGCGAGCGTATCGCGCACGGCACGCCATTCCGGCGCGCGGTCGAGGAAGGCCTGCTGCGCTGCGACCGGGTCTGGCAGATCGGGCTGCGCGGCACGGGCTACGCCGCGGACGACTTCGACTGGCCGCGCGCGCAGGGCTTCACGGTCGTGCCGGCACATGAGGTCTGGTACCGCTCGTTGGCGCCCTTGATGGCGAGGTGCGCGAGCGCATCGGCGCGGCGACGCCGGTCTACCTGAGCTTCGACATCGACGGCATCGACCCCGCCTTCGCCGGCGGCACCGGCACGCCCGAGATCGGCGGCCTGAGCGTGCCGCAGGCGCTCGAGATCGTGCGCGGCTGCCGCGGGCTGAACCTTGTCGGCGCGGATCTGGTCGAAGTCGCGCCGCCCTACGACACCAGCGGCAACACCGCCCTGCTCGGCGCCAACCTGCTCTACGAGATGCTGTGCGTGCTGCCGGGCGTCCGCCTGCGCTGAGCCCGCAACCAACAAATTTCACCTGGAGAACCCCATGGACGCGAAGACCTCCCCCCTGGCGACGCTGAACGACCCGACGCTGCTCAAGACCGACGCACTGATAGACGGCGAGTGGGTTCGCGGCGAATCGCGCTTCGACGTGATCGACCCGGCAACGAGCCTGAAGCTGGCCGATGTGGCCGATCTCGGCGTCGCCGAGACGCAGGCCGCCATCGACGCCGCGAGCCGGGCACTGCCTGGCTGGCGCGGCAAGACCGCAAAGGAGCGCAGCGCGATCCTGATGGCCTGGTTCCGGCTGATGCACGAGCATGCCGACGACCTGGCGCGGATCATGACCGCCGAGCAGGGCAAGCCGCTTGCCGAAGCGAGGGGCGAAGTCATCTACGGCGCGAGCTTCATCGAGTGGTTCGCCGAGGAGGGCAAGCGCGTCTACGGCGAAACCGTGCCGACGACCGACAACAACAAGCGCTTCGTCGTCATCAAGCAGGCGATGGGCGTCTGCGCGGCGATCACGCCCTGGAACTTCCCGAACGCGATGATCACGCGCAAGGTCGGCCCGGCACTGGCTGCCGGCTGCCCGGTAATCGTCAAGCCCGCCGGGCAGACGCCGCTGTCGGCGCTGGCGCTGGCCGAGCTCGGCCAACGTGCCGGCCTGCCCGCGGGCGTGCTCAACATCGTCACGTCGGCGCGTTCGGCAGCGATCGGCAAGCTGCTGTGCGAGAGCGAAGTCGTGCGCCACCTCTCGTTCACCGGGTCGACCGAAGTCGGCCGGATCCTGGCCGCGCAGTGCGCGCCGACGATCAAGAAGCTCTCGCTCGAGCTCGGCGGCAACGCGCCCTTCATCGTCTTCGACGACGCCGACCTCGACAGCGCGGCCGACGGCGCGCTCGCCAGCAAGTACCGCAACGCCGGCCAGACCTGCGTCTGCGCAAACCGGCTCTACGTCCAGGACGGCGTCTACGACGCCTTCGTCGACAAACTCGCCGCCAGGGTGCGCGGGATCAAGGTCGGCAGCGGCTTCGAGGCCGGCGTGACGCAGGGGCCGATGATCGACGACAACTCGATCGCCAAGATCGAGCAGCACGTTGCCGACGCAATAGCCAAGGGCGCCAAGCTCAAGCTCGGCGGCAAGAAGTCGGGCGCGCGCTTCTACGAGCCCACCCTGCTGACCGACGCGACGAGCGACATGCTGTGCGCGCGTGAGGAGACCTTCGGCCCGGTGGCGCCGGTGTTCCGCTTCAAGACCGAGGCCGAAGCGATCGCGCTCGCCAACGACACCGAGTTCGGCCTCGCGGCCTACTTCTACAGCCGCGACATCGGGCGCATCTTCCGCGTCGGCGAGGCACTCGAGTCGGGCATGGTCGGCGTCAATACCGGCATCATCTCGACCGCCGAAGTGCCCTTCGGCGGCGTCAAGCAGTCCGGCCTCGGCCGCGAGGGCTCGCGCCACGGCATCGACGACTACGTCGAGATCAAGTACCTCTGCCTGGGCGACATCCTGAAGTAGCCTGGCCTGGCGCGCGTCAACCGTCGTTGGCTGCGCTGGTGTCCTGCCAGCCACTCTCCTGCCAGTTGACAAAGCCGCCGCGGCCCGAGGCCTGCGCGGCAGCGGCGGCGGCAACGGCCTGGCGCATCAGCACGGCGGCATCGTCGCCATCGGCCGGGTAGCAGGCAAGGCCCACGCTGGCTGCAATGCCGACCTGCTGGCCGGCGATGGCAAACGGTGGGTGCAGCGCCTTGAGCACCTTGCGCGCCACGCGCTCGGCATCGAGTGGCGCCTCGGTCGACGCGAGCAGAAGCGCGAACCCATCCTGGCTCAGCGCGGCCACGACGTCGCTCGCCCGCACCGAGGCGCGCAGCCGCACCGCCACCTTGCGCCTGAGCACATTGGCCGCCTCGCGCCCGAGCGCCGCCTCGGCGGTGCCGAAACCCTCGACGCGGATCACGAGCAAGGCCATGGGCGCCGGTTCGCGCCCGCGCAACGCGAGCAACTGGCTCATGTGCTCGATCAACTGCTGGCGGTTGGGCAGGCCGGTCTGCAAGTCGGTGGCGCAGGCCTTGCGCGCGGCCCGCTCGATGCGCTTGCGCTCCACGGCCAGGCGCAGGCTGCGTGCGACCTCGGCGCTGCAGCCATGGTCCTGCAACGACGGCGCGATCACGTCCTGCACCCCGGCCTGCACGAGGCGCTTTGCCAGGTCTGCGTCGCACGGCGCAGCCAGCCAGACCACGACCGCTGCGTCGGGCGTCGCCTGCGACAGCCCCGGCCAGTGTGGAAGGCGCAGCGCCGCGTCGCCGTCCGCTACGCCGACCAGCACGGCGTCGAACGAATGGCCACCGAGCACGCCGCCTGCCTGGGCGAGCCCGGTGCAGGCCTCGACCGCAAACGGACCGAAGCCCGACGCGCCGAGCGCGAGCATGTCGAGCGGCAGCGGCTCGGCACCGGCATCGATCAACAGCACCCTCACAACGTCTTCGAACAATTCGCGCTCTCCTCGCCAGCGGGCGTCCGGCATGGTGCGAAAGCCCCTTCGGCCGCTGGTCCCCTCAGTAACAACGGTGGAGTTTGACGGCTGCTCCCTTGCGAAGCGTGTATGACTGCGCCGCCGCCCCCGTCGGCAAGATCGACAGGGTCATCACGTCGCCCCTGATCTCGCCGGAGTACTTCGCGCCAGTCTGCACGGCGCTCGGGCCGGCGGGTTGCGGCCCGCCCTTGTGTTGCTGGAAGGTACCCGCCGCGGCAAAGCTGCCCGCAGGCGTCAGCGCGATCGGGCCGGGTATGTGGCCGTCCGCGCAGTCGCCCTCGACCGTTGCACCCTTGGCGTCGACGACCACCCGCAGGTGCTCGCCGCCCCAGGTGCCATCGAGAGGCCCTGCGCTCATCGCCGCGAAGGACATTGCCAATCCCCCCATCAGTGCCTGTCCCGACTTCAACCAAGTCATGTTGAGTTCTCCTCGACACACGGCTCCTGCCGACCCTGAAAGTGACGAGGGCAGGCCGAGGATACCCTCGCCTGCCCTCGTTGGGACAAGATTGTGGGAACCTAGGCGTGCAGGTCGCCCTTGCGTTGACGGCGCGCGGCCAGCGCTCCAATTACACCGAGGCCCAATGTCATCATCGCCCAGGTCCCAGGCTCGGGCACCGGTGTCGTGATGACAGCAATCCACGTGCCCCAACGCGAGCCACCGGTACCGCCTGGATGGCCAAACTCCTCCAAGTTGTACTCTCGAGCGAACTGGCCGATCATATAAAAGTTGTGCTCGTTCTCGGGGTCGACAGATACTTGGCTGTAGTCACCCCAACGCTGGCGCCCCGCGGCAGGTTGGCCGTAGAGGCTGCCGTTGTGGTAGTCGTCGGTCAGACTGACCTTGAGTAGCAGCTCGTCGCTGGACGCAATGAGCGAACCATCGGCTGCAGTCTCGAAGGTGCGCCCCATGAAACTGATGTTGCCGTCCATGAAGCCATCGCCGTTTAGGTCGGTCGTCTGATTTCCTGAGCGGTTGTAGCCGATCGCAACCTGCCCGAAGCTGTTGACCGCG
Organism: Ideonella sp.; assembly: GCF_016702655.1. Lineage (GTDB taxonomy): Bacteria > Pseudomonadota > Gammaproteobacteria > Burkholderiales > Burkholderiaceae_C > CAIKUF01. The sequence continues at coordinate 37,282 of NZ_JADJDO010000004.1, forward strand.
ATTGAGCCCTGGTAGTAGTCGAAACTACCTTCGCCCAAGTTGCCCTGGTCCAGGATGGCGAAGGATTCGGCATCGATCACTGTGTAGCGCACGCGAGCAAAGTCCAACCCATCAGCCGCGTCGTCGACCGTATTGACCATGTAGATGCGACCATCGACCTCGTACACGCTACTGCTGATACGCTCGTCCAGCGCGTCGATTACACGCTGGTTTGCGGCGACTGCCACCGACGGCTGTCGGGCCGGCAGCGGCGAAGAATAGGCCTCCATTCCGAGGTACTGCGATGCCGTCGCGGTCGCGCCGACAGCGGAGTTGGGATCGAGCCCGTTCACCTTGTAGGCCACGTTGTCGTAGTTGAAGAGCGATGCCGCCAAGATCCTGCCCGTGCTGCCAGCCGAGTTGCTGTTGACGCCCTGGATGGCGAAGCCATTGTCGGCACCGCCCGGATACGGCGTCACGAACTGCTTCATGTTCGCTACCGTCGGTGCGCCAGCACCGAAGAGGCTGTTGATCGGGATGGCATTCAAAGTGGTGCCGCGAAAGCTCACGCTGCCGCCGGGGGAGGCAGGTGCGAAATTGTTGGTCCCAATGTAGACCGCGTTCTTGTCGATTGCGAGCGTCGGATAGTCAGCAACGGCGCCACCGAAGCCGAGGCCGCCATAGCCCTCGAACTTGACTGATTTCCACCCACCGAGCGCGTCGTCGGTGTCAGAGACAGCGATCTGCAGGTCCTTGACATCACTCCCGAACGAAGCGACGACCCAACGCTTGGCGTCGGCGTTGTACATGATCCTTGAATCACCGCTGGCTCCGGTCTGTCCGGCGGCGGCCCAGAACGCAACATCCGAGGTCAGCGAAAGTCGCGCGCCTGTGTACTTGTCGAACACGGCATAGGCGCCATTGCTCGTTTCGACGTACTGCTTCATGCCAACCGCACCCATCGTGTCGGGCGGAATGAAGTTGCGACCGAAGAACGCGCCGTCGTACTGCGACACGCCCTCAAAGCCAAAGGCGTATGGGCTGCCGGCATTCTTGACCGGAGGCTGGGCGCCATTCGTATCAAACGATAAGTCGCCGTCGATAGCGATCATCTTCGGCTTCTTAAACTCCCAATACGGCTTCATTGTGGCAGCTTGGGCGGAAACCGAAGCGCACAACAGCAAGGCCGCGCTGGCGAGTACACCCAGCCTCGCGCCATGCCCCGCCCGCACCCCGCGCTCAAACATCAACACTGTCGGAATTGTTCTCATCACCTTGTCTCCTGGGAAAGTTGTCGTGCCACGTCGGAGCGACGCAACTGCCCTATTGCGAAAGGGACGGGAGGGCCTGTGTTCAGCAGCCCGGTTCCCGCCGGCATTGCGACTTGTCCGTGCAGCGGGTTGTACTCCTCTAGACCGTGCAAAGTTCACACGCTCCCCCTCATCCAAGGGGGTGGAGTTACCCTGATTTCCCGGCTCACTGGCCGGTCGTCCGCCGTCGCGTAAACTTGTAACTTATGCGGGTGTAGTTCAATGGCAGAACGGCAGCTTCCCAAGCTTCATACGAGGGTTCGATTCCCTTCACCCGCTCCATCCCTCCGAGTCGTTCAGCAGGCAAGCAGCCTCGAGTGCTTGTGGATGACCTCGCGAGCGCGCTCGATGGCGTAGAGCAGCGCGTCGCCGGGCGATGCCCAGCGGTGGCCGCAGGCCAGGCTGTCGTCGCGCCAGGCTTCACGCGGGCGGGTGGCGCCGCCTGCGTTGCCATTGGCGACGACGACGACGGCGGCAATGTAGCCGTCACCCTGGGGCGCCTCGAGGGCGCCGGCATAGATTTGGTAGGGTCCTTCGATGCGCTGGTCGAAATGCACTGCCCGCTCCTCGTCCCGGCCCCGCGGCCGGTCTGGGCGCGCATGATGCGCGTGCGCGGCCCGGCCCGCCATCCACCTCAAGGGTGCCCCCTTTCGGGGGAGATCGCCGCGGCTCGGGGTGGCCCGGCTCGCCGTGCGGGCCGGGCGCGGCGCGGGCAAGCCGGATGACGAATCGCGATGCCCAAGCCGCAAACGTGCGGCCCGCACTGATCCTGCTTGCGATCCTGACCCTGGTCTGGGGCACGAACTGGCCCCTCTTCGCCTTTGCCGTGCGCGAGGTGTCGGTCTGGACCTTCCGCGCCTTCGCGGTCGCGATCGCCGGCCTGGTGCTGCTGGGGGTAGCGCGCGCTCGCAGCCAGTCGCTCGTGATCCCGCGTCGGCATCTGCCGCGCATCTGCATCGCAACCCTTTTCTACCTCGTGCTGTGGAACATCGCCAGCACCTACTCGGCGATCCTGATCCCTTCGGGCCAGTCGGCGGTGCTCGGGTTCACGATGCCGCTCTGGTCGGCGCTGATTTCATGGGCCGTGCTCGGCGAGCGCCTGCGCCCGCGGCTGGTGCTGGCGATCGCGCTCGGCGCTGCGGCGGTCACGCTGCTGATGGTGCCGAGCCTGGCCACCTATGCCCAGGCGCCGCTCGGGCTGGCGCTCGGGTTGCTGGCCGGCATCGGCTGGGCGGTCGGCACGCTGATCCTCAAGGGCGGCGGCAACCTCGGCGTGTCGGCGACCGTGCTCACCGGCTGGCAATTGCTGATCACGGCCGTGCCGACGACGATCGGTGCCCTCGCGCTCGCCGAAGGTGGCTGGTTCGTCCCGTCGTGGCAGACGATCGCCGTGATCGGCTACATCACCCTGGTACCGATGGCGATCGGCAACGTGTGCTGGTTCGCGATCGTCGGCATGCTGCCCACCCACGTCGCTGGGTTGTCGGCGGTGATGGTGCCGGTGGTGGCGATGATCTCGGGCGCCATCGTTCACGGCGAGCCGCTCGGCGCAACGCAGTGGCTCGCAATGGGCTGCAGCGCGAGCGCGCTCTGGCTGGCGCTGGTGCGGCCGGCCGCCGTGCGCTGAGGCTGCGCCATGGCTGGCACAGCGCAAAATCCGCCGATCACGCGGCGCGATTTTCTCGATGGCGTTGCGCTCGCGCTCGGCGCCCCACTCGCAGCCGCTGCGCCGAGTGCAGGCGCATCTGCGGATCCGCCCTCACGCACCGGCCTGCAGGGCCAGACCGACGTCACGCTCGCCGAGGCGCATGCGTGGCGCGACGCTCCCGAGCGCTGGCGCGCCGCGACGGCCCAGCCCGACGCCGCGCTCGAGGATCTGGTCGTCGTCGGCAGCGGCATCAGCGGTCTGGCGGGGGCCCACCTGTTCCGCCAACACGCAGGCCGGCCGGTGCGCATCCTGCTGCTCGATGCGCTCGACGACTTCGGCGGCCATGCCAGGCGCAACGAATTCGTGTCGCGCGCGGGGGTGCGGCTAGTCGGCTACGGTGGCTCGCAGTCGCTCGATTCGCCGGGTCTGTTCTCGCCCGCTGTGCACTCGCTGCTGCGCGATGTGGGCGTCGAGCTGCGGCGCTTCGAGACCGAGTTCTACGACGCAAGCTGGACGCGCCGTCATGGCGTGCAAGGCCGCGGCGTCTACTTCGACAGCGATGGCGCGGCCGGCGGCAGGCTGGTCGTGCGCGCTGCGGGCGACAAGCCGGCGGCCTGGATCGCACGCACCCCGATGGCAGCGCGCGCCCGCGCCGACCTGCTGCGCCTGCTGACCGGGCGGCCCGACCTGATGCCCGGGCTCTCGGCCGAGGCGCGCCGGGCGCGCCTGGCCGCGATGACCTACCGCGACTTCCTGCAAGACCTGTGGCGTGTCGACCCTGCCGTGCTGGGCTTCTACGCTGCCGACACGCTGGGCTACTTCGGCGTCGGCATCGACGCCACCTCCGCGCTCGACGCCTGGGCCGCAGGCCTGCCCGGCTTTGCCGGCATGCGCCTGGGCCAGGGCGTCGACCGGCGCATGAGCCCGAGCGGCAGGCAGCTGATGGCGAGCCAGGACGAGTACGTGCATCACTTCCCCGACGGCAATGGCGGCGTCGCCCGCGCGCTGCTGCGCGCACTGATCCCGTCGGCCATGCCGGGCACGGGCATGGAAAGTCTGGCCGACGGGCACGCCGACTACGCGCGGCTCGACGAGCCGGGCCAGCCGGTGCGCCTGCGCCTGCGCGCGACCGTGGTCGGCCTCGCGCACAGCGGCCCTCCCGGAGCGGCAAAGCAGGTCGAGCTGCGCTACGTGGACGCCGGCGGCACGCTGCGCTCGGTGCGCGCGCGCCAGGTGCTCCTCGCCTGCTGGCACCGCGTGATCGCGCGCCTGACCGACGAGTTGCCCGCCGCGCAGCGCATTGCGCTCGACGACCAGGTCAAGGTGCCGCTCGTCTACGCCAACGTGTTGCTGTCGAACTGGCAGGCCTGGAAGCGCGCAGGCATCCATTCGATCAAGCCCGTCGGCGGTTTCTGGAACGAGGCTGCACTCGACTTTCCAGTCAGCATGGGCAAGCTGCGATTCGCCGATGCGCCCGGGCAACCCGTGCTCGTCCACCTGGCCAAGGTCGTCGTCGCGGGCGATGGCCGCCCGGCGCGCGCGCAGGCGGCGGCGGGCCGTGCGCAACTGGCGAGCTGGTCGTTTGCCGATTTCGAATTCGAGATCGTGCGCCTGCTGCAGGGCGCGCTCGGCGCCTTCGGCCTCGACGCCGCGCGCGACATCGAGGCCATCACCGTCAACCGCTGGGCGCATGGCTACGCCTACGAGTACATGCGGCCCTGGGACAGCTATTGGCCGCAAGGCGCACTGCCCTGCGTCGCGGCGCGCCGCGGCTGGGGCCGAGTCGCGATCGCCAACGCCGACGCGGGCGCCTACGCCTATGCGCATTCGGCCATCGACCAGGCCACGCGCGCGGTGCAGGACCTGCTGCCGGAGGCGAAGCTGCCCGCCTGGGCGCCCTTCCCCGGCCCGAACCCGCGCGCGATCGGGCTGGCCTGAAGCAAGCGCGGGGCGCGACCGCCCTGCAGCGTTCGCACCCCGCGGGGACAAGCGAGCCCGTTCAGCCGTGCTTCTGGTCGAAGAACTGCTCGTCCTCGGTCGAGCCCTTCAGCGCCGCGGTCGACGACAGCGCCTCGATCGTCGTTGTCACCGCATCGAAGTAGCCGGTGCCGACTTCGCGCTGGTGCTTGACTGCGGTGAAGCCCTTCTCGGCGGCGGCGAACTCGGCTTCCTGCAGCTCGACGAAGGCGCTCATCTGGTTGCGCGCGTAGCCGTGGGCGAGGTTGAACATCGAGTAGTTCAGGCTGTGGAAGCCGGCCAGCGTGATGAACTGGAACTTGTAGCCCATCGCGCCGAGCTCGCGCTGGAACTTGGCGATCGTCGCGTCGTCGAGGTTCTTCTTCCAGTTGAAGCTCGGCGAGCAGTTGTAGGCCAGCAGCTTGCCCGGGTACTTGGCGTGGATCGCGTCGGCGAACTTCTTCGCGAAGGCGAGGTCGGGCTTGCCAGTCTCGCACCACACCATGTCGGCGACCTCGGCGTAGGCAACGCCGCGCGAGATCGACTGCTCGAGACCCGGCTTGGTGCGGAAGAACCCCTCGACGGTGCGCTCGCCGGTCAGGAAGGGCTTGTCGTTGTCGTCGACGTCGCTCGTCACCAGGTCGGCGGCCTCGGCGTCGGTGCGGGCGATCACGAGCGTCGGTGTTCCCATCACGTCGGCTGCAAGGCGTGCGGCAACGAGCTTGGAGACCGCCTCGCGCGTCGGCACGAGCACCTTGCCACCCATGTGGCCACACTTCTTGACCGCCGCGAGTTGATCCTCGAAGTGCACGCCCGCGGCGCCGGCATCGATCATCGCCTTCATCAGCTCGAAGGCATTGAGCACGCCGCCGAAGCCGGCCTCGGCGTCAGCGACGATGGGCGCGAAGAAGTCGATGTCGTCCTTGCCCTCGCTCCACTGGATCTGGTCGGCGCGCGTGAACGCGGCGTTGATGCGCTTGACGACCTTGGGCACCGAGTCGACCGAGTACAGCGACTGGTCGGGGTACATCTCGCCGTTGTCGTTGGCGTCGGCCGCAACCTGCCAGCCCGACAGGTAGATCGCCTTCAGGCCGGCCTTGACCTGCTGCATCGCCTGGTTGCCGGTCAGCGCGCCGAGCGTGTTGACGAAGGGCTCGGTGTTGAGCAGCGTCCACAGCTTCTCCGAACCGCGCCGGGCAAGCGTGTGCTCGACCGCCAGCGAGCCGCGCAGGCGCACCACGTCGGCGGCGCTGAAGGGGCGCTTGATGCCCTTCCAGCGCGGGTTCTCGGCCCAGTCCTTCGCGAGCGCGGCGGCTTGTTGTTCACGTGTGGTGCGGGTCATGATGAGTTCTCCGGTAGTCAAAGAGTGAGGTTCAGGCTAGGCAATGGGGACGTCGAAGCTCGACTTTCTGGGCTCGAGCATAGGCTTCGGAAGCCGTCCTGACAAGACTTATGTCTTATAGAGGACATCATAGCAACAGCAATGAATTCAACGAGTTGCGAGTATCGTTTCATGTTACGGAATGAACGTCTTCTTGGTGAAATGAAATGCGGCGCCGCACCATAAGGTGATTTCACATTGCGCAATTGGCTTTCGATGTGCTGAAAGTCCGCGCGGTTCAGCGTGACTCCACGAGCCGACGCCGCCACTTGCTCGCGGGGCAGCCGGCTCGGGTCCCTATCATGCGAGCGCTGCATTGACCCACGGTGCCCGCCATGAGCTCGTTCGCCTTCCTGTCCAACAACGCCTTCATGAAGGCACCGCTCGACGATCCGAGCCGGCAGTACGGCGTGGCCGGCATCGCCTGGGACGGCAGCGTGACGAATCGCCCCGGCGCACGCTTCGGGCCGCGCGCGATCCGCGAAGCGAGTCACATGCTGTGCGACGGCATCCACCCCTTCTTCGACACCACACCGCACGGTCAGCTGACCGACCTCGGCGACCTGGCCCTGCCCAACACCAGCCTGCAGGCGATGCGCGCGGCGATGATGCCCGTGGCCGCGCGGCTGATCCGCAGCCATCACATGGCCTGGCTCGGCGGCGACCATTCGATCACGCTGCCGCTGCTGCGCGCCTACCGCGAGTGGCTGGGCCGGCCGCTCGCCGTGATCCACCTCGATGCCCACTGCGACACATGGAAGGACCACTTCGGCGAAGAGAGCGGCCACGGCACCTGGGTCTACGAGGCCATGCAGGAGGGCCTGGTCGTCGACGAATGCCTGGTGCAGATCGGTATCCGCTCGGCCGGCGAGCGCGCGGCGCGCGACTACGTGCGCGACCAGGGCGGGCAGATCTTCACCGCCCGTGAGTTGCGCGGTCGCGAGAGCCCGATTCAGCTGGCCGAGGTGCTGCAAGCGATCCGGGCCAGGTTGGCCGCGCACGACAACCCGCCCGTCTACCTGAGCCTGGACATCGACTGCCTCGACCCAGCCTTCGCTCCCGGCACCGGCACGCCCGAGCCGGGCGGGCTGACGAGCAACCAGGTGTTGAGCATCCTGGAAGAGCTCGCCGACCTGCCCTTCGTGGGCATGGATTGCGTCGAAGTGGCCCCGCCCTACGACCATGCCGAGCTGACGAGCTACGCCGCGGCCTGCTTCGTCTGGACCTATCTCAGCGGCCGGGTGGCGCAGCGGCGCTGAATCGGGCGCCGCAGCGTGTCGCTGCTGTGGCCTCCCAGCCTCAGACCGGCAACGCGGTCGTGCGCTTGACGGTGCGAAGCACGAGCAGCGAGTTCGAACGCGCCACCCCGGGCAGGCGCATCAGCACCTCGGCGTGGAAGCGCTCCAGGTCTTCGGCGTCGCGGTAGGTGAAGCGGATCAGGTAGTCGTTCGATCCGGCGACGTAGAAGCAGTCCAGCACTTCGGGCTGGGCGCGCACCGCCGCCTCGAAGGCCTCGAGCTGCGGCGTGTTCATGCTCTCGAGATTGATGATCGTGAAGCTCACGCCATGCCTGCCGACTGCGCGCGGGTTGATGAGTGCCACGTACTGCGCGATCACGCCCGAGTCCTCGAGCGCCTTGACCCGGCGCAGGCAGGCCGACGGCGAGAGATGCACGCGCTGCGCGAGCTCGAGGTTGGAGAGCCGGCCTGCGCGCTGCAGCTCGGTCAGGATTGCCCGGTCTATCGAATCCAGTTGCACTTCGGTGCTGGGTTTTCGCATCGGATGCCGTTAACTGCCAGTTTGTTCGAATGATATTGCAATGACTCGGGTGAACCCTCGGCGATTGTCGGAGCACATTGCGCGCTCCCTTGTCTAGACTTCCGGGCATGGGGCGCCGCACACTGCGCGAGCGGGCGAATGGTCGCCCAGGAGAGAACCGATGACGACGAATCCCGATCCCAAGCTGGCGCAGTCGCTCGACGCGTACTGGATGCCGTTCACCGCGAACCGGCAGTTCAAGCAGGCGCCGCGCATGCTGGCGCGCGCGGAGGGCATGCACTTCTGGACGCCCGACGGGCGCAAGATCCTCGACGGCATCGCCGGCCTGTGGTGCGTCAACGCCGGCCATGCGCGGCCGAGGATCGTGCAGGCGATCCAGCAGCAGGCCGCGGAAATGGACTTCGCGCCGCCCTTCAACATGGGGCACCCGAAGGCCTTCGAGCTGGCGCAGCGGCTGGTCGAAATTGCGCCGACCGGGATGAACAAGGTCTTCTACACCAACTCGGGCTCCGAGTCGGTCGAGACCGCGCTCAAGATGGCGATCGCCTACCACCGCGCGCGCGGCGAAGGTGCGCGCACGCGGCTGATCGGCCGCGAGCGCGGCTATCACGGCGTCAACTTCGGCGGCATCTCGGTCGGCGGCATCGTCGCCAACCGCAAGATGTTCGGCACGCTGCTCGCGGGGGTCGATCACATCCGCCACACGCACGACCTGGCGCGCAACGCCTTCTCGCGCGGCGTGCCCGAGTACGGCGCCGAGTTCGCCGACGACCTGGAGCGCCTCGTCGCGCTGCACGACGCCTCGACCATCGCCGCGGTGATCGTCGAACCGGTCGCCGGATCGACCGGCGTGCTGCTGCCGCCCAAGGGCTATCTGCAGCGCCTGCGCGAGATCTGCGACCGGCACGGCATCCTGCTCATCTTCGACGAGGTCATCACCGGCTTCGGCCGCCTGGGCTCGCCTTTCGCGGGCCAGCATTTCGGCGTCACGCCCGACCTGATGACGGTCGCCAAGGGCATCAGCAATGGCGCGGTGCCGATGGGCGCGGTGTTTGCCAGGCAGCACATCCACGACACCTTCATGAACGGGCCCGAGCACCTGATCGAGTTCTTCCACGGCTACACCTACTCGGCGCATCCGCTCGCCTGCGCGGCGGCACTCGGCACGCTGGACACCTATGCCGAAGAAGGATTGCTGACGCGCGCGGCGGCGATGGCGACCTATTTCGAGGACGCGCTGCACGCGCTCGAGGGCCTGCCGCACGTGATCGACGTGCGCAACATCGGCCTCGTCGGCGGCATCGAGCTTGCGCCGATCGCGGGGTCGCCCGGCAAGCGCGCCTTCGACGTCTTCCTCGAATGCTGGGAGCGCGGCGTGCTGATCCGCACCACCGGCGACACGATCGCGATGTCGCCACCGCTGATCATCGAGAAGGCGCACATCGACGAGCTCGTCGGCACGGTCGCCGACGTGCTCCGCAAGTCGGCTGCGTGAGTCCAGGGAATGCCGACTTCATCCAGACCTTGCGGAGGGCTTGCCTAGCGCAAACCGATTTATGTCCTTGTTCCGAGCCGACCAGTCGCTGACCCACAACTCGTACTACGCTGCCACTGCGCAGCGCGGCCTGCATTTCCCGCCCCTGCAGGGGAGCGCGGAGTGCGACGTGGCGATCGTCGGCGGCGGCCTCGCCGGCCTGTCGGCGGCGATCGAACTCGCCGACCGTGGATTCAGCGTGGTCGTGCTCGAAGCGCGCACGCTCGGCTTTGGCGCCTCGGGCCGCAACGGCGGCCAAGCGCTCGCGGGCCTGGCCTGCGAGCAGGACGAGATCGAGCGCCAACTCGGCCTCGAGGCCTCGCGCAAGGTGTGGAACATGACGCTCGAAGCGATCGAGTTGATCCACGCGCGCTGCCGGCGCTTCGAGATCGATTGCGACTGGCGCGCGGGCTACCTGTCGCTCGCCACCAGCGCGCGCAAGGCACGCGAACTCGCGCAGTGGCACGCACGCATGCAGCGCGACTATGGGTTGCAGGCCACGCCGATCGCACCGGGCGAGGTGCGCCAGTGGATAGCCAGCCCGCGCTTCCACAGCGGACTGCACGACCCGTTGTCGGGCCACCTGCACCCGCTCAAGTACAACCTCGGCCTCGGCCGTGCGGCAGCGGCGCTGGGCGTGCGCATCCACGAAGACACCGCCGTCACCGCTTTGCGCGCCGGGGCAACGACCGAACTCTCGACCGCCCAGGGCTCGGTCCGGGCACGGCATGTACTGCTTGCCGGCAACGTCTACCTGCAGGGCATCGCGCCGTTGCTCGAGAGCCGCATCATGCCGGTCGGCACCTACATCGTTGCTTCGGCGCCGCTCGCCCCGGCGCTCGCGCGCTCGCTGATCCCTTCGCAGTCGGCGGTGTGCGACACCAACTTCGTGCTCGACTACTTCCGCACCACGGCCGACCATCGCGTGCTCTACGGCGGGCGCGTGAGCTACAGCACGATCACCCCGACCAACCTGGCCGAGAGCATGCGCACACGCATGGAGCGCACCTTTCCGCAGCTCGCCGGTACCCAGATCGACTACGCCTGGGGCGGCTTCGTCGACATCTCGATGAACCGAGCGCCCGATTTCGGGCGCCTGGCCGATCTCGGCGCGGGCAAGGACTACGCCAACGTCTATTACCTGCAAGGCTTCTCCGGCCACGGCCTGGCGCTCACCGGGCTGGCAGGCAAGCTCGTCGCCGAGGCGATCAGCGGCGACGCGACGCGCCTGGACATCTTCAGCCGCCTCCAGCACCGCAAGTTCCCGGGCGGGAGGTTGCTGCGCACGCCCGCACTGGTGCTGGGCATGACGTACTATCGCCTGCGGGATCTGCTGTGACGCGCCAGCCATGACCGACACCCGTCTCGTCCGCCCCATCGTGCTCGTCCCCGCGGACAACCGCATGCTCGGCGAGCACCCTTTCCACGTCGTCGGCAAGAAATATGTCGACGCGGTGCGCCTCGCCGGCTGCCTGCCGCTCGTCGTGCCCTGGGTCGGCGCCTCCGAAGTCGACGAACTGCTCGTCCACGCCGATGGCGTGCTGCTGACTGGCTCGCCGTCCAACGTCCATCCGAGCCACTTCGGCGAGGAGGTGCACAACCCCGAGTTGCCGCTCGACCCGGCGCGCGACGAATGGACGCTGCCGCTGACGCGCAAGGCGCTGGCGCAGGGCGTGCCGATGCTCGCCATCTGCCGCGGCTTCCAGGAGACGAACGTCGCTCTCGGCGGCACCTTGCACCAGGCCGTGCAGGAGCAGCTTGGCAAGCACGATCACCGCGCGCCGGCCGGCGCACCGGCCGCAGTGCAGTACGGCCTCGCACACGACGTGGACGTGCTCCCCGGCGGGCTGCTTGCATCCATCCTCGGCGCGGGAACGGTGCAGGTCAACTCGGTGCACGGCCAGGGCGCCAAGGATCTTGCACCGGGCGCGCGCGCCGAGGCGCTCGCGCCCGACGGCCTGGTCGAGGCCTTCACGCTGCCGGCAGCGCCCGGATTCAACCTGTGTCTGCAGTGGCATCCGGAGTGGCAGGCGGCAGACAACCCGGTATCGATGAAACTGCTGCGAGCCTTCGGCGACGCATGCCGCAGCTTCCATGCCCAGCACCGGCGCGTGCCCGAGCGCGTCCCGGACTGCTGACGGCCCGGGCAAGGACAAGGGGCCGTCGAAGCCCGCCCGCGCAGACGCCCTGAGGCGCGTGCGCGCCAACGAAATCAACAGGTAGCAAACATCGTGAACAAGAGCAATTTCAGTTTCAGCGATCTGGAGCAATGGTTCGACGAGCGGCGCGTGACCGAGATCGAGTGCCTCGTGCCCGACCTCACCGGCGTCGCGCGCGGCAAGATCCTGCCACGCGAAAAATTCACCGAGGACCGCGGCATGCGGCTGCCCGAGGCCACGGTGGCGATGGGCGTGACGGGCGAATTCCCCGAGGAAGGGCCGTACTACGACGTCATCACGCCGAACGACCGGGACATGCACCTGCGGCCCGACCCGAGCACAGTGCGCATCGTGCCATGGGCCACCGACCCGACTGCGCAGGTGATCCACGACTGCTTCGACAAGGAAGGCAGGCTGATCCCGTTCGCGCCGCGCTCGGTGCTGCGCCGCGTGTGCGACCTCTACGACGCCGAAGGCTGGGCGCCGGTCGTCGCGCCGGAGGTCGAGTTCTACCTCGTGGCACGCAATACCGACCCCGACATTCCCCTGAAGCCGCCGATCGGCCGCAGCGGCCGCGCCGAGACCTCGCGCCAGGCGTACTCGATCGACGCCGTGAACGAGTTCGACCCGCTGTTCGAGGACGTCTACGACTACTGCGAGAAGATGGAGCTCAACGTCGATACGCTGATCCACGAGATCGGCGCCGGTCAGATGGAGATCAACTTCTTCCACGACCATCCGCTGGGACTGGCCGACGAGGTGTTCTTCTTCAAGCGCACGCTGCGCGAGGCGGCGATGCGCCATGACATGTTCGCGACCTTCATGGCCAAGCCGATCGCCGGCGAGCCGGGCAGCGCGATGCACGTCCACCAGAGCGTCGTCGGCAAGGAGACCGGCAAGAACATCTTCAGCAACGAGGACGGCTCGCCGAGCCAGGAGTTCTTCTGGTACATCGGCGGCCTGCAGAAGTACGTGCCGGCGGCGATGGCGCTGTTCGCCCCGTACGTCAACTCCTATCGCCGGCTGGTGCGCTCCAACGCCGCGCCGATCAACATCCAGTGGGGCACCGACAACCGCACTGTCGGCATCCGCTCGCCGGTGGCCGGGGCGGCGGCGCGGCGGATCGAGAACCGCGTGATCGGCTCCGACGCCAACCCCTACGCGGCCCTGGCCGCCACGCTCGCCTGCGGCTACCTCGGCATCAAGAACCGCATCGAACCCTCGCCCGAGTGCAAGGGCGACGCCTACCTCGGCGACTTCCAGTTGCCGCGCAGCCTCGGCGAGGCGCTCGACCTGCTGCGCGCGAGCAAGGAACTCGCTGCGGTGCTCGGGCAATCCTTCGTCACGGTCTACACCGAGATCAAGGAGATCGAGTACGCCGAATTCATGAAGGTCATTTCGCCGTGGGAGCGCGAGCACCTGCTGCTGCACGTCTGACCCGCCCGCCCCTTTTCGAACCGGAGACACCATGAATGCCGTCTTGACCCCCCCCGCCGCGCGCACGACGCCGCAATGGCAGGCCGCGGACGCGGCCCACTACCTGCACCCCTTCACCGATTTCAAGGCGCTCGCCGGCAAGGGCTCGCGCATCATCACCCACGCCGACAACATCTACCTCTGGGACAGCGACGGCGCGAAGATCCTCGACGCGATGTCGGGCCTGTGGTGCGTCAACGTCGGCTACGGGCGCCAGGAGTTGATCGATGCGGCGACCACGCAGTTGAAGGAACTGCCGTTCTACAACTCCTTCTTCCAGACCGCCACGCCGCCGGCAATCGAACTTGCCGAACTGCTGGCCGAGGTCGCGCCGCCGGGGTTCAGGCACGTGTTCTTCACCGGCTCGGGCTCGGAAGGCAACGACACCATCGTGCGCATGGTGCGCCGCTACTGGGACGTCCTCGGCCAACCCGAGCGCAGCGTGATCATCGGCCGCAAGAACGGCTACCACGGCTCGACGATGGCCGGTGCGTCGCTGGGCGGCATGGCCGGCATGCACGCCCAGGGCGGGCTGCCGATCCCGGGCATCGTGCACATCGAGCAGCCGTTCTGGTTCGCGCTCGGCAAGGGGAAGTCGCGCGAGGACTTCGGACGGGAGGCGGCGGGCTGGCTGGAGGCCAAGATCCTCGAGGTCGGCGCCGACAAGGTGGCCGCGTTCATCGGCGAGCCGGTGCAAGGCGCAGGCGGCGTGATCGTCCCGCCTTCGACCTACTGGCCCGAGATCCAGCGCATCTGCGACAAGTACGGCGTGCTGCTCGTCTCCGACGAGGTCATCTGCGGCTTCGGCCGCACCGGCAACTGGTGGGGCTGCGAGACCTTCGGCTTCAAGCCCGACCTGATGACGTTCGCCAAGGGCGTGACCTCCGGCTACATCCCGCTCGGCGGGGTGATGGTCGGCGACCGGGTCGCGAAGGTGCTGATCGAGCAGGGCGGCGAGTTCAACCACGGCTATACCTACAGTGGCCACCCGGTGGCCTGCGCGGTCGCGCTGGCCAACATCCGCCTGATCCAGCGCGAGCGCCTGGTGGAGAACGTGCGCGGCGACCTCGGACCCTACCTCGCAAGACATTTCGCGGCGCTCGGCGACCATCCGCTCGTCGGCGAGGCACAAAGCGTCGGCATGATGGGCGCACTGCAGCTCGTGCGTGACAAGGCCAGCGGCGCGCTCTTCGACGAGGGGCTCGAGGTCGGCATGGTCTGCCGCGGCCACTGCTTCGCCAACGGCCTGATCATGCGCGCCGTCGGCGACCGCATGATCATCGCCCCGCCGCTCGTGATGACGCACGCGCAGATCGACGAGATGGTGGCGCTGATCCACCGCTGTCTTGACCTGACGCAGGCCGACGTGCGCCAGCGTGGCTGGGCCTGACGCCGCAATGCCACAGACCGGGATTTGCCTGTAGCGGCAAAGGGTTCCGGTTGGCTAGACTGACCCGACCGATTGCTCTTTGTGTCCCTCTTCTCTCGATCCACGACCTTTCTTCCTCTTGGAGACTCTGGCATGAACCACAAGTCGCTGAATCCGTTGTTGCGCAGCCTGGCCGTGAGCACGGCCGCCTGCATGCTTGCGTGGGCCGGCCCCGCGGCGGCGCAGGAGGAAGAGAAGGTCATCAACGTGTACAACTGGTCGGACTACATCGCCGAGGACACGATCGCCAACTTCGAGAAGGAGACGGGCATCAAGGTCCGCTACGACAACTTCGACAACAACGAGATCCTGCACGCCAAGCTCGTTGCCGGCAAGACGGGCTACGACGTCGTCGTGCCATCGTCGTACTGGGCCAAGATCCAGGCCGACGGAGGGCTGCTGCGCAAGCTCGACAAGAGCCAGTTGCCCAACCTGAAGAACCTCGACCCGGGCGTCCAGGCGACGATGGCCAAGCTCGACCCGGGCAACCAGTACATGGTCAACTGGCTGTGGGGCTATACCACCGTCGGGATCAATGTCGACAAGGTCAAGGCCGCGCTCGGCAGCACGCCGATGCCCGACAACGTGTGGGACCTGGTCTTCAAGCCCGAGTACATGTCCAAGCTCAAGTCCTGCGGTGTGAGCTACCTCGACTCGGCAACCGAGATCGTGCCGGCCGCGCTGCACTACCTGGGCAAGAACCCGAGCAGCAACAACCCGGCCGACTACAGCGGCGTCGCGCCGCTGCTCAAGAGCGTGCGTCCCTACGTGACGCTGTTCTCGTCGTCGGGCTACATCAACGACATGGCGAGCGGATCGATCTGCGTCGCCATAGGCTGGTCGGGCGACATCAACATTGCGCGCCAGCGCGCGATCGACGGCAAGACGGGCCAGAAGATCGAAGCCCTGCTGCCCAAGACGGGCGGCCTGCTGTTCTTCGACGTGATGGTGATTCCGGTCGACGCACCGCACCCCGGCAACGCGCACAAGTTCATCAACTTCATCATGAAGCCGGAGGTGCACGCGAGCCTCACCAACAAGGTCTTCTATGCCAACCCGAACAAGGAGTCCAAGAAGTTCGTGAAGCCCGAAGTGGCGTCCAACCCGACGGTCTTCCTGCCCGACGCGGAGTTGAAGAAGATGTCGGAGCCCGGGGCGCTGAACAACGACACGCGGCGCACGATGACGCGCCTGTACACGAGCTTCAAGACGGGCCTCTGAGCGGGATCCCCGCGACGGATATCACGGCATGAGCACTGCAGCGATCCCCGCCACCGCCGGCACCGGCACGGCATTCCTGCGCATCGAGGATGTCGTCAAGGACTTCGGCGGCGGTGCGGTGGCCGTCAACCACGTCAGCATCGACATCGCCAAGGGCGAGATCTTCGCGCTGCTGGGCTCGTCGGGCTGCGGCAAGACGACGCTGCTGCGCATGCTGGCGGGTTTCGAGACCCCGACCTCGGGCCGCATCCTGCTCGAGGGCCAGGACATCGCGCCGCTCACGCCCTACGAGCGTCCGTTCAACATGATGTTCCAGTCCTACGCGCTGTTTCCGCACCTCTCGGTATGGGACAACGTCGCCTTCGGGCTGCGCCGCGACGGCATGGCCAAGGGCGCGATCGCCGAGCGCGTCGAGGCCATGCTCAAGCTCGTGCAACTCACCAAGTTCGGCAAGCGAAAGCCGCACCAGCTCTCCGGCGGGCAGCAACAGCGCGTGGCGCTCGCGCGCTGCCTGGCCAAGCGCCCGCAGATGCTGCTGCTCGACGAGCCGCTCGGCGCGCTCGACAAGAAGCTGCGCGAGGAGACGCAGATCGAGCTCGTCAACATCATCGAGGACGTCGGCGTGACCTGCGTGATGGTCACCCACGACCAGGAAGAGGCGATGACGATGGCCTCGCGCATCGCCATCATGAGCGAAGGCAGGGTGCTGCAGGTCGGCACGCCGGCCGACGTCTACGAGACGCCGGCGACGCGCTTCGTGGCCGACTTCATCGGCAACGTCAACCTGATGGACGGCAAGCTCGTCACCGACGAGCCCGACCACTGCATCGTGGACTGCGGCGACATCAAGCACTACGTGGGCCATGGCATCACCGGCACCGTCGGCATGGCGGTCTCGGTGGCCGTGCGGCCCGAGAAGATCCACCTCTCGCGCCACGCCCCCAAGCACGAGGATGGGCACGAGGAAAACGGCGAGGCCTTCAACCGCGCGCGCGGCGTGGTCAAGAACCTCGCCTATTTCGGCAGCTTTACCGTCTACCACATCGAGCTCGACGGCGGGCGCGTGCTCAAGGTGAGCCAGAACAACATCCAGCGCTACCGCGAGGACGACCTGACCTGGGGCGACACCGCCTGGGCACACTGGTCGCGCCAATCCCAGGTGGTGCTGACCCAATGAGCCCGACGGCCACCCCGACAGCGCGCGGCGCGCGGAGATGGCTCCGCGGGCGGCATGTCGTGATCGGCACGCCCTATCTGTGGTTGCTGGTGTTCTTCATGCTGCCGTTCCTGATCGTGCTCAAGATCAGCATGTCCGAGATGGACGGCGTGCGCTTCAAGGACGTGCTGACGCTCACCGACGGGCTGCTGCGCCTGTCGCTCAAGCTGAGCAATTACGTCTTCATCACGCAGGACGACCTCTACTTCAAGACCTACATCTCGAGCATCAAGTACGCCGCGATCACGACCGTGCTGTGCCTGGCCATCGGCTACCCCTTCGCCTACTTCATGGCGCGCGCGCGCGCATCGGCTGCAGCCCACGCTGCTGATGCTGGTGATGCTGCCGTTCTGGACCTCCTTCCTGCTGCGCGTCTATGCCTGGAAGGGCCTGCTCAGCGAAGGCGGCCTGGCGGCTGGCCTGCTGAGCAACCTGGGCATCGACAACCTGCTCCTGGCGGCCGGCCTGATCCCGGCGCTCGGCAAGTTCATGAACTCGCCCTTCTCGCTCGTGCTCGGCATGGTCTACACCTACCTGCCGTTCATGATCCTGCCGCTCTACGGCAACCTCGCCAAGCTCGACCTGCGCCTGCTCGAGGCCGCTGCCGACCTCGGCGCAACGCCCTTTGTCGCGTTCTGGAAGGTCACGGTGCCGATGTCGCGCGCCGGCATCATCGCCGGCTCGATGCTCGTGTTCATCCCCTGCGTCGGCGAGTTCGTGATCCCCGAACTCCTCGGCGGGCCGCAGACGCTGATGATCGGCCGCGTGCTGTGGGACGAGTTCTTCAGCAACAACGACTGGCCGATGGCCTCGACGGTCGCGGTCGTGATGGTGCTGCTGATCCTGGTTCCGCTGGCGATCTTCAACCGCTACCAGGCGCGGGCGCAGGAGGCCAGGTCATGAGACCCCCACGCGCATTGCATTCGCTGCCCCAAGGGCCACGAAGCGGCCCGCATTCGCGGGCCCTGGCGGCGCTCGGCCTCCTTGGGGCGGTCCGGCGGAGAGCGCCATGAGCCACCGTCGCGCGGTCTTCGGCGAAGGCTTCAACCGGCTGTTTGCACGCGGCTGGCTGGGGGCAGGCTACTTGTTCCTGTTCGTGCCGATCGTCGCGCTCGTCGTCTATTCGTTCAACGAGTCACCGGTGCCCAACCAATGGAGCGGCTTCAGCCTCAAGTGGTACGAGGCCCTGGCCAGCGACCGCGAGATGATCGGCGGCCTGTGGCTGTCGCTCAAGATCGCGTTCTGGACTGCCTGGGGCTCGGTCGTTCTCGGCACGCTGGCGGCCTTCGCGCTCGTCAAGTACAAGCGCTTCGGCGGGCGCACGCTGTTCTCGGGCATGGTCAACGCGCCACTGGTGATGCCCGAGGTCATCATCGGCCTGTCGCTGCTGCTGATGCTGGTGTCGATGCAGCGCGTGCTCGGCATGCCCGAACGCGGCGCGCTGACGATCTGGTTCGGCCATGTGCTGCTCGGCATGGCCTACGCGACGGTCGTCGTTCAGGCACGCCTGCTCGACCTGAACCCGCAGCTCGAGGAAGCGGCGATGGACCTCGGCGCCCGGCCCTGGCAGGTGTTCACGCTGGTCACGCTGCCGATGATCTCGCAGTCGCTGATGTCAGCATGGCTGCTGACCTTCACGCTTTCGCTCGACGACGTCGTGCTCTCGGCCTTCCTGTCCGGCCCGGGCTCGACGACGATGCCGCTCGTCATCTTCTCGCGCGCCCGCCTGGGCTTGAACCCGAGCGTCAACGCAATCGCCGCGCTGACCGTGCTCGTGGTCTCGGTCGGCATCATCGCCGCGAGCATCGTCCTCGCGCGCACCGAGAAGCGGCGCGCGCGCGACATCGCAGCAGCCGCCAGGGCCGGCGGATGATGCGCGTGCCAACCCCCGTCAGAACCACCACCCCGGATACACACTCATCGCCCAAGGAGACCCTGATGAAATTCTGGCAACCGACCACTCTCGCGCTGGCACTCGCGGCGTGCTTTCCATCGATCGCGTCGGCGCAGTCCAACGAGGAGTTGCTCAAGGAGATCCGCGCGCTGCGCGACAAGGTCAATGCACTCGAGGCCAAGCAGAAGGCCATGGAGGCCAAGGGCGACAGCGGCCAGTGGGGCATGACGCCGGCCCAACAGTCCGAGCTCAGCCGCGTGACCGTCAAGGTCGAGTCGCTCGAGGACTCGCGCGAGGAAAACGGCTTCATGGGCCTGAAGGTCAGCGGCCAGATGCAGGTGCCCTACATCTACAACCAGGCCCAGCACCAGGCCGGCTTCCAGTTCCTCGATGCGGTCTGGCAGGACGGCTACAACTACACCAACGGCTACCTCGGCATCGCGATGCTCGACTTCCAGAAGGAGATGCAGGACGGCACCAAGTGGCGCCTGACGCTCGCACCGCAGCGTGGCGCCGGCGCGACGATGGACGGCTGGTCGGTGATCCACGAGGCGAGCGTCTCGGTGCCGATCACCGATCTGCAGACGCGCTTCATCGCCGGCCAGATCCCCGACTGGTCGGGCTACGAGTACCTGCCACCGACGCAGAACAAGCTCATCACGCACAACCTGCTGTTCGACTTCACGCTGCCGACGGCCTATGTCGGCGCCGGCGTCGAGCTCACGCGCGGCAAGTGGCTGACCAAGGTGATGCTCGCCAACATGAACGAGACCGTCCGTCCGGCCGGCAACCGTGCGCCGGTGGTTGCGGCGCGCGTCGACTACTCGAAGGGCGAGTACGACGGCTGGGGCGCGGCCGGCGTGTACGGCAACGCGCCGAACTTCATCAACGACACGCCCAACACGACGGTCGGCCTGATCGAGGTCGACGGCTACTTCATCCGCGGCGACTGGACGCTGCAGGGCCAGGTGAGCTACGGCATGCAGCAACGCGCCGCGATCACCGCCGATCCGGTGACCGGCGAGTACCGCGACGCGTCCTGGTACGGCCTGTCGGCGCTCGCGGCCTACAAGTTCACGCCGCGCCTGGAAGGCATCGCGCGCTTCGACTACATCAACAACGGCAAGAACGGCGGCGGCCTGCTCGGCTATGGTGCCGACAATGTCAACGGCATCGGCCCCGATGCCTATCTCGATTGCGGCACGGCCTATGTGACCGGCTGCGACGACGGTGCCAATCGCTACGCACTGTCGCTCGGCGTGAGCTACCTGTTCAACGAGTACACGACCTTCAAGGCCGAGTACCGCTACGACTGGTCGAACCTGAACGTGTTCGAGGTCATCGACGACGGCAGCTACCGCAAGTACAACAACATCTTCGGCGCCTCGGTCGTCGTCGCGTTCTGACCCGTACCGCGGCGCCGCCCTCATGGGCGGCGCCGCGCGAACAACCATGCCAGAGCGCTCCACACCCACCGCTTGCGCACTTGTGTGCACGGGCGACGGCGAGGCAGCGCCAGTGCGAAGCGACCGCCTGCTCGAAGGCAGCCCGTCTCCGGTGGCCTGGAACGGGTACACCGACCCGACCGCGCAGTTCTTCGCCGGCCAGTGGAAGGCCGGCCCCGGCCGCTGGCGGGTCGTCTACGGGCCGCACGAGGAGGAATTCTGCGTGCTCGTCGAAGGCGAGGTCGAACTGACCGACAGCGCCGGCGTGGCGCGCCGGTTCAAGGCAGGCGACGCGTTCGTCGTCCCTGGCGGCTTCGAGGGCATCTGGCACAACCTGACGCCGGTTCGCAAGCACTACGCGATCATGGATCTCCAACCTCCCACCCGCACCGAATCATCATGAACGCTCCCAAACCCGACTGGCACGTCGCTGCCGCAGCCATGCAGGCCGACGGCCGCATGTTCATCGCCGGCAAGCGGCTGCATGCCCAGGCCGGCGAGACTTTCGACAGCCTCTCGCCGATCGACGGCCGCAACCTCGGCCCGGTCGCGCGCGGCCGCGCGGCCGACATCGATCTCGCCGTCGCCTCGGCGCGCACCGCCTTCGACGACGGCCGCTGGGCGAAGAAGTCGCCCGCCGCGCGCAAGAAGGTGCTGCAGCGCTTTGCCGACAAGATCCTCGGCGCGCGTGACGAGCTCGCGCTGCTCGAGACGCTCGACATGGGCAAGCCGATCCAGTACAGCCTGGCGGTCGACGTCGGCGCGACGTCGCGCTGCATCGCCTGGTACGCGGAGGCCGTCGACAAGATCTACGACGAGATCGCGCCGACCGGGCACAACGCGCTGGCGCTCATCACGCGCGAGCCGATGGGCGTGATCGGCGCCGTCGTG
This sequence comes from Ideonella sp., assembly GCF_016702655.1. Classification (GTDB taxonomy): domain Bacteria; phylum Pseudomonadota; class Gammaproteobacteria; order Burkholderiales; family Burkholderiaceae_C; genus CAIKUF01. The sequence goes on from NZ_JADJDO010000004.1 coordinate 58,600, forward strand.
CCGTGGAACTACCCGATGATCATGGCCTCGTGGAAGCTCGGGCCGGCGCTCGCCGCGGGCAACAGCGTGGTCTTGAAGCCGAGCGAGAAGTCGCCGCTGACGGCCTTGCGGCTGGCCGAGATCGCGGTCGAGGCGGGGCTTCCGGAGGGCGTGTTCAACGTCGTTCCGGGCTTTGGCCACGAGGCCGGCGAGGCGCTCGCGCTGCACATGAACGTCGACGCGATCGGCTTCACCGGCAGCACGCGCGTCGGCCGCAAGATGCTCGAGTACGCCGGGCGCAGCAACCTGAAGCGCGTCTACAACGAGCTCGGCGGCAAGTCGGCCTTCGTCGTCTTCGACGACTTTGCCAACGTCGCACGCGCCGCGAAGACCGTCGCCGGCAGCATGTTCTTCAACCAGGGCGAGAGCTGCAATGCGCCGTCGCGCGTGTTCGTGCACGAGCGCATCGCCGACGCGTTTCTCGAAGTCGTCGCCGCCGAGGCGCCGAAGTACGCGCCGGGCGACCCGCTCTCGGGCAGCGCCGAGATGGGCGCGATCGTCGACGAGACGCAGCTCAAAACGGTGCTCGGCTATATCGAGGCTGGCCGCAGCGAAGGCGCGCGGGTGCTCGCCGGCGGCAAGCAGGCGCGCGTCGAGAGCGGCGGCTTCTTCGTCGAGCCGACCGTGTTCGACGGCGTCAGCAACTCGATGAAGATCGCACGCGAGGAGATCTTCGGCCCGGTGATGAGCGTGATCCGCTTCAAGACCGAATCGGAAGCGGTCGCGATGGCCAACGACTCGAGCTACGGCCTGCAGGCGAGCGTGTGGAGCGACAACGTCAACCGCGCGCACCGCGTCGCGCGCGCGCTCAAGGCCGGCACGGTGCACGTGAACCAGTACGACGAGGACGACATCACGGTCCCCTTCGGCGGCTTCAAGCAAAGCGGCAACGGCCGCGACAAGTCGCTGCACGCGTTCGACAAGTACACCGAATTGAAGACGACCTGGCTGCGCATCGATGCGGCCTGAAAGGAGACCCGGCATGAATCTCTCGATCAACGAGCAACTGATGGCCCGCAAGGCCGCTGCCACGCCGCGCGGCGTCGGCGTGATGGGGACCTTCTTCGCCGAGCGCGCCGTGGGCGCCGAGCTGTGGGACGTCGAAGGCCGGCGCTACATCGACTTCGCCGGGGGCATCGCGGTGATGAACGTCGGCCACGGCCACCCGAAGGTGCTGGCCGCGATCGAGGCGCAGCTGAAACGCTTCACGCACACCTGCTACCAGGTCGTTCCGTACGAGAGCTACATCGCGCTCGCCGAGAAGCTCAATGCGATGACACCGGGAAGCCACGCGAAGAAGACCGCGTTCTTCTCGACTGGCGCCGAGGCGATCGAAAACGCGGTCAAGATCGCACGCTCGTACACAAAACGCTCGGGCGTGATCGCATTCTCGGGCGCCTTCCACGGGCGCAGCCTGTTCGCAGTGTCGCTGACCGGCAAGGTGCAGCCCTACAAGGCCGGCTTCGGGCCCTTCCCGCCCGAGATCTACCACGCGCCCTTCCCCTGCCACTGCGCCAGCCTCGACGAGGTCAAGAAGGCCGTGGCCCACATCTTCAAGGCCGACATCGAGCCGAGCCGCGTTGCGGCGATCGTGTTCGAGCCGGTGCAGGGCGAAGGCGGCTTCAACGTGATCCAGACCGAGGCGGTGAAGTGGCTGCGCGAACTGTGCGACGAGCACGGCATCGTGCTCATCGCCGACGAGATCCAGACCGGCTTCGGCCGCACCGGCAAGATGTTCGCGATGGAGCACTTCGCGGCCTGTGACCCCCGACCTGATGACGATCGCCAAGTCGCTCGCCGCCGGCGTCCCGCTGTCGGCCGTGACCGGCAAGGCCGAGATCATGGACGCGCCTGCGCCGGGCGGCCTCGGCGGCACCTACGCCGGCAACCCGCTCGCGATCGCCGCCGCGCACGCCGTCATCGACGTGATGGCCGACGAGAAGCTGCCCGAGCGCGGCCAGGCGCTCGGCGACCGCTTGAAGGCCACGCTCGACGCGCTGCGCGCCGAGGTGCCGCAGATCGCCGACGTGCGCGGCCTTGGCGCGATGGTCGCGGTCGAGTTCAACCGAGCAGGCACGACGGAACCCGACCCCGACATGACAAAGCGCGTCCAGGCCGAGGCCCTGCAGCGCGGCCTGATCCTGCTCACCTGCGGCGTCAACGCCAACGTGGTGCGCTTCCTCTTCCCGCTGACGATCCACCGAGAGCGTGTTCGCGGAGGCGCTGGAGATCCTGAAGGCTTCGCTGCGCGCCGCCACGGCGGCGCGATGAAGCACCTGAAGGAGGCGCTGGCGGCGCAGGGCGTGCACACGCTCGTCGCGCAGTTCACCGACCTCCACGGCGTCGCCAAGGGCAAGTGGCTTCCGCTGGCGCAGCTCGACGCGCTGCTCACCGACGGCGCCGGCTTCTCCGGCCCGTCGATCGCCGGCACCGGCCTGCCGCGCACCGGGCCGCGCGCCGAGTACTACGGCCGCGGTATCGCGAGCACGGCGCGCGCGCTGCCATGGATGCCGGGCTTCGCGCGCGTCGTCTGCGACGGTTACGTCGCCGGCGAGCCGTTCGACGCCTGCCCGCGCCAGGCGCTCGCGCGCCAGGTCGCGCGCCTCGCCGAGCGCGGCTGGGTCCTGCAGACCGGCATCGAGCCAGAGTTCTTCCTGCTGCGCCGCGCCGCGGGCGGCGGCGTCGAGCCGGCCGACGCGCAGGACCGGCTCGACAAGCCGTCCTACGACCTGCAGAGCCTGCCGCGCCAGCGCGGCTTCGTGACCGAGCTCGTCGCCGCATTGCAGGGCTGCGGCCTCGAGGTGCTGCAGATCGACCACGAGGACGCGCACGGCCAGTACGAGATCAATTTCCTGCACGCCGACGCGCTCGCGAGCGCCGATAACGTGATGCTGTTCAAGCTCGCCGCGCAGGCGATCGCCGAGCGGCACGGCATGCTGTTCTCGCTGATGCCCAAGCCGTTCGCCAACCAGCCCGGCAGCGGCATGCACTTTCACGTCTCGCTGTGGGACGGCGCGGGCGAGGACGCGCGCTGCTTGTTCGGCGACGCGCGAACGCCGCTGTTGCCGCTGGCGCGGCAGTTCATCGCCGGCGTGCTCGCGCACAGCGCAGCGCTCGCCGCACTCGCCGCGCCGACGGTCAACTCGTACAAGCGGCTCGTTGTGGGCGAGTCGCTGTCGGGAACGAGCTGGGCGCCGGCCTACGTCGCCCACGGCCCGAACAACCGCACCGCGCTCGTGCGCACGCTCGCCGGGCGCTTCGAGTGGCGGCTGCCGGATGCAAGCGCGAACCCCTACCTCGCGACGGCGGGCCTGATCGCGGCGGGCCTGGACGGCATAGCTCGCGCGCTCGATCCCGGCCCCGCGTGCGACGACGACCTGTTCGAGCTGCCGCTCGCGGCGATCCGCGAGCGCGGCATCGCGCTGCTGCCGCAGTCGCTCGGCGAGGCCGTCGCCGCGCTCGAGGCGAGCTCGCTGCTGCGCACGGCGCTCGGAGAGACGTTGCACCGCGAGTTCGTGCGTCTGAAGCGCGCCGAGCACGTCGAGCACGCGCGCCACGTCAGTGCGTGGGAAGTCGAGCGCTACGCGACGATGTTCTGACGCCGCGGTGAGCGACGCCACGCCGCACGCCCCCTGGTGGGCCTACGCCAGCCTCGCGGCGAGCATGACGCTCGTCGGCAGCTACGTCGGCCTGTCCAAGCTCCTGGTCGCCGTGTTCCCGGTCTTCCTGCTCGCCTGGCTGCGCTTCGGCATCGCCGCCGTCGCGATGCTGGGCTGGATCCATCGCGCACCCGGCGAGCCGGCGCTGACGCGCCGCGACCGCTGGCTGCTGTTCTGGGAAAGCTTTCTCGGCAACTTCCTGTTCTCGATCTGCATGCTGTTCGGCGTCATGCTCACGTCGGCGGTCGCCGCGGGCGTGATCATGGCCGCGATCCCGGCCGCGGTGGCGCTGCTCTCGCGCGCTTTCCTCGCGGAGAGGATCAGCCGCCGGGTGGCGATCGGCATCGCTTGCGCGATGGCAGGCATCGCATTGCTGTCGCTGACGCGCGCCGATGCGCAGCCGGTTGGCGCCGGCGCCGCGCCCTGGCTCGGCAACCTGCTGCTCGTCGGTGCGGTGTTCTGCGAGGCCTGCTATGTCGTGATCGGCAAGCAGCTCACGGGCAGCGTATCGGCGCGGCGCATCAGCGCCCTCGTCAACCTGTGGGGCTTCGCGCTCGTCACGCCCTTCGGCTTGTGGCAGGCAAGGTCGTTCGGCTTCGGCGCCGTCTCGCTGCCGATCTGGGCCCTGCTCGTCTTCTACGCCGTCGCGGCGAGCATCGTCACCGTCTGGCTGTGGATGACGGGCCTGAAGCATGTGCCGGCCGCGTCGGCGGGCGTGTATGCGGTGATGCTGCCCGTCGCCGCCGCGGCGATCGGCGTACTCGTCCTCGGCGAACCCTTCGGCACCGCCCATGGCGCGGCCTTCGCGCTCGCGCTGGCCGGTGTCGTGCTCGCGACGCGGCCTGGACTGCGGCCGCCGTAGCCGCTCCCGCCGGTCAGACCGCGAGGTGCGATCCGGCAAGCCGCGCCGCGCTCGCGAGCGCGGCCACGGTGTGCGGCGCCTCGAGCCTGAGCCGGTGGTCGGACCAGACCTGGCGCCAGCGCCGCGCGCCCGGTGTGCCGTTCCACAAGCCCAGCGCGTGGCGCATCGCGTGCGGCCAGGGCGTGCCGGCGGCGTGGATGCGATCGAGGTAATCGATCCACTGCGCCTCGACCTGCGCCCGCGATGCCGCGGGGCCCTCGACGCCGAAGAAACGCCGGTCCCAGGCGGACATCGCCCAAGGCTCGTGGTAGGCGTGGCGGCCGAGCATTGCACCATCCACATGGCGAAGTTGCTCCTCGATTGCCGCGTCCGTCGAGATACCGCCGTTGACGACGATCGTCGCCAACGGGAAGTCGCGCTTGAGCGCATGCGCCACTTCATAGCGCAGGGGTGGCAGCTCGCGGTTCTCCTTCGGGCTCAGCCCCTCGAGCCAGGCATTGCGCGCATGGACGATGAACACGCTGCAACCGGCACCGGCGAGCGTGCCGACGAAATCGCGCACGAAGGCGTAGCTCTCGCCGCGGTCGATGCCGATGCGGTGCTTGACCGTGACCGGCAGGCGCCCGGAGGCGGCGTCGATCATTGCGTTCACGCAGTCCGCGACGAGCCGCGGCTCGGCCATCAGGCAGGCGCCGAACGCACCGCGCTGCACGCGCTCGCTGGGGCAGCCGCAGTTGAGATTCACCTCGTCGTAACCCCAGTCGCAGGCCAGAGAAACACAAGCCGCCAGGTCGGCCGGCTCGCTGCCGCCGAGCTGCAGCGCGACCGGATGCTCGACGGCGCTGAAGTTGAGATGCCGGCCCAGATCGCCATGCAGCAGCGCGCCGGTCGTCACCATCTCGGTGTACAGACGCGTGCGGCGCGTCAGCAGGCGATGAAAGACGCGGCAGTGGCGATTGGTCCAGTCCATCATCGGCGCAACGCTGAGGCGCCAGGGCGATATCGGCGAAGTTCCGGCGGCGAAGTCCATGCTCCGATTCTTGCCGATGAGGCACCAAGCGAGGCAAATCGCCGTTTCTCGGCGCTCACCGTGCGCCACGGCCGATCAATCGTGGGCACAATTGAAAAACGAAACTCGCGACGACGCTGCATGCGTCGCGGCCCGAAATGCGCAGACAGTCGAGGCAGACCATGATTGAAGCCAAACCCGTGATCGCCACCCCGATCGAAGAGACCACCAAGGGCGGCGCCGGGGGCAAGCCGGGCGATGCCTATCCGATGATGCGTCAGCTCGGCGGCAAGGCCTACCAGTTGCTGGCGGCAGCCCGCGCGGCAGATCACTTCATTGCCCAGGAAGGCGACGAGGATCGCGACACCGGTTCGTGGCTGATCTCGTGTGCCGTGGGTCTGGCGGAGGAACTCGCAGCCGACCTCGACACGATGGGCCGCAACCTCAAGGCGAGCGGCGCCGAAGCCGCGCTGACCCAGGGATTCCAGAAATTGCGCACGCGCGCGCATCAACTGCACGCCGCGACACGCGCGGCGGATCACTTCCTCGAGCAGGACAACAACGTCGACCGCAGTACTGGCTCTTGGTTGATCGCCTGCGCGCTGGGCCTCGCCGACAGACTCGCGAACGAGCTCGAGGAGCTTGCCAACGGTATGCGCCGGGGATCGGGCGACGTGGCCTTGTCGAGCGGCGACGTGTCGTCGATCCGGCGCAGCGGGCCGACGGCGCCGCTGCGCTCGGCCTAGTGCAGTGTTCGATGCTTGCAGGTGCTTCTGCGGCGGCGAATTTGGCTTCCTGGCCAGGCGCAAACCGCAGCGATACCCGGAGGTATCGCGAGGATTTGCAACGACGCCAGGGAGGCAAAGGCGCGGTCGCATAAGTACCGGATAGCGTCGAACACTGCACTGGGTGACGACACCCCGCTCGCCAGGGACGTCGAGCGGGCCTCCACGACGCTAGGGCCTTGCTCGGGGCGGCCCGGCGCGGTGGCTATCCCCGGCCGGCCAGCGCGGCCACCGCTGCGGCGTAGCGCGGCCAGAGCGGCACCGGCAGGTCATGGCCCATGCCTTCGATCAGGTCGAGCTGCGCGCCCGGGATCTTGCGCGCCAGATCTTGCCCTGCCGCCGGCGGCACCAGCGGATCGGCCGCGCCGTGGATCACGAGTGTCGGCACGGCGAGGCTCGCCAGCGCCGCCGAGCGGTCGGCCGCGGCAAGGATGGCCACCATCTGGCGCGCGGTTCCGCGCGGACGGTAGGCGCGCGCGAGCGATGAGCGCAGCCGGTCCTCGAGCGCCAACGGATCGGGCCGGTAGGCCGGGCTGCCGATGAGCGTGTGCAGCCTGCGGTAGTGGGCGACCAGGTTGTCCAACTCGTGCGGACGCGCCGGCCGCGCGAGCATCGCGCGCTGCACCCGCAGCGACGGCCGCGGCAGGCGGCGCGAGCCGCTACTCGTCATGATCAGCGTCAGGCTGCGCACGCGCTCGGGATGGCGCAGCGCCATCAGTTGCGCAATCATGCCGCCCATCGAGGCGCCGCACACATGCGCTGCAGAGACTCCAAGCGCGTCGAGCACGCCCGCCGCGTCGTCGGCCATGTCGGCCAGCGTGTAGGGTGGCGCAATCGGCAGTCCGAGCACCTGCCTGGCCGCGGCAAGCGCGAGATTGGGCATGCCGAGTTCGTCGAAACCCTGAGACAGCCCGATGTCGCGGTTGTCGAAGCGGATGACGCGAAAGCCCTGCGCGACGAACTGCTCGACGAGCCCGTCGTGCCAGCCGACGAGCTGCATCCCGAGGCCCATGATCAGCAACAGCGGCTCCCCGCTGGCCGGCCCGTCGACCTCGACCTCGATCTCGACCCCGTTGGCGCGGACCTTCATGCGACGGTGACTCCGGAAGAACGCAGGGCGAGCGCCTGATTGGCGATCAGCGCGCCGATGACGAGCATGCCGCCGGTGAGCGTGGCCGCGCTCGGTTCCTCGCCCGCGCCGAGCCAGGCCCAGACGACGCCGAGCACGACCTCGAGCAGGCCCAGCAGCGCGATCTCGGGCCCCGGCAAGACCTTGGTGATGTGGACCACGATCAGGCAAGGCACGGCGAGCTGGAATACGCCGAGCAGCGCGAGCAGCCCGAGGTCGTGCGCCGAGGCCTGCAGCGGCAGCGAGAACGGCAGCACCGCGAGTGCAGAAATCAGCGCGCCGATCAGCACCGCGCTCGTCATGTCGTGGCTGTCGTCGCCTTCGCCATGATGCAGGTGTTGAAGCAGCGTCCAGTTGATCGCCGCGGCGACGGGAACGCCGAGCGCAACTGCGATACCCGCCAGTTGCCCGGGCGACGAGACCTGCGCCTCACGCGCGAACATCCAGGCGATGCCGATACCGGCGACGCCGATCGCGGCCCAGGTGCGCGCAGCGAGCCGGTGGCCCAGCACGATGCGCGCCAGCAAGGCAGTGAGCAGCGGACCGATCGACATCGTGACCAGCACGTTGGCGACCGAGGTCAGCGTGATCGCGACCATGAAGGCGGTGTACATCACCGACCAGCACAGCCCCGAGGCCCAGACCGGCCACGGCGCGCGCGCGATGCCGCGCCACAGCGCCATGCCGCGCATTGCCGTCAGCGCGATCGACAGCGCCACGGCGTTGAACGCGCTGCGCCAGAACGTGACCTCGAAACTGCGCGCGGAGTCCAGATGGCGCGTGACGACGCCCGCCGTGCTCCACAGCAGCGTCACGAGGATCATCAGGGCGACCGCTCTTCGGTGGGACATCGGCATTCGGAGGGCCGCGAAGTGGCCCGGGCGTGGCTCTGACTAGAGCCCCCCGCTTGGCGGGGGGCTGGGGGGGTGCCCAGTACTCAGGCAGGATCGAAAGCGCGCGCAGCGCGCTTTCGGTCGTGTTCCTTCAGGTGGCGCTTTCTGAGACGGATCGACTTCGGCGTGATCTCGACCAGTTCGTCGTCCTCGATGAACTCGACCGCGTATTCCAGCGTCAACTGGATCGGCGGCGTGATCTTGATCGCGTCCTCCTTGCCCGACACGCGGAAGTTGGTGAGCTGCTTGCCGCGCACCGCATTGACGACGAGGTCGTTGTCGCGACTGTGGATGCCGATGATCATGCCCTCGTACAGCGGGTCGCCGGCGCTGACGAACATGCGCCCGCGGTCGTCGAGCTTGCCGAGCGAGTACGTCACCGCCTCGCCGTCGTCCTGGCTGATCAGCACGCCGTTCTTGCGTCCGGCAATCTCGCCCTTGTAGGCCTCGTAGCCGTCGAAGATGTTGCTGATGAGCCCCGTGCCGCGCGTCAGGTTCAGGAACTCGTTCTGGAAGCCGATCAAGCCCCGCGCCGGGATGCGGTAGTCGAGCCGCACGCGGCCGCGCCCGTCGGGCTCCATGTTGACGAGTTCGGCCTTGCGCAGGCCGAGCGCCTGCATGACGCCGCCCTGGTGCTGTTCTTCGACATCGGCGGTGACCATCTCGATCGGCTCCATGCGAACGCCGTCCACTTCCTTGAAGACCACGCGCGGCTTCGAGACGGCGAGCTCGAAACCCTCGCGGCGCATGTTCTCGAGCAGGATCGTCAGGTGCAGTTCGCCGCGGCCGGAGACCTCGAAGATGCCGTCTTCGTCGGTGTCGCGCACCTTCAGCGCGACGTTGCTCTGCAGTTCGCGCTCGAGGCGGTCGCGGATCTGGCGGCTCGTCACGTACTTGCCCTCGCGGCCGGCGAGCGGCGAGGTGTTGACGCAGAAGTTCATCGTCAGCGTCGGCTCGTCGACGAGCAGCATCGGCAGCGGCACCGGCCGCTCGAGGTCGGTCAGCGTGACGCCGATGCCGATGCCCTCGATGCCGTTGACGAGCACGATGTCGCCCGGGCCGGCGCTCTCGGCCTGGCGCCGCTCGAGGCCCTCGAAGGTGAGAACCTGGTTGACGCGCGCCTTGACCGGCGTCGAATCGGGGCCGCTGTACATCGCCACGTCCTGCATCGGCTTCAAGGTGCCCTGGTTGATGCGGCCGATGCCGATGCGCCCGACGTAGGTCGAGTAGTCGAGCGAGCAGATCTGCAACTGCAGCGGTGCGTCGGGGCTGCCCTCGTGTGCCGGCACGTACTGCAGGATGGCGTCGAACAGCGGCGCCAGGTCGGTGCCGACCTCGCCCTGCGTCAGGCTCGCCCAGCCGTTCAGGCCGGAGGCGAAGACGACCGGGAAGTCGAGCTGGTCCTCGGACGCGCCGAGCTTGTCGAAGAGGTCGAAGGTTGCGTTGATCACGTAGTCGGGCCGCGCGCCGGGGCGGTCGACCTTGTTGACGACGACGATGGGCTTCAAGCCGAGGGCGAGCGCCTTCCTCGTGACGAAGCGCGTCTGCGGCATCGGGCCTTCGACGGCGTCGACGAGCAGCAGCACGCTGTCGACCATCGACAGCACGCGCTCGACCTCGCCGCCGAAGTCGGCGTGGCCGGGCGTGTCGACGATGTTGATGTGGGTGCCCTTCCACTCGACGGCGCAGTTCTTCGACAGGATCGTGATGCCGCGCTCGCGCTCGATGTCGTTGCTGTCCATCACGCGCTCGGTGACCTTCTCGTTCTCGCGGAAGGTGCCGCTCTGGCGCAGCAGCTGGTCGACGAGCGTGGTCTTGCCGTGATCGACGTGGGCGATGATGGCGATGTTGCGGATCTGCTGGTGGGAAGTCATAACGGGTCTCTCGTGCGCGCTGGAGCGTCAAGGAGGCCCTGCACCTCCAGCGGACTCAGCAATCGGGTGGGAATGAGTTCACTTGCTCGGATGTGGCCGCTACCGAGAAAGGCGCGCCGGTCGGCGCCGCCCGGCGGCGCGTTCGACGCCGGGCCGTACACGCGCACGCGCTCGGCGTCCGCCGCGTCTAGGCGGCGCCGCAGGCCGGACAAAAAGCGCCCGGCGTCGTCGTTGTCGAGGAGCACCTCGGGCCAGTCGCCGAGCAATGCGTCGGCAGGCAGCAGCAGCGCGTCGCGCGCGGCCTCGCCCTGCGCGGCAAGTTCGTCGAGCGTGTGCGCGCCCGCCAGCGTCAGTGCACCGCTCGCGGTGCGGCGCAGCGCCGCCAGATGGGCACCGCAGCCGAGCGCCTCGCCGATGTCGGCCGCGAGCGTGCGGATGTAGGTTCCCTTCGTGCAGCGCACGTCAACCGTCAGCAGATCCTGCGCCAGTTCGACGATCTCGATCGCGTGGATCGTCACCGCGCGCGGCGCACGCTCGACCTCGATGCCTGCGCGCGCCAGCGAGTACAGCGTGCGCCCCTCGTGCTTGAGCGCCGAGTGCATCGGCGGCACCTGGGCGATCGCGCCGACGAAGCGCCTGCACGCGGCTTCGACCTGCTCGCGCGAGACGTCCACCGCGTGCTCGCGCAACACTTCGCCTTCCGCGTCGCCGGTCGTCGTCGTGCGACCGAGCTGGAGCGTCGCGCGGTAGCCCTTGTCGGCGTCGAGGCTCACCTGTGCGAACTTGGTCGCCGCGCCGAAGCACAACGGCAACAGGCCGGTCGCGAGCGGATCGAGCGTGCCGGTATGGCCCGCCTTTTCGGCACGAAACATCCGCTTGGCCTTCTGCAGCGCGTCGTTGCTCGACAGGCCCAAGGGCTTGTCGAGCAGCAGCACGCCGTGCACGGGTCGGCGGACGATCCTCGATCGGATGTTCTGCACGGCTCAGACCGGCGCCGGGCCGCACCGAGCCGGTCTGCGCGCCTTTGGCGGGCAGCGAAGGTGCGCAGCGACAGGCTGGGGCGTTGTCATCTCAATCTTCCTTCGCCCGCGTCGCGTTGGCCTGCCGGATCAGCGCCGCGAGTTCGGCCGCGCGTTCGGTCGTGCGATCGAACAGGAAGTGCAGCGTCGGCACGGTGTGAATCTGCAGGCGCTTGAAGAGCCCGTTGCGCAGATAGCCCGCGGCCTCGTTGAGCGCAGTCTCGCAGGCCTGCGCGTCGCCGACGAGCACCGAAAACAATATCTTGGCATGCGCATAGTCCGGCGTCACGTCGACCGCATTGATCGTGACCATGCCGATGCGCGGGTCCTTCAGGTCGCGGATCAGCTCGGCCACGTCGCGCTGGATCTGGTCCGCGACGCGGAAGCTTCGGTTGACGGTCGACTTCTTGTGTCGCATCAGCGGTCTCCAAGCGGCAAGCCCCGGGCGAGCGGGGCTGCCGAGATCAAGTGCCATGCACGGATCCGGCTCCGCCGGTCCGCCGCATGCGCCCCCTCGCCCCGCAAGCGGGATGCAGCGACCGGAGGGAGCGTGGGGGCCAGATTCTTACGGATCCGGCCCCGCCGGTCCGCCGCATGCGCCCCCTCGCCCGGCAAGCGGGATGCAGCGACCGGAGCGAGCGTGGCGGGCGTCAGGCTAGAGCGTTCGGGCGACTTCCTTGACTTCGAAGAATTCGAGCTGGTCGCCTTCCTTGACGTCGTTGTAGTTCTTCAGCTTGATGCCGCACTCGAAGCCCTCGCGCACCTCGCGCACGTCGTCCTTCAGGCGCCGCACTGACTCCACCTCGCCGGTGTGGACGACAACGTTGTCGCGCAGCAGGCGCAGGCGGGCACCGCGGCGCACCAAGCCCGAGGTGACCATCGAGCCGGCGACGGTGCCGATCTTGGACGCGACGAACACCTGCCGGATCTCGGCCGTGCCGATCGTCTCCTCGCGCTGCTCGGGCGCGAGCATGCCCGTCATCGCCGCCTTCACATCGTCGACCGCGTCGTAGATGATGTTGTAGTAGCGGATGTCGACGCCGTTGCTCTCGGCGAGCTTGCGCGCACCCGCATCGGCGCGCGTGTTGAAGCCGATGATGACGGCCTTGGACGCGATCGCGAGGTTGATGTCGCTCTCGCTGATGCCGCCCACCGCGCCGTGCACGATCTGCACCTTGACCTCGTCGGTCGAGAGCTTGACGAGCGCCTGGGCAAGCGCCTCCTGCGAGCCCTGCACGTCGGCCTTGACGATCAGCGCCAGCGTCTGCACGTTGCTGCCCACCGCGTCGAACATGTTCTCGAGCTTGGCGGCCTGCTGCTTGTTGAGCTTGACGTCGCGGTAGCGGCCCTGGCGGAAAGTCGCGATCTCACGCGCCCGCCGCTCGTCGGCGAGGACCATGAACTCGTCGCCCGCCTGCGGCACCTCGGTCAGGCCCTGGATCTCGACCGGCAGCGACGGCCCGGCCTCGGTGCAGGGTTTGCCGTTTTCGTCGAGCATCGCGCGCACCCGGCCATAGCTCGAGCCGGCAAGCACGACGTCGCCGCGCTTCAGGGTGCCCGACTGCACGAGCACGGTCGCGACTGGGCCGCGGCCCTTGTCGAGCTGCGCCTCGATCACAAGGCCCTTCGCCGGCGCCTCGATGGCCGCCTTCAACTCGAGCACCTCGGCCTGCAGCAGCACCTGTTCAAGCAACTGGTCGATGCCCATGCCGGTCTTGGCCGACACCGGGACGAACGGCGAGTCGCCGCCGAAGTCTTCCGGTACCACGCTCTCGGCGACGAGTTCGGACTTGAGCCGCTCGACGTTGGCCTCGGGCTTGTCCATCTTGTTCATCGCGACGACGATCGGCACGCCCGCCGCCTTGGCGTGGTGGATCGCCTCCTTGGTCTGCGGCATCACGCCGTCGTCGGCTGCGACGACCAGGATCACGATGTCGGTCGCCTTGGCGCCGCGCGCGCGCATCGCGGTGAACGCGGCGTGGCCCGGCGTGTCGAGGAAGGTAATCATGCCGCGCGGCGTCTCGACGTGATAGGCGCCGATGTGCTGCGTGATGCCGCCCGCCTCGCCCGCGGCGACGCGCGAGCGCCGGATGTAGTCGAGCAGCGAGGTCTTGCCGTGGTCGACGTGGCCCATCACGGTGACGACCGGCGCGCGCGGCAGCTCCTCGCCCTCCTGCTCGCCTTCGCCCTCGACGAGGAAGGCTTCCGGATCGTCGAGCTTGGCCGCAAAGGCCTTGTGGCCCATCTCCTCGACGAGGATCATGGCCGTCTCCTGGTCGAGCTGCTGGTTGATCGTGACCATCTGGCCGAGCTTCATCAACTGCTTGATGACCTCCGAGGCCTTGACCGACATCTTGTGCGCCAGGTCGGCGACGCTGATCGTCTCGGGCACGTGCACTTCCTGCACCTGCTGCTCGGCCGGCGCCTGGAACGAAGCCGGCGCGCCGTCGTTGCGCTCGCCGCGCCGGCCGCTGCGCGGCGCGCGCCAGCCGGGGCGCCCGGCACCGCCGGTGTTGAGCGTCTTCAGGCCACGCCGCTTGGCGGCATCGTCGGCCCAGCTCGAGGAGAGCTTCTCGGACTTGACCGACTTCTTGTCGCCCGGCTTGGCCACCGTCGCACCGGCGGGCGCAGCGCCCGGGGTGCCGGCCTTCTTGTGGATCGTGCCCTTGATCTCGACCGCGGGCTTGGCCTCCTCGACCGGCTTCGGGGCGACGAGCACGCGCTTGGGCGCGTTCATCATCGCGCGGATCGCCTGCGCCTCGTCCTCGGCCGTCTTGCGCCGCTTGGCCAGGTCGGCCAGGCGCTGCTTCTCCTCGTCGACGACATCGGCCGCCTTGATCACGCGCAGCGCCGGCTTGGCCGGCTCGGCATGCGCCTGGGCGGAGGCACCCTCGGCAGCCTGCTTGTCCGCGGCGGCCTTCTCGGCAGCCGCCTTCTCTGCCGCTGCCTTGGCGGCAGCGCTCGTCTTGCGCGGCGCGCTCGCTGCGGCAAGCGCCGCCGCGGCGGCTTCGGCGGCCGCCTTCTCGGCGGCGAGGCGCTGGCGCTCTTCGGCGGCTTCGCGCTCGATGCGCTCCTGCTCGGCGCGCAGGCGCTGCTTCTCGGCAAGCTCCTCTTCCTGGCGCCGCAACTGCGCCGCCTGCTCGCGCGCCTCGTCCTCGCGGCGCTGCAGTTCGGCCTCGTCGACCTGCGGCGGTGCCGGCTCGGCAGGCGCGGCCTCGTCGCGCTTGATGAAGGTGCGCTTCTTGCGCACCTCGACCTGGATCGTGCGTGCCTTGCCGCTCGAGTCGGCCTGCTTGATCTCGCTCGTCGACTTGCGCGTCAGCGTGATCTTGCGCCGCTCGCTGCTGCCGGTGCCGTGCGCGCTGCGCAGGTGGTCGAGCAGGCGCTCCTTGTCGGAGTCGGTGAGCGCGTCTTCGGTCGAAGCCTTTGCCACGCCGGCCGACTTGAGCTGCTCGAGCAGCGCCGCGGCGGGGCGGTTGAGCTCTGCGGCGAACTGGGCGACGGTGGTCACAGCCATTGTTGCGTTCCTTGCTGGGTTCTAGCGATGCGGCGTCTTCGGTTGGAGCTGGCTCAGGTCGTGAACCAGTGCTCGCGCGCCTTCATGATCAAGACCTTGGCCTGCTCTTCGTCGACGCCCGACATCTCGGTCAGCTCGTCGACGGCCAGGTCGGCCAGATCGTCGCGGGTGTGGATGCCGCCGTCCGACAGGCGTGCGATCAGGTCGGCGGTCAGGCCTTCGAGGTCGCGCAGGTCCTGCGAGACGTCCTCGACCTTCTCCTCGCGCACGATCTCGGCCGTCAGCAACGCATCCTTGGCGCGCGTGCGCAACTCGCCCACCGTATCCTCGTCGAAGCTCTCGATCTCGAGCATCTCCTGCATCGGGACGTAGGCCACCTCCTCGAGGCTGGTGAAGCCCTCGGCGATCAGGATGTCGGCGACCTCGGCATCGACGTCGAGCTTCTCAACGAAGAGCTTGCGCAGCGCGTCGGTCTCCTCGGTCTGCTTGGCCTGCGACTCCTCGGCGCTCATGATGTTGATGCGCCAGCCCGTCATCTCCGAGGCAAGGCGCACGTTCTGGCCTCCGCGGCCGATCGCGATCGCGAGGTTCTCCTCGTCGACGACGACATCCATCGCGTGGCGCTCCTCGTCGACGACGATCGACTGCACGTTGGCCGGCGCGAGCGCGCCGATCACGAACTGCGCCGGATCTTCCGACCACAGCACGATGTCCACGCGCTCGCCGGCGAGCTCGTTGGTGACGGCATTCACGCGCGAGCCGCGCACGCCGACGCAGGTGCCGATCGGGTCGACGCGCCGGTCGTGCGAGACGACGGCGATCTTGGCCCGCGAGCCGGGATCGCGCGCGCAGCTCTTGATCTCGAGCAAGCCCTGCTCGATCTCGGGCACCTCGAGCGCGAACAGCTCCATCATGAAGCCCGGCGCGCTGCGCGACAGGATGATCTGCGGCCCACGCAAGGTCGGGTCGACCTCCAGGATGTAGGCCCGCACACGGTCGCCGGTGCGCAGGTTCTCCTTCGGGATCATCTCGTTGCGGCGCAGCCGCCCCTCGACGCGGCCCGACTCGACGATCACGTCGCCCTTGTCGAGGCGCTTGACGGTGCCGACGAAGACCTTGTCGCCGCGCGACAGGAAGTCGCTCAGCAACTGCTCACGCTCGGCGTCGCGGATCTTCTGCAGGATCACCTGCTTGGCGGCCTGGGCGCCGATGCGTCCGATCGTCACCGAGGGAATCGACTCCTCGATGTAGTCGCCGACTTCGATGTCGGCGATGCGGTCGAGCGCGTCGGAGAGCATCTCCTCGGCATCGGGGTTCTGCAGGCCGGCCTCGTCGGGAACGACGAGCCAGCGCCGAAAGCTCTCGTACTCGCCCGACTCGCGGTCGACCGCCACGCGCACGTCGACCTCGCCGCCGTGCAGCTTCTTGGTGGCGGAGGCGAGCGCTGCCTCGACGGCGCCGAACACCACCTCGCGCTCGACGCTCTTTTCGCGCGCGATCGCATCGACCAACATCAACAATTCGCGGTTCATTGTTCCAGACCTCCATCCACGCCGGCGTCAGCCTTGCCCTCCGGCGCCGCCGGCAGGAACCGGCGACCCTTGAAATCGAGCACCGGCACGAGCCGGGCTTCACGAACCTCATCCAATCCGAAGTCGAGCGCCTGCTGCGGCTCACCCCCAGGCGCTTCGGCAGGGCCCGCGTCGAGCAGCAGCCGCCAGCCTTCCTGGCAGGCCGCGCCGCCTGGCGCGACCAGCGTGCCGCGGTACTTCTTGCGGCCCCTGAACGGGAGCTTCAACGTGAGGTTCACCTGCTGGCCGGCAAAGCGTGCGTAGTCGGCGGCACGCTTGAGCGGCCGGTCCAGCCCCGGCGAGGACACCTCGAGGCGCTCGTAGGCACAGTTCTCGACTTCCAGCACATGCTGGAGCTGGCGCGTGACCGCCTCGCAGTCCTCGACCACGATGAACTCGCCGCGCGGATCACCCGGCACGCGGTCGATGAACACGCGCAGCAGACCGCCTGCGCTACGCTCGCAATCGACGAGCTCGTAGCCCAGCGCGCTCACGGTTCGCTCGATGACAGCCTGCCAGCTCATGCCTGCGTCGATGCTCCCAGCAAAATCGGATCGGACAAAAAAAATGGGCTGGAAAGAATCCGCCCATGCAGCTTTCTTGAGAAAAGCGGATTCTAACCGCTTCTCGTGGCATCTTCAAGCGAAGCGAGCGTGAGCCGGACAAGATCCGGCCCCGCCAAGGCGCATGCCAGAATCGGCGCCCATGCCCCCAGCAACGTGATGGAGAATTCATGGGATTCCTCGCCGGCAAGCGATTCCTGATCACAGGAGTCCTTTCCAACCGCTCGATCGCCTACGGCATCGCCCGCGCCTGCCACCGCGAAGGCGCTGAACTCGCTTTCAGCTACCAGGGCGAGCGCTTCCGCGACCGCGTGACGGAGTACGCTGCCGAATTCGGTTCGAAGCTGCTCTTCGATTGCGACGTCACGGAGGATGCCCAGATCGAGCGCCTGTTCGCCGGGCTGGGAGAGGCATGGCCCGAGTTCGACGGCCTCGTGCACTCGATAGGCTACGCGCCCAAGGAGGCGATCTCGGGCGACTTTCTCGACGGCCTGTCGCGCGACGCGTTCCGGATCGCGCACGACATCTCGAGCTACAGCTTTCCGGCCCTGGCCAAGGCCGCGGCGCCGCGGCTGCGCCCCGGCGCGGCGCTGCTGACGTTGACCTACCTCGGCGGCGTGCGTGCGGTGCCGCACTACAACACCATGGGCCTGGCGAAAGCCTCGCTCGAGGCGAGCGTTCGCTACCTCGCGGTCAGCCTGGGCGGGCGGGGCGTGCGCGTGAACGGCATCTCGGCCGGCCCGATCAAGACCCTCGCCGCTTCGGGCATCAAGAGCTTCGGCCGCATCCTCGACATCGTCGAGCGCAACGCGCCGCTGCGTCGCAACGTGACCATCGACGATGTCGGCAACGTTGCCGCCTTCCTGCTCTCGGACCTGGCCTCCGGCATCACGGCCGAGATCACCTACGTGGACGGTGGCTTCAGCCGCGTGATGGGCGGAGCGCCGCAGGAGACCTGAGCGCGGACGGGACGGCGGGATCGCCGCCTCGGCGCAGGCGTCAAGCGCGAACGCAGTCGACGAAGTAGCGCCGCGCGCCGCTCGCATCGACCTCCTCGACGAGGCCGTGCACATCGGTGTCGAAACCCGGGAACGCGGCGTTGAAGTCGCGCGTGAACCTCAGGTAGTCCACGATTCTGCGGTTGAAGCGCTCACCGGGGATCAGCAGCGGAATGCCCGGTGGATAGGGTGTCAGCAACGAGGTCGTGACGCGGCCCTCGAGGGCGTCGATCGGCACCCGCTCGGTGGTGCGGTGCGCGATGTGCGCGTAGGCATCGCTCGGCTTGAGCGCCGGGTGCAGGTCCGACAGGTACATCTCGGTCGTCAGGCGCGCGATGTCGCCGCGGGCGTAAGTCTCGTGGATGGACTGGCACAGGTCGCGCAGGCCCGTGCGCTCGTAGCGCGGATGGGCGACGCAGAACTCGGGCAGCGCGCGCCAGGTCGGCGCGTTCTTGTCGAAGTCGTCCTTGAACTGCTGCAGCGCCGTCAGCAGTGTGTTCCAGCGGCCTTTGGTGATGCCGATCGTGAACATGATGAAGAACGAGTACAGCCCCGTCTTCTCGACGATCACGCCGTGCTCGGCCAGGTACTTGGTGACGATGCTCGCGGGAATGCCGATCTTGGCGAAGCGGCCCGACACATCGAGCCCCGGCGTGACGATGGTCGACTTGATCGGGTCGAGCATGTTGAAGCCGTCGGCAAGCGCACCGAAGCCGTGCCATTTGGCCTCGGCCCGGATCAGCCAGTCCTCGCGCTTGCCGATGCCGTCATCGACGAGCTTGTCCGGGCCCCAGACCTTGAACCACCAGTCACGCCCGAACTCCTTGTCGACCTTGCGCATCGCGCGGCGGAAGTCGAGCGCCTCGACGATGCTCTCCTCGACGAGCGCGGTGCCGCCGGGCGGCTCCATCATCGCCGCGGCGACGTCGCACGACGCGATGATCGCGTACTGCGGGCTGGTCGACGTGTGCATCAGGAACGCTTCGTTGAACAGATGCCGGTCGAGCTTGCGGTGCTGCGCATCCTGCACCAGCACCTGCGATGCCTGGCTGAGGCCGGCGAGCAGCTTGTGCGTCGACTGGGTCGAATAGACCATCGCCTCGCGCGGCCGCTCGCGCTTCTTGCCCATCGCGTGGAAGCTGCCGTAGAAGGGGTGGAACGCGGCGTGCGGCAGCCAGGCCTCGTCGAAGTGCAGCGTGTCGACCCAGCCGTCGAGCAGGCCCTTGATGGTCTCGGTGTTGTAGAGCACGCCGTCGTAGGTGCTCTGCGTCACCGAGAGGATGCGCGGCCTGACGCTCGCCGCGTCGACGCCGGCGAGCAGCGGGTTGGCGGCAATCTTGCGCCGGATCGTCTCGGGCTCGAACTCGCTGCGCGGGATCGGTCCGATGATGCCGAAATGGTTGCGCGTCGGCGTCAGGAACACCGGCACCGCGCCGGTCATGATGATCGCGTGCAGGATCGACTTGTGGCAGTTGCGGTCGACCACCACCACGTCGCCCGGCGCCACCGTGTGGTGCCAGACTATCTTGTTCGAGGTGCTGGTGCCGTTGGTGACGAAGTAGCAGTGGTCGGCGTTGAAGATGCGCGCCGCGTTGCGCTCGCTCGCCGCCACCGGGCCGGTGTGGTCGAGCAACTGCCCGAGTTCCTCGACCGCGTTGCAGACGTCGGCGCGCAGCATGTTCTCGCCGAAGAACTGGTGAAACATGCGCCCGATCGGGCTCTTCAGGAATGCGACGCCGCCCGAGTGCCCCGGGCAATGCCACGAGTACGAGCCGTCCTTGGCGTACTCGACCAGCGCCTTGAAGAACGGCGGCGCGAGCGAGTCGAGATAGGTCCGGGCCTCGCGGATGATGTGGCGCGCGACGAACTCCGGCGTGTCCTCGAACATGTGGATGAAGCCGTGCAGCTCGCGCAGGATGTCGTTCGGGATGTGCTGCGCGGTGCGCGTCTCGCCATAGATGTAGATCGGGATGTCGGCGTTCTTGCGCCGGATCTCCTGAATGAACTTGCGCAGGTTGAGCACCGCCGGGTCGAGCTCGGGGCCGGGCGTGAACTCCTCGTCGTCGATCGACAGGATGAAGGCGCTGGCGCGGCTCTGCTGCTGCGCGAACTGCGAGAGGTCGCCGTAGCTCGTATTGCCGAGAACCTCGAAGCCCTCTTTGACGATCGCGTCCGCGAGCGCGCGTATCCCGAGGCCCGAGGTGTTTTCGGAGCGGAAATCCTCGTCGATGATGACGATCGGAAAACTGAAATGCTGCATGGCCGGGCCTCGGAACGACGCGTGAAGTGTAGGGCTACGTGTAGGGCTACGCGCTGTTGGCCTAAACTGGCCGCATGAGGCCTGAAACGCACCCATGATGGACGGCAGCGGGGCTACGCTGTGGTGGGTCGGCGCCGGGCTGCTCGTCGCCGCCGAGCTCTCGAGCGGCAGCTTCTACCTCGTGATGCTCGCGCTCGGCATGGCAGCGGGCGCGCTCGCGGCGCATGCCGGACTGCAGCCGCCGGCCCAGTTCGCGATCGCCGCGCTGGTGGGCATCGGCGCAGTGCTGCTGTGGCGCGCACGCCGCCGCCGCGCTCCGGCGCCCAGGCCGCCGGCCTCCAACCCCGACGTCAACCTCGACATCGGCTCGCGCGTGCACGTTGGGCAATGGCGCGCCGACGGCACCGCGCGCGTCCGCTACCGCGGCACCGACTGGGACGTGCGCTTCTGCGGCCACGGCACACCGGCCGCGGGCGAACACGTCGTGCGCGCCGTCGAAGGCAGCTGCCTGCTGCTCGATCGCTGAACCTGCCCCGGCACCCGCCTGAGAGAACCGACCCCATGGAAATCTTCGCCATCGTCCTGTTCGTCATCGCGGCGATCTTCATCTTCCAGTCGGTGAAGGTCGTTCCACAGCAGAACGCCTGGGTCGTCGAGCGCCTGGGCAAGTACTTCGTGACGCTGACGCCGGGCCTGAGCTTTCTCGTCCCGTTCATCGACCGCGTCGCCTACCGGCACTCGCTCAAGGAAATTCCGCTCGACGTGCCGAGCCAGGTCTGCATCACCAAGGACAACACGCAGTTGCAGGTCGACGGCATCATCTATTTCCAGGTCACCGACCCGATGCGCGCGAGCTACGGCTCGAGCAACTACGTGGTCGCGATCACGCAGCTCGCGCAGACCCTGCTGCGCTCGGTGATCGGCAAGATGGAGCTCGACAAGACCTTCGAGGAACGCGGCGCGATCAACACCGCCGTCGTCAACGCACTCGACGACGCGGCGCTGAACTGGGGCGTCAAGGTGCTGCGCTACGAGATCAAGGACCTGACGCCGCCGGCCGAGATCCTGCGCGCAATGCAGGCCCAGATCACCGCCGAGCGCGAGAAGCGCGCGCTGATCGCCGCCTCCGAAGGCCGCCGGCAGGAGCAGATCAACATTGCCGAAGGGCAACGCCAGGCGTTCATCAACAACTCCGAGGGCGAGCGCCAAGCCGAAATCAACCGCGCGCAGGGGCAGGCCGCGGCCATCATTGCAGTCGCCGACGCCACGGCGGAGGCGATCCGCAAGGTCGCGGCGGCGATCCAGTTACCCGGCGGCGAACAGGCAGTGACGCTCAAGGTCGCCGAGAAGGCCGTCGAAGCCTACGCCCAGCTCGCGCAGAAGAACAACACGATGATCGTGCCCGGCAACATGAGCGAGGTCTCGGCGCTGATCGGAACCGCGATGGCGCTGATGAAGCGGCCGGCCGCGTCAACGTAGCAGGTAGCCGCAGCGATGGCCGTCAACGCGTTCGGCACCGCGCTCGCGCACTGCAGCTGGCGCTGCTCATGGGCTGCGCGCTGCACCCCATCGGCTAAAATTTGCGCGCTCCGGAGAGATGGATGAGCGGTTTAAGTCGCACGCCTGGAAAGCGTGTGGGGGCTAAACACCCCCCGCGGGTTCGAATCCCGCTCTCTCCGCCATAGCACACAACATTCACCCCGCCTCGGCCCTGCCCCCCCTAGAGCAGGCGTTGACATCACGGCCGCGGCATTGAGAATCGAGCGCTTGACTTCCCTCAACCCCGGCGGGCGACGAGTTCTGGCGCGCCCCCACTTCCACTGAGGTCCCCATGACGAAACTGATTCGCACCCGCAGTACATCCCGCATGACGGCCGTCGCACTCGCGGCGGCAACCCTGATGGCGCTCGGCAGCGCGCCGGCGCAAGCTGCCGATCGTGAGCAGGCTGCAGCGCGCGCGCTGGCCTCGGTCAAGGCCTTCCCGCAGCGTACCTTCGACGGCGCTGGCGACAGCTATGAAGTACTTGACGTGATGTTCGACGCCGACGGCGCCGAGCACGTGCGACTTGCGCGGCGCTTCCACGGTCTGCGCGTGATCGGCGGCGACCTGGTCGTGCACAGCAACCGCAACGGCGCGTTCATGAGCGCGACGCACACACTGACGCGTGAGGCCAAGGTCGGTCGCGAGGCGCGCGTGAGCGCCGCCGAGGCGATCGACACGGCCAGCAGCAGATTCACGCGCCATGCTGCCAGCGGCGCGCCCGAACTCGTGGTCTATGCGCGCGGCGAGCATGCCCGTCTCGCTTGGAATGTGCGCCTGAACGGCGAACTCGCCGACGGCACGCCGAGCAGGTTGAATGCGATCGTCGACGCGCAGGCGGGCGGGTTGCTGGACGCCTGGGACGACATCCAGACCGCGCCTGCCGCTGCGGAGGCAGTCGAACCCGTGGCCAAGATCGGCACCGGCAAGACCCTGTTTGCCGGCGACGTTGCGCTGGCCACGGACCGTAGGTTCGCGAATTTCGGCAAGTACAGCATGCTCGACAAGACGCGTGGTGGCCAGTCGACCAAGGACCTGAAGCACGGCACCTCTGGCACCGGCACCACGTTCAAGGATGCCGACAACACGTGGGGCAACAACGCCACCTCCGACGGCGCGACAGTGGGTGCCGACGCGCACTATGGTGTCACGCTGACCTGGGACTACTTCTTGCTGGTGCACAGCCGCAACGGCATCGCCAACGACGGCGTGGGCGCCTACAACCGGGTGCACTACGGGACCAACTACGCCAACGCGTTCTGGGACGACAGTTGCTTCTGCATGACCTACGGCGACGGCAATGCGCAACTCTGGCCGCTCACGTCAATCGACGTGGCCGGGCATGAAATGTCGCACGGTGTCACCTCGCGCACCGCGGGCCTGATTTACTCCGGCGAATCCGGCGGCTTGAACGAGGCGACGAGCGACATCTTCGGCACGATGGTCGAGTATTACGCCAACAATGCCGTCGACGCTCCGGACTACCTTATCGGCGAAAAGCTCTTCAAGGCCGGAGGCTCGATCCGCAACATGATTCAGCCGAGCAGCGACGGCGCCTCGGCCGACTGCTGGTACAACGGCGTGGGCAACATCGACGTGCACTACAGTTCCGGCGTCGCGAACCACTTCTTCTTCCTGCTCGCCGAAGGCACGACGGGGGGTGTTCCGAGCAAGACCTGCGTCGTCGGCAACACCAAGATCGCCACTGGAAACGGCACACTGGCTGGCATCGGGCGGGCCAAGGCCGAGAAGATCTGGTACCGGGCGCTGACGATCTACATGGTGCCCAACACCAACTACTCCGCCGCCCGCACGGCGACTATCAATGCGGCAAACGATATTTACGGCGCCGGGTCAGCCGAAGCGATGGCCGTGGGCGCCGCGTGGACCGCGGTCAACCGGCCGTAACCGGGCACGCGGGTCGCCGGCGCGCGTAGCGCACAAGGCAAACGGGGCGCCAGTGGCGCCCCGTTTCTCGTCGCGGGCCCGCCGTTGCCGGCAGACCCATCAGAATCGGCCGATCAGTTCAACGAAACCTTCTTGCCGTCCTTGTACTGGTAGAGCGACATGGCCGGGTTCTTCAGTTCGCCATCGGCCTCGAAGCCGACCTTGGTCGTCACGCCCTGGTAGTCGGTCTTGAACAGCAGCGGGCCATAGACCTTGGGGTCGGTGGAACCGGCACGCACCATCGCATCGACGATCACGCCGACGCCGTCGTAGGTGTACGGCGAGTAGACTTGGAACTGGCCCGGGTACTTGGCGTCGTAGCGCGCCTTCCAGGCCTTGCCGCCGGGCATCTTGTCGAGCGACGCGCCGCCTTCGGCGCAGATCACGTTGGCCATGGTCTTGGCGCCGCCGGCGTTCTCGGGCAGCTTGGCGGTGCAGATGCCGTCGCCGCCGAAGAACTTGACGTTGGTGAGGCCGAGCTGCTCCATCTGGCGCAGCATCGGGCCGGCCTGGGTGTCCATGCCGCCGTAGAACACGGCGTCGGGCGCCTTGGACTTGATCGCGGTCAGGATGGCGGTGAAATCGGTCGCCTTGTCGTTGGTGTACTGCTCGTCCACCACCGTCATGCCGCGCGCCATCGCCGTCTTCTTGAACACCTCGGCGACGCCCTGGCCGTAGGCCGAGCGGTCGTCGATGATGGCAACCTTCTTGAGCTTGAGGTTGTTGGCCGCGTGCAGCGCGAGGCCGGCGCCGAGCGCGTTGTCGTTGGCAAGCAGGCGGAACACGTTCTTGTAGCCCTGCTGCGTCAACTTCGGATTCGTCGCCGAGGGCGTGACCATTGGCACGCCGCAGTCGTTGTAGACCTTGGAGGCAGGGATCGTGGTACCCGAGTTCAGATGCCCGACAACGCCATTGACCTTGGAGTCGCACAACTTGGTCGCCACGGCTGCGCCCTGCTTCGGATCGGCGGCGTCGTCTTCGGCGAGCAGTTCGATCTTGAGCTTCTTGCCGCCCACCATCACGCCCTTGGCGTTGAGATCCTCGACCGCCATGCGGGCGCCGTTCTCGTTGTCCTTGCCATAGTGGGCCTGCGGGCCGGAGGTCGGCGCCACATGGCCGATCTTGACCACGACTTCCTGGGCCGACGCGGCGACGGCGCACATCGCCACCACTGCGCCCGCGATCACACTGAGCTTGACTTGCATGCAAAACCTCCGGGGGAGTATGTTGGAAAGGCTGGGGATTGGTTGAGGGGCGAAGGCGCGAATTGCGTCCCTTCCCCTCAAGCGCGCGCAACGATACCCCAAAAAGAAACCGATCTCCATCGGGATTGCACGCAGCATCGCCCGCTGCCGCTGGCCACTTCGGCCAGCGCAGCAGCGGCGACTCACCGCTTCATTGATCGCGCCGGCGGGCAATTTCCTGGCTAACCGATCGCGCCACGACGTCGCTCAGCGTCGCAGCGAGTTCCTCGCGCAGTTCGTCCACGAGGGTATCGGCCGCACGCGCAAGCGCCGGCCCGATGGCCTCGCGCAGGCGCTGTTCGAGCATCGGTTCGGCATGACGCTGCAACTCGAGCAGCACCCGGGTGGCTATCTGCACTTCGTCCAGATCCGGGCCGGTCGTCGCGGGGGCGACGGGCGCGTCGGCCTCCTGCCCTTCGCCTAGCTGTGCGAGCCGCGGCTCCGGCGCCTCAGCAACGTCCGGAGCCGGCACTTCGATGACCTCGGTCAACGTGGGCAGGCCCTGCAGGTTGCGCGGCACGTAGCGGACGGTCATGACGGCGCCTTGGCCTCATGGCGCTTGAGCGCATAGCCGCGTTCGGCATAGTGCTTCCAGCGCCGGCGCGCAGCCTGCCTGGACGCCTCGTCGTCGGGAACGATCTCGATCACCTTGTCGAAACTCTCGAAGCCCGGCACCAGATCGTCGCCGAGGTTGACGAGCGCATCGTGATGCGGCGCCTGCTCGACGTGCTCGACTAGCCAGACCGGCGTGTCCCTGAGCCGTGCCGGCACCTCGGCGCCAAGCGCGACGCGCAGGTGCGGAACGAACGCCGCCGGCTCGAAGGTCCACAGCAGGCTGTCGAGCCGGGCGAGCGTCTGTGCCGGAGCGCTCACCACCACGCGCGCATCGACGGCGCACGCCTTGCGCAGCAGCCGGCAGGCGTAGCCCAGGCGGTCTTCGACGTTGAGATGGAACATGACCTCGGTCATCGTGCGCGCCTTGGCGGCCCCTCGCGAAGCGCTGCGGCGCGCGCCCCGGCCTTCACCTGGCCTGGGCGAGCACGAAGTGCGTCAGCAGCGCGACCGGCCGGCCCGTCGCGCCCTTGGCCTTGCCCGACTTCCAGGCCGTGCCGGCGATGTCGAGATGCGCCCAACGATACTTGCCGGTGAAGCGGCGCAGGAACATGGCCGCCGTGATCGCACCGCCGGCGCGCCCACCCACATTGCCCATGTCGGCAAAGTTGCTCTTCAGCGCCTCGTCGTACTCCTCGTCGAGCGGCATGCGCCAGCACGGGTCGAGCGAGCGCTGCGCGGCAACCGCGAACTGCCCCGCGATCGCGTCGTCGGCGGTGAAGAGCCCCGAGTGGTGATGGCCGAGCGCGACCACGCAGGCGCCAGTCAGCGTCGCGACGTCGACCACCAGCGCCGGCTTGAAACGCTCGGCATAGGTCAGCGCGTCGCAGAGGATCAGGCGGCCCTCGGCATCGGTGTTGAGGATCTCGATCGTCTGCCCCGACAGGCTCGTCACGACGTCGCCCGGCTTGACGGCCCGGCCGCTGGGCAGGTTCTCGCACGCCGGGATGATGATGACCAGATTGAGCTTGGGTGCGAGTTGGGCCACTGCGCACAAGGTGCCCAGCACGCTCGCAGCGCCACCCATGTCGAACTTCATCTCGTCCATCTCGGCCGAGGGCTTGATCGAGATGCCGCCGCTGTCGAAGGTGATGCCCTTGCCGACGAGCACGACCGGCGCCTGATCCTTGGCTGCGCCGCGGTACTGCGCGACGATGAAGCGCGGCGGCTCGTCCGAACCCTGCGCCACCGCGAGCAAGGCGCCCATGCCGAGCTTCTCGATCTGCTTGCGGTCGAGGACCTCGACCGTCAGGCCATGGCCCTTGGCGAGCTTCCTGGCCTGCTCGGCAAGGTGGCTGGGCGTGCAATGGTTGGCGGGGCGGTTGGCGAGTTCGCGCGCGAGCTTCACGCCCGCGGCGACGGCCTGGCCGCGCTCGAGCCCGAGCTTGACCGCCTTCGCGTCCTGCCGGGCGCACAGCAGCGCGACCTTGGCGAGCGCCTTGTCGGCCGGCGCGCTGGGCTTGGTGTGGCGGTAACTGTAGCTCGCCTCGGCCACCGCGCTCACCAGGGCCTCGGCATGATCGTCGTCGAGCGCGAACGGCGCCCAGACCGCAAGCTCGCGCGCGCCGAGTCCCTTGAGCTGGGCCAGGCCCGCGGCGAGCGCAGCCTTGAACGCCTTGGCATCGGTTCCGGTCGCCGCAGCAAGCACCAGGCGCGCCGCCTTCAGGCCGGCGGGCCGGTGCAGATACAGCGCGCGCCCGGCCTTGCACTCGATGTCGCCCGACTTGAAGGCTTCGCTCACCAAGCGCGCCACCGCCTTGCCGACGGCCGGGTCCGGCGCGTCGCCAGTCACGATGACGAGCAGCGCGTCGGCGGCCGTTTCGGCGAGACCCTCGGGGGCGGTGATCTGATGTCGGAAGTCCATAATGCGGCGCAACTCGTAAACGTGCGATGGTATTCGATTCCTCCCTGCGCCGAGAGCTGGCGCGCAGCTTCGGCGCGACGCTCGTGGTAGTGCTGACCATCGTCGTCACGATGATGCTGATGCGCACGCTGGGCCAGGCCGCCGGCGGCAAGGTGAGCCCGCAGGACGTGGTGCTGGTGCTCGGCTTTGCAGCGCTCGGCTACCTGCCGACGATCCTGACGCTGTCGCTCTTCATTGCCGCCGTGGCCACGCTGACGCGCATGTACCGCGACAGCGAGATGACGATCTGGTTCGCCAGCGGCGTCGCGCTGTCGCGCTTCGTGCGTCCGCTGCTGCGCACGAGCTGGCCGGTGCTCGCAGTCGTGCTGCTGATGGCGATGTTCGTCTGGCCCTGGGTCAACCAGCGCGGGGTCGAGCTCAAGGATCGCTACGAGCGGCGCTCCGACCTGTCGCGCATCGCCGCCGGGCAGTTCCAGAGCTCGGGCGACGGGCGGCGCGTGTTCTTCATCGAGCGTGACAGCGAGGACGAGGCCACCGTCGGGCGCAACGTCTTCGTCCTGACGCGTCAGCGCGACACCGAGGCCGTGACGTCGGCGCGCGTCGGCCGCATCGAGTTCGACGGCCCGGACCGCTTCGTGATGCTCGAACGCGGGCAGCGCAACGAGGAGAACTTCGAGAGCGGCGAGAAGACTCTGGCGCGCTTCGAGCGTTATCGCGCATTGGTCAGCGAGAAGGCGGTCGCCGGCATCGACAACCTGCCGCCCACCGCGCGCAGCACGCTCGCCCTGTTGCGCCAGCCGACGCCGGCCTTCCAGGGCGAGCTCGCGTGGCGCATCGGCATCGTGATCGGCTCGGCCAACCTGCTGCTGATGGCCATACCGCTGGCCGCGACCAACCCGCGCCGGCCGGGGAGCTGGAACCTGATCCTGGCGCTGCTCGCCTTCGTCGTCTACTTCAACCTGATCAACCTCTCGCAGGCCTGGGTCGCCAGCGGCAAGGCGAGCCTCGGGGGCATGCTGCTCGCGTTGCACGGCGGCAGCTTCGTGCTCGCGCTGGCCGCGCTGTGGTGGCGAGATCACGCGAGCACCGCAGGCCTGCCGCGCCCGCGCCGGAGCGCGGCGGCATGAGGACGGTGCGCCGCATGCTCTACGCGGAGATCGTCAAGGCGGTCACCTTCGTCGCGGTCGCCTTCCTGTCGCTTTTCTTCTTCTTCGATTTCGTGAGCGAGATCGCGCGCGCCGACGACAAGGGCTACACCGCGCTGCATGCCGCGCTGCGCTGCCTGCTGCTGCAGCCGGGACACCTGTACGAACTGGCGCCGATCGCAGTCCTGATCGGATCGATCTACGCGCTGGCAAGCTTTGCCCAATCGTCCGAGTTCACGATCCTGCGCACCGGCGGGCTCGGGCCGGGCCGGGCGCTGGCCGCGCTCGCCGGCCTGGGTGCGGCGTTCGCGCTGTTCACCTTCGTCCTCGGCGACTACCTCGCACCCCTGAGCGAGGCCAGGGTGGCCGAATTCAAGGCCAGCTTTCGCGGCAGCTACAAGCTCGAACGGGCCGGCGCCTGGCTCAAGGACAGGCGCCTGACCGAGGACGGCGAGCGCAGCTACTCGGTCAACATCGCGAGCGCAAGCGGCGGCGAGTTGCGCGGGGTGCGCATCTTCGAGTTCGATACCGACGGCCGGCTGCGCAAGCGCATCGCCGCCGAGTCGGGCCAGGTCGGCGAACGCGGACTGTGGCGCCTTGCGGACGCGCGCACCACCGAGTGGGACACGCTCGACGCCGACGGGCAGGCGCTGGTGCGCGAGACCCGGCACGCGAATCTCGGCTGGCAGAGCACGCTCGATGCCGACGTCGTCGCCGCCGCGGTGCTGCCACTGGCGACGATGTCGACGCTCGACCTGCTGCGCTACGTGCGCCACCTCGCCGAGAACGACCAGGCCTCGCAACGCTACGAGATCCAGTTCTGGAAGCGCGCGCTCTACCCCTTTGCCTGCCTGGTCATGATCGCGCTCGCGCTGCCCTTCGCCTACCTCCACGCACGCAGCGGCGGCATCAGCCTGAAGGTGTTCGGCGGCATCATGCTCGGCATCAGCTTCGTGCTGCTCAACAACGTGGCCAGCCATGTCGGGCAGCTCGGCAACTGGACGCCCTGGATCGTCGCCTCGGCGCCGAGCGCGTTCTACCTGGTGCTGTCGATGGCCGCCTTCAGCTGGCTCGTGCGCTACCGCTGACGACTGGAGCAAGCCCCATGAAGACCCGGCAAGGCCTGCTGCTGCTCGCCCACGGCGCGCGCGACCCGCGCTGGGCCAAACCTTTCGAGTCCGTCGTGCTGCGCCTGCGCGATGCGCACCCTGCACTCACGCTCGAGCTCGCCTTCCTCGAATTCATGACACCCGACCTGATCGCCGCCGGCAGGCGCATGGCCGAGGCCGGTTGCACGACGGTCGAGGTGATGCCGCTCTTTCTCGGCATGGGAGGGCATGTGCGCAATCAGGTGCCGGCGCTCGTCGCGCAGCTCGCCGCCGAGTACGCGTCGGTGCGCTGGTCGCTGCAGCCGACGATCGGCGAGGCCGACGCGGTGATCGCGGCCATCGCCGCCGAGGCGCTGCGGCGGCTGGATGAATAATCGCCGCGCATGAACCTGCACCAGTTCCGGTTTGTCCAGGAGGCGGTCCGGCGCAACCTCAACCTGACCGAGACCGCCAAGGCGCTGTTCACGTCGCAGCCCGGCGTGTCCAAGGCGATCCTCGAACTCGAGGACGAGCTCGGCATCGACATCTTCGCCCGCCACGGCAAGCGCCTGCGCCGCGTCACCGAGCCCGGCGAACAGGTGCTGCGCGCGATCGAGGTCATCATGCGCGAGGTCGGCAACCTGAAGCGCATCGGCGAGGAGTACTCCAAGCAGGACGCCGGCACGCTGTCGATCGCCACCACCCACACCCAGGCGCGCTACGTGCTGCCGGAGCCGGTGGCCGCGCTGCGCAAGCGCTTCCCCAAGGTCAACGTCAGCCTGCACCAGGGCACGCCCGACCAGGTGGCGCAGATGCTGCTCGAGGAGGTGGCCGACATCGGCCTGGCGACCGAGTCGCTCGCCGGTTACGGCGAACTCGTCACCCTGCCCTGCTACGAGTGGCACCATGTCGCGGTGATGCCGGCCGGCCACGCGCTCGCGCAGGTCGAGCGCATCTCGCTCGAGAACCTCGCCGTCGAGCCGCTGATCTCCTACCACCCCTCGTTCACCGGCCGCAAGCGCATCGACGACGCCTTCGCGGCAAGGCGGCTCAAGCCCAACATCGTGCTCGACGCGATCGACTCCGACGTCATCAAGACCTACGTTCGCCTCGGCCTCGGAGTGGGCATCGTGGCCGAGATGGCGGTGCGCGACGACGCGCCCGGCGGCGAACTCGTCTCGCGCCCGGTCGGCCATCTGTTCGGCCAGAATGTTGCGCGCGTGGCACTGCGCCGCGGCGCCTACCTGCGCAGCTATGTCTATGCCTTTGCCGAGCTGATCTCGAGCCGCCTCAGCCGCCCCCTGATCGAGCGCGCGATGAGCGGCGACGGCTCCGACTACGAACTGTGATCAAGGACCCGATGTCGCCCTCCCCCGTTGTGCCCGCCCAGCCCGCTGCCACCTTCGCCACCCCCACGCTGACGAGCCGCCTGCCGCGCGTCGGCACGACGATCTTCAGCGTCATGTCGGCGCTCGCGCTCGAACATGACGCGGTCAACCTCGGTCAGGGATACCCGGACTTCGACTGCGACCCGGGTCTGATAGCCGCCGCCGAGCGCGCGATGCGCGCGGGGCTGAACCAGTATCCGCCGATGCCCGGCGTGCCGGCGCTGCGCGAGGCCATCGCGGCCAAGATCGAAGCGCTCTACGGCCGCGCCTACGACCCCGGCAGCGAGATCACCGTCACCGCGGGCGCAACACAGGCCATCCTGAGCGCGATCCTGGCGATCGTGCATCCGGGCGACGAGGTGATCGTGCTCGAGCCGGCCTACGACAGCTATGAGCCCGGCGTCATCCTCGCCGGCGGCACGGTTGTGCACGTGCGATTGCGGCCGGGCAGCTTCGAGCCCGATTTCGACGCCATCGCCGCCGCGCTGTCGCCGCGCACGCGTGCGATCCTCGTCAACACGCCGCACAACCCGAGCGCCAGTGTGTGGAGCGCCGAGGACATGCGCCGCCTGGCCGAACTGCTGCGCCCGACCGGCGTGATCGTGATCGCCGACGAGGTCTACGAGCACATGGTGTTCGACGGCGCGCGCCACGAGAGCGTCGCCCGCCATGCCGAGCTTGCCGCGCGCAGCTTCATCGTGTCGAGCTTCGGCAAGACCTACCACGTCACGGGCTGGAAGGTCGGCTACGTGGCGGCGCCGGCAGCGCTGACGGCGGAGTTCCGCAAGGTGCACCAGTTCAACGTGTTCACCGTCAACACGCCGATGCAGCACGCGCTCGCGGCCTACATGGCCGACCCGCGGCCGCACCTCGAACTGCCGGCCTTCTACCAACGCAAGCGCGACCTGTTCCGCGCCGGCCTCGCGCGCACCCGGCTCGTGCCGTTGGCCAGTGCCGGCAGCTACTTCCAGTGCGTCGACTATTCGGCCGTCAGCGACGCGAGCGAGGTCGATTTCTGCCAGTGGCTGACGCGCGAGATCGGCGTCGCGGCGATCCCGCTCTCGGTCTTCTACCGCGACGGCCTCGAGCAGCGCCTGGCACGCTTCTGCTTCGCGAAGAAGGACGAGACGCTGGCGCTGGCGCTGGAGCGGCTGGCGCGGATCTGATGCGCGCTCAATGGCGCGTGTTCGACGGCTCGATGGCCAGCGGCATGTGGCCCGAAGTCGGGCTGAAGTCGGTGAGCAGGCGCGACGGCCGCGGGTCGCCGATCGCCGGATCGTCGTCCAGGCGCGTGATGTCGACGTCCACGTCGGCCGGCGGGTCGATGCGCACCGGCGCTGCGGTCGGGTGCAGGCGCGTCATCGGCGCAGCCTCGCCCGCATCGTCGCCCAGCGGCAGCAACAGATCCACGTTGGCGGGCTGCGGGTCGCGCTCGGCGAGATCGCGCGCCACCGAATACAGGAACAGCAGTTCGCGATAGGCCGGCAGATCGAAGGTCGAGCTTGCCCCATCGCGACGCAACAGCGAGGCCTCGAGCGCTCGCAGCGCCTGGGTCGGCGTAGCCCACAGCTCCTGCAGGCGCGCGATCGCCGTCGGATAGTCGGCGAGCGTGCGGCCCTGTTGCAGATCGGCCTGCCACTCCGGTGCGTACGCGTTGAAGCGGCGGTTGAATCGCTCGCGGATGCGCTCGCCGGCCTCGCGGTCGCCGCGGCGTCGATAGATCTCGAGCAGCTTCAGGTAGGGCAAGGGGCTCGCGCCGCCGCTGCTGCGCAAATGCCCCATCAGCAGGTCGATCGCCGCATCGTCCTGCCCCAGCACGACGAAGAATTCGGCCTGCTGCTCGAGGTCGATGAGTTCCTCGACCGCAAGCGCCGGGTCGAGTGCCGTCGCACGACCGCCGTCGCCCGAAAGCTCGGCCGCGAGCGTCGCGGCCTGCGAAATCATCATCGGGCTGGCCGTGGTCTCGGCCACCGCCGCAGCGTCGATCTGGCGCAGCGCAGGCGGCGCAGTGTCGGGCGCGGGTGCCTGCCAGTCGTCGGCCGGCTGCGCCTCGGCCCCTTGTTGCGCGGCATACCAGGGCGATGCTGCGGCCTGCGCGCCGGGTCGCTTCCAGAGCACGAACGCGAGCGCCGCTGCAAGCAGCGCCGCCAGCGTCCCGAGCGCATAGACGAACGGATTCGCGTAACGCGCGGCCTCGGCTTCGCGCAGGCGCTGCTGCATCTGCGTCAGGCCGGCCTGCATCGCCCGTCCTTCGGCCTGCAGCCGGGCCAGGTTGTCCTCGAGCGCCTGCAGGCGCTCGCGGGCCTGCTGCGCAGCCGGGTCCTCGATGACGCCTGCAGCGCCGAGAGCCGCGGAAGCCGGAGCCGTCGCGGGCGCGAGACCACTCGTCAGGTGCAGATCCACACGCTCGCGCGTCGCAGCATGGTCAGTGGCCTCGAGCTTGAGCCGCGCCCCGGCGGCGGCCACCGGTGCGCTCATGGGGCCCTTGCGCGCACCAGTCCTGCGGCTCGTCGGGGCCACGGCTGCGCTCGCCACGGTGCGGCGCGGCGTCGCGCCGGCGCGGGTCGCGACGCGCCGCGCCGACGCCTTGGGTTGAGCCGACGGCGCGGCCTTGGCGGCAGGCGCCGGCCCGGACTGCGACGCGACAACGGCCCTGAGCACCGGCGCCGTCGCCGGCTCGACAGGCATGGTCGGCACGCTAGCGGCAAGCAGTGGCGCATCGGTGCCGTTGAGCGCCACCGTCGGCGGATCGACCAGCGCAACAAACCTGCGCGTCAGCCGCGTCGGGCAGGTGAAGTGCACGTTCAGATTCACCACGGGCTCGTCGATCACGATGGTGCTCGCAATGCGCAGCGTGCGCTCGGTCGGTTCGCTGCCGGGCTCGATTGCCCAGCGCAACGCCGAAGGAAGGATGCGGTTCTCGCCCGCATGGACCTCGATCGCAATGCAGTCCTGGCTCAAAGACTCGCCCTCGTCGAGGCGCAGCTCGACAGCGAAGCGCAAGGGGTGGCCGAGCAGGCTCTGGTTGTTGACCTTGCCGATGCCCAGCGCCATGGCCTGCGCCGCGAGCAACGCGAGCAGCGCGCCGACGACGGCAGAGGCAAGGGCTTTGGGCATGCGATGGCGGCGAGTTTGGCGAGCCGACTCTAGCATCGCGTTACAACTTCAAGACCCCGAACAGCGCGGTCGAACGCCGCTGTTTCCGAGCCGAGCGAGACACATGACACAATCCGCGCGCCCTTTGGCGGCCCGCGCCCGGGCCGGACATTGCGACTTGCCCTGAACCATTGACATGCCCGCCGAACTCAGCACCGAGCGTCGTGGCGCAACACTCTTGCTGACGCTCGCCGACCCGGCCACGCGCAACCGTTTGAGCGAGCAACTCGTCGCAGCCGCCATCGAGGCCCTCAACGTTGCCGAATCCGATCCCGGTGTGCGCTGCGTCGTGCTGCGCGGGGCCGGCACGGATTTCTGTGCCGGCGCTGCCGAACTCGAACCGCCAGGCGCCCCGATCGCCGAGACAGCCGCCGCGCGTTGGCGCGAGACCGAGCAAATCGTGCAACTGGTCGAGGCCATGCGCGCCTTTCCGAGACCCGTGATCGCGGCCGTGGAGGGCATCGTCGCCGGCGCCGGCCTGGCGCTCGTGCTCGCCTGCGACCTCGTCGTTGCCGCCGAGAACGTGCGCTTTACCCGCCCGGGGACCCAGGCTGGCGGCGGAGCGGATGGCGCCGCGCAGGCGCTTTTCGCCGATGCGCTGCCGCGCGCCCTCGCGATGCAGTGGCTGTGCCTCGCCGACGAGCCGGCCTTCGTACGCCAGTTGCAGGCCTGCGGCGTGCTCAACCGCGTCTGCGCGCCCGGACAGGCTCTCGCTGCAGCCTGCACATGGGCCGAGGAGCTGGCAGCCGTTTCCGATGCGGTGCTCGGCGGCGCGAAGGCGCTGCTCGACGCGTCGCCGCGTCCGGCGCTCGCGCGCCAACTCGCGGCCGCGCGGGACCGACTCGCGGCCGGCCTGCTGCGCGGGCTCTGACCCGAAGTACCCGCCTGCCGCGCAGGCACTAGACTCGTCGCGCAGACCGTGCCTGTCACGTCAGAGACAAGAGGATGAGCATCCCGGTTCTTACAATCGACGAACGTCGCAACATCGAGACGGGCTCGTGGTTCTCCAAGCTTTCCCAGCCGCTGCGCGAGGCCATCCTGTCGCGATCGACAGTGCGCCGCATGGCCGATGGCACGCTGCTGTCGACGCGCGGCTCGCAGGCCGAGGAGTGGTGCGGCGTCGCCAGGGGCTCGGTGCGCATCAGCACGGTCTCGCTCGCCGGCAAGCAGGTCGCGCTGACGTTTGTCGAGCCGGGCGTGTGGTTCGGCGACATCTCGCTCTTCGACGGCCTGCCGCGCACCCACGACGCCAATGCCCATGGCGCGACGACGCTGCTCGCCGTGCGCAAGCCCGACTTCCTGCAGATCCTGGCCCAGCACGTGGAGCTCTACGACGCGCTGCTGCGCCTGAACTGCCGCCGCCTGCGGCTGATGTTCGACGTCGTCGAGGATCTCAACACGCGCCCGCTCGCGGCGCGGCTCGCGCGCCAGATCCTGCTGCTTGCGCGCAGCTACGGCGTGCCGCAGGGCGAGGAAATCCGCATCGGGCTGCAGCTCGCGCAGGAAGACCTGGCGCAGTTGCTGGGCGCATCGCGCCAGCGCGTGAACCAGGAGCTGAAGGCCCTCGAGCGCGAAGGCGCGCTGCGCATCGAGCCGACACGGCTCGTCGTGCTGTCCAAGGAAAAGTTGCTCGCGACCGCCGAGCGCTGACCTGAAAGGGCGACGACAGCGATGGACAACTTCACCGGCACCAAGCCCGTCTCCGAGCGCCACGCCTTCGATGTCGCTGCGCTGCAGGCCTGGCTTGCCACGCGCCTGCCCGGCTTCGATCGCGGGCCGGTCGCGGTCGAACAGTTCAAGGGCGGCCAGTCCAACCCGACCTACAAACTCGTCACGCCCGGCGCTGCCTACGTGATGCGTTCCAAGCCCGGCCCGGCAGCCAAGCTGCTCGCGTCGGCACACGCGATCGAGCGCGAGTTCCGCGTCATGAGCGCGCTAAGGCCGACCGACGTCCCGGTTCCGATGATGCACCTGTTGTGCGAGGACGAGTCGGTGATCGGGCGCGCTTTCTACATCATGGAGTGCGTGCAGGGCCGCGTGCTGTGGGAGCAGTCGCTGCCCGGCATGAGCCCGGCCGAGCGCGGCGCGATCTACGACGAGATGAACCGCGTCATCGCCGCGCTGCACAGCGTCGACGTGCAGGCCGCGGGTCTTGCCGACTACGGCCGGCCGGGCAACTATTTCGAGCGCCAGATCGGGCGCTGGAGCAAGCAGTACCTCGCCTCGGCAACCGAGACCATCGCCGCGATGGACGCGCTGATGCTTTGGCTGCCCGGCCACATGCCGGCCAGCGCGCGCGACGAGTCGCAGGTGTCGGTCGTGCACGGCGACTTCCGGCTCGACAACCTGATCTTCCATCCGACCGAGCCCCGCATCCTCGCGGTGCTCGACTGGGAGCTGTCGACGACCGGTCACCCGCTCGCCGACTTCAGCTATCACTGCATGTCATGGCACATCCCGCCGGGGGCGTTTCGCGGCATCGGCGGTCTCGATCTGGCTGCGCTCGGCATCCCCGACGAAGCGAGCTACGTGCGCCGCTACTGCGAGCGCACCGGCCGTAGCGCCGGCGCCGCCGAGGCGGTGATGCGCGACTGGAACTTTTATCTCGCCTACAACTTGTTTCGCCTCGCCGCGATCCTGCAGGGCATCGTCAAGCGCGCGCAGCAAGGCACGGCCGCGAGCGCGCAGGCCGCGCAGACCGCTGCCGGCACGCGCCAACTGGCCGAAATGGGCTGGCGCTTTGCGCAGCAAGCCTGAACCGATTCAACCGAGGAACCAAGCAATGGACTTCAGCTATTCCCCGCGCACCCAGGCGCTGCAGGCGCAACTGCTGCGCTTCATGGACGAGCACATCTATCCGGCCGAAGCGGCCTACCACGCCGAGATCGAGGCCCACACCGCCGCCGGCAAGCGCTGGACGCCACTGCAGGTGATCGAGCGCCTCAAGCCCAAGGCGCGCGAGCAGGGCCTGTGGAACCTGTTCCTGCCGCCGAGCGCCGACGGCACGCAGCGCGAGGCCGAGCACGGTCCGGGACTGTCGAACCAGGACTACGGGCCGCTCGCGGAGATCATGGGCCGCGTGCCCTGGGCGAGCGAGGTCTTCAACTGCTCGGCGCCCGATACCGGCAACATGGAGACCATTGCCCGCTACGGCAGCGCCGAGCACAAGCAGCGCTGGCTCGAGCCGCTGCTCGCGGGCGAGATCCGCAGCGCGTTCGCGATGACCGAGCCCGCCGTCGCGTCGTCGGACGCGACCAACATCGCCGCGCGCATCGAGCGCCAGGGCGACGAGTACGTGATCAACGCCCGCAAGTGGTGGACCTCGGGCGCGGGCGATCCGCGCTGCAAGGTCTATATCTTCATGGGCAAGACCGACCCCGAGGCGCCGCGCCACTCGCAGCAGTCGATGATCCTCGTGCCCGCCGACGCGCCCGGGATCACGGTGCTGCGCCCGCTGTCGGTGTTCGGCTACGACGACGCGCCGCACGGCCACATGGAGGTCGACTTCAGCAACGTGCGCGTGCCGGTCGGGAACATCCTGCTCGGCGAGGGGCGCGGCTTCGAGATCGCGCAAGGCCGCCTCGGGCCGGGGCGCATCCACCACTGCATGCGCCTGATCGGGCTTGCCGAGCGCGCGCTCGAGATGCTGTGCCAGCGCGCGACGCGGCGGGTCGCGTTCGGGCGCCCGATCTCGGATCAGGGCGTGACGCGCGAACGCATCGCCGAGGCGCGCTGCCGCATCGACCAGGCGCGCTTGCTGACCCTCAAGGCGGCATGGATGATGGACGTGGCCGGCAACAAGACCGCCAAGGCCGAGATCGCGATGATCAAGGTCGTCGCGCCGCAGATGGCGCTGCAGGTCATCGACTGGGCGATGCAGGTCCACGGCGGCGCCGGCGTGTGCCAGGACTTCCCGCTCGCCTACTTCTACGCCGCTGCGCGCACGCTGCGCTTCGCCGACGGCCCGGACGAGGTACACCGCAACGCGATCGCGAAGATGGAACTCGGCAAGTACGCGTGAGCGAGGACCTGCGGGCGCTCTGAATCGGCGAGCCGCCAAGCCGACTGGGCGCCACCTCGGGGGGCTGCAAACGAAGTGAGCTTGGGGTACGTCTTCAGGCCTCGAAGTCGGCCTGCACCGCCAGGCCACCGAGCGCGCCCGAGCGCTCGACCTGCACCCGGCGGCGTGGGCGGTCGCGACGCGCTTGGCGATCGACCGACCCAGACCGCTGCCGCCGCGGGCGAGCGCGCGGCCCCACTGCCAGTAGCAGGCCTCCTGCAGCAGCAATCAGTGTGGCGAGGGCATGCGCGCGTTCGGGCAATGGAAGCCAGCGGCTGCCGGGCGAAGGCATCGGCGGGGTTCCGGTCGGACACCCGGCACCGGCTGGTGCCAACGCAGGGGTGCACCGCGACAGCGTAGCGCCCGGAGAGACTGGCGCCGCAAGCTTGTGAGTCGATTGACAGGCCCGAGCCGAGCGCCGCCACGCGCAGCGCCACACCCGTGACTGTCCTGCCCCTGCGCAGTTCAGTCTTTCGCCGGCTCCGGTTGAAGTTGCGTCTGCCAGGCCGTCGACGCCGTGCTCGGCCCGGCGTCGGGCGCTTCGGACGGCGTTGTGCCCAGGCTCATGGCCTGGGATGCCGCGCACTCGAAGAGGCCGACCATCGCCTCGAGCACGGCCGGCGCGGGTTCGTGCAGTTGGGTGCGCAGGTAGACGCGCCCGCGCAGCGTCATCAGCACCAGCGGTGGCTCGGCGGCGAGCGGGCCGAGTGCGGCCTCGGCAAGACGTTCGGTGAGCGGACCCATGATCCAGGCGGCGGCGACCTTGGGCGCCATTGCGACGGCACCGAAGCGGGCCCTGAATTCCCTGGGCGCGTCCAGTGGCACCTTGGGCAGCATCGCCAGCCAGCGCATCTCCTCGGGCGTCGCGATGTCGATCTGGGTCTGCATCTGCTCGGTGTAGCGCTCGAAGGTCTGGCGCTCGAGCGTCTCCATCAGCGGCCGCGACATCAGCAGCATCTGCAGGTCGGCTGGCAGGCCGAGCTCCATGCGCAGGCGCAGTTCATGAGCCTCGATGTAGCTGCGCTGCGGCGGGCCCCACTCCAGGCGCCAGGCGCGCCCCTCGAGCATGCCGTCGACGACGAAGCCCTGGTTGTCGCGCGCGCGCCTGAACAGGCCCTTGCGCGCGCGCGCCCAGTCCGCCACGCCGCTCCAGTCGGGCCCTTCGGGCGCGCCGGCAAGCCAGCGTCTGATCGAATCGAGCATCGGAGTGGCGGATCGTCTAGAGTCGGTGCATCGGGCGCGCGGGCGCCCGGCGTGCGGGGGATTGAATGATCGAAGTGTATTCGTGGGCCACGCCCAATGGTCACAAAGTGCACATCATGCTCGAGGAGTGCGCGTTGCCCTATCGCGTGATCCCGATCGACATCGGCGCCGGCGACCAGTTCAAGCCCGAGTTCCTGGCTATCAGCCCGAACAACAAGATCCCGGCCATCGTCGACCCCGAGGGACCCGACGGCAAGCCGATCGCGCTCTTCGAGTCGGGCGCGATCCTGCTCTACCTCGCCGCCAAGACGGGCCGCTTCCTGCCCGCCGACACGCGCGGCAGGTTCGAGGTGCTGCAGTGGCTGATGTTCCAGATGGGCAGCGTCGGCCCGATGCTCGGCCAGGCGCACCACTTCCGGCTCTATGCGCCGCAGAAGATCGCCTACGCCATCGAGCGCTACACCAACGAGGCCAAGCGCCTGTACGGCGTGATGAACAAGCGCCTCGCCAACAGCCGCTACATCGGCGGGCCCGAGATCGGCATCGCCGACTTCGCGATCTTTCCCTGGCTGCGCTCGTGGAAGAACCAGGGCATAGACTGGAACGACCACCCGCATCTGAAGGGCTGGTTCGACGAGATCGGCGCCCGGCCTGCGGTGATGCGCGGGGTCGAAGTCCTCGCCGACCGGCGCAAGCCGCTCGTCGACGACAAGGCGCGCGAGACGCTGTTCGGTGCCGAACAGTACAAGTTGCACCGTGGCTGATCGGGTTGCCGGCGCGGGTTTGGCCTGGATCATGAATCCTGCGTGCAGCACTTGCGGCGCGCGACCGGCGTCACAATCCAGTTGACATGAGTCAAGGGCTTGCACCGATGCGGCAGTGAGCATTCGCGCTGGCTCCGCGACGCCCCTGAATCGATTCATCACAACCAGCGCGGGCCGGGAGACGCAATGGAACTGTCGTTTGCTGCCGAGGTCGGGCAGCTCAAGCTCGGCGCCGGCCAGCCTTTCGTCGGCGAAGGCATCCTCGCCGTCACGAAGGCGCTGCTGCAATCGGGCGTGGCCTATGTCGGCGGCTACCAGGGCTCGCCGATCTCGCACCTGCTCGACGTGATGGTGCAGGCGCGCGACTACCTC
Source organism: Ideonella sp. (assembly GCF_016702655.1). GTDB lineage: Bacteria > Pseudomonadota > Gammaproteobacteria > Burkholderiales > Burkholderiaceae_C > CAIKUF01. The sequence goes on from NZ_JADJDO010000004.1 coordinate 99,161, forward strand.
GACACGCTGGGCGTCCATGTCGAGGCCTGCACCAACGAGTCGGCCGCCTGCGCGATGCTCGCCGCATCGGTCAACTACCCGCTGCGCGGCGCGGTGACCTGGAAGTCCATCGTCGGCACCAACGTCGCGTCGGACGCGCTGTCCAACATCGCCTCGCCGGGCGTCGTCGGGGGCGCGCTGATCATCGTCGGCGAAGACTACGGCGAAGGCTCCAGCGTCGTGCAGGAGCGCAGCCATGCATTCGCGATGAAGTCGTCGCTGTGCCTTCTCGACCCGCGCCCCGAGCTGCCGCAGATCGTGCGCATGGTCGAGCAGGCGTTCGCGTTGTCGGAAGCCGCGTCGACGCCGGCCATGCTGCAGTTGCGCATCCGCGCCTGCCACCTGCAGGGCAGCTTCACCAGCAGCGACAACGTCGCGCCCGCGATCTCGGCGCGCCACCTGCTCGCCGAGCCTGCCGCCTACAACCCGGCGCGCATGAGCCATCCGCCAGCCACCTTTGCGCACGAGCGGCTCAAGGTCGAGCAGCGCCTGCCGGCCGCGCGGCGCTACATCGTCGAACACGGCCTGAACGAGATCTTCTCGGCCGACGCTGCCGATGTCGGCCTCGTCGTGCAGGGCGGGATCTACAACTCGCTGATGGCGGCGCTCGCGATCGCCGGCCTGACCGACGCCGCAGGCGCGAGCCGGCTGCCGATCCTGGTGCTCAACGCCACCTATCCGCTGGTGCCGGAACAGCTCGTCGCGTTCTGCGCCGACAAGCGCGCCGTGCTCATGCTCGAGGAAGGGCATCCGGAGTTCATCGAGTTCGAACTCGCGACGCTGCTCGCGCGCGCCGGCAGCAGCTGCGCGGTACGCGGCAAGGCGCTCTTCGCCAACGCCGGCGAGTACGGCGCCGAAGTCATCGTCCCCGGGCTGGCGCGCTTCGCCGCCGAGTTCCTGCCTGCGGTCTCCACCGAGCCCGCAGTGGCGTGGAGCGGCGAGATCGAGCGCGTGCGCAAGCGCGCTGCCGAACTGCTCGCAGCGCCGGTGCCGGCGCGGCCGCCGGGCTTCTGCATCGGCTGCCCGGAGCGGCCGGTGTTCGCGGCGATCAAGCTCGTCGAGCGCGAACTCGGGCCGCGCCACGTGGCGTCGGACATCGGCTGCCACTCGTTCGCGATGTTCGAGCCGTTCTACATCGGCAACACCATCACCGGCTACGGCATGGGGCTGGCGAGCGCGGCCGGCATCGGGCCGCTGGCGGCCAAGCGCCCGCTGGCGACGGTCGGCGACGGCGGCTTCTGGCACAACACATTCCTCTCCGGCGTGACCTCGGCGGTCAAGAACGGATCCGACTCGGTGCTGCTGATCTTCAAGAACGGCTACACGTCGGCCACCGGCACCCAGGACATCGTCTCGACGCCGGCCGCGGCCGGCCGCGACGACGCGGGCGGGCGCAGCACGACCGACACCGACGCGACGATCGAGAGCGTGCTCCAGGGGGTGGGCGTCAAGTGGCTGCGGACCGTGCACAGCTACGACGTGTCGGCAATGAAGGCCACGCTCAGCGATGCCTTCACGACGCCCGAGCCCGGGCTCAAGGTCGTCGTCGCCGAAGGCGAGTGCCAGCTCGAGCGCCAGCGCCGGCTGCGCCCCTGGCAGGCACGGCAGAAGGCGGCCGGCGCGCGCATGCAGCGCGTTCGCTACGGCATCGACGCCGACATCTGCAGCGGCGACCAGGCCTGCGTGCGCCTGTCGGGCTGCCCGTCGCTGACGCTCGCGCGCCCGGCGAATCCGCTGCGCGTCGATCCGATCACGACCATCAACGCCGACTGCGTCGGCTGCGGCCTGTGCGGCGAGAACGCGCAGGCCGCGGCGCTGTGCCCGTCGTTCTACCGCATCGAGGTCGTCACCCGGCCCGGGCGCTGGGAGCGCTTCATGGCCCGCGTTCGGACCCAGGCACTGCGCGTGCTGTTGCCGCAATGAGCGCCGTCGAAACCGGATCTCGGCCGTTGACGGTCCTCGTCGCCGCGCTCGGCGGCCAGGGCGGCGGCGTGTTGACCGACTGGATCTCGCATGCCGCGCGCGCGCAGGGCCGGCTGGTACAGGCCACCTCGACGCCCGGCGTCTCGCAGCGCACCGGTGCGACGACCTACTACCTCGAGATCGCGCCCACACCGGCGCCGGATGCGCCGCCGCCGGTGTTGGGGCTGGTCCCGGTACCAGGGCAGGTCGACGTGCTCGTCTGCTCCGAACTGCTCGAGGCCGCGCGCATGATGGAGCGCGGCCTGTGCACGCCGCAGCGCACGACCTTGATCGCATCGACGAACCGGGTCTACACCACGCGCGAGAAGATCGCCGGCGGAGACGGCCGCTTCGACGCCGATCGGATCGAGGTTGCGGCGCGCGAACTGTCGCGCCAGGCGGTGCTGTTCGACATGGAGGCGCTGCGCGCGCGCCACCGAGCCGTGATCAGCGCGGCGATGTTCGGCGCGCTCGGCGGCAGCGGCGCGCTCGGCCTTGCGCGCGAAACCTGCGAGGCTGCGATCCGCGATGGCGGCGTCGGCGTCAAGGAGAGCCTTGCTGCATTTGCCGAGGCCTGGCAGGCCGCTTCCGCGGGTGGCGCCGTGGCATCCGCTGGCGGCGCGAATGCCGCGCCCGCATCACCTGCGCTGCCTGCCCCGCTCGCCGAGCGTGTGGCCGCACTGCCGGCGCCGGTGGCCGAGTTCGCCCGCATCGGCGCGGCCCAGGCGCTGGACTTCCAGGATATGGCCTACGCCGAGCGCTATCTCGAGCGCGTCGAGCGCGTCGTCGCCTCCGAGGCCGAGCGCGCGCATCCGGTCGCGCGCGAAGCTGCGCGCTGCCTCGCGTTGTGGATGTGCTACGAGGACATCATCCGCGTTGCCGGTCTCAAGGCGCGCGCCGGCAGGCTGGCGCGCATCCGCGGCGAGGCCGGCGCGGCCGAGACCGACGTCGTGCGCGTGTACGAGTTCTTCAAGCCGCGCGCCGAGGAAGTCGCCGCCGTGCTGCCGCGTTCGCTCGGCGCCTGGCTGGAGCGCCGCGCTGCCGGCGCCAAGCCCGCAAGCGGCAAGGGCGTCACGCTGCAAACCACCTCCGTCATCGGCGCGCTCGCGCTGCGGCTGGCCGCTGCGCTGCGTCCGCTGCGCCCGCGCTCGCTGCGCTTCGGCCGCGAACAAGAGGCCATCGAGGCCTGGCTGGCACAGCTCGAGGCTGCATTGCGCGGCGAGGGGAGCGGCCCCGAAGCGCTTGCGCTGGCGCGCCTGCCGCACGAACTCAAGGGTTACGGCGACACCTACGCCGCCGGGCGGGCGCGCTTCGAGCACGGTCTTGCCGGGCCTGCGAGCGGCGCGCAGCCGCGCCCCGTCATCTGGCTCGATCGGCGTTGACCGTTTGCGCGGTGGCGCCTTGCTGGCGCTCGATCAGGCCAAGCATGGTGGCGAGCGTGATCGAGTTGAAGGTCGCCTTGGCGTTCTCGTCGATCTCGGCCAGCACCGCGCCGAGCGCGCGATCGACCGGCGTCTGGCCCTCGCGCTCGGCAGCCGGCGGCGTGACTTCCTCGAACAGCTCGATGATGTCCATCAGCGTCAGCCGGCGTGCGTTGCCGGTGAACCGGTAGCCGCCGCCGGCACCGCGCACCGACTCGACGATGCCGCTGCGCGCCAGCTCGGCGAGCACCTTGGCCAGGTGGTGCGACGACACGCCGTACTTGTCGGCGATCTCGGCCGCCGAGACATGGTGCGCCGGATCGCTCGCGAACTCGAGCACGCTGTACAGCGCGAGCGAGGTGTTCTTCTGAAGTCTCATGACGCGAGGTCGCGCTCGAGCGTCATCAGCGGCCCCGCCATCAGGCCCTGGCTGCGGAAGAACGACAGGATGAGCGTGTTGTCGCGCGCCAGCAGCGTGCGCAGCTTCTTCACGCCCGCGCGCCGAAAGCTCGCGCAGATGGCCTCCAGCAAGCGCGTGCCGGTGCCGGCCAACCGAGCCTGCGGATCGACGCTGATCGCGAACACCCAGCCGCAGGGCGGCGAGCCGAATTCCCAGTCGCGCACCTCGCCGATCACGAAGCCGACCACGCGCTCGCCCTCGAGCGCAACGAGGAACTTCTGCTCTCCGCGCCCGGCCACGCCGTAGCGGCGGTAGACCGATGCCCAGTAGGCGCGCTTCTCGAGGCCGGTGACGGTGCTGTCGATCGCGATCACCTGCTCGAGATCGGCACGCCGCACCGGGCGCACGACGACGCCGCCAGCGGCATCGGCCGCGGCAGGCGGCGCGACGCGCCGGCGGCGCGCGCGGCTTTCGGGAGCTACAGTCTGGAACATGGTCGGCATCGGAGTATGAACTAGATCAAACTCTAATCTGCATTTCGGTACCAGAATGATTGTATTGCCTCCAGTCCGGCCCGTGGCGGGTGCCAGCACAAGGGGAATCCCGATGAAAGACAGCCTCAAGGCCGGCGTCGCCGGCAGCGTGACGATCCTCGTCGATCGCGAGCGGACGATCGATTTCATGGGCGAAAAGGCGCGCGTCTACGCCACTCCGATGCTGGTGCGCGACATCGAGATCGCGTGCCGGGACCTGCTCGGCAAGCACCTCGACGCAGGCGAGGACTCGGTCGGCACGCGCGTCGAGGTCGATCACCTCGCCGCGACGCTGATGGACATGAAGGTCGATCTCGACGTGACGATCGCCGAGGTCAAGGGGCGTGCGGTGAGCTTCGAGATCGCCGGGCGCGACAGCGTCGAGCCCATCTGCCGCGGGCGTCACCAGCGCTTCATCGTCGACGTCGGGACGACCGAGAAGCGCCTCGCGGTCAAGGCAGCCAAGGCCGGGCTCGCGGGATGAGCGATCGCGCGTCCGCGCGCACGCGGCGGGCCGAGCGCCGGGCCGCTCCCAAGCCGGCCCGCATCCCCCTGGGGGATCGGCCGACGTACCCGTCGGCCGAGGGGTCGTCATGACCCGCGTGCCGACCTACTGCTACCAGTGCGTGGCAGGCCCTGACCTGCTGACGGTGCGGGTCGAGAACGGCGTGGCGACCGAGGTCGAGCCCAACTTCTGCGCCGCCGAGGTCCACCCCGGCGGCGGCAAAGTCTGCGTCAAGGCCTACGGCCTGGTGCAGAAGACCTACAACCCGAATCGGATCCTGACGCCTTGCAAGCGCACGAATCCGAAGAAGGGCCGCGACCAGGACCCGGGCTTCGTGCCGATCTCGTGGGACGAGGCGCTGGACACGATCGCCGCGCAACTGAACCGCCTGCGCGCCGAGGGACTGACCGACGCGTCGGGCTACCCGCGCCTGGCGGCGAGCTTCGGCGGCGGCGGCACGCCGCAGTTCTACATGGGCACCTTCCCGGCCTTCCTCGCCGCCTGGGGGCCGGTGGACATGGGCTTCGGCTCGGGCCAGGGCGTCAAGTGCTATCACTCCGAGCACCTGTACGGCGAGCTGTGGCACCGCGCCTTCATCGTCGCCGCCGACACGCCGAGCTGCAACTACCTGATCTCGTGCGGCAACAACATCGAGGCCGCCGGCGGCGTGGTCGGCGTCTGGCGCCACGCGAATGCGCGCGTGCGCGGCATGAAGCGGGTGCAGGTCGAGCCGCACCTGTCGATCACCGGCGCGTGCTCGGCGCAATGGGTGCCGATCAAGCCCAAGACCGATGCCGCGTTCCTGTATGCGCTGATCCACGTCATGCTGCACGAGGCGCGGCGCGAACAGCTCGACCTGCCGCACCTGGCACACCACACGAGCTCGCCCTATCTCGTCGGCGCGCACGGCTACTACCTGCGCGACCGCGCCACGAAGAAGCCCCTCGTCTGGGACGAGGCGGCCGGCCGCGCGGCGCTGCACGACGCGCCCGGCATCCGCGAGGCCCTGAGCGCGAGCGTGCAGGTGGATGCGGTCGAGATCGGTGCCGATGGCGACGTGCTCGCCGACGGCCTGCTCGAGGGCCAGACCGCGTTCGACAAGCTCGTCGCCCACATGGCGCCCTACTCGCCCGAATGGGCGGCGGGCATCTGCGACGTGCCCGCGGCGACGATGCGCACCATCGCCAACGAATATCTGGACCACGCCTGCATCGGCGAGACGGTCGAGATCGGCGGCAAGGTGATGCCCTTGCGCCCGGTCGCGGTGACGCTCGGCAAGACGGTCAACAACGGTTGGGGCGGCTACGAATGCTGCTGGGCGCGCACGCTGCTCGCGACGCTCGTCGGCGCGCTCGAAGTTCCGGGCGGCACCATCGGCACGACAGTGCGCCTGGTGCGGCCGATGGCCGGGCGGCATGAGAGCGTGCGCCCGGGCCCCGACGGGCTGATGGACTACCCGTTCAACCCGACCTCCAAAGAGCACTGGTCGGCGCAGCCCAACATCCGCAACGCGTACAAGACGATGGTGCCGCTGACCGGCAACAACGCCTGGGCGCAGGCGCTCGGGCCGACGCACTTCTCTTGGATGTTCCTCGACGCCACGCCCAAGGGCCTGCCCAAGGTCGAGCCGCCGGACGTCTGGTTCGTCTACCGCACCAATCCGGCGATCTCGTTCTGGGACACGCCGGGTGTCGGCAACAAGATCGCGCGCTTCCCCTTCGTCGTCGCCTTCGCGTACACGCGCGACGAAAGCAACCATTTCGCCGACATCCTGCTGCCCGACGCGACCGACCTCGAGAGCCTGCAACTGCTGCGCCTCGCGGCGACGAAGTACCAGGAGCAGTTCTGGGACCACGAAGGCTTCGCGCTGCGCCAGCCGATCGTGGCGGCGCGCGGCGAGGCGCGCGACTTCTCCGACATCTGCACCGAGCTCGCGAAGCGCTGCGGCCTGCTCGAAAAGTACAATGCGGCGATCAACCGCGGCACCTGCGGCATCGCGCTCAAGAGCGAGTACGGCGACTTCTCGCTCGACACGACCCAGGCTCACAGCCGCGACGCGATCTGGGACGCCGCATGCAAGGCCGCGAGCGCCGAGCTGAGCGAGGGCGCCGAGGTGCAGGGCCTCGACTGGTGGAAAGCCAACGGCTTCAAGACCCGCCCCTTCCCGCGCGAGCAGTGGTACCTCTACCCTACGGTGGTCGAGCGCGGCCTACGCTTCGAGATGCCTTACCAGGAGCGCTTGAAGCGCGTCGGCGAGGAACTCGGCCGAAGGCTGCACGAGTCCGACATGCACTGGTGGGACGAGCAGTTGAAGGAGTACCAGGCGCTGCCGCCGTGGAAGGACTTTCCCGGCCTGTGGGAGAAGAACGTCGCGACGATCGGCGGCAAGGCCGAGGACTATCCGTTCTGGCTCATCACCGCGCGCAGCATGCAGTACGCCTGGGGCGGCAACGTCGGCGTGCAGATGATCCGCGAGGTCGCAGGCAACGTGGCCGGCCACGGCGGCGTGATCATGAACCCGCGCGCCGCCGAGAAGCTCGGCCTGCAGGAAGGCGATCGGGTCGAGATCTCGACGCCGCGCCGCGCCACGCAAGGCCATGTCGTGCTGCGCCAGGGCATCCGCCCTGACACGCTGCTGCTGATCGGCCAGTTCGACCACTGGGTCACGCCGGTGGCCAAGGACTTCGACGTGCCGAGCCTGAACACGCTCGCCGAGATGTCGATGGACCTGACCGATGCGACGGGGTCGGGGGCGGATCTGGTGCGCGTGAAGGTCACCAAGGCCGGCAGGGTTCGAGCATGACTCGTTGGACCATGATCGCGGACTTGCGGCGCTGCGTCGGCTGCCAGACCTGCACCGCCGCCTGCAAGCACGCCAACGCGACGCCGCCCGACGTGCAGTGGCGGCGCGTGCTCGACATGGAGGTCGGCGAGTATCCCGACGTGCAGCGCGTCTTCGTGCCGGTCGGCTGCCAGCATTGCGAAGACCCGCCCTGCATGCACGTGTGCCCGAGCACGGCGACCAAGAAGCGCCCCGACGGCATCGTCACGATCGACTACGACCTGTGCATCGGCTGCGCCTACTGCGCCGTCGCCTGCCCCTACCAGGCACGCTACAAGACCGACCGCGCGAGCTTCGCCTATGGCAAGGCGACCGACAACGAGGCCGAACGCCGCGACGATGCGCGCCTCGCAGTGGCGACCAAGTGCACCTTCTGCGTCGACCGCATCGACGCCGGCCTCGCCGAAGGCCTGACGCCCGGCGTCGACCCGACCGCGACGCCGGCCTGCGTGAACTCGTGCATCGCGCAGGCGCTCGCCTTCGGAGACTCCGACGACCCGAAGAGCAACGTCTCGCAATTGCTGCGCGACAACCAGAGCTTTCGGATGCACGAGGAGCTCGGCACCGGGCCCGGCTTTCACTACATCTGGGACGGGCCGCAAACATGAGCTTCGGCCCGAATCCCTGGCAGCAGACGAACTGGGACTGGCGCGCCGCCGGCAACTTCATGGGCGGCGGCGCGGGCGCGGGCCTGGTCGTGTGGACGGTTGTCGCGGGTGCGCATCCGGCGCTGCTCGTCGCCGGCCTCGCGCTGATCGGCGCCGGCTTGCTGTGCGTGTGGGCCGAAATCGGCCGCCCGTTGCGCGCGCTGCATGTGTTCTTCAACCCGCAGACCTCGTGGATGACGCGCGAAGGCATGGTCGCGATGCTGCTGATGCCGGTCGGCCTGGCGAGCGCCGTCCTGTGGCCGCAGCTGGCGCCTGCCGCGGCCGTGCTCGCGCTCGGCTTCATCTACTGCCAGGGGCGCATCCTGCACATGGCCAAGGGCATCCCGGCGTGGCGCGAGCCGCGCGTGGTGCCGCTCATCGTCGCGACCGGCCTTGCCGAGGGCGGCGGCCTGCTGATGCTCGCGGCGCCGGCGCTCGTTTCGGCACAGGCCTGGCTGTTCGGTCTCGCCGCGCTGCTGCTGATCGTGCGCATCGTGTTCTGGGCCGAGTATCACAAGCGCCTGGGCGCGCGCGCCCGCACCGCACTCGCCGCCGTCGAACGCGGCCTGCTGTGGGGCGGGACGCTGGTGCCGCTGGCGCTGATGGCACTCGTCGCCGCAGGCCTGTTGCCCACGCTGCTGCTCGCGCCGGCAGGCCTGCTGGCCGCCGCTGCCGGTGCGTGGTTCAAGTTCGCGCTCATCACTCGTGCAGGATTCAACCAGGGCTTCGCGCTCACGCACCTGCCGGTGCGCGGCGTGCGGCGCTGACGACAAAAGGACGTTCGATGGCAACGACGACAAGCCAGCTGCATCCCGAGACCGAGTGCATGCCGCGCGAGAAGCTCGAAGCGCTGCAGCTCGCACGCCTGCAGGAGACGGTGCGCAACGCGTATGACAACGTGCCGATGCAGCGCGCACGGCTCGATGCGCGTGGCTTCGCGCCCGGCGACCTGCGCTCGCTCGCCGACCTGCAGCGCCTGCCCTTCACCGTCAAGACCGACCTGCGCGACCACTATCCGTTCGGCATGTTCGCGCGGCCGGTGCCGGAGCTGGCGCGGGTGCATGCTTCGTCGGGAACGACCGGCAAGCCGACCGTCGTCGGCTACACGCGCCAGGACATCGCCAACTGGGCCGGCCTCGTGGCGCGCTCGTTCTTCTGCGCCGGCGTGCGTCCCGGCGACATGGTCCACAACGCCTACGGCTACGGCCTGTTCACCGGCGGCCTCGGCGCGCATTACGGCGCCGAGGAACTCGGCGCAACGGTGGTGCCGGTATCGGGCGGCTCCACCGAGCGCCAGGTCGCGCTGATCATGGACTTCAAGGCGCGCGTGCTGTGCGCAACGCCGTCGTACGCGCTTGCGATCGCCGAGGTTGCCGAGGGCATGGGCGTCGATCTGCGCCAGAGCGCGCTCGAGATCGGCATGTTCGGCGCCGAGCCCTGGAGCCAGGCCATGCGTGCCGAGATCGAGGCGCGCCTGGGACTGAGGGCGGTCGACATCTACGGCCTGTCCGAGATCATGGGGCCGGGCGTAGCCTGCGAGTGCGAGTGCCGCAACGGCCTGCACGGCTGGGAGGATCACTTCCTGTTCGAGGTCATCGACCCCGACACCGGCGCGCCGCGCGCCGAGGGCGAGGCGGGCGAGCTCGTGATCACGACGCTGACCAAGCAGGCGCTGCCGATGCTGCGCTACCGCACGCGCGACATCACCCGCGTCGCGCGCGAGCGCTGCGACTGCGGCCGCACGCACGCGCGCATCCTGCGCGTCACGGGCCGCAACGACGACATGCTGATCATCCGCGGCGTCAACGTCTATCCGTCGCAGATCGAGTCGGTGCTGATCGGCCGGCCGGGCCTCGCGCCGCACTACCAGATCGTGGTCCGGCGCGAAGGCAAGCTCGACACGATCGCGGTCGATGTCGAGGCCCTGCCCGAAGTCCCGGCCGAGGGCTACGCCGCCCTCGCGCACGACGTCGCGCACCACATCAAGTCGCTCGTCGGCGTCACCGCCACGATCGTCGTCAAGGCGCCGGGCGAGATCCCGCGCTCGCAGGGCAAGGCGGTGCGCGTGCGCGACCTGCGCCCCAAGGAGGCAGCATGAAACCCCCAAGCTCACTTCGTTGGCTGCGGCCGGCGCCTGGCGCCTTCACCTCGCTTCGCGATGTGAGCCTGCGCCGCAACTTTCGATTGCCGCGGACACCCAGGGGGGCACAGGCCTCCCTCGGCGTAGCCCAGCGGGAGACCTGACATGCCAAAGAGATTGCTCACGTTGAGCGTCAACGGCCGCGAGCACACCGTCGCCGCCGCCGACGGCGCGCTGCTGCTCGAGGTGCTGCGCGACACGATCGGCATGACCGGCACCAAGCAGGGTTGCGACGGCGGTGAGTGCGGCGCGTGCACGGTGCTCGTCGACGACCGGCCCCGACTGGCCTGCTCGACGCTCGCGGCGCAGGTCGAGGGCCGCCGCATCGAGACCGTCGAGGGGCTGGCCAAGGACGGCCGCCTGTCGCGCCTGCAGCAGGCCTTCCACGACAAGCTCGGCGCGCAATGCGGCTTCTGCACGCCCGGCATGATCATGGCCGCCGAGGGCTTGCTGCGGCGCAATGCCGAACCCAGCGCGGACGAGATCAAGGCGGCGCTGGCCGGCAACCTGTGCCGCTGCACCGGCTACGTGAAGATCGTCGAGTCGGTCCAGGCCGCGGCGGGTGGTGGCTGCGGAGGCGCGCGATGAGCGCGCCGGGCGGCCCCAAGGGCGAATACCGGAGTGCTGAGCACGGAGGTACTCCAATGAGCACGCAATCACCCCGCGCCGCCGGCAACGGCACCCTAGCGCCGCGAGCCGGCGGAAATGGCACGAACGCGCCGCGCAGCGGCGCGATAGGCACCCGCACGCCGCTCATCGACGGCGTCGACAAGGTCACCGGACGCGCCCGCTACACCGCCGACATCGCGGCGCCCGGCGCGCTCGTCGGGCGCATCCTGCGCAGCCCGCACGCGCACGCGCGCATCGTCGCTATCGACACCAGCGCGGCGCGCGCGCTCGCCGGCGTGCACGCCGTGTGCACCGGCGAGGACACGCCGGTGCCCTACGGCGTGCTGCCGATCGCCGAGAACGAATACCCGCTCGCGCGCGGCAAGGTGCGCTACCGCGGCGACCCTGTGGCCGCGGTGGCCGCCGACGACGAGGCGACGGCCGAGCGCGCGCTCGCGCTGATCGAGGTCGAGTACGACGTGCTGCCCGGCTACTTCACGGCCAAGGCGGCGATGAAGCCGGGCGCGGTCGCGATCCACGACGACAAGCCCAACAACGTGCTGCGTGAGGTGCACGCCGAGTTCGGCGACACCGCGGCCGGCTTTGCCGCCGCCGACCTGGTGCGCGAGAAGACCTTCACCTTCGCTGAGGTCAACCACGCGCACATGGAGCTCAACGCAACGCTCGCCGAGTACGACATGGAGCGCGACGGCGTGACGCTGCACACGACGACGCAGGTGCCCTACTACGTGCATCTGAAGGTCGCGGCCTGCCTGCAGCTCGCCGAGTCGCAGGTGCGCGTGATCAAGCCCTTCCTCGGCGGCGGCTTCGGCGCGCGCACCGAGTGCCTGCACTTCGAGATCATCGCCGCGCTGCTCGCGCACCGCTCGCGCAGCGTCGTGCGCCTGCTGCAGACGCGCGAGGAGACCTTCATTGCGCACCGCGGCCGGCCGTGGACGTTCGTCAAGATGAAGATCGGCCTCGCGCGCGACGGCCGCATCACCGCGCTCGCGCTCGAGGCGACGCAGGCCGGCGGCGCCTACGCCGGCTACGGGATCATCACCATCCTCTACACCGGGGCGCTGATGCACGGCCTGTACGACATCCCGGCGATCAAGCACGACGCCTGGCGCGTCTACACCAACCTGCCGCCGTGCGGTGCGCAGCGCGGCCACGGCACAGTCGACACGCGCGCCGCGTTCGAGGCGCTGCTGACCGACATGGCGGCCGAACTCGGCCTCGACGGGTTCGAGGTGCGGCAAAAGAACCTGCTGCCGCAGCTGCCCTACCGCACGATGTACGCGCAGAACGTGCTCAGCTACGGCCTGCCGGAATGCCTGGAGAAGGTCAAGGCCGCCTCCGGCTGGGACGAGCGCAAGGGCCGCATGCCCAAGGGCCGCGGCCTGGGCCTGGCGTGCTCGCACTTCGTCTCGGGCACCTCGACGCCCAAGCACTGGACCGGCGAGCCGCATGCGACGGTGCAGCTGCGGCTGGACTTCGACGGCGGCGTGACGCTGTTCACCGGCGCTGCCGACATCGGCCAGGGCTCGAGCACGATGGCCGCGCAGTGCGCCGCCGAGGTGCTCGACGTCGCGCTGGCGCGCATCCGCGTCATATCGTCCGACAGCGCCGTGACGCCCAAGGACAACGGCAGCTATTCGTCGCGCGTGACCTTCATGGTCGGCCGTGCGTCGATTGCCGCCGCGCTCGAACTCAAGGCCCTGCTCGTGAAGGCCGCCGCCGGCCGGCTGCAGGCGTCCGAGGACGAGATCGAGGTGCGCGACGAAGTGTTCTGCGTGCGCGGCGGCGAACCCGAGGCCGGCCTGAAGTGGATCGACGCGGTGCGCGCGGCGATGGTCGACTGCGGCGCCGTCACGGTCAAGGGCACCTACACCTGCCCGATCGAGTTCCAGGGCGACAAGAAGATCCGCGGCAGCGCGATCGGCGCCACCATGGGCTTTTGCTACTCGGCGCAGGTCGTCGAGGCCTCGGTCGACGAGTTCAGCGGCAAGGTCACCGCGCACAAGGTCTGGGTCGCGGTCGACGTCGGGCGCGCGCTCAACCCGCTCGCCGTCGAAGGCCAGACCCAGGGCGGCGTGTGGATGGGCATGGGACAGGCGCTGTCGGAGCAGACGGTCTACGACGACGGGCGCATGCTGCACGGCAACCTGCTCGACTACCGCGTGCCGACGATGGTCGAGAGCCCGGACATCGAGGTGCTGATCGTCGAGAGCATGGACCCGAACGGCCCGTTCGGCGCCAAGGAGTCGTCCGAGGGCATGCTCGCCGGCTTCCTGCCGGCATTGCGCGAGGCGGTGCAAGAGGCCGCGGGCGTGAGCTGCAACGAGTTCCCGTTCAGCCCGGACCGCATCATCGAACTGCTCGACGCGAGGCAGCCGGCATGAGCCCGCACGGCCGGCCGAAGGGCGAATTCCCCCTCGGGGGGACGGCGCGCGGCGCCAAGGGGGTCGCATGAATGCATTGCACGAATTGCGCTTCGTTCGCCCGTCGTCGCTTGACGACGCGGCGCGCGAACTCGCCGCCGACGGCGCTCAGGCGCTGGCCGGCGGCACCGACCTGCTGCCCAACCTGCGCCGCGGGCTGGGCGAGCCGCGCGCGTTGGTCGACCTCTCCGCGGTCGCCGGGCTGGCCGCGATCGAGCGGCGCGCCGACGGCGGCCTGCGCCTGGGCGCGATGGTGACACTGGCAGCCCTGGCCGGCGACGACGGCGTGCGCGCCGGGTGGCCTGCGCTGGCGCGCGCCGCCGGCCTCGTCGCCGGGCCGACGCACCGCGAAGCTGCGACACTGGCCGGCAACCTGTGCCAGGACACGCGCTGCGTGTTCTACAACCAGAGCGAGTGGTGGCGCGCCGGCAACGGCTACTGCCTGAAGTTCCGCGGCGACACCTGCCATGTCGTCGTCAAGAGCGACCGCTGCTACGCGACCTATCACGGCGACGTTGCGCCGGCGCTGATCGTGCTCGGCGCCGAGGCCGACATCGTCGGCCCGGGCGGACGTCGCACGATCCCGCTCGCCGCGCTGTTCCGCGAGGACGGCGCGCAGCGCCTCACCCTCGCACCCGGCGAGTGGCTGGCCGGTGTCGAGGTGCCGCCACCGGGGCGCTGGCGCGCCGCGTACGAGAAGGCGCGCGTGCGCGACGCCGTCGACTTCCCGCTCGCCGGCGTGGCCGTCGCCCTGGCGCGCGACGGCGATCGCCTGGCCGGACTGCGCGTCGTCATCACCGGCACCAACTCGGCGCCGCTCGTCGTGCCGACCGACTCCCTGGTCGGCGCCGCGTGGGACGACGCTGCCGCGCAGGCGCTCGTGACGGCCGTGCGCACCACGAGCAATGTGCTTGCGACGACCGTCGCGACGGTGCGCTACCGGCGCCGCATGTTGCAGGCCTTGGCGCGCAAGCTCGCCGACGACCTCTGGGTCGAATCGGCCCCCCGCTGAAGTGAGTCCGCCCGTGTACCAGATCCTCAAAGCCGACAAGTTCACCGATCAGACCTTCCTGTGGGAGATCGCCGCGCCCGATGTCGCGGCGGCTGCCGAGCCGGGCCACTTCGTGATGTTGCGCCTGCGCGAGGGCGGCGAGCGCATCCCGCTCACCGTCGCCGACTACGACCGCAAGCGCGGCAGCATCACGGTCGTCGTGCAGGCGCTCGGCAAGACGACGCGCGAGATGCGCGACGACTATGCCGAAGGCGACGAGTTCGACGATTTCGTCGGGCCGCTCGGCCTGCCGCAGCACATCGAGAAGGTGGGGCATGTCGTGCTCGTCGGCGGCGGGCTCGGCGTGGCGCCGGTCTATCCGCAATTGCGCGCGTTCAAGCAGGCCGGCAATCGCACCACCTGCATCGTCGGCTTTCGCAACAAGGATCTCGTGTTCTGGCGCGACAAGCTCGCCGAGTACGCCGACGAATTGATCGTGTGCACCGACGACGGCAGCGCCGGCCGGGCCGGCTTCGTGACCGCCGCGCTCGCCGACGTTCTCGAGCGCGAGCACCCGGATCTCGTGGTCGCGATCGGCCCGATGCCGATGATGCAGGCCTGCGCCGAGACGACGCGACCGCACGGCGTGCGCACGATGGTGTCGCTGAACACGATCATGGTCGACGGCACCGGCATGTGCGGCTCGTGCCGCGTCACGGTCGGCGGCGAGATCCGCTTCGCCTGCGTCGACGGGCCCGACTTCGACGCGCACCAGATCGACTTCAAGGAGCTGCACGCGCGCCAGCGGCGCTTCAAGAAGCAGGAGACGCAGGCCAACGACGATCTGGCACACGTGTGCAGCCTCGAGCAGAAGCTCATCGTCGAGGGCAAGCGCACCTACAAGAAGTACTCCGCGCTCGAGCGCAAGCAGGTCGCGATGCCCGAACGCGACGCGCACGAGCGCGCGGGCAGCTTTGCCGAGGTGAATCTCGGCTACGGCTACGCGGCGGCGTTGCGCGAGGCCGAGCGCTGCATCCAGTGCGTCAAGCCGACCTGCATCGACGGCTGCCCGGTCGCGATCGACATCCCGCGCTTCATCCGCCACCTGCTCGTGCGCGACCTCGAGTCGGCGGTCGAGACGATCCACGAGTCGAGCATCTTCCCGTCGGTGTGCGGGCGCGTGTGTCCGCAGGAGAGCCAGTGCGAGGCGCAGTGCGTGCTGATCAAGGCGAAGATGGAGCCGGTCGCGATCGGGCGCCTGGAGCGCTTCGTCGGCGACAACGCGCGCGCCAAGCCGGTCGTCGCGCCGCGCTTCGAGAAGTCGCTCGGCCAGGTCGCAATCGTCGGCTCGGGGCCGGGCGGGCTCGCGGCGGCGGCGGATCTCGTCAAGTTCGGTGCCGAGGTCACGGTCTACGAGGCGCTGCACGTCGTCGGCGGCGTGCTGCGCTACGGCATCCCGTCGTTCCGGCTGCCGCGCGACATCATCGACCGCGAGGTGAAGAGGCTGCAGGATTGCGGCGTGCGCTTCGAGACCAACAAGGTCATCGGCAAGACCTTCGGCATCGCCCAGCTCACCGGCAAGATGGGGTTCGACGCGGTCTTCGTCGCCGCCGGCGCCGGTGCGCCATCGTTCCTCGGCATTCCTGGCGAATCGGCGGGCCAGGTGCTGTCGGCGAACGAGTTCCTGACGCGCGTGAACCTGATGGGCGGCGACCAGTTCCCCTACCGCGACACGCCGATCGCGCTCGGCGAGAGCGTGGTCGTGATCGGCGCCGGCAACACCGCGATGGACTGCCTGCGCGTCGCCAAGCGCCTCGGCGCCGGGCGCGTGCGCTGCGTCTACCGCCGCTCCGAGGCCGAGGCGCCGGCGCGCGTCGAGGAACTGCGCCACGCCAAGGAAGAAGGCGTCGAGTTCGCCTTCCTGCACGCGCCCGAGGCGATCCTGCTCAACGACGACGGCGACGTGCGCGGCATCCGGGTCCAGAAGATGGCGCTCGGCGACCCCGACGCACGCGGCCGGCGCTCGCCGGTGCCGCTGGGCGAATTCCACGACTGGGACTGCGACAGCGTGATCTACGCCCTCGGCACCAAGGCGAACCCGATCGTCGGCCAGGCGACGCAGGGCCTGGGCCTGGACAAGCGCGGCTACATCATGGCCGACGACGCAACGCAGGCGACCAACCTGCCGGGCGTGTTCGCCGGCGGCGACATCGTCACCGGCGGCGCGACCGTGATTCTCGCGATGAGCGCCGGCCGGCGCGCAGCGAAGGCGATCGGCACCTACCTGCAGCAGCGGCAATGGCCCGTCACGCAGGCGCAGATCGACGCCTTCGTTCCCCCTACTCCCCTCTGAGGGTCACCCCCATGCTGTGTCCGAAGTGCCACCGCCCGCTCGCCGACGAAAGCGAAGGCGTGTACATCTGCTGTGCCGGTGAGAGCCTGCAATGGCATTGCACCTCCTGCGCCAAGGTCAGCGAGGGTTTCGCCTTCCCCTATGGCCGCTGCCCGCATTGCGGCGGCGCGCTCGAGGTCGTCGAGGGCCGCCGCGCCGAGGCCGCAGCGGCGCTCGAAGGCATCCGCATGGCGTTCGAGATCGAGCTCGGCGGGCGCGCGTTCTACCAGCGCGCCGCGGCCGATACGAGCGACCCGCAACTGCGCCAGCTCTTCGGCCGCTTCGCGCTGATGGAAGGCGAGCACATGGAGACGCTCTCGCGGCGCTACCACCTCGACGTGCCGGCGCCGGCGCCCTGGTTCCGGGTCGAGCTCGCGGCAATCTTCGGCGATGTCGAGAGCCGACCGCAGGACCCGGCCAACCTGTTCCGGATCGCGATCGCACTCGAGCAGCGCGCTGCGGCTTTCTTCGCCGAGCGTTCGGGCCAATGCACCCCGGGCTCGGCCGAGGCAGAGCTCTATCGCGAGCTCGCCGCCGAGGAGCGCGAGCATGCCGACATCCTCGCCACCGAGTTCGCGCGCTGGCGCGACGGCAGGCCGGGCCTGTTTGCAAGCGACCTGCTGCACCCGACGCCGGAGGCGGGCAGCGCCCCGGGCGGCAACGCGGCCGCCGTGCTGCTCGACGGCCATCCGGATGCCAGGGTCGCCCTCGTCTGCGGCGACGATCGCGTCACCTACGGCGAACTGCGCGATCGCGTTGCCCGCGCCGCGGCGGTCTGGCAGGCGCGCGGCATCGCGCCCGGCGAGCGAGTCGCGGTCAAGCTCGCCGACAGTTGCGACTGGGTGGTCGCCTACCTCGGCGCGATGTGGTCGGGCGCGATCGGGGTCGCGGTCAACCCGCGCATCCCGGAGGCCGAGTGGCATTACATCCTCGACGAGGCCGGCTTCGGCGCGATCCTCGTCGAGGCCGACGAGCCGACGCCCGCGCCCTGGAACAGCCGCCTCGTCACGCGCGCCGACTGGCGGCGCGAAGTTGATGCGGCCGAACCCTGTGCGCCACGCGCCATGGCGTCCGACGCGCCCGCCTTCTGGTGTCACTCGTCGGGCACCTCGGGCAAGCCGAAGGCCGTCGTCCACGGGCACCGCTTTGCAGGCGCGATCGAGCAGGTCTCGCGCGACGGCATCGGCGTGCGCGCCGACGACCGGCTCTATGCAAGCTCCAAACTCTTCTTCTCCTACCCGCAGACGAACAGCCTGTTCGCGGGCCTGAAGCTCGGCGCGACGATCATTCTCGACCCGCAATGGCCGACCGCGCAGGGCGTCGTCGCGACCGTCGAAAAGCAGCGCCCGACGGTGCTGTTCTGCGTGCCCTCGCTGTACCGCAACCTGATCCACGAAGGGCTCGCGCCGCGCATCGCCGCGGCCGGCGTGCGCCAGTGCGTCTCTGCCGGCGAAGCGCTGCCCGCAAGCCTGCGCGACGAGTGGCGGCGCCAGACGGGCCTCACGATCATCGACGGCTATGGTGCGTCGGAATTGCTGGTGCTCGTGATGCTCGACCACGACGATGGGCGCGGCTTCACGCCCTCGCCGGGCTGCGAGATCGCGCCGCTCGCCGAAGTGCCGGCCGGCATGCCGACGCGGCTGCTGATCCGCGCGCCGACGCTCGCGCTCGGCTACCTCGACCGCCCGCAGGCCCAGGCCGAGACCTTCCGCGACGGCGCGCTGAGTCCGGCCGACCTGTTCGTGCGCAACGACAACGTCAACGCCGGGCCGCCCCAAGTTGACGTTCCCCCCCCGGGGGGCGGGCTCGGCGCGCCGAGCCCTGGGGGCACCATCCAAGGCGGTTGGCGCTTTGCCGGACGCGAGGACTCGATGGTCAAGATCCACGGCCGCTGGGTCGATCTGGTCGCGCTCGAACAGCAGCTCGCCGCCAAGTCGCCGCGCATCGTCGAGACCGCCGCGGTCTGCGTCCCCGATGCCGACGGCGTTGACGCAGTCGCGCTGTTCTACGTCGCCTCCGGCAACGACCCCGCCGCGGGCGAGGCGCTGCAGGCCGGCGCCGATGCGCTGCCGAGCCACCAGCGCCCGCGCTGGCTGCACGCCGTCGAGGCGCTGCCGCGCACGGCCACCGGCAAGCTGTTGCGGCGCAAGCTCCAGGAACTGCATCGGACGATGGAGTGACGCCATGACTGCCGCTGAATCGTCGCCGGCCGCGCGCCCGCCCACTGCCGCGCCGGCACTCGTCGCGACCGAGCAGCGTGGCCGCGTGCTCGTCGCGACGCTGTCGCGCGCGCCGGTCAACGCGCTCGACGACAAGCTGATCGCGGCCCTGAACGCGGTGCTCGACGTCGCCATCGCCGACGACGGCATTGCCGTGCTGCACCTGCGCAGCGACCAGCGCGTGTTCTCGGCCGGCGCCGACCTGGCCCTGATCCGCGCCTGCTTCGCCACGCCCGAAGGGCCCGACGCGATGACCGAGGTCGTGCGCGAGATGCAACGTCTGTTCGAGCGCATCGAGTCGGCGCCGCTGGCGACCATCGCCGAGATCGGCGCCGCGGCGCTCGGCGGCGGCCTCGAGCTCGCGCTCGCCTGCGACCTGCGCGTCGCGGCGAACGACGTCACGCTCGGCCTGCCCGAGTCGTCGCTCGGCCTCGTGCCCGGCGCCGGCGGCACCCAGCGCCTGACGCGGCTCGCCGGCCCCGGCGTGGCCAAGCGCCTGATCCTCGGCGCCGAACTCATCAGCGGCGCGCAGGCGCAGGCACTCGGGGTCGTGCAATGGGCGCTGCCGGGTGACGAACTCGTAGCCTGGACCGCGGCGCTCGCGCAGCGGCTGTCGGCCATGCCGAAGGCAGCGCTGGCTGCCAACAAGCGCTGCATCGCGGCGCTGTCCGACCCCGCGCGAGACGGCTACGCCGAAGAACTCGCCGCGACGCGCGCCCTCTACCAACACCCCGAAACCCGGGACAAGGTCACCGCCTTTCTTGCCCGCAACACCAGGAGAACCAACCCATGACGACGAACACACAGACATCGATGAAGGACAAGGTGGCCGTGGTCACCGGCGCCGCATCGGGCATCGGCCGCGCGACGGCACAGGCACTCGCCGAGCGCGGCGCGCGCGTCGTCGTCGCCGACATCTCGCGCGAGGCCGGCGAGGCCGCCGCCGCGGCGCTGCGCGACAGCGGGCAGGCGGCGCACTTCGTCGCCGTCGACCTGACCGACGCCGATTCGGTGACCGCCTTCGCGCAGCAGGTGCAGACTGAATTCGGGCCGGTCGACATCCTCGTCAACGCCGCCGGCTGGGGCAGCACGAAGCCGTTCTGGGAGGGCACGCCCGACCTCTGGGACAAGCTGATCGCGTTGAACTTCGTCGGCCCGATGCGTCTGGCCAAGGCGCTGCTGCCGGCGATGCTCGAGCGCAAGAGCGGCTCCATCGTCAACATCGCGAGCGACGCCGGCCGCGTCGGCAGCCTCGGCGAGACGGTGTACTCGGGCGCCAAGGGCGGTCTGATCGCGTTCACGAAGTCGCTCGCGCGCGAGACTGCGCGCTACGGCATCAACGTCAACTGCGTCTGCCCGGGCCCGACCGACACCCCGCTGCTCGCCGCCGTGCCCGCGGGCCACCTCGACGCGTTCAAGAAGGCGATCCCGATGCGCCGCTTTGCCAAGCCGGAAGAAATCGCAGCCGCGATCGTCTTCTTCGCGGGCGCCGACGCGAGCTACATCACCGGCCAGGTGCTGAGCGTGAGCGGCGGCCTGACGATGGTCGGATGAACGCAGCAGCCGCGCCACGTCGCTGGCGCGATGCCGATGGCGAGCACATCGACGTGCGCGGCCTCGCACCGCCCGCGCCGCTGGTGCAGATCGTCGCGCTCGTCGATGCGCTCGCCGCCGACCCCACGGCGGTGATCGTCGTCCACCACGACCGCGACCCGCAGATGCTCTACCCCGAGCTCGCCGAGCGCGGCTGGCGCGCCGAACGCATCCCGGGCGACGCCGGCGAGGTGCGGCTACGGCTCGCGCGCGCCGCGCCGTGACCACCAAGACCAAGCTCCCGCCGGGCGCCTTTCTCGGCGGAGCGAAGAGCCGCTTGCTGCCGGCGTCGATCCCGTTTCGCTTCTTCGGCGCGGCAATCGCGTTTCACCTCGTCGCCTGGCTGGCGCTGCTCGCCGGCGCAGCCGACCTGCCGCGCTTTGCCGGCGGGCCGGGGCCGGTGCTCGCGGCGCTGCACCTGCTCACGCTCGGCGTGCTCGCGATGAGCGCGATCGGCGCCAGCCTGCAACTGCTGCCGGTCGCGACACGCCAGCCGGTGAGCGCAGCGACGCACGCGCCGGCCGCGATCTGGTGGCTCTACACGCCCGGCGTCGCTGCGCTCGCGCTCGGCATGGGCGCGGTCATCCCGGCGCTGGCTGCGGCCGGTGCGGTGGCGGTGGTGCTGGCGCTGATCGGCTTCGCGCTGCTGCTCGCGCGCAACCTGCGCGGCGCACGCGGCATGCCGGCCGTGGTCGCGCATGGCTGGGCCGCGCTCGCCTGCCTGGCGGTCGTGCTCGCGACGGCGCTGTCGCTCGTCTTCGCCTGGCTCGGCGCGCCGCCGCTGCCGCGCGCAACGGCGCTGGCGCTGCACGTTGCGGCTGCCGCCTACGGCTTCATGGGGCTGCTCGCGCTCGGCCTGGCCTACATCCTGGTGCCGATGTTCGCGCTCGCGCCCAACCCGCCCGATCGCCCGGCGCTGGCCTCGTGTGCGTTGGCCGTCGCTGCGCTGCTGCTGGCGGCGCTGGCCGCGCTCGATGTCGCGCCGCTGCCGCTGCGCGTCACGGCGATCGCGCTCGGCGCGGCGGCGCTTGCGCTCCACCTGCGCTTGATGCGCGCCGCGCTCGCGGGCGGCATGCGGCGCGAGCTCGGGCGCTCGTTCCAGCTCGTGCGCATCGCCTGGGCGCTGCTTGCGGCGAGCCTCGCGCTGGCGCTTGCGTTCGTGCTCGACGCGCCGCTGCCGGGGCTGGCGCAGTTGTTCGGGCTGGCGCTCGTCGGCGGCTGGCTGCTGACCTTCCTGTTCGGCATGCTGCAACGCATCCTGCCTTTTCTGGCGTCGATGCACGCCGGTGGCGCGGGGCGCGGCGCCAAGCGCCCGCCCACGCCGTCGTCGCTCACCGCCGAGCGGCCACTGGCCTGGCACTTCGCCTGCCACCTCGCGGCGCTGGGCGGGCTCGCGCTGGCGATCGTCATCGACAACGCCTGGATCGCGGCGGCGGCGGCCGCCGTCGGTGCGGCAGGGGCAGCGGCGTTCGGCGTATTCTTTGCGATCCTGATGCGCCGGCTGCGCGGTGGCGCCGCTTGAGGTGCATCAAAGGCCTTGACCGCCACCCTCGCTATTATGGTATTTGAATACCAATTTAAGACGATTGCACTTCATGTCCTTCCTTCGCAACGTGAGCCAGGCGCTCGACACCGAGCACCGCAACAGCCTCGACCTGCTCGG
Organism: Ideonella sp.; assembly: GCF_016702655.1. GTDB lineage: Bacteria > Pseudomonadota > Gammaproteobacteria > Burkholderiales > Burkholderiaceae_C > CAIKUF01. The sequence goes on from NZ_JADJDO010000004.1 coordinate 121,561, forward strand.
GCGCGTCGAGCAGGCCTTCGCGCGCGCGCCGCGCAGCGGCGCCGCGCGCGACCCCGAGATCGCGCGCCTGGCTTCGGCCTTTGCGCGCCTGGTCGAGGAAGACGTGGCGCGCCACTTCGACTTCGAGGAGCGCGAGCTCTTCACGCGCATGACCGAGTCTGGCGAAGCCGATATTGCCGCGCTGCTGACCGAGGAGCATGATGCGATGCGCGCGGTGGCCGACGAGGTGCTGCCACTCGCGCGCGGCGCGGCAGCCGGCACGCTGTCGGACGCCGATTTCGATGCCTTGCGACGCCTCGCCCTCGAGATGGTCGAGCGCCAGGTGGCGCACATCCAGAAAGAGACGATGGCGCTGCTGCCACTGCTCGACGACCTGCTCGACGAAGAGACCGACCGCGAACTCGCTTTCGCCTACGCATCGTCCTGACCCAACCCGCAACGAAAGGCGCCCCGCCATGGAAACCGAAGCCGCGACCCTGCACACCTGCACCATCCGCGCCCTGACGCAGCAAGACCTCGACGCCGTGGTCGACATCGACGCCGCGGTCGAGGGGCGCGTGCGGCGCGCCTACTTCCAGCGCCGGCTCGCGACCGTGCTCAAGCAGCCCAAGCAGCACGTGCAGCTCGCCGCGCACGACGACAAGGGCCTCGCCGGCTACATCATGGCGCGCCGCGTGATGGGCGAGTTCGGCCGCCCGCTGCCCGGCTTGCGGCTCGAGATCGTCGGCGTCGCGCCCGACCGGCGCGGCCTCGGTGTCGGGCGCATGCTGATGGAGGCGCTGGTGAGCTACGCCAAGAGCCACGGCATCGCCGAGTTCCGCACCGCGGCCCACTGGCGCAATCACCGCATGCTGACCTGGCTCGACGCGATGGGCTTTGGGCTGGCGTCGACGCTGATCATCGACTGCGCCGTCGGCGACGGCTACCAGGCCGAGCGCGGCGACGCGCTCGACCTGCCCGAGGGCGTGGTCAACCATCCCGAGATCGACTACGGCGCGCCGCAGGGCAACGATTTCGAGCGCGTCGCGAGCGTGCTGCCCGAGGTGCGCGCGATGCGCCCCGAAGACCTGCCGCAGATCGTCCGCATCGACCGCGAGATCACCGGCCGCGACCGCCACGACTACATCGCCGGCAAGCTCGACGAGGCGATGGGCGACTCGGCGCTGCGCGTCTCGCTCGCCGCGCGGCTCGACGGCGCGATCGTCGGCTACGTGATGGCGCGCGCCGACCTGGGCGACTTCGGCCGCACCGAGCCGGTGGCGGTGCTCGACACGATCGGCGTCGACCCGGCCTACGAGCACCGCGGCGTCGGCCATGCGCTCGTCTCGCAGCTCTTCGCCAACCTCGGCGCGCTGCAGGTCGACCGCGTCGAGACCGTCGTCGCGAGCACCGACCTGGCGTTGCTCGGCTTCCTCTACCACACCGGCTTCGAGCCCTCGCAGCGCCTGTCTTTCGTGCGCGAGGCATGATGTCCGCGCGATGGACGACAGCCGTCCATAGCGTGGAAAGGTCCTAGCCGATGTTCGACACCCTCCCCGACGAAAGCGCGATCCAGGACGCGCTGCGAACGGTCGACGACCCCGAGGCCGGGATGAACATCGTCGAGCTCGGCCTCGTCTACCGCACCGAGGTGGTCGACGGCCGGGTCGAGATCGACATGACGATGACCACGCCCGCCTGCCCGGTGGCCGACATGATCGTCGACCAGTCGCGCGCCGCGGTCGAGGGCATCTGCCCGCCCGGCACCGAGGTCAAGGTGCAACTCGTCTGGGAGCCGTTCTGGCAACCGTCGATGATGAGCGAGACGGCGCGCAGCTTTTTCGGCTGGCAAGGCTGACGTGAACCTCCAGCCGCGCCAGCGCGCGCCGCTGCTGGTGCTGGGCTTCGTGGCCCTCGTCGCCGGCACCGGCGCCGGCCTCGTTCGCATGGGTTGGGAGCTGCCCACCCCCTTCGCGATGCTCGTCGCGCTGCACGGCCCATTGATGATCAGCGGCTTCTTCGGCACCGTGATCGCGCTCGAGCGTGCGGTCGCGCTCGGCCGGCTCTGGGCTTACGCGGCACCGCTCGCTGCGGGCCTGGCGACGCTTGCGCTGCTCGCCGGCCTCGAGCCCGCTGCGCGCTGGCTCTACGTCGGCGGCGGGGCGGTACTGCTCGCGGCGACGCTCGTGATCCTGCGCCAGCAGGTTGCGCTCTTCACGCTCACGCTCGCGATCGGGGCCGCGGCCTGGCTCGCCGGCAGCCTGCTCTGGGCCATGGGCCTCGCGGTGCACGAGGTGGTGCCGTGGTGGATCGCCTTCCTCGTGCTGACGATCGCTGGCGAGCGGCTCGAACTCTCGCGCCTGCGCCCGCCGTCGCCGGTCGCGGTGCGCGTGTTTGGCGCGCTGCTCGCGGCCTGCCTCGCCGGCCTCGCGGCGGGCGGCAGCGCGTGGGGCGGCCAGCTCTTCGCCGCGTCGCTGCTCGCGCTCGCGCTCTGGCTCGTGCGCCAGGACGTTGCGCGGCGCACCGTGCACGGCAAGGCGCTGACGCGCTTCATCGCCGTCGCGCTGCTCGCCGGCTACGCCTGGCTCGCCGTTGGCGCCGCGGTCGCACTCGTGGCGGGCGGGCTCGCGCCGGGAACGCGCGCCTACGACGCCGCGCTGCACGCCTGGCTGGTCGGCTTCGTGTTCTCGATGGTGTTCGGCCACGCGCCGATCATCTTCCCCGCGGTGCTGCGCGTGCAGCTGCCCTACGCACCGGTGTTCTACCTGCCGCTCGCGCTGCTGCACGCGTCGGTCGCGATCCGGCTTGCGGGCGATGCGCTTGCCGACACGACGCTGCTGCGTGCAGGCGGCGCGGCGACGGCCGTCGCGCTGGCCGCGTTCATCGTCACGATGGCGACGGCAGCGCTGCGCGGGACGCTGGCGAATCGGCGGCGAAGATCGAGCTAGGAGCGAGGGCGGCCTAGATCGAGCCCCGCGCCGGGTCACCCGATCATCTCGTCCGCGCGCAACTGCAGCGACCGCGGCACGGCGAGCCCGATCGCCTTCGCGGTCGCGAGGTTGATCACGAGTTCGAAGCGCGTCGGCTGCTCCATCGGCAGTTCGGCCGGGCGCGCGCCGCGCAGGATGCGGTCGGTCTGCTGCGCGAGCTGGCGCAGCAGCGTCGGCCAGTCGGGCCCGTAGGACATCAACCCACCGGCCTCGGCGTACTCGCGCAAGGTAAACACCCCCGGCAACCGATGGCGGATCGCGAGCTCGGCGATCCGCTGGCGGTTGCCGTAGGTCTGGAAGGTCGGCTCGAGCAGGAAGGCCGGGGTGCGCGCCGCGGCGAGCGCGGGAAAGGCCACCATCAACTCGTCCTGGTTGCGGTACGCATGGAACGACAGCTCGACCTGCACCGCGCGCGCCGCGTCGCGCAGCCTGGACTCGAAGCGCTCCTGCCGTCCGGCATCGGCCGAAGGCGAGAACAGCACGCTGACCCGATTCACCGTCGGCAGCAGCGTCTTCAGCAATTCCAGCCGCTTGGCGCGCGTCTCGCCCAGCATGCGCGACACGCCCGTCACGTTGCCGCCCGGCCGCGCGAAGCTCGCGATCAGCCCGTCCTCGACCGGATCGAGGCCGTTGTAGATGACGACGATCGGCAGCGTGGACGTGAGCTTGCGCAGCTCCACCACGTCGGGGTCGGCCATCGCCATGATCACGTCGACCCGGGCGTCGACGAGTTCGCGCGCGTAGCGGGTCATCAGTTCGACCTGGCGATCCGCGTAGCGTCGCTCGACGATCAGGTTGCGCCCCTCGACCCAGCCCAGGCGTTGCATCTCGAGCGGCCAGGGGCTGCTCTTGAGCTCGGCGTCGCTGGGCCTCCGCGCGCTGCTGAGCACGCCCACGCGCGCCACCTTGTTCCCCGCCTGCGCCGCGCCCTCGCGCGGCGCGACGGCGATGACCGACGCGAGCGTGGTCACGAAACGGCGTCTGTCCATCGTCGGCCTCCCCGGTTGGTGCACCCGGCCATCGATTCTGCGCCCGCGCGGCGCGGCGCGAAAGCGCGCGCGGCGACCCGTTCGTCGTCTTCTGCGCGCCGAACTTCCAGGCCCTCAGGCGCGCGAGCTCGAACGTGGTGCGCTCGACCCTGGCGTTCTTGAACGTGATCTCGCGTTCGCGCCGGGCGATGCATTCGTCCTTGGCCGCGTTCGCGGCTTGCCGGGTCGCCAATACGCCAGCAGCGCAGCAGCAATCTCGGTGACGGCGCCCTGGCTCAGACCATGGAGGTCTTCGGCCTTGCGCGTGTTCACGTCGAGCATGCAAGCAATTGTCGGCAGCCTCGCGGCAGCCGCATCGGTCGGCCAGATCATGGCGGTCCAGGTCGCAGCGCGGCGCTGTGCAGGCGCCGGCACCGATGATCGTCGAAGTAAGGCTGGCCTTGGTGGTGCTCACGCGTCCACCGAGAGTTGAGACGGACAAGAGGCTGCCATGCGCCTGTCGGGGACTCACGATGCCGTGGCTGGCCGCTTGCGACGATCTCACGGCGCAGGCCGTGGACCGCGCGCGCAAGGGCTGGGAGCGTTCGATTCACGGCAACGGCGACGCGGGCGTCGGCATGCGCCGGCTGCGCGCACTTCGAGCACCGTTCGATTCCGCACGGCGAGCAGATCGGGAAGATGAGGCAATGGAACGTCTTGGCGAGCTTCCTGATCGGCCACGTGTACTGCTGGGGCGTGGCGATGCCGGAGTCGGACTCTCGCTGCACTCGGACGTCATGGTCACCGACCCGAACCCGCTGCACACGACGCGGACGGCGGTGACGCGCCGCACCTGCAAGGAATCCGACCTCGTGCTCGCGACCGGCGAGCGCATCCCGGTCGAATCGGCAATCCCCGGATGGACGACAGGCAGGCATTCCGCGCCTGAGTGGCGAACGTATCGGTGCGCGCGCGGCTCGAACGCCGGCAAGCGGTGGCTTGCCTAGAATCGCGCCGCATGGAGCTTCATGCGCCCGCAGTGCGCGTCGCCACGGTCGAGGCCGAGCTGGCGCGCACCGCCGGCGCGTCGCGGATCGCGCTGCTCGTCGAATTGGCGTGGCATCTCCGGCAGCGCGACAGCGCGCGCGCGCTGCGCGTCGTCGAGGAGGCCGAGGCTGCGCTCGGCGCGGCGTCCCCGACGCGCCCCGCCCGCGCGGCGCAGTTGCGCATCGCGCTGACGCGCTGCGAGATCGCGGCCCTGTTCTGCCGCCACGAAGAGGCCGAGCATTGGCTGGCCCGCGCGCTGGCGGATGCGGCCGCCGACGCCGACGGCCCGACCGACGCCTGCCTGGCCGAGCGGCTCGTCGCCAAGGCACGCGGCCAGGGCGCACGCACGGTCGAGGCCACGCTGCGGGCAGTGCAAGCGAGCGATTCCGGCACCGACCCGGCGCGCGTGCAGATCGCACGCGCCTGGCTTGCCTACGAGCGCGCCTACGGAGCGCCGGCCCCGGCGCGCGAGGCCGACCTCGCCGTTGCGCGCCGCAGCCATGTCGCGGTCGATGCATTGATGAGCGCGGTCGACGCGGTGCGCGTCCTGCGGCGCGAGCCCGTGCGCGCGGTCGGGCTCTTCCTGCATGCGAGCGAGCAGGCGCAGCGCGTCGGCCTGGTGCGCGACGCAGTGGTGGCAACCATCAATGCCGGCACCACGCTGCGCGGCCTTGGCGAGCACGAGAAGGCGGCGGCCTGTTTCGACATCTCCGAATCGGTGGCGCGTCAGACTGGCTGGCCGGGCCTGCTCGGCACCAGCCGCACCCAGCTCGGCGCCTTCCTGCGCGCGCAGGATCGCCTGGAAGAGGCGCACCAGTTGCTGGTCGAGGCGCATCTCGCGCTGGTGCCGACGCCGCCGGGCGTGAACCGCGCCAACGCCTGCAGCGAACTCGCGCTGGTGCGCTTGCGCCTGGAACGCGCGGTCGAGGCCGTGGAGCCGATGGCCGAAGCGATCCGCATGCTGCGCGACGCCGGTGCGGCGGACAACCTGGCCTTGTCGCTGATCGACCAGTCGACCATCCTCGCGGCGGCCAATCAGCTGCCCGAGGCGCTGGCCGCGATCGCCGAGGCCAGTGCCCTGATCGACAGCCATGGCCTGGCGGCGCTGGCGGTGAACCTGCACCAGGCGCTGGCCGAGATCCACCGCCGCCACGCGCTGCCCGCACCGCCGGGCATGGGCGAGCCGACGGCGGCGCTGCACCACGCCGAACGCGCGCTGAGCGAAGGCCGGCGCTACCCGGGCTGGCAGCCGAGCGCGAGCGAGCTCACGGCGCTGGCCGACGACTGGTCGTCCGCCGGCGACCCGGCACGCGCGTTTGCGCATGCGCGCGCGGCGATCGCGGCGATGAAGCAGGAGATGGCGCTGCTGACGCGGCCCTCGCCGAGCCTGGCGCCGCTGCGCAGCGCCGGCGCCGCGCCGCCGGTGGACGAAGGCGGCCTGTGGCATCCGGCCTTCCCGCCGTCGCCATCGAATGCGACCGCGCAGTTCACGCCCAAGGAGATGCAGGTGCTGCGCCTGCTGGCACGCAGCTACACCAACAAGGAGATCGCCATCTCGCTCGAGGTCAGCGACCAGACCGTCAAGTGGCACCTGAAACAGGTCTTCGGCAAGCTCGAGGTCGGCTCGCGCCGCCAGGCCGTGAGCCGGGCACGCGCACTCGGCGTGCTGGCGTTCGATTCCTGAGCCCCACTCGCGGGGCCGCCACGACCGGCCCGCGCGAAGCCCGGGCCAGCAGGTCATGAGGTCCCGTCAGCCACCCAAGTGCTCGCAGCGGCCGAGCCTGGCGCCGCCCTTGACCTTGGCGACCGCCGTGGCCGGGAAGTCGACCTTGGTCGACTGGCCGGCCTCGCACACGTAGACGCGCCTCATGTCGACATACCAGCTCATCGGCACGCCGAGCAGCCCACCGACCATCTCGTTGCCCACGCCGTTGATCGCAATCGGGTTGTCCATGCCCAGCTTGTAGGCCTCGGCCACGCCCTGCTTGCGGAAGAAGTCGCCCATCCTGATCCAGCCCAGGCCGTCGACCCACATCACGCCTTCGAAGACGTTGACCTGGAACGAGCCGATGCGCCCGATCATCACGCTACCCGCGTCGTTCATGTCGAACAGCGAGACGGGCACCATGCCGTAGGTGCTGTCGATCTTGGCTTGGTCCCAAGTGCCGCAGGGGTCGACCAGTTCGCCGGTGAACCAGTCGTAGTACGGCGGGATCGCCAGGTCCTTGCACCACTGCAGGCCCGGCAGCCGGGTCAGCGCGTCGGTCTTGGCATTCCACAGCGCTGCACCGTCGCTCAGGAAGATCGTGTAGGTGTAGCCGTCGGAAGTCATCTCGACCTCCTTGAGCGTGTCCATCGCCACGCGCGTGCCGTCGCGGTTCACGGCGTACGACTCCACGCCCTTGAACTTCTTCCACAGGTCGATGCGCGGCCCGCCGTTGACCCAGGCCAGCGCGCTCAGCAGGTTGGCCGTTCCCAGCGCCACCTTGCCGTCGCCCGAGATCGCGTGTGCGCGCATCCAGCCATCGACCGAGAAGTCATGGCCGCTGATGTCGAGCATGCGCAGGCCACCCTTCTCGGTCCACAGGAAGGGCAGGATCTCGGGCTTGAACGAGCTCTCGCACCAGCCGTCGCCGTCGGAGTCCACGTAGGCGGTACCGACCGCGGCGCGGCCGTCGTCGTTGACGGCCCAGCCGTAGGTCGACGTCACGCCCACGCTGCCGCTGCCGCCGCAGGTGTCGCCATTGAGCGAGCCCATGTCGGTGACCTGACCGGTGGCGGCGTCGTACAGCGCGGCCGAGCTGATGCCGTTCTTGTTGAGGTCAACGTTGACGAAGACCTTGCCGCCGTTGCGCGTCATCGAGCCGTTGTTGGCGATGATCTCGGGCGGCAGCACCTCGATGCCCGTCCTGGCGTCCCAGATGAACTGGGTCGGCCCGTAGAGGCCGGCGGCGCGGCTGCCGTTGCGCGACAGGTCGGTCAGGAAGCCATCGGTGACGGGGAAGTACTGCACACCGTCGGCGTAGCCGTTGAAGACCAGGTTGGCCTTGGCGGAGGTCCCTGCCTGCGCGACGATGGAGGTCGCGGCGCATGCGGTGTCGGTGGCAGGGTTCGCGCTCTCGGCGACGTCCCAATACTCGGCTTCGGACACGAGCATGCGCGGCGCCGTCGGGTAGCCGCCCGAGACGATCTCCTCCATGTACAGCACGTAGCTCTGGCCGGGCTTGAGATTGGCGATCCTGAAGCGGCCGTCCGGGCCGGCCTTGCCCTGCGTCATGCCGCCCGTCATCGCCGAGCCCGCATCGCCCAGCGGATCGGCGACGTTGCGCGCGACGATGTTGATCCCGCTGTAGGGCGTGCGGCCGTCCTTGAGCCGCAGCACGCCGCTGATCGAGCCCGTGCTGGCCCTGTAGGCGGCAGTCGGGTACAGGTTCGAGATGGCCGCGATGTCGTCGGGCAGGTCGATGGTGCTCATCTCGCGCCCGAGGTCGTTGTACGGGCTGATGTAGGGAAACATCGTCTCGACCTTGGCATAGGGCATGTCGTTGCCGCCCGACCCGGGCGCGTGGCGAGCCGCCACGCAGCCGGCCACCCCGGGGAAGAGCTCGGTCGGACCGGGGTAACTGAAGCTGGCCATCGGACCGTTGACCTGCGAGTGCGACAGGTTGAAGGCGTGGCCGAACTCGTGCGTGAACACGCCTGCGAAGCGATTGCCCTTCGGATCGTCGGCACTGACAGCCCAGCCGTTCAGGACTGCGCTGGCCTCGACGATGGTGTCCTCGTAGCCGTCGCCGTCGGTGTCCTCGGCGATCTCCGGGAAGGCGATGCCCAGCACGTCGTACCTGGACACGCCGAAGTAGTTCTCGACGATGCTGCCATCGGTGTCGTAGATCACGTGCAGGCCGCCGCCGTTGTAGGCGTTCAGGACCTTGGCGGCGTTGGCTGCGGTCACGTCGCCGCCGATGCTCGCGACCTGGGTGAAGTCGCCAACCACCTTGGCCTTCAGCGTCGAAGTCGCGACCTTGCTCCACTGGCCCAGAGCCTTGGCCACGAGCTGGTCCGCGCGCTCGTTGGTGATGAAGGGCGTCATCCCGTCGAAGTCGTAGGTGAACACGCCCAGGTCGGTATAGGCCGGGATTGTCTTGCTCGCGTTCCAGCGCAACGGCTGCGGGTGGCCCGGCCTGTCGTTGGTGTAGAGCACCCCGGCGGCATGCGCCGCGATGCAGGAAGTGGCGCCGGCCAGCAGGGCCGCAAGCCAACGTGTCGTGGTCGAGGTCATCAGCGCATCACTCCCTTTTCGATCCACTTGCCGGCCGCCGCGCGGTTGATGAGCGACATCAGCGCCGCGGCGTCCACCGGCCCGGCGGGGCCGCGCAGCAGTGCCGTCTCGGCCGGCGTCAGGTAGCCGGGGCTGACCTCCACACCTGCGAACAGGCCGCGGTTGAACTGTGCGTTGGCCATACGGCCGCCGGTCGACGAGAACTTGCCTTGCGAGAGGCCGATCGTCGTGCGCAGGCCGGTCTTGGACGCGGGCTTGTTCATGAACGCCACGACCTGCTCGTCCTTGTGCCAGGTCGGGAAGCCCTCGGGCGCCTTCGCGACGAGGAAGCGCCCATCGGGCAGCTTGCGCGACGCGAGCAGCCCGTACTGGCGGAACTTGAAGTCCGAGCGCTGGGTGAGCTTGCGCTTGGCCGAGGCGCCGACCGCGATCGTGACTTCGGTAAAAGGCACGCCCTTGGCGTCGATGCCGTCGGTGACGCTCTTGATTTTTCCAGAGACGATGAGGTCGGACTGCCCGATCAGGCGCGTCAGGTTGGCGGGCGCGAGCTGCGCAGCCGCAGCGGGCAGGGCGAGCGACGCGACGGCGACCAGCGCCAGGGCGCGCCGCAGCCGGTGCCAGCCGCGCGGCACGGTGGCCGCGGGTGTGAGAGAGGCCATGGGGAATCTCCGGATCGATGGGGCCCCGGCCAGGCACAACGCATCGGCGCGGCCCGGGCGGCCCCGCTTCGGCCAGGGATTGAAAGAGCATATCGACGAGCCCGGCGCCGCGCCCCACCCACGACGGGTGGTTAGTGTCAACCCTTGGAGCGTCGCCATGAGCCCGCCGGGCCGCCCCGCGGGCGCATACCCCGTGTGCGCAGCACGAAGGTGCTCCGGCGAGGCCGCCCGGCGGCAAGGGGCTCCACGCGAGCCCGGCAGCGCTGCTACCGATCGCGCACCCGGCGCTGCACCGGAAACAGTTGCACCGGTACGCGGCGGGTGACGAGCCCCCACAGCCCGCCCGGCGCGAACAGCATCACCGCCATCGTCAGCGTGCCGAGCGCGATCAGGTAGATGCTGCCCAGGTCGGACAGCCACTCGCGCAGCAGGAAGTACAGCACCGCGCCGATGAGCGGGCCTTCGAGCGTGCCGATGCCGCCGATCACGACGACAAAGAACATCGTCGTCGACCAATCGACGCTGAACGCTGCGTCGGGCGAGACACGCAGCTTGGTGACGAAGATCAGCGCGCCCGCCATCGCGCAGCCTGCCGCCGAAGCGACATAGACGAACCACTTCACGCGCCGCCCGTCGATGCCCAGGCTCTGCGACGCGCGTTCGCTGTCGCGCACCGCCACCAGCGCCATGCCCCAGCGCGAGCGCAGCAGCGCGTAGACGCCCATCAGCGTGCCGGCGCCCAGCGCGAGTGCGACCCACAGCGTCATCGCGTCGCGCGACTCGATCTCCATGCCGGCGACCGTGCGTGCGACCGAGACGCCCGAACCCCCGCTGACGAAAGGCAGGTTGGCGACGACGATGCGAAACACCTCGGCGACGACCCAGGTGCCGACCGCGAACTGCGCCCCGCTCAGGCGAAACACCAGCGGCGCCGTGGCCGCCGCCGCGACGGCGCCGACGACGCCCGCCAGCGGGACCACCGCAAAGGCATTGAGCCCGCCGTGCAGGCCGAGCACGACCAGGCTGTAGGCGCCGATGCCGACAAAGGCCTGCTGGCCGACCGACAGCATGCCGCCGTAGCCGGCGAGCAGGTTCCACAGTTGCGCCAGCGTCAGCACGTAGAGAAATTCGGTCGCCAGGCGCAGTTGCGAGCGCTCGGCCCACCAGGGCATGCTCGCCGCGACGGCGACCAGTGCGAGCGCGAGCAGCGCGGCAACGAGGCTGAGCCGCGTGCCGCGCGTCACCGCGGCGTCGGAGGTGGAGAAGCTCGGGTCGCTCATGGGTCGCGTGTCTTGGGAAACAGGCCCTGCGGCCGCAAGGCGAGCACGATCAGGAAGGCGAGGTGGCCGAACAGCACGCCCCAGCCGGGGTTGAGCTTGGCGCCGATGGCCTGCGCGACGCCAAGAATCACGCCGCCGGCCAGCGTGCCCCACAGCGAGCCGAGGCCGCCGATGATGACGGCCTCGAACGAGTACAGCAACCGCGCCGGCCCGTCGCTCGGGCTGATCGTCGTGCGCATCACGAGAAAGACGCCGGCCAGCGCGACGACGGCGCTCGCGATCGCCATCGCCAGCGCATAGACATGCTGCCGATCGACGCCCATCAGCGAGGCCGTGCCGGGGTCGTCCGACGTGGCACGAAAGGATCGCCCGGCGCGCGTCTGCCGGAACAGCCATTGCAGGGCCGCGATCGTGGCGACGGCCGTCGCCATCACGAGCATCGGCAGCACGCCGAAGGCGATGTCGTGGCCGAGGTCCCAGGTGGCGGTCGCCAGCGGCCCGATGTCCAGGCCGCGCACGTCGGCCGAGAAGACCTGCAGCAGCGCGTTCTGGATCACGATCGACAGGCCGAAAGTCAGCAGCAGCGGGCGCAGCACGTCGCCACCGAGCGTGCGGTTGAACGCGAAGCGCTGCGCGGCGTAGCCCAGCAGCGCGAGGGCCGGGACGACAACGACGAACGCCACCTGCCAAGGCCAGCCGAGCACCTGGACGACGAAGACGGCCGCATAGCCGGCAAACACGATCATGTCGCCGTGGGCGATGTTGATCATGCGCATCACGCCGAACGACAGCGACAGCCCTGCGGCAAAGAGCGCGTACAAGCCGCCGAGCAGCACGCCTTGCAGGATGGTGTTGATCCACTCGGCGATCACTTCACTCTCCGAAGTAGGCGCGCGCGATCTGCTCGCGCGTCAGCCCGGCCGGCGCGCCTTCGAGCGCGACACTGCCTTTCTGCAAGCACAGCACGCGGTCGGCCAGCTTCAGCGCCTGGCCCACGTCCTGCTCGACGAGCACCAGCGAGATGCCCTCGGCTCGAATCTGCGGCAGCGTGCGGTAGATGTCGCGCACGACCACTGGCGCCAGGCCGAGCGATACCTCGTCGCACAGCAACAGGCGCGGGTTGGACATCAAGGCGCGGGCGACGGCCACCATCTGCTGCTGCCCGCCCGAGAGCGCCGTCGCGTCGCGGCGGCGGAACTCGCGCAACACCGGGAACAGCGCGTAGACGCGCTCCAGGTCCCACGGGCCGGGCCGCTGCGCGTAGGCGCCCATCAGCAGGTTGTCCTCGACGCTCAGGCTGGGGAAGAGGCGCCGCCCTTCGGGCACCATCGCCACGCCAGCGGCGGCAACGCGGTGCGCGCCCCAGCCTGCAACGTCCTGGCCGGCGAGGCGAATGCTGCCCGCGGTCACCGGCAGCAGCCCGGCCAGCGTGCGCAGGAAGGTCGTCTTGCCGGCGCCATTGGCGCCGATGATGGCGACCGCCTCGCCCTCGTCGACATGCAAGTCGATCCCGTACAAGGCCTGGAAGTCGCCATAGCCGGCCGTCACGCCGCGCGCCTCGAGAAGGCTCATGGGTGCCCCCACGGTCGCTTCGCTCCCTGCCCCCCGAGGGGGCGCTCGCCTGGCTTGAGGCGACTCGGCGCCGGGCTCATGCCTGCCCCCACGGTCGCTTCGCTCCCTGCCCCCCGAGGGGGCGCTCGCCCGGCTTGAGGCGGCTCGGCGCCGGGCTCATTCGACGTCGATCCCCATGTAGATCTCGCGCACCGCCGGGTCGGCCATCACCTTCGCGGGGTCGCCCTGGATCAGCAGGCGGCCGAAGTCCAGCGCCACGAGGCGCTCGACCACCGCCAGCAGCGCGTGCACGATGTGCTCGATCCAGACGATCGTGACGCCCTCGTCGCGGATGGCGCAGATCAGCGCGATCAGCGCGTGCTCCTCGGGCTCGGTCAAGCCGCCGGCGATCTCGTCGAGCAACAGCAGCGTCGGCTCGGTGGCCAGCGCGCGCGCCAGTTCGAGGCGCTTGCGGTCGAGCAGCGGCAGCGTGCCCGCAAGCCGGTTCGCCTTGCCCGCGAGCCCGGTGCGCTCGAGCACCAGCAGCGCGCGCGCGCGCGCTGCCCGCTCGCCACGCCGGGCGCCGAAGGTCGCACCGACGAGCACGTTCTCGAACACCGTCAGGCCGACGAAGGGGTGCGGGATCTGGTAGCTGCGCGCAATGCCCAGGTGGCAGCGCGCCGCCGGCGACAACACGGTGATGTCGCGCCCGTCGAACACGATCCGGCCGCCGTTGGCCCGCACGTCGCCGCCGATCAGGTTGAGCAGCGTCGTCTTGCCGGCGCCATTGGGGCCGATGATGCCCAGCGCCTCGCCGCGCCGCAGGTCCAGCGTCAGCCTGTCGGTGACCTGCAGCGAGCCATAGCGCTTGCTGACCGAATCGAGCTCGAGCAGCGGCGGGGCCGCCGCGCCGGATCCGGATCGCTGCGGCACCGCGTCAGCCCATCGGCTTGAGCGTGCCGCCCAGCGGCACCGTCTTCGCCTGCCCGTTCTCGATGATCACGAGGTCCAGGCCCGTCCCCTTGCGCTGCCACTGCCCGCCGACGAGCGGCGTCTTCGCGACGTTGGGCACCGGGCCCTTGGCGAAGTTGATCGGGCCGACGATCGTCGCCAGGTCGGTGGCCGCGATCGCGTCGCGGATCGCCTTTGCGCCCTTGCCTTCGGACTTCTTGAGCGCGGCGATCGCGACCTCGAACAGCGAGTGCTTGAAGCCGAGCGGCATCGACCATTGCTTGCCCGTGGCCTTGGTGTAGGCGGCAGCCAGTTCGGCCGAGCTCTGCCCGGTCAGCGACGACTTGAACGGATGGTCCGGCGACCACCAGACCTCGACCGACAGGCCTTCGGAACGCGGGCCGAAGGCCGCGATCGCGGCCGGGAACTCGGTTGCCTTGCCGACCGTCACGATCTTGGGCTTGAAGCCCTGCTGGCCGGCCTGGGCCCAGAAGTTGCCGAAGTCGGGCGGCGGCATGACACCGGTCACGATCTCGGCGCCGCCCTTCTTGAACTCGGTGATGTAGGCGGTGAAGTCGTCCGACGGGCTCTGGTAGCGACCCGGATCGATGAACTTGAGCTTCTTCGCAGCTGCCACCGACGGAAAGCCCACCTTGGCGTCGCCCCAGGCGTTGCCGTCCGGGTCGTTGGGCCACAGCGCGCCGACGACGCGGTTGGTCGGCAACTTGTCCCAGATGCCGGTAAAGACGGCAATGATGTCTTCCAGCCCCCAGAAGAAGTGGTAGGTCCATTGGAAGCCCTTCTTCGGGTCGCCGCCGCGGCCGAAGAAGTGCGGCTGCCACGGCGTGTCGTTGGTCACGCAGGGCATGCCGTTGAGTTCGCACTGGTCGGCGACCGGATTGGTCGTTTCGGGCGTGCAGCCGGCGATCACGATATCGACCTTGTTCTTCAGGATCAGCTCGGCCGTGACCTCGGCGGCGCGCGACGAGTTGGACTGCGAGTCCTTGTAGATGATCTCGACCGCGTAGGTCTTGCCGCCGGCCTTGATGCCGCCGGCAAGCAGCTTTCGCATCTCGGCAAGCGTGAACGGGTCGGGCTCGGCGAAGACGGCGAGCGGCCCGGTCTGCGGCGCGACATAGCCGATCTTGAAGGTGTCGGCGGCGTGCACCCAGGGCGCGTGCAACACGCCGGCAGCCGCGGCCGCGCTGCCGCCGAGCGTCTTGAGCGCGTCGCGCCGGCCCGGGCTGGTGGGTTGCTGGCCGGTCGCGCGGGTCGGATCGTTGGTTGTCATCGGTGTCTCCTCTGGTGGGCCTGTCGGTTGTGGTGAGGGCGCTCTCGGCCGAGGTCCTCGGCACTGACGCTGGCGCTGCGCCGTTACACCTCGGGCATCTCGTGGATGCACAGGCGCACGGCTTGCTCGGGCGCGTCGATCGCTTCGATCAGCGCCTGGCGATCTTCTCGATCACGGCCTGCTTGAGTTCGGCCGTGCGGTGCGGACTCTCATGGCTACGCCGCCTTGTCCCCGTGCGGTAGACAGGCGGAGATGATGTGGTCGACCCGGCGCGTCATCGCAGGCGTCACGACGGCGCCGAGCAGGTCGAGGTAGCGCGCAACGCTCGCCTGCGCAGCCGCGCGCGGCGCGAGCGTGCGCGTGGCCTTGGGCAGCGCCTGCGCGAGCTCGAACAAGGCGCGCTGCTCGGCGTACTCCATGTCGAGCTCGGCCGCCGCGATACGCTTGCGCAGGTCGGCCGCCCAACCCTCGGGCAGCCCTTGCGGCGCTGCCTTGAGCGAGCGCCGCGCGCGCCGCAGCGGGGCAATGACTTCGGCCTGCCAGCGCGCCGTGGCCGCCATCGCCCGGTGCAGGCCGCGCCTGTCGAGCGCGCGGCCCCGGCTTGCCTGCCAGCAGCACCACAGCAGCAGGTTGGTGTCGGTGCCGGCGTCGTCCTGCAGCGCGAGGAAGGCCGCCTCGACGCCGGGAAGGCGGTAGCCTTGCAGCGAGAAGCGCCAGAACGCGTTGGGCTCGTGGCGCATCGTCTTTGCTGCCGCTACAGCGACTGCAGCTTGGGCGAGTCGCCGTGCCCGCTCCAGCGCTTGAACAGGTCGTGCTCGACGCCGACCTGGTCGAGCGCCTTGCCGATGCTCTGGTGCACGAGGTCCATGATCGTCAGCGGGCGGTGATAGAAGGCCGGCATCGGCGGCAGGATCACCGCGCCGCAGTCGGCGGCGCGCGCCATCAGCTCGAGGTGGCCCTTGTGCAGCGGCGTCTCGCGCACCATCAGCACGAGCTTGCGCCCTTCCTTCAGCTGCACGTCGGCGGCGCGCACGACGAGGTTGTAGGTGAACGAGTTGGCGATCGCCGACAGCGTCTTGACGGTGCACGGGGCGACGATCATGCCGCGCGTGCGAAACGACCCGCTCGCCACCGCCGCGCCGACATCGCGGTTGTTGTAGACCACGGCAGCGAGCGAGCGCACCTCGTCGAGCGTGACGTCGGTCTCGATGGCGAGGTTCATCCCCGCCGCCTCGCTCAGGATCAGGTGCGTCTCGTGGCCGAGCGCCTTGAGCACGCGCAGCAGCTCGACGCCGTAGATCACGCCGGTCGCGCCGGTGATGGCGACCACCAGGGGTAGATTCATTTGCTGTGCCCGCTGGGTGAAGGCATCATGCTCAGGCTGCGAGCGCCGGCCACTGCGCCTCGCTCGTGTCGAGCACCGCATAGCCTGCCGCCTCGAGCGCCGCGGCGACATCGGCCGCACGTTGCGCGCCGAAGCGAATCACGATCTTGCGCGCCGGCGCGACGCTGCCCTCGGGTTCGGAAGGATGGGGGCCTACGGGATACAGCGCGTGCAGCACCGAGCCTGCCGCCTCGGCCACCTCGGCGATGCGGCCCAGCACCCCCGGCCCGAGCACGATCGGCGCCAGCGTCAGGCCGCTGCGCTGCTCCCAGGCGCCCAGGCAGTGCGCGGCAAGCTGGAAGATCTCGTTGGCCGAGATCACGCCGACCACGCGCTCGCCATCGAGGACCGGAAACTGCGCCACGCCGAGCGCCTGCCCCTTTCTCGAGGCAGTGCTGCATCGTGTCGCCGGCCTGCACCGTCGCAGGGTTGCGCACCATCACGTCGCGCACCTTCAGCCGCGTCGAGAAGTACGCGAGCTCGTCGGGGTTCTGCGTGCTGAGCACGAAGTGATCCATGCGCAGCAGGTTGGCGCGCGTCACGAGGCCGCGCAGCCGCCCGTCGTCGACCACCGGCAACGCGTGCAGGTTGTTCTCGCTCAGGATGCGGTTGGCTTCCGAGAGCAGGGCGTCGCTCGCCACGACCATTGGGTCGGGCTGCATCCAGTGGCGCACGATCATGAGGCTTGCAACTCCGCTGCGCGCCGCGATGCGCGGCTCAAGGCATGCAGGCGCGCGAATTCGTCGACCGCGGCGCGCGCGAACTCGGGCGTGTAAAGGTGCAGGTCGAGCTCCTTCACGCGTGCGGGCTCGGCGAGGCGCTGCTTGAGCCGCTCGACGAAGGCCGCATCGGCCTGCGGGTCGTAGATGCTCCGCCCCTCGCGGTCGAGCGACGACCAGCCCTTCTTCGGCACGAGGAAGGTCCACTCGCCGCGCGCCGCGTTGAGCCGCTCGGCGATCACGTCGGCGGCCTGGCGCAACTCGTCGGCGGTGGTGCGCACCTGCACCCGCAACGCGTCCTGCACGTACTGCACGCGGTCCTTGGTCTTCTCGAGCATGTCGGCGCGACCGCCGTAGGACAGGATGTCGAGGCCGCAGGGCGCGAGCACGGTCGGGATCCCGGCAGCGGCCGCGGCCTTCAACCGGTCCGGCCCCGGATCGCGGTTGCCCTTGAACAGATGCTCCATCACGCCGCCGATGCAGATGTCGAGCACGCCGGCAAACGCGCCGTCGCGGATCATCTCCTCCATCGCCCGGTCGCCCTTGCCTTGCGCGTGGCAGACGATCGGCGTGAAGCCGGCCTCCTCGAGCATGGCAAGCGCCGACTGCACCGCCATCTCGCCGAAGCCGAACGACGAGATCGCGACGCAGGGCTTGTCGAACTTGAAGTCGATGCCCAGCGTCATCTCGACCATGCCGCAGATCGCGCCGACCGCGTTGACGATCTGCGCCTTCAGCAGCGGGTTCATCTTGACGATGTCGAGCACCGTGTGGTGCATCGTGATGTCGCGCGTGCCGACGTACTGGTCGATGTAGGCCGGGTGCGCGGCCATCGGCGAGGCCATCAGCTTCGGGAACCCGAACGGCAGCTGCTTCATCACCGAGGTCGCGACCAGCGTCGCGGTGCCGCCGCCGATGCCGATCGCGCCGTGCACGCGGCCCTCGCGCAGCAGGTCCGCGACGATGGCCGCCGCGCCGCGGATCTGGTTCTTGGTCGCGGTGTCGCGGTCGCTGCGGTATTTCTCGCGCACGACCTCGATCGCGAGGCCGCCGCGCGCGGCGACCTCCTCGGTCGTGATGTCGCCCGCGAACGGCGGCGGCTCCTCCATGCTGAAGTCGAGCAGGATCGGCTCATGGCCGCGCCCGGCGATCAGGTCCTTGACGAAGACGATGTCCTCGCCCCGGGTATCGAGGTTGCAGATGACGAGCACACCCTTCTTCATGGCGCCCCTCGTCCGACGAGTACGTCGGCCGGTCCCCCGAGGGGACCCGGGCCGGCTTGGGAGCGGCCCGGCGCTCGGCCCGGTGGCTCGGTAGTACGTGGCATCACTTGGCCTTCTTCGGCGCTTCGGGGCGCGTCAGGCGATTGATCATCCCCGCGACCGGGCTCGCGCCGCCGAAGCCGTACTCGTTCCAGCGGTCCGACACCTTCTGCAGCACGGCGCGGTCCATGAAGATCTCGTTCGGCTTGTTCGCCCACTCGTAGGGCGTGCAGGCATCGAGGATGATGCGGCTCGTGATGTCGCGCGCCTCGATCGGCAGGCCCGGGTCGAGCGGCGTCGAGCGGCCACGGTTGACGATCTGCACCGAGCGCTTGGGGTCGAAGCGCGTTGCCAGCGCCCACCAGACGCGATCCCAGTCGTCGGCCTCGATGTCGTGGTCGACGATGATCACGCCCTTGACGCCGTAGTGGCCGGTGGTCGAGGCGATGACCGCGTCGCCCACGTGATTCGGGTGCCCAGGGTACATCTGCTTGACCGAGACGACGACCCAGAAGCGGCCTGTGGCCTCGGCCGGGAAGTAGACGCTCTGGATGCCCGGCACCTTCATCGTCTCGAGGTCGTGCCACAGCGCCGCGGTGCGGTTGAGCGACTGGATCATGTGGATGTCGTTGATCGGCTTGCCGACCGTCGTCGACCACATGACCGGCTTGTTGCGGTGCAGGATGCGCTTGATGCGCAGCACCGGCTTCGGATAGTCCTTGCCCTTGTTGCCCGAGTAGTAGCCGGTGTACTCGCCGAACGGGCCCTCTTCCATCAACTCGTTCGGGTCGATGAAGCCCTCGGCAATGATCTCGGCATTGGCTGGCAGCGTCAGGCCTGTCACATCGGACTTGAACACCGGCACCGGCCGGCCGCGCAGCGACCCGGCGATGTCGTACTCGTCGACCTGCGAGCTCACGAGTGTCGAGGCGGCCAGGAAGAGCACCGGGTCGCAACCCACGACGGCGGCGGCGGGCATCAGTTCGCCACGCTCGGCGTACTTCTTCATGTGCATGTCGCCATGCTTGCCCTTGATGATCTGCGAGCCGAGGATGTCCTTGCCGAGCACCTGCGAGCGGTAGGTGCCGAGGTTGGTCCAGCCCGTGTCCGGGTCCTGCGTCACGAGGTAGCCCGAGGTCACGAAGAAGCGCCCGCCGTCGTCGGGGTAGAACCACGGCGACGGGAACTTCTCGATGTCGATGTCGCTTCCGGTGATGATGTTCTCCATCACCGGGGGCTTGTCGACGTGCACCGGCTTGATCATCTGCTTGGTCGTCAGCTCCATCCACTTCTTCGACAACTGGCACATCGTCAGCGACGGATCCTGTTCGAGCGCGATCGCCAGCCGCTGCGCCGTCGTGAAGGCGCTCGTGAAGACCGGGATGTCGTAGCCCTTGACGTTCTCGTACAGCAGCGCCGGGCCTTTCTGCTCCTCGTTGACCTTGGAGACGTGGCACAACTCGTACTTCCAGTCGACCTCGGCCTTGACCCGGTGCAACTGGCCGTTGGCTTCGAGCGCGGCGATATAGCTGCGCAGGTCGTCGATGGGGCGGACTTCGCTACGTGCATTCATGACTCGTGGTTTCTCCGTTGGATTGACATTGAAGAGGAAAAAGGCTCAGCTGACCTTCTTGCCGGTCAGCATCGCCGAGAGGATGTAGTCCATCGCCGAGCCGGCTGCTCCGGCCACGGCGCCCTGGCTGCGCACGCTCCAGACGGTTTCGGGGCGCGCCTGCAGGATGAAGATGTTGCCGCCCGCGGGCAGGTCCTTGTCGACCGCCCACTCGATGTCCATCGGGCGGCCGTAGTGCTTCTCGATCTGCTTGCCCATCCAGGCGAGTTCGGTGATCTCGTCGTCGATCAGCGACTGCACCTTCTGGCGCTCGAACGGCACCTCGATCGTGCGCGAGACCTGGGCCTTGGTGTCGACCGTGACGCAGACGAGCTTCTGCGAGATCGTGCGGTCGATGATGTCGAGCGTGATCTTGTTGACGACGAAGTGGTCCGGCGTCACCTCGCCCGAGACGACTGATTCGCCGAAGCCGAAGTTCGAGTCGATCACGATCACCGAGCGGTCGCCGCTGGCCGGATGGACCGTGAACATCACGCCCGCGGTGTAGGCGTTGGCCATCTTCTGCACGCCGACCGAGATCGCGAGTTGCGCGTCGTCGTAGCCCTGGCGCGCGCGGTAGGCGATCGCGCGCCCGGTGTACAGGCTCGAGATGCACTTGCGCATGTGGTGCAGCACCTCGTCGACGCCGCGGATCCACAAGTAGGTGTCCTGCTGGCCGGCGAAGCTCGCGTCCGCCAGGTCTTCTGCGGTCGCCGACGAGCGCACCGCGACCGGTGCCGCCGGCATCGCGCAGCGCAGCGACAGCTTGCGGTAGCTCTCGCCGACCAGGTCTTCGAGCTCGGTCGAGAACGGGTGCGCCTCGATCACCTCGCGGATGCGCACGCTCGCCGCTTCGAGCGCATCGAGGTCTGTCATGTCGACGCCGCTGAGCAAGGCAGGCACCTCGCGCGCGATGCCGGCGTCGGCGATGAAGCGGCGGTAGCCCTCGGTCGTGAGCGCGAAGCCCGGCGGCACGCGCACGCCGGCGCTGATGAGTTCGCCCAGCGACGCGCACTTGCCGCCGACGAGCGGCACCGAGTCCTTGCGGCAGTCCTCGAACCAGCAGACCAGCGGCAGGCCTGCGCGCGCCGCCGGGGCGGCGGGCGCGGCCCTGTCGGGTGTCGCCACCATGTCCATCTCCCCGGGCGGCTCAGCGCGTGATGCTGACGGCGCCGGTCGAGCCGTCGACGCGCAGCATCATCCCGGTCTTGATGATCTTGGTCGCGAGACCGGTGCCGACGACCGCCGGCATGCCGTACTCGCGGCACACGATCGCCGCGTGGCTCATGACGCCGCCGACGTCGGTGATGCAGGCGCCGATCTTGGCGAACGCCGGCGCCCACGACGGCGAGGTCGTCGGCGCGACGAGGATCTCGCCCTCGAGCAACTGGCCGACCTCGGCGACCGTCTTGCAGACGCGCGCCTTGCCCTCGATGATGCCCGGGCTGCCGGCAAAGCCCTTGAGCTCGGTGATGGTGTCGGGGTCCGCCACCTCCTGCACCGAGGCCCAGTCGGCGAGCGACTTGTTCGTCACGCCCCAGAGCACGATCGTGAACGGCTCCTGGATCACCTCGGGCGCAACGCCGATCGCCGGCGGCGGGCTCCACTCCTTGAACTTGGCCATCACGCCCTTGCGCCACTCGATCTCGGCCGGCCAGGTCTTGGTGCCGCGCGGCGTGACGCCGGTCGCCCAGGCGGTGACGATGTCCCACAGGGCCGACTTGATCTCGTCGCGGCGCAGCAGCCAGATGTCTTCGACATCGGCGATCACGCCGTGCTCCTTCATGATCGCCGCGACCTCGCGCATCTTGTTCCAGAACACCGAGTGGAACCAGTGCTCGACGTAGAACAGGTGGTTCTCGACGTAGGGGAACACGGTCTTGGCGCAGCCGAGCAACTCATCGAACTGCTTCAGGTCTTCCGGCTTGTCGATCAGCGCGCGGTACTCGGCGGTGATGCGGTCGCGCTCGGCAATCACCTTGGCGGTCGGCCGGTCGATCGAGACGCCCTGCTTCAACTTGCCGATGTAGGTCGCGATGCCCGACAGCGGCACGTTCATCTGGTCGTTCCACGAGCGGTCGTGGTGGAACCAGCCGGTGCCGGTGGAAATGTTGAACCAGGGCTCGCGCGCCAGGCTCATCGAGCTGAGCCATTCGCGGCCCTTGTCGGATTTCTTCAGCGCCTCCTCGACCACCGTCCACTCGGGGCTGAAGCACACGGCCTCCTCGACGCCGAGCTCGATCGCGCGCCGGGCCAGCTTCTTCAACTGCTCGTCGGGCTCGTACATGATGACGTCGATGCCCGAGATCATCTGCGTCACGCGCTGCGCCGGGATGTTGGGGAAGAGCTTCTGCGCGAAGTCGAGGAAGAACACGTAGGCCGCGTAGCCCAGGTTCAGGAACTCGAAGTGGTACTGCCAGCACTTGATGCCGAGGTTGATCAGGTCGTCGTAGTTCTTCAGCAGGTGGTAGCCCTCGGACTCGCCGAGCGCGTCGGTCACGACCGACATGTCCTCCATGTCCGCCAGGCGAGGGATCTTCAGGTTCTCGAGCTCGCGGATCGTGGCCTCCATCTTGACCTTCCACTTGGCCTCGAGCGCGTCCCAGTTCTTGTAGTAGTGGCCGGCGCGCTCCATGAAGTGCGGCACGCGGCTGCCGATCTCGGCGCCGTCCTTGACCGGCACCGGCGAGATGTAGACATAGCCGTTGATCATCCGGTGGTCGACGCCGCGCACCGGCGGGACCATGAAGATGCGGTTGTTGAACTGCGAGAGCGCCAGGAACCAGGCCTCGTCCCAGATCGTGTCGAAGGGATAGAGCGGCTCGGGATAGTGCAGCCCGTCGTAGAACCAGAAGGTCTCCTGTTCGTACTGGTTGCGCACCGGATCGTCGCTGACGAACTGGTACTGGTACGGATACATCCGCTCCCAGCCCTCGGTGCCCGGGATGGTCTTGGCCTTGACGTCGTGCGGAACGGGGAACTTCATGGTGCTCGTCTCCTGTGGCGGTCGATGGTTGCCGTTGCAGGGCTGCGTCAAGATGACGTCCCCGGCGGTCGCGACTCTCTATCTGCAACCGCCGTGCCAGCGCCTGGGGCTACCCATGACAGCGACGCGGCGAGCGTGTACGGGCGCGATTCGACGCTTGATCATTTGGTGAAGCGCGCAGGCTCGGCGCGGGCCGCGTGATCAATTGGTGAAACACGCATTCCTTGCCTCAGGTCAAGGCTGGACTCGCGCGGCGGGTCTACAAGCGTGAGCTTCCGAAGGGGCGCGAGAGCATGGCCAGACTTCACAGCATCGGGCGAGCGGCGGGCAATGACGATCTGCGCGCGCGCGTCCACTTCTGCCCCGAGACCGGGCAGATCTGGCTGCACGAGCACCGCATGCTGCTCGTGCATGCCGAGGCCCAGGCGCTGCTGCGCAAGGAGCTGATCGACTCGCTCGGCATGGAGCGTGCGCGCGGCCTGCTCACGCGCATGGGCTATGCCTCGGGGCTGCGCGACGCCGAGCTCGCGCGCACCCGGGCCGAGAACGCGAACGACCTCGACGCCTTCATGACCGGGCCGCAACTGCACACGCTCGAGGGCATTGTCCACGTCACGCCGATCAAGCTCCAGCTCGACCGCGCAAGCGGGCGCTTCTACGGCGAGTTCCTGTGGGAGAACTCGTGGGAGGGCCAGTGGCACCGCCACCACTACGGCGTTCACAACGAGCCGGTGTGCTGGACGCAGATCGGCTACGCCTGCGGCTATACCTCGGCCTTCATGGGCCGGGCGATCCTCTACAAGGAGGTCGAGTGCGTCGGCATGGGCAACGCCAACTGCCGCATCGTCGGCAAGCCGGTCGAGGAATGGCCCGACGCGGCCGAGCACATGCGCTTCTTCCAGCCCGAGGCGATCGCCGACCAGCTGATCGAGCTGCAGACGCAGGTCGTGCAACTGCGCGGCGCGATCACCGCGCGCGACCGCCTGCCGGCCGACATGCTCGGTCGCTCGCCCGGCTTTGCCGCCGCCTACGACCTGATCGAGCGCGCCGCGGCGAGCCAGATCACGGTGCTGCTGCTCGGCGAGACCGGCGTCGGCAAGGAGATGTTCGCGCGCGCACTGCACGAGCTCGGCCGGCGCCGCGACAAGCCCTTCGTCGCCGTCAATTGCGCAGCGATCCCCAACGACCTGCTCGAGGCCGAGCTGTTCGGCGTCGAGCGCGGCGCCTTCACCGGTGCGCTGGTTGCGCGCGAAGGCCGCTTCGAGCGCGCCGACGGCGGCACCCTCTTCCTCGACGAGATCGGCGACCTGCCGGCGCTCGGCGCAGAGCAAGCTGCTGCGCGTGCTGCAGGAGGGCGAGATCGAGCGCCTGGGCGACCACCGCACGCGCAAGGTCAACGTGCGCATCGTCGCCGCGACCAACGAAGACCTGCGCCAGCGCGTCAAGGAGGGGCGCTTCCGCTCCGACCTGTACTACCGGCTCAACGCCTACCAGGTCAGCATCCCGCCGCTGCGCGAGCGCAAGGAAGACGTCTCGCTGCTCGCGAACCGCTTTCTCGAGAAGCACTCGGCGGTGCACGCGAAGAAGCTGCGCGGCTTCACCGACAAGGCCAAGCGCGCGCTGCTGACCTACGCCTGGCCGGGCAACGTGCGCGAGCTGCAGAACATGGTCGAGCGCGGCGTGATCCTCGCGCCCGCGGGCGG
Source organism: Ideonella sp. (assembly GCF_016702655.1). Taxonomy (GTDB): domain Bacteria; phylum Pseudomonadota; class Gammaproteobacteria; order Burkholderiales; family Burkholderiaceae_C; genus CAIKUF01. The sequence goes on from NZ_JADJDO010000004.1 coordinate 146,222, forward strand.
GCGGATCGAGGTCGAGCATCTGTTCACGGCGCCGGTCGGCGAACAGGCACGCGAGTTCGGCCTCGACAGCGCAGGCGGCCTCGACTTGCAGGCCGGCGGCTCGACCGTCGAGCTGTGCAACGCGGTCTTCAACGGCGTGCTGACGCTGGAGCAACTGGAAAGCACGCTCATCGAGACCGCGGTCGACAAGGCGCACGGCAACCTGTCTTCGGCGGCGCGCATGCTCGGCCTGACGCGGCCGCAACTCGCGTACCGCCTGAAGCGCCTGCACGAGGCCGACGCGCAGCCCGACCCGGCTTGAGATGGAGCTGACGACCCCCGGCCGCCAGGCGGCCGCCCCCCGCGGGGGCACCGAACTCGACCGGGAAACCCGGATCGGGTTCGGCCCGCCCCGGCGGCGCCGCGCTCCCCTGGTCGCCTGCCGCGACCGATCCCCTGCCGGGGACGAGGGCACACGCTGCATGCGTCGCGGGTCGCGCGATGCGCGGTGGAGCAACTGAGGTGGTCGCGCTGCCCGACGCCGTGGCGGCGCACCTCGCCAGCCACCACGTGATGACGCTCGCCACCTGCGGCGCCGACGGGCCCTGGGCGGCGGCGGTGTTCTACGCGCACGAAGGCGCGAGCCTGGTCTTCCTGTCTGCGCCGTCGACGCGCCACAGCCGCAACCTTGCGCACGACGCGCGCTGCGCGGCGACGATCCAGCACGACGTGGCCGAGTGGTCGGCGGTGCGCGGTGTGCAGCTCGAAGGCCGCGTGCAGGCCTTGGCTGGCGATGCGGCGCAGCACGCGCAGGCACTCTACGGCCGCAAGTTCCCGCTCGTCGCCAACCTGGCGCGCGCGCCACTCGCGATCGCGGCCGCCTTCGCGAAGATCCGCTGGTACCGGCTCGACGCCGAGCGCGTGCACCTGATCGACAACAGCCGCGGCTTCGGGCATCGCGACAGCTTCGAGCTTCGTTCGCAGCCCTGACCTGTCGCTGCTCGAGACTGGCCGCGCGCTTGCGCCGGCTTCACCGTGCGCGCCTGGCGAGCTCCGGCAAAGCGCGAAAACTGCTGCACGCAGCACCGAAGCCGCGCGCGAGGACGTCGCCGTCGCTGGCGACGACGACCATCGCAAAGCCCTCGGCGCGCCGGCGCGCCGCCGCTTCGGCGCTACCCGTGTAAATGCCGCAAGGCACGCCGACGGCCTCGCTCGCGCGCAGGATTGCGGTGCAGGCCTGCGCGTGCCGGGCATCGTCCTGCGCGACACCGAGCGAGAGCGCGAGATCGCCGCCGCCGATGAAGACCATGTCGAGCCCCTGAGACGCCGCGATCGCGTCCGCCTGGGCCAGGCCGGCGGCGGTCTCGATCATCAGGATCGTCACGATGGCATGCGCGCCCGCGACGTAGCCCGCGAAGTCGTGCAGCGGCCGCACGCCGCCGGCGGAGCGCAGGCCCAGCGGCGGGTAGCGGCTGTGGCGCAGGGCCTGCGCTGCCTCGCGAGCGCTCTCGATCAACGGCACGATGACCCCCTCGGCACCGGCGTCGAGCGCTCCGCCGATGGCGGCCGCGGAGTTCTCGGCCACGCGCACCAGTACCGGGATCTCGCTCGGTACGCAGCCGATCGCCGCTTCGAGTTCGCGCCGCTCCCACAGGCCGTGCTGCTGGTCGAGCACGATTGCGTCGGGTCGGGCGCGCGCGGCGATCTCGACGATTGCCGCGCTGCCCAGCGAGAGCCACGCCACGCCAAGACAACCGCGAGCGGCGAGCCGCGCCTTGAGGGTCGGATGCTGCGGATCGAACATCGCTCAGGCTCGGCGCCGCGAGGCGTTCCACGCCGCATCGTGGCCGGCGAGTTCGGCTTCGCGGACCGTGAAGAACGCCTTCTCGGCGGCGCGCAGGAAAGCGCGCATGCGGACCCGGGTCGTGGCGGCGTCGCGTCGCAGCAGCACCTCGTAAAGGCCTTCCAGGCCGTCCATCACGACCTGTCGCGTGGGCGGATTGCTCAGCGTGCCCAGGCGCACCGTCTGAACATGGTCGACGAAGCGCGCGATCGTGTCGGCCAGGCGCGGGTTGCCGACACGATCGAGCCAGGCCTGGCGGAAGCTCATGTTGGCGAGGATCATCTGCTCGCTATCGCCGCTGGCGACCGCCGAGCGAGCCTGCCTGATCGCCGCCTCGAGTTCGCGCGCCGCGGTGGCGTCGATGTGCCGTGCCGCATCCGCCGCAGCTTCGGGTTCGAGCAGGCGGCGCACGCCGAAGATGTCGCGGATGTCCTGCAGGCTCAAGGTCGGGACCGTGAATCCGCGCGTCGTGCCGACCAGGAAACCTTCGGCGACGAGCCGCATCAGCGCCTCGCGCGCGGGCATGCGCGAGGTGCCGTAGGCCGCGGCGAGTTCGACGTCCACCAGACGCTCGTCGGGCCGGATCGCACAGCGCTGCAGGCGCGCGCGCAGGTCGGTGTAGATGCGCTCGCTCAGGTTGTCGGCGCGCGGCAACGAACTCACGCTGCGGGCGGTCGGGGTGTTGCGCATCAGGGTCGGTCCGGTCTTGTGGGCATTGAGCATTCCGTATACAGTATTTCATTAACCGGACAAAGTCAAAGGCTTCCGGCTTCCTCGCGATCCGGCACCCCGCCCGAACCCCAACCTCTGGAGACTGCAACCATGCAACTGACACGTCGCGCAATCATCGGCGGTACCGCGTCGCTCGCCGTCACCGGCCTGCCGCTGCGGGCGGCCGCCCAGGAAGTGACGATCAACGCCGTGCACTTCACCCCGGCCCAGGTGAGCTATGCAAAGAGCTTCCTGAAATACGTCGACCTGGTCAACCAGCGCGGCAAGGGCGTGGTGCAGATCAAGGTGCGCGGCGGGCCGGAAATCATGCCGATGGCGCAACTCGGCGAGGCGCAGAAGAGCGGCCTGATCGACATGATCAACTGCCCCGCCGGTCCGTACCTGAACATGGTGCCCGAAGGCGAGGTCTTCGCCGCGACGACCCGCAAGCCGTGGGAGTTGCGCGCCAACGGCGGCTTCGCGCTGATCAACGAGATCTACGCGAAGAAGGGCAACGCAGTCGTGCTCGCCCATGTTGACGGGGGCGCCGGGTTCCACATCTTCACCACCGAGGAGCCGACTCGCACCGCCGATGGCGGGGTCGACTTCAGCAAGCTCAAGATCCGCAGCGCGGCGCTGTACCGCGACTTCCTCGAAGGCCTCGGCGCCGGTGTCGTGGTCCAGGGGCCGGGCGAGGTCTACACCTCGCTCGAACGCGGCCTCGTGAACGCCAACGCCTACACGATCCTCGGCTACCAGGGCTTCGGCTGGCAGAAGTTCACGAAGTACCGCATCGACCCGAGCTTCTTCCAGACCGACGTGCTGATCAGCATGAACAAGTCCCGCTGGGACAGCCTGCCCGAAGCGGCCCGCAAGGTGCTGCAGGAGGTCGCGATCGAGTACGAGCGCGAGAGCTACGAGGCCAACTTGAAGGGCACCGAGGAGCAGGGCCAGCAGATGATTGCCGGCGGCATGAAGGTCGTCGAACTGAGCAGCGGCGCGCGCTCCGCGTTCCTCGACAAGGCCGCCCGCGTGAGCTGGGAGCGCATGAACAAGCGCGATCCGAGCTCGATCGCGGCCCTGCGCGCCAAGTTCGTCTAAGTCGCGCAGCGCGTGGACGGCCTGTTCGATGCCAGCGGCCGCATCGCGCAGGCGCTGGCGGTGCTCACCAAGCTGCTGCTGGCGACGGTGGTGGTGCTGGTCAGCGCCGACGTCGCGGCGCGCAACTTCGCGCGCCCGCTCGCGTGGAGCGTTTCGCTCACCGAGTACCTGCTCGTCTACATCACCTTCCTGTCGATGCCGGCGCTGGTGCGCGGCAAGGGACATGTCTGCGCCGACTTCATCCGCGGCGCGCTGCCGGGCAAGCTTGCGCCGCGGCATCGAGATCGGCGTCTATGCGCTGTGCATTGCGATCTGCCTCTACCTGGGCTGGGTTGCGTTCGGTAGTGCGGCAGCCAGCCTGCGCAGCGGCTCCTACGACGTGCGCACGTTCGACATGCCGCGCTGGCTGATCTTCGCGCCGATGATCGTCGGCCTGTGGCTGTCGGCACTCGAGTTCCTGCGCTACCTGCTCGGGCGCGACTCGATCTACGCCGTGGACGCACGCGAGATGGAAGGCTTTTGAAGTGAGGCTGACCACCCCCGGCCGTCTGGCGGCCGCCCCCCGAGGGGGCACCGAACCCGACCGGGAAACCCGGATCGGGTTCGGCGCGCTAACACCGCCGCACCCCCTGGTCGCCTGCGGCGACCGGTCCCCCGGGGGACCTGGTTTCATGCGCCGCGGTTCGCGCGATAAGCGCAGGTGCGCCGATTGGACTGGGCGCTAGCACTCGCGGTGATGGTCGGGCTGATCCTGACGCTGATGGGCGTCGGGGTTCCGGTCGCGTTCGCCTTCTTCGCGACCAACATCGTGTGCCTGTATCTCTTCATGGGCGGTTCGGTCGGCGTGGTGCAGATGGTCACGAACTTCGGCGACGCGGTCGCGCTCCACGCCCTGACGCCGATGCCGCTGTTCCTGATCATGGGCAGCCTGTTCTTCCGTTCCGGGCTTGGCGACGGCGTCTTCAAGGCCATCGACCTGTGCATCGGCAACCTGCGCGCCCGCCTGTCCTACCTGGTGGTGCTGGCCGGCGCGGTATTCGCGTCGCTGTCGGGGTCGAGCCTCGCCAACACCGGGATGATGGGCTCGTCGATGGTGCCCGAGATGCTGCGTCGAGGCTACAAGCCGCACATGGTCTACGGCCCGGTGCTCGGGGCGGGCGGCCTCGCGGTGATCATCCCGCCTTCGTCGCTCGCGGTGCTGCTGGGGTCGCTGGCGCAGATCGACGTCGGTGCGCTGCTGATCGCCGGCTTCCTGCCCGGCCTGCTGCTCACCCTCCTGTACATCACGCTGATCGCGGTCCAGGCGGCCGTCGACATCGACGCGGCGCCGCAGTACGACGCGCCGCGCGCGACCTTGCGCGAGAAGCTGGCCGCGATCCTCGTCAACGTCGTGCCGATGGGCGTGATCGTATTCCTCGTCGTCGGCACGATCATCCTCGGCGTCGCCTCGCCGACCGAGTCGGCCGCGCTCGGCTGCCTCGGGGTGATGGCGCTGCTGCCGGTCTATCGGCGCTTCTCGTGGAGCGTCGTCTGGAAGTCACTCGACGACGCGATGAAGGTCACCGGCATGACCTTCCTCATCATCGCCGCGTCGACCACCTTCGCGCAGATCCTCGCGTTTTCCGGCGCGTCGGGCGGCATGATCGACTGGTTCGTCTCCTTCCACTGGTCGCCCTACGCGATGCTGGCGGTGGTGCTCGTCGTGATCCTGCTGCTCGGCATGTTCATGGACCAGCTGTCGATGATGCTGATCACCCTGCCGATCTTCTTCCCGATCGCCCATTCGCTCGGCTTCGATCCGGTCTGGTTCGGACTGATCCTGCTGCTGTCCTACGAGGTCGGCTTCACGACGCCGCCGTTCGGACTGCTGCTGTTCGTGATGCTCGGCGTCGCGCCGCCCGGCATGAAGCTGGGCACGGTGGCGCGTGCCGCCCTGCCCTACATCCTGTGCACGATCTTGCTGATCGTGCTGATCGTCGCCTTTCCGTGGCTCGCGCTGTGGCTGCCACGGCTGATGTAGTGCGCCAGGTCGAGCTCGCGGACAAGTTCCGCGCCGAGAACGGCCCGATCTATCTGTCGGGTGTGCAGGCGCTGGTGCGGCTGCTGCTCGAGCAGCGCCGCCGCGATGCGCGTCACGGGCTTTCGACCGCTGGCTACGTCTCGGGCTACCGCGGCTCGCCGCTCGGCGGCGTGGACTTCGCGCTCTGGCAGGCGCAGGCGCAGATCGAGGCGGCATCGATCCGCTTCGAGCCCGGACTCAACGAGGAACTCGCCGCCACCATGGTCCATGGCAGCCAGCAGGTCGGCGCGATCGGCGGCGCGCGCGTCGACGGCGTGTTCGGGCTCTGGTACGCCAAGAACCCTGGCGTCGACCGCGCTGGCGACGCGCTCAAGCATGCCAATGCGGCCGGCACCGCACCGCTGGGCGGCGTGCTCGCGGTGTCGGGCGACGATCCGGGCGCGACCTCGTCGTCGATCGCCAACCAGTGCGACCATGCCTTCATCTCCGCGTCGATCCCGGTCCTGGCACCGGCCAGCGTTGCCGAGATCCTCGACTACGGCCTGATCGGCTACGGCCTGTCGCGCTTCGCCGGCGTCTGGGTCGGCCTGAAGACTGTCGCCGACGTGATCGAGGCCAGTGCTTCGGTGAACGTCGATGTCGAAAGCCCGCAGCTGCGGTTGCCCGAAGGGCTGGAGCGGCCGGCCACCGGCTGGGGAATGCGCTGGCCCGACAACCGTTGGGACCAGGATGCGCGCCTGCTCGGCCTGCGCCTGCCCGCTGCGCGCGCCTACGCGCTGGCGAACCGCATCGATGCGGTCGTGTTCGGCGCCGCGCGGCCGCGCTTCGGGATCGTCACGGCCGGCAAGGCCGCCGGCGACGTGCGTGATGCGCTTGCGCTGCTGGGCATCGACGAAGTTGCGGCCGACGCGCTCGGCCTGGCGGTTTACAAGGTCGGCATGGTGTGGCCGCTCGAGCCGCAGGCCCTGCGCGCATTCGGCGAAGGGCTGGACGAGATCCTCGTCGTCGAGGAGCGGCGCGCGATCGTCGAGCCTCAGCTCAAGGAGCAGGCCTACGCGTGGCCCTCCGGGCGCCGGCCGGCGGTGGTGGGCAAGACCGACGAATCCGGCGCGCCGCTGCTGCCCGAAGGCGGTGTGCTCGCACCGCTGGACGTCGCGCGGGTGCTCGCCCAGCGCCTCGGACGGCGAGGCGTTCCGGCAAGCATGCTGGCCTGCATCGACAGGCCCGGCCAGACGGCACAACTGGCAGGCTCCGAAATGCCGACCCGCAGCCCGCACTTCTGCGCCGGCTGCCCGCATGCGCGGTCGACCCGCGTTCCCGAGGGCAGCCTCGCGATGGCCGGCATCGGCTGCCATTCGCTGCGCCTCGGGATGCCCGAGTCGAGGACGATGTTCATGGTGCAGATGGGGGGCGAAGGCAGCAACTGGCTCGGCGCTGCGCCCTTCGTCGAACGTGCACATGTGTTCCAGAACCTCGGCGACGGCACCTACACGCATTCCGGTTCGCTTGCGGTGCGCGCAGCTGTCGCTGCCGGTGCGCGCATGACGTTTCGCATCCTCTACAACGGCACGGTCGCGATGACCGGCGGCCAGCCCGCCGAAGGTGCGCTGACGATCGCGCAGATCGCGCGCCAGCTGCTTGCCGAAGGCGTGGCGCGCGTGGTCGTCGTCGCCGAGGATCCGCAAGTCCACCGCGGCGGGCTCGCGCCGGGTGTCGAGGTCTTCGGCCGCGACGCCCTCGAGCGCCTGCAACGCGAGTTGCGCGAGGTCCCGGCCGTGACCGCGCTCATCTATGACCAGCCCTGCGCGATCGAGAAGCGCCGCCAGCGCAAGCGGGGCGACCGACCGCCGATGGCCGCGCGCGTGTTCATCAACGAGCGCGTCTGCGAAGGCTGTGGCGACTGCGCCGAGCAGTCGCAGTGCGCTGCGCTGATGCCGGTGCAGACCGAGCTCGGCGTCAAGCGCCGCATCGACCTGTCGGCCTGCAATGCCGACCTGTCATGCCTGGACGGCTTCTGTCCCAGCTTCGTGACCCTCGAAGGGGCCCGGCTGCGATCGCTGCCCGCGCTGGAAGTCGACACGTCGGGCCTACCCGACCCGGTGTTGCCGGCACTGTGCGACGCGGACGAGATCATCGTCACCGGCATCGGCGGCGCCGGCGTGATGACGGCCGGCGCCATTCTCGGCATGGCGGCTCACCTCGAGGGCCATGGCTGCAGCGTGCTCGACAACACCGGCATCGCGCGCAAGGGCGGCGCGGTGTCCAGCCACGTGCGGCTCGCCGCACAGCCCGGCGGCCTGCGCGCGAGCCGCATCGATGCCGCGCGGGCGCGGACGCTGATCGGGGGCGATCTGCTGGTCAGCGCCGAGCCGGCCACGCTGTCTCGCCTCGAACGGGGCCGAACCCGGGCCGTGCTCAATGCCGACGCCGTGCCGACACTCAACCAGCGCCTCGATCCCTCGGCGGGGTTCGACCCGGCACCGCTGCAGCGCGCGATCGAGCAGGCCGTGGGCGCGGACGCCGTGCACGCGCTGGCCGCGACGACGATCGCCGAGCGCCTGCTCGGCGACGCGATTCACGCCAACCTGGTGCTGCTCGGCGCGGCCTGGCAGCTCGGCATGCTGCCGCTGTCGTGCGCAGCGATCGAGCGTGCGATCGACCTGAACGGGGACGCTGCAAAGCTGAACCGGCGCGCCTTCGCGCTCGGCCGGCTCGCCATCTGCGAGCCGGCGCGGCTGGCGGACGCAATGGCGCCCACGTCACGGCACGCGGCGGCGACCAGCCTCGACGAGGTCATCGCGCACCATGCGGCCTGGCTCACCACCTACCAGGACGCAGCCTATGCGCAACGCTACGCCGCGCTCGTCGACAAGGTTCGGCGCGCCGAGACAGCCTCGGGGGTGGGCGGCGACGAACTCGCGCGCGCGGTTGCCGACGGCTACTTTCGCCTGCTCGCGATCAAGGACGAGTACGAGGTGGCGCGCCTGTACACCGATGGCGACTTCCGGCGCGAACTCGAACAGCGCTTCGAGGGGCCTTGGCAGTTGAACTACCACTTCGCGCCCCCGCTGCTGGCCGGCATCGACGCGCGCAACGGACGGCCGCGCAAGCGCCGGTTCGGCGCCTGGATCGAGCCCGGACTCAGGGCGCTGGCGCGCTGCCGGCACGTGCGCGGCACCTGGCTCGATCCTTTCGGCTACAGCGCCGAGCGGCGGCTGGAGCGGTGCCTGATCGTCGACTACGAGCGCGCGCTCGATGCGGCCCTGGCGCGGTTGACCGCGGAGCATCATGCGCTGGTGGTCGAACTCGCCGCATTGCCAGGCCGGATGCGCGGCTTCGGCCCGGTCAAGGCGAAGAACATCGCCGCCGCGCAGCGGCGCGCAGCCGAGATCGGGGCCGCACTCGCAGCCCGCGGGGGGACAGGACCATGAGCCAGCCAGTCACCGCAACGCCGCCCACGTACGGCACGGTCGATCCAGCGCTGATCGCGAATCTGCGTGCGATCGCCGGTGATCGCGTCGTCACGGCCCCGGCCGTCTGCCTGCAGCATGGCAGCGACGAGTCCTATCACCCCGGCCAGGCGCCCGATGTCGTGGTCGGCGTCACGTCGACCGAGGAAGTCGCGCAGGTGCTGCGCCTGTGCTCGGCACATCGCATCCCGGTCGTGCCCTACGGTGCCGGAACCTCGCTCGAAGGTCATCTCGCGGCAGTCCAGGGCGGCGTCTGCATCGACCTGTCGGCGATGAGCCAGGTACTCGCGGTCCGCCCGGCCGATCTCGACGCCAGCGTGCAGGCCGGCATCAGCCGCGAGGCGTTGAACCGGCATCTGCGCGACACGGGTCTGTTCTTCTCGGTCGATCCCGGCGCCAACGCCAGCCTCGGCGGCATGGCTGCCACGCGGGCCTCGGGCACCAATGCCGTGCGCTACGGCACGATGCGCGAGAACGTGCTCGCGCTGACGGTCGTGCTCGCGTCGGGGCGCGTGATCCGCACCGGAACCCGGGCCCGCAAATCGGCCGCCGGCTACGACCTCACACGACTGTTCGTCGGTTCCGAAGGGACGCTGGGCGTCATCACCGAACTGACGGTGCGCCTGCACGGCGTGCCCGAGGTGATCTCGGCTGCCGTTGTGCCCTTTGCAGAGGTCGCAGGCGCGGTGCAGGCCGTGATCGAGATGCTGCAGCTCGCGATCCCAGTGTCGCGGGTCGAGTTTCTCGACGAATTGCAGATCGAGGCCATCAACCGCTACAGCAGGCGCGACCTGCCTCGGCGGCCGACGCTGTTCATCGAGTTCGGCGGCATGCCGGCTGCGGTGGCCGAACAGGTCGCTGCCGTGCGCGAGATCTGCGCCGAACATGGCGGCGACGATTTCCAGTGGGCCAGCGATCCGGCCGAGCGCGCAAGTCTCTGGGAAGCGCGCCACAAGGCGGCCTACGCCGCGATGGCGCTACGCCCCGGCGCGCGCGCCTGGGCCACCGACGTGTGCGTGCCGATTTCGAGCCTGGCCGACTGCATCGCGGGCGCGCGCGAAGACGCTGCCTCAGCCCCCTTCCCGACCATGGTCGTCGGGCATGTCGGCGACGGCAACTTCCACCTGCCCATGCTCGTCGACGGCAACAACCCGGCCGAGGTCGCCGCGGCGCAGCGGCTCAACGCCCAGGTTGTCGAGCGCGCGCTCGCGATGGACGGCACCTGCACCGGCGAGCACGGCATCGGACTGGGCAAGATGGACTTCCTGCTTGCCGAACACGGCCCGGACGCGATCGATGCGATGCGTGCCATCAAGCACGCGCTCGACCCGCTGGGCATCATGAACCCGGGCAAGATGTTCCTTTGACACACAGGCCATGATCAGGCGTCACTTCATCGACCTGCCCGCGGGCACGATTCACTGCGCGATCGCGGGCAGCGGGCAACCGCTCCTGCTGCTGCACCAGACCCCGCGCTCCTGGGACGAGTACCGCGACGTGCTGCCCTTGCTCGGCAGACACTTCAAGGCGATTGCGATGGACACGCTCGGCTATGGTGACTCGTCCAAGCCGCTGCCCGTGCGCGACTCGATCGAGCTCTGGGCCGAGGTTGCGCTCGCCCTCGCCGACGCGCTCGGACTCGCGCAGTTCGGCGTCGTGGGCCACCACACCGGTGCCGCGATCGCGATCGAACTCGCAGCCGCCTTCCCGCAGCGCATCACGGCGGCAGTGCTGTCGGCGCCGCCATGGGTGGATGCCGAGCGCCGCGCGCGCCATGCCCGGCCTTCGCGCATCGACAACGTGCCGCGCCAGAGCGACGGTTCGCATCTGACCGAGCTCTGGCGCATCCGCCAGCCCTGGTACCCGGCGGGCGATATCGACCTGCTCGAACGCTTTGTCGTCGATGCGGTCAAGGCCGGGCCGCGCGCCGCCGAAGGGCACGCGGTCGTGGCGCGCTACGTGATGGAGGCGCGCCTGCCGCTGGTGCGCTGCCCGGTGCTCGTGATCGCGCCGACGGCCGATCCGCACGCCTTTCCGCACGCCCGGCGCGTGGCCGACGCCATCGCCGGCGCGCGCGTGGCCGAGGTCGAGGGCGGCATGGTGCCGCTGCCCGACCAGATGCCCGAGCGCTTCGCTGAACTGGTGACGGGCTTCATGCGCGGATGACGAGCGGTGGCGACTCGACGACCGAGCCCCGGCGCGGCGGCATGCCCTTCAGACCTGCGAGGCAAAGGTTCGCCTCCGCGAGCCATGCCTGTCCGGCCCCTGTCAAGCCTCGACAGACCCCGCCAGCATGTCGCCCACCAGCCCCAGCGTCTTCGCGTCGCAGACAACGCCCCGCCCCAGGTGAGCGTTCATCGCGTATCCGTCGAAGGCCATCAGCAGCACGCCGGCGAGCCGCCTACCGTCGTCGGCCGGAAGCGACAGGCAGTCGGCCAGCCAGCCGCCGACGCGCGTCTGCACCGTCTCGCGCAGGTGCGGGCTGTATTCCTCGCTGCCGCTGGTTGACAGCGCCTGCATCACGTTGTTCGCGAAGCCGTTGCTGTCGCGCGGCAACTCGCGCCACAACGCGACCAGCAGACGCTGGAAACGCTCGCGCCGCGTCTTGACGCGGCTCAGCGAGCGCTCGACGCGATCGAGCCGTTCGAGCAACCAAGGCTCATAGAGCGTGTACAAGATCTCGATCTTCGACTTGAAGTAGACGTAGACGTTCGCCGTCGAGATGCCGGCCTCGCGCGCGACCGCGGGGATCGAGGTCTCGACGTAGCCGCGCTCAGTGAACTGCCGGAACGCAGCAGCCAGAATCGCATCGCGAACGCCGTCCTTCTTGGTCTGTGCCATCCATCCTCCGAATGCCATGTTAGCGCGCACGCTTCGCCACGAGCACGGCAACGGATCGCGAGCGAGCGGGCACGCGTATCTTGCATCTTAATACTGAATAGTATTCTCTATTGACAAACCCATTGAATCGCCGGATAACCCACTGCGACGGTGCAGCACCGTGCCCGAGCGCAGCGGACGGCACATCAGGGATCGCGGATGCAGGCCTGTCGGTCGAGGAGATTCGCGCGATGCTTATCGAAGGAGAGTTTCCGGTCGCGGCGTCCAGCGAGACGTTGATCAGCCATCTTTTCGATCCCCGGCTGATGGCCTCCTGCCTGCCCGGCTGCGAGTCGCTCGAGCCGCTTCCCGAGGACCGCTACCGCGCCGTCGTCGTCGTCGCGCTCGCAGGCATCAAGGCGCGCTTCAACCTGCAAGTCGAGGTCACGCATCGGCTCGAGCGGGAGGTCCGGGCGATCACGCGCGGCGAGGAGGGCGGCCAGGCGAGCGCGCTGCAGGCCGACAGCCGGGTGATCCTGGAGCCTGTCGAAGGCGGCACGCTGGTGCGCTACCGCTCCGAGGTCTCGCTGAGCGGGCGGCTCGGACGCTTCGGCCTGGGCATGATGAAAAAGAAGGCGCAGGCAATGGGCGACGAGTTCGCCTCGAACTTGCGGCGCGAACTCGAGGCGCCGAGCGCAGTCGCGGCACCGGCTGCACGCACCGCACCCACTGCACCCACTGCACCGGCGGCGCCGGCTTTGCGCCGCTGGTGGGCGGCGCTGCTGCGCTGGATACGCGGATTGACCTCAGCGCGTGGCGCTGGGTGAAGGGAGTCGAGGCAATGGCACTCCAAGGTATGTTCCGTCCGCGCACCGTCGACGAAGCGCTCGAGTTGCTGGCTCAGGATCCGGAGGCGCGGCTCTTGGCGGGCGGTGCGACGCTGGTCGCGATGATCAACGCCCGAGTGGTCGCGCCCGCTGCGCTCGTGCATCTGGCCGGCATCCGCGAGTTGCACGGCATCTCGACGCTGTCCGACGGCCGCGTGCGCATCGGTGCATTCACGCGCCATCGCGACACTGCCGCCTGCGCGCTCGCGCTTGGCAGCGGCACCGTCGTGCGCGACGCGGCGTCCCAGATCGCGAACGCGACGGTGCGCAACATGGGCACGATCGGCGGCTCGATCTCGTTCGCCGATCCCGGACTGGACTACCCGCCGGCCCTGGTCGCGGCGCGGGCGAGCGTCGAGATCGCTTCGCGGTCGGGCCGCCGCACGCTGCCTGCGCGCGAGTTCTTCGTCGATTGGTATACCACCGCGCGCCAGGACGATGAGATCGTCACCGCAGTTCTGCTGCCTGCGCCCGACGGCGGCACAGGGCTCTACGTCAAGCACGCCCGCGTCGCCGGCGACTATGCAACCGCCTCGGTCGCGATCGCGCGCGACGGCGCCGGCCGGCTGCGCGTCGCCGTCGGCAGCTGCGGCCCGACCCCCATCGCCGACGATGAGGTCGATGTGATGCTTTCGGCCGATGCCAGCGCAGCTGCGGTCGCGCGCGCCGGCGAGCGACTGCGGTCGCTCGCCGATCCTCTCGATGACGTGCGCGGAACCTCCGAGTACCGCCGCATGCTGATCCCGCGCCTGCTCGCGCGGGCCTGCCGCCAGATTCATGCCCGAGGTGCCGCATGACCACCGAACCCCTGCCTTCCTGGACCGGCGCGCTGGGCCTCAAGGTTAACGGCCGCACCGTGCAAGCCGAAGTGGGCCTGCACGACACGCTGCTGACGGTGCTGCGCAGCCGGCTGCAGCTGACGGCCGCCAAGCGCGGCTGCAACCAGGGCGTGTGCGGCGCCTGCACGGTGCTCGTTGACGGCGTCCCGATGCGCGCCTGCCTGTGCCTCGCGCTTGCCTGCGAGGGCGCCGAGGTGCGCACGCTCGAGGGCTTGAACGACGAGCGGCGCATGCAGGCGCTGCAAGACGCCTTCGCCGCGCACGCCGCGTTCCAGTGCGGCTTCTGCACGCCCGGAATGCTGGTGGCCGCCGACGCGCTCCTGGCGGCCGATGCCGATCCCGACGACGCGGCGATCCGCGGCGCGATGTCGGGCAATCTGTGCCGCTGTACCGGCTACGTCGGCGTCGTGAAGGCGACGAAGGCCGCGGCGGCAACGCTGCGTGGGGAGGGCCAGCGATGAATTCCACGCCGGACGCGGTCGGCGCGCCGATCGGGCAGCTCGAAGGCCGGGACAAGCTCACCGGGGCCGCGCAGTACATCGCCGATCTGAACCGTCCCGGCCTGCTGCATGGCGCGCTGCTGCAGAGCCCATATGCACACGCACGCATCAAGCGCTACGACCTGCAAGCTGCGCTCGCGCTGCCGGGCGTGCGTGCGATCGTTACCGGCGACGACGTGCAAGAGACGCACCGCATGGGCCCGTTCATCAAGGACGAGCACGCGCTCGCCAAGGGCAAGGTGCGCTACGTCGGCGAGATCGTCGCCGCGGTTGCCGCCGACACGTCGGCAATCGCGCAGGCAGCGGTGCGCGCGATTCGCGTCGACTATGAGCCGCTGCCGGAGATCGTCGACCCCGCCGAGGCGCTGCTCCCGGGCGCCGCGACGGTGCATGAAGACTCGGCGTCCTTCGCGCACGTGTTCGACTCAGGCACCCAGGGCAATCTGTGCTCGCGTACCGACTTCCGCCAGGGCGATGTCGAGCGCGCGTGGGGCGAGTGCGACCTGGTCGTCGAGCGGGAGTACCGCACGCAGCCGCAGGCCCACCTCTCGATCGAGCCCTGCGGCGCGCTCGCCGAGATCGACGCCGCGGGCCGGGTGACGCTGTGGTCGGCCAATCAGTCGGTGTTTCGCGTGCAGGGCAATGTCTGCGAGTCACTCGGGCTGCCGATGACCCGGCTGCGCTGCCTGACGCCGCACATCGGCGCGGGCTTCGGCAACAAGATGGAGCCGCACGTTCAACCGGTCGTCGTGCTGCTGGCGCTGAAGGCGCGGCGCGGTGTCAAGCTGATCCTCAGCCGCGAGGAGGACTTCGAGACGGTGCGCGCGCGCCACCCGTCTCGCATCCGCATGAAGACCGGCGTCAAGCGCGACGGCACGCTCGTCGCTCGCGAGTGCGAACTGCTGCTCGACGGCGGCGCTTTCGCCGACGACAGCCCGGGCGTCCTGGGCTACGCGCTGCTGATGCAGTGCGGGCCCTACCGCATCCCGCACGTTCACGCGCACGGCCGGGTCGCCTACACGAACAAGTTGCGCTTCGGCGCGATGCGCGGCTTCGGCGTGCCCCAGGTCACCTTCGCCGCGGAATCGCAGCTCGACGAGATCGCCGAGCGGTTGGGGATGGACCCGATCGCGCTGCGCCGGCGCAACATGCTCGTCCCCGGTGACCCCTGGTTCGGCGGCCAGCCGATCGACTCCAACGGCCTCGCGCAGTGCGTCGACGCGGTCGCCCGCGGCTCGGGCTGGGACGAACGGCACAGCGGCGCCCCGGCGGCTGCCGACGCCGACGGCAAGCGCCGCGGCCTGGGGATCGCGCTGACAGCGCACATCAGCGGCCTGCTCGCCACGGGCGCGATCGTGCGCGTGCTCGAGGACGGCAGCGTGCTGCTCAGCACCGGCGCGGTCGACATCGGGCAGGGCTCGAACACCGTGCTGACGCAGATCTGCGCGCAGGCGCTGAAGCTCGCGGTCGAGCAGGTTGCGATCGCCAGCCCCGATACCGACGGCTCGCCCTACAACTGGGGCTCGACCGCCAGCCGCGTCACCTACCTGACCGGGGGCAGCGTGGTCAAGGCGGCGGCCGAAGTCGAACGGCAGCTCAAGCAGCACGCCGCCGACGTCTTCGAGTGCGCGGCCGACGATCTGGAACTGCTGACCGGCGGCAGGGTCGGGCTCAAGGGCGTGGCCGGGAAGGCGCTGAGCTTTGCCGAGATCTCGGGACGCGCGCATTGGGCCACCGGTGGGCCGATCATCGGCAGCAACAGCCGCGTGTTCGACCGCAAGACCTTCGACCCGAAGCGCGTCGTCGCGCTGGGGCTGCCCTTCCCGCAGATTGGCATCTTCAGCTTCGGCGCGGTCGTCGCCGAGGTCGAGGTCGACGAGGCGAGCGGCAAGGTTGGCGTCGTACGCGCGTGGGCGGCGTGCGACGTCGGTCGCGCGATCAACCCCCAGCTCGCGCGCGGCCAGATCGAAGGTGCCTTCGTGCAAGGCATGGGCTATGCGCTGATCGAGGAGCTCGTCTGGGATGGCGCGCGCCTGGCCAACCCCTCGCTGATGGACTACAAGATTCCAACCTTCGCCGAGCTGCCGACTGAGCTGCACACCTATCTGATCGAGTCCGGAGAGCCGAGCGGGCCCTTCGGCGCCAAGAGTGTCGGCGAGATCGGCATCAATCCGGTTGCCGCAGCGATCGCGAACGCGGTCGCAAACGCGAGTGGCGCGCGCGTGCGCGAACTGCCGATCACCGGAGAACGCGTACTGCGGCGCTTGCTGCAGCCCGAGTCCTCCGCCTGAGCCCACGCACGACTTGTGCCGTGCACCCCCAAACCAGACAAGGAGAGAGCAGATGAGGACCCCCCACCCCGATCGGCGCGCACTGCTGGGCGCACTGTGCGCAGCCGCCGCCGTGTCCCCCGCCGGCAGCGCCGGCGCCCAGTCCGACAAGCCCCTGCGCCTCGGCTTCTCGATGGCGCGCACCGGCATGCTCGCCAACGCAACGCCCTCGCAGATGAACACCTACGAGCTGTGGCGCGAGCAGGTCAACGCACGCGGCGGCATGGACGTAGCCGGCGTCAAGCGCAAGGTCGAGTTCGTCATCTACGATGACCAGAGCAAGCCCGAGCAGGCGGTTCGCATCTACGAGAAGTTGATCACCGACGACAAGGTCGATCTGCTGCTCGCGCCTTGGGGCACGCCGTTCCACATCGCCATTGCGCCGGTGCTGGAAAAGTTCAAGTTCCCGCTCGTCGGCAACACCGCGGCGTCGGTCTCGCTGCGCCAGGTCAAGCCGGGCTACATCTGGTTCCCGACCTCCGCCATCCCGGACCGCATCGGCGTCGAACTGACCGCGTTCCTCAAGGAGCAGAAGGTTCGCTCCGTGGCGGTGCTGGCCAACGTGCTGCCGTTCACCAAGGAGATCAAGAACTATCTCGAGCCCGAGCTCAGGAAGGCCGGAATCGATATCAAGCTGTCCAGCGAATACCCGCCCGACATCAAGGACCTGACCGCCGTGCTGACCCAGGTCAAGGCAGCCAATGTCGACGCGGTGCTGGCACTGGCCTATCCCGGCGACTCGGTGCTGTACGCCAAGCAGGCCAAGGAACTGGGGCTCAATTCGCCCTTCCAGTTCGTCGCCATCGGGCCCAGCGACGCGTTCTTCCCGAAGGCGGTAGGGGCCGCTTCGGCCGACGGTGTGGTGACGATCGCCCACTGGTCGCCACGCCCTGAATGGCCTGGCTCGCAGGCCTTTTACGACGCCTACGTGAAGAAGTTCGGCGAGGACCCCGACTACCTCAACTCGGCGCTGGCCTGGATGTCGCTCGAGATCCTCGAATCGGCCGTGGCGAAGCACGGCCTGGACAAGGAGAAGATCCGCGAGGCGATCGCCAAGAACACCTTCGACACGATCAACGGCAAGGTCAGGTTCGACGGTGTTCAGAACGCGATCACACCCACTGCCTTCGTGCAGTACCAGAAGGGCAAGCTGCAAATCGTCTGGCCGGCCAGCATCGCCACCGGCAAGTACGAGCCCAAGAAGGGCTGGTAACCCGTCGCGCCGATGATCGAGACGCTGCTGTCCGGGCAGTTGCTGTTCGCTGCCCTGGTCACCGGTTCGCTCTATGCGCTGACGGCGCTGGGGTTGAACCTGGTGTACGGCACGATGCGCGTGCTCAACGTCGCCCACGGCGACCTGGTGATGTTGGGCGCCTACGGCGCGTACTGGGCCTTCACGCTGTGGGGGCTGTCGCCGCTGGCCGCTGCGCCGGCGGTGGCAGCTCTCGCCGGTGCGTTGGGCTATGCGGTGTACCGCGGCGTGTTCCAGCGCCTGCTGTCGGCCGGTGGCAGCCATGCCGGGCGCATCGAGGGCAATTCGCTGCTGCTGTTCTTCGGGCTGTCGATCATCGTGCAAAACGCCGCGGCGCTGGCCTTCACGCCCAACAACCGGGCCTATGCCTACCTGGGTGAGGTAGTGCACCTGGGACAGGTCTCGATGACTGTGAACCGCATCGCAGCGCTGGCCATCGCCGGCGGCACCTGCATCGCGGTGGCGCTGTTCCTGCGTCGCAGCGTGGCCGGGCTGGCAATGCGCGCCGTCATCGAGCGGCGCGAGGCGGCTCACATCGTCGGCGTCGATGTCGACCGCGTTCAATGGGTCAGCTTCGTGATCGGCTTCGGCAGCGCGGCGCTGGCTGGGGTGCTGTTGTCGATGCTCGAGCAGTTCTCGCCCTTCTCGGGCTTCCCGTTCACGATCGCCGGCTTCATCGTCATCATCCTCGGCGGCCTGGGCAACGTGCAGGCGGGGCTGGCAGCAGCGCTTGTTCTGGGCGCGATCGAGACCTACGGCGTCGCGCTGACTTCGGCCAATCTGCGCTCGGTGCTGCTCTACGGCTGCTTCGTCGGCGCGCTGCTGTTGTTCCCGAACGGGCTGTTCGCGCGGCAGCGCTCGGGGCCGTAGCGTGCATTCGACGCGCGTCTGGCAGGCCGGGCTGGCGTCGGGCGCCGCAGCCCTGGCCGCGTTGCCTTTCGTCGCCAACGACTATCTGGTAGGCACCGGGCTGACGTTGCTGATGTGGGTGGCGCTGACGCAGAGCTGGTGCGTCCTGTCGCGGCTGACCGGCTATGTGTCGCTCGGGCATGTCGTCTTCTACGGGCTGGGAGCCTACCTGGTGGTGGTCAGCTGGCAGGTGGTGCCGCTGGCGCTGGCGATCGTCGGCGCTGGCGTGCTGGCGGCGGCGTTCGCGGCCCTGGTCGGCATGCCGGTGCTACGCGTCAAGGGGCCCTACTTCGTCATCTTGACCTTCGGCCTGGCCGAGTTGGTCAAGTACAGCATCATGGCCATCGAGTCGGCCAGCGGCGTGGCCAGCCGCATCCTGTTCGGCACGCCCGACCTGATGGTGGTGTACTTTGCAATGTTCGCGCTGGCGCTCGCCGCCATCGGCCTGCTAACCTGGGTCAGCGGTTCGCGATTCGGCCACGGCCTGCGGTCGCTGCGCGAGAATGAGCTGGCTGCCGAGACGCTGGGCGTGCCGGTGGTGCGCTACAAGCTGCTGGCCTTTGTGCTGTCGGCAGCGCTGCCGGGCATGGTCGGCGCGGTGATGGCGCTGCGCTCCACCTACTTCGTGGTCGGCCAGGTGTTCGACCCGATGATCTCGATCACAGTCATCGCCATGGCGATCCTTGGCGGCGGCGACAACGCCAGGGGTCCGCTGCTCGGTGTGATTTTCCTCACCGCGCTGGCCGAGCTGCTGTGGGCACAGGCGCCGCTGCTGTACATGATCATCCTCGGAGCGGTGTTGATCGTCTTCGTTCTGCTTGTGCCCGACGGACTGATGGGCCTGCTCGGCAAGCACGCCAGGGAGGCGAGGCGGTGAGCGCGCTGCTCGAGGTGCGCGCGCTGGGCCGAAACTTCGGCGGCTTGGTGGCCCTGTCGGGCGTCTCGTTCGACGTCCAGGCCGGCAGTACCGTCGGCATCATGGGCGCCAACGGAGCGGGCAAGACAACGCTGTTCAGCCTGATCGCCGGCAACCTGCGGCCGTCCAAGGGCGACATCCGCTTCGACGGCAGGTCGATCGTCGGCCTGCGCGCCGACCAGGTCTGCGGCCTGGGCGTGGCGCGCACCTTCCAGATCGTCATGCCGTTTCCCTCGCTCACCGTGCTTGAGAACGTGCGCACCGGTGCCATGTTCGGAAAGGCCTCTTTGCGCGACACGGCCGCCGCCGACGCTGCCGCACGGGCGGTGATCGAAGAGATCGGCCTGGCCGAGGTGGCCAACCAACCGGCATCGACGCTGACGCTGTCGGGCCAGAAGCGGCTCGAGGTCGCCCGCGCGGTGGCCACCGGCGCGCGTCTGGTGCTGCTCGACGAGGTGATGGCCGGACTGACCCCGGTGGAGGTAGTGCAGATGCTGGCCACGCTGCGCCGCATTCAGGCTGCGCGCGGGCTGACGCTCCTCGTGATCGAGCACGTGATGCGCGCGTTGATGGACCTGTGCAGCCGCATCGTCGTGCTGCACCACGGCGAACTGATCGCGCAAGGCTCGCCGCAGGAGATCGGCGAGGACGCGAAGGTACTGGCGGCGTACTTCGGAGCGCACGCGTGAGCACAGCGCCGCTGCTCGAAGTGGACAACCTGGTCGCCGGCTACGGCGCGACTCAGGTCGTGCAAGGACTGTCGCTGCGCGTCGCCGCCGGCGGCGTCACCGCCCTGCTCGGTGCCAACGGCGCGGGCAAGACCACGCTGATGAAGGCACTCGCGGGCCTGGTCCCGGTCAGTGGCGGCCACCTGCGGTTCCAGGGTGCCGAGATCACACACAGCAGCTGCGACAAGCGGGTGCTCGGCGGCATGGTGCTGGTGCCCGAAGGTCGCATGGTGTTCCCCAGCCTGAGCGTGCAGGAGAACCTGCGCCTGGGCGGCATCAACCCGCGCGCGAGGGTCCACTGGCGCCGCAGCCTCGAGCACGTCTTCCATGTCTTCCCGCGGCTTGCCGAGCGCCGTGCGCAGCAGGCCATCACGCTGTCGGGCGGTGAGCAGCAGATGCTCGCGATCGGTCGTGGCCTGATGGCGCAGCCCACGCTGATGCTGCTCGACGAGCCGACGCTGGGCCTGGCACCGGTCATGACGCAGCAGATCTTCGAACTGGTGCGCCGCCTCGTCGCCGACGGCCTGACGCTGCTGCTGGCCGAGCAGGACGTGCAACGCACGCTCGAGGTCGCACAGCAGGCCTACGTGATCGAGAACGGGCGGGTGGCAACGCACGGACCGGCGCGCGAGATCGGCGCCGATCCGCGCATCAGGCAGGCTTACCTGGGTTTGTGACGGAGACCCACGGCTGGGCCCGCATCGGGTTCGACAAAGTTCATTTGACCAAGGGCTTTCCCGAATGACACTCGCTATTCATTAGTGAATAGTATTCGGTATTAAGAGACCTTAGGCTACCCCCGGGTAGCCGCCGCCCCGGGGAGGGTCAAGCATCCTCGGGAACGGGTCATCGATGGCTTGAGAACGACGCACGGCGGACGCATTCCGCGAACGAGGGGACAGAGATGACAGCCAAGCGAACCTGGGTCGTCGGTACCGACATCGGCGGCACCTTCACCGACATCATCGGCGTCAACCTCGAGACCGGCGAGCAACGCCTGGGCAAGGTGGCGTCGACGCCGCCGACCTACTTCGACGGCGTGATCAACGGCCTCGAGCGGGCCGGGATCAAGGGCGAGGAGGTGCTGTCGTTCCGCCACGGTGCAACGGTGTCGACCAACGCAATCCTCGAGCGCAAGGGCGTCAAGACCGCGCTGATTACCACCGAGGGCTTCCGCGACGTGCTCGGCGGCGGTCGCGCCGAGCGCATCTCGGCCTTCGAGCTCGACTGGGATCCACCCGAGCTGATCATCCCGCGCCGCAACGTGCTGACCATCCGCGAGCGCGTCAGCCCCTATGGCGAAGTCGTGACCCCGCTGTCGGAGCCCGAGGTCCGGCGCTCGGCCCGTGCGATCCGCAAACGCGGCATCGAGTCGGTGGCAGTGGTCTATATCGACTCGTTCATGAACCCGATACACGAGCTGCGAACCCGCGAGATCCTGCACGAGGAAGTGCCGGGCCTGGACGTGACGCTGTCACACGAGGTACTGCCGCAGATGCTCGAGTTCGAGCGCACCTGCACCACGGTGCTCAACGCCTACATCTCGCCGATCCTCAAGAACTACCTCGGCGGGCTGTCGCGCCGGCTGAAGCAAGACTGGAACTACTCCGGCTCGATCCTCGTCACGACTTCCAATGGCGGCGTGATCGGGATGGACGAGGCGGTGAAGTTCCCGGCCAAGACCTTCCACTCGTCGCCGGTCTCGGGCGCCGTGGGCATGGCCGGCTACATCGGCTCGCTGGCCGGATTCGAGAACGTGATCGCCTTCGAGACCGGCGGCACCACCAACAATGTATCGATCATCTACAAGGGCAAGCCGGCGATCACCCATGAGTGGAAGATCCTGTGGAACGTGCCGTGCTGCCTGCCTTCGGTGGACACGATCTACATCGGCGCCGGCGGCGGCTCGATCGGCTGGGTCGACAAGGGTGGGATGCTCAACGTCGGCCCCCAGAGCATGGGGGCGGTGCCCGGGCCGGCATGCTACGGCGCCGGTGGCACCGAGCCGACCAACACCGACACCCAGATCGTGCTCGGCCGCATCGATCCCGACTACTACCTCGGCGGCGAGATCAAGGTCGACGGCGCGCTCTCGCACAAGGCGCTGAAGGAGAAGATCGGCGACCACTACGGCTGGGACGCGCCGACCTCGGCTGCCAACATGTACATGATGGCGATGACGAACCTGATGATGGCCATGCGCATGCAGACCGTCACCCGGGGCTGGGATCCAAGAGACTTCGC
Source organism: Ideonella sp. (assembly GCF_016702655.1). Classification (GTDB taxonomy): domain Bacteria; phylum Pseudomonadota; class Gammaproteobacteria; order Burkholderiales; family Burkholderiaceae_C; genus CAIKUF01. The sequence continues at coordinate 168,771 of NZ_JADJDO010000004.1, forward strand.
GATCGTGCCCTACGGCGGCGGCGGCGCGCTCTATGCGTGCGACCTGGCGCGCGAGATCGGTGTGTCCAAGGTGATCGTTCCGCCACTGCCGGGCTATGCGTCGGCCTTCGGCGCGATCCGCGTCGACGTCAAGCACGAGTTCACGACGCCGTTGCACAAGATCGAGGACGAGATCGACTACAAGCAGCTCAACAAGGACTTCGACAAGCTGGTACGCAGGGCCGTGCAGACGCTCAAGAAGGAGGGCATGAAGACCGAGCAGATCTCGACCGAGCGCTACGTCGACGTCAAGTACTTCAGCCAGGCGCGCTTCTTCACGGTCGCGGTCGACGACACTGCGATCACCTCGCTCGAGGCGATCACGGCGCACTTCATGGCCGCCATGCAGGCTGCCTACGGCTACACCCTGCCGCCCGGGTATGCACCGGTCGAACTGGTCAACCTGCGCGTCATTGCACGCGGCGAACTGGCCAAGCCGAACCTGCCGGAGATCACGCGCAAGACAACCTTGGCGCAAGCCAGCAAGCCCTCGCGCAAGGTGTGGTTCAAAGACGCCGGGTTCGTCGATACCGCGATCTACGAACGCGGGCGGCTGCCCATCGGCATCAACTTCAACGGGCCGGCCATCGTCGAGCAACCCGACACGACGACGGTGATGCCGCCGCGAACGCACTGCAGTGTCGACAAGTTCGGCAACCTGATCATCACCGTCGACCGCTAGGAGGTTTACATGGCCACCACTGCAAAGAAGATCGTCCAGCGCGGCAAGTCACAGGCCGCGGCGGCCGCATCGAAGGAGAAGCCCTCCCACGCGGCCGACATCGGCATGGACCTGATCACCTTCGAGGTCTTGCGCAACGCCTTCGTCGCCGCCTGCTACGAGGCCTCGACCACCATCGAGCGTGTCGCCTACCACCCGGTGGTGGGCATGGGGCGGGATCGCTCGAACGCGCTGCTGACGCGAGACGGCCGTCTGGTGGCCCACGGTCACACCGACGCCGCGGCGCACTACGCCTCGTTTGGCCCGTCGGTCACGGAACTGATCAAGTCCATCCCGCTGGAGACCATGAAGCCCGGCGACACCTTCCTGTTCTCGGATCCGTACCGCACCGGCTCGCACGTCAACGACACGCGGTTGATCCGACCGATCTTCCACGGCAAGGAGATCGTCGCCTTCTCGTGCACCGTGATCCACTGGGCCGACATGGGCGGGCCGATGCCCGGCACCTTCAACCCCGAGGCAACGACCTGCTATGCCGAGGGCATCCGCATCCCGCCGATCCGGCTCTACAAGGAGGACAAGCTCGACGAGGAGCTGTTCTCGATGATCGCGATCAACATTCGATCCTCCACCGAGCGGCGCGCGGACTTGCAGGCGCAGTACGAGGCATCGAAGCTGATCGACCGGCGGGTCAAGGAGCTGTGCGAACGCTATGGCAAGGACACCCTCTACCAAGCGTTCGAGGAGCAGTTCAACTACACCGAGCGCCTGATGTTGGCCGAACTCGCGCAACTGCCAGACGGCAAGTGGGAGTTCGAGGACTTTGGCGACCAGGACGTGATGTCGCCAGGCAAGCCGCCTATCCGCGTGCACTGCCGCATGACCAAGAGCGGCACCAAGATCACCTTCGACTGGACCGGTTGCGGCCCGCAGCCACGCGGCTCCTGGGGCTGCAGCTACGCCACGCTCACCGGCGGCAACTACCTCGGCTTCATGATCTGCTTTCCGCAGCTGTTCCCGTTGAACGAGGGCATCATCCGCAACATCGAGATCATCTCCACGAAGGGCACCTGCGTGGATGTGACCGAGCCCGCGCCGACCACCGGCTATGCCTCGGGCGCCTTCGACAAGATCGAGGCGGTGACGATCGCCTGCCTGGCCGGGCCGCTGGGCAAGGTCCAGCCCTGGCGCGTCTACCCAGCGGCGGTGAGCCTGACCAACCTGTGCATGGGCGGCTTCAACCCGCGCACGAAGAAGGACTTCGTGCAATACACCTATGCCGTCGGCGGCGAGAACGCGCGCAGCTACAAGGACGGCAAGTCGCTCATCTTCATGCGCTTCTGCAACGCGCGCACGATCCCGCAGGAACTCGAGGAGCGCTGGTTCCCGGTGCTCTACACGCGCTACGAGGCGCGGCCCGACAGCTGCGGCCACGGCGAGTTCCGGGGCGGCTTCGCGCTGCTGCGCGAGCTCACCGTGCTGACCGACGTGACGATGACGATCCACGGCGACCGCGAGAAGTTCACTCCCTTCGGGCTGTCGGGGGGGCTCAACGGCGGCGGCTGCAACCTGATCATCAACCAGGGCACGAAGAAAGAGTTCAACGCCGGCATGTACGCCACCGGCGTCGAGCTGAAGAAGGGCGACCGGATCTTCTACGCCTCCTCCGGCGGCGGCGGCTTCGGTGACCCGCTGTCGCGCAAGCCGCAGGCGGTGCTCGAGGACGTGATGGACGAGTGGCTGTCGGTAGAGGCCGCGAAGGAGTACTACGGCGTCGTGATCAAGGTGGTCGACCGCGATGCGCTCGACTACCGCATCGACGAAGCGGCCACGCGCCGGGCCCAGGCCGCGCTGCGCAGGAAGGGTTTCAAGGCAGGGCTGGGTTCCCACCAGCTGCACCCCAAAGGCAAGCTGATCACGATCGGCTGGACGCCCACCGAGGAAGAAGTGGCGCCGCACATCACGGTCTCGCGACCACCGGGTTGGTAGACCTGACGCAACTCCGGCCGCGACCGCAGGCAACCGCAATGCTGCCCCGCGTCTATCCGACCGTCGTCCACATGCTGGCCGACGCGGCTGCACAAGCGGGGGGCGCGACCGCGCTCGTCTGCGGTTCGCGCCGCCTGAGCTACGCGCAGTACTTGCGCTGCGTCGGCGGCTTCGCGCACGAGCTCGTGGCCGGCGGCGCGCGCGGATCGCGCGTGGCGCTGGTGTGCGCCAACTCGATCGATCTCGCGATCGCGATGTTCGCCGCGCACGCGGCGGGAGCGCAAGCGGTGCCGATCAATCCGGCCTACACAGGGCGGGAGATCCGGCACATCCTCGCCGACGCCGAACCGCACGTCGTGGTCTACGACGCCGAGGTCGCAACGATCGTCGAGCCACTGCTCAAGGCGCTGGACATCCGGCTCGGCGTGCGCCTGGCGGGAGAGTCCGGCAGCGCCGGCCGTCGGCTCGACACCTGGCGCGACGACGACGAGCTCGCCTTGCCGCAGCCGCTTCCCTCCCCCGCCGACCCGGCGACACTGCAATACACCGGCGGCACGACCGGCCTGCCCAAGGGGGTGAACATCCTGCACCAGCAGATGGCGGTCAACATCGCGCAGCGCGAGGCAGCGCTGCCAACCGTCGCCGACGACGAGCGCATCCTGTGCGCGATGCCGCTGTTTCACGTCTTCGCGGTCGCGATGTGCCTGCACCTCGCGGCCTACTGCCGCGGGACGCTGGTGATCATGGCGCGCTACCGGCCCGACGCGTTGCTCGAACTGCTCGCGCGCGAGCGCATCACGCGCCTGCCCGCCGGTCCGACGATCTTCATCGGCCTGCTCGCGCACGAGGCCTTCGCGCGCACCGACTTCTCGACGCTGCGCAGTTCCTACTCGGGCTCGGCGCCGCTACCCGAGGAGACGATGAAGCGTTGGCACGACGCCACCGGGACGCCCATTCTCGAGGGCTTCGGACAGACGGAGGCCGGGCCGGTGCTGACCTACGTTCGCGAGGGTGGCCCCGTCAAGGCCGGATCCGTCGGCCCGGCCCTGCCCGACACCGAACTGCAGATCGTCGACGTGGAGACCGGCACGCGCGTGCTCGGCCCAGGCGAGATCGGCGAGGTGCGCGCGCGCGGCCCTCAGATCATGTCGGGTTACCGCAACCGGCTCGAGGAGACCGCACAGGCGCTGCGCGACGGCTGGCTCTACACCGGCGACATCGGCGCGCTGGACGACCACGGCGTGCTGTCGATCCGCGACCGCAAGAAGGACATGGCCATCGTCGGCGGCTACAACGTCTACCCGCGCGAGGTGGAGGAAGTGCTGTACGCACACCCGGCAGTGCGCGAGGCCGCCGCCGCCGGCGTACCCGATGACTACTACGGCGAGGTCATCCGCGCCTGCGTCGTCGCCACGGAGGGCGCCGCCGTCAGCGTCGACGAACTCGCTCGCCCACTGCAAGGCCAACCTGGCGCGCTCAAGGTGCCGGCGACGATCGTGCTCCTGCTTTCTCGGAGCTGCCGCGTACCGCAGTCGGCAAACTCGACCGCGTCGCGCTCAAGCGCGAGCTCGCTGGACCTCGATGAGCACGCCCCTGCCCCCCCCCGGCGGGCGGCGGGGGGGGGGGGGGGGGGGGGGGGGAAAGGAAGGGGGGAAGGAGGAGGGGGGGGGGGGAAAGGGGGGGGGGGGGGAAGAGCGCGGGTTCCGGGGCGGGAAGGGGGGAGGGGGGGGGGGGGGGCGGGGGGGGGGGGGGGGGGGGGGGGGGGGGGGGGGGGGGGGGGGGGGGGGGGGCCGGGGGGGGGGGGGGGGGGGGGGGGCGGGGGGGGGGGGGGGGGGGGCGATGTCCGAGAAGGTACTTTGACACGTGAGCTGCGCTGACAATTCGTTTGACCCGCATGTGGCCATGCGGGTTGCCTTGCAAGCAAACCAAAGTAGCCACCACAGCGAGGTCTCGCACGAAGTCCGCGCGGCGGGTTGCCCCAAAGTCGCAAGCAAAGCTCTGGCTGCCTGTTGAAGGAGCATGCGCTCGACCCGCTGGGCATCATGAACCCGGGCAAGATGTTCGTCTGACAGACAGGCCATGATCAAGCGTCACTTCATCGATCTGCCAGCGGGCACGATTCACTGCGCGATCGCAGGCAGCGGGCAACCGCTCCTGCTGCTGCACCAGACCCCGCGCTCCTGGGACGAGTACCGCGACGTGCTGCCCTTGCTCGGCAGACACTTCAAGGCGATCGCGATGGACACGCTCGGCTATGGTGACTCGTCCAAGCCGCTGCCCGTGCGCGACTCGATCGAGCTCTGGGCCGAGGTTGCGCTCGCCCTCGCCGACGCGCTCGGCCTCGCGCAGTTCGGCGTCGTCGGCCACCACACCGGTGCCGCGATCGCGATCGAACTTGCCGCCGCCTTCCCGCAGCGCATCACGGCGGCAGTGCTGTCGGCGCCGCCGTGGGTGGATGCCGAGCGCCGCGCGCGCCATGCCCGCCCTTCGCGCATCGACAACGTGCCGCGCCAGAGCGACGGTTCGCATCTGACCGAGCTCTGGCGCATCCGCCAGCCCTGGTACCCGGCGGGCGATATCGACCTGCTCGAACGCTTTGTCGTCGATGCGGTCAAGGCCGGGCCGCGCGCCGCCGAAGGGCACGCGGTCGTGGCGCGCTACGTGATGGAGGCGCGCCTGCCACTGGTTCGCTGCCCGGTGCTCGTGATCGCGCCGACGGCCGATCCGCACGCCTTTCCGCACGCCCGGCGCGTGGCCGACGCCATCGCCGGCGCGCGCGTGGCCGAGGTCGAGGGCGGCATGGTGCCGCTGCCCGACCAGATGCCCGAGCGCTTCGCTGAACTGGTGACGGGCTTCATGCGCACCTGAAGGCCCGCGTCGAGACTGGCCGCCAGCAGGCGGCGGGTTTGATCTGGCGCAACGACCGTCGGCAACCAGGGTTCACCCGGTTGTCGCCGCGCCACTTTGTATGCAGTATGCATTCATGGCCGGCACCCGCCGGCACTGGAGCCTGACCGGTGCCCCACGCAACCCTGAAACCCGTCGAGCGGCCGCGCGCCCTGGTTGACCAGGTCTATGCCGCGCTGCGCGAGCAGTTGCGCAGCGGCAGCATCGGTGCCGGCGCGGCACTGCAGGAAGTGCAGCTTGCCGAACAACTCGGCGTCTCGCGCACGCCGGTGCGCGAGGCGATGGCGCGACTCGCGAGCGAAGGGTTGCTCGCCTCCGACCAGCGCAGCTTCACGGTCCCGGCTCTGACGCGCCAGGACGTGGAAGACATCTACGAGGTGCGCTTCCTCGTCGAACCGGAGGCGCTGCGCCGCGTCGCCGCGCTGACCGTCGATGCGCCGCGGCGCGAGCCGATCGAGGCCGCCTGTGCCGCTGCCGCGGCAGCGCACCGGGCGGGTGACAGCGCCGCCTTTCGCGATGCCCACAAGCGCCATCGCATCGCCTGGATGGCGCTCGTGCCCAATGCGCGCCTGGTGCGCGTGGTCGAGCTCTACGCCGATCACCTGCAGCACATCCGCGCGCTCACGCTCGGCGACGCCCAGGTGCGCACGATCGTTCTCAAGGGCATGAGGCGCATCAACGCCGCGCTCGCCGCGGGCGACGGCGACGCCGCCGCCGAAGCCATGCGCGAGCAACTGCAACAAGCGCGGCAAGCCTTCATCGAGGCGATCGGGCTGGCCACCAAACCGGCACCACGCAAACGGAGGACATCATCGTGAACTACAAGGCAGAGATCCCCTACGGTGCCTACTGGAGCACGCCGTTCGCGCGCTGGCAGGGCAGCCTTGCGCATCTGCACAGCGTCGAGTTCGCGGCCCATGTCGCGAAGGCCGAACTGGCGCGGCGCGCGATCGAACCGTCGGGCTTCGACTATGGCGTGCTCGGCTTCTCGGTGCCGCAGAAGCAATCCTTCTACGGCCTGCCCTGGCTCGCCGGGCTCGTCGGCGCGGCGCGCACCGGCGGGCCGACGCTGATGCAGGCCTGCGCCACCGGCGTGCGCACGCTGCTCGCGGCGGCGCAGGAGATCGAGTGCGGACTGGCCGAGCAGGCCCTGGTCGTCAACTGCGACCGCACCTCCAACGGCCCGCACCTGTACTACCCCAACCCGCGCGGCCCGGGCGGCACCGGCAGCGCCGAGGACTGGGTGATGGACAACTTCGGCTGCGACCCGCTCGGCGGCCACGCGATGCTCGCCACCGCCGAGAACGTCGCCCGCAAGCACGGCATCTCGACGGCCGAACAGCACGAGGTCGTGCTGGCACGCGAGGCGCAGTACGCGCAGGCGCTGGGCGACGACGCGGCGTTCCTGAAGCGCTTCATCACGCTGCCCTTTGCCGTGCCCGCGCCGGGCTACAAGAAGACGCTCACGACGCTCGCCGGCGACGAAGGCATCTCGCACTCCACCGCCGAAGGCCTGGCAGCCTTGAAGCCCGTCGCCCCTGGCGGCACGGTCACCTATGGCGGCCAGACGCACCCGGCCGACGGCAACGCCGGCCTCGTCGTGACGACGCGCGAGCGTGCGCGCGAACTCTCGCGCGACCCGAAGATCGCAGTCAGGCTGCACGGCTTCGGCCTCGCGCGCGCCGAACTCGCCTACATGCCCGAGGCCACGGTACCCGCCGCCGAGCGTGCGCTTGCCCAGGCGGGGCTGCGCATCACCCAGATGGCGGCCGTCAAGACGCACAACCCGTTTGCCGTCAACGACCTGTTCTTCTCACGCAGCACCGGCATCGGGTGGCAGACGATGAACAACTACGGCTGCTCGCTCGTCTGGGGTCATCCGCAGGCGCCGATGGGCACGCGCGCGATCATCGAGCTGATCGAGGAGCTGGCGCTGCGTGGCGGTGGCTATGGCCTCTTCACCGGCTGCGCGGCGGGCGACACTGCGATGGCCGTCGTGCTCGAGGTCGGCGACGCGTGATGACGAACCCCAAGCTCACTGCGTTGGCTGCGGCCGGCGCTTCACGCCTTCACATCGCTTCGCGATGTGAGCCTGCGCCGCAACCTTCGGTTGTCGCGTCCCCCCGAGAGGGAGCGCAGCCGGCTTGGGAGCGGCCCGGCGCCGGCTGCGGCCCGGACTTTGCCGACTGGGTCGCCGCCAGCGCAGCGCGCACGCCTGACAAGCCCGCGCTTGTTTGCGGCGACGCGACGCTGAGCTATGCCGCGCTCGCGGCGCGCATCGACGCCATCGCCGCGGCGCTCGCCGCGACGGGCATCGTGCGCGGCAGCTGCGTCGCCTGGCTGGGCCTCGCGAGCCCGGACCTGATCGCGACCCTGTTCGCCTGTGCGCGCCTGGGCGCGATGTTCATGCCGCTCAATTGGCGGCTCGCGCCGCCCGAGCACCGCGCGATGCTGCGCCAATGCCCGCCGGCGCTGTTCGTCGCCGAGCAGGTGTTCGCCGAAGCGAGCGCGGCCGCCGGCGTCGCCGCGCCGGGCACGCGCTGTGTCGCGATCGGCAACGCGCCCGCGCTCTGGGCCGATTGGGACGCGCTGCTGGCACAAGCCCATGTGCCAGCCCCCGTCACGCCGGCCGATCCGGCCGACCCGGTCACGGCGCTGCTGCTGTGCTTCACCTCCGGCTCGACCGGCCAACCCAAGGGCGTGCTGCTGAGCGCGAGGGCACTCGAGGCCAATGCCGATGCGAGCGTCGACATGCACGCGATGACGGCCGACGACCGTGTACTGACAACGCTGCCGCTGTTCCACGTCGGCGGCCTGAACATTCAGACCACGCCCGCGCTGCGCTGTGGCTGTACGGTCACGCTGCATCCGCGCTTCGACGCCGACGCCGTCTTCGATGCGATCGCGCGCGAGCGCATCACGCTCACCGTGCTCGTACCAGCGCAGCTCGAGGCGATGATCGCGCACCCGCGCTGGGCCACGGCCGACTTCACCAGCCTGCGCGCGATCAGCACCGGCTCGACGGTCGTTCCGCAGCACCTGATCGCTGCCGTGCATGCGCGCGGCGTGCCGCTGATCCAGGTCTGGGGCGCGACCGAGACCGCGCCCATCGCGGCCTGCCTGCACGCCGACGAAGCTCTCGCGCACGCCGGCAGCACGGGCCGCGCGGCGCTCGGCTGCGAGCTGCGCATCGTCGACGGCGAAGGCCGCGACGTTGCCGCGGGCGGCCATGGCGAGGTCTGGGTGCGCGGGCGCAACCTGATGCTCGGCTACTGGGGCGACGCCGCGGCGAGCGCCACGGCGCTCGCCGGCGGCTGGTACCGCTCGGGCGACAGCGGGCACCTCGATGCCGACGGTTATCTGACCATCGACGGGCGCCTGAAGGACATGATCATCAGCGGCGGCGAGAACGTGAGCCCGGCCGAGATCGAGGCCGTGCTGACGCAATGCCCCGACATCGCCGAGGCGGCCGTCGTCGGCCGGCCCGACGCGCGCTGGGGCGAGGCGGTGGTCGCCGTCGTCGCGCCCCAACCCGGCGCCACGCTGAGCGCCGAGCGCGTGCTGGCGCTGTTCGAGGGGCGCCTCGCGCGCTTCAAGCATCCCAAGGCGGTGCTGTTCGTCGACGCGCTGCCGCGCACGGCACTCGGCAAGCTGCGCCGCGACGAGGTCCGCCAGCTCGCGGCCGCACGACAGGAGCAAGTGGCATGACCTTGAAGATCGGAATCGATGTCGGCGGAACCTTCACCGACTTCGTCGTCGCGCGCGACGGCGAGCCGCCGCAGATCCACAAGACACTGTCCACGCCCGCAGACCCGTCGATCGCGGTCGTCGAGGGGCTGGCGCAGATCGCCGCCGCGATGGACCCGCCGCGCACGCTCGAGGCGCTGGCGCGCGAGATCGACACCATCGTGCATGGCACCACCGTCACGACCAACGCCACGCTGACCGGCACCGGCGCACGCTGCGCGCTGCTGACGACCGAGGGCGTGCGCGACGCGCTCGAAATGCGCCGCGGCGTGCGCGAGGAGCAATACAACAACCGCTACGTGAACGTGCGCCCGCTCGTGCCGCGCGCGCGCCGCATCGGCATTGCGGGCCGCATCGACCGCGACGGCAACGAACTCGCGCCGCTGGATGTCGCTGCGGTGCGCGCCGCGCTCGCCGACTGGCGCGCCGACGGCGTGCAGGCGGTCGCGGTGTGCTTCCTGAACTCGTTCGCCAACCCGGCGCACGAGCAGGCAGCGGCAGCGCTGGTGCGCGCCGAGATGCCCGAGGCCTATCTCTCGGTGTCCACCGAGGTACTGCCCTCGATCCGCTTCTACGAGCGCGTCAGCACGACCGCGCTCAACGCCTATGTCGGGCCCAAGCTCGAACACTATCTCGACCAGCTCGTCGGCCGGCTGGCGGGCATCGGCTTCTCGGGCCTGCTGCTGATCATGCAGAGCAACGGCGGCGTGATCTCGCCGCAGGCGGCGCGCGACAAGGCGGCGCTGACGCTGCTGTCGGGCCCGGCCGGCGGCCCCGGCGCGGGCCTGTTCTACGTCGGCGCGCACGGCCGCGACCGCTGCATCACGACCGACATGGGCGGCACGAGCTTCGAGGCCTCGGTCGCGGTCGGCGCGCCGATGGTCAAGAACGACGGCGAGATCGCGCGCCACAAGATCGCGCTGCCGATGCTCGACATCCACACCATCGGCGCCGGCGGCGGCTCGATCGGCTGGCTCGACGAGGGCGGCATGTTGCGCATGGGGCCGGCGAGCGCCGGCGCCGATCCCGGCCCGGCCTGCTACGGCAAGGGCGGCAAGTTGCCGACGACGACCGACGCCAACGTCGTGCTCGGCTACCTCGACCCGGCCTTCTTTGCCGGCGGCAGGATGGCACTCGACGTCGGCGCCGCGCGGCGCGCGATCGAGGAGCACATCGCCAGGCCGATGGGCCTCAGCGTCGAGCAGGCCGCCGCCGGCATGTACCGCGTCGCCTGCAACAACATGGCGCAGGGCGTGCGCGAGGTGACGATCAAGCGCGGCTTCGACCCTAGAGAGTTCCCGCTCATCCCGGGCGGCGGCGCCGGTCCGATCCACGGCTGCCTGATCTGCAGCGAGCTCGAGATCCCGCTCCTCGTAGTGCCACGCGAAGCCTCGGTGCTGTGCGCGTTCGGCATGCTGATGTGCGAGTTGAGGCACGACTTCGTGCGCACCTTCGTCGCCCGGCTCGAGGGCCTGGACTGGGCGCGCATGAGCGCGCTCGTCGACGCGATGGCCCACGAGGGTGCATCGCTGCTTGCGGAGGAACGCATCGAGCCGGCGCGCCAGCGCGCCCTGCTGCGCCTCGATTGCCGCTACATCAAGCAGTACCACGAGGTCTCGGTCCCGGTGCCGATGGCCGCCATCAAGGCGCGCGACACGGGAGCCATCGCCGCCGCCTTCCACGCCGAGCACCTGCGCCTGTACGGCTATTCGCTGCAGGCCGAGGGCACGGCGATCGAGATCATCAACTTGCGCCTGCAGGCGATCGGCGCCACCGAGCGCCCCGCCTATCGCAGCGAGGCTGCGGGCAGCGCCGACGCGAGCACCGCCATCAAGGGCCGGCGCAGCGCCTACATCCCCGAGCGCGATGCGTTCGAGAGCGTCCCGGTCTACGACGGCCACGCAATGCGCTGCGGCCACCGCATCGCCGGGCCGGCGATCGTCGAGCAACAGACGACGGCGATCTTCGTCAGCGAGGCGTTCGACGCGACGGTCGACGCGCTCGGCTCGTTCGTGCTCTACGCCAAGGGCCGCGACGATCTGATCGGCCAGGCACAACCAGCCGAGGAGGCAATCGCATGACGACCAGAATCGACCCCATCCTGCTGTCGGTGTACGCGCGTACCTTCAAGGCGATCACCGACGAGATGAGCATCTCGATGGAGCAGACGACGCGCAGCCCCATCCTGTGCGAGGCCAAGGACTACGTGACGGGGCTCTACGACGCCGAAGGCCGCATGCTCGAGCAGACCGAGAACCTGCCCATCCTCGCCTTCTCGCTGGCGCCGGTGTGCAAGCACATCCGCAAGCTCTTCGACGGCGACATCCACGAGGGCGACGTCTTCTTCCATAACGACGTGTTCTCGCTCGGCAACCAGAACAACGACGTCGCGGTGTTCAAGCCGGTGTTCGTGGATGGCGAACTCGTCGGCTGGACGGCCGTCAAGGGCCACCAGGCCGACATCGGCGGCGCGGTCGCGGGCGGCTACAACCCGAACGCGGTCGAGGTCTGGCAGGAGGCGCTGCGCATCCCGGCGGTCAAGATCGTCGATCGCGGCAAGCTGCGCCAGGACGTGTGGAACCTGATCTTCGCCAACGTGCGGCTCGACATCGTGCAGCACGACATGAAGGCCGAGATGGGCGCCTGCGAGGTCGGTGCGCGCCGCCTCGTCGCGCTGCTCGCCAAGTACGGCGTCGACAGCTACCGCGCGCACAAGCAGGCGCTCTTCGACGCGACGCGGCGCATGATGCAAGCCGAGATCGCCAAGATCCCCAATGGCCGCTACAGCGGTGAAGGCTACGTCTACTACGACGGCCGCCACGAGGGCAGCAAGTTCACGATCCGGGTCGACATCGAGGTCGAGGACAAACGCATCCGCTTCGACTACTCGCGCACCGACGCGCAGACCAACGGCTTCGTCAACGGCACCTTCACTTCGAGCGCGTCGGCGACCATCCTGACGCTGCTGCAGATGGTCAACCCCGACATCCCGCACAACGAGGGCATGGTCGAGCCGATCGAGATCGTGATCCCCGAGGGCACGATCCTGAACGCGGCGTATCCCAAGGCGACGACCTTCGGCAACCACCTCTGCCCGCCCAATGCCGACGCGATCCAGCGCGCGCTCGGGCCCGTGCTGCCGGATCGCGTGACCGCGGGCTGGAACAACCTGCTCGCGTCGCTGACGACCGGCATCGACCCGAACACCGGCGAGAAGTACGTGGACATCGGATTCATGGGTCTCAAGGGCGGATCGGGCGCGCTCAAGGGCTGCGACGGCTACGACCACATCGGCATGATCGACGCGTCGGGCGGTGTGCTCGACCAGGACTACGAGATGTTCGAGCAGCAGACGCCGCACCGGCTGATCAAGCACGAGCTGCTGCCCGACTCGGCCGGCGCAGGCCAGTGGCGCGGCGGGCTGGGCGTCGAAACCGTGTTCGAAATCGGCAGCGACGACACCCAGCTCGTGACCTTCGGCGACGGTGACTTCGAGGGCGCCTTCGGCATTGCCGGTGGCAAAGGGGCCGGCCTCAACTTCATCCGCCTCGACTACCCCGACGGCAAGACCGTCGTGCCGCGCAACAAGGACCTGATCACCGGCGTGCCCAAAGGGACCGTCTACCACCAGGTGGCCAACGGCGGCGGCGGCTGGGGCGACCCGAAGCTGCGCGACCGCAAGCTGCTCGCCGAGGAGGTGCACAACGGCGTGATCTCGCGCGAGGCGGCGCGGCGCGACTACGGGCTGACCGAGGCGGAGCTGGGGTGATGGGTTTCATCCGTCGAGAGCGACCCTTCGGACCCTTCGATGTCGCGCAGGCGTGGTGGGCAGGGCCGCCCGCACGCCGGCGCCGCGCATCAGGCCGGCGGCGGCGCCCGCGTTCTCCGGCCCACGCTCGCGGGCGGGCACCGAGCACTGCATGCCGCAATCTCATCAACGCCGTCGGCGCAATGCAGATGCCGAGGCGACCGCGAATGGGGCCTGCGCCCGCAGGCACCACCACCAGCCTGCAGCACGCAAAGGCATGCAAGCAAGCGTGCCACCGCCGTGGCTCGGCCGGCGGTTCGGGCGTGCGGGCGCAGGCCCGATTCGCGGTGTCCTGGCTGCCTGCATGCCAGGACGGCGTTGACGGGGCAGCCCCTGCCCGCCGCGGAGCCGCCCCGCGAGCGTGGGCCGGAGAACGCATGCCCGGGCCGGCGGCCACGCTCGATCTCTGCATGGCTGCTGCCAGGACAACGCGACGCCGCAGAGGCCACGCATGAACTTCGACCTCACCGAAGACCAGCGCGCAATCCGCGACGCCTTCGCGCGCTTCGTCGACGAGCGCGTCGTCCCGCAGGCGGCGGCGCTCGACGAGAAGCACGCGTTCCCGCGCGAATTGTTCGGCGAGCTCGCCGGGCTCGGCTTCTTCGGCATGCGCTACCCCGAGGACGTGGGCGGCAGCGGCGCCGGACTGATGGAGTTCTCGCTCGCGCTGGCCGAGATCGCGCGCGGCTCGATGTCGCTCGCCGGCGCGGCGGCGATGCAGTCGCTGATGGGGACGAAGTTCCTGCACATGCTCGGCAACGCCGACATCGTGGAGCGGCTGTTCAAGCCCGCGCTCAGGGGCGAGAAGATCGGCGCAATCTGCATGACCGAGCCCGACGCGGGGTCCGACCTTGGCGGCATCACGACGACGGCGAAGAAGGTCGATGGCGGCTATGTGCTGAACGGCCGCAAGACCTGGATCACGTCGGCGCCGCTGGCCGACTTCTTCACCGTGTTCGCGAAGGCGGGCGAGGAGAAGAAGATGACGATCTTCCTCGTCGAGCGCCGCTTCGAGGGCTTCGCGGTCGGGCGCGAAATCCACAAGATGGGCGTATGGGCGCTGCCGACCTCGGAGGTCGGCTTCTCGGACTGTTTCGTCCCCGACAGCCACCGCCTGTCGCGCGAGGAAGGCGACGGCGAGGCGCACCTGCGCAAGACGCTGGCCGAGATCCGCATCATCACCGGCGCGATGGCGCTCGGCATCGCGCGCGCCGCGCTCGCCGCGGCGGTCGCCTACGCCGCCGAGCGCAAGCAGTTCGGCAAGGCGATCAACCGCTACCAGGCGATCCAGTTCAAGCTCGCCGAGATGGCGACCGAGCTCGAAGCGGCGACCCAGCTCGTGCACTACGCGGCCTGGCTGCACGGTACCGGGCGGCCACACCACAAGGAGGCCGCGATGGCCAAGCTCAATGCGTCGGAAGCCGCGGCGCGCATCTGCGACCAGGCGGCGCGCGTGCTGGCGAGCTACGGCTACGCGATGGAGTACCCGGTGCAGCGCTACCTGCGCGACGTGCGCTTCACGCTGATCGGCGGCGGGACGAGCGAAATCTTGAAGCTCATCATCGCGAAGGAGGTGACCGCATGAAGCGAAGGGGAGGGCCCGGTCAGGGCGACCAGCCAGCGGTCGAGCCACCGACGGGCCAATCACACGAGGGGCCCTGAGCAGCGGGGAAAAGAGAGTCCGCGTCCTCGTCGCCAAACCCGGCCTCGACGGTCACGACCAGGGTGCAAAGGTCGTTGTGCGGGCGATGATGGACGCCGGCTTCGAGGTCATCTACACCGGGCTGCGCCAGACGCCCGAGCAGGTGGCGCGCATCGCGCTCGAGGAAGACGTCGACGTGATCTCGCTGTCGAGCCTGGCCGGCTCGCACCTGCCCTTCTGCCGCAAGTTGAAGCCGCTGCTCGACGAGGCGGGCCTCGGCGACAAGCTGTGGATGATCGGTGGCAACCTGCCGGCGCAGGACCATCAAGCGCTGCGCGAACTCGGTTTCAAGGGCATCTTCCCGACCGGCTCGAAGCTCGACGCGATCACGGCCTACATCCGGGAGAACGTGCGATGAAGGAAGGTAGCGTCATCCGCAACGAATCCGGCATCGCGATCCAGCCGCTCTACACCGCGGCCGACGTCGAGGCGAGCGGTGGCGTGGCGATGCTCGGCAACCCGGGCACCTACCCGTTCACGCGCGGCATCCATCCGCTGATGTACCGCAAGCAGCCGTGGACGATGCGCCAGTACGCCGGCTTCGGCAATCCGGCTGAGACGAATCAGCGCTTCAAGTACCTGATCGCCAATGGCCAGACGGGCCTGAACGTCGCCTTCGACCTGCCGACGCAGATCGGCCTCGATTCGGACGACCCGCTCGCCGACGGCGAGGTCGGCCGCGTCGGGATGTCGATCGACACGCTGCGCGACTTCGAGATCGCCTTCGACGGCATCGACCTCGACAAGATCACCGTCTCGCTGACGATCAACGGCGCGGCGGCGATCCTGATCGCGATGTACCTGGCGATGGCCGAGAAGCGCGGCTACGACCTGAAGCGCCTGCGCGGCACGGCGCAGAACGACATCCTGAAGGAGTTCATCGGCCGCGGCACCTGGATCTTCCCGGTCGAGCCGTCGATCCGGCTCGTTGGCGACACGATCGAGTACTGCGCCGAGCACGCGCCCAAGTACAGCCCGGTCTCGGTGTGCGGCTACCACATCCGCGAGTCGGGCGCGACGCCGGCGCAGGAGATGGCCTACGCGTTCTGCATCGCCAAGGCGTATGCCGACGAGGTCATCGCGCGCGGGCTGCCGGTAGACGAGTTCGCCGGGCGCCTGTCGTACAACTTCAACATCTTCGGCAACCTTTTCGAGCAAGTCGCGAAGTTCCGCGCCGGCCGCGGCCTGTGGGCGAAGATCATGAAGGAGCAGTACCACGCCGAGCAGCCGGGCTCGATGTGGCTGCGCATGATCGCCGGCGGCGGCGGCGGGGGCCTGACCTTCGAGCAGCCCGAGGTCAACATCGTGCGCGGCGCGTACTACGCGCTGATCTCGGCGCTGTCGGGCGCACAGACGATGGCGCTTTGCTCCTACGACGAGGCCTACACGATCCCGACCGAATACTCGGCGCGGCTGTCGCTGCGCACGATGCAGTTGCTGGTCGAGGAGATGGGCCTCGCGGAGACGGTCGACCCGCTCGGCGGCTCGTTCTACGTCGAGACGCTGACCAACCAGATGCGCGCCGAGATGGAGCGCATCATGGCCGAGACCGACGCCGAGGGCGGCATCGTCAGGCTCGTCGCCGATGGCACGATCCAGTCGCGCGTCTCGGCGCAGGCCTACAAGATGCAGCGCGACATCGACTCGGGCGCGTTCCCGAAGGTCGGCGTCAACTGCTACCGCAACGAGCACGAAGACGAGCACAAGGTCGAGTTCCACCCCTACGACGAGGACGACGCGCGGCGCCAGGTCGAGAGCCTGAACCGGGTGCGCGCCGAACGCGACGCTCCTGCGGTGGCCGAAGCGCTGGCGCAGTTGCGCGCCGACGCCCAGGCCGGGCGCAACGTCATGCCGGCGCTGATGCGCGCCGTGAAGGCCTACGCCAGCGTGGGCGAGATGACGCGCGAGCTCGTCGCCGTCTACGGCCGCTACCGTGAGCCGGTACGCTTCTGAGGACAATGCTGATGATCTCCGCTGAACGCTACCTCGCCCCCACCAGCCTCGTCCAGGCCCTGGCCGCGCTCGCCGACGACGGCGGCGCGACCGTGCTTGCCGGCGGCACCGACCTGATGCCGCAGAGCCACGCCGGCCGCGTGCGCCCGGCGCGCACGCTGCTCAACATCCGCCGCGTGTCGGGGCTCGACGGCATCACGCAGGACGACGGCGCGCTGCGCATCGGCACGCTGACGACCGTCGCGACGCTGCTCTCGCATCCGCTGGTGCGCGCGCACGCGCCACTGCTCGCCGACGCGGCAGACCATTTTGCGAGCGACCAGATCCGCAACGCGGCGACGATGGGCGGCAACCTGTGCAACGCGTCGCCGGCGAGCGACCTGGCCACGCCGCTGCTCGCGCTCGACGCCGAGGTCGAGCTCGCGGCGCTCGCCGACGCCGGCGCGGTGCGCACGCGCCGCGTCGCGCTGGCGGACTTCTTTGCCGGCCCCGGGCGCACGCAGCGCGCCGCCGACGAACTGCTGTGCGCGGTGCGGGTGCCGCTGGCGCCAGCGGGCCAGCGCACGCGCTTCTACAAGGGCGGCACGAGACCGGGGCTGGACATCTCGACGATCTCGATTGCGCTCGCCGCGCAGCGCAGCAGTGCGGGTGTGCTCGCCGGCGTGCGCATCGCGCTCGGCGCCGTCGGGCCGACGCCGGTGCGCGCGCGTCGCGCCGAAGCCATGCTCGAAGGCCAGGCGCCCGACGCAAACGCGATCGAGCGCGCTGCCGCCTGCGCCGCCGAAAAGGCGACACCGATCGACGACGTTCGCGCGAGCGCCTGGTACCGGCGCGAACTGGTGCACAACATGACACGAAGGATGCTGACCGATGTCTGCCACCCATGAAATCTCGTTCACGCTGAACGGCATCGCGCGGCACGCGCGCGTCGGCCTCGGCATGAGCGCGCTCACGATGCTGCGCGACGTGTGCGGCCTGACCGGCACCAAGTACGGCTGCGGCGAGGGCGAGTGCGGCGCCTGCACCATCCTCGTCGACGACAAGTCGGTCGCCGCCTGCCTGCAGTTCGCGATCGACTGCGATGGGCGCAGCCTGACGACGATCGAGGGCCTGGCGAGCGACGCGCGAGCACAGGCGCTCGCGAAGGCCTTCGTCGCCCGCGGCGCGGTGCAGTGCGGCTTCTGCACGCCGGGAATGATGGTGCAGGCGACGCATCTGCTCGCCACCCATCCGCACCCCGACGCCGCCGCGGCACAGCGCGCCATCGAGGGCAACCTGTGCCGTTGCACGGGCTATCAGAAGATCGTCGAGGCGATCGTCGAAGCGGGAGCACAGCAGCCATGAACGACGTTCTCACCCCCACCCGCAAGCCCGGAACGAGCCTGATCGGGCAGCGCATCCCGAAGATGGATGCACCCGAGAAGGCGAGCGGCAAGACGCGCTACATCCACGACATCGACGTGCCGGGCCAGCTGCATGCAGCGATCCTGCGCTCGACGCGCGTGCATGCGCTGATCAAGCGCATCGACGTGACGAAGGCGCGCGCGCTGCCCGGCGTGCACGCAGTGCTGACCGCAGCCGACATCCCCGACCAGCGCCCGATCGGCGTCGCCAAGGACCACCTGCCGCTGAAACAGGGCCGGGTGCGCAGCGAGCGCGACGAGATCGCCGCGGTCGCAGCCGACAGCGAGGCGATCGCACAGGCCGCGCTGGCGCTGATCGAGGTCGAGTACGAGGATCTGCCGGTCGTCGCCGACGCCGAAGCCGCGCTCGCCCCCGGCGCGCCGCTGATCCATCCGCCGATCGAGGGCGTCAAGGCCGGCGCACCGGTGGGCATCGCCGGCCGCGCCGACAACGTCGCGATGCGCTTCGACTACGCGCACGGCGACGTTGCCACGGGCGAACGCGAAAGCGACTTCGTCTTCGAAGACGCCTTCGAACTGCACTACGTGACGCATTGCTGCATGGGCGTCTCGGGCGTGATCGCCGAGTTCGACGCCAAGGGCAACCTGCTGCTGCATTCGAACACGCAGGTGCCCTTTCTGCACAAGCGCGAGTTCGCCGAGATCCTGGGCATGGACCCGGGGCGCATCCGCATCATCCAGCCGCCGATCGGCGGCGGCTTCGGCTCCAAGCTCGATATCTACCCGTTCGAGATCATCTGCGTCTACCTCGCGCGCGCGACCGGGCGGCCGGTCAAGCTCGTCTTCAGCCGCGAAGAGGAGTTCCTCGCCTCGCCGACGCGCCAGCCGGTGCGCCTCACCTTGCGCTCGGGCTGCACCAAGGACGGCACGCTCACCTTCCGCAGCGTGCACACGCTGCACGACAACGGCGCCTACACCTCGTGGGGGGCGACGACGCCGTTCGTGATGATGCAGACCTTCTCGTCGCTGTACCGCGTGCCGCACTGCGATTACCACACGGTGGCGGTTTACTCGAACAACCCCTATGCGGGGTCGTTCCGCGGCTACGGCAACCTGCAGGCGACCTTCGCCGTCGAGGCGCACATGGACAAGATGGCCGAGGCGGTGGGCATGGACCCGCTCGCGTTCCGGCTCAAGAACGCGCAGGTCGCGGGCGAGGTCACCGGCCAGGGCATGGTGTTTCGCAGTTGCGGCTTCCAGGACTGCCTCAAGATCGCCGCCGAGCGCAGCGACTTCGTGGCCAAGCATGCCGAGTACGCAGCCCGACGCAACGCGCCGGGGGCGATCAAGCGCGGCATCGGCATCGCGTCGATGCTGCATGTCGGCGGCGGCGCCAAGATTTATCCGTCCGACGGCTGCGGCACGATCCTCAAGCTCGACGACTTCGGCCACGTGACGCTGATCACCGGCGCTTCCGAAATCGGCCAGGGCTCGGAGACCGTGCTCGCGCAGCTCGTCTGCGAGGAGCTCGGGCTGCCGATCTCGGCGGTGACGGTGGTCAACAACGACACCGACATCACGCCCTGGGACGTCGGCGTGCACGCGAGCCGCACGACCTTCATCGCCGGCAATTCGGCGATCGGCGCGGCGCGCAAGGCCAAGGCCAAGATCCTCGCCGCGGCGGCGGCCAAGTTCGACATCGCCGACCCCGCCGAACTCGACCTCGCCGGCGCGCGCATCGTGCGCAAGGTTTCAGGCGAAGTGCTGACCGACCTCGCGCGCTTCCTGCGCGGGCTGCACTTCTCCGACCGCGCCGAGCTCGTGATGACGAGCTTCTACTACGAGCCGCCGAGCGTGCATCAGGACAAGGCCTTCAAGGGCGATGTCTCGGCCGCGTACGCCTGGGCGGCGCAGGTCGTCGAGGTCGAGGTCGACACCGACACCGGCGTCGTGCGCATGGTCAAGGTCACCGCCGCGCACGACGTCGGCCGCGTGCTCAACCGCCTTGGCATCGAGGGCCAGATCGAGGGCGGCATCGTGATGGGCCAGGGTTACGCACTGACCGAAAACCTCGTCGTCGAGAACGGCCGCGTGAAGAACCCGAACTTCCGCGACTACAAGCTCGTCACCGCGCCCGAGATCCCCGCGATGGACATCTCGTTCATCGAGTCGATGGACGGCGAAGGGCCGCAAGGCGCCAAGGGCGTCGGCGAGGCGCCCGCGATCTGCATCGCCGCCGCGACCGCGAGCGCCATCGCCAACGCAACCGGCGTGCGCATCACCAGCCTGCCGTTCACGCCCGAGCGCGTCTATCGCGCGCTGCACGGCGCGCTGCCGGCGTCGCGGCCAACGCCGAGGGTGTCTCAAGGATGAAGCTCAGTCCGCCCGAGTCTTCGTTCTTGCCGACGCTTGGGCGTCGCGCCAGGCGCTGCCCGCCGGGGGCTCATACTGGGTCGGTCGGCGCTGCGCGCCGACTGCGCTGTGGTACTCGGCCCGGGGTCGCGTCGCAGAACTCGCTGCGTTCGCTGCGCTCACTCCGCTCAAACAACTGCGACGAGTCAGATGACGAAGCGCGCTGCGCGCGCCGACCCCGGGCCTGCGTTCCTCGCCGCCCCACAAATCGCCCCCGGCGGGCAGCGCCTGGCGCGATGCCGCGGCGGCGCGACTTGGGACACTCGCCACCACCGGTTCAGCAAAGGCGGGTCCGGGCAGGCTGGGGCGCGCCTGGGAGGCGCCGAGCAGCACAGGGCTCGTGGCCGCGCGCGCAGCGCGCATCGTTGACTGACTCGGCGCAACTGTTTGAACGGAGTGAGCGCAGCGAACGCAGTGAGTTTTGCGCCGGGCCACGAGACCGAGCAGCGCAGGGGAGTCGGCGCGCAGCGCCGGCCGCCTCCGTGAAGCGCCCCAGCCTGCCCGGACCCGCCTTTGCCGCGCTGGCGCGCCATCCACTGGAGCACGCGCAGTGAAGCCCCGTACCGTGCTGTCGATGGAGCAGGCGCTCTCGCTGCCCTATGCGACGCTGCGCTTCGCCCAGCTCGGCTGGCGCGTGATCCGCATCGAGGCCACGCCATCGGGCGAAGGGCTGCCCGGAGACCCGAACCGCTACATCGGCTCGCGTGTCGCCGACGAGGACAGGCGCAGCTACTTCGTCGCGCCCAACGTCGGCAAGGAGGCGATCGCGCTGAATCTCAAGGACGAGCGCGGGCACGCCCTGCTGCAGCGCCTGATCGAGGCGCTCGACGTCGACGTCTTTTGCTGCAACACCGTGCCGTCGCGCTACAAGGCGCTCGGCATCGACGCCGCTACGCTGCGCGCCGCGCGGCCGGAGCTGATCTGGGCCGGCATCTCGGCGATGGGGCCGGAGTACCCGAACGCGCCCGGCTACGACCCGGTGCTGCAGGCCATGGCCGGCTACATGGAGGTGACCGGCGACCCGAACGGCCCGCCGATGCTGACCGGCATTCCGGTCATCGACCTCAAGGCCGGCGACGAGCTCTACGCCAACGTGATGCGCGCGCTACTCGAGCGTTACGAGACCGGCGCCGGCGCCGAGATCCACGTCTCGATGTTGCAGGCCGCGGCGTCGTGGCTGATCACGGTCCTGCCGCTGGTGGACTTCGGCTGCGGCTCGTCCGAGATCACGCGCGCCGGCAACGAGCACCGCAAGTTCATCCCGACCAATGTCTATCCGGCGCGCGACGGCTTCATCTACCTTGCCATCGGCAGCGACGTGCAGTGGCGGCGCCTGACCTCGACCGCGATCTTCGCGCCAGTCGCCAACGAAGTGCGCAAGACCAACGAGGGCCGGCACGCCGAGCGCGAGGCCATCCACCGCGACATGGCCGCCGTGACCGCGCAGCACGCTGCTGACACGCTGCTCGCCGAGCTGCGCGGTGCCACCATTCCCTGCACGCGCATCCTCGATATCCCCCAGGTGCGCGAGCTGCCGGCAGTGGCGAGCCGCCTGACGCGCACCACGCTGCCCGACGGGCGCGAAATCCACATGCAGCCGATGGCGGTCGACGTGGCCGGCGCGCGCACCGAGCTCGGCTTCGCGCCCCGGTACGGCCAGCACACGCGCGCGCTGCTCGCCGAGGCCGGCCTGGCCGCTGCCGATGTGCAGGCCCTGCACGATGCAGGCGTCGTCGCCTGAGAGCGTTCCCGTTTCGCACCGAACTCTGCCCCGTCCACCCACCGATCCACAGGAGACACCATGCGCCAATTCCGCCCTGCCGTCATCGCCCTCGCCGCCCTGCTTGCCGCTGCCGCGGCGCAGGCCGAGATCACCATCGGCGTCTCGCTCGGCACGACCGGGCCGGGCGCGTCGCTCGGCGTGCCGTACAAGAACGGCTTCCAGCTCGCGCCCAAGACGCTCGGCGGCGAGCCGGTGCGCTACATCATCCTCGACGACGAGTCCAAGCCCGACAACGCGGCCAAGAACGCGCGCAAGTTCGTCACCGAAGACAAGGTCGACGCGCTGATGGGCTCGACCGGCGTGCCGTCGGCGCTGGCGATGACGCAGGTCGCCACCGAAGCCAAGACGCCGCTGATCGCGCTGACACCGCTGCCGCCGCTGCAACCCGACCGCGCGCCGTGGACCTTCGTCGTGCCGCAGCCGACCGAGCTGATGATGAGCGCCGTCGTCACGCACATGAAGGGCAAGGGCGTGAAGACGGTCGCCTTCATCGGCTTCTCCGACGCCTGGGGTGACCTCGTCTACAACGCGATCAGCTCGCTCTCGGCGAACGGCGGCTACAAGATCGTGACCAACGAGCGCTTCGCGCGCGCCGACACCAGCGTCACCGGCCAGGTGCTCAAGATCACGGCCGCCGCGCCCGACGCGGTCGTCGTCGGTGGCTCGGGGTCGCCGGCCGCGACGCCGCAGATCGCGCTCGTCGACCAGGGCTACAAGGGGCCGATCTATCACAACCACGGCACCGTCAACCTGCCCTTCATCCAGACCGGCAAGAAAGCCGCCGAGGGTGCGATCGCGCCCACCGGCGCGCTGATCGTCGCCGAGGAGCTGCCGGCAGACTTCCCGACCAAGGCCGTGTCGCTCGACTTTGTCAAGCGCTACGAGGCTGCGTTCGGCGCCGGAACGCGCAACGCCTTCTCGGGCTACACCTACGACGGCGTGCTGCTGCTCGACGCCGCGGCCGGGGTCGCGATCAAGAAGGCCAAGCCCGGCACGCCCGAGTTCCGCGCCGCGCTGCGCGACGCGCTCGAGAACCTGAAGAACGTGGTCGGCACCCACGGCGTCTACAACATGACGCCCGCCAACCACAACGGCCTCGACGAGCGTGCGCGTGTGCTGGTGCAGGTGACCAACGGCGAGTGGAGGCTGCTGAAGTAGGCATCGCCGGCGCAGCGGCCTGAAGCGGCGACATGACGACCAATATCGCGCTCTGGCTGCTGCAGGACGGCGCGACCACGGGCGCGATCTACGCGCTGCTCGCGCTCGCGCTGCTGCTCGTGTTCGCGGTCACGCGCATCATCTTCGTGCCGCAGGGTGACTTCATCTCCTACGCCGCGCTGACCTTGGCCACGCTTCAACTGGGGCAACTGCCGGGCACGGTATGGCTGCTCGCCGGCGGCGCCGCGATCGTCACCGCGACCGAGGTCGCGGGTGCCCTGCGCGCACGCACGCCGGGGCGGCTGCCGCGCATCGTCGCGCTCGACCTCGGCCTGCCGCTGGCGATCGTCGCGCTCGCCGCCTGGGCCGCCCCGCGCAAGCTCGACATGGCCTGGCAGCTCGCGCTGGCGCTGGCGATCGTGATCCCGCTCGGGCCGATGGTGTACCGCATCGCATATCGGCCGCTGGCCAATGCGTCGGTGCTGGTGCTGTTCATCGTGTCGATGGCGGTGCACTACATCCTGACCGGTCTCGCGCTCGTGATCTTCGGCGGCGAGGGGCTGCGCGCGAACGCGATCTCGAGCGAGCGCTTCGACCTCGGCGTGCTGCGCCTGCCGGCGCAGAGCCTGTGGGTGGTCGGCGCGAGCCTCGTGTGCATGACGGCGCTGTGGCTCTTCTTCGAGCGCACGCTGTACGGCAAGGCGCTGCGCGCGACGGCGATGAACCGCATCGGCGCGCGCCTCGTGGGCATCCCGACCGCGCTCGCCGGCAGCCTCGCGTTCGCTCTCGCGGCGGCGATCGGTGCGGTGTCGGGCGTGCTCGTCGCGCCGATCACGACCGTCTACTACGACACCGGGCTGATGATCGGCCTGAAGGGTTTCGTCGGCGCCATCCTCGGCGGCATGGGCAGCTACCCGCTCGCGGCGCTCGGCGCGCTCGCGGTCGGCCTGCTCGAAGCGTTCGCGTCGTTCTGGGCCAGCACCTACAAGGAGACAATCGTCTTCACTTTCATCATCCCGGTGCTGCTGTGGCGCTCGCTCGTATCGCGCCATCCGGTGGTCGAGGACGAGGAGGAGTGATGCTGCGCCCGGTGGCAGTCGTCGCGATCGCGCTTGCGGTGCTCGTCGCGGCGCCGCTGGCGCTGCCCGAGTTCTACGTCACGCTGCTCGACTACATCGGCCTGGCGACGCTGGTCGTGCTCGGCCTCGTGGTGATGACCGGCGTCGCGGGCATCGTCTCGTTCGGCCAGCAGGCCTTCGTCGGCATCGCGGCCTACGCGACCGCGGTGCTGACGACGCAGGCCGGCTGGTCGCCCTGGGCCGGCCTCGTGGCCTGCCTCGCGCTCGTCGCCGCGGCGGCGCTGCTGCTGGGCGCGGTCACGCTGCGCCTGTCGGGGCATTACCTGTCGATCGCGACCATCGCCTGGGGGATTGCGATCTACTTCCTGTTCGGCAACCTGCCGCTGCTCGGCCAGTACAGCGGCATCGACAACCTGCCCGCGGTCAGCGTCGCGGGCATCGCGTTCGACACCGGGCGCAAGTCCTTCGTGCTCATCTGGGCCTTCGCCGCGGCAGCGATCGTCGCCGCGCACAACCTGCTCGACTCGCGCAGCGGGCGCGCGATCCGCGCGCTGCGCTTTCGCAGCGTGATGGCCGAGAGCTGCGGCGTCGACACCGGGCGGCTCAAGCTCATCGTCTTCGTCTATGCGGCGCTGCTGGCCGGCCTCGCGGGCTGGCTGCATGCGCACTACCTGCGCTTCGTCAGCCCGCATGCCTTCGGCGTCAACGCCGGCATCGACTACCTGTTCATGGCCGTGATCGGCGGCGCGGCGCAGGTCTGGGGCGCGGTGGTCGGCGCGGCGATCATGACCGTGCTCAAGGAGTGGCTCAAGGACTTGCTGCCGCACCTGTTCTCGGCCACCGGCAACTACGAGATCATCGTCTTCGGCGCACTGATGCTGCTGCTGCTGCACCGCACGCGCGACGGCATCGCGCCGGCGCTGCTGCGCTGGCTGCCGGCGCGGCAAGCCCCGCCGCCACCGCCGGCCGCTGCGCCCGTGCCGCCCCGCCGCGCGCGCCCGGCGCCGGGCGCGCCGCTGCTGCAGGTGCAGGGCCTGCACAAGCGCTTCGGCGGGCTGGTCGCGGTCAAGGACTTGTCGTTCGACATCACTGCAGGCGAGATCCTGGGCCTGATCGGCCCCAACGGCGCCGGCAAGAGTACCGTCTTCAACCTCGTCAGCGGCACCCTGCCCGCGAGCGCCGGCAGGGTCGCGCTGCAGGGCGAGCGCATCGAAGGCCGGCCCGCGCGCGCGATCGCGCGCCGCGGGCTGGCGCGCAGCTTCCAGCATGTCAACCTGGTGTCGCGCATGAGCGTGCTCGAGAACGTCGCCCTCGGCGCGTATCTGCGCGGCCGCAAGGGCACGCTGGCAGCGATGCTGCGCCTGGATCGCACCGAAGAGGCCAGCCTGCTCGCCGAAGCTGCGCGCCAGATCGAGCGCGTCGGCCTCGCGGCGCAGATGCACGCGCCGGCGGGCAGCCTGCCGCTCGGTCAGCAGCGCATCGTCGAGATCGCGCGCGGCCTCGCCGCCGACCCGCTGCTGCTGATGCTCGACGAGCCCGCCGCCGGGCTGCGCTATGGCGAGAAGCAGGCCCTGGCCGCGCTGCTGCGCCAGTTGCGCGCCGAGGGGCTGGCGATCCTGCTCGTCGAGCACGACATGGAGTTCGTGATGGGCCTCGTCGATCGCCTCGTCGTGATGGACTTCGGCGAGAAGATCAGCGAAGGGCAGCCGGCGCAGATCCAGCGCGACCCGGCCGTGATCGAGGCCTATCTCGGGGGCGTGGTGTGACAGCCGCCGGACCCCTTCTCGAAGTGCACGACCTCGCCGTCGGCTACGGCCGCGTCGAAGCCCTGCACCGGGTCGGCCTCGACGTGCGCGCGGGCGAGATCGTGACCGTGATCGGCCCCAACGGTGCCGGCAAGACGACGCTGCTCGCGTCGCTGATGGGCCTGCTGCCCGCCACCGGCACGCTGCGCTACGACGGGCGCGACCTCGCGCCGCTGCCGGCAGAGGCGCGCGTCGCCGCCGGGCTGACGCTGGTGCCCGAGCGGCGTGAGCTGTTCGGCGAACTGTCGGTCGAGGACAACCTGCGCCTCGGCGCCTTCCACCGCGTGCGCCACGGCGAGCGCGGCGCCGACCGCGACCTCGGGCCCGTCTACGATCGCTTCCCGCGCCTGCGCGAGCGGCGTGCGCAGCTCGCGGTCACGCTCTCGGGCGGCGAGCGCCAGATGCTCGCCATCGGCCGCGCGCTGATGAGCAAGCCGCGCCTGCTGATGCTCGATGAACCCAGCCTCGGCCTCGCGCCGCGTATCGTGCGCGACATCCTGCGCATCGTCGCCGAGCTGCGCGCGACCGGCGTCGCGATCCTGCTCGTCGAGCAGAACGCGCGCGCCGCGCTGCAGATCGCCGACCGCGGCTATGTGCTCGAGACGGGCGAGATCGCCCTTTCCGGCACCTCGGCCGAACTCTCCGGCAATCCGCGCGTCGTCGAGTCCTACCTCGGCCTGGCCGGCGTGCCTGCAGCCACACCATGAAGACAACAGCGAGGCCATCGTGCAACAACCGCATCCCGCCAATCCCCTGCTGATCATCCCGGCGCGCGCGCAACCGCGCCATGTCGGCGTGATCGGCGCCGGAACCATCGGCCCCGACATCGCCTACTACCTGCTCGGCGCCGTGCCGGGGCTCAGGGTGACGCTGATCGACATCCGCCAGGCGGCCGTCGACGCGGCGCTCGCGCGGCTCGCCGAGTACCGCGACAAGGCGGTCGCGCGCGGCAAGCTGTCGGCCGGCGCGGCGCAGGGCCTGCTCGCGGGCCTCGCGGGCGGCACCGACTACGACGCGCTCGCGAGCTGCGACTGGGTGCTCGAGGCCGCCACCGAAGACCTCGCGTTGAAGCGCCGCATCTTCGCCGACGTCGAGGCGCGCGTCGGCGCCGCTGCGGCGATCACGTCGAACACGAGCTCGCTGCCCGCGGCGCGCATCTTTGCCGACCTCGCCCACCCCGAGCGCGCGACGGTGACGCACTTCTTCGCCCCCGCCTGGCGCAACCCGGCGGTCGAGGTCATCGCCTGGGAACGATCCGACCCCGCGCTCGTCGCCTGGCTGCGCCACTTCTTCTGCGCGACGGGCAAGCTGCCGCTCGTCACCGCCGACGCGCCCTGCTTCATGCTCGACCGCGTATTCGACAACTGGTGCAACGAGGCCGCGCTGCTGCTCGGCGACGCGACCGCCAACGAAATCGACACCGTGGCGACCGAGTTCGTGCACGCGGGCCCGTTCTTCGTCTTGAACCTCGCGCACGGCAACCCGATCATCGTCGAGACCAACACGCTGCAGGCCGACGAGGAAGGCGAGCATTACCGCCCTGCGCCCGTCCTGCGCTCGGTCGAGCGCTGGAACGTCGGCGCGAAGACCGAGGTGGCCGGCGAGCAGCGCGCGCGCATCCGCGACCGGCTGCTCGGCGTGCTGCTGTCGCAGACGGTCGACATCCTCGACCGCGGCATCGGCGATGCGGCCGACCTCGACCTCGGCTGCCGCACCGCGCTCGGCTTCAAGCGCGGGCCGCTCGAGCTGATGCGCACGCTCGGTGACGCAGAAGTGACGCGCCTGCTCGCGCGCTTTGCCGCCGAGCGCGCCGGCATGCCGGTCGCGCAGCGCGCGCTGGCCGCGTACCAGCCCGCAACCAGCCACATCCTCGTCGACGAGGTCGCGGCCGAGGGATCGTCGCTCGTCGTCGTGATCACGCTGCGCCGGCCGGAGGCGATGAATTCGCTCCACGATGCGATGACCGACGAGATCCTGGCCGCGATCCGCGCCCGCCAGGCCGACCCTGCGGTCGCCGGCTTCGTGATCACCGGCTACGGGACGAAGGCCTTCTGTTCCGGTGCCGACATCGGGCGCTTCCCGTCGCTGCTCGGCCATGCCGACGCGGCGGCGCAGTACGCGCGCGACTGCTCGCGCCTGCTCGTGCACCTCGACGCGATGGCGAAGCCCGTCGTCGCTGCGCTCAACGGCATCGCGCTCGGCGGCGGCTTCGAGCTCGCGATGCGCTGCCACGGCATCGTCGCGCAGCGCGGTGCGTGGATGCAACTGCCCGAGATCACGCTCGGCATCCTGCCCGGCATCGGCGCGCTCGCCGTGCCCTACCGCCGCTGGCCGCAGGCGGCGCCGGTGTTCCACGCGATGCTCGCGCGTGCCGAGCGCCTGAAGGCTGCGCAGGCGCACGAACTCGGCATCGTCGATGCGCTCGCCGACGATCCCGCGGCGCTGATGAAGGCCGCAGTCGCGCGCGTGCGCGCGCTTTCCGGCCGCGTCGAGCGCATCGCCGAGGGCGCGATTGCGGTGCCTGCCTTCGAGGCCGGCCCCGCGGTCGCCGCCGACGGCCGCGTGGTGAGCGCGGAGGTCGTCGCGCTGATCGCCGCCGGAGTGCGCGACGCTGCGGCAGCGACCACGCTCGCCGACGCACTCGAGATCGGCTACCGCGCCTTCGGTGCGACGGCCTGCACGGCAGCAGGGCGCGAAGGGATCGCAGCCTTCCTCGCCAAGCGCCAACCCGATTTCGGCCAGACAGGATGAAGCGCACCATGAAGCCGCTTCGCACCCACTTCCTCCTTGCCGCGCTCTCGCTGCTCGTGCTCGCCGGGCCCGTGCGCGCGGCCGAGTTCGGGAGCCAGCCGCTGCGCATCGTCGTGCCCTTCCCGCCCGGCGGCGGAACCGACGTCGTCGCCCGCGCCCTCGCCGAGAAGCTCGGCCCGGCGCTGGGCACGCAGGCGATCGTCGACAACCGTCCGGGCGGCAATTCGGTGATCGCGACACGCTACGTCGCCGCGTCGCCCGCCGACGGCAACACGCTGCTGCTGACGACCGACATCCATGCCATCAACGCCGCTTACGGCCTGGCGCTGCCCTACGATTCGATCAAGGACTTCGCTTTCGTCGGCCAGTTGACGACCTCGCCGCTGATGCTGGTCGCCCACCCCTCGCTCGGCGCACGCACGCTGCCCGAGATGGTGACGCTGGCGCGCGCACAGCCGGGCAAACTCAGCTTCGCGTCGCTCGGATCGAGCAGCCCGCACTACCTCGGCTTCGAGTGGTTCAAGCGGCTCGCCCGTATCGACGTGATCGACGTGCCCTACAAGGGCGGCGGGCAGGCGCTCGTCGACCTGCTCGGCGGCCAGGTCAACCTGTCGCTGATCGTTGCCGGCAACGGCATCCGCCAGGCCAAGGCGGGCAAGGTCGTCGCGCTCGCGGTGACGAGCCCGGTGCGCACGCCGATCGCGCCCGAGGTGCCGACCGTCGCCGAGAGCGGCTACCCCGAGTTCGCGCTCGTCAACTGGTACGCGATCCTGGCGCCGGCCGGAACGCCGTCGGCAGTGGTCAGGCGCCTGAACCGCGAGATCGGCGTCGCGCTGCGCGACCCGGCAATCGCCGAACGCATCGCCGCGTCCGGACTCGAAATCACGACCGGCGGCCCGGCCGATCTCGAGGAACTGTTGCGGCGCGACATCGAGCGCTACCGCCGCATCATCACGCTCACCGGCGCCAAGCCCGACGAGCAGCGCTAGAACGGGAGCCTGGAGCAATGACGCAGCCCGCCGACGTCGCCCTCGACGACAAGTACCGGCTCGAGTCCGGCCGCGTGTTCGTGACCGGCGTGCAGGCGCTGTCCCGGCTGCCGATGCTGCAGCGCGAACGCGACCGTGCCGCGGGGCTGAACACGGCGGGCTATGTCTCGGGCTACCGTGGCTCGCCGCTCGGCGGGCTCGACACCGCGCTGCACGAGGCCGAACCCTTTCTCGCCGCGCACGACGTGCGCTTCCAGCCCGGCGTCAACGAAGACCTGGCGGCGACCGCCATCTGGGGCACGCAGCAACTGCACCTGCTGCCGGGGGCGAAGAAGGACGGCATCTTCTCGATGTGGTACGGCAAGGGGCCGGGCGTGGATCGCTGCGGCGACGTGTTCAAGCACGCCAACAACGCCGGCACCTCGCGCCACGGCGGGGTGCTCGTCGTCGCCGGCGACGACCACGCGGCGCGCTCGTCTGCGGTGGCGCACCAGAGCGAGCACATCTTCTCGGCCTGCGGCATTCCGGTGCTGGCGCCGGCAAGCGTGCAGGACATCCTCGACTACGGCCTGCACGGCTGGGCGATGTCGCGCTACACCGGCTGCTGGGTCGCGCTGAAGCTCTCGGCCGACGTGGTCGAGAGCTCGGCCACGGTCGAGATCGCCAGCGATCGGGTACAGGTCGAGATCCCGTCCGATTTCGCGCTGCCTGCCGACGGCATGCACATCCGCTGGCCCGACCCGCAGCTCGCGCAGGAACAGCGCATGCAGGCCTACAAGATCTACGCCGCAGTGGCCTATGCGCGCGTCAACCGCCTCGACCGGCTGGTCTGGGACAGCCCCGACGCGCGCCTCGGCCTGATCGCCTGCGGCAAAGCCTGGCTCGACCTGCGCCAGGCCTTGCACGAACTCGGCATCGATGACGAAGCGCAGGCTGCGCGCCTCGGGCTGCGCGTCTACAAGGTCGGCATGCCCTGGCCGCTCGAGGCCACCGGCGCACGCCGCTTCGCGACCGGGCTCACGGAGATCCTCGTCGTCGAGGAGAAGCGCCAGATCATCGAGTACCAGTTGAAGGAGATGCTCTACGACTGGCGCGACGACGTGCGCCCGCGCGTGCTCGGCAAGTTCGACGAGACCGGCGAATGGCCCGCGCCGCCGCACCAGTGGCTGCTGCCGCCGACCGGCGAGATGACGCCCGCGATCGTCGCGCGCGCGCTCGCGTCGCGGCTGGCGCGCATCGATCCCGATGGGCCCTGGGCCGAGCGCGCGCAGGCCATCGCCGGACGCGTGCTGCCGCCCGCGCCGCTGCAGCGCACGCCCTACTTCTGCTCGGGCTGCCCGCACAACCGCTCGACGCGCGTGCCCGAAGGCAGTTGCGCCTTCGGCGGCGTCGGCTGCCATCTGATGGCGGTGGGGATGGAACGCAACACGCTGACGATCAGCCAGATGGGCGGCGAAGGCGCGGGCTGGATCGGCATGGCCGAGCATGCTGGAACCCAGCACATGTTCGCCAACATGGGCGACGGCACCTACTTCCACTCCGGGCTGCTCGCGATCCGCGCCGCGATCGCCGCGCGCGTCAACATCACCTACAAGCTGCTCTACAACGACGCCGTCGCGATGACCGGCGGGCAGCCGGTCGACGGGCCGCTCACGGTGCCGCAGCTCACGCGCCAGATCGCCGCCGAAGGCGTCGAACGCATCGTCGTGCTCGCCGACGACACCCACAAGTACCGGGACCAGCCCCCAAGACGCCTGCGGCGTCGCCCCCCCACGGGGGAGTCGCCCGCTTGGGGCGGCCCGGCGCGGGCTGCCTCGGGCTTCGCGCCCGGCGTGCGCATCCTGCCGCGCACCGAGCTCGACGCGGTGCAGCGCGAGCTGCGCGAGGTGAAGGGCGTGACCATCCTCGTCTACGACCAGACCTGCGCCACCGAGGCGCGGCGGCGGCGCAAGCGTGGCCTGATGCCGGCGCCGGACCGGCAGGTGTTCATCAACGACGCCGTCTGCGAAGGCTGCGGCGACTGCAGCGTCAAGTCCAACTGCCTGTCGGTCGTCCCGCTCGTGACCGAGTTCGGCACCAAGCGCGCGATCGACCCCTTCAGCTGCAACCTCGACCTCTCCTGCCTCGAGGGCTGCTGCCCGGCGCTCGTGACCGTCGAGGGCGCGAAGCTGAAACGCTCGCAGGGCCTGCCGCTGCCCGGCGAGGCGCTGCCCGAGCCCGCGCTGCCGGCGCTGGACGGGGCCTTCTCGCTGCTCGTCGCCGGCGTCGGCGGCACCGGCGTCGTGACCGTCGGCGCGCTGCTCGGCATGGCGGCGCACCTCGAGGGCAAGGCGGCGACGGTGCTCGACCAGACCGGCATGTCGCAAAAGGGCGGCGCGGTGCTGACGCATGTGCGCATCGCCGCCAGCGACGCGGCGCTGCACTCGCCGCGCATCGTCAGCGCCGACCTGCTGCTCGGCTGCGACCTGCTCGTTGCCGCGTCGCCGGAAGCCCTGCTGCGCGTGCGCGCCGGGCGCACGCGCGCAGTGCTCAACACCGCCGAGGCGATCACCGGCGAGCTCGTGCGCCACCCCGAGATGCGCTTTCCGCGCAACGCGACGTTGGCGCTGCTGCACGAGGCGCTCGGTGGTCCCGCCGACGAGCTGGACGCGACGCACCTGGCCGCCACGCTGGCCGGCAACTCGATCGCGACCAACATCTTCCTGCTCGGGTTCGCCTGGCAGCGCGGCTGGGTGCCGGTCGGGCGCGAGGCGCTGATGCGCGCGATCGAATTGAACGGCGTTGCCGCGGCCGGCAACGCGCACGCCTTCGGCTGGGGCCGGCGCGCAGCGGCCGACCTGCAGCGCACGCTCGCGCGCGCTGCCGCGGCGCAGGCCACCCCGCCGTCTCAGCGCCTGTCGGCGACGCTCGACGAGTTCATTGCGCGCCGCCGCGCCGCGCTCGTCGCCTTCGGCGGCGAGTCGATCGCGCAGCGCTACGCAGCCCTCGTCGATCGCGTGCGTGCCGCCGAGCAGCGCGTCGCGCCGGGCAGCGAGCGCCTTGCGCGCGCCGTCGCGCAACAGGCGCACCGGCTGCTCGCGTTCAAGGACGAATACGAGGTCGCGCGCCTGTTCAGCGATCCGGCCTTCGACGCCGCGCTCGCCTCGACCTTCGATGGCGACTTGCGCGTCCACTTCCACCTCGCGTTGCCCTGGCAGCGCGGCGACGGCGCGGGCGGTGAAATCCGCAAGCGCCACTTCGGCCCCTGGATGCGGGGTGCGATGCGCCTGCTCGCGCAGGGCCGGCACCTGCGCGGCACGCTGCTCGACCCGCTCGCCTGGACCGCCGAGCGGCGCCTGGCGCGCGCGCTCGCCGCCGACTACGAAGACAGTGTCGAGCGCCTGCTGAAGGGCCTGTCCGCAGTCCGACTGGGCGCGGCGGTCGAGATCGCCGAGTGGCCAGCGGACGTGCGCGGCTTCGGCCCCGTGAAGCAGCGCGCGGCCAACGCGGCCCAGGCCCGGCGCGCGCAGTTGCTCGCGGCCTGGGACGGGGCGCGCAAGCTGCCGGAGCTGGCGCCGCACGCCGCCTGAAGCTGGTGCGCCGATACGGTGCCCCCTCACCCCAACCCTCTCCCCCTTCGGGGGCGAGGGGGCTGCTCCCTCTCCCGCTTGCGGGAGAGGGTTGGGGTGAGGGGCCTTGTTTCATGGGTCGCGGTTCGCACGAACCGCGGTGGAGCGACTGACATCGTGCGGTCTGCGCGCCACCGGGGCCTGGCGGCGCTGCCGCTGCTGGCGAGCGCCTTCCGGCCTTTCTACCTGCTCGGTGCGCTCTATGCGCCGCTGCTCGCGGTAGGCGGCATCGCTGCCTTTGCCGGCGTCGTCGATCTCGAGGCGTCGCTCGGCCATGTGCTCTGGCACGGCCACGAGATGCTGTTCGGCTTTGCCGCGGCGATCGTCGTCGGCACGCTGTTGACGGCGTTGCCGAGTTGGGCCGGCACACCCGAGACCAGCGGCGGCGCGCTGGCTGCACTGGTGCTCGCGTGGCTCGGCGGCCGCATCGCGTTCTGGGGCGCGCCCTGGCTGCCGGCGGGCGTGGTCGCAATCGCCGACGGCCTGCTCTGGCCACTGCTGCTTGCTCTCCTCGCAGCGCCGGTGTGGCGCGCACCGAACCGCCTGTACCGCCTGCTTCTGCCCATCGTCGCCGCACTCGCGCTCGCCAACATCGCCTACCACGCGGCGGTGCTGGCCGGCGATGCAGCGCGCGCGGAGCGTGCGCTGCGCACCGCGGTGTGGGCGCTCGTCGTGCTCTACACGCTCAAGGGCGGCTTGCTGACGCCCATCTTCACCGGCAACGCACTGCGCGCGCACGGCCGCGGCGAGCAGGCGCGCTTCGCGATGCCGCTCGAGGCGCTCGCGCTCGCGCTGCTCGTCGCGCTCGCGGCGGCAGACCTGCTCGCGGCGGCGGCGCCGGTCACCGGAACGCTGGCCGCTGCCTGCGCGCTCGTCCACGGCGTGCGCGTTGCGCGCTGGCAGGGCTGGCGCGTCGCCGACCAGCCACTTCTGCCGGCGATGCACCTCGGGTTCGCGTGGCTGCTCGCGGCGTTCGCGCTCAAGGCGGTCGCGAGCTTCACCGGTCTCGTGCCCGAAGCAGCCTGGCTGCATGCCTTCACCGTCGGCGCCCTCGGCCTGATGATGCTTGCGCTGATGACGCGCGTCTCGCTGCGCCACACCGGACGCGCGATCGACGTCGCACCGCCTGCGATGCGCGCCGCGGCAGTGCTGATGTTCATCGCCGCGGCGCTGCGCCTCGCGGCGACGGTGCACGGCCTGGGCTCCGCGGTCGTCGCGCTCGCGGCCGGATTGTGGGCGCTCGCGTTCGTGGCGTATCTGTTGCGTTTTGCCGGCGTGCTGGTCGCGCCGAGCCTGCCGCGCCGAGACCGCAGCGGCGCGGCACCGTAGGATCAGGCCGTCGTGCCCACTGCACCCCGCCCCGATGGCTGATCCACCCCGGCTGCTGCTGTGGGGGGTGCCGCAGTTGCACGCGGGCAGCGTGCTCGTCTTCACGCCCGAGCGCCGCTTTCAGTTGCTCGCGCTGCTCGCGCTGGCAGGCGGCGAGTGGGTCGCACGCGAGCAGGCGGCGGCGCTGCTGTGGCCCGAGCGCGGGGCCGCGCAGGCGCGGCGCAACCTGCGCCACGTGGTGTTCAATGTGCGCGCGCTCGACGGCGCCGCGGCGCTCGAGACCAGCGACCATGCGCTGCGCTGGCCGGTGCGCACCGACCTGCTCGACTTCGACCACGCGCTGCGCGAACACCGGCTGGCCGACGCCGTCGCTCTGCGCCGCGGCGCGCCGCTCTGCGGCCTGGACGACCCGCGCAACGAAGCGCTGGGCACTTGGCTCGCCGCCGAGCGCGAGCGCATCGACGCTCGCTGGCATCAGGCCGCACTGCAACGGCTGGCCGCGCTCACCGATCCGCGGGCCCGCAACGCACTCGCGCAGCAACTGCTGCAGCTCGATCCGCTCGACGAAGCCGCGCTCGCCGCACGCATCGAGGTCGCGCTCGAGCTCGGCCACGGCGCCCAAGCGCAGCAAGCCTACCGCGACTACCGCGCGCGGCTCGCCGACGAGCTCGGTGTCGAGCCCTCGCGCCGCCTGCGCGAGCTGGTCCGCGACGCGGCGGCTCCGGTGGCGCAGCGCGCGGGCGAAACGTCCGCCTCGTCGGATGCCTTCGTCGGAAGGCGCGTCGAGTTGCGCGAACTCTGCGCGCGACTCGGGCAGCCCGATGGTCGTCTCGTCACGCTGCTCGGCCCGGGCGGGATCGGCAAGAGCCGGCTCGCGCGCGAAGCCCTGGTCCAGCTGCGCTCGGCATTCGCCGGCGGCGCGTGGTGGGTCGAGCTGCAGGACCTCGACGACCTGGCTGCCGCATCGGCCCGGCTCGGCCAGCAGATCGGCGTCGACGCCGACGCCCTCGGCGACCCGCTGCCCCGCATCGCGCTGCGGCTCGCGAACACTCCGGCGCTGGTGGTGTTCGACAACGCCGAGCACCTGGCCCGGATCG
Source organism: Ideonella sp. (assembly GCF_016702655.1). Lineage (GTDB taxonomy): Bacteria > Pseudomonadota > Gammaproteobacteria > Burkholderiales > Burkholderiaceae_C > CAIKUF01. The sequence continues at coordinate 204,973 of NZ_JADJDO010000004.1, forward strand.
GCGGGCTCTGCGAGCGGCTGCTGGCTGCAGTTCCGTCGCTGACGCTGCTGCTGACTTCGCGCACGCGCACCCACGCTGCGCACGAGCGGGTCATCGCGCTCGACGGGCTGGCGGTGCCGGAAGCCGACAGCCGCGACCTCGAGGCGGCCGCAGCCTTCGACGCCGTGCGCCTGTTCGAGGCGCGGGCGCGCGCCGTGCAGCCCGGCTTCGAGCTTGCGCGACACCTCGACGCAGTGATCGCGATCGTCGAGGCGGTCGGCGGCGCGCCGCTCGCGATCGAACTCTCGGCGGCCTGGGTCCGCCTGTTGCCGCCGCGCGAGATCGCGCGCGAGCTGCGCGCGTCGCTGTTGGGGCTCGAGCACGATCCAGCGCTGCCGGGCCCGCATGCCCGCCCGGAGCACCGCAGCGTGCCCGTGGTGCTCGGGCAGACCTGGGCGCTGCTCGCACCGGCCGAACGCGCCGCGCTCGACGCGTTGTCGGTCTTCCACGGCGGCTTCGCCGTCGACGCGGCGCGGCAGGTGGCCGAGATCGCGCTGCCGCTGCTGTCGTCGCTGGTCGACCAGAGCGTGGTCGGCGTCGATGCGCAGGGGCGCTTCGGCCTGCACCCGCTGCTGGCGGCGTTCGCCGCCGAGCGGATGCATGGCGATCCGCAGCGCACTGCTGCACTCGCAGACCGCCACGCCTTGTTCTATGCGTCGCTGCTCGGCGAACTCGCGCCGCACGCCCGCGCCGACCACAGGCTGCTCGTGGCCCGCGTCGATGCCGAATTCGCCAACGCGCGGCGCGCCTGGAACCATGCGCTGGCGACCGGGCAGTCGGCGCTCGTGGCGCGCATGGCGCCGGTCTGGCGCAGCTACTTCGACGTGCAGGGCCGCTACGAGGAGGGCATCGCGCTGATGCAACCGGTGCTCGACTGGCCCGAGCGCGATGCCGACGCGCAGCGCGCGATCGGCGCCGTGCGCGACGCGCTTGCCGTGCTGCTGACCCGCGAGGGTGACCTGCAGCGCGCGCAGGCCGTCGCCGAGGCCGGCGTCGGCGTCGCCGAGCGCTGCGGCGACCGCCGCGCGCTGGTCGGCTGCCTCGCGAGCGTGGGCAGTTGCCACATGCTGCGCGGCCGGACCGGCGCCGCTCGTCCGCTGTTCGAGCGCGCCCTGGCGCTGGCGCGCGAGGACGGCCAGCGCGCCGAGCTCGCGGCCTTGCTGACCAACCTCGGCGTGTGCGCCAAGCGCGAGGGCCGCTTCGACGAGGCGCTGGCGCACTACGCCGAAGCGCTCGCGATCGACCGCGAGGCCGGCCACCACGAGGCCATCGCGCGGCGCCTGAACAACATCGGCAACGTCCACATGGAGCGCGGCGACGCGGCAACCGCGCGCGAGGTGATGGCGCAGGGGCTGCAGCACTGCGCGCACTACCGCATCGCGTCGATGCAGCCCTACTTCGAGGCCGCGCTCGGCATCCTGGACCTCGAACGCGGCGCCCTCGACCAGGCCGAGCAGCACCTGCGCCGGGCCGACGAGCTGGCCGGCGCGACGGCGACGATGACGATACGCAACAGCGTGCTGTGCCAGCGCGCGCGCCTCGCGCTGCGCCGCGGCCGCGCCGGCGAGGCGCTGCAGCACCTGCGCGCGGCGGCGCGCGGCGCCCAGGCCGCGGGCGCCGACGCCGACGTGCTCGACGCCGCGCTGCACTACGGCGCTTACTTGCGCGATGCCGGACTGCGCGTCGACGCGGCACGCGTGTGGCAGATGGTCCAGACCCACCCGCTCACCGAAGCCGGCATGCGCGACAGCGCCCGGCAGTGGCTGGAGGCACTGGCGCTCGACCCCGACGAGCGCGCGCTCTGCGGCGCTGAACCCACGACGCTCGCCGCGGTCATCGAGGCGCTGTTCGCCCCACCGGCGACGCCGATCTGAGCGCCCCAGTGCCGGGCTGCGCCCGGCCTGCTCGCCCGTAGGGGCAGGAATACCCGGGGGCGGCCCGGCGTGCCCTCGAGCACGAGGAACGCTCGAGGAACGCCCCTGTCGCATGATCGCGCCGCAGGCTATGCAGCGGACCATGGACGACCCCCAGCTTTTCATCGTGCGCGTCTGGCGCCACCTGAGCCAGTTTCGCGCCTCGGTGCGCCGCGTCGACGCCGACGAGGCCTGCCTGTGCACGACGCCCGAGCAGGTCGCGCAAGTCCTCGGCTCGATTCCCGCCGCCGATGGCAACACGGGCGGACCCTGTCCGCAGCGCAACACCTCACCCGTTCCAAGGAGAAAACAATGAACCGCATCTGTACCTGGTTGTGCGCACTGGCCTGCTGCGCGCTTGCCGCCTGTGGCAGCGGCAGCGACGAGGCGCCGCCCAGCGGCCCGCCGGTGGTCACGATCGACACGTCGCGCGCCGCCACGGCCACGATCGGCGCGGCCGGCGGCACGCTGGCGGCCACCGGCGCCGACGGCACCGCCTACACGCTGACGGTGCCGCCCGACGCGCTGGTCGGCGAGATCGCGATCACGATGACGCCGGTGCGCCGCATCGACCGGCTGCCGCTGTCGGGCGGCATGGTCGGCGCGGTGCAACTGCAGCCCTCGGGCCTGCAGCTGGCGCGCATGGCGGTGCTGACGATCGGCCAGCCGGCGCCGGCGCGGGCCGCGCTGACGCTGACCGGCTTCGGCATCGACGAAGCAGCCACGCGCGTCGAGCGCTCGGCCGCCGCCGGCAGCGAAGCGGCCACGCGCGTCCTGGTCGGGCACTTCAGCACCCACGGGGCCGGCTACGGCTCGGCGCAGGACTTGGCCAGCCTCGAGATCCCACCGGGGCGTACCGACGCGGAGGGCGAGGCCTTCATCGAGGCGATGGACACGCTCCTGTCGGCGTATGGGCGTGCGCCGACCGCCATCCAGTCGGCCTACCTGGACTGGTTCGACGGCGCCGTGCTGCCGATGGCCCAGCGTGCGGCGACCGACGTCGAACTGCTGGACGCGCTGAGGGAGTACGCGGACTGGAACGGCTTCGCCCTGTATGTGGCCGACGACGAGGCCTCGCTCGACGCCTTCTCCGCTGCGGTGGGCGAGATCGATGCGCTGGTGGAGGAACGCATCGCCGCCTGGCAGTCGCTCGTGGCGCCGAAGTTCCGCACGGCGATCCGTGCCAACAATGACCGCTGCCGCGCCGAGCCCAGCCTGGCGGCGCTGAGCAACGTGCTGTTCCTGCAGCGAAGCGCGACCGTGCCGCCCTGGATCCGCCCGGCGGTGCAGGAGGCGCACGGCATCGACCTCAACACCGTGCTGCGCGAGCTGTGCGCAAGGCTGGTGGTCGACCAGCGCAGCCTGGCCGAACGGCTGGAGTCGACCGCGCCGTCGGACCTGGACATCACCTACGGCCTGCTGTTCGAAGGCCAGACCGAGTCGCAGGGGGTGCCGGTGCAGGTGAGCTTCAGCGGCGGCAACGCGCGCTTCGGTCGGGAGTCGCCGGCCAACAGCGACATCGCCGGCGCCTTCACGGTGGCGGTGTCGGCGCTCGACGCCGACCAGGCCGTCACGATCGACCTCAAGGGCTGCCTGGTGCTGGAGGACGCCCTCCTCGGCCACTGGGTCACCGGCGTCTGCGTCGACGAGCAGCTGCTGCGCAATGGCGGGCTGCCGCGGGTGGAGGGCTGGTACGAGGGGACATCGAACAACCGCGGCTACGCGGCACCGGCCACCCTCCACGTCAGACAGAGCGCTGACGGGCGCATGCTGGTCATCTTCGGAACGGGTGTCTGCTGCGCCGACAAGGTGTTCGAGCTGGGGCCGGACGGAACGCTCGGCTTCCTGGGGGAGAGCACGAGCAACGTCGACTTCACCTGGGCCCCGAGCCCTGCGGCGTACCACTACTCCGGCCACATCACCGGCACCGTGATGCGCCTCGAGTACTACCTTTCCGGCGATCTGGTCGTTGGGTGGGACATGACGCGCCCCTATTAGTGGCCGTCTGTCACCGGGCGCAAGGCGCTGGCGTGGTGCGACCGACCCTCGGGCCGCCACGTCGGCAGCAGCGCCATCGGATCGGCCACCCGCCCGGGCGTCGAACGGCAGTGCCCGCGCCTGCAGCAAGCCGTTGCGCGCCGCGCGCGCCGGCGAGGGCGTCGGTCTCGGCGAGCGCGCGCACGCATTCCTCGATGTAGAGCGGGTTGCCCTCGGTGCGCTCGGCGAGCAACTGCTTGAGCCCGGCGAGGCTCGCGTCCTCGCCCAGCAGCTCGCGCAGCAGGTGCTCCGCGCTTTCGGGCGCGAGCGGGTCGATGCGCAGCTGGCGGTAGTAGGACTTGCCGGCCCAGCCGTGACGGTATTCGGGCCGGTAGTTCACCGCCAGCAGCAGTGCGGCCGCAGGCAGGCTGTCGGCGAGGCTGTCGAGAAAGGTCTGGGTCTCGGAGTCGATCCAGTGCAGGTCTTCGAACACCAGCAGCAGCGGCTGCACCTGGCTCTCGCGCAGCAGCAGGCGCTTGAGCGCAGCCAGGGTCAGGCGGCGCCGCTCGGCCGAGTCGATGCCGGCGAAGGCGCTGTCGGGCGGCAGCGCGTCGAGCAGCCACAGCGCGGCCGGAACGGCGTCGCGCAGGCCCTCGTCGAGGGTGAGGATCTGGCCCGTGACCTTGGCGCGCACGCTGCGCGCATCGTCGCGGCTGTCGATCCTGAAGTAGGTGCGCAGCAGGTCGGCCAGCGGCAGCAGCGCCGTGGCCTTGCCGTACGACACCGATCCCGCCTCGACGAGCCGCAGCCCTGCGACCGGTGCGAATGCGTGAATTCGAAGTACAGGCGCGACTTGCCCACGCCCGGCCCGCCGACCACGGCGACGATCTGCCCGTGGCCGCGTCGGGCTTCGTCGGCGGCGCGCTGCAACTGCTCGATCTCGGTGTCGCGGCCGACGAAGCGCGTCAGGCCGCGCGCGCTGCGCCCGCAGCCGCGTGCGCGCAGCGGCGGCGCCGGTCAGCTCGAACACCTCGACCGGCGCGGCAAGGCCCTTGACCGGCATCGGCCCGAGCGGCCTGACCTCGACAAAGCCCTCGGCGAGCGCGAGCGTCGCCGCGGTCAGGCGGATCGAGCCCGGCGTTGCCAACTGCTCCATGCGCGCCGCGAGGTGCGTCGAAGGGCCGACCGCGCTGTAGTCCATGCGCAGGTCGCTGCCGATCGAGCGCACGACGACTTCGCCCGAATTGAGCCCGACGCGCACCCGGACCTCGACCCCATGCTCGCGCCGCGTCTGCAGCGCAAGCTGGCGCACCGAATCCTGCAGCCGCAGCGCCGCGTAGCAGGCGCGCACCGCGTGGTCCTCGTGCGCGAGCGGCGCGCCGAACAGCGCCATGATGCCGTCGCCCATGACCTGGTTGACCGTGCCTTCGTACTGGTGCACGGCGTTCATCAGGCGCTGCAGCACCGCGTCGAGGATCGTGCGCGCCTCTTCCGGGTCGCGGTCGGCGAGGATCTCGGTCGAGCCCGCGATGTCGGCAAACAGCACCGTCACCTGCTTGCGCTCGCCCTCGATCGCCGTGCGCGACTCGAGGATGCGCTCGGCGAGGTGGCGCGGCACCGCAGCCCGGGGCGCGCCGTCCCGGTCGGGCGCCGACGCCGTCGGCCGCGCGCACTGCGGGCAGAAGCGCGCCCCTGCCGGCAGCTCACTCCCGCAGCCGGCGCAGGCGGGTGCGAGCGGCGCAGCGCAGCCGATGCAGAACCGCGCGCGCGGCGGATTGGCCTGCTGGCACTGCGGGCATTGCACGCCGGGTGCTCCTTTGCCGGCCAGCCCCTGCTGGCGACGGGCAAAGAATCGCGCTTCGTCAAGATGGCGTCAAGCGCCGCGCACGCGCAGCGCACGCTCTCACCTTGCCGGGCTGAACGGCTCCGTCATGGCACAAGCGCTGAACGACGCGACACACCGCAGCACAGCGCCGCTGCAACCGCAGCCTGCGGCCGCTGGCAGCGCAGGCGGCCGCTCCGTCGCCGCGGAGCGGCCTTATCGAAACGCCGGGTTGCCGCGGGCGATGCCGCGGCTCAGGCCGCAGCGAAGCACCTGTGCAGCTGTGCAGCGTAGGCCTGAGTGTGAGTCGCCTGCTCTGCGCAATTTCATAGGCGCTTCGTTTCGGCGGCTCAGGCCGCCACCGACGGCAACCCCGCCAGCGCCATCGCGAGCTCGGCCTCGTCGTAGGGCACGTCGACGAGCTTGCCCGCGGCGTAGGAACTGTAGGCCGACATGTCGAAGTGACCGTGGCCGCAGAGGTTGAAGAGGATCACTTCGCTCTTGCCCTCGCGCTTGCAGCGCATCGCCTCCTGGATCGCACCGAGCACGGCGTGGTTCGCCTCCGGCGCCGGCACGATGCCCTCGGCACGCGCAAACTGCACGCCGGCCTGGAAGCACTGGCTCTGGTGATACGCCGTCGCCTCGATCAGGCCGAGTTCCTTCAGGTGGCTCACCAGCGGCGCCATGCCGTGGTAGCGCAGCCCGCCGGCGTGGAAGCCCGGCGGCGTGAAGGTCGAGCCGAGCGTGTGCATCTTGGTCAGCGGCGTCATGTGCGCTGTGTCGCCGAAGTCGTAGGCGTACTGGCCGCGCGTCAGGCTCGGGCAGGCGGCCGGCTCGACGGCGACGATGCGGCGCTGCTTGGTCTTGCCGCCGCCGCGTAGCTGCTGGCCAATGAACGGGAAGGCGATGCCGGCGAAGTTGGAGCCGCCACCGGTGCAGCCGACGACCACGTCGGGGTCGTCGCCCGCCATCTCGAGCTGCAGCATCGCCTCCTGGCCGATGATGGTCTGGTGCATCAGCACGTGATTCAGCACCGAGCCGAGCGCGTACTTGGTGTCATCGTTGGTCGCCGCGACTTCCACCGCCTCGGAGATCGCGATGCCCAGCGACCCCGGGTGGTCGGGCGTCTTGGCCAGGATGGCACGGCCGCAGTTGGTCTCGTTGGAGGGGCTCGCGATGCAGCGTGCGCCGTAGGTCTCCATCAGCGCGCGCCGATACGGCTTCTGGTCGAAGGACACGCGGACCTGGAACACCGTGACGTCGATGCCGAACAGCGCGCCCGCGAACGCGAGCGACGATCCCCACTGGCCGGCGCCGGTTTCGGTGGCGATCTTCTTGATGCCGGCCTGCTGGTTGTACCAGGCCTGCGGAACGGCGGTGTTGGGCTTGTGCGAGCCCGCAGGCGACACGCCCTCGTACTTGTAGTAGATCTTGGCCGGCGTTCCGAGCGCCTTCTCGAGCCGCCGTGCACGAAACAGCGGCGACGGGCGCCAGAGGCGGAAGATCTCGCGTACCGGCTCAGGGATCGGCACCTCGCGCTCGGTGCTGACCTCCTGCATGATGAGTTCCATCGGGAACAGCGGCGCCAGATCGTCCGGGCCGACGGGCTGGTGCGTGCCGGGATGCAGCACCGGCGGCGCCGGCCGGGGCAGGTCGGCAGCAATGTTGTACCAGAAGCGCGGCATCTTGCTCTCGTCGAGCAGGTACTTGGTGGTCTCGCTCATGACAGCTCCATCGTGACGCCGCCGGTGCGCCGTTGCGCGCGCATGGCGGCTCGTTGAACCTGGCGAAATTGCCAGCAGGTATGTTGCGGCGTGCAACCCGTGATTCCTTGATCTGTTGCAAGGACAACCCAGATCACGAATCGGAGATTACCCTCGACCATGGCCTCCGCGTCAAGCCCCCCCGGATCGCCCGCGCTGCCCGACCTGCGCATCGTCGCGGTGGCCGACCTGCTGCTGCACGAGCGCCACGACAGCCAGCGCTGCGCGCCGCTCGCCGAGCGCCTCGCTGCCGAGCAAGTGCTGCGCAACCCGCCCATCGTGGCCGCGATCGGCGACGGCGATACGCGCTTCGTCGTGCTCGACGGCGCCAACCGCGTGACGGCTTTCGAGCACCTCGGGCTGCCGCACATCGTTGCGCAGGTGGTCGACTATGCGAGCGACGCCGTGACGCTCGACTGCTGGCACCACCTCGTGGCCGGCATTGCGCCGCGCGACTTCGCGGCGGCGCTGGCACGGCTGCCGGGGCTCGAGGTCGAGCCGGCCGACCTGGCGCACGCGCGCGCGCAGCTCGCGCGGCGCGCGGTGCTCGCCTTCATCGCCTATCCGGGTGGCGGCCTGTGCACGGTGCGCAGCGTTGGCACGCTGCACGAGCGCGTGGCGCGACTGAACGACATGGTCGACCTGTACCGCGGCGCGGCGCAAGTGTTTCGCGTCAGCACCGACCGCCTCGATGCGCTGCTGCCGCAGCACGAAAGCGTCGGCGCGCTGGTCGTGTTCACGCGCCACGAGCCGGCCGAAGTGATCGAGCTCGCGCGCATCGGCGCGCCGCTGCCGGCCGGCATCACGCGCCACGTGATCGTGCGGCGCGCGCTGCGCATCGACATGCCGATCGAGGCACTGCGCGATCCAGCGCCGCTCGAAGACAAAAACCTCTGGCTCGCCGAATGGATCAGGCGCAAGCTCGCGCAGCGTCAGGTGCGCTTCTACCAGGAGTCGACAGTGGTGTTCGACGAGTAGCGGCGGCGATTGCGCGGGATCAGGCCGGCGGGACGCCCTGCCAATTGGACCGCCGCGTACGGAGGCCGTCACCAGCCAAGGACGGCGGGTGGCCGATGCAGCGAAGTAAAGGAGGAGGGCCGGGCGCCAGCCCGGCCCGGGGGACATGAGCAGCATCGGCCGCCCGCCGGCCTTGGCCCGCTCGACCTCGGCAAGTCGCCTAACGGCCTGCCTGTCCGTGTGCCAACCGTGCACCGCCCTCGGGCGGCGCGTATGCGAGCTCAGTGCAGCGACTCGTACTTCGCCATCAACTCTTCGGGCGTCTCGCGATGCTCAGGGTCCGGGTCGATGCAGTCGGCCGGGCAGACGAGCTTGCATTGCGGTTCGTCCTCGGCACCGACGCATTCGGTGCAGCGGGACGGGTCGATGATGTAGATCGGGTCGCCGACGGCGATGGCCTCGTTGGGGCAGACCGGCTTGCACGCGTCGCAGGCGGTGCAGTTGTCGTTGATGATCAATGCCATATCTGATTGCTCCTGGGATGTCGGGTTCGCGCCGTCAGTCTAAGCGGCAGCCAGTTCCTGCAGTTCGTTCAGCTTGGCGTGCCGGTACGCACCCCAGAGCGCCGCGCCGATCGCGCCGGCGTAGATCGAGTCCGGGTGCGAGCGCGCGGTCACGGCAACCTTCTCGGCAACCATCTCTTCCTGGATCGCCGCGAGCAGGCCCGAGTCGAGCGCCAGGCCGCCGGTCAGCAGCGCGGTGCCGGTCTTGATGCCGGTGACCTTGAGCAGCTTGACGATGCGCGAGGCCATCGACAGGTGGATGCCCTTCAGGATATCGGGTGTCGCGATGCCGCGGCTGACCATGTTGATGACGTCGGTCTCGGCGAGCACGGCACAGATCGAGCTGACCTTCTCCGGGTCCTTGGAGCTCTGCGACAGCGGGCCGATCTCCTCCACCGCGACGCCGAGGTAGCGCGCGATGTTCTCGAGGAACTGCCCCGAGCCCGACGCGCACTGGCTCGTCATCTTGTACGACAGCACCTTGCCGCGCTCGTCGACGTAGATCGCGCGGCCGTTGAGCGCGCCGATGTCGACCACCGCGCGCGCAGTCGGGTCGAGGAAGACGCCGCCGCGCGCATGGGTCGTCATCGAGTAGAAGTGGCCGGTCGCGAACTTGACGTTCTCGCCCTCGCCGGTGGTCGCGGTGTAGGCGATGTCGCCCTCGGCGAGGCCCGCGTCGGCGAGCACGGCCTCGTAACCCTGGCGCGCGAGCGTCATCGGGTCGCGGCTGCGGATGCGTTCGCAGCGCTTGGCGAGCCAGACCGGCTTGTCCTCGCCGTCGTGGCGGAAGAGGACGGACTTGACGGCGCCGGAGCCGATGTCGATACCGATGGTGTGGATAGTCATGATTTCAGCTCCTGGCTTCTGCCGTCTTGCCTTCTTCCGTCACTGCGCGCCAGGCGAATGTCGCGCCGCCGAGCGCCCCGGTGTAGATCGAGTCGGGGTCGATGTTGAGCGTGACGTCGCCGTAGTTCTCCTTCACGAGTTCCTTCAGCGACTTGACCGCGGCCTCGTTCTTGGCCACGCCGCCGGTGAACGTGAACTGGTCGCGCACGCCGCCCGAGCGCGCGAGGATCGACATCGCGCGCAGGATGATCGCGCGGTGCAGCCCGGCCATGATGTCCTCGCGCTTGTCGCCGAGCGAGAGCCGGTCGCGCAGCTCGGCGCCGGCGAACACGGTGCAGGTCGAGTTGATGCGGATCGCCTTGGTGGACTTCATCGCCATCGGCCCGAGCTCGTGCAGGCCCATGTTCATCTCGTCGGCGATGTAGCCGAGGTAGCGCCCGCAGCCGGCCGCGCAGCGGTCGTTCATCTGGAAGCTCTCGACGATGCCGGCCGGGTCGACCTGGATCGCCTTCGTGTCCTGGCCGCCGATGTCGAGCACGGTCGCCGTGCCCGGATACATCACGTGCGCGCCGAGGCCGTGGCACAGGATCTCGGAGCGGATATGCTCCTTGGAGAACGGCAGCCGCGCGCGGCCGTAGCCGGTGCCGACGACGTAGGTCTCCTCCATCTCGGTGTCGAGGATGCCCTTGATCGGCGCCTCGACCTGCGCCCGCCGCGCCGTGGTCTCGGGCAGCGCGATGAAGGTGCGCTCGAGCGCGGCCAGCAGGTGGCGCCGGATCGAGTCGGCATAGACGCGGTTCTCGACCTCGATGATCGAGCGATCGAAGACGTTGAGCAGGTAGTCGTAGCGCGTTCCCGCCTCCTTGGCCACGGCCTCGCCGATGGCCAGGTACTGGCTGCCGGCGATGTCGCGGAAGAAGTCGCTCTTGCGCTTGGCGCCGGGAGCGAAGAGCGCCGGCGCCTCGACCGTCAGGCGCCGGAAGACCTCGGTCAGCGCCTCGCCGACCGCGCCCGAGGCATCGCCGAAGCGCGCCGTCGCGAGGCTGCGCTGGCAGGTCTGCTCGAGGTCGGCGAGCTGCTCGAGGTACTGCTCGGCGCGAAAGTCGCGTTCGAGCTGACCGAGGAAGCCGTCGAGCGCGCCGTTGAGAGCCTTGGTGCTCGCGAGCGCCTGGCGGAACAGGTGGAAGCGTCCGTTGACCAGCGCCTCCTGCTTGGCGATCGCGGCCGCGGTGTCGTAGTTGGAGCGCGAGTTGGTGATACCGCGCCCGAGGATGTTCTGGTTCTCGTCGACGACGACGGCCTTGGTCGTCGTCGAGCCGAGATCGATGCCGATGAAGCAGCGCATTGCAGCTCTCCCTTGTTCAGTGGGTGCCGACCAGCGCGACGCGCTTGGCCTTGACCATCTGGAAATAGCTCTCCAGGCGGTTCTTCACGTTCGCCGCCGAGAAGTAGCGCGGATCGACGAGGTCGGTCTCGATGAAGGCGGCCGGCTTGCCGGTGCGCTTCTCGACCTCGCGCATCATCAGCAGCTGCCCGGCCGAGAAGCTGTTGCAGCTCTTGATCGAGTTGATCAAGAGGCCGTCGGCCTGGTACTCGTCGATGTACTTGCAGATCATGTCGACGCGCGACGGCAGGTTCAGGTTGGTGTAGCAGCCGAGGCAGTACTCGGCCAGCGACTCGAGCGGATGGTCCGGGTCGTGGCGGAAGCCGAAGTCGTACAGGCCGCCGACCTTGGAGTAGGTCGACGCGACGACGACCGCACCTTCGTCGTAGAACATCTTCCAGAACTCGCGGAAGTGCGTCCAGTTGGGCGGCCCTTCGACGACGAGGCGGTACTTCTCCTCGCCCATCGGCCCGTCGGGCGTCACCGGGCCCAGCCCTAGGCGCACGCGCTCCTCGATCTCGGCGCGCAGCGTGCTGTAGTACTTGGTCGCCTCCGCGGTGCCGCGGAAGGCGGTGAAGATCGGGCCGATGTAGTAGACCGAGCCGAAGTAGCCGTCGATCGGGCTCGGCCGGTTCTTCGCCGACTGCAGCACCGCGACCAGATCCTCTTCGGCCTTGACCGACTCGCGCATGTACTGGCGCAGGCGGTCGATGTCGAACTTGACGCCCGAAATGCGCTCGAGCGTCGGGATCACGGTCTCCTTCAACTGCTTGACCACGTAGTCGCGCATGTTGGGCGCGATGTGGCCGTCGCCCTGGTAGGGCACGTGCAGCATCACCGTCTCGCAACCGTACTTGTGGCGGATCAGCTCGAACCACTTCATGAACGTGAAGCAGCCGGTGTAGGACAACAGCAGCACGTCGGGGCGCGGCATCGGGTCGCCCGTGGGGCCGATCTCGCCGCCCATCATCATGCCGAGGTCGGCCTTGACGTAGGTGCAGACGTCCTCGCTCTGGCCGTCGCGTTCGGCGTCCATGATCATCTTGCCGCTCTTCTTGCGCATGCCGTTCTGCAGCGCATTGGTCTCGGGCAGGCTGCGCGCGAAGTCGAAGCACATCAGCAACTCGTTCAGGTTGCCCGGCACGAAGGTCGCCGAGACCTTGCGGTTGTTGGCGCGCGCGGTCGCGAGCTCCATGTAGTTCTGGTTGATCAGCTCCTTCTGCAGCCACATCGCGTCCTCTTTCTGGACGTTCTGCGGCTTCTTGCTCGGCTTGCCGATCGGGGTGGGCATCGCAACGGTCTGGTTCATGAGAGGTTCTCCTTGTGTCCGCGGCTCACGCGGCGCTCCACAGCTTGATCGAATCGGCGAAGGTGCCGGACTGTTCACGGATCGGCGCCATCTGGCCGGTATTCTCGGCGTACTTGAACGCCGTGTGCGGGATGCCATTCTTGGTCATCACGTCCTGCAGCATCGGCCGCTCGAGCAGCGCCGGATCGCAGAACGACGGCGCGGCGAAGATCACGCCCTCGGCAGCGCGCGTCTTGACCTGCTTCATCAGGTAGACGCCCTTTTCCTCGCGCGTCGCATCGTACTTGGCCGCCGTCGATGCCGAGCGGTGCAGGAAGGCCTTGGACAGCTCCTGCAGCGGGTTCGCGTTGGCAGGCACTTCGTCGAGCAGCCAGCGCGTGACGAGGCAGAAGTCGTCGTCGACGATGTAGCAACCCGACATCTCGATCGACTTGATGAGCGCCAGCGGCGGCTGTTCGCAGAAGCTCCCGTTGATCACGACGCGCGCGTTGTCGCGCTTGGTGCGCGGCTGCAGCTCGGTCGCGGCGAGGTAATCGCGCACCAGCACCGTGTGCTCCTCGACCGGCAGCACCATGCCCGCACGCAGCAGCAGGTAGACCTCGGAAGTCGGCGCCTGCCAGGGCTTGGCGGCGCGGTACTTGTAGAGCTCGGCGATCGCGGCGCGATTGTCGTTGTAGACCGCGATCGACGCGTTCAGGTCGGCGTCGGTGATCTCGCGCCCGGCGAGCTTGGCCAGGTCCTCGCGCAGGATCTGCATCTCTTCGGTGTAGAACTGGCCGCCGACCTCGTCCTGGTAGTTCTGCGGCACGTCGATGTAGCGCACGTACTTGTCCTTGAACAGCATCTTCCACATGCCCGACAGGTTGCGGATCACGTCGCAGATCGACGGGAACAGCATGCCGTCCAGGCAGTCGAGGCGCCCGGTCAGGCCGAGCTCGATGGTCGAGCGCGGGATGCGGCAGATGTAGCTCTGGTAGTAGGCGTCGCCCTGGATCACCTCGAGCGAATCGCCGCCGCCCATGATGCCCACCGGCAGCATGCCGGCGGCATGGATCAGCTCGCGCGGCACGTAGACCGGCATGTAGCCGATCGCCTTGCGGCCCGGCACTGCCGCCTTCCATTGCTTGACGGCGTTGAAGTCGAGGTCGTCGAAGAGCTGCTGGCAGCGATCGACGATGGCAGCGACCGGCGAGGTCGCGAGGGGGGTGGCGTTCATCAGCAGTGCTCCCAGTGCGGGTGGCGCTTGGCCAGGAAGGCCGCGAGGCCCTCGTTGGCGTCGCGGGTCTTCATCAGGCGGTCCAGATAAAGGGCTTCGACTTCGTTGAGGCGCCGACGCACGTCGGCGCGCATCGCGCCGCGCGCCGCCTGCAGCGCACAGGCGAGCGCGGCGGCGCTTTTGGCGGCCAGGTGTTGCTCGAACCAGGCGAGCGCGGTGGCCACCGGATCGGCGCTGACGCTGGCAACCAGGCCCACGTCACGCGCCTCTGCGGCGTCTATCGAGCGCCCCGAGAACAGCAGATCCTCGGCCACGCCCTGGTTCATCCGATACGGCAGCAGCACCGACGCCGCCGGCGCGAACACGCCGAGCTTCATTTCGGGCTGGCCGAACTGCGCGTCGGGTGCGGCAAAGATCTGACTCCCCGCGAGCGCGACCTCGAGCCCGCCGCCCAGGCATTGCCCGCGCACCGCGACCAGGATCGGCGCCGGAAAATCGATCATCGCCAGGATCAGCGCGTGCAGGCTGGCGAGCATCGCCGCGCAGCGGTCCGCCAGGTGCTCCTCGACGCTGGCGCCGAAGCTGAAGTGCGGGCCCTCGGCGTCGAGCAGCACGCCGCGCAGCGCGGGCCGCGGCTCGGCGAGCGCGGCGTGCAGCGCGCCGATCATCTCGGCATCGACGATGTTGGCCTTGGGCCGCGCCAGCCGCAGGCGCAGCAGCGCGCCGTCGTGCTCGACCCAGGATTGAAGCGGCGAGGTCATGACGACGTCCGCTTCAGCGCCCATGCTTGGGCTGGATAGCGTCGTGCAACGGCCCGACCCAGCTCTCGCCGGCGGCGAGCTTCTGGCGCAGCAGCACGAAGTCGACCTCGCGGTCTTCCTTGGTGCCCTCGTTGAAGGCGGTGAAGCCCGAGCGCGCCTCGGTGACCATGTTCAGCGCGAGCCAGGCGCGCGCGTCTTCCTTGTTGCGGTTCCAGGCCTCGAGCTTGGGCTTGCGCAGTTCCTCGAGCGTCTTCGTCGTGCAGTCGGGGAAGGTCAGCAGGATCTTGGCGCACAGTTCCTCGACCTTGGCGTCGAGCATGGCCAGGTCGACCGTCCCGCGCTTCATCAGCGCCTTGCCCTCCTCGAGCGCGGCCCCGGTCTTCGGTTCGCCGTAGGCGTTGCGGCCGAACTCGTCGAACTGGCGTTGCGTCTCGACCAGCGGATTGGCGACGAACTTGCCGTCGACCTTGAGCGCCGGCACGACGTCGGTCAGGATGCCCATCTGGTAGGCCTTGTGCGCCGAGAACGGCTCGCACAGCACGCAGGCCGCCATCGCGCGCTCGGCGCCGACCACCACCGGCAGGAAGTCGGTCGCGCCGCCGATCGGCGCCGAACCGTGCTTCGGGCCGGCCTGGCCGTAGCGCGCGAGGTCGGACGAGACGGAGAAGTCGCACGCCATGCCGATCTCCTGCCCGCCGCCGATGCGCATGCCGTTGACGCGGCAGATCACCGGCTTGTCGCAGGCCAGGATGGCCGAGACCATGTCGTTGAACAGCCGCATGTACTGGCGGTACTCCTGCGGGTGGCCGGCGTAGTACTCGGCGTACTCCTTGGTGTTGCCGCCGGTGCAGAAGGCCTTGTCGCCCGCGCCGGTGAAGACGACGCAGTTGACGGCGCGGTCGTTGCTCGCGGCGCGCATCGCGAGGATCACGCCCTTGACCATGTCGGTCGTGTAGGAGTTGTACTGGCTCGGGTTGTCGAGCGTGATCCAGGCGTTGTAAAGGCCCTCGGCCACCGTGCCGTCGGGCCGTTTGGCCGGACGCTTCTCGTAGCGCACGCCGGGCTTGGCGATGTCGTCGACGATGTCGTGGTTCTTGAAGTCGCGCATGTTTTTCTCCTGGGTTCAGCCTGGGACCATCACGGCCCGCTTCTTGATCTCGCGATGATGCACCGCGCCGAAGACGCGGTTGATGTCGGCCAGCGGATGCGTCTCGACGAAGGGCTTGATCTGCACCCTGCCGTCGAGCACGAGATCGAGCGCAGCCGGATAAGCCTCGGGCGGGCAGCCCCAGTTGCCGATCGCACGCGCGTCGAAGGCCATCAGGTTGGACAGCCGGATCTCGACCTTGTCCATCGTGAAGCCGACGACCGACAGCGTCGCACCGTGCACGAGCAGGCTGTAGGCCGTCTGCTGCCCGGGCGCGGTGCCCGAGCACTCGAAGATGAACCACTCGGTGCTGCGCAGGCCGTGCTCCTTGGCGAAGGCCTGGATCGCGGCCTTGATCGCCTTCGCGTCGAGACTGCGGCTGTTGAGCGTCAGGCTCGCGCCGTGCGGCGCGATCGCGGCCAGCTTGGCGTCGTCGACGTCGATCGCGACCACGGTCGCGCCGAAGGCACGCGCGACCTGCACGCAGTAGCCGCCCACTCCGCCAGCGCCGATCACGATCGCCAGCGAGCCCGGCGTGACGCCGGCGCGGCTGACGGCCTGGTAGGGCGTCGTCAACGCGTCGGCGACGATCGAGACTTCGGCGAGCGTCAGGCCGGCCTTGGCAAGCCGCGCCTCGTCGACCTCGCACAGGCCGCGGCCGGGGACGACGATATGGCTCGCAAAGCCGCCCTGGATGTCGTTGCCGGGCATCTTCTGCTGCGGGCAGATCGTCGAGAGGCCGCGCTTGCACAGATCGCACTCGCCGCAGGGCAGCACGGCCGGCACGATGACCGACTTGCCCATCCAGCTTTCGGCACCTGCGCCGCAGGCGACGACGCGGCCGCTGATCTCGTGGCCGAGCGCGAGCGGCAAGGCGTGCTTGGTGCGCACGCCATCGTAGAAGTAGCCGAGGTCGGTGTGGCACACCCCGCAGCCGGCGATCGCGACGACGACCTCGCCCGCGCCGGGTGCGGCGTCGAAGCTCTCGCGCGCCATCGGCGCGGCGACTGCGGTCATCATCCAGCGGTGGGCTTGCAGACTCATGACTCGGGAGACTCCTGTGCTTGGACTGCTTGACCGGATCGTCTGGTACCGGTATTGTTGCATTGTGGTACCAAAATACGTGTTTGAGCAATTTTCGGCGATCCGGTTTGCACGCACTTTGATCTGCATCAGATGCAACACGGCGCCAAGCCGCTTCACTTGCAACACCCGAAAACCAGGAGCAACGCTTGAACTCCCCCCCGAAAAACCCTGAACCGCGCGACTCGGTCTCGGTCGCGATTGCCGGCAGCGGCGGCAGCGGCGTGATGACCGCCGGCACGATGCTGCTCGACGCCGCTGCACGTGCCGGACTGTACGGCCTGATGGTGCGCACCAGCGGCCCGCAGATCCGCGGCGGCGAGGCTGCCGCCTTGCTGCGCTTCGCGCGCCGCCCCATCGACGCCCTCGACGACAGCTTCGACCTGCTGCTCGCGATGGACTGGGGCAACGTGAACCGCTTTGCCGACGAGATCCCGCTCCACGCGGCGAGCATCGTGATCGGCGATGCCGACGAAGGCACCGCACCCGAGGTCTTCACCGCCGGCGGCGCGCGCAGCGTCGGCCTGACGCTGAAGAAGATGGCCAAGGCCATTCCCGGATCCTGGGCCAACATGCTCGCGCTCGGCCTGGCCGGCGGCCTCGCCGGCATCCCGCAAGACGCACTCGAAGCCGCGCTGCGCGCGTCGTGGAAGCGCAGCGAGGCCGGCCTGCAGGCCAACCTTGCCGCGCTGCACAAGGGCCTCGCCGAAGCGGCCGCGATCGGCGGCATGGCGAGCCTTCCGGCAGGGGCAGCGGCCTCGGGCGACCGCTGGCTGATCAGCGGCAACGAGGCGGCGGGGTTCGGTGCGATCCGCGGCGGCGTGCGCTTCGTCGCCGCCTACCCGATCACGCCGGCCACCGAACTGCTCGAATGGATGGCGCCCGCGCTGGCCAAGGTCGGCGGCAGCCTGCTGCAGGCCGAGGACGAACTCGCGTCGGTGAACATGATCGTCGGTGCTGCCTATGGCGGCGTGCCGTCGCTGACCGCGACCGCCGGCCCGGGGCTGGCGCTGATGACCGAGGCCATCGGTCTGGCCGTGACCGCCGAAGTGCCGATCGTCGTCGTCGACGTGATGCGCGGCGGGCCGTCAACCGGCATTCCGGCCAAGAGCGAGCAGAGCGACCTGTCGTTCGCCGTCAGCGGCCTGCACGGCGACGCGCCGCGGCTGGTGCTGGCGCCGAACTCGATCGCCGACTGCATCGCGACGACGCAATGGGCGGTCCATCTGGCCGAGGCGCTGCAGACAGCGGCGATCGTGCTGTCGGACCAGTTCATGGGCCAGTCGCGCGCGATCATCGACCGCCCGGCCGACAGCGGCAAGGTCGCGCAGCGCCTGACCGTCGCCGCCAACGAGCCCGACTACAAGCGCTACCGCAATACGCCGTCGGGCGTCTCGCCGATGGCGATCCCGGGAACGCCGGGCGTGGTCTACACCGCCGACGGTCTCGAGCACACCGAGGCCGGCATCCCGAGCAGCCAGGCACGCGACCACCAGTTGCAGCTCGACAAGCGCGAACGCAAGCTCGCGCTGCACGACTACGGAGCGGCATGGGCCGACATCGAGGGCGACGGCGAATTCGCGGTGATCACCTTCGGCTCGGTCACGGGCGCGGTGCGCGAGGCCGTTGCGCGCGCCGCGGCGCAGGGCTTCAAGGTGCGCCTGATCTCGCTGCGCCTGCTCGCGCCGGTGCAGCCCGCGCGTTTCGCCGAGGCGCTGGCCGGCGTGTCGCAGGTGCTCGTCGTCGAGCAGAACCACGGCGCGCAGCTCTACCGCTACCTGCGCGCGATGATCGACCTGCCGGGCCGCCCGGCAAGCTTCCACCGGCCCGGGCCGCTGCCGCTGCGCCCAGCCGAACTCACCGCCGCGATTGCGCAATGGCAGCGCGGCGCCAACGCCACCGAAAGGCAGATTGCATGAACGACCTGGCCACTCCTCAGGCCGTCGCCGCATTGACGGCGGCCGACTACAAGTCGAGCTACAAGCCCATCTGGTGCCCAGGCTGCGGCGACTTCACCGTGCTCGGCGCGATCACGCGCGCGATGGCCAAGCTGCAGCTCCCGCCGCACGAGGTGGCCGTGGTCTCGGGCATCGGCTGCTCGTCGCGCATCCCAGCCTATACCAACTGCTACGGCTTCCACGGCGTGCATGGCCGGGCGCTGGCCGCCGGCACGGGGCTCAAGTGCGCACGGCCCGACCTGACGGTGCTCGTCACGGGCGGCGACGGCGACGGCTACTCGATCGGCGGCAACCACTTCATGCACGCCTGCCGGCGCAACGTGGACATGACCTACGTCGTGATGGACAACCATGTCTACGGCATGACCAAGGGCCAGGCGTCGCCGACGACCGAACCCGACTGGGACAACAAGCTCTCGCCCGGCGGGACCGGCATCCGCTCGTTCCACCCGCTCGTGATCGCGCTCGCCGCGGGCGCGAACTTCGTCGCGCGCGCGTTCTCGGGCGACCCCGGCGGCACGGCCGACATCATCGCGCAGGGCATGCGCCACCCCGGGTTCGCGTTCATCGAGATCCTCAGCCCCTGCGTGACCTTCCGCCCCGAGCAGCGCGAGTGGAAGAACGTGGTCCATGCGGCCGCCGTGGAGACCACCGACGACCCGGCGCGCGCCGCGCGCCACATCATGAGCGACGACGGCTTCAACATCGGCGTGCTCTACGCCGGCAACCGCGCGCCCTACCCGGTCCGCGGCGGCGCGCCGCGCGCGAGCCTCGCCGACCTCGAACAGGAGTTCCAGCTGTGACGAACCAGGCCCCCACCACCCTCGAAGACTTCATGCGCCAGGCCTACGCGCTCGAGCGCGAAGCGGTCGAGCGCTACACCGAATTCGCCGACTCGATGGAAACGCACAACAACCTCGAGGTCGCCGCGATGTTCCGCACCATGGCCGGCTACGAGAGCAAGCACGCCCAGCAGATCATGGCCGAAATGGGCTGGACCGAGCCCCCCGAGCCGCCCGCGGGCGGATTCGGCTGGACCGGCTTCGAGGCCCCCGAGACGGTGCCGATCGACGAGGTGCACTACCTGATGCGGCCCTGGCACGCGTTGCAGCTTGCGATTGCCGCCGAGCAGCGCGCCGAGGCGTTCTTCGGCGCGCTCGCGAACGCGACGACCAACGAGTCGGTGCGCAAGGCGGCGCTCGAGATGCAGGCCGAGGAGCACGAGCATGTCGAACTGGTGCGGGCCTGGCTCGCCAAGGTGCCCGAGCCCGAGGCCGACTGGGACGCCGACCCCGATCCGCCGCGCTACACCGACTGACCGCCCACGACAAAGACGAGGAATGCAATGAGCATGCAGGTACTGCTACCCGAAGGCTGGGACGCCCCGATCGGCTACGCGAACGGCATCGCCGTCGACGGTGGACGCATCGTCTTCGTCGCCGGCCAGGTGGGCTGGAACGAGCATCAGAAGTTCGAATCCGAGGAGATCGTGCCCCAGTTTCGCCAGGCGCTGAAGAACATCCTCGCGGTGCTGAAGCAGGCCGGCGGCGAAGCGCACCACATCTGCCGCATGACCGCCTACTGCTGCGACAAGCCGGCCTACATGGCGGCGCGGCGCCAACTCGGCGCGGTCTGGCGCGAGCTGATGGGAACGCACTACCCGGCGATGAGCATGATCTTCGTGGTCGACCTGCTCGACAACCCCGGCAAGATCGAGCTCGAGGCGACGGCGGTGGTGCCGATCAGCTAGCAGGCTGCGCGTACCACAGCGCGGCGCAGAAGTGGCACGCGCTGCCGGCCATCACGAACAAGTGCCACACGAAGTGCGCGTAGCGGACCTTGTTATCGAACAGGAACACGATCGCGCCCAGCGTATAGGCCAGGCCGCCGGCGAGGAGCCAGGTGATGCCCGCACCCGATACGCGCTCGACAAGCGGCACGATGGCGACGATCGCGACCCAGCCCATCGCCACGTACAGACCGGTCGACCACAGCGGGTGGCGCAGCCGGTTGAAGAGCTTGGCCGTCACGCCGAGCGCGGCCGCGCTCCAGATGATGGCCAGCAAGGTCCAGCCCCAGGGACCGCGCAGCGCGCCGAGCAGCCACGGCATGTAGCTGCCGGCGATGAAGACATAGATCGCCGCATGGTCCATGCGGTTGAGCCAGACCTTGACGCGCCCCGCCGGCAAGGCGTGGTACAGCGTCGAGACGAGGTAGAGCAGGATCATCGTCGCCGAGAACAGGCTCGCCGCGATCACGCTCGCGCTGCCTCCGTGGCGCGCCGAGAACTGCACCAGCACCGGCAGCGACGCCACGGCGAGCAGCAGGCCGATGCCGTGGCTCACCGCGTTGGCCACTTCCTCGCCCAGCGTCTGCGCGCGCGCATTGATCAGCATGGAGCGATGCTAACGCAGGTCGGTAGACGAAGCTCACTATAAGGCATATACTGCATATATCTTCAAGAGCAGCCATGGCCACATTGATCCGCATCGACGAGCCCGACCCCGCGCCGGCACTGCGCCCCGAATGGGGCGCTTTCCTGAGCCTCGCCTTCCGGCCGCTCTACATCGCCGGCACGGCCTGGGCCGCGATCGCGGTCGCGATCTGGATCTTCGCGCCGCAGTGGCTGCACGGGCCACTCGCCGGCGTGGCCTGGCATGCGCACGAGATGCTGTGGGGCTTTGTCGCAACGATCGCGGTCGGCTTCCTGATGACGGCCGGCGCCAACTGGACCGGCATCAACCCGTTGAAAGGCGCCCCGCTGGCGGCGACCTGCGTGCTGTGGCTGGTCGCGCGCGCCGGCTTCCTTGCCGGCGGCGCGCAAGGGTTCTGGATCGCGGCTGCGGCTGAAATCGCCTTCTTCCTCGTTGCGGCGGCGGCGATGGCGCGCGTCGTCATCGCGTCGCGCAACAAGCGCAACGCCGGTGTACCGCTGCTGCTCGTCGCCCTGGCGGCGACCGACGCAGCCTTCCTGCTCGCGGCCTGGCAGGGCGACGACTACCCGCTGCTGATGCAGCGCCTGCAGGCCGGGCTGCTCAGCATGGCGCTCGTCGCACTGCTCGTCGCGCGCCGCGTGATCCCGTTCTTCGCGATGCGCGCCGTGGCCGGTCTCGTGATCCCCATGCACGAGAAGAGCGGGCAGGTGCAGCTCGGCGCCGGCGTGGTGGCCGTCGCCGCGCTCGTCGCCGGCCCGGGCTGGTTGCAGGCCGCGGCACTCGCCGTCGCCGGCGCGATCGCGCTCTGGCAGGTGCTCGCCTGGCGGCCGCCGGCGGTGCGCGGCAAGCCGCTGCTGTGGATCCTCTACCTCGGCTATGCCGGCATCGGCATCGGGCTGCTCGCGGCCGCCGCACAAGCGGCCGGCGTGGACATGCGCAGCGCGGTGCCGGTGCACCTGGTCGCGATGGCGGGCTTCTCGGTGCTGATCATCGGCATGGTCACGCGCACTGCGCTCGGCCACCTCGGCCGCGGCCTGAAGCTCGACCGCAGCATGCTCGTGAGCTATTGGCTGGTGCTGGCGGCAGTGGCGCTGCGCCTGGCCGCGCTCTGGCCCTCGGTGGCGACAGCCGGGTTGCTGCACGCTTCGGCGGCGGCCTGGATCGCGGCCTTCGGCCTGTATCTGTGGCGCTTCGTGCCATGGCTGGTGCGGCCGCGGCCCGACGCCTGATCAGGAGCCCGCGATGCGCCTGACGACGATGACCGACTACGCGATGCGCCTGCTGATGTACGTGGCGCACCGCCCCGAGCGGCTGTGCACGATCGCCGAGGTGGCCGACGCCTACGGCATCTCGGAAGCGCACCTGATGAAGATCACGCACCAGCTCGGGCAGGCCGGCTTCATCGAGACCGTGCGCGGCAAGGGCGGCGGCATGCGCCTAGCCGCGCCGCCGCAGCAGATCAACCTCGGCGCGGTGGTGCGCCAGATGGAGTCGGACCTCGCGCTCGTCGAATGCTTCTCGAGCTCGGCCAACCACTGCGCGCTGACCGGGCATTGCCGCCTCGCCGGCATCCTCGACGGCGCGCTGGCGGCGTTCATGGCGCATCTCGACGCACACACGCTCGCCGATCTCGCGCCCGGCGCGCCGGCAGCACGCGCGCCGGTGCGCATTGCGCGCGGCGCCGCCCGGCCGCCGGCCTGAATGCGCCGCTTGCCTGCAGTGCCACAGCGCGCGATAATAGATTTATTCTCTCTATATCTTTTACCCACCCTCCTCCCTCAACCCATCACGGATCTCCTGCCATGAGCTCAACCAGCCTCGACCTGCGCGGCGTGCCGCCGCTGAACCGCCACCCGATGATCGCCGCCACCTTCCAGCGCCTGCCGGCCGGCGGTGCGATGGAACTGATCGACGACCGCGACCCGCAGACGCTGCAGACGCAGTTCCAGCTCGAGCGCAAGGGCCAGTTCACCTGGCAGGTGGTCGAGCAGGACGGTCAGACCTGGCGCGTGCGCATCGCCAAGACCGGTGCCCAGGACTGCTGCGGCGGCTGCACCTGCAACTGAGCGCCGAGGCCACGATGCAACCGCACGACCACTCCACCCCCGAAGCGATCTACCCCTTCGACGCGCGCGGCGTCGCCAAGCGCTTCCACCACGCGGCGATCTTCGGCGCGCTCGACAGCCTGCAACCGGGCGAGACGATGCGCTTCGCCAACGACCACGACCCGCTGCCGCTGCTGATGCAGATTTCGCAGCGCTACGGCGACAGCGTCAGCGTCGAATACCGCCAACGCGAGCCGGGCATGATCGTCATTGATTTCGCTGTGCGCTGAAACGAGGACCGCAAGAGGCCTGCGGTGTCGCCGCCCAAAGGGGGCTCGATCATGTTGAGCGCGGCCCGGCAAGGGCTGAGTCTTCGCGCTTGAGCCGCCGCAGTGCCGCGCTACCGGGCGGCGTGCTCCAGTCGCCGCGCGTCCTGTTCTGGACGCCGACGCTGATCTGGGGCTCGACCTGGCATGTGATCCTGTACCAGTTGGCCGAAGTGCCGGCGGCAGTGGCCGTGGCGTGGCGCTTCGGCCTTGCCGCGCTACTGCTGTTCACACTCGCCGCGCTGCGCGGCGAGAACCTGACGCCGCCGCGGCGCTGGCACGCGCCGCTCGCGCTCACCGGCGTGCTGCAGTTCGCGCTCAACTACTGGTGCGTCTACGAGGCCGAGCGCCACATCCCCTCTGGACTGGTGGCGGTGTTGTTCGCGCTGATGATCTTCGGCAACGCGCTCGGCGGTTGGTGGGCGCTCGGCCAGCGCGTGACGCGCGGCTTCCTCGCCGCGGGTGCGCTCGGCGTCGCCGGCGTGACGCTGATCTTCTGGCCCGAGGTGGCAGCCGCCGTCGACGCGCGCGACGCCACCCTCCTCGGCCTCGCGCTCGGCCTGCTGGCCGTCACGGCGTCGTGCACCGGCAACACGCTGACGCTGATGCTGTCACGCCGCGGCCTCGGCCTGGTGCCCATGCTGGCCTGGGCGATGGCCTATGGCGCGCTGGCGCTCGTCGTCGTCGCAACGGCCAGCGGCCAGAGCCTCGCGCCGGGCGCGAGCGTGGCCTGGTGGGCGTCGCTGCTCTACCTTGCGCTGTTCGGCTCGGTGGCGGCCTTCCTGCTCTACTTTCGCCTGAGCCAGCGCGTGGGTGCCGCGCACGCCGCGCTCACCGGCGTGCTGACGCCGCCGATCGCGCTCATCGTGTCGGCCGCGCTCGAGGGCTGGCGGCCGACAGCGCTCTCGGTTGCCGGCGTCATGCTGACCCTGGTCGGCGTTGCGCTCGCGGTGCGCAGCCGCTGATCGATCGGCGTCGCCGCCGCAGGGGGCCATGCGCTGGCGCGGCCGGGCGTTGGCGCTAGTGCAGTGTTCGATGCTTGGAGGTGCTTATGCGGCGGCGAATTTGGCTTCCTGGCTAGGCGCAAACCGCAGCGATACCCAGAGGTATCGCGAGGATTTGCAACGACGCCAGGGAGGCAAAGGCGCGGTCGCATAAGTGCCGGATAGCGTCGAACACTGCACTAGACTCGCGGCTGAGCGTCGCAGAGCCTGCCATGAACTACTCCCTACCCGAATTTCTCGCCCACGCCATCGCGCTCGAGCACGAAGCCGCCGAGCGCTACCTGGAACTGGCCGACATGATGGAAGCGCATCGCAACGATGAGGTCTCGGCGCTTTTTCGCGACATGGTCCACTACTCGCGCCTGCACCACGACTCGATCGTCGAGCGCGCCCGCACGGTGGTGCTGCCCGAGCTGCGTTCATCGGAGTTTCGCTGGACGCGGCCGCCGGAGGTTGGCGGCGAAGAGGCCTTCGACTACACGCTCGACGCCTACACCGCGCTGCAGTATGCGCGCGCGAACGAGGTGCGCGGGATGGACTACTACACCGAGGTCGGCCTGAACGCGAGCGATCCCGAGGTCAAGCGGCTGGCAGCCGAGTTCGCGGGCGAGGAGGCCGAGCACGTCGACGCGCTCGACGAATGGCTGGCGCGCACGCCACGCCCATCGGCCCCGTCACACGTAGAGCCGGACCGGCCCTAGCTGCACAGGCGGCGAATATCCTCCGGCACCGGGATGGCGTGGATGCGGCGCCGGTCCTGCGCGTCGCGGACGCAGAACACCCGCGTCTCGGTGCTCTCGCAGATCAGGTCCTCGCCGCGCGTGATCGTGTGCTTCTGGATGAAGACCTTGGCGCGCCACTCCTCGACGCAGGTGCTGATCGTCAGGCGCTCGCCGTAGGTGGCGCTCTTGACGAAGCGGGCATGGTGCTCGAGCAAGGGCGTGCCGATGATCCCGGTCGTGGTTTCGAGCACATGCCAGGGCGGCACGCCGCAGGTCATGAAGAAATGCAGCGACGCCGCATCCATCCAGCGGTGGTAGCGCGGAAAGAACACGATGCCGGCGGGGTCGCAATCGCCGAACCGGATCTCGACGCTCATCGTCGTTGTCTTGCTCATGGTGCTTTGCGGTCGGTGGCGCGGATTCTAGGAGCCTGTCGGGCTTCGGGTTGGGTGCACGCCGGGGTGGGGACAGGCCGGCGGGGTGTTTCGGCCATCGCAGCACGACGCCATCGCCGGCCGAAGACGCCTGATGGATGACGCAGCGGATCCGGGTCGTCCGCGTGCGCGCTGCGGCGTTCGCCGACGTTCTGCATCACGGACTGCGCTCCGCCATTCAATCGGATATCACTGCCTATCAGGCCAGCGCCTTGGCCTTGAGCTTCGCGTACTCTTCCTGGTTGATCGTGCCCTTGTCGAGCAGCGCCTTGGCTTCGGCGATCTGGCTCGCCGGAGACCTGTTCGCAACGTCGCGGATGTACTCCTCGGTCTCGGTCCGGGCGCGCTGCATCGACGCCACCTGCCTCGCCGCCATGCCCTTGCCGCGCGCGACGATGTAGACGATCGCGGTCAGGAAGGGCAGGACGATGAGGCCGATGATCCACAGCACCTTGGACCCCCCGCCGAGCTCCGCGTCGCGGAACAGATCGACGACGATCTGGAACATGATGATCAGATAGGCGATGAAAACGAAGGTCGACACCATCAGCCAGATCAGATCCCAGAAGTTGCTCATTGAGTCGCTCCAAGAGAATATTGTTCGAGAGGTCGCGAACGAAGGCAGCACGCATACGGCTGCGCAGAGTTTACGTTGCGCCGCGAAGGCGCGGCCGAGTGCTCATCGCGGCGCCGCCTCCAGGTGCGTGGCCTCGGGCATGGCCCGGCCGCGGCGCGAGCCGAACTTGTGGCACCAGGCCCAGGTGAACTCGGCGCCGAAGAGGAAGATCTGCGCCGAGTAGTAGACCCAGAGCAGAACGACCACCAGCGACGCCGCGGCGCCGAACAGCGTCGAGACGCCGCTGCGGCCGATGTACAGGCCGATCAGCAGCTTGCCGGCCATGAACAGCATCGACGTGACCACGGAACCGACCCAGACATCGCGCCAATCGACGCGCGCCCTGGGCATGGTCTTGTAGATCATCGCGAACACGAGGGTGAGCAGGATCACGCCCAGGCCGACTTCGACCGTGTTGCCTACGCTGAGCCAGCCGCGCCCGAACGGATCCGACCAGCGCCCGAGCGCGGCCAATGCCGCGCTGACCGCCAGTGACACGATCAGCAGGAAGCCGATGCCCAGGATCATGCCGAAGGACAGCAGCCGCGCCCGGATCAGGCCCCACAGTCCGCGCGACCCAGGGCGGTGCGGCGCGCGCCAGATCCGGTCGAGCGCGTCCTGGAGCTCGGCCAAGACCGAGGTCGCGCCAATGAAGAGCAGCACCGACCCGAACACCGTGGCGAGCGTGGTGTCGCCGCGCCGGCCCGCGCTCTCGAGCAGCCCCTGCACCGCCGAGGCGCCATGGGCACCGAGCAGACCCTCGAGCTGGTGGAAGATCTCGCCGCGCGCGGCGTCCTCGCCGAACACCGCACCGGCGATGGCAATCACGATCAGCAGCAAGGGAGCGATCGAGAACATGGTGTAGAACGCAAGCGCCGCGCCCATGCTCTGTGCGTAGTCGCTGACCCAGTTCAGCGCTGCCGCCCTGAACAGGTCTGCGATGTCCTTGACGATCCCGAGCGCCGCGCGCGGCGAGTACCCGTGCGTCCTCACAACCGGCCGTCGCGCGACAGGAGCACGGCGATCGGCCGCGCCCCGGGAAACTCCGACAACACGATGACCACGATTGCGGTGATCGGGACAGCGAGGAACGCCCCCGGCACGCCCCAGAGCTCGGACCAGGCCGCGAGGGCGACGAGGATCGCGAACGGGCTCAGGTTGAGCGAGTTGCCCATCACCCAGGGGTCGAGGAAGTTGCCGATCAGGAACTGCGTCACCACCAACCCGACGAGCAGCGACAGCAACGTCGCCGGGTCCGAGAACTGCATCACGGCCAGGATTGCCGGGAAGAGCACACCCAGCACCGAGCCGATGTACGGGATGAAGTTGAGGAACGCAATCAACACTGCCCAGAACCCGGCGAAGTCCAGTCCGAAGGCTGCCATGATGAGCCAGCTGATCGCGCCGAGCAGCATCGACAACAGGGTCTTGAGCGCCAGGTAGGAGCCGATGCGGTGGTTGATGTCGCCGATGACGGCGGCGATGCGTTCGACCTTGCGCGGGTCGTCCGAGAGGTGTGCGAGCTTGGCCGCGAAGCCGTGCTGTTCGACGAGCAGGAACACCGCATACAGCAGCACGACGACCAGGCTGACGGCGATCGATGACACCGAGGCCAGCACCGAGCCGAGCAGGAACTGCAGGTTGATGCGGGCCAGCATGTCCTGGCGCAACGTGGCCCAGGTCGGTTCACTCTCGACGCGCAGCCAGGCCGCCAGCTTCTGGATCACGGCCAGCAGTGCCTGCTGGTACTGCGGCGCGAGCTCGATGACGCGCTCCTTGTGCGCGATGGCCAGCATCCCCAGCACCACCACCGCAGAGCCGATCAGCAGCATCGACAGGACGTAGCGCAGGTGCAGCGGCAGCGCGCGCCCGAGCAAGGGGGCGCGGCCGAGTACGTGCGTGACACCGACGATGACGTAGACGACGACGGCACCGAACACGACCGGAATCCAGATCGCTTTGCCGATGTAGAGCACCCAGCCGACAATGACCGCGAGCACGGCGCCGGCGACCACCGATTGAAAGCGCGCGTCCATGGGCAAATATAGCCGCCCCTCGTTGCCGAGCCCAGCTGCCGCGGCACGGCAGCGGTCCTGCTTGCGAGCCTACAATTGCGCGCCGGCTGCGAAGGCGGATCTCGGACCATGCAACCGACGGCACGCTCGCCGAGCTCGCGCGCATCTTCACTTTCCAGTCGGTCGTCGACTTCACCTTGGGCACGCGAGCGATCGTCAACGCGCTGTACCTGAACCTGCCCGCCAACGGCCGTGAACTCGTGCACTTCGACATCCATCACAACACCAGGATCGGCCCGCTGCTGCGCCCGACAGCCGAGACCGTGCTCGCGCGCCTGGTACCCGACGCGCCGCGCAGTTTCAGGATGACCCTGGTCACCAGCGAGATCCCGGACACCCCGGGGAGTGCGGCGTCAACCTCGGCTCGATCGCGACGCGCGGCGGGCACGCTGCCCTCGTCGGCAGCATCGACTCGCTGTCACGCATGTCCGCCAACCCCCTCTTCCCCGACCTGATCGAGCGCATTGCCGAAGGCATTGCGCCGGGTACCCGGCGTGCCACCACCAACGAAGGCTCCAGACCATGACCTCTTCAACCTCCGCCCGGTCTGCCACGGGGCTTGCCATTGCGCTGGCGCTCGTCTGCGCCACGCAGGCGGTGACGGCGGCCGAAACCACCGCCCTCATCGCGCGCTCGGCCAACGTGCGCTCCGGCCCGCACAAGGCCATGCCAACGGTGACATGGCTCCTGACCGGCACCCGCGTGACGCTGATCGGCTGCGTCGCGAGCTGGCGCTGGTGCGATATCCAGTCGGGCCGCGAGCGGGGCTGGGTCTACTCACGCTACTTGTCGGTGCCCTTCCAGGGCAGTGCGGTCGCCATCATCGACGGCGGCCCCACGCTCGGCCTGCCGGTGGTCGAGTTCCAGCTCGGCCCGTACTGGGACGAGCACTACCAGCGCCGCTTCTGGTACGCCGACAAGGCCGCCTGGCAGCGCCGCCTCGACGAGCAGCGCCCGGCGCCGGATTGGCGGCCGCCGGCGGGGCGCAGCTAAACCTGCGTCGTCATGTCGGCCGCCTTCACCACCCCTGCCGACAGACTGGCGCGAAGACTTCGAGGCACGTACTTCCGAGTCGATGGATCGAGACCGGGCGCCGTCAGGCGACGTGGCGGCACTGCGACGCTGGCGTCCTAGTGTCCATGTTTCGGCCCCGGTTCAGGTGGTCGTCGACCTCGGCCGCGCAGCCGATCATGCGCGCGTACAGGAAGATCGTGAACGCCGCCGTCTCCAGCGCCGCAGCGCTGAAGCGCCCCTCGCGGTACGGCGTCCAGACCATCTTCAAGAGCAGCGCGGCGATCACCGCGTCGATGTTGACGCAATACACGTTGCGCGAAACGCCACCGTCGTAGAGCGCCTGCACCAGTGCGCGGTAGTAGTCGTGGAACACGTTGTGCTCGCCGCGGCTGGCCATCAACTCGGCGATGAAGACCTCGCGCGGGTCGTGGTTCACCGGCCGGTCCTTGAACACCGGGTGGTTGACGCCCGGGATCTTCTGGATGTCGAGGCTGCCCGCGGTCTTGCGCTCGGACTTGTAGTTCGCGTAGTCCTCCACGTAGCGCCCGGCGAGCGCCGCGAGGTCGATGCCGTGGTTCGGGTCGCCCGGCTCGGTGAGTCCGCTGTCCTTGAACTGCTCGATCAGGAAGGCGACGCCTTCGTAGCCATTGCCGCCGTGGGCATAGCCACAGTGGGTAAGGAAGCCGAGCATCGCCTTGTTGAGTTGCACCCGCTCCGGGCTCTCCGGGCCGTCGGCCGATACCGCGCCCTTCGCGCCCTGGGCCGAGATCGTTCCCGGGCCGTTGGACAGCAACAGGCCGACGAGCGTCTGGAAGGCGAACAGGTCGGCCGGCGTGCCGGCGCGGCCGAGCAGCGCGACGAACGCGAGTTCGGTCAGCGATCGCTTGCCCAGCATCTCAGCCGCGTCGAAACCGCACCAGCGCTGCGCCTCGTGCTGCGCCGCGTCGACCGAGGCCCCAATCAGCGTGCCGAACAACTGCGCCCAGGCGGGCAGGCACTCGACGGTCAGCCGGGAAACGCGCTTCCTCATCATCGGCCCCCAGCCGACAGTCGTCGTCAGCGCGGCGAGCACGGCCGCTTCGCTGGCGTGGCCGCCTAGTGCTTGCAGAGCGCGAACGAAGGCCGAGCGCGCGCCGCGCGCGGCAAAGCCGGCCAGCATGGCCTGCGCTCGCGAGTCGGGCCGCGCGTCGAGCAGCAGCGCTCGCGCCTCCTCGTCGGCGAGCAGGCCGGTCGCATCAAAGCCTTCGTCGAGCGCGTCATGCAGCCCCGCGGCGGCGAAGCGATCGATCAGCAGCCGTGCGATCGCGCGCGCGCGTTCGGCGCGTTTCGGCCCGGCCACGGCCGCGGCCGCGCCGAGCACCGCATTCGGCGCGTTGCCCTCGGCACGCGACGCCTGCGCCGCCGCGAGTGCCGGATCGCCCTGCAGGTTCAGACACGACGCCAACGCCAGGCTGACGAGCGCGCGGTCGTTCGCGCCGCCCGGCTCGTGCAGCAGCGCCAGGCTGAAGTGCGACTCCACCGGGTAGGCCGCCGCGTCCAGCATCGACACGCCGTGCAGGCTCGTGACCTGCGTCTTCGGGTCCATCTGCGACGCGCCCGATGCGTCCTTCATGGACTGGCGCGGCAGCACGGCACCGATCTGGCGCGCCAGTGCCTCGACCTGCCGGTCGTAGGGCGGCAGCGCGCGCACCGCCGGCAGATCGAGCTCGCGCGGCAGCGCGAGGCCGGCGTTGGACGCGAACCAGGGCTTCAACTCCATCGTGCCTTCGGGCGCAAAGTCGGGCGCGACACCGGAGAGTTTCATCACCGCGGAGAGCGCGGCCGGGATGTGGGCGATGTTGGTCACCACCGCACCCTTGGCCGAGCACACCGGGCTCTCTGGCGTGAACAGCGCGTCGACGCCGAACTTGTCCATGAACCAGCGTTCCTTGGACTGCGCGTCGTCACCGCCGCCCGACATCGCGCCCGCATGGCCCACGGCGCGCGTCAGCTTGCTCTTCCAGCGCCCGACGACGCACGCCACGACCGGCTTCGTGAACTCGGCATCCAGCTCGTAGTAGCCGCCCGGCTCGCAGTACAGCACCGCGGCCTTGCTGCGCGCGTCGTTGCCGAAGGCGAACGCGAACTCGGGCGCGGCGTAGTGGATGTAGACGTCCTTGCCGCTCGAGACGAGCGTCGTCGTGCCCCAGCCGCCCATGCGCAGGTATTGCGCGATCGTCGTCGTGAAGCCGCCCGAGTTGGAAAGGATGGCGATGGACCCCTTGCGCAGCGTGTCGCCCGGGCTGTCGCCGCCGAGGGCGCCGCCGATGCGGACCTGGTTCCACGCGTCGGCGACGCCGAGGCTGTTGCCGCCGAAGATGTCGATGCCGCGCTGCTGCGCCATCGCGCGGATCTCGCGCGCGTCGTGCACGCTCATCTTCTCGGTCGGGATGAAGATCTTGGTCAGCTCGGGGTTGACGCGGATCAGCTCGACGACGCCGTCGTCGGCAGCGCTCGGGGGCAGGTAGACGACGCCGCAGTTGAAGCGGTGCCCGGCCTCGAGCCCCTCGCGCACGTTGTTGTAGACCGGTATCGGCCCGGCCGGCGTTTCCAGCATCTGGCCGCGCCGGCCCGGCGACGTGCCGAAGACGACGTTGCCGCCGCTCCAGGCATGGCCGACCGGCGTCACCTCGCTCGACTCGCCGCCGAGGATGTTAAGCACGCAGACGCGGTCTTCGCGGGTCGCGATGTCGGCGAGCGAATCGACGCCGACGAAGTACTTGAAGGGTCCGACGCTGCCTCTGATCAGGGTGGGCATGGTGGTCTCCTTCACGCCGCCGTGGGAGTCGAAGCGGGCAGCTTCATCTGCGCGGCGAGCTGTGCGCGCCCGCCGGACTTCATCCAGCCGTCGACCTTGCGCGCGTAGTCGACGACCTCGCTCATCGCCGAATCGAAGCCGAAGAAGCGATACGGGATGCCGAGCGCCTCGCAGGTGTCGCGCATCACGCCCATGCCGCGCACCAGGTTGGGCCCGCCGCGGCCGACGACGACGTAGAGCGGCTGTGCGCCGCTGCGCCCGAAGTGCTCGCGCAGCGCGTCGGCCATCGCGCGGAAGGTCTCGAAGATGTCGGTGTTGTTGCTCTTGCCCCCGATGATGAAGAGCACGTTGCTCTGCGCGAGCCAGTGCTTGAAGCAGATGCGCGCCACCGACTTCATCTTCTCGTAGGGCGGGTTGCCGCCGAAATCGGAACTGATGATCGCGTCGTCGCCCAGCATCTCGGTGACGAGCGAGTTCGCGCCACCACCGAAGGTCGGCGCGAGGATCGTGCCCTTGTCGTTGATGACGTAGACGTCGCTCTGGCCCTGGTAGGTGCGCAGCTGGTTGATCTCCTGCTCGAAGTCGGAGAAGTCGGCCGCGAACAGGTGCGGCGGCAAGTCCAGGCGCTGCCAGCGCGGATCGTCGCGGTCGAAGCCGCATTTGAAGTCGCACGCCACCGGCGTCAACCGCCCCCGGCTGTCGGGGCGCAGGCGGATCGGGTTGAGCTCGAGCGTCGTCATCCCGAAGTCGTGGAACAGATCCCACAGGTTGGGCAGGTGCTGCACCAGCGGCGAGATGATCTGCTTGGGCGCCTTCAGCTCGGAGAGCGCGTTGGCGACGACGAAGGCTTTCAAGCCCGTCAGCGGATTGAATGGCACGCTGACGATCTGTGTCTTGTCGAGCTCCTCGATGTCCATGCCGCCGTGGTGCGTCAGCGTCATCGTCGGCGCCCGAAAGCGCGTGTTGTCGGTGAGCGAGAAGTACACCTCGTGCTCGGCCGGCACGGCGGCCTCGAAGGTCACGCCATTCGACTTGGCGAAGGCGTGGCCGTGGCGGTGCTCGGCGAAGTAGAGCCGCTCCTTTTCGCTCAACGCCGTCTTCAGGTCCTTCGCCCGGCCGACGAGGCCGGCCTTGCCCTTCTTGCCCACGCCGCCCTTGAAGACCGGCTTGATGAACACCTCGCGGTGCTTTTCGAGCATCGCCTTGATGGCCTCCTCGCTGGCGTCGGGGCCGAGGATGTCGGGAACTGGGAAGCCTGCGAGCTGGAGCAGCTTCGCGCCGTGGAGCATGCCGGTGATCTGCATGGTCAGTCTCTCCTTGTGAATGCTTGGGGTGAAGCCGCGCGTCAGTTGTCGGGCTTGATCTTTGCGCGCGCGACGACGAGCTTCCAGCGCTTCTGCTCCTGCGCGATGAAGGCGGCGAACTCGGCCGGCGCGCTGCCGACCGCGATCGCGGCGTCGCTGGCCAGGCGCTCGATCACGGCCGGCTCCCTCATCGCCTTTGCGGCCGCGGCAGCGAGCTTGTCGACTGCGGCCGGCGGCAGGCTGGCCGGCGCAAGCAGGCCGTACCACTGCGTCATCTCGAAGCCCGGGTAGCCTTGCTCTGCCACGGTGCCCACGTCGGGCAACTGGGCGATGCGCTGCGCCGATCCGGTGGCGATGCAGCGCAGCTTGCCGGTCTTGATGAACTGCAGCACCGCGGATGCGCCGACCGAGGCCGCGTCGAGCCGGCCCGCCATCAGGTCGGTGAGTTGCGGCCCGGTGCCGCGGTAGGGCACGTGGACCATGAAGATGTCGGTCGTCATCTTCAGGTACTCCATCGCCAGGTGGCCTGCGCTGCCGTTGCCGGCCGAGCCGTAGTTCAGCTTGCCGGGGTTCTTCTTCGCATAGGCGACGAACTCCTTCAGGTTCTTCGTCGGCAGGTCAGGATGGGCGAGGTAGAGGCTCGGCACCTTGGCCAGCAGCGAGACGGGGCGAAAGTCCTTGATGGGGTCGTAGGGCAGCTTGTCGAAGATGAACGGGTTGACCGCCAGCGTGCCGATGTGGCCGAGGATGATGGTGTGCTGGTCGTCCGCCCGCGCCACATCGGCCATCGCGACGTTGCCCGCCGCACCGGGCTTGTTGTCGACGAAGACCGACTGTCCGAGCGACTTTCCCATCTCGGCAGCGGCGGCGCGCGCAACGATTTCCGAGCTGCCGCCCGGCGCAAAGGGCACGACGAGTCGGATCGGCTTGGTTGGCCAGGCGGCCTGGGCCCGGCCGATGCCGGGCAACGCAGCCCCGGCGAGCCCGGCTGCGCTCCAGTGGATCCATTGACGGCGCGTGGTTTCGAGATTCTTCAAGCGTGTCTCCATTGGTTCGTTCGGCGAGCAACCCTTGCGAGCAGATCCGGCTTCGCCATCGGCGAGCGTTGTCGGGCGCCTCGCCGTCGCGCGGACGAAGCAACCCCGGGCGCGGCCGGACGGCGCACCAGTACAGAGGTCGGACTCAGGTCGGTTGGCCGCCGCGCCGCGGCCGCGGATCAACGGTTCTTCAGGCGCTTGCGCAGGCGCATCAGGCGAGGTAGCAGCAGCACGCCCACGACGACCAGGAGCAGGAAGACCGACATCGGCCTGTCGATGAAGACGCTCCACTTGCCCTCGCCGATCGACAGCGCGTTGCGCATCTGCGCCTCGGCCAGGGGGCCCAGGATCATGCCGACGACGACCGGCGCGGTCGGGAACTCGAAGCGCCGCATCACCACGCCGAGCAGGCCGATCGCGTAGAGCAGCACGAGGTCGAACGCCGACTGGCGCATGCCGTAGACGCCCACCGTCGCGAAGATCAGGATCCCGGCATAGAGGTAGGTCTTGGGGATCTTGAGCAGCTTGACCCACATCCCCACCAGCGGCAGGTTCAGCACGAGCAGCATCACGTTGCCGATGTAGAGCGACGCGATCAGCGCCCACACGAGCGCGGTGTTCTTCTCGAATAGCTGCGGCCCGGGCTGGATGCCGTAGTTCTGGAACGCGCCGAGCAGGATCGCGGTCGTGTTCGAGGTCGGGATACCGAGCGTCAACAGCGGGATCAGCGTCGCGGTGATGGCCGCGTTGTTGGCCGCTTCGGGCCCCGCGACGCCTT
This sequence comes from Ideonella sp., assembly GCF_016702655.1. Classification (GTDB taxonomy): domain Bacteria; phylum Pseudomonadota; class Gammaproteobacteria; order Burkholderiales; family Burkholderiaceae_C; genus CAIKUF01. The sequence continues at coordinate 240,298 of NZ_JADJDO010000004.1, forward strand.
CGATCGCGCCGGTGGTGCCGAACTCGTCCTTGTGCTTGGAGAGCTTCTTCTCGGTCGCGTAGCTCAGGAAGGTCGGGATCTCGCTGCCGCCGGCCGGGATCGTGCCGAACGGGAAGCCGATGAAGGTCGCGCGCAGCCAGGCCGGCGCCGAACGACGCCACTCCTGGCGCGTCATGTGCACCGACGTGAGCTTGTTCTGCGTCTCGACGACGCGGCCCTCGTAGAGCACGACGTAGAGCGCCTCGGCCACGGCGAAGAGGCCGACCGCGATCAGCACGACCTCGAGCCCGTCCATCATCTCCGGCACGCCCAGCGTGTAGCGCGCCTGGCCCGAGATCTGGTCGATGCCGACGAGGCCCATCGCCAGCCCGACGAAGAGCGCCGTCAGACCGCGCAAGGTGCTCTGCCCGAGAACCGCACTGACGGTGCAGAACGCGAGCACCATCAGCAGGAAGTACTCCGGAGGGCCGAGCTGGACGGCATAGTTGGCCACGATCGGCGCGAAGAACGTGACCAGCACGGTGGCAATGGTGCCGGCGACGAAGGAGCCGATGGCTGCCGTGGCCAGCGCCGCGCCGGCCCGGCCGTGCTTGGCCATCTTGTTGCCCTCCATGGCCGTGACCATGGAGCCAGCCTCGCCCGGCGTGTTGAGCAGGATCGAGGTGGTGGAGCCGCCGTACATCGCGCCGTAGTAGATGCCGGCGAAGAAGATCATCGACGCCGTCGGCTCGACCTTCAGCGTGATCGGCAGCAGCATCGCCACCGCCGTCGCCGGGCCGATGCCCGGCAGCACGCCGACCGCCGTGCCGATCGTGCAGCCGAGCAGGCACCACAGCAGGTTGACCGGCGTGCCGGCGGTAACGAAGCCCTGGATGAGTTGATTGAGTATGTCCATCAAATCCATCCGGTGGACGTGAGGCCGGGCAGATTGATCGCCAGCAACTGCGTGAACATCCAGAACACCGGCGCGGCGATCGCGAAGCCGATCGCCGCGTCGACGACGAGCGCGCGCAGGCTCAGGTCAAGCCGGCCCTCGGCCGACTTGAAGCCGCGCACCGCGAGCACGAAGCACAGCGTGCAGCTCAGGATGAAGCCGATCGTCGTGATCAGTGCTGCATTGACGAGCAGCGCGACCGACACCCAGGCGAACCCTGCCCAATGGCCCTGCGCCGCCCCCGAAGGTGTGCCCATCGCGCGGAACCCGCCGCTGCGCGCCTCCCACACCAGCCAGCCGCCGCACAGCGTCAGCATCGCGCCGACCACCCACGGGAAGAAGTTCGGTCCGACACCGGAGTAGCCGGCCTCGGACGAGATCTGGGTCGCGCCGCCGACCAGCAGCAACCCGAGCACCACCGTGCCCACGCCGAGCAGCGTTTGCTCAATCTTCATGAGAGCCCCCGTTGGACGAACCTTGCGCCGCCCACACGGCCGGCGCGAGAGCCCTGGGTCAGATCATTCCCGACTTCGCCATCACCGCGCGCAGGCTGGCGAACTCGTTGTCGACGAAGGTTTCGAACTCAGGCCCGGCCATCAGCGCCGGCGTCCAGTTGTTCTTCTCCAGCGCCTCGGTCCAGGCCTTGCTCTTCGTGGCCTTGACGACCATCTCGGTCAGCGCCTTGCGCTGCTCGGCCGTGATGCCGCCCGCGCCGTAGACGCCGCGCCAGTTGCCGATCACGACGTTGACGCCCTGCTCCTTGAGCGTCGGCACGGCGATGCCCTTCAGGCGCGCATCCGACGTGACGGCGATGGCGCGCATCTTGCCGGTGTTGATGTACTCGGCGAACTCGCTGTAGCCGCTGCCACCGACGGTGACGTTGCCGCCCAGAATGGCCGCCGTCGCCTCGCCGCCGCCGCGGAAGGCGACGTAGTTGATCTTGGACGGATCGACGCCGACGTCGCGCGCGATCATCGCCGCGGCGATGTGCTCGGTCGATCCGCGCGAACCGCCGCCCCACTTGACGCTGCCGGGATCCTTCTTCATCTGCTCGATCACGTCCTTCATGGTCTTGAAGGGCGAACTCGCCGGCAGCACGAACACGTTGTACTCGCTCGTCAGACGCGCGATCGGCGTCGCCTGCGACAGCGACACCGGCGGCTTGCCGGTGATGATGCCGCCCACCATCACCGCGCCCATCACCATCAAGGCATTCGGGTCGCCCTTGCTGCCGTTGATGAACTGCGCCAGGCCGATGGCGCCGGCGGCGCCGCCCTTGTTGTCGTAGCTCACCGACGAGGCCACGCCTGCGTCCTGCAGCGCCTTTCCGAGCGCGCGGCCGGTGGTGTCCCAGCCGCCGCCGGGGTTGGCGGGGATCATCATCTTGACGTTGGCCGCGGCGCGTGCCGACAGCGGCAGCGCGCCCGCGGCGGCAAGGCAGGCAAGGGATTTGAGGAACGCGTCTCTGCGCATGGCGGGTCTCCGGAGCTGGGTTGCGAATGGAACCGATGTTCGCCGCAAAGCCTGTCAATCGGCTGTCGAAGGCCCTAGGGGAAACGCTGATGCCGGCGCTGGCCCGGCGCCCTGATAAGGTTGCCGCGATGAAGCTGCTGCTCGTCGAGGACGACCCCACGATGCAGGCCACGCTGCAGCGCAGTTTCCAGCGCCGCGGCATGCAGGTCGTCGTCTGCGGCGACGGCGCGCGTGCGCTCGATCGCTGGCAGGCGAGCCTGCCCGACGTGGTCGTGCTCGACCTGAGCCTGCCCGGGCTCGACGGGCTTGAAGTGCTCACGCAGGCGCGCGCCGCAGGCCTCGCCACGCCGGTGCTCGTGCTGACCGCGCGCGGCACGGTCGGCGATCGCGTGCTCGGCCTGAATGCCGGCGCCGACGATTACCTCCCCAAGCCCTTCGACCTCGACGAACTCGAGGCGCGCGTGCGCGCGCTGGTGCGGCGCGCGCCGCACGGCGGCGAGCGCGATGCAGCGGCCGACGCCGCCGCCGAGTTCTGCGGCATGCGCTGCGACGCCGACAGCGGCGCGGTGTACCTGCACGGCACGGTGATGGGCCTGCCGCCGCGCGAACTCGCGCTGCTGCGCGCGCTGCTCGCGCGGCCGGGCCATGCGGTGGCGCGGGAGCGGCTGCTCGAAATCGTGTTCCCCGATCAGGCGCAGGTACAGGCCGAGGCGATCGAGGTCGTCGCCTACCGGCTGCGCAAGAAGATTGCCGGCACCGGCGCGCAACTCGTGACGCTGCGCGGCCTGGGCTATCTGCTCAAGGCTTCGCCTTGAAGTGAGACCCCCAAGCTCACCTCGTTCGCGCCCCCCCGAGGGGGAGCAGGCCTCCCTTGGGAGCGGCCCGGCGGGAGGCCTGTCAAGGAAACAGCCGCTGTCGTTGCGCAGCCAGTTGCTGATCGGCATCCTGCTGCCGGTGCTGGCGCTGCTCGCGTTCAACGCCGTCGGCCTGTACCGGCAGGCGCTGCGCGCTGCCGATACCGCCTACGACCGCACGCTGCTCGCCAGCGCCAAGGCGATCGGCGAGGAGCTCCACCTCAGCGGCTCGGGCGACGCTGCGCAGGTGCAGGCCACGGTGCCCTACTCGGCGCTCGAAGCCTTCGAGGCCGACAACCGCAGCCGCATGTTCTTCAAGGTCAGCGGCTTCCAGGGCGAGATGGTCTCGGGCTTTCCGGACTTTCCGCCCTGGCGCGGTTCGCTGCCCGCGAAGGGCCCTTATGCGGCGCTGGTCGACTTCTACGACGACGCCTACCGCGGCCAGCCGGTGCGCGTGGCGGTGCTCTTGCAGCCGGTGGCCGGCGTCGAGGGGCAAGGCATGGCGACCATCCAGGTCGCCGAGACGCTCGAGCTGCGCCAGACCCTGGCGCGCCAGATCCTGCTCGACACGCTGTGGCGCCAGGCGGCGCTGCTCGCCGTCGTGACCGCCGTCGTCGTGCTCGTGGTGCAGCGCGCGACGCGGCCGGTGCGCGAGCTGAGCGCGCAACTGCGCCAGCGCAGCGACAACGACCTCGCGCCGATCGACGCCTCGCGCTCGCCGCGCGAGTTGCTGCCCTTGCTCGACGCAACCAACCAGGTCATGGCCCGCCTCGCGCATCTGCTCGCCTACCAAAAGCGCTTCGTGCGCGACACCGCGCACCAGTTGCGCACGCCGCTGGCGGTGCTGCGCACGCAGCTGCAATCCGCGCAGCGCGGCGACGTCGAGCCAGCCCAGGCGCTGCACGAACTCGGCGCCACCGTCGAGCGCGCGACCACGCTCGCCAACCAGATGCTTGCGCTGGCCAAGGTCGAGCAGTTGCGCCAGCAGGGCGGCACGACGCGCCTGGACTGGGACGCCATCGTGCGCGCGGTTGCGCTCGACCTGTCGGCGTTGATCGCCGAGCACCACCTCGACTTCGAGATCGAGACCGAGCCGGCGCCGGTCTCCGCGCACGAATGGGCGCTGCGCGAGCTCGCGCGCAACCTGCTGCACAACGCGATCAAGCACTCGCCGCCGGGCGGAAGGCTGTCGGTGCGCGTTGCCTGTGACGATGCGAACCATGCCGTGCTGACGATCGCCGACAGCGGCCCCGGCATCGCGCCCGAACTGCGGCTGCGCCTGTTCCAGCCATTCGCCGCCGGTGACGCGCGCAGCGGCTCGGGGCTGGGGCTCGCGATCTGCCACGAGATCGTCGCCAGCCTCGGCGGAGCGATCCGCCTCGTCAATCGCGAGGCGGGCGGCCGTATCGAAGGCCTGGACGCAATCGTCGAGCTCCCGCTGGCGCAGAATGTTGCCGCATGAGCGACAAGCCCGGACTACCGCGGATGCGCCTCGACAAGTGGCTGTGGGCGGCGCGCTTGTACAAGACGCGCGGCTTGGCGGTGGAGTTCATCGAGAAGGGCCGGGTGCAGGTCAACGGCCAGCCGGCCAAGCGCGCGCGCGAGCTGCATGTCGGCGACCTGCTCGCGCTGCGCCAGGGCGCGCAGGGCGAGATCGCGCGCGAGCTGCGCGTGCTGGGCTTGAGCGAGATGCGCGGCCCGGCGCCGGTGGCGCAGCAGCTCTACGAGGAGACGCCGCAGAGCATCGCCGCGCGCGAGGCGGCGGCGAAGGCGCGTCCCTTCGTGGCCGACCCGGCGCAGGCGATCGCGCAGGGGCGGCCCACCAAGCGCGACCGGCGCGAACTTGCGCAATGGCAGCGCTGGAGCGCGAGCGCCGAGCCCGATTGAAGCGTCGCCTCCACGGGCGACCCTGCGAAGACGGCCCGCATGACGCGAATGCGCTGGCGGCACCGCATGCGGATCGCATCGACGGATGCGTCCGGGTCGCCGGTTTAGGATTGCCGCCAAGAAGAACAATGCCTCGCGCAATGACCAAGACTCCATCGAAGGCGCGGATGCTCATCGCCCGGCGCCTGCAGGTCGCCGCGGTCGCGGGCGGCCGGCCGCCAGGGCAGCAGGTTCATGTGCTGTCGGTGCGCGCGCAACTCGGCATGCGCGACCGCGGCCACTCGGCCTACTGCGCGACCAAGGGGGCGCTCGTGATGCTGATCAAGCAGCACGCGGTGGAGCTCTGCACGCACGGCATCACCGTCAACGGCGTCGCGCCGACCGTCGTGCGCGGCGAGATGGGGGCGCACTGGCTCGCCGTTCCCGTGGTACGCGACAAGCTGCTGCAGCGCATCCCGCTTGGCCGCGTGGCCGAGCCCGAAGACGTTGCCGGGCCGATGCAGTTCTTCTGCAGCCCGCCGCCGCGTTCGTCACCGGGCAGATCCGCGGTCTGACCGCGACCCAGTAGCCGCGGGCTTCATCGGTCGCCACGCAGCGCGGCGTCCGCTTGCGGTTGTTGTCCCTTGCCGTTATCGGGCAATGAAATTTCGGGCACGTGGTCGACTCGCCGCGAAGGGGACGCAGCCGCGCAGTGCACTCCGGCGCGACGCCCGCAGAACCCATTCGCCGACGCCTGCAGCCCGACTGGGTCGCTACCGCGCAAGCCATGTCCCCGAGCGCCTGTCAGTCCGTACACTCGCTGCGGCGGAGCGCGGCGACGCAGCGAAAGAGAACGACCCCGAGCAATGACCAAGCCACCCTCGAAGTTTCAACTTGCTCTGTCCCGATTCGTCGTCGCACTGTCGGCCGCCGCGCTCGTCGTCGGCCTCGTTATGTATGGCGTCTCGGGCGAGGTTCTCGCGCGCATCTGGCAGAACATGCTCGATCGCCCCGGGGGGCCGTTCGTCTTCCGCTTCGTCCTGCAACCCATCATGGCGACGATCGCCGCGCTGCGCGACGGCTTGCGCGACGCGCGCTCCGGACGCGAGCCGTTTCTCTGGACCGTGCTGAGCGATCCGGCGCAACGCCGCGGTCGGCTGGACGAGGCCGTGATCGCCACCTCGCGCATCGTTCTGCTCGGGCTGGCGATCGATACGGTCTACCAGTTCGTCGAGTTCGAGACCTTTCATCCCGCGGAGGCGCTGATCATTGCGCTCTTGCTCGCCTTCGCGCCCTACCTGCTGCTGCGCGGCCTGGTCACGCGCATCGCACGCCGCTGGGTCGTCGACGCCTCCGGGCGCAGCAGCCAGTGACCGCGCGAAGCGACCCGATCGCATGACAGACATGACGCGCACGCAACGGCTTCGCGCCGCGACCCGACGCCTGAAGCCCGACCGCGGCAACCTCGCGTCGGACCTGGTGGCCGCGCTCACCTTCGCCGTCGTCAACGTACCGCAGGCGATGGGGCACGCGCTGCTGGCGATGGTCAACCCGCTGCTCGGCATCTATACGCTGATGGTCGCGGTGCCCGTTGGCGCCCTCTTCTCCAGCTCGGTCTTCATGAACGTGTCGACGACCGGCGCGCTGTCCGTGGCGGCCGGGGTCGTGCTGCTGGAGTTTCCCGCCGGCCAGCGCGCGGAGGCGCTCATCGTGCTGGTACTGCTCGTCGGCGTGATCCAGTTGCTGGCCGGCCTGTTCCGGCTCGGATTCGTGATCCGCTTCGTCTCCAACGCAGTGATGACGGGCTTTCTCAACGGCGTGGCCGTGCTGATCATCCTCGGCCAGTTGAGCGACCTGACGGGCTATCAGAGCAGCTTCTCGAACCGCGTGGCGCAGGCGCTGGACCTGCTGCTGCACCTCGGCAAGGTCAACCTGCAGGCCACCGCCGTCGGCCTGCTGACGCTGGCGCTGATCGCGGCGCTGCTCTGGCACAAGGCCTTGCAGCGCTTCGCCTTCATCATCGCCATTGCGGTGGCCACCGTGCTGATGGTGCTGCTGACGCTGCCGGCGGTGCCCACGGCCGCGCAGTTCGCCGTCGTGCCCACGGTCGGCGGCATCTCGGCCATCCCGCGCGAGCTGCCCCAACTTGCACTGCCCCAGTTGTCGCTCGTCCTTTCGCTGTGGCTGCCGGCCTTGTCCATCGCGATCATCGGCCTGGTGCAGGGCGCCGGCGTCAGCCAGGGCACGCCCAACCCGGACGGCCGCTACCCCGACGTGTCGCGCGACTTCCTCGGCCAGGGAGCGGCCAACATGGCCACCAGTCTGGTCGGCGGCATCCCGGCCGGCGGTTCGGTCTCGGGCACGGCGCTGATCGTCGGCGCGGGGGGCCGCTCGCGCTGGGCGAACATCTTCGTCGGGCTGTTCGTGGCCCTCATCGTGCTCTTGGCCGGGCCGCTCGTGGAGCGGGTGCCGATGCCGGCGTTGGCCGCGCTGCTCATCGTCGCCGGCATCCAGGGCCTGCGCGTCGAACAGGCGGTGATGGCCTGGAAGACCGGGCGCATCTCGCGCATGGTCATGCTCGCGACCTTTCTCGCCACCCTCGCCATCCCGCTGCAATTCGCGGTGCTGTTCGGGGTGGCCATGAGCATCCTGCTCACCACCATCCGCCAGTCGAACAAGGTCGTCGTCACCGAGTGGGTGCTGCAGCCGCAGGGCTTCCCGCTCGAACAGCCGCCGCCCCGACGCCTGCCCAGCGATCGCTTGACCGTCCTGCATGTCTACGGCAGCCTGTTCTTCGCGGCGGCCAGGAACATGGAAGAGATGCTGCCGGCCGTTGGCGATGCCACCCGTTCGGTGGTGGCCATCAACCTGCGCGGCAAGGGCGAGATCGGCAGCACCTTCGTGACCGTGCTGCAGCGCTATGCGCAGGCGTTGCAGGCCCGACAGGGCAAACTGATGCTGGTTGGCGTCGATCCGCAGATGCGTGACCAGCTGGCCAAGACCGGGGTTCTCAAGCTCATCGGCGACGAGAACGTCTTCGTGGCGACGCCTCAGCTGGGCGAAGCGTTGAACCAGGCGGTGGCCGCGGCCAACGCCTGGCTGGGCCAAACCGCAGGCGGCGTCGCTCCCGACAGCGCCCGGCAGGCGAAGGAGTGAACTGTTGAGTGCCCTGGCCGCCCCCATCGTGATGCCCTCGCCGCCGCCCGCGAACGCGCCGCCGGGCTTTCACCTGCTGGCCAAGCCGAGCGGCTCGACCTGCAACATCGACTGCACCTACTGCTTCTTCCTGTCCAAGGAGTCGCTCTACCCGAACGACAAGCACCGCATGTCGGAGGCCACGCTCGAGGCCTACATCCGCCAACTGCTCGAGTCGCACCGCACGCCGCAGGTGACCGTGGCGTGGCAGGGCGGCGAGCCGACGCTGATGAAGCTCGAGTTCTTCCGCCGCGCGGTGGAACTGGTCGAGCAGTACCGCCAGCCTGGCCAGAACGTGCAGCACACCTTCCAGACCAACGGGTTGCTGCTCGACGACGACTGGTGCCGCTTCTTCAAGCAGCACGACTTCCTCGTCGGCCTGAGCGTCGACGGCCCGCGCGAGCTGCACGATACCTACCGCGTCGACCGCCGCGGCCAGGGCACTTTCGACCTGGTGATGCGCGGCTGGCGCTGCCTGCGCAAGCACGGCGTCGACTTCAACATCCTGTGCACGGTCAACGCCGCCAACCAGCAACACGGCCGCACGGTGTACCGCTTTTTCCGCGACGAGCTCGGCGCGAAATGGGTGCAGTTCATCCCGATCATCGAGCGCGCCACCGAGCAAACGATCACCATCGCCAACAAGGGCTGGAGCGAGCAGCCCGGCAAGCAGCGCCTGCTCTACACGCAGACCGGCAACCTCGTCACCGAGCGCACGGTCGGCGCCGAACAGTACGGCCGCTTCCTCATCGACGTCTTCGAGGAATGGGTGCGCCACGACGTGGGCAATGTCTACGTGCAGCTCTTCGACGTCACGCTGGAGGCCTTCTTCGGCCGCCACCTGCTGTGCATCCACGCGCCCACCTGCGGCTACGGCCCGGCGCTCGAGCACAACGGCGACCTCTACGCCTGCGACCACTTCGTCGAACCGAAATACAAGCTCGGCAACATCCACCAGACGCACATGATGGCGTTGATCGCCTCGCCGGAGCAGCGCAAGTTTGGCCAGGACAAGCGCGACACGCTCACGGCGCAGTGCCGCGGCTGCAAGGTACTGCCCTGGTGCAACGGCGGTTGCCCGAAGGACCGCTTCGCGCTGTCGCACGACGGCGAGCCCGGGCATAACTATCTATGCGCGGGGCTGGAGCTCTTCTTCACGCACGTTGGGCCGACCTTGAACATGATGGTGCAACTGCTGCGTCAGGGCCGGGCGCCGGCCGAGGTGATGGCCTCGATCGCTGCGCAGGACGCCAGGCAAGGGCCCTATCGGCCCTGCCCCTGCGGCAGCGGCAGGAAGTTCCGCTTCTGCCATGGCGACAAGGCACCGGCTTCGCCCTTCAGCGGAGTCGATCGGGCAACACAAGTGGGTGGGACAACACCGCCACGGTAGGGGCGACTGTTTTTTCGGACCCGGGCGGCGGCTGGCCGATCCGGAACTTTGTAGGCACAGAAAGGGACGAGATCATGGCAGAGAAGAAACCCAACATCCTGGTTCTCTGGGGCGACGACGTGGGCTGGTGGAACATCAGCTACAACAGCCGCGGCCAGATGGGCTACCGCACGCCCAACATCGACCGCGTGGCCAACGAGGGCGTGGCCTTCACCGACTACTACGCGCAGCAGAGTTGCACCGCAGGGCGCTCCGCCTTCATCACCGGCCAGAACCCGATCCGCACCGGGCTGACCAAGGTGGGCATGCCCGGTGCCACCAATGGCATTCACGCCGACGACCCCACCATCGCCGAGCTGCTCAAGCCGCTGGGCTACGCCACCGGCCAGTTCGGCAAGAACCACCTGGGCGACCGCGACGAACACCTGCCCACCGTGCACGGCTTCGACGAGTTCTTCGGCAACCTTTACCACCTCAACGCCGAAGAAGAGCCCGAGCAGCCCGACTACCCCAAGAACCCGGAGTTCAAGAAGCGCTTCGGGCCGCGCGGCGTGTTGCATTGCAAGGCCGACGGCAAGGGCGGGCAGACGGTCGTCGACACCGGGCCGCTGACGATCAAGCGCATGGAGACCATCGACGACGAGGTGACCGAGCGCGCGCTGCGCTTCATCGACGAGACGCACAAGGCAGGCAAGCCTTTCTTCCTTTGGTACAACACGACGGCGATGCACTTTCGCACCCACTGCGCCGAGAAGCACAAGGGCAAGAGCGGCCAGGGCGACTACAACGACGTGATGGTGGCGCACGACGAGAACGTCGGCCTGATGCTCGACAAGCTCGACGCGCTGGGCATCGCCGACGACACGATCGTCATGTACTCCACCGACAACGGCGTGCACTACAACACCTGGCCGGATGCCGGCATCACGCCGTTCCGCTCGGAGAAGAACACCAACTGGGAAGGCGGCTGGCGCGTGCCGTGCTTCGTGCGCTGGCCGGGCCAGTTCAAGGCCGGCACGGTGCTCAACGGCATCTTTTCCCACCAAGACTGGCTGGCGACCTTCCTCGCTGCCGCCGGCGTGCCGGACATCAAGGAGAAGCTGCTCAAGGGCCACAAGGCCGGCAAGAAGACCTACAAGGTCCACCTCGACGGCTTCAACATGCTGCCCTACCTGAAGGGTGAAGTGGGTGACAGCCCGCGCAACTCCTTCTTCTACATCAGCGACGATGGCGACATCATCGCGATCCGCATGCAGGACTGGAAGATGGTGCTGATGGAGCAGCGCGCCAAGCAACTGGCGTGCTGGATGGAGCCGTTCGTGAAGCTGCGTATCCCGAAGATCTTCCATCTGCGGCGTGACCCGTTCGAGCGGGCCGACGAGAACTCGAACACCTACTACGACTGGATGATCTCGCACGCCTACATCATGTATCTGATGCAGGGCGTGGTCGCGAGCCAGATCGAGAACTTCGTCAAGTTCCCGCCGCGGCAGAAGCCGGCTTCGTTCAACCTCGACGCGGTGATGCGCGACCTGGAAGCTGCCGGCGGCGGCGGCAGCCATTGAGCAGCGTGCCCCTTCGACCGCGGCGAAGGGGCTGACTCAGCGGACCCGGCGCCGTTGTCTCGCGTGCGGCGACCGGTGCGGGCCGCTCAGCGCCGCAGGTGGCAGGCCACCCAATGGCCAGGCGCGCCCTGCTCCAGGGTCGGCGCCTGCACGTCGCACAGGCCCTTTTGTGCAATCGGGCAGCGCGTGTGGAAGTGGCACCCCGGCGGCGGTCGAATCGGGCTCGGCACGTCGCCCTGCAGCGGGATGCGCCGGCGCGCGACGCTCGGGTCGGGAATGGGCACCGCCGACAGCAGCGCCTCGGTGTAGGGATGGCGCGGCGCGGTGTAGAGCTGCTGCGCGCTGGCGAGCTCGACGATGCGGCCGAGGTACATCACCGCGACGCGGTCGCTGATGTGCTCGACGACCGACAGGTCGTGGGCGATGAAGACGTAGGTCAGGTTGAACTTGGCCTGCAGGTCCTCGAGCAGGTTGATGACCTGGGCCTGGATCGACACGTCGAGCGCCGACACCGCCTCGTCGCAGACGATGAGCTTGGGCGAGACGGCGAGCGCGCGCGCGATGCCGATGCGCTGGCGCTGGCCTCCGGAGAACTCGTGCGGGTAGCGCCGCATGTGGTCCGCCGCGAGGCCGACCGTCTCGAGCAGCTCGACGATGCGATCCTCGAACGCCTTGCGGGTCGGCGCGAGCTTGTGGATCGTCAGCGCCTCGCCGACGATGGCGCCCACCGTCATGCGCGGGTTCAGCGACGCATACGGGTCCTGGAAGATGATCTGCATGTCGCGCGCCAGCGCGCGCAACTCGTCCTTGGGCATCGCGAGCACGTCGCGGCCCTCGAAGCGCACCTCGCCCGCGGTCGGCTCGATCAGGCGCAGGATGCAACGCCCGGTCGTGCTCTTGCCGCAGCCGGATTCGCCCACCAGGCCCAGCGTTTCGCCCGCGGCCAGGTCGAAGCTCACGCCGTCGACCGCGTGCACATGGTCGACGACGCGCTGCAGCAACCCGCCGCGCAGCGGGAAGTGCTTCTTCAGCCCGCGGACCTGGAGCAACGGCGTAGCGGCAGTCATGCTTGGACGTCCAGGATGCAGGCCACCTTGTGCCCCGGCCCCGCGGCGCGCAGCGGCGGCGTGGCCGCCAGGCACGCGGGTACGACGTGCCGGCAGCGGCTGGCGAAGCGGCATCCCTCTCCCGGCTCTATCAGCTTGGGCACGGTGCCCGGGATGGCCTCGAGTCTGACCTTGTGCGTGGCCGCGGTGTCGATGCGCGGGATCGAGCGGATCAGCCCCTGCGTATACGGGTGGCGCGGCCTCGCGAAAAGTTCGGCGACCGGCGCCTCCTCGACCACCTTGCCGGCGTACATCACGACGACGCGCTGCGCGACCTCGGCAACGACGCCCATCGCGTGGGTGATCAGCATCACCGCCATGCCCATCTTTTCCTTCAGCTCCGTCGATCAGGTCGAGGATCTGCGCCTGGATCGTCACGTCGAGCGCCGTCGTCGGCTCGTCGGCGATCAGCAGCTTGGGATTGCAGGCGAGCGCGATCGCGATCATCACGCGCTGGCGCATGCCGCCCGAGAACTGGTGCGGATAGTCCTTGACGCGCCGCTCGGGCGTCGGGATGCGCACCAGGCGCAGCATCTCGACGGCGCGCTCGAGGGCCGCCTTGCGCGACAAGCCTTCGTGCAGGCGCAGGCTCTCGCCGATCTGCTCGCCGATCGTGAACACCGGGTTCAGGCTCGTCATCGGCTCCTGGAAGATGATCGCGATCTCCTTGGCGCGGATGGCCTGCATTTCCTTCGGGCCCAGCGGAACGAGGTCGCGCCCCTGCCACAGCACCTGGCCGGCGACGATCTTGCCCGGCGGCATGTCGATCAGCTTCATCACCGTCTTGGCGGTGACGCTCTTGCCGCAGCCCGACTCGCCGACCACGCCCACCGTCTCGCCGGCGTCGATCGACAGGTCCACGCCGTCGACGGCGTGCAGCCAGCCGTCGTCGGTCTTGAAGTGGGTCTTGAGGCCCTTGATCTCCAACAACGCCATGGGGGGGGCCCCAGCGGGGCGGGGGGGGGGGGGGGGGGGCGGCCGGCGCTCGCACTACAGGACCCTCCGCGGGTCGAGCGCGTCGCGTAGCCCGTCGCCGACGAAGTTGATCGTCAGCACGGTGACGAAGATCGCGAGCCCGGGGAACAGCGCCCAGTGCATCGCCACGTCCATATAGTCGCGGCCGTCGTAGAGGATGCGGCCCCAGGTCGGGATGTCGGGCGGGAACCCGAGACCCAGGAACGACAGTGTGCTCTCGGCAATGATCGCCGCGGCGACGTCGATCGTCGCGGCGACGATCACCGGCCCCAGGCTGTTGGGCAGGATGTGGCGCACGACCTGGCGCGGCACGCTCGCGCCGAGCGCGCGCGCGGCCTCGACGAACTCCTTCTCGCGCAGGCTGAAGAACTGCGCGCGCACGAGCCGCGCCACCGGCATCCAGCGAAAGCCGCCGATCACGGCCACGATGAGGATGAAGATGCCGATCTCCAGGCCGAACGCTGCCTTGAGCGGATCGCGGAAGAGAAAGATCAGCAGCAGCAGCAGTGGCAGCTGCGGCAGGCTCAGGAACAGGTCGGTGACCCACATCAGCGCCGCGTCGACCCAGCCGCGGGAGATGCCGGCAACGGCGCCGATGATCACGCCCACCGTGATCGCCATCAGCATGGCCGCGAAGCCGACCGCGAGCGAGATGCGGCCGCCGTAGAGCATGCGCGCGAGCAGGTCGCGGCCGAGGTCGTCGGTGCCCAGCGGGTGCAGCGCGCTCGGCTCGCCAGCCGCGCCTTGAAGTCGATGTCGTTGATGCCGACCTTGTAGACCAGCGGCCCGATCAGCACCGCAAGGATCAGCAGCGCCAGCACCCACAGGCTCCAGTACGCCAGGCGGTGGCGCTGGAAGCGCCGCCAGGCCTCGGCCCAGGGCGAGACGCTCGCGATCGCCTTGCCGAGCGGTAGGGCCGCTTCAATAGCTGATGCGGGGGTCGAGCCAGCCATAGAGCACGTCGGCGATCAGGTTGAACAGGATCACGAGGCAGCTGAAGACGAAGGTCACGGCCATGATGACCGGCGTGTCATTGCGCAGGATGGCGTCGATGAGCAGCGAACCGATGCCCGGGATGCGGAAGATCTGCTCGGTGACGATGGCGCCGCCGAAGACCGCCGGCATCTGCAGCGCGACCAGCGTGACGACCGGGATCATCGCGTTGCGCACCACGTGCTTGAGCACGACGACCCACTCCGACAGGCCCTTGCTGCGCGCGGTCGTCACGTAGTCGAGCCGGATCACGTCGAGCACCGACGAGCGCACGTAGCGCATCCAGCTCGCCGCCTGGAACAGCCCCAGCACGGCGACCGGCATGATCGACTGCTTGAGCTGCGCCCACCACCATGCGAGCCCCGTCTCCGACAGGTCGGCGCGGTAGATGAAGGGCAGCCAGCCGAGGTAGATCGAGAAGAACAGGATGAAGAGCACCCCGGTGAAGAAGGTCGGCAGCGAAAAGCCGATGAAGGCCAGCGTGCTGGCGATGCGGTCGAACCACGAATAGGGCTTGGCCGCGGCGAGCACGCCGACCGGCAGCGCGATCGCCAGCGCCAGGATCTGCGAGGCGCCGATGACGGCGATCGTCACCGGCAGGCGCTGCAGGATCAACTCGTCCACATCGATCCGGCTGACGAAGGAGAAGCCCCAGTCGCCGCGCAGCATGTTGACGAGCCAGTGGAAGTAGCGCTGCCAGATCGGGTCGTCGAGCCCGAACTGCGCGCGCAGCGCCATGCGCACCTCGGGCGGCACGTTGGGGTTGGTCGCCAGCTCCTCGAAGGGGTCGCCCGGCGCGAGGGCGAGCACGCCGAACAGGATCACGCTGATGCCCAGCAGGCTGGGCAACGCGATCAGCAGGCGCCGCAGGATGTAGTTGAGCACCGGCGCTCCAGCTGCAGGCTACGCCGGTGCCTGCGGGCTCAGGCGTCTCGAGTCCAGAAGCCCAGCGCCCAGGTGTCGTTGTCCCACGCCGAGAGCACCGGCTTCAACTTCAAGGCATAGCCGCGCGGCCGCGGGCGCGCGAAGAGCGGGATCACGTGGCCGTCGCCGATCAGCAGGTCGTTCATGCGGATGAACTGCGCGGCTCGCTTGGCGCCGTCGAACTCGACCTGGGCCGCCTTGAAGGTCGTGTCGTACTCGGCATTGCTCCAGCGCACGAGGTTGCGGCTGGCCCACTTGTTGGCCTTCTGCGCGATCTGGTCGGTCGTCCACTGCTCCATGAAGGTCTGCGGATCCGGCTGCGTCATCGTCGTCGTGTACATCTGCATGTCGGCCCAGAACTTCTGGTAGGTGTCCGGATTGGCGGCGTCGCTGCCGAAGAACACCGCCGCCGTCACGCTCTTGAGTTCGAGGTCGATGCCGGCCTTGGTGCAGGCGTCCTTGATGATGGCCTGCGTCTTCTGGCGCGGCTGGCTGACCGAGGTCTGGAACACGAACTTGAGCTTGACGTCGCCCTTGGCGCGGATGCCGTCGGCGCCCTTCTTCCAGCCCGCGGCGTCGAGGATCTGACCCGCCTTGTCGATGTTGAAGTCGAACTTGGTGTTCGGGCTGCGGTAGCGCGGCGGGTTGTTGAGGAAGTTGGCCGTCGCGACGCCGCCGCGGCCGTAGATGAAGTCGACCACGCCCTTGCGGTCGATGAGCAGTCCCATCGCCTCTCGCACCGCCTTGTCGGAGAACGCAGGGTGGCGGCTCTTGACGCTGGCGCGCTCGCCGTCGACCTCCTTCCAAGGGTCGGTCACGTTGAGCGAGACGAACTCGATGTCGCTGCCGACCAGGAAGACGAGCGAGCCCTTGCCGCTGGCTTCGAGGCGCTTCAAGATCTCGTCCTCGACCGCCAGGTTCCACGCGAAGTCGAACTCACCGGTCTGCAGCACCGCGCGCGCCGCGCTCAGCGCATCGCCGCCGCCCTTCAACTCGAGCGCATCGAAGAACGGCTGGTTCGCGACGTGGTAGTTAGCATAGGCCTCGGCGCGCAGCATGTCGCCGGGCTTGAAGTCGACGAACTTGTACGGGCCGGTGCCCACCGGCTTGACGTTGGCCGGGTTCTCGCGCGACTTGGCGCCGATGTAGTCGGCGAACACATGCTGCGGCAGGATCATGCCGTACGAGCCTACGAGCGGCTCGGCCCAGAACGGCGTCGGCTTGGGGAAGACGACGCGCACGGTGTGCGAGTCGATCTTCTCGACCTTGATGTCCTTGTAGGTACCGATCGTGGTGGCAGCCGTCGCCGGGTCGCCCGCGTACTTGGCGGTGAAGACGACGTCGTCGGCGGTGAAGGGCTTGCCGTCGTGCCAGGTGACGCCGCGCTTGAGCTTCCACGTGACCGACAGTCCGTCGGCCGACAGGCCGCCGTTGGCGCGCGACGGGATCTCGGTCGCGAGCATGGGGATCAGGTTGCCCTCGCTGTCCCAGCCGGCGAGCGCCTCGTAGAAGATGCGCGTCGCGTCCTGCTCCTTCGTCCCGCCGGCGAAATGCGGGTTCAGGTGCACCGCACCCTGCCACCAGATCAGCTTCAACACCCCGCCGCCGCCGCGCTTGGTGCCCTTGTAGGGCAGCGCCGTCGTGGTCTGGGCGATGCCCTCGTTCATCAGCAGCATCGACGCCATCGGCGCCGTCAGGCCGAGCGCGAC
Source organism: Ideonella sp. (assembly GCF_016702655.1). Lineage (GTDB taxonomy): Bacteria > Pseudomonadota > Gammaproteobacteria > Burkholderiales > Burkholderiaceae_C > CAIKUF01. The sequence continues at coordinate 257,282 of NZ_JADJDO010000004.1, forward strand.
CATGCGCTGGATGAAGCCGCGGCGCGGCAACTGGCCCTCGCGCACCTGCTCGATCAAGTTCCGGATTTCGCGTTCCTGCATGGCCGTTCTCCTGGGAATGGGGGGGGCAATGGCTATCGATGGCGCATGCTAGCGGCTGCTATCGGCGTGGCTATCGGGTTCCACCCGATCCGACTGCCTGCGCGGGCGTTGCGATCTCCCTCTTGAAGGCACGGGAATCGTCCCAACCTAGATGGGCTTGGAGAAACCAACCGCCATGTCCGACCCACAGACCCCCCCCAACGAGGCTGCCACCGACCCGTCCCAGCCTGGCGAAGCCACCCCCCCAGCCGCCCCCGAACCCAGCGCCGAGGCTCGCCTTGCCGAGATGGCCGATGCCTACCTGCGCGCCAAGGCCGAGGCCGAAAACGCACGCCGCCGTGCCGAGGAAGAAATCGCCAAGGCGCGCAAGTTTGCCGTCGAAGGCTTCGCCGAGTCGCTGCTGCCGGTCAAGGACAGCCTCGAGGCAGCGATCGCCCGTCCCGACGCGACGCCCGAGCAGATGCTCGAGGGCGTGCACGCCACGTTGCGGCAGTTGGCGGCGGCGCTCGAGCGCAACAAGGTCAGCGAGATCAACCCCGCACCGGCTGCAAAGTTCGACCCGCACCAGCATCAGGCGATCAGCGTCGTGCCGTCACCGCAGGAGCCCAACACCGTCGTCTCGGTGCTGCAGAAGGGCTATCTGATCGCCGACCGTGTACTGCGCCCGGCGCTGGTGATGGTGGCCGGCCAGCAGTAAGCGCTGCGGCTTGAAAGCCGGCGAGTTATCCACAAGTAGACAACAGTCCGTTTCAAGACCTCTCGAGGAGCAGAGAACATGGGAAGAATCATCGGCATCGACCTCGGCACGACCAACTCGTGCGTGGCGATCATGGAAGGCAACACCACCAAGGTGATCGAAAACAGCGAGGGTGCGCGCACCACGCCGTCGATCATTGCCTACCAGGAGGGCGGCGAGATCCTCGTCGGCGCGTCGGCCAAGCGGCAGGCGGTCACGAATCCGCGCAACACGCTGTACGCCGTCAAGCGCCTGATCGGGCGCAAGTTCACCGAGGGTGAAGTGCAGAAGGACATCGACCTGATGCCCTACAAGATCGTGCCCGCCGACAACGGCGACGCGTGGGTCGAGGTGCGCGGCGAGAAGCTCGCGCCGCAGCAGGTCAGTGCCGAGGTGCTGCGCAAGATGAAGAAGACCGCCGAGGATTACCTCGGCGAGCCGGTCACCGAGGCCGTGATCACGGTGCCTGCCTACTTCAACGACAGCCAGCGCCAGGCAACCAAGGATGCGGGCCGCATCGCCGGCCTGGACGTCAAACGCATCATCAACGAGCCGACCGCGGCCGCGCTCGCCTTCGGCCTCGACAAGGCGCAGAAGGGCGACCGCAAGATCGCCGTCTACGACCTCGGCGGCGGCACCTTCGACATCTCGATCATCGAGATCGCCGATGTCGACGGCGAGAAGCAGTTCGAGGTGCTGTCGACCAACGGCGACACCTTCCTCGGCGGCGAGGACTTCGACCAGCGCGTGATCGACTACATCATCGCCGAGTTCAAGAAGGACCAGGGCGTCGATCTGTCCAAGGACGTGCTCGCACTGCAGCGCCTGAAGGAAGCCGCCGAGAAGGCCAAGATCGAGCTCTCGAGCGGCGCCCAGACCGACATCAACCTGCCCTATGTGACGGCCGATGCGTCGGGGCCGAAGCACCTGAACATCAAGCTCTCGCGCGCCAAGCTCGAATCGCTCGTCGACGAGCTGATCGAGCGCACTATTCAACCCTGCCGCACCGCGATCAAGGATTCGGGCCTGTCGGTGTCGGACATCCAGGACGTGATCCTCGTCGGCGGCATGTCGCGCATGCCCAAGGTGCAGGACAAGGTCAAGGAGTTCTTCGGCCGCGAGCCGCGCAAGGATGTGAATCCCGACGAGGCGGTGGCCGTCGGCGCGGCGATCCAGGGCCAGGTGCTGGCCGGCGATCGCAGCGACGTACTGCTGCTCGACGTGACGCCGCTGTCGCTCGGCATCGAGACGCTGGGCGGCGTGATGACCAAGATGATCAAGAAGAACACCACGATCCCGACCAAGTTCAGCCAGGTGTTCTCGACCGCCGACGACAACCAGCCGGCGGTGACGATCAAGGTCTACCAGGGCGAGCGCGAGCTGGCCTCGGGCAACAAGAGCCTGGGCGAATTCAACCTCGAAGGCATCCCGCCGGCGCCGCGCGGGCTGCCGCAGATCGAGGTCAGCTTCGACATCGACGCCAACGGCATCCTGCATGTGGGCGCCAAGGACAAGGGCACCGGCAAGGAAAACAAGATCACGATCAAGGCCAACTCGGGCCTGACCGAGGCCGAGATCCAGCAAATGGTGCGCGACGCCGAGGCCAATGCGGCCGAAGACAAGAAGAAGCTCGAGCTCGTGCAGGCGCGCAACCAGGCCGACGCGCTGGTGCACAGCGTGAAGAAGTCGCTTGCCGAGCACGGCGACAAGCTCGACGCCGGCGAGAAGGACAAGATCGAGGCCGCGATCAAGGACGCCGAGGAAGCGCTCAAGGGCGAGGACAAGGCGGCCATCGAGGCCAAGACCGAGGCGCTGATGGCCGCGAGCCAGAAGCTCGGCGAGAAGGTCTATGCCGAAACGCAGGCCGCGCAGGCGGCGGCAGGCGCCGGTGCATCAGCGGGCGCCGAAGCACCGGGCGCCGGTGCGGCGGGCGCGGCCAAGTCGGCCGACGACAACGTCGTCGATGCGGAGTTCACCGAGGTCAAGGACAAGAAGTAAGCCGGCGGCGCGCGGCGCAAGAAACCCCAAACCGAGCCCCCCGGTGCGTCGATGAGACGCCCGGGGGCTTGGCGTTGACAAGGCAGGACCGATGGCAAAGCGTGATTACTACGACGTTCTGGGCATACCCAAGAACGCCACCGACGACGACATCAAGAAGGCCTACCGCAAGCTGGCCATGAAGCACCACCCCGATCGCAACCAGGGCGACGGGGCGAAGAAGGCCGAGGAGCGCTTCAAGGAGGCCAAGGAGGCCTACGAGATGCTGTCCGACCCGCACAAGCGGGCGGCCTACGACCAGCACGGCCACGCCGGCGTCGACCCGAACATGGGTCGCGGGCCGGGCGCGGAAGGCTTCGGTGGCTTTGCCGAGGCCTTCGGCGACATCTTCGGCGACATCTTCGGCGGTGCCGGCGGCGGCGGCCGGCGCGGCGGCGGGCAGCAGGTCTACCGCGGCAGCGACCTCTCGTACGCGATGGAGATCACGCTCGAGGAGGCTGCGCTCGGCAAGGAGACGCAGATCCGCATCCCGAGCTGGGAGGCCTGCGAGACCTGCCACGGCAGCGGCGCCAAGCCGGGCACGAGCGCCAAGACCTGCAGCACCTGCAACGGCGCCGGCCAGGTGCACATGCGCCAGGGCTTCTTCAGCATCCAGCAGACCTGCCCGCAGTGCCGCGGCAGCGGCAAGATCATCGCCGAGCCTTGCACCGTCTGCAGCGGCCAGGGCAAGACCAAGAAGACGAAGACGCTCGAGGTCAAGATCCCGGCCGGCATCGCCGAGGGCATGCGCATCCGCTCGGCCGGCAACGGCGAGCCAGGCACCAATGGCGGCCCGCCGGGCGATCTCTACATCGAGCTGCGCGTCAAGCCGCACGAGATCTTCGAGCGCGACGGCGACGACCTGCACTGCTCGGTGCCGGTGGCGATGACGACCGCCGCGCTCGGCGGCAGCATCGAGGTGCCCACGCTCGCCGGCAAGGCCGAAATCGACCTACCCGAGAGCACCCAGAACGGCAAGACCTTCCGCCTGCGCGGCAAGGGCATCAAGGGCGTGCGCTCGAGCTATCCGGGCGACCTGTACTGCCACATCAGCGTCGAGACACCGGTGCGCATCACCGAGCACCAGAGAAAGCTGCTCAAGGAACTCGACGAGTCGTTTCGCAAGTCGGGCGACCGGCACTCGCCGAACGCGAAGTCGTGGACCGACCGGGTGAAGGACATATTCAAGTGACGGGGTACATCGGCCGCCGCCGCTGCGTGCCCGATAATCACGCCCGCTCTCTCAACTCTGGCCCGCGACAGGCGGGCAACTCAATGAAGTCATCCTTGACCCTCCTCGGCGCCGCGCTGATCGGCGCAGCAACGCTTCCCGCGCTCGCGCAGAACCAGCCCACCACGACGACCACCATGATGGCCGCCTCGGCGCCCGGCACGGGGACCATCGCCACCTCGACCACGGTCACGGCCAATGTCACCGCGATCGACAAGGCAACGCGCCAGGTCACCCTCAAGTTGCCCGATGGCAAGACCAAGACCGTGACCGCCAGCGCCGAGGTGCGCAACTTCGACCAGATCAAGGTCGGCGACACGATCGTGATGCGCTATGTCGAGGCGCTGACGCTGACGCTCAAGAAGGGCGGCAAGGACGTGGTCAGCAGGACCGATACGCCGGCAGCGGCACGGTCCGCTGCCGGTGAGCGTCCCGCCGGCGCCGTGGGCAGGCAGGTCGAGGTCACGGCCAACGTGATCGCACTCGACCCCAAGACGCAGACGGTCACGCTGCAGGGCCCGAAGCAGACGGTCGACCTGCGCATCCCCGACGCCGGCCAGTTCAAGCTCATCAAGGTCGGCGACCAGATCCAGGCCACCTACGTGGAGGCCGTCGCCGTCGCCCTCGAACCGGCGAAGAAGTAACAGCGTCCGCGGGGCCGCGCGCAGATCGACGCGATCGGGGACCGTTTCCGCCCTACACCGGCGGCATGACGACGATGCCGTCGGCGTCCGCATGGAGTCGATCGCCGGGACGGACCCACACACCCTGGATCTGCACCGGCACGTCGCGCTGGCCCTCGTTGCGCTTGTCGGTCGGCAGCGGCAGCGCGGCGAGCGCACGGATACCGACCGCACAGGCGGCGAGCTCGGCAACGTCGCGCACGCAGCCGTCGATCACGATCCCGGCTCAGCCGTTCCTTGCCGCTGCGGCGGCGAGGTTGCCGCCGACGAGCGCCCGTCTGAGCGACCCGCCGCCGTCAACGACGAGCACCCTGTCCTCGCCCGGCGACTCGACGGCCGCCTTGACGAGCGTGTTGTCCTCGAAGCACTTGACCGTGCTCACGCTGCCGGCGAACTTCGCAATGCCGCCAAAGTCCCTGAACACCGGCGGCAGCACGCGAAAGCCGCCGTCGCTCGCCGCGAGCAGGCTCGCCTTGTGTTCGTCGCAGAGGTCGCAGGTGCTGAAGTCGTTGCGGTCGGTCATTCGAATACCTCCGTGTTGCGCACTGCGGTGCGAGCCCGCTTCGGAGCGGCCGGGCGGGGGTCATTCGAATACCTCCGTGTTGCGCACTGCGGTGCGAGCCCCCTTCGGAGCGGCCGGGCGGGGGCTCATGGTGCGGATTCCTTTTGCGCTGCGGCGCGGATCGCCGATAGCGTCGCCCGGCTCGTGCTCACCTCGGCGGGCAGCTTGAGGTGCAGCAACGTCGATTGCTTGCGCGCGAGCGCAGCGCGCAGCGCGGGTTCGAACTGCGCCGTCTCGATCACCGGGTCGGCGGCGAGGCCATAGGCGCGCGCGAGCTGCACGAAATCGGGGTTGAAGAGTTCGCTGCCGCTCACGCGCCCCGGGTACTCGCGCTCCTGGTGCATGCGGATCGTGCCGTACGTGCCGTTGTCGACGACGATCGCGATCAGCTTCGCGCCGTAGGCCGTCGCGGTGGCAAGCTCCTGGCCGTTCATCAGAAAGTCGCCGTCGCCGGCCAGGTTGACGACGGTGCGCCCGGGCTGCAGCAGCGCGGCGGCGACCGCCGCCGGCAACCCGTAACCCATCGCGCCCGAGGTCGGCGCGAGCTGCGTGCGGCCGTGGTGCTGCAGCCCGGGGTAGCGGTAGTGGCGGTGCAGCCAGCCGGAGTAGTTGCCCGCGCCGTTGGTGAAGACCGCGTTCTCGGGGCCGTTCTCGCCCAGCACGCGCTGCATCGTCTGCACCACGCGGCCCATGTCGAGGGCGCTCACGGCCGGATCGACCGGGCTGAGGTGCAGGTTGGCCTCGTAGTCGGCGCGCGCGGCCCGCGTGTGCGCGGCCCACGGAACGGCTTCGGGCGCGGCCAGGCCGGCCAGCGCCGGCGCGGCGCAGCGCATCGAGGCCTGCAGCAGCAGGTCGGCAGCGTAGACGCGGCCGAGTTCCTCCGCGCCAGCATGGATGTGGACAAGCTTCTGCCTCGGCCGCGGTGCTTCGAGCAGCGCGTAGCCGCCGGTCGTCATCTCACCGAGGCGCGGGCCGATCGCGAGCACGAGGTCGGCCGCGCGGATGCGCGCGGCGAGCTTGGGGTTGATGGCGATTCCGACATCGCCCGCGTAGTTGGGGTGCCGGTTGTCGAACAGGTCCTGGAAGCGAAAGGCGCAGCCGACGGGCAGGTTCCAGGCCTGCGCAAAGCGCTCGAGCGCGGTGCAGGCCGCGGCGTCCCAGCCACCACCGCCTGCGATCACGAATGGCCGCTCGGCGGCGGCGAGCAACTCGCGCAGCCGCGCCAGCGCGCTCGGCTCGGGCCAGGCCAGCGCCGGCTCGGCGCGCGGCAGCACGGCGGCAGCCGTGGGCGTGGTCAGCATGTCTTCGGGCAGCACGAGAACGACCGGCCCCGGCCGGCCCTGCAGCGCGGTGTGAAAGGCGCGCGAGACGTACTCGGGCAGGCGGTCGGCGCTGTGCACTTCGCCCACCCACTTGGCAAAGCCGAGCGTGCCGGGGCCGAACACCTGCCGGTAGTCGAGTTCCTGGAAGGCCTCGCGGTCGCGCTGCCCGCTCGCCACCTGGCCGATGAAGAGGATCATCGGCGTCGAGTCCTGGAACGCGGTGTGCAGCCCGATGCTGGCATTGGTTGCGCCCGGCCCGCGGGTGACGAAGCAGATGCCGGGGCGCCCGGTCAGCTTGCCCTGCGCCTCGGCCATGAACGACGCGCCGCCCTCCTGGCGGCAGGCGATGAAGCGGATCCGGTCGCGGTGCTCGTAAAAGCCGTCGAGCACGGCCAGGTAACTCTCGCCCGGGACGCCGAAGCAGGTGTCGACGCCTTGCGCGATCAGCGCCTCGACGAGCAGGTGGCCGGCGAGCCGGGAAGGCATGTCGAGGCTCACGCCGCAACCCCAGCCGCAGCGCCGCGCATCCTCGCAATCTGCAGACCGACCAGTGCCGCCGACGCGACGCCCAACAGCAGCGCCAGCGCTGCGCCGTAGAACACCGCGCCCGGCGAGCCGCTATCGAGCAGCGCCCCGAAGATCGGCGACCCGAGTGCGAAGCCCAGGTCCAGCCCCGAGTACACCGTGCCGTAGACGCGTCCGGTCGCGCCGGGCGGCGCGGCGCGCTTGATCAGCATGTCGCGCGAGGGGCCGGCCAGGCCGCTACCCACTCCCGCCAGCGCGGCGACGATCGCCGCAGCCGGCCCCGGCAGCAGGCCGGTCGCGACCAGCGCCAGCAGCAGCGCGGCGCCGAGCAGGCAGGCGCCGATCACGCGCTCGAGCCGCTCGGCGCGCGCGACCAGGAAGCCCCCGGCCAACATGCCTGCGGCGCCGGCGAGCATGTAGCCGGTGACGACGAGCGAGGTCAGCGACAGGGGCAGGCCGTACATCTGCTGCAGGGCCGGGCTGGCGAAGCTCTGCATCGCCGAGAGCGCGCAGGTGGACCAGAAGAAGAACGAGAAACACATCCATACCGAGGGCAGTTTCAGGAACGCCAACGCGTGCTCGGGCACCGCCGCCGCGTTGCCGGTGCGCGCGTGCTCGTGCGCCCAGCGGCCCTGCCGGTCGTCGATCGCATCGCGCTTAGCGAGCAGGAGCGCCATCACGACCAGCGCCCAGACGCCGGCGCAGGCCGCGGCGACGCGCCACGATCCGCTTGCCGCAGTGATGCCGGCCATGAACACCGGCGCCGCGGCCCAACCGAGGTTGCCGCTGATGCCGTGGACCGAGAACGCGTGGCCCAGGCGCGGCTGCGAGACGCGCTTGTTGAGGATCGTGAAGTCAACCGGGTGGAAGGGCGAGTTGCCGATGCCGGCCAGCGCCGCGGCAAGCATCAGCCCGGCGTAGCCCTGGGCGGTGGCCGCCGCGAGCGCGGCGAGCACGAAGCACGACAGCGCCGCGAACAGCACCGGCCGTGCGCCGACCCGATCGACGAGGAAGCCGGCCAGCGCCTGGCCGATGGCCGAGATGACGAAGAAGGTCGAGACGAGCAGGCCGAGCTCCGAGTAGCTGAAGCCGAAGTCGCGGATGAAGAGCGGGAACAGCGGCGGCAGCAGCATGTGGAAGAAGTGCGACGTGCCGTGCGCGAGCCCGATCAGCGTGATCGTGCGTGCGTCCTGGCGCAGCGGCACCGGGGCGGCGTGGGAAGCGGTTGCTGTCATGCGGGCAGGCCGTACGGAGAGTGCTGCAATCATGCCCGAACTGCCCGCCCCCGGCGCGCCTGGGCTAACATGACCGGCTGTCACAAGAACCCCGCGCGCGCGCAACGGCGCGAGATCATGACCCAAGCCCAATCGTTCGATTACACGCGCCAGGACGCTGCCGGCGCAAGCTGCACCGCCCAGGCCTGGGCCAAGGTGCCGCCGTCGCTGACCCGCGACGAGCGCGCGCAGTGGAAGAGCCGTGCCGCGGCACAGCTCGCTGCGCACGACGCGGTGCTCGTTGCGCACTACTACGTCGATGGCGACCTGCAGGACCTGGCGCTCGCGACGGGTGGCTGCGTTGCCGACTCGCTCGAGATGGCCCGCTTCGGGCGCAATCATGCGGCGCACACGCTCGTCGTCGCCGGCGTGCGTTTCATGGGCGAGACGGCCAAGATCCTCTCGCCCGACAAGCGCGTGCTGATGCCCGACCTTGAGGCGACCTGCACGCTCGACCTCGGCTGCCCGGCCGACGAGTTCACCGCGTTCTGCGACGCGCATCCGGATCGCACCGTCGTCGTCTATGCCAACACCAGCGCCGCGGTGAAGGCGCGCGCCGACTGGATGGTCACGAGCTCGTGCGCGCTGCCCATCGTCCAGCACCTGAAAGCCCGGGGCGAGAAGATCCTCTGGGCGCCCGACCGCCACCTGGGGCGCTACATCCAGGAACAGACCGGGGCGGACATGCTGATGTGGAACGGCGCCTGCATCGTGCACGACGAGTTCAAGGGCCTGGAGCTGGAACTGCTGCGCAAGGAGCATCCACAGGCCAAGGTGCTGGTGCACCCGGAGTCGCCGCAGGGCGTGATTGCGCAGGCCGATGTGGTCGGCTCGACGACCGCGCTGCTCAAGGCCGTGGTCGATGGCAGCGCGGCCGAGTACATCGTCGCCACCGACAACGGGCTGATGCACCGCATGCGCCAGCTCGCGCCGGGCAAGACGCTCTACGAGGCGCCGACGGCAGGCCAGAGCGCGACATGCAAGAGCTGCGCGCACTGCCCGTGGATGGCGATGAACGCGCTGCAGGGCGTGGTCGCCTGTCTCGAGCAGGGCAGCGGCGAGATCGTGCTCGACGAGGCGGTGCGCGCCAAGGCGCTCACCTGCATCACGCGCATGCTCGATTTCGTCGAAAGCCATGGCGCGGCGCCAGCGGGCCTCGTGCCGCATCTGGGCGCCACCTGAATGCTCGTCTTCGATCACGACGAGACGCTCGAAGAAGCCCGCGCGCGCAATGTGCGCGACGCGCTGCTGGAAGACATCGGCCGAGCTGACTGGACCGGCATGCTCGTGCCTGCCGGCGAGCGGCTGCGCGCGCGCGTGCTCGTGCGCGAAGACGCCGTGCTGTGCGGCCGCGATTGGTTCGACGCGGTGTTCCGGGCCCTCGATGCCGATGCGCGCATCGAATGGCATGCCGTCGAGGGCGCCGCGCTGCTGGCGGGTGCCGAGGTCTGCCACATCGATGCAGAGTCGCGCGCGCTGCTCGCCGCCGAGCGGCCGGCGCTCAACTTCCTGCAGCTGCTGTCGGCGACGGCGACGGCGACGCGCGCCTATGTCGATGCCGTCGCGGGCGCGTCGCCGAATCCACGCGGCTGCACCATTCTCGACACGAGGAAGACGCTGCCCGGGCTACGCCTGGCGCAGAAGTATGCGGTGCGCACGGGCGGCGGCGCAAACCAGCGCCTCGCGCTCTACGCCGGAATCCTGATCAAGGAGAACCACATCGCCGCGGCCGGCGGCGTCAGTTCGGCGCTGCGCAATGCACGTGCTCTCGATGCCGGCGTCGAGATCCAGATCGAGGTCGAGACGCTCGCGCAACTGCGCGAGGCGCTCGCCGCCGGCGCGACGAGCATCCTGCTCGACAACTTCACGCTCGCGCAGATGCGCGAAGCGGTCGCCGAGACCGCAGGCCGTGCGCTGCTCGAGACCTCGGGCGGTGTCGCGCTCGACCAGGTGCGCCATATCGCCGCCACCGGCGTCGACCGGATCTCGATCGGGCGTTTGACCAAGGACGTGCGCGCGATCGACTATTCGATGCGCGTTGTCGGCAATCTCGGCGGCGCCCGGCCGCCCCAAAGCCGCTGAGCGACCCCTCGGGGGGCTGCGAAGCGAGCTTGGGGGCCGGCCGCAGCCAACGCAGCGAGCTTGGGGCCGTCATTACCCGCTGAGACCCAACGACTTGCCCTTGGCCCGGCCGCCGCTGCGCGCCGCGCGCACGAGCACGGTCGGGAAGCTCACCGGCAGCGCGTTGGGGAAGTCGCGACTGAAGTGCAGGCCGCGGCTCTCGCGCCGCAGCAGCGCCGAGCGCACGATGAGTTCTGCGCAGTCGACGAGGTTGCGCAGTTCGAGCAGGTCGCGGTTGACGCGGAAGTTGGCGTAGTAGTCGTCGATCTCGCTGCGCAGCAGACGGATGCGGTGCATCGCCCGCTCCAGCCGCCGGGTGGTGCGCACGATGCCGACGTAGTTCCACATCAGCAGGCGCAGCTCGTCCCAGTTGTGGGCGATCACGACCTGCTCGTCGGCGTTCTCGACCTGGCTCTCGTCCCAGTCCGGAAGCGCCGGATGCTCGTCACCGGTGCGGCTGCCGATGTGCGCGGCACAGGTCCGGCCCAGCACCACGCATTCGAGCAGCGAGTTGCTCGCCAGCCGGTTCGCGCCGTGCAGCCCGGTGAACCCCGTCTCGCCGACCGCGTACAGCCCCGGAAGGTCGCTGCGGCCGTCGAGGTCGGTGACGACGCCGCCGCAACTGTAGTGCGCCGCCGGGACGACCGGGATCGGCTGCGCGGTGATATCGATGCCGCGCTTGAGGCAGCGCGCATGGATGGTCGGGAAATGCTCGCGCAGGTAGTCGGCGCCAAGATGGGTGGCGTCTAGCCACACGTGATCGAGGCCGTGCTTCTTCATCTCGAAGTCGATCGCGCGCGCGACGATGTCGCGCGGCGCGAGTTCGAGCCGCGCGTCGTGCGCCGCCATGAAGCGCGCCGCGTCGCCCGTCATGCCCGGCAGCGTCAGGCGCCCGCCCTCGCCGCGCAGCGCCTCGGTGATCAGGAAGCTGCGCTCCTGCGGGTGGTACAGGCAGGTCGGGTGGAACTGGATGAACTCCATGTTGCCGACCCGGCAGCCCGCGCGCCAGGCCATCGCGATGCCGTCGCCGGTGGCGGTGTCGGGGTTGCTGGTGTAGCGGTAGACCTTGCCGACGCCGCCGGTGGCGAGCACCACCGCGGCGGCAGGCAGCGTCTCGACGCGCTGGCGGTCGATATCGAGCGCATACACGCCGTAGCAGCGCGGCGACTCGTCGCGCTTCAGGTGGCGCGAGGTGATCACGTCGACCGCCATCCAGCGCTCGCGCAGCGCGATGTTGGGATGCGCGCGCACGCGCTCGAGCAGCACGTCGTGGATCGCCTTGCCGGTTGCGTCGGCGGCATGCGCGATGCGGCGCACCGCATGCCCGCCTTCGCGCGTCAGGTGCAGGCCGAGCGGGCCCTGCGGGTCGGCCGAGAACGGCACGCCGCAGCCGACCAGCCACTCGATCGCACGCGCGCTGTGCTCGGCGATGAAGCGCGCCGTGTGCTCGTCGACGAGGCCGGCGCCGGCCTCCTGCGTGTCGTGCACATGCGAGGCGATGCTGTCGTCGCCGCCGAGCACGCCGACGATGCCGCCCTGGGCCCAGGCCGTGGCTCCCTCCTCGACCGGCCGCTTGGCGAGCACGACCACCGGCAGCCGCTCGGCCACGTGCAGCGCCACCGTCAGGCCGGCCAGGCCGGCACCGACGATCACCACCGGGTGCGGGGCCCGGTCCTGGGCATTGGGCATGGTGCGGGGGCTTGGGGGGCCCGGTACGGGCGCCGGCGCCGGGGTTGGCCGTTGTGGGGGGTGAGGGCGATTCTATCGGCGCCGATTGCGCGCCGGATGTCACGCCTCAATCGGCGCGCGCTGTGTCAGAGTTATGCTTGATGCGCCCTGCCGTCTTTCGGCGGGCGGGATCACACCACGGGCCACGCCATGACGCCGAGCAACGAGACCGGTTTCGAACCGACCGCCACGCGCAGCAGCACGCGCGCCGGCGATCTTCTCGACGCCTGGCAGGCCACGCGCGCGCAGACCGCGCTCGCGACGCGCTTCGTCGGCAACAAGGACGAGTACCTCGCCACGCAGCCAGCCGACATCGGCCGTCCGGTGGGCGACAACCTGCGCGAGTTGTTCGTCTCCTGCGATCCCGCGCCGGCGCTGCTGCAGCAGTTCGACCACGCGCAGCCCGAATTCATTGCCGTGCACGACATCGGTACCGACTCGTCGCGCAAGCTGCTCGTCGCCGTGGCCGAGGCCACCGGCTTGGCGATCAAGAAGCTCGCCATCCGGCGCCAGGGCTACGGTACAACGCTGGCGACGCTCGAGTTCATCGAGTTTCCCGCCGCCGAGGGCGGCGCACTGCGGCTGTACTGCACCGAAACCGATGCCGACACGAGCTCGCGCCACGGCCTGGCGCGGGTGCTGCTGGCCTACAGCCGCCTCGCGGTGCTGATGGTGGGCGACCTGCCCGGCCATGCGCTCGCGTCGGCGTTCAAACCGCTGCGCGACGACATCATCACCGGGCCCTGGCCGAACCGCGACCTGCTGCTGGTGCCGGTGGCGTCGAGCGCCGCGCTCGCCGCCCAGGGCGGCGACCTCGGCCGCGGCATCGGGATCACGGTCCGCACCACGCCGGCCGCCGTCCGGCCATCGGACGCCTGGAACTTCATCAGCGGCGCCTGGGGTCGCTTGCGCAGCCAGATCAGCGCCACGGGCAAGGTCATCCCAGCGCTTGCGACTGGGGCGTCCGCACCCGCGCCCGCCGCGCAAGCGCAGCCCGCCGAGGCCGGCGCGGCGACGAGCTTCGGCCCCACCGCCCGCACGCCAACGCTGCAGCCGCTGTCGCTGCGGCCGATGCCCGCCGTGCCGCAGACCACGGGCCAGACGATCGATGCGCCGACGGCCGAACTGCTGCTGCGCTACGTGCAGCAGGTGCACAAGTTGAACGGCATGCTCGACGCCTGCGTGTTCGACGCCTCCAGCGGGCGCAGCGTCGCCCATGCGGGCAGCGCGCCGGATGCCGACCTGCTGGGTTCGGTGGGCTCGGGGCTGTTGGCATCGCTGACGCGCGCCGCGCTGCGCCTTGCGCTCACCGCCGAACTGCCCGAGGCCGCGGTCACGCTCGATGCGCGCCACCTCGTGCTGCGCCCGGTGCCGCGCCATCCAGGCCTGATGCTGCAAGCCGTGCTCGACAAGCAGCACGCCAACCTCACGCTGGCGCGATTGCAGATCCAGCGCCTGGACGAGCTGTTCGACGAGGCCGCCGGCGCCTGAGCGGTGCGGCGTCTCACAAGGAAACGCCGGGCCCCTGCGGGCCGCAGCCAACGCAACGAGCTTGGGGCAGTTATCTGAGTTGCCCACCGCGCATCGGCGACCCGCGGGCCCCGGGGGGGGGGGGGGGGCGGGCGCCACACCAGCGGGCCGAACCCGATCCGGCCCCGGTCGGGTCGCCCGGGGGCGGCCGGCGGCCGGGGGTGGTCAGTCTAATTTCAGGCGACCACGGCGATCAGCGCCGGGTCGTCGGCATGCTCGAGCAGGATGGTGCGCACCCAGGCCTGCCAGGCACGGCCGAAGGCATCGAGCGCGGCCTCGTCGGCCCCGGGGGCCAGGGCCTGCGCCATGCAGGCCGCCAGCTCTGCGGGCCGGGGCACGGCCTGCACATGGTGCGCAAGCTCGACGGCGCGGCCGTTGTCGTTGCGCGTGAAGCGGATCTCGCCCTTCATCTCGACGCCGAAGCGCAGCAGCCCGTTGCGCGCATGGCGCCCTGCCAAGCCCCTGAAGCCGCCGTCACCGGCGGCGCCGGTGACGAGCGCCGCCACGCTTGCGATCACGCCGGCTACGCCCTCGTCGATCCGCTGGCGCAGCTCGACCTGCAACTCGCCGCGCTGCGGCAAGTCCTCCGGGTAGAGGCACTCCAGCGCCCGGCGCGTCATCAGCCAGGCCCCGGCCACCGTCGGGCAGGAGTGCCCGGCAAGCTTGACGGCATCGATATAGCGGTACTCGATGACGCCGCCCTCGGCCGCGCCCAGTAGACGGGCGAGCGGGTCGACGACGGCGATTGCAGGTACCGCATCGTAGAAGTCGGGCGTGCGCATGGCCATCGCGGTTTAGTGAACCACGCGCTCGAAGCTGAACTCGCCGTTCACCACATCGACCGGGATCACGTCCTTCGGTCCGAAGCGGCCGTCGAGGATGAGCTTGGCGATCGGGTTCTCGATGCGCTGCTGGATCGCGCGCTTGAGTGGCCGCGCGCCGAACGCGGCGTCGAAGCCGACCTTGGCGAGTTCGGCGAGCGCCTGCGGCGCCATGTCGAGCCCGATGTCCATCTTCGCCAGCCGTGCCTCGAGGACCTTGATCTGGATCGCAGCGATGGCCTCGATGTGCTTCGTGTCGAGCGCATGGAACACCACCACCTCGTCGATCCGGTTCAGGAACTCGGGGCGGAAATGCTGCTTGACCTCGACCCACACCGCCTCGCGGATGAGCTCGCTCGACTGCCCCGCCATCTGCATGATCTGGTGCGAGCCGAGGTTGCTCGTCATCACGATCACGGTGTTCTTGAAGTCCACCGTGCGCCCCTGGCCGTCGGTCAGGCGCCCGTCGTCGAGCACCTGCAGCAGCACGTTGAAGACGTCCGGATGCGCCTTCTCGACCTCGTCGAGCAGCAGCACCGAGTAGGGCTTGCGGCGCACCGCCTCGGTCAGGTAGCCGCCCTCGTCGTAGCCCACGTAGCCGGGCGGCGCGCCGATCAGGCGCGCGACCGAGTGCTTCTCCATGAACTCGCTCATGTCGATGCGGATCATGTGCTCCTCGCTGTCGAACAGGAAGCCGGCGAGCGCCTTGCACAGTTCGGTCTTGCCCACGCCCGTCGGGCCGAGGAAGAGGAACGAGCCGGTCGGCCGGTTCGGATCCGACAGCCCGGCGCGCGAGCGGCGGATCGCGTCGGCGACCGCCGTGATCGCCTCGTCCTGGCCGACCACGCGCTCGTGCAGCTTCGCTTCCATCTGCAGCAGCTTGTCGCGCTCGCCTTGCATCAGTTTGGACACGGGAATGCCGGTCGCGCGCGCGACGACTTCGGCGATCTCCTCGGCGCCGACCATCGTGCGCAGCAACTGCGGCTTGCCGCCGTCCTTGCTCTTCTTGGCCTTGCTCGTTTCCTTGGCCTGCGCGTCCTTCAGGCGCTTCTCGAGTTCGGGCAGTTGGCCGTACTGCAGTTCGGCGACCTTGTTGAAGTCGCCCTTGCGCGTGAACTCCTCGATCTGCGTGCGCAGCCGGTCGATCTCTTCCTTCAGGTGCGCGGAGCCCTGCGCGGTCGCCTTTTCCGACTTCCAGACTTCTTCCAGATCCGCCGCCTCGCGCTCGAGCTTGCCGATCTCTTCCTCGATCAGGCCGAGCCGCTTCTTCGACGCCTCGTCCTTCTCGCGCTTGACCGCCTCGCGCTCGATCTTCAACTGGATCAGCCTGCGGTCGAGCTTGTCCATCACCTCGGGCTTCGAGTCGAGTTCGATCTTGACCTTGGCCGCCGCCTCGTCGATCAGGTCGATCGCCTTGTCGGGCAGGAAGCGGTCGGTGATGTAGCGGTGGCTGAGTTCGGCCGCGGCGACGATCGCCGGGTCGGTGATCTCGACGTGGTGGTGCACCTCGTACTTCTCCTGCAGGCCGCGCAGGATCGCGATCGTCGCCTCGACGCTGGGCTCGTCGACGAGCACCTTCTGGAATCTCCGCTCGAGCGCGGCGTCCTTCTCGACGTACTTGCGATACTCGTCGAGCGTCGTCGCGCCGATGCAGTGCAGTTCGCCGCGCGCGAGCGCGGGCTTCAACATGTTGCCGGCGTCGATCGCGCCCTCGGCCTTGCCGGCGCCGACCATGGTGTGCAGTTCGTCGATGAAGAGGATGATCCGGCCCTCGTCGGCCGCCACTTCCTTCAGCACCGACTTCAGCCGCTCCTCGAACTCGCCGCGGTATTTGGCGCCCGCGAGCAAGCCCGCCATGTCGAGCGAGAGCACACGCTTGTCTTTCAGGGTCTCGGGCACCTCGCCGTTGACGATGCGCTGAGCCAGACCCTCGACGATCGCCGTCTTGCCGACGCCCGGCTCGCCGATTAGCACCGGATTGTTCTTGGTACGCCGCTGCAGCACCTGGATCGAGCGCCGGATCTCGTCGTCGCGGCCGATCACCGGGTCGAGCTTGCCCAGGCGCGCGCGCTCGGTCAGGTCGAGCGTGTACTTCTTCAGCGCTTCGCGCTGGCCCTCGGCCTCGGCCGAATCGACTGTAGCGCCGCCGCGCACCGCGGCGATGGCGGCCTCCAGCCCCTTGCGCGACAGGCCGTGGCCGCGCGCGATGCCGGCGAGGTCGGTCTTCGCATCGGCGAGCGCGAGCAGCGCCATCTCGCTCGCGATGAACTGGTCGCCGCGCTTGCTCGCTTCCTTTTCGGCCGCCTGCAAGAGCGCGATCAGGTCGCGCCCGGCCTGCACCGGCTGGCCGCCGCCCTGCACCTGGGGCAGGCCGTTCAAAGTCGTGTCGACCGCCGTCTGCAGCGCCGGGAGGCGTACGCCCGATCGTTCGAGCAGCGCACGCGGGCCGTCTTCCTGCGTCAGCATCGCGGCGAGCAGGTGCACCGGCTCGATGTAGGGGTTGCCGCGCGTGACGGCCAGGCTCTGGGCCTCGGCCAGCGCCTCCTGGAAGTGCGTGGTCAGCTTGTCTTGTCGCATGGGATGAATCCTCCGATTCCCCTTGAGGTTAGGCGCGGCGGCCCGATTTCAAGACAGTGACGCGCTGACGCTGGTCAAGGTTGGCGCGCTGGCGCGCACCGGGCCGCGCTCCAGCGTGGGGTCAGCCGTTGGCGTTGCCGGCGGCTGCAATGCCCCAGCGGGCGAGCGCCGCATCGTCGCTGGCGCGCGCGTCGACCCATTGTGCGCCCTGCGGCGTGTGTTCTTTCTTCCAGAACGGTGCCTGGGTCTTCAGGTAGTCCATCAGGAACTCGCAGGCCTGGAAGGCCTGGCCGCGGTGCGCGGAGGTCACTGCGACGAGGACGATCTGATCGAGCGGCAGCAAGGCCCCGACGCGATGCACGACGCGCGCACCGCGGATGTCGAAGCGGCGCCCTGCCTCGTCGATCATGGCCTCGATGGCGCGCTCGGTCATGCCGGGGTAATGCTCGAGTTCCATCGTCGCGATCGCCGCGCCGTCGCTCAGGTCGCGCACCGTGCCGACGAAGGCGACGACCGCGCCCACCCCGCCGTCACCGGCGCGCAGGGCGGCGACTTCGACGCCGAGGTCGAAGTCCTGTGGCTGGATGCTGACGCGCGCGACGGCCATGCCCTCAACCTCCGGTGACGGGCGGGAAGAACGCCACCTCGGCGCCGTCGTGGAGCAGGGCCGCCTCGCCGCACAGCGTCTGGTCGAGCGCGGTGCGGATCGCGCGCCCGCGCGCCAGCGCCTCGGCATGGGCGCCGCCGCGCTCGATCAGAAGGTCGCGCAGCGCGCCGACGCTCGTCCCGGCCGGGATCGCGAGCGATTCAGCTTGCCCCAGGGCCTCGCGCAGCGAGGCGAAATAGCGCAGGTTGACGTTCATCAGGAGAGCAGGTCGGCAAACGACAGGTAGCGTACGCCATCGCCGCGCCGGATGGTCTGGCCGGGCGCGATATCCACCACGCCGTCGCCCCACACCGCCGAGGTGAGTACGGCCGAGCTCTGGTTGGCGAAGAGTTCGAGCGCACCTTCGCCGTTGCGCCGCACACGCACGAACTCGCGCCGGCGGTCAGGGCGCGGCCAGTCGAAACCGGCGCGCACGACGAGCGCGGATGGCAACTCGGGCGCCACCGGCGCGCCCTGCAGGCGCAGCAGCAGCGGCCGCACCGCGAGCAGGAAGGTGACGAAGCTCGACACCGGATTGCCGGGCAGGCCCACGAACCAGGCGCTGCCGGTCGAAGCGGCGCCGCGCCGCACTTCCCCGAACGCGAGCGGCTTGCCGGGCTTGATCGCCACCTGCCACAGGTCGAGCCGGCCTTCGGCCTGGACCGCAGGGCGCAGGTGATCCTCCTCGCCGACCGAGACGCCGCCCGAGGTGACGATCAGGTCGCTTTGATCGGCCGCCCGGCGCAGCGCGTCGCGCGTCGCGGCGAGCGTGTCGGGAACGATGCCCAGATCCGCGCACTCGCAGCCGAAGGCCTGCAGCAGGCCGCGCAGCGTGTAGCGATTCGAGTTGTAGATCGCGCCCGGGCGCAGCGGCTGGCCCGGCATCACGAGCTCGTCGCCGGTGGAAAAAAGCGCCACGCGCGGTCGGCGCGCGACCGCGAGCGTGGCCGCGCCGACCGACGCCGCGAGGCCGAGCGCCTGCGGCGTCAGCCGGGTGCCTGCGGGCAGCACGACGCTGCCACGGCGCACGTCCTCGCCCTGGCGCCGCACCCATTGCCCCGGTTCGGGGGTGGCGTCGATGCGCACGCTGCCGTCGGCCTGTGCCTGGCATTGCTCCTGCATCACGACTGCGTCGGCGCCGGCGGGGATCTGGGCGCCGGTGAAGATGCGCGCGGCGCTGCCGGGCGCCAGCGGCGTACCCACGGCGCCGGCCGGGATGCGCTGCGAGACCGGCAGCACGGTGCCGGGCGCCGGCACATCGGCCGCGCGCAGCGCATAGCCGTCCATCGAGGTGTTGTCCGCCGGCGGCACGTCGAGCAGCGACGACACGCCCTCGGCCAGCACGCGGCCGAGGGCGTCGAAGGTCGCGAGGCGCTCGACCTCAGGCAGCGGACGGACGGCCCGCAGCAGCCGCGTCAGCGCCTCCTCCAGCGTCAGCATCGGCGAGCCAGTCTTCGGGGGCGCGGTACTCATAGCGGGCTGCAGTCTCCAGCAGGAAGTCGGCCACCGCATCGGGCGCATTCAGGTCCAGGACCGGCAGTGCGGTCGGCTGCGGCAGGCGTTGCGGGCTGTCGGTGGCGATTGCGACGACGAAGGGGTCGTCAGGGTAGCGCACCGGCTTGCCGAGCGCATCGCGCCAGACCTCGATCTTGAGCAGGTCGGCGTTCTTGAAGCCCTCGACCAGTGCCCAGTCGCAGTCGACGAGTTCGGCCAGCAACTGGTGCACCGTCGGCTGGACTTCGAATGCGAACTCGCGCATCTTGGCCAGGCGCCGGCGCGATGCGACCACGACTTCGAACGCGCCCGCCTGGCGGTGGCGCCAGGTGTCCTTGCCCGGATGATCGATGTCGAAGTCGTGATGCGCATGCTTGACCACCGAGACCCGCTGGCCGGCCATCACGAGGCCCGCGATGACGCGCTCGACGAGCGTCGTCTTGCCCGAGCCCGACCAACCCGAGAAGCCGATGACCTTCACGCCATCGCCCTCACGCGACACGAGCCTCGATGAAGCGCTTGACCGCGCCGGCATCGGCAGCCATCACGACGCAGCGCCGTGGCAGCGCCTCGATGCCCCGCTGGGCCGCGGGGCGCGCCGGTTCGACGCCGAGCGCCTCGACGATGGTCGCCGCGAACTTGGCCGGTTGCGCCGTCTCGAGGACGATCATCGGCACGCCGGGCTCTTGCTGCTCGCGCGCGACCTTCACGCCGTCGGCGGTATGGGGGTCTATCGTCACGCCGCAAGCGTCGAAGACGCTGCGAATCGTCGCCACGCGGTCGGCGTGCGTGCTGCGTCCGGAGGCGAAGCCGAAGCGCGGCAGGCGATCGCGCTCGGCGGCGCTGAGGCTGAACGCGCTGCCCTGCGCCAGGCGCTGCGCGAACAGCTCGCGCACGCGCGCCGCGTCGCGGCCGACGAGGTCGAACACGAAGCGCTCGAAGTTCGAGGCCTTGGAGATGTCCATCGACGGGCTCGAGGTCTCGTGCGTCTCGGAAGCCGCGCGCACGCGGTAGGTGCCGGTGCGGAAGAACTCGTCGAGCACGTCGTTCTCGTTCGTCGCCGCGACGAGCTTGCGGATCGGCAGGCCCATGCTGCGCGCGACGTGGCCGGCGCAGATGTTGCCGAAGTTGCCCGACGGGACGGCGAAGCTCACCTGCTCGTCATTCGACCGTGTGGCCCGGAAGTAGCCGGCGAAGTAGTACACGACCTGCGCCAGCAGCCGCGCCCAGTTGATCGAGTTGACGGTGCCGATGCGGTGCCGGCGCTTGAAGTCGAGGTCGTTCGAAACTGCCTTGACGATGTCCTGGCAGTCGTCGAACACGCCCTCTATGGCGATGTTGTGGATGTTCGCGTCCTGCAGGGAAAACATCTGCGCCTGCTGGAACGGGCTCATGCGGCCGTGCGGCGAGAGCATGAAGACGTTCACGCCGCGCTTGCCGCGCAGCGCGTACTCGGCGGCGCTGCCGGTGTCGCCGGAGGTCGCGCCGAGCACGTTGAGCCGCTCGCCGCGGCGCGCCAGTTCGTACTCGAACAGGTTGCCGAGCAACTGCATCGCCATGTCCTTGAAGGCGAGCGTCGGGCCGTTGGACAACGCCTGCAGCCAGAGACCGTCGCCGATGGCCTTGAGCGGCGTGATCTCCGGCGTGCCGAAGATCGCGGCGGTGTAGGTCTTGTCGATCAAACCGCGCAGATCGGCGGCGGGGATGTCGTCGATGTAGAGCGACAGGATCTCGAACGCCAGGTCTGGGTAGGACAGGCTGCGCCAGCGCGCGAGTGTCGCGGCGTCGATGTGCGGATAGCGCTCGGGCAGGTACAGCCCGCCGTCGGGCGCCAGGCCTTCGAGGAGGATGTCGCTGAAAGCGCGCGGCGTGGCGTCGCCGCGCGTACTGACGTACTTCAACTCAGCTCTTCCTTGCGGATCTTCACGATCGGAGCAAGCACGGTGGGCAGCGCCTGCATCTGCGCGATCGCGTCGTTCATGCGGCCCTCGAGCGTGTCGTGGGTCAGGATGATGACGTCGGTCTGGTTCTCGCCCTCGGCCGACTCGCGCTGCAGCAGCGCGTCGATCGAGATCTCGTGCTCGGCCAGGATGGCGGTGATGCGCGCCAGCACGCCGGCCTGGTCGGCCACCTGCAGGCGCAGGTAGAACGAGGTCACGACCTCGGCCATCGGCAGGATGCGCGTGTCGTGCAGCGCGCCGGGCTGGAACGCGAGGTGCGGCACGCGCTGCTCGGGGTCGGCGGTGTGCAGGCGCGTGATGTCCACCAGGTCGGCGATCACGGCCGAGGCGGTCGGCTCGGCGCCCGCGCCCTTGCCGTAGTAGAGCGTGTTGCCGACCGCGTCGCCATGCACGACGACGGCGTTCATCGCGCCCTCGACGTTGGCGATCAGGCGTTTCGATGGAACGAGCGTCGGGTGCACGCGCAACTCGATGCCCTCGGCTCGGCGCTTGGTGATGCCGAGCAGCTTGATGCGGTAGCCGAGCTGCTCGGCGTACGTGATGTCGGCCGCCTGGAGCTGCGTGATGCCCTCGACATGCGCCTTGTCGAACTGGACCGGGATGCCGAACGCGATCGCGCTCATGATCGTCGCCTTGTGCGCGGCGTCGACGCCTTCGATGTCGAAGGTCGGGTCGGCCTCGGCATAGCCGAGGCGCTGCGCCTCCTTGAGCACGACTTCGAAGTCGAGTCCCTTGGCGCGCATCTCCGAGAGGATGAAGTTCGTCGTCCCGTTGATGATGCCGGCGATCCACTCGATGCGGTTCGCGGTGAGCCCTTCGCGCAGCGCCTTGATGATCGGGATGCCGCCCGCCACCGCGGCCTCGAAGGCGACCATCACGCCCTGCTCGCGCGCCGCGGCGAAGATCTCGGTGCCGTGCACCGCGAGCAGCGCCTTGTTGGCGGTGACGACATGCTTGCCCGCGGCAATCGCCTCCATGACCAGCGTGCGCGCGATGCCGTAGCCGCCGATGAGCTCGATCACGATGTCGATCTCGGGGTTGGCGATCACCTCGCGCGCATCGGCGACGACGCGCACGCCGTCGCCGACGAGCGCCTTGGCGCGCGCCGTGTCGAGGTCGGCCACCATCGTGATCTCGATCGCGCGCCCGGCGCGGCGGCGGATCTCCTCCTGGTTGCGGCGCAGCACCGTGAAGGTGCCGCTGCCGACGGTGCCGATGCCGAGCAGGCCTGCTTGTATGGGTCGCATGGGCAATCTCAGTGTGCGTGACGCTTGCGGTAATGGTCGAGGAAGCGCGCGATGCGCGCCATGGCTTCGGTCAGGTCGTCGGAGTTGGGCAGAAAGACGAGGCGGAAGTGATCCGGCGCCGGCCAGTTGAAGCCGCTGCCCTGGACGATCAGCACCTTCTCCTCGGCCAGCAGTTCGTAGGCGAACTGCTGGTCGTCGGCGATCGGGTACATCTTCGGGTCGAGCCTCGGAAACATGTACAGCGCGGCCTTGGGCTTGACGACGCTGACGCCCGGGATGGCGGTCAGCAACTCGTAGGCGAGGTCGCGCTGGCGGCACAGCCGGCCGCCGGGCGCGACCAGGTCCTTGATGCTCTGGTAGCCGCCGAGCGCGGTCTGGATCGCGAGCTGGCCCGGCGTGTTGGAGCACAGCCGCATCGACGCGAGCATGTTCAGGCCCTCGATGTAGTCGCGCGCATGGCGTTTCTCGCCCGAGACGACCATCCAGCCGGCGCGGTAGCCGCACGAGCGGTAGTTCTTCGACAGGCCGTTGAAGGTCAGGCACAGCACGTCGTCGGCGAGCGACGCGATGCTGGTGTGCGTGTTGCCGTCGTAGAGCGTCTTGTCGTAGATCTCGTCGGCGAGGATGACGAGCTGGTGCTCGCGCGCGATCTCGACGATCTGCTGCAGCACGCTCTCGGGGTAGAGCGCGCCGGTCGGGTTGTTCGGGTTGATGACGACGATCGCCTTCGTCGCCGGCGTGAGCTTGCGCCGGATATCGTCGATGTCGGGCATCCAGTCGGACTGCTCGTCGCACAGGTAGTGCACCGGCGTCCCGCCCGAGAGCGCGACCGACGCCGTGTAGAGCGGGTAGTCGGGGGCCGGGATCAGCACCTCGTCGCCGCTGTCGAGCAGCGCATTCAGGCTCATCGTGATCAGCTCGGAGGCGCCGTTGCCGAGGAACACGTCGTCGACCGTGACGCCGTGGATGTGCTTCTCCTGCGTGTAGTGCACGACCGCCTTGCGCGGCGCGAACAGGCCCTTGCTGTCGGTGTAGCCGGCCGAGTGCGGCATGTTGCGGATCATGTCCTGCACGATCTCGTCCGGCGGCTCGAGCCCGAACACGGCGAGGTTGCCGATGTTGAGCTTGATGATCTTGTGGCCCTCGTCCTCCATCTCGCGCGCCTTGTCGAGCACCGGACCACGGATGTCGTAGCAGACATTGGCGAGCTTGGACGACTTCGCGATGGGCTTGTACAAGGAGGCTCCCTGCGCCGCGCGGCGGGCTCTGCTGCGCTGCAAAAACTATAATTTAACCATAGGGGCCGGCCGCTGCCGGCCCTGTCCACGAGGCCGCGACTTCTTGAAACTCCAGCCCGACCGCATCGAAGGCGTCAACGCCGTCACCGGCATCACCGACGGCACGGTGCGCATCAACGGGCTGCCCCATTCGGCGAGCCTGCTGCTGCCCTGGCGCGGCGACGTGCAGGCCTGGCCGTGCGGCGACTTCGCGGACCTGCGCGCAGAGCACTTCGAACGGCTGGTCGCGCTCGCGCCCGAACTCGTGATCTTCGGCAGCGGATCGCGCATCCGCTTCGCGGCGCCCGCCGTGCTGCGCCCGCTGATCGAGCGCGGCATCGGCATCGAGACCATGGACACGGCCGCGGCCTGCCGCACCTACAACGTGCTCGCGTCGGAAGGGCGCGCGGTGGTGGCTGCGCTGCTGATCGAGGCCCATGGCGCGCCGCGGCAGGCGAGCCTTGTGCGCCCGATATAATTAACGGCTACGCCAAGCGCGGCTCAACTCATCAGATGCATTCTTCATGACGCCAGCCATCAACAAGCCTCTTCCCGAATTCGAAGCGCTCGCCACCGGGGGGGTCAAGTTCACGCCGCAGGCGTACATCGGCCAGACCGTCATCCTGTATTTCTACCCGAAGGACAATACACCCGGCTGCACCACCGAGGCGATGCAATTCCGTGATCGTCACAAGGATTTCGTGAAGGCAGGCGCGGTGGTCTTTGGCGTCTCGCGCGACAACATGGCCTCGCACGATCGATTCCGCCAGAGCCTGGAGTTGCCGTTCAACCTGATCGCCGACACCGAGGAGAAGCTCTGCCACATGTTCGGCGTGGTCAAGAACAAGATCATGTACGGCAAGAAGGTCAAGGGCATCGAGCGCAGCACCTTCCTGATCGACGCCAACGGCATCCTGCGCGCCGAGTGGCGCGGCATCAAGGTGGCCGGCCACGTCGACGACGTCCTCAAGGAAGTCAAGAGCCTGCGCAAGGCAGCGGCCTGAGCCGCCGTTCGCCACCGGTGCACCGCCGCAGCCGGCTGTGCATAATGAAACATGCCCTTGGTTCCTGAATAGCCGCGTCATCGGAAGCCGCCCAGGTCACTGCGCGGCTTCTTTTGTTTGCGCCACGCCGTTCGCACTCTCACGCCCTCGCGCCCCCGCACCCCATGCCCCTGCCCAAGCCCCCCGCCAAGCGCGCATCGCTGCTGAGCCCTTCCGACTTCGAGGCCCAGGCGGCAGCGCGGCCCGGCAAGCGAAGTGCCGCCCGGCCATCGGCCGCCGCCGATGCCCCCGCGCCGGCGGTGATGGACCTGTTCGACAGCAGTGCCGCGGCGACATTGCTGGCGCCGCCGCCCATCGTTGCGGTCAGCCAAGCGGCAGTCGCACCGGCCAGCCAGCAGCGCCCGCGAAAGCCGCGTGGCAGCGGCCCGGCCAAGCTCTTCGTGCTCGACACCAACGTGCTGATGCACGACCCGATGTCGCTGTTCCGCTTCGACGAGCACGACGTCTACCTGCCGATGATCACGCTCGAGGAACTCGACGATCACAAGAAGGGCATGAGCGAGGTCGCGCGCAACGCGCGCCAGGTCAGCCGCGACCTCGACGCGCTGGCGGCGACGCTCAGCCGCAAGGGAACGGTCGAGATGAGCGACGGCCTGGCGCTCGCCGCCACCGGCCACCGCGAGGCGGCGGGCAAGCTGTTCTTCCAGACGACGCTGCTCAACGTCAGCTTGCCGGCCGGGCTCCCGCAGGGCAAGGCCGACAACCAGATCCTGGGCGTCGTGCAGGCGCTGCGCGAAGTCCACGCCGGGCGCGAGGTGGTGCTGGTGTCCAAGGACATCAACATGCGCATCAAGGCGCGTGCGCTCGGCCTCGCCGCCGAGGACTACTTCAACGACAAGACGCTCGAAGACGGCGACCTGCTCTACACCGGCGTGCTGCAACTGCCGGCCGACTTCTGGGACCGCCACGGCAAGACGATGGAGAGTTGGAACCAGGGCGGCCTGACCTACTACCGCATCAGCGGGCCGATGGTGCCGCTGCTGCTCGTCAACCAGTTCGTCTTCCTCGAGGCGCCGGGCGCCGCGCCGCTGTACGCCAAGGTCGCCGAGATCACCGGCAAGACCGCGGTGCTGCGCACGCTCAAGGAGTACACCCACGCCAAGAACGCGGTCTGGGGCGTGACGGCGCGCAACCGCGAGCAGAACTTCTCGCTCAACCTGCTGATGGACCCGGAGTGCGACTTCGTCACCCTGACCGGCACGGCCGGCACCGGCAAGACGCTGATGACGCTCGCGGCCGCGCTGAGCCAGGTCATGGACGACCGGCGCTACACCGAGATCATCGTGACCCGCGTCACGGTGCCGGTCGGCGAAGACATCGGCTACCTCCCCGGCAACGAGGAGGAGAAGATGAACCCGTGGATGGGGGCGCTCGACGACAACCTCGAGGTGCTCGCGCGCAGCGACGGCGGCGCCGGCGAGTGGGGCCGCGCGGCAACCAACGACCTCGTGCGCAGCAAGATCAAGATCAAGAGCATGGCCTTCATGCGCGGCCGCACTTTCCTGAACAAGTTCCTCATCATCGACGAGGCGCAGAACCTGACCCCGAAGCAGATGAAGACGCTGATCACGCGCGCCGGCCCGGGCACCAAGATCGTCTGCCTCGGTAACCTGGCGCAGATCGACACGCCCTACCTGACCGAAGGCAGCTCGGGCCTGACCTACGCGGTCGACCGCTTCAAGGGCTGGCCGCACGGCGGACACGTGACGCTCGCGCGCGGCGAGCGCTCGCGGCTGGCCGACTTCGCCTCCGACGTGCTGTAGCGCCGCGCCCGCGCGACGCCTCGGGGCACTCGGTCAGACGGCGTCGAACGGATAGCGCGCGCGCAGGCGCGCCCATTCGGCAGAGGGCGCGCGGCCCGGCTCGGCACGCTGGTCCAGCGCCTCGGCTCCGTCGATCAGGCCGCGCAACGCGTCGGCCTGTCCGGCCGAGTGGTAGTGCGCCGCCAACGCGCCCAGGCAGTCCAACCAGCGCCGCCGCCACAGATCGCGCGCGTCGAGCAGCCACGCCGCATCACCATCGCCGTCGAGCAGCGGCCGCCGATAGACCTGCAAGGCTCTTTGCGCGCGTTCGGCCCACGCCGGCGAGCCGGTGGCGGTCGCCGCCAGCGACTGCAGCCGGTGCTCGAAGACCCACAGGTCCAGGCTCACCCAGCGCGGACTGAGCGACACCTTTCCGGCCCGCAGCAGCAACGCCGCGTCGATGCCGAGCAGCCGTCGCAGGCGCGACAGGCCCGTCTCGAGCGCGCGGTAGGCGGCATCGCCGTCCGCGTCCGGCCACAGCGCGTCGCACAGTCGTTCCGCGGGGACGTCCCGGCCCCCCATGGCCGCCAGCGTCTTCAGCAGCGCCAGCAGGCGGTAGGGCGACTTGCGGCGCCGCCACGCGCGGGCGTCTCCGTCGATCTCGATCGCAAAGTCGTCGAGCACGCGCAGCCGCACCGGCCACGGCCAGGCCGGCGCGTCGGGTGACGGAGGCACGAGGCGCAGGCCGCGCACGAAGCGCGTCATCGCCGCGACATGCCGCCCCTCGTCGAGCGAGAAGGCCGCCAGTGCGGCAATGGCCGGCCGGTTCCAGCCGGGGCCCCAGACATAGGCCGTGTCGCCACGCAGCGCCATGCAGCGGTCGAGCGCGTCGCGGGCCGCGGGCCGTTCGCCCGCGCGCAGGTGCAACAGCGCGCCGTAGGCCTCCACCGACGCCGCCATGATCGGCAACGACAAGGCCGCCAGCGCCCTCAGCTCGGCCAGCGTTCGCCAACCCGCGTCGACCCGGCCACTAAGCGCCTGGGCGCAGCACACGCTCAGGCCCAGCACCACGCGCAGCCAGTCGTGTCCGGCGCTGCGGCAGACCTCGAGCGCCCGCTGCCCGCGCTCGATCGCCTCGTCGAATCGCCCTTCCTCGTTGGCGCAGCGCACCCACTCCAGGTCGATGCAGGCCTGCGTGAAGCGCGAGGCCTGCGCGAATTGCGGCTCGAGCTCGCGCGTCAACAGCTCGCGCGCTTCGCGGATGCGGCCCTGCTGCATCTCCAGCGTGACATCCCAGCGCACGAAGTCGATGAACGGCGGCGCGCGGCGCGCTTCGTCCTTCAACAGGCGGGCCTGCGCCATCGCATCGCGAGCGGCCTCCGGGTTGGCCATGTAGACCTGGTGCGTCATCAGCCAGAACCAGAACCAGGTGCGCTCGCCGGGCGGCAGATCGGGCCGTTCGGCGATCGCACGCGTGCGCCGTATCGCCACCTCGCACGCGGCGGTGCGACCCTCGCCCCAGTGGAACTGGAGCAGGCAGGTGCCGGCGCCGAGCGCCAGCGCGGCAGGCAGTTCGTCCAGCGGCAGGTCGGCCACGCGCTGCGCGAGCTGCGCCAGGCCGGGATCGGTCGGCCGGATCATCAGTTGCGCCTGGGTCAGGGTCACCAGCGCGCTGGCGACGACCGGCAGCGCCAGGTCCGCCGGCCGGTCGAGCAGCGCGGCGAGTTGCTGCACGTGGGGCGCGAGCCAGCGCACGCCGTCGGGCTCGTTCCACCAACCCGACAGCAGCGCGGTGAGGGTGCGCACCCGCCCCACCGTGTCGTTCAGCTGGTCGAAGCGCGCCAGCGCGCGCAGCAGCTCGGCCTTGCTGCGCAGGGGGTCGCGCCCGGTCCAGGCCACGCCCAGCCAGTACGCGAGCCAGGGCTCGGCTGCGCGTTCTGGCAGCGGCAGCGCTTCGATCCACGTTGCCAGCGTCTGGTGCCGCCCGGCGGCCACCAGCGCTTCGGCTCGGTCCAGGACGAGCGACGCCGCTTCGGCCCAGGCCGCTGCCTCGGCAAGGCTGGCGAAGGCTTCGGTGTCGTGCCCCCCGGCGCGCAGCAACTGCCCGGCGCGCAAGGTCCACGCCCGATCCGCCGCGGCCCCGAACTCGCGCCGCGCCTGCGCCCGAAGAAACGCACGGAACAGCGCGTGGAACTGGTAGCTCGGCTCCGGTTCGAAGCGCCGTTCGGTGAACAGATGGCGGCGCACCCATTGCTCCAGCAAGGCGCCGGCGGCGGCGTCGCCGCTCAGCTCGAGGGCCATCGGCAGGGTCATCCTCGGCAGGTAGCTCAGGCGCAGCAGCGTCTCGCGGGTGCCCGCCGGCGTCGCGCCGAGCACTTGGGTCGTGAAGTAGTCGAACACCGCCTGCGTGTCGCCGCTGCCGGGGCCGGCGGCGGCGTCCAGCCCGCCCGAGCGCCGGGCCGCCTCGAGCATCAGCACGACGCCGGCCGCCCAGCCCTGCGACTGCGCGAGCACGCGCTCGATCTGCAGCGCGGAGCCCATGCCGCCGAGCTCGGCGACCGCGCGCGCTTCCGCGGGCAGGAAGCGCAATTCCTGCCCATCGACGATGCCGACCTGGCGCGCTGCACGCGCGCGGGCGAGCGCCGCCGGCGGCTCGTGGCGGCTGATCGCCAGCACCTGAAAGCCGGCCGGCTGCTCCTCGACCATCACCGCCAGCAGGGCCGGCAACACCGCCTCGGCTCCCGCCTCCTGCACGTTGTCGAACGCGATCACGGCCCCGGCGGGCAGGCGCTGGAACAGGTCGCGGAAGTAGCGGCGCGCGAACGGCAGCGGGCGCCGTGCATGGTCCGGCGTGAAGGCCGGCAGCGGTGCGGCCCCTGCGGCAAGGCGCTGCGCGGCCAGGCCGAGGTAGTGGAAGAACGAGGCCGGGTCTTCGTCCGCGGCGTCGATCTGCATCCACAGCGAAGGCTGCCCGCGCGCTTGCAGCCAGCTCGCGGCAATCGAGGTCTTGCCGGCCCCGGGTGCGGCCGCGATCCATACCAGGGGCGTGTCGCGCAGCGCGTCCAGGCGTTCGAAGAGGCGGGTGCGCGGCAGCAGCCCGTCGACCCGCGGCGGCGCGAGCTTGGCCAGCGCCGGGGGCCGGCGCGCCTGAGACTCGTTTTTCTTCTCGAGCGACATGCGGCTCCCGGTTTGCCCAAATTGTGCCGCAGCTCGTGTGACGGCCCGGCGCGAATCGGTCAGCGATCCGTGGGTTCGTCGCGCGCAGAGTGCCCCTGCGGTCGGCAGCAGCGCCGCGCCCCGGCTGCATTCAGGCTCCGGAGCCGTGCCGGCATCCGCGCAACTTCAACCCGAATGAGGAATTGACCATGCAATCGAAACACCCGATCAAGTGCACCCTGCTCGGCGCGGTGTCGCTCGCCGCGGCACTCGTGGCCGGAACGGCCCAGGCCGAGCTGCAGGACCGCGATCTCGACGGCGACACCGTCACCGATGCGTTCTATGACACCGACCTCGATATCACGTGGCTGCGCGATGCCAACGTGAACGGGCAGATGGACTGGGACACCGCCGTCGCCTGGGCCGACGGCTACAGCTTTGGCGGCCATAGCGACTGGCGGCTGCCGACGGGCGCCTGCTATGGCTGGAATTGCCACAGCAGCGAGATGGGGCACCTCTGGTACGACGAACTCGGCAACTCGCCCGGCCCGATGACCAACACCGGCAGCTTCCAGAATCTGCTGTCCTCCGTTTACTGGTCCGGTACTGAGAATGGTTCGGACTACGCGTATTGGTTCGGCACCGACGACGGCAACCAGGGCTATTACCTCAAGAACAACTTGTTCCACGCCATGGCTGTGACCAATGGTGACGTGGGCATGGTCCCCGAGCCCGAGGCCTATGCGTTGATGCTTGCCGGCCTCGCCGTGCTGGCCGTCGCGACGCGGCGCCGGTCGCGCTGACGCGGCGCGCCGATCGGCGACGCCGACCCCGGGCGCCACGAACACCGCCAACGCCGGCGGCGCACGGCCCGGGTCCGCCCAAGCTGCGGGCACCGCCGCAGCGGGCGCGCGACCCCGTGGCGCGCTTGCGGATCACGCCTCGCTGAACCCCGGGCACACGGCCGGCGCCGGCTCGATGCCCGGCAGGCCACGCCGGGCGGCAGCGGGCGCCCGCGCACGGCGGGCTGCAGCGACTACTAGCCGGCGTTCGCGTCCAGCCACCAGCGCCACTGCCACTCGGGCGGGATCGCCTCCGGCGGCGGGTTCTCGTCGACCTGAAGCCCGCGGCGCAGCTGCCACGACGACTCGTGCCAGCCCGAGCCTGCGGCTTCGCTGTCGATCGACCGCTCGGCCTTGCCGGTTTCGGATGACGGCGCGACGAGCTCCGGTTCGGCCCCCAGCGGCCACGGTGGCAACGGCGCGGTCGCGACGGCACAAGCCATTCTTGCCATGATGTGCACCCCTTCGATCAGTCCGGGATGCAGTGTTCCTGCGGCGCGTCGCGGCGCAAATCCCTCCGAGGGCGGGAAGCGCGTTCGCGGCGCACCCTCTCATGGGGCGGGTGTGCGGGGCTGAAGCTGCGCCCCCCCCTTCCGGGGGTGACGGGCCGCGGCTCAGCCGCCCGCCGCCGACGGCGGCAAGGCCGGCACGATCTCGCCCCGGCACTCGCCGAAGCCGATGCGCGCGAAGCCGTGCCGCTCGCAGTGGCCGCGCAGGATCAACGCGTCGCCGTCGGCGAGGAAGGCGCGTTCATCGGTGCCGCCGCGACCATCGGGCAGTCGCAGCGGCGCCCTGCCCGCCTGCGTCAACTCCATCATCGCGCCGGCTTCGTCGGCCTCGGGGCCCGAGATCGTGCCGCTGCCGAGCAGGTCGCCCGCCTGCAGGTTGCAGCCGCCCACGGTGTGGTGCGCGAGCATCTGCGCCAGCGTCCAGTGCTGGTGCCTGAAGCTCGTCGCCGCAATCCGCACCGGGCCGGCATTGCAGCTGCGCCGGGCTGGCGATTCGAGCCAGGTCTCGAGCAGGATGTCGATCGCTCCCTGCGCCCGATTGGCCGGCGCATCGAGATAGGGCAAGGCTTGCGGCCAGCGCGAATCGCGCGTCCACGGCAGGCGAAACGGCATCAGCGCATCCATCGTCACGATCCAGGGCGACACCGAGGTCGCGAAGTTCTTTGCCTGGAAGGGGCCGAGCGGCTGCATCTCCCAGCCCTGGATGTCGCGCGCCGACCAGTCGTTGAGCAGGCTGATGCCGAACAGGTGTCCCTCGGCCTCGCGCAGCGGCACCGGCGTGCCGAGCGCGTTGCCGACGCCGACCCAGGCGCCGAGCTCGAACTCGTAGTCGAGGCGCGCACAGGGGCCGAACACCGGCGCTGCGGCGCCCGGCGGCAGCATCTGGCCGAGCGGGCGGCGCACCGGCGTCCCGCTGACGACGACGCTCGACGCGCGGCCGTGGTAAGCGATCGGGATCGAGTGGAAGTTCGCCGGCACCACGTCGTGGGCCGCGCTGAACAGGCGGCCGATGTTGTGCGCATGATGGTAGGACGTGTAGAAGTCGGTGTAGTTGCCGATGCGCGCCGGCAACGACATCTCGGCCAGAGCCTGCGGCACGAGGCAGCGCTGCGCCGAGGCGACCGTCGCGGCATCCGCGCGGCTCTCGAGCAGCGCGAACAGCGCCTGCCGCAACGCCCGCCACGACGCCGGCCCGAGCGCGAACAGGTCGTTCAGTGCCGGCCGCGCGGCGGCGCCCAGCGCCTGAGCAGCGAGCGGCGCCGTGACCAGGCCACCCTCCGCGAGCGCGGCGAGGTCGAGCACCTGGTCGCCGATCGCCACCCCGCCCCGCCACGGCTGGGCTTCGCCGGCACGGCGGAAGACGCCCAAGGGCAGGTTCTGGACCGGGAAGTCGGCGCCCTCGACGTTCGCCGACGCGAGCCAACTCCGTGCCGAGCCGTCATGCGTGTGGTCGAGCCCGATCATGGCGCCAGCAACCGGTCGTCGAAGATCGCGACCGCGCGCGTCCAGCCGGCCGACGCGCCGCGGATCTTGTGCGGAAAGCAACTGATGTAGAAGCCCGCCGGCGGCAGCGCTTCCAGGTTGTGCAGTTTCTCCAGGTGGCAGTAGCCGATGTCGCGCCCCGCCTTGTGCCCTTCCCAGATCAGCGACGCGTCGTGCGTCGCGCCGTACTTCCTGGCCGTGTGCACGAAGGGCGCGTCCCAGCTCCAGGCGTCGGTGCCGGTCAGGCGCACGCCGCGCTCGAGCAGGTACATCGTCGCCTCGTAGCCCATGCCGCAGCCCGACGCCACGTAGTCGGGCTGGCCGTAGCGCGCGCCGGCGCGCGTGTTGACGACGACGATCTCGAGCGGCGCAAGCGTGTGGCCGATGCGCGCGAGTTCGGCCTCGACGTCGGCCGCGGTGACGACATAGCCGTCCTCGAAGTGGCGCAAGTCGAGCTTGACGCCGGGCTGGAAGCACCACTCGAGCGGCACCTCGTCGATCGCGATTGCCGGCTTGCTGGCGCCAAGTGCCTTGTCCATCGTCGAGTGGAAGTGGTAGGGCGCATCGAGGTGGGTGCCGTTGTGCGTCGAGAGCTGCACCATCTCGACCGCCCAGCCTTCGCCGTCGGGCAGATCCTCGCGCTTCAGGCCGGGGAAGAAGGGCTCGATCTGGGCGAAGGTGTTGGCGTGCGTGAAGTACTCGATCTTTGGCGCAAAGGCGGGCGGATCGCTGAGCACGTCGTTTTCGAGGTAGATCGACAGATCGACGAATTTGCGGGTCATCGGGGTCTCCTGCGGCGTCAAGACTGGTGCTTGCCCGGCGTCCAGCCGTGCGGCGCGAGGTGGCGCCGGGCGACGTCCGACGGATGGGCTTCGAGCGGCGTGGCCAGCGTGTCGTTCCAGCGATTGAGGAAACCGAACAGAGAGACCACGCCGACCAGTTCGAGGATCTGCTCTTCGCTCCAATGCTGGCGCAGGCGCTCGAACAGCGCATCGTCGGCACCGTTGGGCACCTGGCCGCCGGCCAGCGCGAGCTCGAGCGCCACGCGCTCGGCGGGCGTGAACAGCGCGCTGGTCTCGAAGTTCCACAACGCGTCGAGCCGTTCGGCAACGACGCCATGCACCTGCGCGCCGGCCGCCGTGTGCGCCATGCAGTACTGGCAGCCGGCGGCGCGCGAGGCCATGTGCGCGACCAGCCGCTTGAAGCCCTGCTCCACCCTGCCCGGGCCCATCAGCGCAGCGTTCAGGCCGCCGAGTGCCTGCGCCAGGCCGGGCACGCGCAGCATCGCCAGCACGCTGTTGGGCATGAAGCCCAGGGTCTCGATGCACAGCGCCTCGAGCCGGCGAAACTCGGGGCTGTCGTCGGGCACGACGCCGGCAATGCGCGTCATGGATGGGCCTCGCCCCAGTGCACCATCGGCAGCCCGGCGACCGGCGAGCGAAAGCTCGGGATCGTCGTGCCCATCAGGCTGCCCAGGTAGACCTGCTGCAGGTCGGGCCCGCCGAAGGTCACGCTCGCCATCCACGGCGCCAGCGTGCCGCGCGCGCGCAGCATGTCCTCGGGTGTCGCCGTGCCGGCCGCCATCTTCTGCACCAGATTGCGCGCCGCCTGCGGGTCCCCGTCGTCCAGCAGCAGCAGCTTGTCGCCCGCCGGCGTGAGCGCGATCAGCTGGTCGACCATGACCAGCGTGCACCACAGGTTGCCGAAGGCGTCGAAGGCGATGCCATCGGGCGGGCCGCCCAGGTCGGCGGGGCCGAAGACTTCGCGCTCGCCCAGGCTCACGCCCTGCTCGCCTTCGACCACGCGCATGCGGCTGATGTGCGGGCCGGTGGTCTCGACGATGTACAGCCACTCCTCGCGCGCATCGAGCCGCACCTCGTTGGTGAAGGCAAAGCCGTCGGCGACGACGCGCAGGCCATGGGCGTCGAGCACGGCGACATAGCCGTCGCGCACGCGCGAGGTCGCGGCCCGGGTCCACGGGTTGACGCGCGTGGACACGGTGATCCACAGCCGCTGCCTCGAGTCGCGCAGCACGAAGTTGACCTTGCCGATCGGCTCGCCGTCGATGCGGTCGTGCAGCGTGCGCGTGACGCCGTCGCGGGTCATGATCTCGAGCAGGTCGGTGCCGAAGTTGGCGATCAGGATGTCGCCGTTGGCCGCGAAGGCCAGGCCGTTGGGCAGCGTGCCCTGGGTGTATTTGGCCTCCATCGCCGCGGCATCGCCGGCCTGCGCCGCTGCAAATTGCGCGCTGGCGCGCTGGCCGATGAAGCGCTGGCTGCCGTCCGCGGCAATCCGCATCACGCCGCCGCGCGCATCGGCCGCCCACAGCGTGCCATCGCGCTCGGCGAGGATGCACTCCGGACGCTGCAGGTCGTGGCCCACGGTCACGATCTGCGCCCGGTCCAACTGAAAGCCGATCAACGGATTGACAGCCATCGCAGTCCCCTACTTCAGTTGCTCCACCGCGCATCGCGCGACCCGCGACGCATGAAACCAGGTCCCCCGGGGGACCGGTCGCCGCAGGCGACCAGGGGGCGCAGCGGTGTTAGCGCGCCGAACCCGATCCGGGTTTCCCGGTCGGGTTCGGAGCCCCCGCGGGGGGCGGCCGCTCGGCGGCCGGGGGTCGTCAGTTTCACTTCAGTTGCTCCTCCGCGCATCGCGCGACCCGCGACGCATGAAACGGGCGCAGCTGGGTCGGCACTGCGTTGGCGGCGCAACGCGTTCCTGTCGGGCGCACGCCAAGGCCGTCGGGCGGCCGGCTTGTATTCCCCGGCCGACGAACACCGACGGACGGTGCCGGATCGGGACGGCGGGGTGCTCTGCGCAGTGAAGTAGAGGAGGAGCCGACGGCCGCAGGCCGGCGGCGGGGGACATGAACGGAGCAGAGCGCCCCGTCGGCCCGATCGCGCTCGGAGCGCCATTGGCGTCGCATCTCGGTCGCATCGAATGCAGTTTCACTTCAGCAACACCAGGCTCAACTGCGGGAAGGCGAGCAGCAACAGCAGCACGCCCAGCATCATCAACGTGAACGGCGCCGTGCCGCGGAAGATGTCGCCCAGCGAAACCGCGGGGTCGTTGAGCGTGCTCTTGATGACGAACACCGACAGCCCGAAGGGCGGTGTCAGCAGCCCGATCTCGACCGCCACCACCGTGACGACGCCGAACCAGACCAGGTTCATGCCGAACTGCTCGGCGATCGGCAGCATCAGCGGCAGCACGATGAGCATGATCGACGACGAATCGATGATCGTCCCGAGCGCGATCACGACCGCCACGTACAGCAGAACGAACGCCACCTGCCCGAGCCCGGCAGCGGCCATGCTCTCGACCAGGAACTGCGGCATGCCCGACATCGCCAGCATGCGCGTGTAGATGCTGGCGCAGATGATCAGGAAGCTCACCGCCACCGTCACGTGGCCGGTTTCGGTGAGCACCGCCCACAGGCTGCGCGCGCCGAGCTTGCGTTTCAGCAGCGCGATCAGCAGCGCCAGCGCCGCACCCACCGCGCCGGCCTCGGTGGCGGTGAACAGGCCGCCGTACAGGCCGCCCAGCACCGCCACGATCATCACGAGGCTCGGCAGCAACTTCCATAACAGCGTACCGAGCGGCAGCAGCGCTGCGCTGTCCACTGCCGCCGGCCCGCCATCGGCGAACACCATGCCCGGCCGCAGGTAGGCCAGCGCGACGATGCCCAGCGCATAGGCCAGCGCCAGCAGCAGCCCGGGCACGATGCCGGCCGTGAACATGTCGCCCACCGACTGGTTGGCGAGGAATCCGTACAGGATCATCAGCAGGCTGGGCGGGATCAGCATGCCCAGCACCGACGAACCGGCCACGACGCCGGTCGCGAAGCCGCTGCGGTAGCCGTAGCGCTGCATCTGCGGCACCGCGACGCGCGTGAACACCGCGGCCGAGGCGATCGAGATGCCGGTGATGGCCGCGAACACCGCATTCGCCGCCACGGTGGCCACGCCCAGCCCGCCGCGCAGGCGCCGGAAGAGCTGGTTCGCGACCTCGAAGGCGTCCTTGCCGACGTCGGCGGCGGCCACCAGGAAGCCGGTCAGCACGAACAGCGGGACGACACCGAAGATGTGGCTCGCCACCGCGTCGGACGCACCCTGCGCGAGCAGGTTGGCGGCCACTTCCACATTGCCCTTGATGAGCCAGACGCCGAAGAACGACACCAGCGCCAGCACCACGGCCACATGCATGCCGCACCAGATCAGCACCAGCATCGCCAGCAGCGACAGCGACGCGATCAGCGAGCCCGACATCGTCGTCAGCGCCGCTGCGCGAGGCGGCCGGCGCGGCGCCAGTCGGCCCGCGCGAGCAGCAAGAAGGTGACGAGCGTCACCAACAGCCCGATCAGCATGATCGCCCGCACCGGCCACACCGGCGCGGTGAAGTCGCCGATTGCGCCGACGTACTCGCGGATGCGGATCGATTCGACGAGCGGGCGCCACGCGGCCCACAGGATCACCGCCATCAGCGCCGCGCCGGCCGCGTGGAACAGCGCCTGCAGGCGCGCAGCGGCCACCGGCCGGGTGCGCTTGAGGCGCTGCAGCAGCACGTCGGCGCGCGTGAAGCGGCCGCTGTAGAGCGTGTCGGCCAACTGCAGGAAGACGATGCCGACGATCGACAGCGATACCAGCTCGGTGACGCCGCGCACCGGGGCGCCCAGCAGGTTGCGGCCCAGCACGTCGCTGTTGATGAGCAGCATCAGCGCCACGATCCACAGCGTGCCGAGCGCGTTCATCGCGCGGCCCATCCGCTGCCAGCCCCCGGGCAACGGCGTGCCGTAGGCGTCGGCGTCCGCCGCGCCGGGCTCGGCCTCCATCGCGGCGGCCTTCAGTTCACCGACCAGTCGCGCGGCAGCGTCGCGCCCGACTTCTTCAGCGCCTCGATGTAGGCCTTGAGCACCTCGTTGCCGGGGCCGCCCTTGGCCGTGACGTCGGCGGCCCAGGTCTTGGCCACCGGGCCCAGCGCGTCGGCCCAGCGCTTGCGTTCGGCGGGAGCAAGCTCGCTGATCTTGGCGCCGGCGCCGGCCATGTTCTGCAGCAGCGCGGCCACGGCCGCACCCTGGCGCTTGACGTATTCCGCCGCCCACACGTCGGCGGCCTCGCGCATCGCCTTCTGCACCTCGGGCGGCAGCTTGTCGAACACGCCCTTGTTGATGGCGAGCCCGCCGGCGAACATGGCGCCGAAGTTCACCTTGGTGACGTAGGGCGCCACCTCGTGCAGCTTGGCACCCCAGGCGCCGGTGGTGAAGACCACCGCACCTTCGGACACGCCGGACTTGATGTCCTCGTAGTAGCTGTTCAGGGTGCCGGCCACCGCCACCGCCCCGGTGCCCTTGACCCAGTTGGCAGCCGGCCCGGGCGCGCCGAGCTTGCGGCCCTGCAAGTCCTCGATGCGGGTGACCGGGAACTTGGTCCAGATGTGGTACGAATCGAGCGCCATGCCGTTCAGGTAGACCAGCCCGTTCTTCGTCCAGGCGTCGTTCATCGCCGGGATGCTGGCCTGCAGCCCCTGCATCGTCTGGTTGATGACGCCCACGTCGTCGGTGCCGAAGGGCGTGTAGTAGGTAACGTTCTGGAGCGGGAACTTGGCAGCCTCGAAGATGGTGCTCACGATGGCGATGTCGGCCACGCCGTCGGCCACGCCCTTGGACTCGGTGCCCAGTTTCAGCAGCGTGCCGCCCCAGGCCTTGGTCCAGTCGATCCTGTACTTGCCGCCGGCTGCGGCGAGGCGCTTGTCCACTTCGGGAATGAACACCTCGTCGGTCAGCTTGACCCACAGGAAGACCGGCGGATGGCCGGCGGCGGCACTGAGCTTGATGACCTGCTGGGCCAGCGGCGCTGACGACGCCGCCAGGCCGAGCACGGCCAGTGCGATGGACGGGAGGAGGGTGCGCTTGATCATGGTCGTCTCCGGGTCTTGTGGGTGGGCGGGCGGTGGGAACCTGGGGAGCACAGCACGGCGGCGATGCCGGCGGACACGAAGTCCACCAGCAGCGCGGCGGCCGCGCCGTCGTTGGGCGTGTTCTTGCCGCGCGACAGGCGCTGTACGCGGTGGTCGCTCAAGTGGTGGATGAGCGCGCCGAGCGCGAACTGGTAGGCCCAGGCCGCCCGGGGGCGCGTGCTGCCGGGGCAGGCACGGTGCAGCGCGTCGATGAAGGCATGCGCCATCGGGTCGAAGAAGTCGGCCAACACGCGGTCGGCCTCCGGCGTGCGGTAGGCCAGTTCGCGCGCCACCAGCAGCGCATAGAACTCACCCTCGGCGCTGGCGCGCATGCGCAGCACCGGCTCGACGAAGGCGAGCACGATGTCGCGCAACGCGGCGCCTTCGACAGCGCCAGCGCCGGCCTGGCGCAGCAGCGCCATGCGCTCGGCGATGGTGTGGGCCCAGTGCGCGAAGATGGCGTGGAAGAGTTCGTGCTTGGCCCCGAAGTGATAACCCACCAGCGCCAGCGGCACACCGGCCTCGTCGGCGATCTGGCGGATCGAGACGCCGTGGTAGCCGCGCAGCGCGAACAGCCTTTCGGCGGCGAGCAGGATCGCCTGCTTGCGGTCGGGGCGCGGCTCGCGGCGACGCGCTGCCGGGGTGGCAGCGAGCGCTGTGGCCAGGTCCGACGACATAGCGCGACTGTACGGTCGTACGAAGTACTGCACATTCGTGCAAACCCGCTCCGGCTCAGGGGCTTGGGCCAGGGTTCGGAGTCTCCTGCGCCAGTGCTGCCTGGAGCATGTCGAGCAACGCGCGCGTCTTGGGCGGTGCGAGGCGCCGGCCCGGCATCACCGCCCAGGCGGCCGTCGGCGGCAGGCACCAGTCCGGCAGCACGCGCACGAGGGCGCGCAGCGCCAGATGCGGCTGGGCAACGCGTTCGGGCAGCGCGGCGACGCCCATGCCCTCGATGGCGAGCCGGGTCAGCAGGTCGGGCGAATTGGCCATCGCACGCGGCACCGGCGTCGCGCTCCAGCGTTCGGTGTTGCGCTGCAGTGTCCATCGCATCGCCTCGCCGCTGCGCGAGCGCAGCGCCAGCGTGTCATGGCGCAGCAGGTCGGCGGGCACGGCCGGATGGCCGTGCAGCGCGAGATAGGTCGGCGCCGCGTACAGGCCCCAGGCATGGGTCGCGATGCGTTGCGCGGTGAGCGTCGCATCGTCGGCCAGGTCTCCCATGCGCACGGCGAGGTCGAAGCCCTCGCCGATCAGGTCCACATGGCGCGCCGAGATGTCGAGGTCGAGCGTGATGCCGGGATGGCGGACGACGAGTTGCGCCAGCAGCCGCGCGACGTCGACGCCGGCGAAGTCGCCCGGCATCGACACCCTCAGGCGCCCGCTCGGCTGCGCCTGCCGGCTGAGCGCGATCGCGACCACGGCATCGACCTCGGCCGCCACCTGGCGCGCGGGCTCGAGCAGGCTCTGGCCGAACTCGGTCAGGCGCAACTTGCGCGTCGTGCGCTGCAGCAACCGCTCGCCGAGCGTCTTCTCGAGCGCCGACAGGCGCCGCGACACGCTGCTCTTGGGCAGTTCGAGGCGCTCGGCCGCGGCCGTGAAGCTGCCCGTCTCGGCAATCGTGGCGAACAGCAGCAGGTCGTTCGGATCGATATGCATCCCTGGCCTCATTGTTGCTCCTTTGGAATAATGTTATCTGACAAGTCTATTTATCTTACTTGTAGACATCAATAGAGTTTGCGCATCGCCACTCGATCCTGACTTCGACCATGAACATCCTGCAGATCAATTCCAGCGCCCGCAGCCAGGGCTCGTTGTCGTCGCGGCTTGCCGATCGCCTCGTGGCCTCGCTGCGCGCGGCACATCCGCAAGCCCGACTGACCCTGCGCGACCTCGCTGCCCGGCCGCACCCGGCGCTCGACGAGATGGCGCTGCAGGCACTGTTCACGCCCGCCGAGCAACGCAATGCCGAGCAGTCGGCGCGGGTCGCGCAGGACGACGCGGCGATCGACGAGATCAAGGCGGCCGACGTGGTCGTGATCGGCGCGCCGATGTACAACTTCGGCGTCAGCACGCAGCTGAAGAACTGGATCGACGCGATCTCGCGCGCCCGTGCCACCTTCGAGTACACCGCCGACGGCCCGCGCGGACTGCTGACCGGCAAGAAGGTCTATGTCGTGCTGACGCGCGGCGGCCGCTACCGCGACACCGGCAACGACAGCCAGGTGTCCTATCTGCGCACCGTGCTCGGCTTCCTCGGCATGACCGACATCGAGTGGGTCTATGCCGAAGGCCTGGCGCTGGGCCCTGATGCGGAGCGCGAGGGGCTCGCCGATGCCGAGCGCCAGATCGAAGCGGCGCTGGCCTGATCGTGAGAGGATGACGCTCTCTCTGGAGACGCCCGCCATGCCAGCCCACCCAGTTGCCTCCACCGCGTCCGCCACCGACACTTCCGATCGAGCGCGCTCCGTCGAGCGCCTGGTCGCCGGCATGCCGACCTCGGACGGCGCCGGCGTGAAACTCACCCGCGTGCTGACGCAGCCGTTGCAGCGCCGGCTCGACCCCTTTCTGATGCTCGACGCCTTCGGCAGCGACTCGGCTGAAGACTACATCGCCGGCTTTCCGGACCACCCGCACCGCGGCTTCGAGACCGTGACCTACATGATCGCCGGCCGCATGCGGCATCGCGACAGCGCCGGCCACGAAGGACTGCTGCAGGACGGCGGCGTGCAGTGGATGACGGCCGGGCGCGGCGTGATCCACTCCGAGCTGCCCGAGCAGGAGAACGGCCGCATGGAAGGCTTCCAGCTCTGGCTCAACCTCGCCGCGAGCGACAAGTTGATGCCGCCCTGGTACCGCGACATCCAGGGCGCCGAACTGCCGATGTTCACGACGCCCGCAGGGGTGACGGTGCGCGTGATCGCGGGCAGCAGCCACGGCGTCGCGGGCGCGGTGCAGCGGGCGCGTACCGAACCGCTGTACCTCGACATCCATCTGCCGGCAGGCGCGCGCTTCGAGCAGCCGCTGCCGGCGGCGCACAACGCCTTCGCCTACGTCTATCGCGGCGCGCTGCGCATCGGCCACAGCGACGTGCCGCTGCAGCGCATGGCGATCCTCGCCAACGATGGCGAGCGCGTGGTGCTCGAGGCGACGCAGCCTGCACGCGCACTGCTCATCGCCGGCCGGCCGCTCGATGAACCGATCGCGCAGTACGGCCCGTTCGTGATGAACACGAACGAGCAGATCTACCAGGCGGTGGAGGACTTCCGCGCCGGGCGCCTCACGTGAGCCATCGGCACTAGCGGCGAAGCAAACCGATCAGCGCCGCACGCAAGGGCGCGAGGTCGTCGCTCACGATGCTCCACAGCGTGTCGTCGTCGATGCCGAGGTAGCCGTGAATCAAGCGGTTGCGCACCGCGATCACCAGCCGCCAGGGCACGTCGGGAGCCGAAGCGCGGACCGCCTCGGGCACGCGTGTGGCTGCCTCACCGATGAGTTCGAGGTTTCTGAGCGTGGCGTCGTAGCGCATCGGATCGGCCGGGAAGGCCGCGCGATCCAGCCCTTGCGTGTAGGACAACGCCTTGTCGCAGAAGGCCACCATGTCCTCGACATAGAAGCGCCACTCGCGCGCTGCGCCGCCGTCAGACATGGATCGCGTCGCGCTCGACGTGGGGGCGCAACTCTCGGCGCAACGCCTGCTCGGTGACGAGGTCGACCGAGGCGCCGAGCAGATCCTCGAGAAAGAACTGCAGCCCGAAGTAGCGCGCCGAGGTGGCGGGGCCATCGAACGCGACCAGGAGGTCGACGTCGCTGCCGCCGTGCGCCAGTGCGCGCGCGCGAGAGCCGAACAGTGCCAAGCTGCGCACGCCAAAGCGGCGCTGCATCTCGGGCTTTTCTTGGCTCAGGAGGGCGAGCACGGCGGCACGATCCATGGCCGAATCATGCCGCAATCCCCGACCCTGCCCCCCAGACGCTTCAGGCGGCGGAGAAGAAGTCCTTGATCTGCTGCAGCGCGGTCGGGTCCTCGATCGTCGTCAGGTCGCCCGGGTCGCGGCCTTCGCAGACGGCCTGGATCGCGCGGCGCAGCAGCTTGCCCGAGCGTGTCTTGGGCAGCACGCCGACGAAGCGCACGCGCGACGGCCGTGCAACGGCGCCGAGCGTGCTATCGACGAGCTTCATGATCTCGCCCTCGAGCTTCATCTGACCCGCGTCGTCGGCAACCGCCGCGGCG
The DNA here is from genome assembly GCF_016702655.1 of Ideonella sp. GTDB lineage: Bacteria > Pseudomonadota > Gammaproteobacteria > Burkholderiales > Burkholderiaceae_C > CAIKUF01. The sequence continues at coordinate 300,116 of NZ_JADJDO010000004.1, forward strand.
TCCTTGGGCACGACGAAGGCCATCGCGACCTGGCCCTTGAGCTGATCGGCGACACCGACGACGGCGACCTCGGCCACGTTGGCGTGGCCCGAGATGCTCTCCTCGATCTCGCGCGTGCCCAGGCGGTGGCCGGCGACGTTGATCACGTCGTCGGTGCGGCCGAGGATGAAGAAGTAGCCGTCCTCGTCGCGCACCGCCCAGTCGAAGGTGCTGTAGGCCAAGCGGTTGGGCACGCTCTTCCAGTAGGTCTCGACGAAGCGCCTGTCGTCGCGCCACACGGTCTGCATGCACCCCGGCGGCAGCGGGCCCTCGATCGCGACGACGCCCTTCTGGTTGGCGCCTTTCATCTCCTCGCCGGTGTTCTCGTCGAGTAGCTTGATGTCGTAGCCGTACATCGGCAGGCCCGGGCTGCCGAACTTGCTCGTCTTCTTCTCGACGCCGTTGGCCAGCGCGAGGATCGGCCAGCCGGATTCGGTCTGCCAGTAGTTGTCGATGATCGGCCTGCCGAGTGCGCCCGAAATCCACTGCGCGGTCGGCTCGTCGAGCGGCTCCCCGGCGAGGAACAACGCGCGCAGCGACGACAGGTCGTACTTGGACAGATACGCCGGGTCCTGCTTCTTCAGCACCCGCACCGCGGTCGGCGCGCTGAACATCGCGGTGACCTTGTACTTCTCGACCAGGCTCCACCAGATGCCGGCGTCGGGCCGCGTCGGCAGGCCCTCGTAGAAGATCGTCGCCATGCCGGCGAGCAGCGGGCCGTAGACGATGTAGCTGTGGCCGACGACCCAGCCGATGTCGCTGGTCGAGAAATAGGTCTCGCCCGGCTGGCCCATGAAGATGTGCTTCATGCTCGCCGCGAGCGCGACGGCGTAGCCGCCGGTGTCGCGCTGCACGCCCTTGGGGCTGCCCGTCGTGCCGCTGGTGTAGAGCGTGTAGCTCGGGTCCGTCGCTTCCAGCCACATGCATGGCACGACGTCGTCCATGTGCTGCGCGCGCAGCGTCGCGTAGTCCGCATCGCGGCCGGAGACCGGCTCGTACCCGGCCATGCCGCGATCGACCATCAGCACCTTGGCCGGCTTGTGCTTCGCGAGCCGGATCGCCTCGTCGAGCAGGCCCTTGTAGGGAACGACCTTGCCGCTGCGGCTGCCGGCATCGGCGCTGACGATCACGAGCGGCTCGGCGTTGTCGATCCGGCTCGCGAGGCTGGAGCTGGCGAAGCCGCCGAATACCACCGAGTGGATCGCGCCGATGCGCGTGCAGGCGAGCATCGCGAACGCCGCCTGGGCGATCATCGGCATGTAGATCAGCACCCGGTCGCCGCGCTTGACGCCGAGCGACTGCAGCACCGCGGCCATGCGCTGGACCTCGGCATGCAGTTCGCGGAACGAGTAGACGCGCTCCTCGTCGGTCTCGGTCGAGACGAAGATCAGCGCGTTCTGGTCGGCGCGCGTCGCGAGGTGGCGGTCGACCGCGTTGTGGCACAGGTTGGTCTGGCCGCCGACGAACCAACGCGCGAAAGGCGGGTTGCTGTAGTCGCAGACCTGGTCGAAGGGCCGGTGCCAGTCGATCAATTGGGCCTGCTCGGCCCAGAAGGCGTCGCGGTCGTCAATGGAACGGCGGTAGAAGCTGGCGTAGTCCATGATCTCTTTGTCTCCTTGCGCATTCTGGGGGGCGCAATGGCGGATTGTCGGCAGCCGGCTTGCGCAGCGCTGACGCCGCTGCGCTACGCTCGCGGCCATGCACACCTTGGCCCAGGGCTTGCGCTACCTGTTCGCAGGCATGCTGTTGTGGGCAGGCCTCGCCCAGGCCCAGGACTCGCCGTTCGCCAACAGCTACGCCCTCGTCGTCGGCGTCGACGACTACGGGAGTCTCGGCATGGCCAGGCTCTCGAACGCCGAGTCCGACGCCACGGCGGTCGCGCGCTACTTCGGCGCGCAGCGCTACCAGGTCACTCAGCTCATCGGCGCCCAGGCAGCGACCAAGGCCAAGGTCGACGCAGCCGTGCGCGCGATCGCCGCGCGCATCGGCGACGGCGACCGTTTCGTGTTCTTCTTCGCCGGCCACGGCAAGACGCGGCGCACCGAGGGTGTCGACGTGGCCTACCTCGTCGTCCCCGGCGGGCGCGACCGCAACGACCCGGCAGCGCTGATCTCGACCGGCGACATCGCCGACTGGTCGCGCCAGCTCGACCGCGCGCGCCACCAGCTCTTCATTTTCGACAGTTGCTACGCCGGGTTGATGGGCCAGTTCCAGACCCGCGCCGGTCCCGACGAACGGCCGCAGTTCGACAGCGAGGTCTTCCTCGTGCGCGACCTGGCGTCGCGCCGCGTGCGCCAGTACCTGAGCGCCGGCGGCGAGGACCAGGAGGTGCTCGACAACGGGCCCAAGGGCCTGAGCTGGTTCACCTACTTCCTGTTGAAAGGCATGGAGCCCGGCGTCGCGAGCCGGCGCGCGAGCGGGCTGATCACCTTTTCGGAGCTCGCAAGCTACGTGCAGGCGCTCTCGGCCAACCCCAAGCACACGCCCGCCTTCGGCAGCTTGGCCGGGCATCACGGCGGCGAGTACCTGCTGCTGTCGACCGCGCAGGGCACGCCGAAGCTCCCGCCGCTGCCGTCGATCAGCCGCCAGACGCTGCGCGACCTCGGCTTCCTGACGCGCAGCGACGCGCCCGAGGCGGTGGGCGCCGGCATGGACAGGATGCGCGAACCCATAGACCGCATCTTCGAGGCCTGGACCCGAAAGGACCTCGCGCTCTACGCCGCCCAGTTCGACCGCGCGGTCGTGCAGACCGGGCGCCTGAAGGGCGGCGCGACCTACCAGCGCGGCTACGAGCAGATCGTCGAACGCCGGCGCGCCGACTTCGCGCGGCTCGAACGCGTGGACGTGCTGAAGTACGAGGTCATGTACCAGGGCAGCGAAGGCGGCGAAGCGAGCTTCGGCGCGCGCTACAGCATGGACTTCCACTGGCGCGACGGCCGCGTCACGCGCGAGCACAACATCAACGAGTGCTACCGCGTGCGCCGGCAGCCGGGCAGCGAGCGCTGGGCGGTGGTGCGCAACGACGATTACCAGCGGCGGATCTGCTACCAGTAGCAGGGCGCGCCCGCGTGCCGACCCTGCCACCAGTGCGGACCGCACTTTGTGGACAATGCCGCCATGGCAGAAAGAGTGATACCGGTTGCCGACCAGCGCTACGCCGCTGCCGTCCCGCCCGTGCCGGCGCACGCCGACGCGCCCGACGGGCGCGTCGTCGACCGCCTCGGCCGGGAGCTCCGCGACCTGCGCATCTCGGTCACCGACCGCTGCAACTTCCGCTGCAGCTACTGCATGCCCAAGGAGGTGTTCGACAAGGACTACGCCTTCTTGCCGCACAGTTCGCTGCTCTCGTTCGAGGAGATCGCGCGCACGGCGCGCATCTTTGTCGCCCACGGCGTGCGCAAGATCCGCCTGACCGGTGGCGAGCCGCTGCTGCGCAAGGACGTCGAGCGCCTGGTCGCGATGCTGGCCGCGCTGCGCACGCCCGACGGCGCGGCGCTCGACCTGACGCTGACGACCAACGGCTCGGTTCTCGCGCGCAAGGCGCAGGCGCTCAAGGCAGCCGGGCTGCAGCGCGTGACGGTCAGCCTGGATGCACTCGACGACGCGATCTTCCGGCGCATGAACGACGTCGACTTTCCGGTCGCCGACGTGTTGGCAGCGATCGACGCGGCACAGCGCGCCGGCATGGTCCCGATCAAGGTCAACATGGTCGTCAAGCGCGGCACCAACGATCACGAGATCGTCCCGATGGCAAGGCACTTTCGCGGCAGCGGGGTCGTGCTGCGCTTCATCGAGTACATGGACGTCGGCGCGAGCAACGGCTGGCGCATGGACGAGGTGCTGCCCTCGGAGCAGGTGGTCGAGCGCATCGCCGAGCATTGGCCGCTCGAGGCCATGGAGGCTGCCGCCCCGGGCGAGACCGCCCAGCGCTGGCGCTACCGCGACGGCGGTGGCGAGGTCGGCGTCATCTCCAGCGTCACGCGGGCCTTCTGCCGCGACTGCAACCGCGCGCGGCTGTCGACCGAGGGCAAGCTCTACCTGTGCCTGTTCGCGACCCGCGGCCACGACCTGCGCACGCTGCTGCGCGGCGAGTACAGCGACGAACAGATCGCCGCCGCGGTGGGTCTGGTGTGGCAGCAGCGCGACGACCGCTATTCCGAACTGCGCAGCCTGATCCCGCCCGAGCGCAGCGCGGCCGATGCGGCCCCGCGCCGCGTCGAGATGCACTACATCGGCGGCTGAGCGGGAGCCAAGGCAATGGGCAAGCTTGCGCCCGCCGTCTGCAAGCGGCTGCTCTGGGCCTGCGCCGCTGGCATCGCGCTGCCGTGGATCGCGGGCGAGTGGATCAAGCGCTGGCAGCAGGCTGATTTCGCGCGCGACCCGGCGCGCGACGCGATGCTGGTCGATTTCATCGTCGCCGGCACCATCTTCACCGCGCTGACGCTGGTGCTGACCGTCGCCGTGGGTTGCTGGGTCACGGCGGTGATGAAGGGCCCGCGCATGACGGCCGACTCGTTCCCGGTCGATTCGCCGCGCCGCAAGGATCCCGAGAATGATTGAACGCGAAAGCATCACCGGCCTGATCCTGGCCGGCGGCCGCGGCAGCCGCATGGGCGGGGTCGACAAGGGCCTGCAAAGCTACCAGGGCATGCCGCTCGCGCTGCACGCGCTGCTGCGCCTCGCGCCGCAGGTGGGCCCGGCGATGATCAACGCCAACCGCAACCTCGGCGCGTACGAGTCGTTTGGCGTTCCGGTCTGGCCCGACGCGCTGCCCGACTTCGCCGGGCCACTGGCGGGGTTTCTGGCCGGGCTCGAGCGCTGCGAGACGCCCTACCTTGCGACGGTGCCCTGCGACTCGCCGCTGTTCCCGGTCGACCTCGTCGCACGCCTCGCCGCCGCGCTCGAAGCCGCGCAAGCCGAGATCGCGATGGCCTGCAGCAACGAACACGGCGCGATGCAGGTACAGCCGGTGTTCTGCCTGATGCGCGCAAGCCTGCTCGAGAGCCTGACCCGCTACACCCAGGCCGGTGGGCGCAAGATCGACCGCTGGACCGCGCAGCACGCCTGCGTCACGGTCGAATTCGACGACGCGCGCGCGTTCTTCAACGCCAATACGCTGGCCGAGTTGCACGATCTGCAGCGCCATGGCTGACGCGCCCGCGCTGACGCTGCGGGCCATGGGCCCGGCCGATCTGCCGGCCTACAAGGCACTGCGCGACCTGCTGCTCGCCGCCCATCCGGAAGCCTTCAGCTCCGACGCCGAGACCGAGCGCGACCGCGCCCCCGAGACCTATCTCGCGCGCGTCGCCGGCCCGGGCGCGGCCTGGCCGTTCACGCTCACGGCCTGGTTCGGCAACCGGCTCGCGGGCGCGATCACCTGCGAGCGCGAGGCACGCGCCAAGACGCGCCACATCGGCCATGTGGTGGGCATGATGGTCCATCCCCAGGCGCGCGGCGTCGGCGTCGGCAGTGCGCTGCTCGATGCCTGCATCGCGCGCTGCCGTGCCACGCACGAAGTCGAGCTGCTGACGCTCACCGTGACGAGCGGCAACGAGCCCGCGGCGCGCCTGTACGAGCAGGCCGGTTTCGCGCGCTACGGCCGGCTCGAGCGCGCGCTGCGCATCGGCGGCCGCTACCATGCCAAGGATCTGATGGTCCTCGACCTGTTCACGCCATGACCAAGACATACAGCCTGCAAGAGATCGCCGCCCAGGTCAGCGGCTACGACCCCGAAGCGCTGCCGGTGGCCAAGGCGCAGGAGTTCATCGCCCGCCTCGTGCCGCGCGTGGATGCGGTCGAGATGCTGCCGCTGCGCTCGGCACTCGGGCGCGTGCTCGCGCGCGACCTGGTCTCGCCGTTCGACGTGCCGGCGCACGACAACTCGGCGATGGACGGCTACGCGCTGCGCGGCAGCGACCTCGCGCGCGACGCGCCGACGCGCCTCGTGCCCGCCGGCACGGGCCTTGCCGGCCAGCCGTTCGCGGGCGAGGTGGCGCCCGGGCAATGCCTGCGCATCACGACCGGCGCCGTGATGCCCGCCGGGCTCGATACCGTCGTGCCGCAGGAGTTCGTCAAGCTCGACGCGCAGGGCGCCGTCGTCGTCCCGCCCGGCGTCGTGCGCGCCGGCGACAACCGGCGCCTGGCCGGCGAGGACCTCGCCGCCGGCAGTGCCGCGCTCTCGGCGGGCCGGCTGCTGAGGCCGGCGGACCTGGGCTTGATGGCGTCGCTCGGGCTGGCCGAGGTCCCGGTGTGGCGCCGGTTGCGCGTCGCCTTCTTCAGCACCGGCGACGAGTTGCGCTCGATTGGCGAGGCGCTCGACACCGGCTGCGTCTACGACAGCAACCGCTACACGCTGTGGGGCATGCTGACGCGCCTGAACGTCGAACTGCTGGACCTCGGCGTGGTGCGCGACGACCCAGCCGCACTCGAGGCTGCATTCCGCCAGGCCGCCGCGGCGGCCGACGCGGTGATCACCTCGGGCGGCGTCAGCGTCGGCGAGGCCGACTACACCAAGCGCATCATGTCCGAGCTCGGCGAGGTGCTGTTCTGGCGCATCGCGATGCGCCCCGGGCGGCCGATGGCGATCGGCAGAATCGCCAGCGGCGGGCAGTCGGCCATCCTGTTCGGCCTGCCCGGCAACCCGGTCGCGGTGATGGTGACCTTCTACGCCTTCGTGCGCGACGCGCTGCTCGCAATGAGCGGCACGACCGCCCTGCCGTTGCCGATGCTGCGCGCGGCGAGCACGCAGGCGATCCGCAAGAAGCCGGGCCGCACCGAGTACCAGCGCGGCATCGTCAGCCGCAGCGCCGACGGCCAGTGGCAGGTGCAGATCACCGGCTCGCAGGGCTCGGGCATCCTGCGCAGCATGAGCGTGGCCAATGGCCTCGTCGTGCTCGGCCACGAGCAGGGCAACGTCGCCGCCGGCGAGACAGTGGACGTGCTGCCGTTCGACGGGTTGGTCTGACCGGCGTGCCGGGCTGATGCCACCGATCAGCGCACCGGCACCCCGTTTTCGCGCGGCCGTCGGGTTCCCCTTGGCGCAGCGGGCGCGGCTGAAGTAAGCTGGCCGTGGAGGCTGGCGATGAACGTCCGAGGCTTGTCCCACCCGCTCCCCGCAGTGCCGCTGTACCAACCGCGGTTCTGGCCGCGCGCGCTGGCCGGGCTGACGCCGAGGACGATCGCGGTCGTGCTGGCTCTGCTGTACGTGTGCGCGTTGAGCATCGTCCTCGGCAGGGGCGCGCGCCCGGACCTGCTCGCCACCACCTGGGCGCACTTCGTGCTGCTGCTCGTCGGGACGGCCCCGCTGGTGCTGACGATCGTCCTCACCGGCAACCTGGGCCCGCAGCGCGGCGTGGCGCGTGCCGCCGCACTGGCCGCGGCGATCGTGCTCGGGTTCGGCCTCGGCACGCTGACGCGCTCGGCCGCCCTGCACGCGCAGGGCGTGCCGATGAGCTGGAAGGTCATCGTCGACTCGGTACTGTTCGCGGGGCCGCGATTCCTGCTTGTCGGCGCGCTGTTCGCGCTTGCGCTCGAGTTCTTCCGCCACGCCGAGCGCTCGGCCGAGGCGGGCCGCCAGGCCGAAGTCGACCGCGCCGCGCTGGAGCATGACTGGGGCGAGGCGCGGCTCAACGTGTTGCGCGCTCAGATCGAACCGCACTTCCTGTTCAACTCGCTTGCGCACGTGCGTCACCTGTGCGATACCGATGCCGAGCGCGGCCGCGCCATGCTCGACAGCCTGATGGCCTACCTCGCCGCGGCGCTGCCGCAGATTCGCCGCTCCGAGTCCACGCTCGGCGCGGAGGCCGACCTCGCCGTCGCCTTCCTGCGTGTCCAGCAGATCCGCATGGGCCGGCGCCTGAACTTCACGCTCGCCATCCCGGAGGCGCTGCGGCCGTGCCGGATGCCGCCGATGATGTTGCTGACGCTGGTCGAGAACGCCATCAAGCATGGCCTGCAGCCCGCGCGCGAGGGCGGGACGATCCGCATCAGCGCCGCGGCCGACGGCGAGCAGTGGCGCCTGGCGGTGGCCGACTCCGGCGTCGGTCTCGCGACCGGCGCCGGCAGCGGCACGGGCCTGTCCAACGTCCGCGCCCGTCTGGCGGCCGAGTTCGCTGCGCGCGCCAGCCTCTCGCTGCAGGGCAATGACCTCGGCGGCGTGACGGCGACGATCGCGCTGCCCTGGACGGCGTCGCAGCCGGCCCGGCCATGAATCGGGCCGCGCGCCGCATCGACTGGCGCGTCCTCGGCGCGGCCGGCCTCGTCGCGACCGTGCTTCATGCCTGGGGAATGATCGAGCGCGGCGCCTTCGGCGGCGTCGAGTCGCTGCCGCGCGAGTTGGCGCGCGCCGGGCTGCACCTGGCGATGGTCGGCTGCGTCGTCGGCGCGACGCTGGCGGCAGACCGCGCCACCGACCGGGGTACGAGCCCGCTCCTGGCGTATGGCAGCGCGCTGCTGCTTGGTTCGGCGATGGCGGCTGGACTGCAGTTCGCCGTGCACCGCTGGACGACCTGGCCCGGCGACCTCGGCCTGGCGGCCCAGGAAAGCCTCGACCCTGCGCGTCTCGCCAAGGTGTTTCTCGACTTCCTGCTCTGGGGGGCGACCTTCGTCTGGGTCTATGCCGCGCTGCGCGAGAAGTGGCGCGCGGCGGCACGCATGCAGGTCCTGCAGGTGGCGCACGCCGAGATCCGGCGCCGCGCGATGCAGACGCAGTTGCAGGCGCTGCAGGCGCGGGTCGAGCCGAAGTTCCTGTTCGACGCGCTGCGCGAGGTGCGCAGACGCTTGGACGATCAGCCGAAGGCGGCCGGGGAGATGCTAGACGACCTCGTCAACTACCTGCGTTCCGCGCTGCCGCGGCTGCGTGACTCGAGTTCGACGCTCGGCCAGGAACTCGAGCTCGTCGCCGCCTATCTGGCGATTCGCCGGGAGACGATCGCCACCGACGTCGCGCCCCGCTTGCTCGGCGTCGAGATGGCTCCAATGGTGCTGCTGCCGCTCGTCGCGGGCTTGTGCGACGGAAGGGCTGCCGGCCGCGGCCCGATTGAGATCGATGTCGCGGCCGACGCGGACTCGCTGCGGATCGGCGTCACCGCGCCGTCGGGCGCCGACGCCGGGCTCGCCGAGCTCGCGCGCGAGATCAACGAACGTCTCGCGACGCTGCATGGTGCGCGGACCTCGCTGACGCTCACCGGCAGCGACGCTGGTCGGACTCGCGTCGTCGTGCTGCTGCCCTACCGGCCGAGCGCCGACGCGCGAGAAGGACGGCCGACGTGATGAGGCCGCGCGCCGTAATCGCCGAGGACGAGCCCATGCTGCTGGGACAGCTGCGCGAATCCCTGGCACGGCTGTGGCCCGAGCTCGAAGTGGTCGCCGAGGCGGAAGACGGCGTGCAGGCGATCCAGGCGCTGAATCGCCACGATCCAGATGTGATCTTTCTCGACATCCAGATGCCGGGCATGAGCGGCCTCGAAGTGGCCCGCGTCGCGAGCGGACGCTGCCATGTCGTCTTCGTTACCGCCTATGACGAGTACGCGGTCGCGGCCTTCGAGCATGGTGCGGTCGACTACCTGATGAAGCCCTGGTCGGCCGCGCGCCTGGCGGCGAGCATCGCGCGCCTGCGCGAGCGCGCCGGGGCCGAGCCGGCGCGGCTCGAGCAGTTGTTGCAGCGCCTCGCGAGTCAAGGCCGGAGCGCACAGTACCTGCGCTGGATCTCGGTCGACGTGGGTCGCACGACGCAGCTGATCACCTGCGACGAGATCTGCTACTTTCAGGCTGACAACAAGTACACCGTGGTCGTCACGCCGACCAGCCAGCCGCTGATCAACCGGACCATTCGCCAGCTCGCCACCGAACTCGACCCGAGCGTGTTCGTGCAGATCCATCGCGCGACGCTGGTCAACATCAACGCCATCGCCGCCATCGATCGCAACCTGCGTGGCAGCCTGTCGGTGCGGCTGAAGCAGCGGCCCGAACGGCTGCCGGTGAGCGCGACCCACGCCCACGTGTTCCGGCACATGTAGCCGCTCGACGTCGGCCCCGCGGCCATCGGCCCCGGCACCGCTTCACACCGCGATCCTCAGGCCCCGTCGGCGACGCATTGATGCGGTCACGCACGCCGTCTAGTCTGAGCGCGCGGCATGTGCCGTCACCCTAGGCTTACGGAGGCAAACCGATGAAGACTGGCATCACTACGGCCGTGGCCGCACTGGCCCTCGGCCTGGCGGCAACCGCTCCCCTGCGGGCCGCACCCTACACGGTCACCGAAGTCATGAGCGGCCTCGTGACGCCGCGCGGCCTGGCCTTCGGGCCCGATGGCGCGCTCTACGTCGCCGAAGCCGGAAGCGGCGGTGGCATCGGCGCACCCAGCATCGTGCTGGGCAACGGCAACACCGCTTACCTAGGCGCAACAAGCGCGATCAGCCGCTGGTCGGGCGGCGTGCAGACGCGCGTGGTGAGCGGCCTCGCGTCAATCGCGACCGCAACCGGCGGCGATGCGGGCGGCATGCAGGACATCGTCTTCGACGGCACCGGGCAGGCCTATGGCCTGTTCGGCCTGGGCGCGAGCCCGCTCGCACGCGACGCGAGCCTGGGCACTGCCGGTGCCGAACTCGGCACTATCGTGCGGCTCAGTCTGGACGGCTCGAACGCACGCACGCTCGTCGCCGACATCTCCGCGCACGAGGCGACGAACCCGGACGGCGGCAGTATCGACAGCAATCCGTTTGGATTCGCCAAGGTCGCCGGCGGCGGCTTCATCGTGGCCGACGCGGGCGGCAACAGCTTCTTGCAGGCAACGAGCGCGGGCGCTGTCTCGACGCTCGGCGTGATCGGTCCGAGGCCCAACCCCTTGTTTCCATTCGGACCGCCGACGTTCCAGTCGGTGCCGACGAGCGTCGCCGTCGGCGCGGACGGTGCGTACTACATTGGTGAGTTGACCGGCTTCCCGTTCCCGCCCGGCGCGGCCAACGTCTACCGCTACGACCCGCTCACAGCGACGACGAGTGTTGCCTACGCAGGCTTCACGAACATCGTCGACATCGCATTCGACGCCGAAGGCGACCTGTTCGTGCTGCAGATCAGCAGCAACGGCCTGGCCTCGCCATCCGGTCCAGGTACTGGGGTGCTGATCGAGATCGACGGCGCGACCGGCGAGCGCACGACCATCGCCAGCGATGGACTGTTCTTTCCCGGCGGCCTCGCAATCGGCAACGACGGTGCGCTCTACGTCACGAACCTGAGTCACTTGCCCGAGGGTGGCCAAGTGCTGCGCATCGCCGAGGTGCCGGAGCCGCAGACTTGGTCGCTGCTGCTGGCGGGCATCGCGGCCCTCGCATGGCGCACACGAGTCCGGCGCGCCGGTTGATCGGGAGTCCGGATCGCGGGGGCGGGGCGCCTACAGGAACGCCGCCGCGCCCCGGTTCGCGAGCGCGTCCGCGCGCTCGTTGCCGGCATCGCCCGAGTGCCCCTTGACCCAGCGCCAGTGCACGACATGCAGCGCGCGCAGCGCGTCCAGGCGCTGCCAGAGTTCGGCGTTCTTGACCGGCTTTCGGTCGGCGGTCTTCCACCCCCGCTGCTTCCAGCCGTGGATCCACTCGGTGATGCCCTTGCGCACGTACTCGCTGTCGGTGTGGATCGTGACTTCGCAACTGCGCTTCAGCGACGCCAGCGCCTCGATCACCGCGGTGAGCTCCATGCGGTTGTTCGTCGTCAGCTTCTCGCCGCCGCAGAGCTCCTTCTCGTGCTTGCCAGTGGCGAGCCAGGCGCCCCAGCCGCCGGGGCCCGGGTTGCCCTTGCAGGCGCCGTCGGTGTAGACGGTGACGTGCGGCTTGCGGAAGGTCGCGCCCGGGGCCGTTGCGGCGGCGGCGGTCGTCGTGGTCATGCGCTCTCCTCTTGTTGTTGTTGGCGTTGCCGGCGCTGCGCGACCACGGCCGGCGCCGCCTTGGGCCGCAGGCGCTGCTGGTGCGCGAGGCCGACGAGGCGCATGCCGCGCACGCGCTTGACGGCAACGAGCAGGTAGACCGCGCCGAACACCGGCCACCAGCGCTCGCCCAGGCGCTCGATCCAACCGATGCGCGACAGCCACTTCGCCGACGTGAACGGCGGCCGGTAGCAGCCGAAGCGCCCGCCCTCGACCTCGAAGCTCAGCAGGCGCAGCCAGTCGCGCAGGCGGCGGTAGGCGATGAACTCGCCCTCGCTGGGCAGGTACAGGGGCCTTGCGCTGCGCGGCAGCAGGCGCTTGCGCAGACGGCCGAGGCGCTGGCGCAGCCCCCACAGGCTGGCCGGGTTCAGGCCCACGATCACGACCCGCCCTTCGGGGCGCAGCACGCGCTCGACCTCGCCGAGCGCGAGGTGCGCGTCGCGCGCGAGTTCGAGCGTGTGCGGCAGGATCACGAGGTCAAGGCTCTGGCTGTCCAGCGGCAAGGCGTCGAAGTCGCAACGCAGCAACGCGGCAGCGGCGCGCGGCGTGTCGACGGCGGGTGCCGGCGTGTCGGCATCGAGCGCGACCCAGCGATGCGGCATGCGGTTGGCGCGCAGCGCGTCGAGGTCGGGCAGACCGAGCTGCAGCGCATGAAAGCCGAAGATGTCGGCCACCGCGGCGTCGAGTTCGCGCTGCTCCCAGTCGAGCAGATAGCGTCCCGCAGGGGTTTGCAGCCAGTCGGCCAAACCTATAATCGCGCGGGATTTCGTCATGAGATCGACTGCGGGCCTGTCCTCGGGGTGACGGCGCACACAAGCGCTGGGCCGAGGCGGGATTCTAGGGAAGAACCACTGCTGATGATGACCCGCTTCGCCGGCCTGATGGTTGCTCTCGCACTCGCCGGCTGCGCCACGACCCAGAGCCCGGGCTCCGCCGGAGCCGACGCGGTGCCGCCGCCTGTCGCATCGGCCGACGTTGCCGCCGGCGTCGCCGCGGCGCCCGCGCCGGCCGCATCCGCCGCCGCGGCGCGCCCGCGCGCGGCAGCGGCACCCTCTCTCGACGACGAGGCCGCGCGCACCGACCTGTGGGCGCGCGTGCGGCGCGGATTCGCGATGCCCGAGCTCGACGGTGCGCTCGTCGCCGACCGCGAGCGCTGGTACGCGTCGCGGCCCGACTACGTGGAGCGCATGACCACGCGCTCGAGCCGCTACATGTTCTACATCGTCGAGGAGCTCGAGCGCCGCGGCCTGCCGACCGAGATCGCGCTGCTGCCCTACGTCGAGAGCGCCTTCAACCCGCAGGCGGTATCGAGCGCCAGGGCTTCGGGCATGTGGCAGTTCATGGCCGCGACCGGAAAGGACTTCGATCTCAAGCAGAACCTTTTCCGCGACGACCGGCGCGACGTGCTCGCCTCGACGCGCGCCGCGCTCGACTACCTGACGCGGCTCTACACCGAGTTCGGCGACTGGCAGCTCGCGCTCGCCGCCTACAACTGGGGCGAGGGCAACGTCCGGCGCGCGATCGCGAAGAACCGCAAGGCCGGCCTGCCGGAAGACTACGCGAGCCTGAAGATGCCCGAGGAGACGCGCACCTACGTTCCGAAGCTGCAGGCGGTGAAGAACATCGTCGCCGATCCCGAACGCTTCGGCATCGTGCTGCCGGCGCTCGCGAACCACCCCTACTTCCTGCGCGTCCCGATCGAAGGCGATATCGACGTCGCGCTCGCGGTGCGCCTGGCGGGCGTGACGTTGGAGGAGTTCAGGATCCTGAACCCGCAGATGAACAAGCCCGTCATCCTGGCCGCCGGCACGCCGCAGGTCCTGCTGCCCTACGACAACGCGAATCGCTTCCTGCACGGGCTCGCTGCGCACCAGGGTGCGACGGCGAGCTGGACGGCGTGGGTCGCGCCGCGCACCTTGAAGCCCGCCGACGCGGCCAAGGCGGTCGGCATGAGCGAGGCCACGCTGCGTGAAGTCAATGCGATCCCGCCCCGCATGCTCGTCAAGGCTGGTTCGACGCTGCTCGTGCCGCGCGGCTCGGCAGTCGCCGCCGACGTCTCCGAGCATCTGGCCGACAATGCCGCGCTCGCGCTCGCACCCGACCTGCCGCCGCTGCGCAAGGTCTCGTTCAAGGCCGGCAGGCAGGACAGCGTGGCGAGCGTCGCCAAGCGCTACCGGGTCAGCGCGGCGCAGGTCGCACAGTGGAACCGGCTCGCGCCTGGTGCCCGCTTCAAGGCCGGGCAGAAGGTCGTCGTCTACACGCCTGTCAAGCCCGCCAAGGCAGGCAAGGCGGGCGTGCGCCTGACCGCAGCCAAGCCCGAACCCAAGGTCAGGGCCAAGACCAAGCCGCAGACCTGATCAGCCGGGCGCCGGGCCGCCCCAAGCCGGCTGAGGCCTTGCAGTCCACGCTGGGCCGCAGGCCCAGCCTCTCGCCAGGCATGGACAGTCCTCAGGACTGTTCATGTCCGGGCTCGGCCCCTCGGCCGCTCGGCGGCTGGGGGTGGTCAGTTTCATTTCAGTTGCTCCACCGCGCATCGCGCGACCCGCGACGCATGAAACTCGCGCAGCTGCGGCGGCGGCCGGCTGGCGGCGCTTCGCGTTCCCGTCGGGCGCACGCCAAGGCCATCGGGCGGCCGGCTTGTATTCCCCGGCCGACGAACACCGACGGACGGTGCCGGATCGGGACGGCGGGGTGCTCTGCGCAGTGAAGTAGAGGAGGAGCCGACGGCCGCAGGCCGGCGGCGGGGGAGAGAGCCCGGACACAGACAGTCCGGTGGACTGTCTGTGCCTGGCGAGCGCCCGGGGCACTGCCCCCGGGCATGAACGGAGCAGAGCGCCCCGTCGGCCCGATCGCGCTCGGAGCACGATGGGCTGAGCACGTCGGTCGCCTCGAATGCAGTTTCACTTCAGGTGCTCCACCGCGCTTCGCGCGACCCGCGACCCATGAAACATGTGCCTTCGTCCCCGGCAGGGGACCGGTCGCCGCAGGCGACCAGGGGAGCGCGGCGCCACACCAGCGGGCCGCTCGGCGGCCGGGGGTGGTCAGATCAATTTCAGCCGAAGTTGGCTTCGGCAAAGCGCCAGTTCACGAGCGAATTCAGGAAGGTCTCGACCCACTTCGGGCGCAGGTTGCGGTAATCGATGTAGTAGGCGTGCTCCCATACGTCGATCGTCAGCAGCGGCTTGTCGCCGGTCGTCAGCGGCGTGCCGGCCGCGCCCATGTTGACGATGTCGACGCTGCCATCGGCCTTCTTGACGAGCCAGGTCCAGCCCGAGCCGAAGTTGCCGACCGCGCTCTTCGTGAAGGCGTCCTTGAACGCCGCATAGCTGCCCCACTTGGCGTTGATCGCCGCGGCCAGCGCCCCGCCCGGCTCGCCGCCGCCGGCGGGCTGCATGCAGTTCCAGAAGAAGGTGTGGTTCCAGACCTGGGCCGCGTTGTTGTAAACGCCACCCGAGGACTTGCGCACGATGTCTTCGAGCGACATGGCCTCGAACTCGGTCCCCTTCTGCAGGTTGTTGAGGTTCACGACATAGGCGTTGTGATGCTTGCCGTGGTGGAATTCGAGCGTCTCGCGCGACAGGTGCGGGGCCAGCGCGTCGATCGCATACGGCAGTGCGGGCAGAGTGTGTTCCATGGTCTTCCTCGGCAGTTCGGTTAGGTCGGACGCGCGATTGTAGGCAGCTTGCTTTCCCCTGCCTGCGGGAGCGGCATCGACTCCACGGCCAGCACTTCGGCGCTGACGCGGCCGTCGGCCAGCGTCGCCGTGAGTGCCTGCCCCGTTGCCAGGCGCGCGACCGACATCACGGCCGCGCCCTGGGCGTCGCTGAGCCAGGCATAGCCGCGCGCGAGCACCTGGCGCGGGTCGAGCAAGGCCAGGCGCGCCGCGATCGCTTCCAGGCGCTGGTGGTGCTGCGCCTGCAGCACCGCCGCCGCGCGGCGAAGACGCTGTCCCGCCTGGCGCTCGCGCTCGGCCGCGCCGGCGCTCGCCTGGCGCAACGCGGCGTCGAGGCGGTGCGACAGCATCGCGAGCCCCTGCCCTTCGCGGCGCAGCAGGTCGGCCGGCCGCGCCAGGCGCAGCGATGCCCGATCGACACGCTGGCGCTGCGTATCGAGCGCGCGCTGCATCCGATGCCGCAGCGCCGCGGCCTGCGCCTGCAGCGTCGCCAGGCAGTCGCTGCGCGCCGGCGCGGCGAGTTCGGCGGCCGCGGTCGGCGTCGGCGCGCGCAGGTCGGCGGCGAAATCAGCGAGCGTCACGTCGGTCTCGTGGCCGACGCCGCAGATCACCGGCAGCGTGCACGCGGCGACGGCGCGCACGACGCGCTCGTCGTTGAAGGCCCACAGATCCTCGAGCGAGCCGCCGCCGCGGCAGACGATGAGCAAATCGACCTCGGCGCGGAGAGCTGCCACCGCGATCGCCCCGACCAGCGCTGCGGGGGCGTCGGCGCCCTGCACCGGGCTCGGGTAGACGATCAGTTCGACCTGCGGCGCGCGGCGCGCCATCGCGCTCGCCACGTCGTGCAGTGCGGCGCCGGCGAGCGAAGTCACGACACCGACGCGACGCGCAAAGCGCGGCAGCGCGCGCTTGCGCTCGGCGTCGAACAGCCCTTCGGCGCCGAGCCTGGCCTTGAGTTGCAGGAACTGCTCGTAGAGCGTACCGGCGCCGGCACGCCGCATCGCCTCGACGATGAACTGCAGTTCGCCGCGCGGCTCGTAAACCGCGACCCGGCCGCGCACCTCGACGCGCTGGCCCTCGGCAAGCGTGAAGTCGACCAGCACCGCTGCACGCCGGAACATCGCGCAGCGCATCAGCACGGCCTGTCCGTCGGCGTCCTTCAGGCTGAAATAGCAGTGCCCGCTCGCAGCGCGCGTGAAGCCCGAGATCTCGCCCACGACCGTGCACGCCGCAAAGCGTGCCGCGAGCGAATCGGCAATCGCCGCCACGAGCGCGGCCACGCTCCAGACGCCGCGTCCGGCGGGTGCGTCGGCAGCCGCAGGCCGTGCTTCAACCATCGGCCAGCCCAGGCATGGCGCGGCGCGAGAACTCCACAGCCGCGCCAATACTGGGCTGGCGGGTCGAAGTGGCCGTCACGGCGCTGTCACGATCGTGCAAGTCATTGATTCTTATGAACAATTTCTTGCCTCAGTTTTGTGCAACCGGTTCCCGGCCCGGTCTTTTCTGCACCTGAGGGCCGTCGTCACAGGGTTACCCACAAAGTTGTCCACAGATCCTGGTGACAGTTTCGCCGTCGATTGGCATGGACACCAGACGGGGCCCGGGACGAGCACGCCTTCGGGCCATAATCGCGCGTCTCAAATCGTCCGAACGCGCGCGAAAGCCCCCCTTGCTGTCGATCATACAAGCCGCTGGCTGGCCGATCTGGCCCTTGCTCCTGTGCTCCGTCATCGCCCTGGCGCTGATCATCGAACGCCTGGCGACGCTGCGCCGCCAACGCGTGGTACCACCGCGACTGCTCGACGAGGTCATCTCCGTCACGCGCACCAGCCTGCCGGCGCCCGACGTGGTCGAGAAGCTGGCCGCGAATTCGGCCCTCGGCCGCGTTCTTGCGGGCGGCCTGCACGCCGTGATCGCCGAGCCACGCATCAGCGAGAGCGCGCTGCGCGACAGCTTCGAGGCCGCCGGCCGCGCGGCCTTGCATGAACTCGAGCATTACCTCAACACGATCGGGACGATCGCCGCCGCGGCACCGCTGCTGGGCCTGTTCGGGACGGTGGTCGGCATGATCGAGATCTTCGGCTCGCAGGCGCCCACCGGCGGCAACAACCCGGCGCTACTCGCGCACGGCATCTCGGTGGCGCTGTACAACACCGCCTTCGGCCTGATGATCGCCATTCCCGCGCTGATGTTCTACCGCTACTTCCGGCGCCGCGTCGACAGCTATGCGCTCGACATGGAGCAAGCGGCCGAACGCATGGTGCCGCACCTGATGCGCTTCGCGATGCCGCGGCCGGCAGCCGCCTGACGAAGGACGGCGCGCGATGGCGATGCACTTCCGCCGGCGCGAGCCCGAGGAGCCGGAGATCAACCTGATCCCGTTCATCGACGTGCTGCTCGTGATCCTGATCTTCCTGATGCTCTCGACGACCTACTCCAAGTTCACCGAACTGCAGGTCACGCTGCCGGTGGCCGACGCCGAGAAGCTGCGCGATCATCCGCGCGAGATCATCGTCGCCATCGCCGCCGATGGCCGCTATGCCATCGATCGCAGGCCGATCGATGGCCGCAGCGTCGAGTTGCTGGTGGCAGAACTCAGCGCGGCGGCGCAAGGCTCGAGCGACGTGATGATCGTCATCTCGGCCGACGCGAACGCTGCGCACCAGAGCGTCATCAACGCGATGGACGCGGCGCGGCGCGCCAACCTGCCGCGCCTGACCTTCGCGACCCAGTCCGCGCCGGGCGCCGGAGCGCGCTGACGAGCTTGTCGACGAGCCGGTTGCTGCAGCGGCGCGTCGAAGCGGCCTGGCGCGCGCGCGGCGCGCTGGCCACTTGCCTGTGGCCGCTGTCACTGGTCTACCGTGCCGGCGTCGCCCTGCGCGGCGCGCTGTTCGCGGCCGGCGTGTTGCGAACCGAGCGCGTCGCGGCACCAGTGGTCGTGGTCGGCAACCTCGTTGCCGGCGGCGCGGGCAAGACGCCGGCCGTGCTGGCCGTGGTCGAACTGCTGCGCCGCAGCGGCTGGACGCCGGGCATCGTCTCGCGCGGCTACGGCCGCAGCGGCGAAGGCGTGCTCGACCTCGCACGCGACATGCCAGCGGGCCGCTGCGGCGACGAGCCGCTGCTACTGCGTCTGCGCAGCAGCGCGCCGGTCGTCGTCGGTCGCGATCGCGTAGCTGCTGCGCGCGAACTGCTGCGCCTGCACCGCGAGGTCGACATTGTCGTCAGCGACGACGGCCTGCAGCACCGGCGTCTGGCGCGCGATGCGCAATTGATCGTGTTCGACGAGCGCGGCGCGGGCAACGGCTGGCTGCTGCCCGCCGGGCCGCTGCGCGAGCCCATGACGCAGGCCGTGCCGGCGCGCAGCGTCGTGCTGTACAACGCGCCCGCGCCAAGCGCAGCCTGGCCGGGCAGCACAGCGCAGCGCAGCCTGGCCGGCGCAACATCGCTGGCCGACTGGTGGGCAGGCCGCGCGCCTGATCGCGATTTGCTCGTGCTGCTGCAGGAGCGACCGCTGCTCGGGGTTGCGGGGCTGGCGCGCCCGGGCCGATTCTTCGCGATGCTGCGCGCACACGGGCTTCAGATCGACGAACTCGCGCTGCCCGACCACCACCCGTTCACATCGCTGCCCTGGCCAGCGCAGACGCGTGACGTGATCCTGACCGAGAAGGATGCGGTCAAGCTGCCACCCACCACCGCGCTCGGGGCAACGCGGGTCTGGGTCGCGACGCTAGACTTCCGGCTCGAACCGGCCTGCGAGCAAGCGTTGCTGCGCCTGCTGCCCACCCCGCCCGCAGTTCGCGAGGAGTAGACCCAAGATGGATTCCCGATTGCTCGAACTGCTCGTCTGCCCGCTGTGCAAGGGACCGCTGGAGATGCAGCGCACGCCGCCCGAACTGGTCTGCAAGGCCGACCGGCTTGCCTTTGCGATCCGTGACGGCATGGCCGACATGCTCGAGAGCAATGCGCGCTCGCTCGACGAGCCGCCAACGCCTGAAGAGGCGCAGTGAGCTTTGTCGTCCTCGTCCCGGCACGCCTGGCGTCGACACGCCTGCCGCGCAAGCCGCTGGCCGACATCGGCGGCCTGCCGATGGTCGTGCGCGTGGCGCAGCGGGCAGCGCTGTCGGCGGCGACAAGGGTGGTCGTTGCGGCCGACGACGCCGAGATCGTCGCCGCCTGCACGCACCATGGCGTGCCCGCGCTGCTGACGCGTGCCGACCACGCGACCGGCAGCGACCGCCTCGCCGAGGCCTGCATGCTGCTCGGGCTGGACGGCGATGCACGGGTCGTCAACGTGCAGGGCGACGAACCGCTGATCGAGCCGGCGCTGATCGACGCCGTGGCTGCACTGCTGGCCGGGCGCAGCGATTGCGTGATGGCGACCGCGGCGCACGAAGTCGATAGCGCTGCCGAATACGCGAATCCCAACGTGGTCAAGGTCGTGCTCGATGCCGCGGGGCGCGCGCTGTACTTCTCGCGCGCGCCGATCCCGCACTGGCGCGACGCCGTGCCGCCGGGCGCGCTGCCCATGCCGGCGCCGTTGCGCCACATCGGCCTGTACGCCTATCGAGCCGCTTTCCTGCGCCGCTTTCCCGCCCTCGCCGCGGCGCCGATCGAAGCCGTCGAGGCGCTCGAGCAGTTGCGCGTGCTGTGGCACGGCGAGCGCATCGCGGTGCATGTCAGCGCGCTGCGCCCCGGCCCGGGCGTCGACACGCGCGAAGACCTGGAGCGGGTGCGCGCCCTGCTTGCCTGAGGCTTGCAGCCCGCGCGTGCGCAAGCATGCGCACGCCCCTGAGCAGGCGTTCGGCCGTGCGCGGGCACGGCCTCACGTCCGGTTCAGGCGTCAGTTTCGCGCAGGGCGACGCATGCTATTCTCGATTCGAGAAGCGGGGCCTATCCCGCCCGGATGATCGAGGAGCGAGGCATGAAACTGATTCTTCTGGGCCCGCCCGGCGCGGGCAAGGGCACCCAGGCCGCTTTCATCTGCGAGAAGTACGGCATCCCGCAGATCTCGACCGGCGACATGCTGCGCACGGCGGCCAAGTCGGGCACCGCGACGGGCCTCGCCGCCAAGAAGGTGATGGACAGCGGCAGTCTGGTCAGCGACGACATCATCATCGCGCTCGTGAAGGAGCGCATCGCGCAGGCTGACTGCGCCAACGGCTTCCTGTTCGACGGCTTCCCGCGCACCATTCCGCAGGCCGAGGCGATGAAGGCAGCCGGCGTCGCGATCGAGGCCGTGCTCGAGATCGACGTGCCCGACGCGGCCATCGTCGAGCGCATGGGCGGCCGCCGCGTGCACCCCGGCTCGGGGCGCAGCTACCACGTCAGGTTCAACCCGCCCAAGGTCGCCGGCAAGGACGACGTGACCGGTGAAGACCTGATCCAGCGCGCCGACGACCATGAAGAGACGGTCAAGCACCGTCTCGCCGTGTACCAGAGCCAGACCCGGCCGCTGGTCGCGTTCTACGAGCAATGGGCCGCCACCGGCGACCCGCGCGCGCCGCGTTACTGCCGCATCGACGGCAGCGGCAGCGTCGAGGACATTCGCGACCGCGCACTCGCCGCGCTCGCCTGACCGCAAGGAGCAGCATCGGCATGGACATCGCAGGCAAGGTCTTCATCGTCACCGGCGGCGCCTCGGGCCTCGGCGAGGGTACGGCGCGCATGCTCGCCGCCAACGGCGCCAAGGTCGTCATTGCCGACCTGCAGGCCGACAAGGGCGAGGCGCTCGCGCGCGAGCTCGGCGGCGCGTTCGTCAAGTGCGACGTGAGCCAGGAGGCCGACGGCCAGGCCGTCGTCGCCAAGGCGGTGTCGCTGGGCAAGTTGATGGGGCTCGTCAATTGCGCCGGCATCGCGCCCGCTGTCAAGACGGTCGGCAAGGACGGTGCGCACCCGCTCGCGGTGTACGCCAAGGTCATCAGCGTCAACCTGATCGGCAGCTTCAACATGATCCGCCTCGCCGCCGAGGCGATGTGCCGCAACGAACCCGAGCCGACCGGCGAGCGCGGCGTGCTGATCAGCACCGCCAGCGTCGCTGCCTACGACGGGCAGATCGGCCAGGCGGCATATTCCGCGTCCAAGGGCGGCGTGGTCGGCATGACGCTGCCGATCGCGCGCGACCTGGCGCGCAACGGCATCCGCAACATGACCATCGCGCCGGGCATCTTCGGCACCCCGATGCTGTTCACGATGCCCAAGGAGGTGCAGGATGCGCTCGCCGCGAGCGTGCCCTTCCCGAGCCGCCTGGGCACGCCGGCCGACTACGCCAAGCTCGTGCACCAGATCGTCACCAACGAGATGCTCAACGGCGAGGTGATCCGCCTCGACGGCGCGATCCGGCTCGCGCCGAAGTAGGCGCGGCATGGCGCGCAGGTTGCGCGCAGCGCTCGCCTGCTGCGCGTTGCTGGGCGCCTGTGCGGCGCCGCCGCCGGCGGTGCAGCGCGAGGTCGGTGCGGCGCTGTCCGCGGCGCAGCCCGAGCGCGCAGCGGGCGCCAGCGCCAAGCCCGGCTGGACGTTCCGGCATCAGGCCGTCGTCGCGGCTCATCCACTTGCCGCCGATGCGGGCGCGCAGATGCTTCGCGCCGGTGGCTCGGCACTCGACGCAGCAATTGCCGCGCAGATGGTGCTCGGCCTCGTCGAACCGCAATCGAGCGGCATCGGCGGTGGCGGCTTCCTGGTGCTCTGGGACGGCCGCGCGGTGCAGGCCTGGGACGGCCGCGAGACGGCGCCTGCGAGCGCCGGCGAGCGCCTGTTCATCGATCCGGCCACCGGCAAGCCGCGCACCTTCGACGCCGCGCTCGTCGGCGGCCTTGCGGTCGGCACGCCGGGCCTCGTGCGCATGCTCGAGGCCGCGCATCGCAGACACGGCGTGCTGCCCTGGGCGCGGCTGTTCGAGCCGGCGATCGTGCTTGCCGAGCAGGGCTTTGCGATTTCGCCAAGGCTGCACCGCCTGCTCGACGGCGACCCGCATCTGCGCCGCGACCGTTTCGCGCGTGCGCTCTACTACGACGCCGGCGGCGCTGCGCTTGCGGTCGGCGCGACGCTGCGCAACCCCGAGTACGGCGCGGTGCTGCGCGCAATCGCGGCCCGCGGCGCAGACGCCCTGCACCGCGGCGAGATTGCAT
Organism: Ideonella sp.; assembly: GCF_016702655.1. GTDB lineage: Bacteria > Pseudomonadota > Gammaproteobacteria > Burkholderiales > Burkholderiaceae_C > CAIKUF01. Next base: position 322,866 of record NZ_JADJDO010000004.1, read on the forward strand.
CGGCCATCGTTGCCGCGGTGCGCGGCCATGCCACCAATCCCGGGTTGCTCACCGAGGCCGACCTCGCCGGCTATGCACCCCGGCAACGCGACGCGCTGTGCGCCGACTGGCTGCAGCGCCGCCTGTGCGGAATGCCGCCGCCGTCTTCAGGGCTGATCGCCGTGGCGCAGATATTGGGCATTACGCAGCGCGCGAGCGCACGCCAGGGCGTTGACGATGCGCTCGATGTGCAAGGCCTGCCGACACCCGAGTTCCTGCATGTCTACGCCGACGCCTCGCGGCTCGCGTTCGCCGATCGCAACCAATACGTTGCCGACCCCGACTTCGTGGCGCCGCCGGCAGGCAGTTGGGCCAGTCTGCTTGCGCCAGCCTATCTGACGCGGCGCGCCGAGTTGATCGGGCCGCAAAGCCTGGGTCGCGCCCTGCCAGGAGTACCCGAAGGCGCGACGATTGCCCACGCGCAAGCCACAGGGCCCGAGCCGCCCTCGACCTCGCACCTCGTTGCCGTCGATGCCCAGGGGCGCGGCGTCGCGCTCACGAGCAGCATCGAGCAGCAGTTCGGCGCGCGCCTGATGGTCAACCGTGGCCGAGGCCTCGCGGGCGGCTTCCTGCTCAACAACCAGCTCACCGACTTCAGTTTCGTCGCCGAGCAGGATGGCCGACCGGTGGCCAATCGCGCGCAGGGCGGCAAGCGACCGCGCTCGAGCATGGCGCCTCTGCTGGCGTTCGATCGCAGCACCGGGCAACTGATGCTCGCGACCGGTTCCGCTGGCGGCGCTGCGATCATCCATCACGCCGCCAAGGCCTTGCTCGGCGAGGCCTGGGGCCTGGCGCCGCAGCAGGCCGCCGACCTGCCCAACTTCGGCGCGTTCAACGAGCCGACAACCTGGCTCGAGCGTGACCGCTTCGCCGACAGCACCTGGAACGCGCTGCGCGCGCGCGGTCACGTGATCGAGGCCACGACGCTGCCCAGCGGTGTGCATACGCTGATGCGGCGTCCTGTTGGCGGATGGGCCGCGGGCGCCGACCCGCGGCGCGAGGGCGCCGCACGCGGCGACTGACGGGCCGGCTCTGGCCCGTGACCGAATCAGCTCTTGCGCTGCCGGGCCAGGATGGCCCACATGCGCGCGATGTCGGCCGTGCCGTCGGCGCCAGTCACGCTGCGCAGCACACCGGCGGCCTTGGCGTCGCCGGCAAGCACCATCGCCTGGCCCAGGCGCAGCTTGGCGTCCTCGGGGCGCTTGAGCCCGCCCTTGGCGATGCCCTGGTTGATCAGCGTCACGCCCTTTGCAGCCTGGCCCGACGTCGCCTGGTTGAAGCCCGCCGCGACTAGCGCCGTGCCGTCCTTGGCGGCCTGGGCCTCGGCCTCCTTCACGGGGGCCTCGGCCTTGGCCTCTTCGGCCTTGCGCACAGCCAGATCGCGCAGGCGCTTCTGCCGCTCGGCCTCGGGGCCGGTGCCGAGCACGCCGGCGGCGAATCCCTTGTCGATCACGGACTTGCCTTCGGCGGCGAGGCCCGCCTGCAGCGCGAGCTGCGTCATCTCCATGAAGTCGCTGGGCTTGGTCATGCCGCCGGTGGCGAGCATCAAGCGGTAGATGTCGAGTGCGAAGCGATCCGAGAAGCCCGGCCTGCGCTGCACGCCCGCGATCAGCTCGGCCCAGTACTGCTTGCTCGGGTAATAGGTGACGAGGCGTTCGAGCGCGAAGGTGTAGGCGCTGCCCTCGGGCTGGGCCGCGGTCGCGTTCATCAGCAGCTTGAGGCGGTCTTCCGACGGCGCCTTGCCGGCCTTCTCGTCGGCCTGGATCTCGGCCATCAGTTGCTTGGTGACGCCAGCCTTGTCGCCGGAGAGGTACTGCGCCTGGATCAGCAGCGTCTGCATCTGCGCGCTCGTTCCGCCGTCGCGCTGATAGCGCTGCGCCCACTCGACGGCCTTGGCGTACTCCTTGTTGCGGTAGTAGCCACCGGCGATGGACTCGACCATCCTCAGCTTGTCGCCGGCGCTGATCTTGGCCGAGCCGGCGAGCGCCTCGTAGGCCCTCGCGGCGGATGCCATGTCGCCGGCGCCAGAAGCGGCGGCGATGCGCATGCGCTCGATCAGGTAGCTCTCGTGCGCGGTCTTGTTCGGCACCGCCTCGGCGTCGCGCACCTTGACGAGCGCCTCCTTGTACTTTTGCGACTTGATCAGGCCCTGCGCTTCCTGCAGCGGCCTGCCGACCTCGGGGCGGACGGTGTCCTGCGCCTGCGCGACGGGCGCGAGCAATGCCAATGCGAGGGCGGCGATTCGGATCAGGGTTCTCATTCGGTAACCTTCGTGCTTCGCACTGCGGTGCGAGCCCCATTCGAAGCGGCCGGATGGGGGCTCATGGCGGTCACTCGCTATCTTGCAAACTGCTCGTTGCCGACCATGCCGAGCTTGGTCACGCCCAGCCGCTGCGCAGCGGCCATCACCGCCGCCACGTTCTTGTACGCGACGAGCTTGTTCGGCCGCAGGTGGACCTCGGGTTGGTCGGCCTGCGCCGCGGCGTCGCGCAGGCGCGCCTCGAGCGCCGCGTGGTCGGCAAGCGTCTCGCCGTTCCACAGCACCGTGCCGTCGAAGTCGACGTCGATCGTCACCACCACCGGTGGGGTCGTCGGCGGCGGCGGATTGCCGGCCGGCATGTTGAGGTTGACCGAGTGCAACTGCACCGGGATCGTGATGATCAGCATGATGATCAGCACCAGCATCACGTCGATCAACGGCGTGGTGTTGATGTCGATCATGACTTCGTCTTCGCTCGAGCTGCCCGAGCCTACGTTCATGGCCATCGTGATTCCTTCTCAGCCCTCGCCGGGCCGCCCCAAGAGGGCTGAGCTCCCCTCGGGGGCGACACCGGAGGTGTCTTGGGGTCGTCATGTCAGTGGCGCCCGGCCGCCCGAAGCCACTGAGCGCCCCCTCGGGGGGCAGCGAGCGCATGCGAGCTTGGGGGCCCACGTCAACCCTTGGGCGGCGGCTCGGTGACGAAGCTGATCTTCAGGATGCCTGCGCGCTGGCACGCGAAGACGACCCTGCCGACCGACTCATAGCGGCTCTCCTGATCGCCCCGGATATGCACCTCGGGCTGAGGGTCGAGCACCGAAACCTTCTTCAGGCGCTCGACGAGCTCGTTGCTGTCGGGCACAAGCTGCAGGTTCCAGAACACGTCGCCGTCCTTGTTGACCGAGATCTCGATGTTCTCGGGCTTGGTCTGGCGCGCGATGTTGGTCTCCTGCGGCAGGGTCACGTTCAGGCTCTGCGTGACGACCGGGATCGTGATCAGGAAGATGATCAGCAGCACCAGCATCACGTCGACGAGCGGTGTCGTGTTGATGGTCGCGTTGACCTCGTCTTCGCCGCTGCCGTCTCCGCCAATGTTCATGGCCATGATCGCTCTCCTGCGCCGACGCTTATCTCGAGCTCTGCGGCGCGGCGCGGCTGCCCATCAGGATGCCGTGAAGGTCGGCACCAAAGCCACGCACCGACTCCATCGTCACCTTGTTGCGGCGCACCAGCCAGTTGTAGCCCAGCACCGCCGGCACCGCGACCGCGAGGCCGATGGCGGTCATGATCAGCGCCTCGCCCACCGGGCCGGCGACCTTGTCGATCGAAGCCTGGCCGGCGATGCCGATCGCCGTCAGCGCATGGTAGATGCCCCACACGGTGCCGAACAGGCCGACGAACGGCGCCGTCGAGCCGACGGTGGCCAGGAACGCGAGGCCGTCCTGCAGGCGGCTCTGCACCGTGTCGACGCTGCGCTGCACGCTCATCGAGATCCAGGTGTTGCGGTCGATGTGTTCGGTGAGCGCGCCCTCGTGGTGTTCGCTCGCCTCCATGCCCGACTCGGCGATATAGCGGAACGCACTGCCCTTCTTCAGCGTCTTGGCGCCTTCCTGCAGGTTCGCCGCCTTGAAGAATCCCTTGCGCGCTGCCTTGGCCTCGCCCGCGATCTTGAAGCTCTCGTAGAGCTTGGTGACGAGGATGTACCAGCTACCCATCGACATGATGACGAGGATGATCAGCGTACCGCGCGAGACGAAGTCGCCCTGCGCCCAGAGCGCCGACAGTCCGTACGGATTGTCGACGGTCTCCTTGCTCACCGCGGGCACGGGGGGCGGCGGCATCGGCACGGCACCCGCATCGGCCGGTGCAGTCGCGGATGCGGCCGCCGGTGCCGCAGCCTGCGCGAACGTGAGCGACGGCAACGCGACCAGCGACGCCGCGAGGGTGAGCGCCGCGAGCTTGGTGGACAGACTTGTGGTCATGGCAGGGGTCTCCAGAGGATTCTGTTGGTCAGAGGTGTTGTTGATCGGGCGACCGGGCAGTCATCGGGCTGAATCCGGCGTCGACTCCGTGTCGCGGTCAATCGAGCTTGAACACGAACTCCTGGTCGGCGACGTGATCACCGCTGCAGGTGTACTGCATCATCGCCTCCTTGACGGCGTCATCGAACAGGCCGCGCGGACTGGAACTGCGGATCTCGACTTCGACCACCTTGCCGCCGCGGATCGTCGCGCGCGCGACGACGGTGCCACCGGTTCCGGTCCTGATCGCCTTGCGCGGCATTTCCGGCTGCACCATCTGCGAGCAGATGGTCTTGATGGACACCACAGCCGGCTTGGGTGCCGGCGCGGGCGGCGCCTTGACCGGCGGCGCCATCGGACGGATGTCGGTCTGCGGCGGCGGCGTCGAGGTGGTGGAGGAGATCACGTTCTGCACCGGCGGCGGTGTGGCGATCTGCACCTCGGGCGGGGGGATGAACGGCGGCGGCGGTGCCTCGAGCTTGGGCGGCGGCGGCAGCAGCCGCTCGGGCGGTGGCGGAGGCGGCTTGATCTCCTCGATGACCTTGGTCTCGATCGGCTGCTTGATGACGTCGACGATCTTCTTGCCGAGGCCGGTCACGAGCGCATAGACCACGATCACGTGCAGGGCGATCACGATGGCGATGCCCAGCGCATGCTTCTGCGGCTGCGGCCCGCGCGTCGAAAAGTCCATGGTCTGGGATCTCCAGAGAGAACAGGGCTCGAAGGTTAACAAAAATGCCCGCCGGCTTGTGGCCAGCGGGCACGGGGTGGGCACAGTAGTACAGTGGCACCCAGCTTGATTATACAAGCACGATCACCGAACCGCCAAGCGGGCACCTGCAGCGCCGCTCACGCGGCGCGCAGGATGCCGGCTACGGCCGCGCGGCGGCCACCGGTACGAACAGCGCCATCAGAATGCGAAGCTGCCGGCGAGATAGAAGGTCCGGCCGTACGGGCTCGCGTAGCGCGGGTCGTAGCCGAGTTGGTGCCCGGCACCGCTCGAGCGCAGCGAAAGCGGCGGCTGCTTGTCGAACAGGTTCTGGATACCGCCCGTCAGCGACCAGTTCTTCGCCGGTGCCCAGCGCACTTGCCAGTCCCAGGTCGTGTGGCTGCGTACGTCGAGCGCGCCGGCAGTGCAGTTTCCGGTCGCATCGAGGAACACGCAATCCCCCGCGGAGTAGGCTTGGTCGGTGTAGCCGGACTTGTAGTCGGCGGCGAGCGTGTTCTCCCAGGCACCGGTCTGCAGCGTGGCCTGCCCTCGAATCCTGTTGCGGAAGCTGACCGCGTCGTTGACGCCGAACTTCCCGAGGCTCGTCGTCCACTGGTCGTCGGTACCCGGCAGCGTGTACTCCGACTTCATCAGGTAGGTTCCGGCCAGGACACCGGTGAACTTGCCGATCGGGGTCGGGCTACGGTAAGTGAAGTCCCAGTCGATGCCCTGGTTCTTCACCTGCGCGATGTTGGTCGGTGCATCCAGAATCGCGACGTAGGTCTTGCCGTTCGAGCTCTTGAACTTGGTCGTGTACAGGTCGAGGTACTTGTCGGGGTTGCTCAGAATCAGATCTTCACTGACGCTGCTGATCGCGTCTTCGATCTCGACCGACCAGAGGTTCAGCCCGACCGAGAAATTCTGCGTCGCCTGCCAGACGCCGCCGATATTCCACTGCTTGGACGTCTCGGGCTCGAGTTGGGGGTTGCCGCCCTGGAACACCTCTTTCTGCAGGTTGTCGCAGATGTAGCCCGCTGCGATGTAGCCCAGCGGGTCGTAACCGGCGTTGAACGGGCAGTCGTAGGAGCCGCTCGTGACGCCGAAGTCGGTCTTGGGCCGCGCGATCTGCAGCATGGTCGCGGTCCTGAAGCCGGTACCGTAGGACGCACGCAGCAGCAAGCTCTGGATCGGGTTCCACTTGCCGCTGATCTTGTAGGTCGTCTGCGATTGCGTTTCGCCGTACTCGATGCCGCTCGCCTCATCCGTGACGCCGCCCATCGAGTCGTAGCGCAGCGCCGCAGTGACTTCGATCGTCTTGCTGAACGGGAACAGCACTTCGCCGAACGCGCCCCAGCCCTTGCGCGACAGATCGAAGCTCGGCTGCGGATCGTCGAACAGGATCTCGGCGTTGGCGACGGCGCTGTTGGGCGTCTGTTTGTAGCCCGACTGCGTCCAGTCCATGCCCATGGACAGGATCGACGAGCCCCCACCCATCTTGAACAGGTCACGCTGCGCATTGGCGTCGACGCGGATCATGTCGATGTCGGTCGAGTTGTAGTTGCCCGTGTACTGAGTCGCGTTGAGGGCGGCGAGCTGGTCCGCCGGCATCGTGCCGAGGGGGTACGGGAACGGGTCGAACAACTGCGCGTCCAGCGCAGCGTTGAACTTGTCCGCGAGCGGGAAGCCCTTCAGGTAGTTCTGATCCTGGTTCTGCACCGAGTAGGTCAGCGCGGCCGTCATGTCCCAGCCCCAGGCCTGTCCCTCCACGCCGCCGACGGCATGCGTCGCCTTGGTGTTGTATTCGTAGGTCCGGTTGCCCATGTCGTACAGGCGGTACTTGATGTTGGCGTCGGTCGCGCTCGCGGCCTGCGCCGGCGTCAAGTAGGGCTCGATGTAGGTCGCCCAGTACGGATGCGAGGGCAACATCAGGAATTCCGCGGGATACGGCGCGATACGGGCAATCGTGCTCACGTCGGTGTAGGCGAGGTCGGCAAATGCGCGCCAGCCGCTCTGGCCGAGCTTGACGCTGCCGGTGCCGTACAGCGCCATGCGCTCGACCTCGGGCGCGATCTCGACTGTCGTCGTGTAGTCGAAGTAGCACTGGCCGTAGTCCACGTGGTCGGCCGGGCAGGTACCGCTCGCTTCCCGGTAGGGGTTGAACGACGTCAGGCGGGTGCTTCCGGCAAAGACATCCACGTTGGGCGGCACCGAGCGCGACGACCCATTGAAGAAATCGAAGTTCTGATTGCCCTGCGAGCCGGTGATGATGCCGGTCTTGGCGAATTCTCGGTCCTTGGACGCGAGCTGCTTGGTCTTGTCGTACGAGCCGGCGAGGAAGAACGTGTAGCCGTCTCGGTCGAGGTCGCCACGACCGCCGCTGACAGCGAAATTGAATTGCTCGCCGCCGCCCTCTTGCGGCGCGCTGTAGCGGGCATCGAACTTCAACGGCGCGGCGCCCGACCTCAGAATGAAGTTGACGACACCGGCAATCGCGTCGGCGCCGTAGATCGCCGACGCGCCGTCGGTCAGGACCTCGATCCGCTCGATGGCCGCCAGCGGAATCGAGTTCAGGTCGATCGTCGTGCCCGAGTCGGCAGGCGCGACCCGGCGGCCGTTGAGCAGCACGAGGGTGTACTGCTCACCGACGTCGTGGATCGACGCGGTCGTGATCCCGCCGCCACCGCCACCAACCGAGTCACCGATACTCGTGAAACCCTGCATCACGGGCAGCGACTGCAGGAACTGCGTGACCGACGTGGCGCCGGTGCGCTCGATGTCCTGCTGCGTGAAGGTCTGGACCGGCAGGACACCCTCGCCCTCGATGCGCTTGATTGACGAACCCGTGATCTCGACCCGATCGAGCTTTGCTGGCGTCGTCTCCTGCGCCAGTGCCGGCAAGCCGGAAAGCGCGAGGCTGCCACCGAACGCGAGCATCAGGCCAGTGCTGAGCTTGGTCTTCTTGAACATATGGAAACTCCTGAATTGGCTGCAACGAAATGGTCGGTCGAACCACCGATTTGCAAGGCACCGGCCCTAGTGCGGACAAGTGAACCGCGTGTGTCCGGACCTTGCATCCGTGTAGCGCGATTTTCACGGCGCGGCGGATCGCCTCCTGCTAGGGGTTTCCTTGACCGGGCAGGTGCGCCCGCGCAGTTGCGGCAAGTCCTTGCCTGCGCGCACTTGTCCGGAAGCCTTGATTCATGCGGGTTTGCGGGCCACTCGGCGGCGCGCGGCGAGCTCGGAGCTGGCCCCGATGCTCCGAGACGCGGGGGAGATTCACGGCAACTCGATCATTCTTTCGTTGGTCATAAGCAACACGTGACCCCATCGACCGGCGCACCCATGCCCGCCAGCCTTCCGACTCGCAGCCCGGCGCCCCCCCCTCCGCTGCAGCCCCCAGCCCTATTTGGCCGCAGGCGGTGTACAGCCCGCAACGGGCTCCTGGTGGTCGACCTTGACCGTGAACTCGGCCTCCAGGCGCGAGGTCTTCTCGGCAACGATGTAGTAGCGCATGCAGGGTCTTACATCGAGCGGAAACTGGCGCGTCTCGTAGGTATCGACGCGCGTCGCAGGCCCCTGGACGAGCAAGGTGTGAAGGCCCGGTTCGACGAGCACCGGCGCACGACCGGTGTAACCCTTGCCGTCGACCTCCCGGATAAAGACCGGGTAGGTCTCCGCGTTGGACCTGAAGTATCGGTCGCCAAGGAGTTCCGAGTAGTGATAGCTGGTGCTGGCGCAACCGGAGAGTGACGCGATCAGCGCAAGTCCCGAAAGGACGGCCAGGTGAATTCGGCGAAGGTGGATCATGACTGCTCCTCGCGATCTATGGTCGACAACGCAAGGGCGCTTTGCGCAAGCGCGGTCCCTGCGTCTTGGCAAGGACCGGATTTGCGCCGCGGGCCGATTGCAGCGACCGATAACAGCATAGTCTTGTCGAGGCTCGAGCGCCAAGTCCGTGCGGACTTCCGGCCTCGGGGTTCACGAAACCGTCTTCGCAACCGATGCTCGCGTAGCCCACTCGGGTAGAGTCTGCGCCCAAAGTCCGACCCTGACCATGCCGACCCGCCAACCCGCCCCCGGCACCGCTCCGGACAAACCCGCAGCCCGGCGCGTCGTCGACCTCGAGCGCTACGCTCCGGCGCTGCTGAACTGGATCGCGACCAAGGTGTCGCGCGGCGCGTCGCAGCATTACCTGAACGTGTTCGGCGTCGGCATCGAGATCTGGCGCTGCCTGCTGCTGCTCGCGATCGAGGAGTCGATCTCGGCGCAGCAGGTCTCGCGCATCATCGGCATGGACAAGTCATCGGTCAGCCGCTGCTTCAAGAGCATGCAGGCCAAGGGCCTGATCACGATGGGGCTCGACGCCACCGACGGCCGGGTGCGGATCGCCACCATCACCGCTCAAGGGCGTGCGCTGCACGATCGCATGATCGGCATGGCGCTCGAGCGCGACCGGGCGCTGCTCGCGGCATTGAACGACGACGAGCGCGACACCCTGTTCGCGCTGCTGTGGCGGGTGCACGAGAACCTGCCGGTCGTCGAGCGCATGACCGAGCAGTACATTGCGCTGAACTTTCCCGAGGCTGCCGGGCGCCGAGCGATTGCGCCGGTCGAGTCCGACGACGACGCTTAGCAGGCTGCGGGTCGCGGCTGCCATCGCGGGGCAGGTTTTGATCTGGCGCAAACAGACTTGATAGTTGCGGTCGAAACTAATTGACATGCAAAGCATATAGACGTTCAATCCAGCCATGTAGTCGTCGCCACCCCCGCCCTCGAGCCCAACGCAGGAGCGCAAGCCCATGACCGACCACCCCGCCCCGCTGCCGAACGACGAGGAACGCCAGCTCGTCGAGTGGCTCGCCGACATGAACGAGGACGATGCGCTCGCGCTCGCCAAGCGCATGCTGCTCGAGGACGGCAAGGACCCGCTGCGCGTGCTCGAGCTGTGCCGCAACGCGATGGACATCGTCGGCAAGCGCTTCGAGGAGGGCGAGTACTTCCTGCCCGAGCTCGTGCTCGCCGGCGAGATGCTCGAGACGATCGGCGCGATCGCCAAGCCGCTCATCAAGAACGCGCCCGGCGAAGAGGCCAGGAAGCTCGGCAAGGTGCTGATCGGCACCGTACACGGCGACCTGCACGACATCGGCAAGAACATCGTCAGCTTCATGCTCGACATCAACGGCTTCGAGGTGAAGGACATCGGCATCGACGTGCCGGTGCAGACCTTCATCGACGAGATCGGCGCCTACCAGCCCGACGTGGTCGGCCTGTCGGGCTTCCTGACACTCGCCTTCGACTCGATGAAGGAGACGATCGCCGCGATCGACGGCGCCGGCCAGCGCGGTGGGCTCAAGATCATGATCGGCGGCGGCCAGATCGACGAGACGGTGCGCGCCTACACCGGCGCCGATGCCTTCGGCGTCAACGCCGTCGAGGCCGTGAATCTGTGCAAGCAGTGGATGGAGGCGGCATGACCGGGGTCTACGAACCCCCGCCTGCGCCGGCCGAGGCCGAAGCGCGCGCGCTGCACGATGCGCGCCTGCAACGCCTGCTCGACTGCGCCGCGCTCAAGCAGCCCGACCGCATGCCGGTCACCTTCTACGCAACCTTCTGGCTCGCCAAGTACGGCGGCATCAGCTGCAAGCAGCTGATGCACGACTACGCGCTGCACCGCGAGGTCAGCGAGCGCGCGGTGCTCGAGTTCGAGCCCGACGCGATCGGCCCGCTGCTGCAGATGAGCGGCATGGGGCGCGCGCTCGAGGCGATCGGTTTCAAGCAGTTGCAATGGCCGGGCCACGGCGTCGGCGACCACCAGCCCTTCCAGTACCTCGACCGCGAGTACATGACGGCCGACGAGTACGACGACTTCATCTTCGACCCAACGGGCTTCTATCTACAGAAGTACCTACCGCGCGTGGCGAGCGCCTTCGAGGGCTTCGATCAGTTGCCGGTCTTCCCCGGGCTGCACTACTTCCGCCTCGTCAATGGCATCCGACCCTTCGCGCGCCCCGCGGTGCGCGAATCGTTCGAGAAGCTCGTCGCCGCGGCCGAGGAGTCGGAGCGCTTCTTCCAGCATCATCGGCGTTCAATGCGCGCATGGCCGCGCTCGGCTATCCGCTGTCCAACGGCGGCAACGCGGTCTCGCCCTACGACTTCATCGCCGACTATTTCCGCGGCGCGACCGGGATGATGAAGGACTTGTACCGCAAGAAGGACAAGCTGCTCGAACTGCTCGACAAGGCGAGCGTGTTCCTGACGCGCCAGACGATCGCCAGCGCGCAGGCGAGCGGCAATCCGATCGTGATGATCCCGATCCACTGGGCGCCGGACGCCTTCATGTCGCCCGAAGCAGTTCGAGACCTTCTGGTGGCCGCCGTTTCGCAAGATGATGATCGGGCTCATCGACGCCGGCCTGATCCCGATGCCGCTGTGGGAGGCCGACTGCACCAAGCGCCTCGAGACCATCAAGGACATCCCGCCCGGCAAGTGCATCTACTGGTTCGAGCGCACCGACATGGTCCGCGCCTTCGAGGTGCTCGGCGACACGGTTGCCCTGCGCGGCAACCTGTCGCCCTCGCTGCTGACGACCGGCCAGCCGCACGAGGTCGACGCCGCGGTCAAGCATCTCGTCGACGCGGTCTGGGCCAAGGGCGGCAAGCTGATCCTGGACGGCGCCTTCGGCATCCCCGACGAGACGCCGGTCGAGAACGTGCGCGCGATGTTCGGCGCCGCGCGCAAGTACGCCGGCTGAACGCGATGGCCGTCGCGCGCGGCTTCGACGTGCTGCGCCACGCGGGCGCGGCGCCGCTGCGCGGGCGCGCATCGCCGGCGCGCGAGCGCCTGCGCGAACGCGCACTCGCGCTCGCCGTCGACGAAGGCCTCGTCGACGCCGCCTACAGCTATCGCATCGTCGCGCTCGATGGACCGGCCGCGCCCCTGCTGCGCGCCGGCGGCCAGACAATCGAGGCACCCTGGCTGCTGCCGGCGTCGGGAACGCTGACCGCGCTCGCCTGCGCCGCGTGCACGATCGGCCCGGCGCTCGAGCAGCGCGTGCGCACGCTCTTCGAGCAGCGCCAGCCCGCACTCGCGACGGCGCTCGACGCGCTCGGCAACGAGTTGCTGTTCGAGGTTTCGCGCCGCGCCCAGGACCGCCTGCACGCCGACGCAGTGCGGCGCGGCCTGTCCCTGGCGGGCGAGCTGCGCGCCGGCGACCCCGGGCTCGCGCTCGACGCCCAGCCTGCGGTGCTGCAGCTTGCCTGGGCCGACGCGGTCGGCGTGACGCTCGGCGCGGGCCTGCTGATGCATCCGCTGAAGTCGACCTCGTTCGTGATCGGCGCCGGCATCGATCTGCCGGCGACGGCTTGGTCGCGCTGCGACAGTTGCCGCTTGCGCGCCAAGTGCGCGCTGCACACCCGCCCTGCTGCTGCGGCGGCTGACGCCCCGCGCCCGCCCATGACACGGCGCACGCTCGCCGAGCCCGGCGATGCCCCCGCGCCAGGGCATGCGCTGCGTTTCGCGCATCTCGACCGCATCGTCACCGTGCATGCGCACGAGTCGATCTACCAGAGCGCGCGCCGCAATGGCGTGCGCATCGTCGGCGCCTGCGGCGGCCGCGGCACCTGCGGCAGTTGCATGGTCAAGGTGGTCGAAGGACGCGTCGACCGGGGCGGGCATGCGCTCGCCGACGACAGCGGCGCCGAGACCGGCAGCGGGCGCGAGCGGCGCTGGCTGCGCGCCTGCCAGGCCCATGCGCGCAGCGATTGCACGCTCGAGATCGCGCCGCGCTCGCTGGCCCCGGTAGCGCGCGCCGAGATCGACACCGGCGCCGGCGCCCATGAACTGCTGGTGCTCGATGCAACGGTCACCGAGCATGTCCTGACGCTCGCCGCACCGACGCTTGCCGACCCGGTGGCCGACGTCGAGCGCATCGCCCGCGCGCTCGCCGCGGCGGGCCAGGCCGCGCCAGCGCGCGTCGACCTCGCCTGCGCGCGCGCCTTGCCAAAGGTGCTGCGCGATCAGCGTTGGCACGTGAGCTTGCGCCTGCGCGGCGATGAGCTGATCGACGTTGCGCCGGTCGACGCGCCGCTGCTCGGCCTCGCGGTCGACCTCGGCACGACCAACGCCGCCGGCTTCCTGATCGACCTGCGCAGCGGAAATCGCCTGGCCAGCCTCGGGATCGAGAACCCGCAGGCGGGCTGGGGCGCCGACCTGGTGAGCCGCATCAACCATGCGATCGGCAGCGCGGCGGCGCTGGAAGAACTGCGCGCCGCGGCGGCGACCGCGATCGACGCGCTCGCGCACGACCTCGCGCTCGCCGTCGGCGCGCGCCCCGAGCACATCGTCGAAGCCGTGATCTGCGGCAACACCGCGATGCACCACCTGCTGCTCGGCCTGCCGGTGCGCCAGCTCGGGCGCGCGCCCTTCGTCGCCGCGCATTGCGCGCCGCAGGAGCACAAGGCGCGCGAGCTCGGCCTGCACCTGGCGGGCGGCGCGGTCGTGCACCTCGCCGGCAACGTCGGCGGCTTCGTCGGCGGCGACCACGTGGCGGCGCTGCTCGCGACCCGCGAGCAGTGGCAGGCGGTGCGAACGGCGCTGGTGATGGACATCGGCACCAACACCGAGATCTCGCTCATCCACGACGGGCGCATCCTGTCCGCATCCTGCCCCTCGGGCCCGGCGCTCGAAGGCGGCCACATCGGCTGCGGCATGCGCGCCGCCGAAGGCGCGATCGAGCGCGTGAGCCTGCACGGCGGGCGGCTGGCGGTGCAGACGATAGGCCACAAGCCGGCGGTCGGGCTGTGCGGCTCGGGCGTGCTCGACGCGGTGGCGGTGCTGCTGCGCGCGGGCATCGTCGACCGGCGCGGGCGCATCGACGCCCGCCACCCCGACGTGAGCGTTAGCACGGGGGCGCGCGCCGTGCAGCTCGCGCCCGGCGTCGCCTTCAGCCAGGCCGACATGCGCGCGGTGCAGCTCGCCAAGGCGGCGATCCGCACCGGCGTGCTGATGCTGCTCGCCGAGGCCGGACTCACGGAGTCGGCGATCGAGCGCTTCGTCATCGCCGGCGCGTTCGGCGCCTACATCGATGTCGCGAGCGCGATCGAGATCGGCCTCTTGCCCGACCTGCCGCGCGAGCGCTTCGTGCAGGTCGGCAATGCCGCCGGACTCGGCGTGCGCCAGATGCTCTGCGCGCGCGGAGCGCGTGCGCAGGCGGCCGAGATCGCCGCGCGCTGCCGCTACGTCGAGCTGAGCACGCGCGCCGACTTCCAGAAGACCTTCATGCACACCATCGGCTTCGCGCCGCTGGCCCCCGAATTCCAGTAGGCGAGGAGACGACCATGGCAAACCCCGAAGGCAACTTCGACATCCGCATCATCGGCGAGCGCATCAACCCGGGCTTCAAGAGCACCAAGGCGCTGTTCGACAACCAGGACCTGCCCGGCATCCAGGCGCTGGCCGTGAAGCAGGCCGAGGCCGGCGCAGCCTACCTGAACGTCAACGTCGGCGCGCGCGCGAAGACCGATCCGCAGTGGATGGCGACCGTGATCCGCGCCATCCAGGAAGTGGTCGACACGCCGCTGTCGTTCGACTTTCCGAGCCTGGCGGTGCAGGAGGTCTGCATGCAGAGCTACGACCCGGCCAAGGCCAAGGGGCGGCTGCCGATCCTCAACTCGATCACCGAGCATCGCTGGGAGTTGATGGAGCTGGCGCGCGACTTTCGCTTCAAGGTCATCCTGATGGCGTCCGAGCGCGTCGAGGACGGCAAGGCGCTCGCCAACAAGAGTGCCGAGGAGATCTACGCCACTGCGCGGCGCGGCGCGCTGCGCCTGGTGCGCGAGCATGGCCTGCAGCTCGACGACGTGTTCATCGACATGTCGGTCTCTGCGATCATCGCCGACACCGAGGGTCTGAACGCGAGCACGCTCGACGCGATCCGGCGTATCGGTGCCGACCCCGAACTGCGCGGCGTGCACATGATGGGCGGGCTGTCCAACATCGGCCAGCAACTGCCGCCCAAGGCCGCCGACGGCTCGGACCTGAAGCATGCGCTGGAGTGCGCCTTCCTGACGCTCGCCGTGCCGCACGGCTTCGACTTCGTTCTCGGTACGCCCTGGCGCGGCTACCACGCGCTGCCCGACGATCACTACGTGCTCGCCACCTACCGCAACTTCCTCGAGCAGCGCGGCAGCAACGCGCTGCGCGCGGTGCGCAGGTTCTACAAGGCGGCGACGCCATGAACCTGCAAGATCCGGGCGTGCGCTTCGCGCTCGTCGCCGACGAGTGGTTCGACGGCGAACGGCATGTGCGCGAGCCGGCGACGATGAAGATCGTCGAGGGGCGGCTGGTGGGCGTGATGGCCGGTGACCATGCGCAGACCCTCGCCGCGCAGGGCTGGCCCATCGAGCGCGGCGCGTTCCTGATGCCGGGCCTCGTCGATGCCCACGTGCACCTGTTCCTCGACGGCGCGCCGACCGACCAGAAGTTGCGCTCGGAGCACCTCAAGCAGCCGGTCGGGCTGCTGACCGAAGCGGCACGGCGCAGCGCGCGCCAGGCGCTCGCCTGCGGCGTGACGCTGGTGCGCGACGCGGGTGACCGCCATGGCATCAACCACGCCATCCGCGCCGAGGCCCTCGTGGACGGCAGCGGTCTGGCGCAAGTGCGCTCGGCCGGCCTCGGCGTCAAGCGCGCCAAGCGCTACGGCGCCTTCATGGCCACCGACGTCAGCGACGACGACAGCATCCGCGCTTCGGTGCGCGAACTGGCGCGCGACAACGACGAGATCAAGCTCATCCTGACCGGGATCATCGACTTCGACGCCGGCGCGGTGACCGACGAGCCGCAGTTCACGCTCGCCGCGGCGCGCGTCGTCGTCGAGACGGCGCACGCGTGCGGGCGCAAGGTGATGGCGCATTGCAGCGGCGCGGCCGGCCTCGCCGTCGCCGCGGGCGCCGGCGTCGATGCGATCGAGCACGGCTTCTTCATGGACCGCGCGACGCTCGCGCTGATGCGCGACCGGGATCTGGCGTGGACGCCGACCTTCTGCCCGGTGCACTTCCAGTGGGCGCATCCCGACGCGGTGGGCTGGTCGGCGCAGACGGTCGGCCACCTGCGCCGCATCCTCGACGCGCACGCCGAGCATCTGCGCCTCGCGCACGAGATGGGCGTGCGCCTGCTCGTCGGCACCGACGCCGGCAGCATGGGCGTCGAGCATGGCCTCGCGGTGTTCGACGAGATCGAGCGCTTTGCCGAGGCCGGCCTGCCGACCGCGGCCGTGCTGCGCGCCGCGACGTCGGCGCCGCGCAGGCACTTCGGCGCCCCGCAGCCGCTGCTGGTCGCGGGTGCGCCGTTCGACGCCGTGCTGCTCGCCGCGTCGCCCTTCGCCGATCTGGCCGCGCTGCGCCAACCGCTGCGCGTCTGGTCGAACGGCTGCCTGGCGCTGCCGCGGTGAGCAACGCGCGCATCCAGCGATCCTGACGCCACGCCCTGAATCGCGATGTACGCCGTTCGCCTCTGGTCGGTCCGCCACGCGCGCGCGCTGCGCCGCGTCTACGAGTTCTTCAGTGCCCTCGCGCCGCGGCTCGCGCCGCTCGTCCGGCTGCTCGGGCGCAGACGCACCGAGGCGCTGCTGCACCCGATCGAGCGCGCCGCCAAGAGTCTGATGTTCGACTGCCGCGAGTGCGGGCAATGCGTGCTCTCGGCCACCGGCATGGCCTGCCCGATGAACTGCGCCAAGCAGATGCGCAACGGCCCCTGCGGCGGCGTGCGCGCCGACGGCAGTTGCGAGGTCGACCCGGCGATGCGCTGCGTGTGGGTCGAGGCCACGGCGGGCGGCAAGAGTATCTCGGGCGACGCAGTCGCGCGGCCGACGCCGCTGCTGCCTGCGATCGACATGCGCAAGGCCGGCCGCTCGACCTGGATCCAGGTCATCGAGGGCCGCCCGGATCCGGCCTTCCAGCCCCCGGTCGGCGCGCGCAGTCTGCCCGAGAGCGAGATCGGGCCGCTCGAGCGCGCGTGCGCCGACGGCCGCTTCGTCGTCACGATCGAGATCGCGCCGCCCGACTCGGCCGACCCGCAGGCGCTGCTCGCGCGCGCGGCGCGCTTCGACGGCCTGGCCGACGCGCTCAACATCACCGACGGCGCGGGCGCCAACTGCCACATGTCGAGCGTGGCCGGCGCGGCGATCCTCGCCGCGCACGGCTACAACCCGGTCTACCAGGTCGCGTGCCGGGATCGCAACCGGATCGCGATCCAGGGCGACATCCTCGGCGCCGCGGCGCTCGGCGTGAAGAACATCCTGTGCCTGACCGGCGACGACGTGAGCCAGGGCGACCACCCGCAGGCCAAGCCGGTGTTCGACCTCGACGCGGTGTCACTGCTGCACATCGCGCGCGGCATGTGCGACAAGGGCGAGTTCGCGTCGGGGCGCAAGCTCGAGCGCGCGCCCGACCTGTTCATCGGCGCGACCGTCAACCCCTTCGTGCCGCCGTATCGCGACCGCGTCGCCAACCTGGAAAAGAAGATCGTCGCAGGCGCGCGCTTCATCCAGACCCAGTTCTGCTTCGACGTCGCCCTCTTCGAGGACTTCATGCACGAGGTGCGACGGCGCGAACTGCACCGCCGAACGCGCATCATCGTCGGCGTGGGAACGCTCGGCAGTGCCAAGGCGCTGGCCTGGATGGCCAGCCATGTGCCGGGCGTGCACGTGCCGCAGAGCCTGCTCGAGCGAATCGCACGCGCCGACGACCAGAAGCTCGAAGGCCAGCGCGCTTGTATCGAGACCATCGCCGCGCTGCGCCAGATCGAGGGCGTGGCCGGCGTGCACGTGATGGGCCACCGCAACGAGGACGCGCTGGCCGGGATCATCGAGCAGGCGCTGGGGCGGCGCGGGGCAGCAACCTGAAGATTCGCTCGGCGCGCGCCGCTAGCAAGCTCAGCTCGTGGCCGACGACCCCAGTTCCCTGGCCCGTTGCGCGATGGCCGCGGCTGACGCAATCAGATCGGTGACACCGCGATGCGCTGCATGCAACGCGTCAACGAGTTCCTGCGCATCGCGAACGTACTCGTGAACCATCCGGTTGCGCAGCAACCTGAGTTCCGCCCACTCCGATGCCGAGCGGACCCAGCCCAGGCGCTCGGCCCGGTTCAGGTTGTCGAGTACCGAGCCGACTGGCTCCAGCATGACCGCGAGCAATTGCGGCAGCAGCGATCCGCCGAGCGTGTCCTGCAGGCGCCCGAATCGCGACACGAAGGCGTCGACGCGTTCGGACAGATCGGGGTTGTGCGCCAGGCCTGCGACTTGCGCCAATCCGAACGGCGCGCCGAAGAGGCGCGCATCGGTCTGCGCAAGATAGCCCGCCTCGCGCGTCACCACATCGGCAAGAAAGAGAAGCCGCTCACGCAGCCCGGCGCTGTCGATCACAGTTCGATCCCCGTCTCGCGCGCCACTCGATGGATCGGTTGCTCGGCGACATTCGGCGCGGCCAGCACGATATCGAACCGCCGCTCGCCGAGTGCCTGCTGCAACCGCGCGCCGATGCGCGCTCCAAGCAGCGCGGGGTTTTCCACCGGATCGTCGACCTCGACCAGCAGGTCGATGTCGCCCCCCTTGGCCCCATCGTCGGTACGCGAGCCGAACAAGCGCACGCGCGACTTCGGACCCGTCACGGACCGGACGGCATCGGGAATCGCGCGCTGCTCGGCAACCGTCAAACGCATCGGGACAGTATAGGTCGCACCCGTCCGATCGACCGCGCATCGAGGCGACCGATCGCCCTGCGCGGCCTCACTCCGTCGGCGCAGCCTCCAGCCTCGGCACCGCAGCGAGCAGCGTCTTCGTGTACGCCGACTGCGGGTTGCCGAGCACGCTTGCCGCGCTGCCGCCCTCCTCGACGCGGCCCTTGTTCATCACGACCACGTCGTCGGCGATGTACTCGACGACGCCGATGTTGTGCGTGATGAAGAGATACGAGATGCCGAACTCGCGCTGCAACTGCAACAGCAGGTTCAGGATCTGCGCCTGCACCGAGACGTCGAGCGCCGAGGTCGGCTCGTCGCAGACGATCAGCTTGGGTTGCACCGCGAGCGCGCGCGATCGCGATGCGCTGGCGCTGACCACCCGAGAACTCGTGCGGATAGCGCGCCAGCGCGTCGCGCCGCAGGCCGACCTGGTCGACGAGTTGCTCGAGCGTGGCGCGGCGCGCGCCGAGGTCGAGATCCGGCCGCAGCGCGAGCAAACCTTCCTCGAGGATGTCGAACACGCGCATGCGCGGGTTCAGCGAAGCGAACGGATCCTGGAAGATGATCTGGATCGCCCGCCTGGCCTCGTGCAGCGCGTCGCCTTCGAGCGTGAACAGGTCGCGGCCCTGCAGCCTCGCCTGCCCTTCGATAACCGCCTGACCGCGCAGCAGTTGCACGATCGCCTTGCCGGTCGTCGTCTTGCCGCAACCCGACTCGCCGACGAGCGCGAGCGTGCGCCCGGTGTCGATCCGGAACGACACGCCGTCGACGGCGTCGAAATGGCCCACCGTGCGCTGCAGCAGGCCCTTGCGGATCGGGAAGCGGACCGCGAGCTGTTCAACCTCGAGCAGCCGCATGCCGGCCGCGGGCTGCGCCTGCGCATCGGCTGGCTGCGCCGAAGCAACCGCTTCAACGCCAGGCGTCGTCGGCGCGCCCGCCGTGTATAGCAGGCAGCGCACGCTGCGCCCGTCCGGCTGATCGACGAGCGCCGGAGGCGTGTTCGCACAGGCGCCGAAAGCGCGGTCGCAGCGTGGCTCGAAGCGGCAGCCCTCGAACGCGAGCCAGAGCGGCGGCACGGTGCCGCGGATCGCGGCCAGCGACGCGCCGCGCCGGTTGGCGTCGGGCAGCGCCTGCAGCAGCAGCCGCGCATAAGGATGCTTGGGCGCGCGGAAGAACTCGTCCGCCCGCGCAACCTCGATGATCTGGCCTGCGTACATCAGCGCCACCTGGTGCGCCATGCCCGAGACGACCGCGAGGTCGTGCGTGATCAGCAGCAGCCCGAGGCCTCGTTCCTTCTGCAACGCCTTGAGCAGATCCAGGATCTGGGCCTGGATCGTCACGTCGAGCGCCGTCGTCGGCTCGTCGGCGACGAGGAAGTCGGGCTCGGCGGCGAGCGTCATCGCGATCATCACGCGCTGCTTCTGGCCGCCGCTCATGCGAAACGGGTAGTCGTCGATGCGCCGCTCGGGCTCGGGGATGCCGACCCTGCGCAGCCATTCGATGGCGCGCGCGCGCGCCGCCGCGCCGCGCAGATCGGTGTGGGTCTCGATCGCCTCGCGCAACTGATCGCCGATCTTCATCACCGGATTCAGGCTCGTCCCGGGCTCCTGGAAGATCATCCCGATCCGCCCGCCCCGCACGGCGCGCATGCCGGCCTCGGGCAGCGCGAGCAGGTCCTCGCCGTCGAGGCGGATCGCGCCCTCGGTGACGCGGCCGTTCTCGGGCAGCAGGCGCATCAGCGCGAGCGCCGTCATGCTTTTGCCGCAGCCGGACTCGCCGACGAGTGCAAAGGTCTCCTTGCGACGGATGCACAGGTTCAACGCGTCGATGGCCTTGACGAGCCCGGTCTCGGAGTCGAGCGCGACCTTGAGGTCGGCGATCTCAAGCATGGGCGGCAGCCTCGGTCTTGGGTTTGCGGCGCAGCACCTGCGGTCGGAAGGCGCGCGCGCGCGGATCGAAGGCGTCGCGCACGCCGTCGGCAAACAGGTTGGCCGCGAGGACGAGCGCGACCATGAAGGTGAACGCCGCCGCGAACGGCCACCAGACGACCGGGTCGCGGCTCATCTCGTTGCGCGCGAAGTTGATCATGCCGCCGAAGCTGCTCATCGACGGATCGACGCCGATGCCGACGTAGGACAGCACCGCCTCGTACAGGATCAGCGCCGAGAATTCGAGCACGGTGACGATCAGGATCAGGTGCGCGACGTTGGGGAAGATGTGACGCACCATGATGCGGCCGCTGCCGACGCCGAACGCGTTGGCGGCCTGCACGTACTCGAGTTCGCGCAGCTTCAAGGTCTCGGCGCGCAGCAGCCGGCACAGCCCGGCCCAGCCCGTCAGGCCGAGCACGGCGCAGAGCAGGAACAGCTTCACGTCGGCACGCTCGACGCCGGTCTCGAACAGCTCGGGGTTCTTGTCCAGGAAAACCTGCACCATCAGCACGCAAGCCGCGATGAGCAGGATGTTCGGGATCGACGACAGCACGGTGTACAGGTACTGGATAGCCTCGTCGGCCCAGCCCTTCAGGTAGCCGGCCATGATGCCGAGCACGACCGCGAACGGCAGCGTCGCCAGCGTGGCCAGGGTGCCGATCACGAACGCGGTGCGGATGCTCTTCAGGGTCTGGTAGAGCACGTCGTTGCCGGTCACGTCGGTGCCGAACAGGTGGTATCGGCCCATCATCGCCGCCGTCACGCCGGCCAGGGCAAACACCCCTGCGAGCGTCAGGCAGGCCACGCGCCAGGGGATCGCGGTCTCGCCGTGCCAGACGGCGCCCGCCATCGCGAGCCAGCCCTGGCGCGCGCGCCGCGCCAGCCATGCGATCCACAGCGCGCACAGCAGTGCCGCCAGCGCCACGCCCGCGATGAGGCCGGTCGCGACGCGCGAGAGCACGTCACCGGCCCATTGCGTCTGCGGCTCGCTCAGGTGGGCGCCGCCATGCTTGAGCCGCGGCGCGACGCGGCTGATGCGTCCGCCGGTCTCGATCGACTCCTTGGTGAAGCCGACATACGCCAACGGCCGCGAGTAGGTCGATTCGCGCGACTGCACCATGTCGCGCAGCGCGACGTCGAGCAGCGATTGCACGCGCGCGTCGTAGGCCACGCTGCCCGCGGGCGCGCCGGCGGCCGGCGGCAGCACGGCGCGAAAGTGCACGCTGTCGGCCAGCGTCACGAGCATGCACGCAGCGAGCACGACCGACGACGCAAGCGCCGCCGGGTCGGCGAACACCTTGCGCCAGGTCGCCGACAGGTTGGCATCGCGGCGCACGTACAAGCCATAGCCGATCAGCGCCACGACGAGCAGCCAGACCGAGACATCGGTCCAGAGCGGGACGAACTTGGGCATCAGCGTCCTTCGCGTCGAGTGCTTCAGGCCAGCCGCACGCGCGGATCGGCCCAGGTGTAGGCGATGTCGATCAGGATGTACGAGACGATCGCCAGCAATGAGCCGACGAATACCATCGTGCGCACGATCGCGAAGTCCTGCTTGCTGATGGCCTCGATCGCATAGGCACCCAGCCCCGGAATGCCGAAGAAGCTCTCGAACACCAGCGAGCCGAGGAACACGTAGGGCAGGTAGCCGCCGGCGCTGGTGATGATCGGGATCAGCGCGTTGCGCAGCACATGGCGGAACATCACGACCGTCTCCGACAGCCCCTTGGCGCGCGCGGTGCGAACATAGTCCTTGCCGATCTCCTCGAGGAACATCGCCCGGTACAGGCGCGATTCGGTGCCGAGGCGCGCGAGCGCCGACAGCACGACAGGAAGGATCAGGAAGCGCACCGCATCGAGCCCGCCCGCGTAGCCCGAGATCGGCACCAGCCGCAGCACGCGCGAGAACAGGAACTGGCCGACGATGATGTAGAACAGGCTCGAGATCGACAGCATCAGCACGCACAGCACCACACCCCACAGGTCGAGCCGCGTGTGGCGGAACATCACCAGCAGCAGCGCGAACGCGGTGCTCGCGATGACCTGGAGCAGGAAGATCGGCAGCGCGAGCTGGATGCTGACCCACATCCTCGTCCCGACCTCGTGCCCGATGTCGCCCGCGCTCTCGCTGTCGGCACGGCCGAAGTTGAGCGTGAAGAGCGAAATCGAGCGCTCCCAGAAGATGGTTTCGGTGAGTTTGTCGCTACCTTGCTCCCTGTCGTTCCAATAGAGCGGCTTGGCGTAGCCGCGCTCGTCCTTCCACTTCTCGATCAGCTCCTGCGTCACGCGCTTGCCGCCGATGTTCATGCGCGCCATGTCGTCGGGCGTGTTGACGGTGAAGAACAGGAAGAAGGTGATCAGGTTGACGCCGAGCAGGATCAGCACCCCATACAGCACGCGGCGGATGATGTAGGCAGTCATGTCTGCCCCTCGTCCGACGAGTACGTCGGCCGATCCCCCGAGGGGATGCGGGCCGGCTTGGGAGCGGCCCGGCGCTCGGCCCGCGGCAAGGAGGTTGGCACTGCGTGTCTCATGGGGTCATGCGAGCACTTCGCCGCGCGCGTTCATGCGCTCGCGCTTGCGCAGCGTCCTGCGCGCGGCCCAGAGGCCGACGAGCAACACCAGCGCGATCAGCGCGAGCGGCCACCACAGCGGCTTGTTCCACTCGCCCAGGCGCGCGGTGCGCGCGTCGGCGTCCAGGCGCAGGTAGCGGCCATGATCGCGGATCAGGATCGCCGGCTTGGAATTGCTCATCCACTGCTGGATCGCGACCGACGCATAGGGGTAGAAGCCGAAGCTCCAGGGCGCGTCGCGCTGCAGGATCTTGACCATCTTGTCGATCACCGCCTGCTTCTCGGGGCCGTCGTCGAGCGACTTCAGCTGAGCGAACAGCTCGTCGTACTCCGGGTTCTGGTAGTTGGCCGTGTTCTCGCCGTCCGACACGCTCTTCGAATTCGGCCCGTAGAGCAGGAACATGAAGTTCTCGGCGTCCGGATAGTCGGCGTTCCAGCCGAGCCAGAAGACCTGGTGCTTGCCCTTCCGGACCTTGTCCTGGAACTGGTTGTTGTCGGTCGCGCGAACGTCGAGCTGGATGTCGAGCTTGGCGAACTGGCGCACGACCCAGTCGATCTCGGGCTTGCGCTCGGGCGTCGGCACGGCGTAGAAGTCGTAGTTGATGACGAGCGGGCGGCCGGTCTTCACATCGCGGCCGTTCGGATAGCCAGCCGCCACCATCAGCTGCCTGGCCTCCTCGATCGAGCGCCGCACGACCTTGCCACCCTCGAGCTTGTGCGTCACCGGGTTCACGCCCTCGGGCGTACCTTCGCGCGACCCCGGGATGCCCTGCGGCAGCGGGCTCATCGCCGTCTCGCCGGCCTTCTTCGGGAAGATTTTCGAGTACTCCTCCCAGTCGATCGCAATCGCGATCGCCTGGCGCAGCTTGCGGTTGCGCTCGCGTTGCTCGGGCGTGTCGCCCATGCCGATCACCGGGTCGAGCATGTTGAAGCCGATGATGTAGCTGTTGACGTCGGCGCTCTGCGGGAAGTCGAAGCCCTTCTTCAGGTAATCGGCACGCACCTCTTCCGAGTCCTTGGCCTCGACGATGTAGCTGTTGCCGGTGTCGGTGCGCTCGAAGATCTCGAGGTCGTAGTAGCCGTCGCGGAACTTGTTGCGCAGCGGCGTGCCTTCGCGCTCGACCGTGGCGACGATCGAGTCGATGAATGGCGTCGGCTTGCCGCAGTCGGCGAGCAGGCCTTTCTCCTTGTCGCCCGGCATGCCCTCGCAGGGATAGGGATCGGGGCGGTAGTTCGGGTTGCGCTGCATCGTGATGCGCCGGTCCTTGACGAACTCGGTCACCATGAACGGGCCGGTGCCGACCGGCCACTGGTCGAGCGTCATGCCGCGCTCGGCCATGCCGGGCTGGGCGTAGAACGCGTCGGCCTCCCAGGGCACCGGCGCCAGGAAGGTCATCTGCATCCAGTACTTCCACTGCGGATACTTGCCCTTGATGCGCAGGCGCAGCAGATGCTTCTCGGGCGCCGTCGCGCCGGCGAGCGGCCAGTTGCGAAAGTCGAGAAAGGGCTTGTCCAGGCTCGCCGCGGGCAAGTCCTTGCGCAGCTTCTTGTCCTCGGCCTTGATCAGCGCCCCGTACTCCTTCAACCCGAGCACGTACTCGGAGAAGATGCCGTAGATCGGGGTCGTGATTCGCGTCGTCGCGTGGCGCTTGACGGCGTAGACGAAGTCCTCGGCGGTCAGCTCGCGCGTACCGGTCGCCTCGAACTCCATCGGCGTGCGCCGCTCGCCGAGTTCGCCCGGCTTCATCGCGTGGTAGGTGTACTCGCCCTTGTCGTTCTTCGCGAAGGCCGGGTGCGGCTGGAAGCGGATGCCCTTCTTGATCGGCACGTCGTACACGCTCTCGGCCACCTGGTCGGCCGGCGCATCGTCGGGGAGCTTGTTGCCGTCCTTGTCGAGATAGACCGGCTTGACGACCGCCGCTGCCGCCTTTGGCACCAGTTCGAACGGGCGCTTGAGGTAGTGATAGCCGTACAGCGGCTCGTAGACCTGGTAGGTGACGAGCGTGTCGTTGGACCAGTACGACGCCGTCGGGTCGAGGTGGCGCGGCGTGTTCTCCGTCATCGCGGAGCGGATCACGTTGGCCTTCTCCGAATCGTCCGGCCACGGGCTGTTGCCGCAGGCGGTGAGCGCGCCTGCCACCGCGACGACCCCACCGGCGCGCCACAGGGCCGCCCACGCGCGATTCAGCAGGAGAGTTGCACGGCCGTTCACGGTCTCGTCCCTTTTCATTCCGGCCCGCGCAGGCTTACGCGCGGGCCGCCACAAAACAATGTGCCTCAGACCAGCGTCGGCTCGTGGCCGGGCTGTCCCGAGGCAGGCGCGATGATAAGGCCTCGGATGCACAGCGTCATCAGGGCCTTCATCCAGGCTTCATCTGCGCGCCGCGCGCTGCCTCACCAGCCGACCAGCACCTCGCGCCCCTGCACGGCGAGCGTGACCCTGGCGCCGACCGGCAGGCAGACCTTGGTCGGCACGTGGCCGAACGGCAGGCCGGCGAGGATCGGCGTGCGCGTGCGGCGGCGCAATTCGGCGAGCACCGTCTTCATCGAGTAGCCGCGGTCCAGCGGCGACTTGCGCCATTCGCTGAACGCGCCCAGCAGCACCGCTTTCTGCGCGTCGAGGACACCCGCCTGCTGGAGCTGCAGCAGCATGCGCTCGACGCGGTAGGGGTGCTCGTTGACGTCTTCGAGGAAGAGGATGCCGCCCTTGATGCGCGGCCAGTGGCGCGTGCCGAGCAGCGACACGACGAGGCACAGGTTGCCGCCCCAGAGCGTGCCGCGCGCGACGAGGCCATCGTGCCCGGCCTCGGTGCGAAACCCGACTGCCTCGAGTTCGCCACCCATGGCTTCGACGAAGCAGTCGCGCGTGACCTCATCGACCGCATCGACGCGCTGCTCGCCATGCTCTTCGCCGCTGCGGCCGAAGTCGTAGCAGGCCATCGGCCCGGCCCAGCTGCGCGCCCTGGCGTGCGCGAGCAGCCCGAGGTGCACGAGCGTCATGTCGCTGTGCCCGACCCAGCGCGTGCCCAGCGCAACGCTGCGCGCGAGCAAGGCCCAGTCGATGCCATCGAGCAGCCGGCTCAACCCGTAGCCGCCGCGCGTCGCCATCGCGACCGAAGGCGCTTCGTGCGCAACGCGGTGCAGCGCCGCAAGCCGCGTCGCGTCGTCGCCGGCAAAGCGCTGCCGCCTGCTGAGCGCGGCCGCGTCGATCTGCACCTCGAAGCCGATCTCGCCCAGGCGCCGCGCAGCCAGACGCAGCGAGGCGGCAGACGCGACGACGCCCGACGGCGAGAACAAGGTCAGCGAGGTCATTCGACGCCACCCGGCGCGTCGATCTCGATCGCGTCGCCGGTCGGTATCGGCGCCTCGCCGGCGGCGCCGCGGCGCTGCCGGTACTGCTCGCGCCGCGCAGCGAAGAACTCGCGCAGCAGCTCGCCGCAGGCGTCGCCGAGCACGCCGCCCACGAGGGCCGTGTGGTGGTTGAGCCGCGCATCGGCAAACAGATCGACGACCGAGCCTGCGGCACCGGTCTTGGGGTCGGCGGCACCGAACACGACGCGCTTGAAACGTGCGTGCATCAGCGCCATCGCGCACATCGCGCACGGTTCGAGCGTCACGTAGAGCTCGCACTCGGGCAGGCGGTAGTTCTGCAGCAGTTGCGCCGCGTGGCGCAGCGCGACGATCTCGGCATGCGCGGTCGGGTCGTGCTCGGTGATGGGCCGGTTGTAGCCGGTCGCGATCACCTGGCCGTCGCGCATGATCACCGCGCCCACCGGCACCTCGCCGACGAGCGCCGCGTTGTGCGCCTGGTCGAGCGCAATGCGCATCGCGAACTCGTCGGCGGCGAGGAAGTCGGCAACTGCCATGGCCCGGACTACCTGCTGCCTTCGGCGTCGCGATTGCGCTGCAGGCCCGCGTCGAGCGCCTTCTTCACCTCGTCGCTGGTCTGGCGCTGCAACTGCCGCGACTGCTCCGCAGGCGTCGCGCCCGCCGCGCCCTGGCTTGCGCTGGTGCCCGCCACGGGCAGCTGCACCGCCTGCAACTGCCGCTTGGCAAGCAGCCCGACGATGAATAGCGCAACAAGCAGCCCGACCAGGCCCAGGATCAAACGCATCGCGCCGCCCCCATGTGCGCATCATCGCAGGTCGCCGCGGCCCGCGCACCCGGCGCAGGCCCTTCACTCATCGCCGCCGGCCACCTTGCGCAGCATTTCGAGCAACTGGCGCCGCTCGGCAGCGTCGAGCCCGCGCGTCAGTTCGCTCTCGTAGCGCGGCCAGGCGGCACGCACCTCGTCGAGCTTGGCGCGCCCGGCCTCCACCAGCACGAGCGCGTAGCGGCGCCTGTCGTCGGCGCAGGCGGCGCGCGCGATCAGGCCCGCGCCCTCGAGCGCATCGACGATCTTGACCACGCTCGGCCCCGAGATGCGCAAGCGCCGCGCCAGCGTTGCCTGGTCGATGTCGGGTTCGATCGCGATCATCGAAAGCGCGGTCAGCCGCGCGGGTGACAACGCCGCCGAGTCCAGCATCGCGAAGAACAGGTCGAAGGCGCGCATCTGGGCGCGCCGCAGCACGTAGCCGAGCGACTCGGTCTGGAAGTCCCACGGCGCCACGCGCGGCGCGGCAGCGGCACGCTTCGCCGCCGCGGGTGCCTGCGCGCGCGCTCGCATCTTGCCTGACCTGACCTCGGACATGCGGGTAACCCCTAGCTCGCTGCGTCGACGATTCTGGCATTCTAGCCACGCTTGTAGTTACCTAGGCTATCTACTTGCCAGGTTTGTTATTGTGCTATCAACTCACTACGCCGTACGACGTCCGCCCTGCCCATGAAGCCGACTTCCACCGAAGCCAGCCCGGGTGAAGTACGCGTCGAGATCGACGGCGCGATCGCCACCGTCACGCTGGCCCGCCCGCACAAGCGCAACGCGTTGAGCCTGCGCGTGATCGAGGGCCTGCGCGAGGCCTTCGAGACGCTGCCCGAGAGCGTCAAGGCGGTCGTCCTGGCCGGCGACGGCGAGCATTTCTGCGCCGGGCTCGACCTGTCCGAGCTGCCGTCGCTGTCGCCCGCCGAGGGCATGATGCATTCGCGCGCCTGGTATGCCGCGTTCGACAAGATCCAGTTCGGCAGCCGGCCGGTGGTGTGCGTGATGCACGGCGCCGTGGTCGGCGGCGGGCTCGAGCTGGCCACGGCGGCGCATGTGCGCGTGGCCGACGACAGCGCCTACTTCGGCCTGCCCGAGGGGCGGCGCGGCATCTTCCTCGGCGGCGGCGGGTCGGTGCGCGTGTCCAGGCTGATCGGCGCCTCGCGCGTCACCGAGATGATGCTCACAGGCCATGTCTACAGCGCCGCCGAGGGGCTGCAACTGGGCCTCGCGCACCACCTCGTGCCGGTGGGCCAAGGCCTGCGCAAGGGCCGCGAGCTCGCACTGCGCATCGCCGCGAACGCGCCAATGTCCAATTTCGCGATCATGCACGCGCTGCCGTTGATCGCCGAGCAACCGATGTCGCACGGCCTGTTGACCGAGGCCCTGATGGCCACGGTCACGGCCTCCGAGCCCGAGGCCCGTGAACGCGTCAACGCCTTCCTCGAGAAGCGCGCCGGCAAGGTACTGCCGGCCTGAGACGCTCCGATGAACCCCGAAGCCTCCCCGGTCGCGAGCGGCGCGGCCCTTGCCACGGCCGCCCCCGCACGCGCACTCGCGCTCGGCCCCTACGAGGCCGTCGCCACGCCGCTCGACGGCGGCAGCTGGCTGCTGGACTGCTCCGATC
Source organism: Ideonella sp. (assembly GCF_016702655.1). Lineage (GTDB taxonomy): Bacteria > Pseudomonadota > Gammaproteobacteria > Burkholderiales > Burkholderiaceae_C > CAIKUF01. Next base: position 351,895 of record NZ_JADJDO010000004.1, read on the forward strand.
CGTTGCGCCCCTATCCGCGCCGCTACACCGAGTCGCTCGCGCGCTGGGCCAGCGAGCGCCCCGGGCAGACCTTCCTCGCGCAACGCGACGGCGCGCAAGGCTGGCGCCGGCTCGACTACGCGAGCGCCTGGGCGCGCGTGTCGTGCTTGGCGCAGGCCCTGCTCGACCGCGGCCTGAGCGCCGAGCGGCCGCTGATGATCCTGTCGGGCAACAGCATCGAGCACGCGCTGCTGATGCTGGCCGCGCTGCATATCGGCGTCGCGGTCGCGCCGCTCTCGCCGGCCTACGCCCTGCTCGACCGCAGCGCCGCCAAGGTCAGGCACGCAGCCTCGCTGCTCACGCCGGGGCTGGTGTTCGCCGACGACGGCGCGGCCTTCGAGCGCGCGATCGGGCTCGCGCTGGCGCCCGACACCGAGGTCGTCCTGCTGCACGGAGCGCTGTCCGGTCGCCCGCACACCGCATTCGACGCCCTCGAGCAGGCCAGGCCCGGCGCCGCCGTGCAGCGCGCGCACGAAGCGGTCGACGGCGACACGATCGCCAAGTTTTTGTTCACCTCGGGTTCGACGCAGATGCCCAAGGCGGTGATCAACACGCACCGCATGCTGTGCTGCAACCAGCAGATGTATTTCCAGTGCTACCCGTTCCTGGCCGACGAGCCGCCGGTGCTCGTCGACTGGATGCCCTGGCACCACACGGCGGGCGGCAACATCAACTTCGGCATCGTGCTCACGCATGGCGGCACGCTCTACATCGACGACGGCAAACCCACCGAGGACGGCCTTGCGCAGACGTTGCGCAACCTGCGCGAGATCGCACCGACGGTCTACTACACCGTCCCCAAGGGACTCGAAGCGCTGGCGCGCGACATGCGCCACGACGACGCGCTGCGCCGCAGCTTCTTCAGCCGGCTGCGGCTGATCTTTCCGGCCGGCGCCGGCCTCGCGCAGGCAGTGCAGGACGAGATCGACGCGATGGCGGTGCAGACCGTCGGCGAGCGCATCCCGATGACGATGGGCCTGGGGATGACCGAGACCGCGCCGTCGTCGCTGTCAGCTCACCTGCCGGACTGGCGCGCCGGCCTCGTGGGTCTGCCGGTGGCCGGCGTCAGCGTCAAGCTCGTGCCCGTGGCGGGCAAGCTCGAGGTGCGCTACCGCGGCCCCAACGTGACGCCCGGCTACTGGCGCCAGCCCGATCTGACGCAGGCCGCCTTCGACGAGCAGGGGTACTTCCGAAGCGGCGACGCGGTCCGCTTCGTGAACGACGAGAACCCCGCTGCCGGCCTGTGCTTCGACGGCCGCATCGCCGAGGACTTCAAGCTCGCCAGCGGCACCTGGGTCAACGTGGCGGCGCTGCGCGCGCGCGTGATGGCCGCCGGCTCGCCGCACGTGCAGGACGTGGCCTTTGCCGGCCACGACCGCAATGAGGTCGGCGTGCTGCTCTTCCTGTGGCCGGCGGCGAGCGCGCTGTCGGGCACGCTCGCGCCCGGCGCACCCATGGCCGCCATCGTGCGCGACCCGCAGGTGCGGGCCTGGGCCCAGGCGCTGCTCGATGGCATGGCGGCCGGCGCCGGCGGCAGCTCGAAGCGCATCGCGCGCGCGCTGCTCGAGGCCGAGCCGCCATCGGCCGAGCACGGCGAGCTCACCGACAAGGGCTCGATCAACCAGCGCGCCGTGCTGGCGCGACGCAGCGCCTCGGTGCAGGCCTTGTACGCACTGCCGCCCGACGCCCGCGTGCTGCGGGCACGGCCCGCATCCGCTCGACCGAACCCACCCCCGCTGCCGCGCGCAGCACCTCCTGGAGATTGACATGAACCGACATAGCGCCGCCCGCCGCGGCATCGTCGCCGCCGTCTCGGCATTCGCGTTCCTGGGCGCCGCGCTGGCCCAGGGCGGCGACGCCGCGGGCAAGCCGATCACGATCGTCGTGCCCTTCCCGCCCGGCGGCACGACCGACCAGTTGGCGCGTGCGATCGGCCAGCAGATGGGCGAGAACCTCAAGGTCCCGGTCATCATCGACAACCGGCCCGGCGGCGGCGCGCAGATCGCCGCCAACGTGGTCAAGCAGGCTGGCACCGATGGCACGACGATCTTCATCGGCGACATCGGCGCCCTGAGCTTCAACCCCTACATCTACGCCAAGCTCAGCTACGACCCGCTGAAGGACTTCACGCCGCTGGCGCGGCTGGTGATGGTGCCGCAATTGCTGATCGTTCCGGCCGCCAGCCCCTACGCGACGCTCGCCGACGTGATCAAGGCGGCGCAGACCAAGCCCGGCGGCCTGAGCATCGCATCCCAGGGCAACGGCACCGGCGGCCACGTGTTCGCCGAGATGCTGCGCCGGGAAACGCAGGGACAGTTGAACCACATTCCCTATCGCGGCTCCGCGCCCGCGCTGACCGACATGATCGGCGGCCAGGTCGACCTGATGTTCGACGCCATCGGCACCAGCGGCCCCTTCGTCAAGGACGGCAAGCTGCGCGCACTCGCGGTCGGCGCGCCGGCGCGCGTGCCGATGTTCGCCCAGGTCGCGACGCTGCAGGAACTGGGCTACCCGCAATTGAACATGGTTGCCTGGTTCGGCATGGTGGTCAAGGCGGGCACGCCGGCAGCGGTCGTGCAGCGCCTCGGCGACGAGGTCATCAAGGCGCTGCAGGCGCCGCAGGTCGCGAAGCGCTTCACCGACCAGGGTCTCGACGTCGCCCCGCTGGCGCCGCAGGAGTTCAAGCCTTTCATGGAGGCCGAGGCCCAGCGCTGGAGCAAGGTGATCAAGGACGCCGGGATCAGGATCGAGTAGCGGCGACACCCTGGTCGGCACCGCGTCGTTCAGCCGGGCGTCGCGCCCGCGGGCGCGCGCACCCGGACTGCGCGCGAGCGGCGCGCGAAGCGCTCCACGGTGTCGAGCATCGAGGCGATCTCGGCGTCGGGCACATCGAGGGTCAGAAAGACGATGCGGCTGCGCCGGTCGGGGCCGGGCCAGGCATCGAGCCACGCAAGCCGGTGCACGAGGCGCTGCGCGCCGTGCAGCACGGCCGGGCGGTCGGGCTCGCCCTCGATGTGGAGCAGCCCCTTGACGCGCAGCAGGTTCGGCCCGGCGCTGCGCTCGAGCGCCTCCAGGAAGAGCCTCAGCGCATCGGCATCGAAGGGCTCGTTGCGCACGAGGCTGTATTCGCGCACGCGGGTGTGGACGTGCGGCGCATGGTCATGGCTGCCATGATCGTGCCGATCCGCGCCGGGCCCGGGCTCTGGCCCGGCGTCGGCCCCCGCCTTCGGCAGCGCGAGCCAGCCCGCCGCAGGATCGTCGCGGCCGGCGACGAGGCAGCCCGCGCGCGGATTGATCGACGCGAGCTCGCGCAGCAGCGCGTCGAGCGCAGCGGCGCCCTCGGATCCGGGCAGCAGGTCGGCCTTGGTGACGACGATGCGGTCGGCAAGCGCGACCTGGCGCAGCGCTGTATCGTGCGCAGCCAGCGTCCCTTGCGCATTGACCGCGTCGACGGTGGCGACGACGCCGGCCAGGACGTAGCGCGACGCAAGCAGTGCATCGGCGTGCAGCAGGTCGGCCAGCGGCGCCGGTTCGGCCAGTCCCGAGGTCTCGATCAGCAGGCGCTCGAAAGGCGCGCTGCCGGCGGTGGCGCGGCGCTCGAACAGCGCGTTCAATGCCGCGACCAGGTCGCCCTTGACGGCGCAGCACAGGCAGCCGTTGTCGAGCAGGAGCACGGTGTCGCTGCTGTGCGCGACCAGGTCGTGGTCGATGCCGATCGCGCCGAACTCGTTGACGATGACCGCCGAGCGCGCAAAGCCGGGTTCGCACAGCGCCCGGTTGAGCAGCGTCGTCTTGCCGCTGCCGAGAAAGCCGGTCACGATCGTGACCGGGATGCGGGCCATAGGGTCAGCCCTCTCCCGGCTCGACGCGCGCGATCCGGCACAGCAGGCCGCGCAGGTGGTAGGTGCCCATCGCCGGGTCGTAGGGCGGGCCGTTGCGCGTCAGCACGTTGGCGTTGGAGCGCCACACACCGTGGTCGGGGCTCTTGTCCTCGGGAAACCACCAGCCGTGCTCGACGTGCACGACGCGCGGGTCGATGCCTTCGGTGACCTTGGCCTTCTGCTGGATCTTGCCGCGCAGCGTCTCGATCCAGACCCAGTCGCCGTGCTTGATGCCGTGCGCGGCGGCGGTCTGCGGATGCAGCTCCATGATCGGGTTCGGGTAGGCGCGGCGCAGCGCGCGGATCTGGCGGTGCTCGGAGTTGAAGAAGAACGGAATGCGCGCGCCCGAGGTCAGCACGAGCGGGAAGTCCTGCGCCACCTCGGGCGTCGCGAGCGGGCTCTCGGGCGGCTCCTCGTAGTAGGGCAGCGGGTCGTAGCCCATCGCCTCGAGGCGCGTCGAATAGAGCTCGATCTTGCCGGTCGGCGTCTTGAAGCCCTTGTCCTTGTACTTGTGGAAGCGCATCGGCATGTCGTGGAAGCCCTTCTCGCGCAGTTCCTGCAGGTTCACGCCGGAGCCCCCGCGCGCGAGCAGGTCCTGCAGCACCACGTCGACATCCTCGGTGCCCACGGGCAGATTCATTTTGCGCGCGAGCTCGACGAAGATCTCCTCGTCGGACTTGCACTCGCCGACGCGCACCGCGCGCCGCTGCGCGAGCACGACGTTGGCGGCAATCGTCGGCAACCCGGCGAGCTGGTCGAGCTCGGGCCACGACGCCGCCGGCAGCACGATGTCGGCGAGCTCGGCGGTGGGCGTCATGAACAGGTCGGCGACGACCAGCAGGTCGAGGTTCATGAGCCCCTCGTGGGCCTCCTTGGCGTTGCCGAAAGTCGTCAGCGTGTTGTTGCCGAAGACCATGAAGGCCTTGACCGGATACGGCTTGCCGGTGCGCATCGCCTGCACCAGCGTCGGGATGTGCGCGGCGGGCAGGTCTGCGCCCTCGCCGCCGAGCATCTTGAAACGGTCCGCGCCGAGGCGCTTGGCGTTCATCTCCGGGCTCAGGTTCTCGATCAGGCTCGGGAATCGGCCCAGCCCCTTCATGCCGAACACCCAGCCGCCGGGCACGTCGACGTTGCCGGTCAGCGCCGGCAGCATCGAGATCGCGCGCACGGTCTGGATGCAGTTCGGGGTGTGCTCGATCGCGCAACCCCACTCCATCATCGACGGGCGCGTGGCCGCGTACAGGCGCGCCGCGGCGCGGATCTTGTCGGCGCTCACCCAGGTGATGGGCTCGGCCCACTCAGGCGTGCGCTCGCGCACGCGCTCGGCGAGCTGCTCGAAGCCGTGTGTCCATTCGCGCACGAAGGCTTCGTCGTAGAGCTTCTCCTCGATCACCACGTGCAGCATCGCCAGCGCCAGCGCATCGTCGGTGCCCGGGCGCAGCTGCAGCCAGATGTCGGCCTCGGCGGCGAGCTGCGTGCGCCGCGGATCGACGACGATCGTCCTGGGCTTGCCGACGAGCGACTCGCGCACGACGAATCGAGTCTCGCCGTCGGGGCCGGAGTTCAACGGGTTGTGGCCCCAGTAGAGGATGCACGCGGGCTTGGTGCCGCTCGTGAAGTCGTTGACCGGGAACTCGCCGAAGGTCTGCAGCATCGTGTTGATGCGCGGGTGGAAGCACTGCGCGAAGCCGGGCTCGCACCAGTTGGGCGTGCCCAGCGCATGGCCGAAGCGCGACACCCAGCGGATGTGGTGGCGCCCGGTGCCGGTGCCCATCGCGATCGCCTCGGCGCCGTGCTCGTCCTTGATCGCCTGCAGGCGGCGCGCGATCTCGCCGAGCGCCTCGTCCCAGCTGATGCGCTCCCATTGCCCGCCGCCGCGCGGCCCGGTGCGCCGCAGCGGGTACTTGAGGCGATCCGGGTGGTAGACGAGGTCGATCGTCGAGGTGCCGATCGGGCACAGCCGGCCGTGGTTGAGCGGCGAGGCGCGGTCGCCCTCGACCTTGACGAGCCTGCCGTCCTGCACGTGCAGGTTGACGCCGCAGCCGCCATGGCAGCTGCGGCAGACGCTCTTGACGATCTCGACCGGACTCTCCGGCGGCGCGGGCTGCGCCGTGGATGCTTCGCTCGTGGCGGCTGTGGTTTCCATATCCATGTCCTCTCGGGGAGCGTGTGGGGTTCAGATGTGCAATGCCCGGCCGAAGGCCTGCAGCACCGACTCGTGCATGGCCTCGGACAGGGTCGGATGGGCGAAGACGGTGTGCATCAGCTCGGCTTCGGTGGCTTCCAGCGTGCTCGCCAGGCCGAAGCCCTGGATCAGCTCGGTCACCTCGGGGCCGATCAGGTGCGCGCCCAGCAGCTCGCCGCTCGTGGCGTCGAACACGGTCTTGACCAGGCCGTGCGCGTCGCCCATCGCGATCGCCTTGCCGTTCGCCCCGAACGGGAAGCGGCCGACGCGCACGCCGAGGCCGCGCGCCTGCGCCTTGTGCTCGGTCAGGCCCACGCTCGCCACCTGCGGCTGGCCGTAGGTGCAGGCCGGAATGCGCAGCGCGTCCAGCGGCACGACGTGCGCGACGCCGGCAAGGTGCTCGACGCAGATCACGCCTTCGTGGCTCGCCTTGTGCGCCAGCCAGGGTGCCGCGGCGAGGTCGCCGATGGCGTAAATGCCGGGCTCGCCGGTCTGCAGCCAATCGTCGACGACGACATGCCCCTGGCGCAGCTCGACTCGCGTGCCCTCGAGACCGAGGTCCTCGATGTTGGCGGTGATGCCTACGGCACTGATCACGCGCTCGACGCGGATCGCGCGCTCGCCGCCCGCGCCGCGCAGCACCGCAGCCACGCCGTCGTCGCCGCGTTCGAGGCCGAGCACCGTGGTCGACGTGTGGATGCGCATGCCCTGGCGCTCGAAGGCCTGCTGCGCGAGCGCCGAGATCTCGTGGTCCTCGACCGGCAGGATGCGCTCGGCGGCCTCGACCACCGTGACCTCGGCGCCGAGCGACCGGTAGAAGCAGGCGAACTCGATACCGATCGCGCCCGCACCGACGATCAGCAGCGAGCGCGGCAGGGCCGGCGGCGTCATCGCCTCGCGGTAGGTCCAGACGCGCTGCCCGTCGGGCTCGAGGCCGGCGAGCACGCGCGGCCGGGCACCGGTGGCCAGGATGACGTGCGGGGCGCGCCGCTCGCTGGTCCTGCCGTCGGCAGCCCGCACGGCGACGGTCTGCGGCCCGGCCAGCCGGCCACGGCCTTCGAGCACCTCGACCGCGTGCTTGCGCAGCAACCCGCGCACCCCGGCCTGCAGCTTGGCCGCCACCGCGCGCGAGCGCGCGACCATCGCCGGCAGATCGGCGACCACGCCATCGGCCGTGACGCCGTAGTCGCGCGCCGAGCGCACGAGGTTCAGCACTTCGGCGCTGCGCAGCAGGGCCTTGGTCGGGATGCAGCCCCAGTTCAGGCACACCCCGCCGAGATGCTCGCGCTCGATGAGCGCCACCTTCATGCCGAGCTGGGCGGCGCGGATCGCGGCGACGTAGCCGCCCGGGCCGCCGCCGACGACGATCAGGTCGTGGGTGGGTGTCGTCATCGCGACCTCACACCAGCAGCGCCAGCGGCGCCTCGATCAGGCCGCGCACCGCGGCCAGAAACTCGGCGCCCAGCGCACCGTCGATCACGCGGTGATCCGCCGACAGTGAGCAGGTCATGCGCATGCCGACCGCCAGCGCGCCGTGGCGCACCACCGGCCGTTGCTCGCAGGCGCCGACCGCGAGGATCGCCGCCTGCGGCGGATTGACGATGGCGAAGAACTCGCGCACGCCGTACATGCCGAGGTTGGAGATCGTGAAGCCGCCGCCCTGGTATTCCTCGGCTTTGAGCCGGCCGTCGCGGGCACGCGCCGCGAGCGCCTTGACCTCGGCCTGGATCGCCGCGAGGCTCTTCGTGTCGGCGTCACGAACGATCGGCGTCACGAGGCCGCCGGGGGTGGCCACGGCGACGCTGACGTCGACGCGCTCGTGGCGCAGCATCGCCTCGTCGCCCCAGCTCGCGTTGACGGCGGGCAGGCGCTTCATCGCCAGCGCGACGGCCTTGACGACGAAGTCGTTGACCGAGGGCTTGATGCCGGCCTGCGCCTGCAGTTGCTCGCGCAGCGCGAGCACGGCGTCGACGTCGACCTCGACGCTCAGGTAGAAGTGCGGCACGTTGCGCTTGGCTTCCGACAGGCGCTGCGCGATGACGCGGCGCATCGTCGTGTGCGCCACCGCAGTCGGCGCGATCGGCGCGGTCGGCGCTGCAGGCGCAACAAGCGGCGGCTGCTGCAACGCGCGCTCCACGTCGACCTTGACGATGCGGCCGCCCGGCCCCGAGCCGTGCAGCGCAGACAGGGCCAGCCCCGCGGCCTGCGCGAGACGCCGCGCCAGCGGGCTCGCCTTCACGCGCGTGGACGGCATCGCCGCGGACGCGGCCGTTGCCGGCGGCGCGGCGGGCGCTTGCGCTGCGGTCGCCGGCGCAGCAGGAGCGGTCTGCGCGGCGGCGCCGTTCGGCGCGGCCACGGCGAGCGCCGCCGCGTCCTCGCCCGGCGCAGCGATCAGTCCCAGGCGCGCGCCGGCCTCGATGCCGCGCGAACCCTCCGGCACGTCGATGCGGGCCAGCACGCCGGCGCCGGGCGCTTCGACCTCGACGATCGCCTTGTCGGTCTCGATCTCGAGCAGCACATCGCCCTTCTCGAGGGCGTCACCGGGGCGCTTGGCCCAGCGCGTCAGGGTCGCCTCGCTGGTCCCGGCGGGCATCAGGATGTCGATCGACACGGTTACTCCTCGTTCTTTGGTCAGCGTTCGGGGTGGGCCGGATGCCACAGCCGCGCCGCAGTCGTCTTCTCGTAGCCCTTGCCACCGGGGTAGCTCACGAGTTCGAGCTGCATGCCCCAGGGCGAGAGGAAATAGACCCATGTCTGGCCCGCGCTCGGGCCGCTCGTGCGCAGCGTCGGCTCGCCCAGGATGCGCACGCCGAGCGCACGCAGGTGGACCAGCGCGGCGTCGATGTCGTCGACGTAGAACGCGAGGTGATGGCCGCCTACGTCGCTGTTGCGCGGCGGCGTGCGGTTCTGGTCGGGCGCCTCGTACTCGAAGATCTCGAAGTTCGAGCCGTTGCCGCAGCGCAGGAAGCGCAGCTTCTTCATCACCGCGCGCGGATGCACGTTCAGGTGGGTGGCCATCCAGTCGCCGTCCGACGCGAACGGGCCGAGCTCGTAGAAGGCCTCGCAGCCGAGCACATCGACGAAGAAGGCCACCGCCTGATCGATATCGGGCACCGTGAAGCCGATGTGGTCGGTGCCGCGCAGCCCCGGCAAGCCGCGCCCGATCGGATGGGTTGTCATACGACAGGCCTCCCCGAGTCGGCCATCACGCGCGCATAGCCAGCCTTGATCTCCTCCAGGCCGACGACCGCGGCGCGCTCGAGCACCTTCGACACGCTCGGCGACGACTCGCCGCCGTAAATGCGCACGACGGGCTGGTCGAGCTCGTCGAAGAAGCGCCGCTGCACCTCGTCGGCGACCATCGCACCGTACGACACGGTCAGCGGCCCCTGCTCCAGAACCACCGCGTTGTGGGTCTTGCGCAGGCTCGTGCCGATCGTCTCCCAGTCCAGGCCGGCGCGGTCGAGCGAGCGCAGGTCGATGACCTCGACGTCGAGGCCCATCGCGTCGGCCGCCTGCACCGCAAGCGGCGTCAGCGCGAGATAGGTCAGCACCGTGAACGCCGAGCCGGGGCGGACGACCTTCGCGCGGCCGAGCGGGATGCAGTAGTCCAGGTCCTCGAGCGGCCCGGGGCCGGTGCTGTTGTACAGGGCCACGTGCTCGATCACGAGCACCGGATCCTCGCAGCGCAGCGCGCTGTTCATCAGGCCGACGTAGTCGAACGGCGTCGACGGCGCGACGATGCGCCAGCCGGGCCACATCGCGTACAAGCCCGCCGGGTCCATCGAGTGCTGCGAGCCGTAGCCGGTGCCGATCGCGCACTTGCTGCGCAGCACCAGCGGCATCGGCGCGTCGCCGCCGAACATGTGGCGCGCCTTGGCGATCTGGTTGAATGCCTGGTCGGCCGCGACGAGCGCGAAGTCGGCGTACATCAGCTCGACGACGGGCCGATAGCTGCCTTCGGAGGCCACGCCGCCGGCGATCCCGAGGAAGCCCTGCTCCGCGATCGGGGTCGGGATCACGCGCTCGGGGAAGCGCTCGGCCAGCCCGCGCGTCGCGCCGTTGGTGCCGCCCTTGAGGCGGTGCACGTCCTCGCCCATGACGAAGACCCGTTCGTCGCGTTCCATGTTGCGCGCCATCACCCGGGCCACGGCATCGACGAACTTGACCTCACCGATGGCAGCGCTGGCGGACTCGAGTTCCTCGAAGCGGGCGCCGGCGAACTCGGACAGATCGCCGCGCAGGCCCTGGTCGCGAAACTCGGCGCGCGGCCACGCTGCCTGCGGGATCTGCCGCTTGCCGTCGGCCCGCGTGGTCAGCGCCGCCGCCGCTTCCTGCGCGGCCTGCACCGCGTGGCGACGCATCGCCTCGTGCTCGGCCTGGCTCAGCCAGTCGCGCTGCAGCGCCTCGCGCGCCGCGCGCGCTAGCGGATCGCGCTCGCGCCAGCGCGCTTCCTCCTCCTTCGTGCGGTAGCCGAAGGCGCTGCCCGGCAGGCCGCCGCCGTGGTGGAAGTAGCGGTAGACCTCGGCCTCGACAAGCGTGGGGCCGGCGCCCGAGCGCATCGTCTGCAGCGCCATGCGCACCGCCAGGCGCACCGCGAGCGGGTCCATCCCGTCGACGCGGAACGCCGGCATGCCGTAGGCGGGGCCGCGCGACGACAGGCGCGTCTCGCGCGTCTCCTCGGCCACCGTGGTCGAGACGGCGTAGCCGTTGTTCTCGACGAAGAAGCACAGCGGCAGGTTCCACAGCGCGGCGAGGTTGAGCGTCTCGCACACGGCGCCGATGTTCATCGCGCCGTCGCCGAAGAAGGTGAACGCCACGTCGCCCTGCCCTTGCCGGCGCTTGGCCCATGCCAGCCCGGCGGCGATCGGCACGCCGCCGCCGACGATGGCATTGGTGCCCATCGCGCCGGCCTCGCGCCAGCGCAGGTGCATCGAGCCGCCGCGCCCGCGGCAGAAGCCGTCGGACAGGCCGAGGATCTCGGCCAGCGTGCGGCGCAGGAACTCGCGCACCGCCGGGCCGACGCCGGCCGTGCACAGGTCGAGCCCGTCGGGCTGGAGGTGGCGCAGGCCCTTGACCAGGAACTGGTGATGCCCGCGGTGCGAGCCGGTGATCAGGTCGCTGCTGCGCGCCTCGGCCAGCGCGCCGACGGCGCCCCCCTCCTGGCCGATGCTCGAGTGCGCCGGGCCGTGCACGAGGCCCTCGGCGTCGAGTTCGAGCACGACTTCCTCGAACGCGCGCACCAGATGCAGCTGGGAGAGCATGTCGCGCAGTGCGGGCGCGCCGAGCGCGTCCCAGTCGGCGGCGGTCGAACGCACCTCGACCCAGGCGGATTCGGGGGCGAGCTTGACGATGTCGGGCATGACACGGGTTCCTGGGAGCGGTGGGGTGTGCGGGGCTAGGGGGATGGGTCGGCGCGGCCTCGACCGCATCAGCCGGCGCCGATCGGCGGATGCAGCACGACGCGGTCGGCGTCGGTCACGCAGGCGGTCTCGATCGCCACCCGTTCGCCGTTGACCACCGCGAGGGCGATCTCGCCCAGCGGCAGGTTCAGGCCTTCGGCGACCTGCCGCAGCGGCGTGGGGACGGCCAGCGCGATGTCCAGCATGGACTTGCGCCCGGGGACGTACCAGCTCAGGTGGGCGCCGAGGTGCAGGCGCATGTTCAGGCCTCCAGCAGGTCGGCGACCCACTCGATGTCGAGGTTGCGCAGGCGCTCGCGCGTCGGGGCGGTGGTGGCCGGGTCCCAGCCCTTGATGCGGTACAAAGCCTGCATCGAGGCCTCGAAGTCCGGCCGCGAAATGCCTACGCCGGCCATCGGCCCGGCGGGGATGGGTTCGAACAGGCGATCGGGCAGGCAGTCGTCGGCCGCGCCCAGGCCGGCGCGCACGTTGAAGGCGCGCGCCAGGTTGGTGGCGCGCTCGCCGATGCGCAGCAGGTCCTCGAGCGTGAGCGGCCAGCCCGTGGCGTGGCGGGTCAGCTCCAGCACTTCGTCGACCCGGATGAACGAGCGCGGCGCCGGCCCGAAGAAGCACAGGCCGACGACCTTGCCGAAGCTCGACCAGTTCTCCAGGATCGCGTAGTTGCGCGCCTTGCGCTCGCCGAGATCGCGCGCCGGCAGCGCCTCGACGCCGAGCGGGATTGCCGCCTGGAAGCTCAGCGATTGCGGGTTGACGAGCATCGTGTCGTGCACCGCGTACAGGTGGTCCGCGCCGCACTCGCCGATGGCGTAACCCAGCCCGACGCCGACCTTGCCGCGCGGGTCGTGCATCGGCAGTTCCTGGCCCTTGACCTGGATCGCGAAACGCTCGGCGCCGCCGCCGATCACGCGCGCGGCGTGCCGCGTGCCGTGCGCCAGCAGGTCTCCGAGGCCTTCGCGGCGCGCGATGCGGTCGACCATCTCGAGCATCGCCTCGGTGTTGCCGAAGCGCAGGTCGAGCCCGCCGGTGTGCTGCGGCCCGATCAGCCCGGCCTCGAAGCACTCCATCGCGAACGCGATCGTCGACGCGGTCGAGATCGTGTCGAGCACATGCCGATTGCAAAGCTCGTTGGCCTTGGCGATGGCCTGCAGGTCGTCGATGCCGCAGTAGCCGCCGAAGCCCTGCAGGGTCTCGTACTCGGGGCCGCCGTAGGCCCGGTCCACGCGGTGCGGGCCCTCGGTCACCTCGACTTCGCGCTTGCAGCGGATCGAGCACGAATAGCAGGTGCCGCGGCCGACGAGGATCTCGCGCTCGTAGGCGTCCCAGCCAATGCGAGCGATGCCCTCGAACACGCCTTCGCGGAAGTTGCGCGTGGGCAGCATGCCGGCGCTGTTGAGCACGTCCATCAGGCCCGGCGTGCCCTTTTGCTGCATGTCCCAGGCCTGCGGGTGGTCCTTCACGCGGCGCGTGAGCGCCTTGCCGATCTCGGCGATCGGCTTCGGGTCGTGCGCGTTGCGCACGTAGAGGCGCTTGCCGCGCACCGCGATCGCCTTGAGGTTCTTCGAGCCCATCACCGCACCCATGCCGGTGCGGCCGTTGAAGTGCTTGAGCTCGTTGACGAGGGCGGCAAAGCGCACCTGGTTCTCGCCGGCGCGGCCGGTCTGCAGCACGCGCACGTACGGGTCGCCGCGCTCGGCGCGGATGGCCTGCTGCACCTCGCGCGGGTCGAGCCCCCACAGATGCGCCGCCGGGCGCAGCGTGGCGCCGTCCTCGCCGATCGACAGGTAGGTCGGCTGCGCGGCGCGGCCGCTGACGACGATGGCCTCGATGCCCGCCATCTTGAGTTCGGGCCCCCAGTACCCGCCGGCTTCGGACTCGCCGTAGGCGCCGGTCAGCGGCGAGCGCGCCGCCACCGTGAAGCGCGACGCGGTCGAGGCCGGCGCGCCGGTGAGCAGGCCGGCGGCGAACACCAGCACGTTGCCGGGCGAGAGCGGTTCGGCATCGAACGCCCGTTCGCGCAGCAGCAGCCAGGCGGCCAGCGCCTTGCCGCCGGGATAGAGGCGGTAGGTGGCCTCGTCGATCTGCTCGAAGGTGCAACTGCCGCGTTCGAGATCGACGCGCAGGATGCGACCGCTGCTGCCGTAAGCCATGATCCGGATCTGCTCTTGTGCGTCGGTCAGAACACGTCGCAGCCGGGCAGGCCGCACGAGATCAGCGTGTCGGCGGGGAAGTTGGTGATGACCTCGCAACCGTCCTTGGTCACGACCACCTCTTCCTCGATGCGCGCGGCGCCCGAGCCGTCCTCGGCGCCCTTCCAGGTCTCGACGGCGAACACCATGCCTTCCTTGAGCACGGTGTCGTTGCCGGCGAAGCGGCGGCTGATGATCGGGCGCTCCCACAGCGACAGGCCGATGCCGTGCCCGTACTGGAGCAGGAAGGCCTCGTCCTCGTTGTCGTAGCCGAACTCACCCGCCCGCGGCCATACCGAGGCCACCTCGTTGATCGTCACGCCGGGGCGGATGGCGTCGATCGACGCGCTGATCCACTTGGACGCGAGCTCGTAGGCCTCGAGCTGGTACTTGTTGGGCTTGCCGCAGACGAAGGTGCGGTAGTAGCAGGTGCGGTAGCCGTTGAACGAATGCATGATGTCCAGATAGATCATGTCGCCCGGCTGGATCATGCGGTCCGAGAAGGTGTGCGAGTGCGGCGTGCCGCGCGGCCCGGCGACCGAGTTCACGCACTCGACGCGCTCCGAACCCATGCGGAACAGCTTGTCGTGCGCGATCGCGACGAGCTCGTTCTCGCGCGCGCCGGGGCGGATCGCGCGGCAGATGTCGTAGTAGGTGCCGTCGACCATCGCCGCGGCCATCTTCAGGCACTGGATCTCGTCGGCGGTCTTGACCTCGCGCGCGTCGAGCATGGCCTGCTGGCCGTCGACGACCTCGATGCCCTCGGCCTCGAGCGCGCGCAGCATCGGCAGCTCGAGCAGGTCGATGCCGATCGGCTCGTTGGCGATGCCGTAGTGGACGAGCATCTTCTTGATCTGGCGCGCGAAGTCCTTCTGCGCGCCGATGCCCGGCGGCAGCGCGCCCTGCATGTTGCTGATCGGCGCACCGACGCGGTCGGCGATCCACGGCGAGCTCACGCGCTTGGCCGGCGGTGCCGGGTCCCACAGGTAGGCGTCGCCGTCGCGCGGGCACAGGGCGTAGCGGTCGAACTTGTCGCGCACCCATTCGCCGATGTGGGTGCCGGTCACGTAGCGCACGTTGTCGACGTTGAAGCACAGCACGCCGCCGAGACCTGCCGCCTTGACGGCGGCCTGCGCGCGCGCGAAGCGTTCGCGGATCATGCGCGGGTAGTCGATGCCGACTTCCCAGTCCTTGGCCATTGTTCCCCAGGCGGCGGTGGCGTGGCGGCGGTTGTATTTCATGGGCGTCTCCTTGGATTCAGTGGGGTGGCGTTGCCGGTACCGGCTCTTGTGCGGGTCTTCAGGCTTTCACTCGATGCCGCTCGCGCGCGCCTGTTCGCGGGCGATCACCGCCCAGTCCTTGTCGCCGTCGCCATGCGCGATCGCCGACAACAGCCGATCGCGCAGCGTGCCGGCACTCGGCAGCGGCACGCGCGCGTCCTGGCCCGCGGCCAGGATCAACGAGGCGTCCTTCAGGCCGAGCAGCGCCGAGAAGCCGACCCGGTCGTAGTCCTGCTCGGCGATGATGCGGCCGTAGGTCCGGTACGCGGTCGATCCGAACAGGCCCTCGGTGAGCACGTCGTAGAGCACCTCGGGTCGCACGCCGTGCTTGCGCACGAGCGCGAAGGCTTCCGATAGGGCCTCGATCGCGCAACCGAGGACGAAGTTGTTCGCGAGCTTGATCGCGCACGCGCCCACCGGGTCGGTGCCGCCGTCGAACACGCGCTTGGCCGTGGCCTCGAACAGCGGCGCACAGGCGGCCACCGCCGCGGGCGGCCCGGCGGCGACGATACCGAGTTCGCCCACCGCTGCGGCCTCCGGCCGCCCGAGCACGGGCGCCGCGACGAGGGCCTGGCGGGCGTCCTCGTGGGTCAGCTTCAGGCGCCGGATCGTGTCGACGCCGTGGGTGCCCATCGCGACATGGATCGCACCCGGCGCGAGGCTGTCGCACAGACCGTAGTGGCCGAAGGCGACTTCGCCGAGCGCAGCGTCGTCGGCGAGCATCGTGATCACGACCGCGTTGCCGGCGCAGGCCTCGGCGACGTTGCCCGCCAGAAGCGCGCCCGACTCGACGAGATCGGCGGCGCGCCCCGGCGTGCGGTTGTAGACCGTGAGCTCGTGGCCGGCGTGCAGCACGCGGCGCGCGATGTGGCGCCCCATGCGGCCGAGGCCGATGAATCCGACTTTCATTTCGATCTCGCCCTGATGTCGCGGTCTCGGTCGAAGGGCGGGGCCCCCCAAGGCGAGAGAGGCGGCGGGGGGGGGGGGGGGTGGTGGCGGGGGCATCTCAGGCCTGGTCGGCCACTTCGGGCACGACGAGGTGGAACAGCTTCACGCTGCCCTCGCCCTGCGGACGGATCGCCGCCGTCTCGTTCGGGCCGACGTAGACGCCGGCGCCCTTGGCGGCCGGATAGTCCTTGCCGTCGATGCTGATCACGCCGCTGCCGTCCATCAGGTAGATCAGCTGATGCGTGGCGGCCCGGGCCGGCGTGTCGAGGCGGTCGCCGGCCTTGAGCCAGCGCAGCGTTGCCAATACATTCTTCGCGCCGCACAGCGCCTGGTTGACGACCTCGGCGGCCTCGCCGGCGCCGGGCAGCTTGATGCGGGCGCAGTCGCCCGTCTTGATGAAGGTGGTGCTCATGTCGGTGTTCTCCGCTTTGTGGACGCGCGTCAGCTCTGGACCCAGATCTTCCCGTCGACCTTCTCCCACAGCAGGTCGTCGGGCGTGCCGTCGAGGATCGTGGTCTGGAAGCGGTTGGGCGCCTGGAACTCGAAATAGAAGAGCGGCGACTTGGAGCGCAGCCGGTGCTTCTCCTCGGCCGGGATGAAGACCATGTCGCCAGGGCCCACGTCGGTGATGCCCTCGGGCGTCTCGACCGTGCCCTGCCCTTCCATGATGAAGTAGAAGTGCTCGCAGTTCTTGTGGAAGTGGTACGGCGACGCCGCCCCCTGGGCATAGCGCATGATGCCGGCGAGCATGTCGTTGATGCCGGTCAGCTCCTTGCTGACGAAGAACACGCGCTCTCGTCCGGGAACCGTCGACACGAGCTTGGGCATCTCGCTTTCATTGAACAGATAGGCCACGGTCGTCTCCTGAAGGTCAGTTGATGGAAGCGGCTTCCGCGCTGCGGACGCCGGGTTGGGGCTGCGCGCCGGCGCGCGGTCGCAGGGCTATGCAGCCGAGATCGACGCTGTCGCGCCGCAGCTCGACCTCGCGCGTCTCGGTCGCGTAACGCGGGTCGACGATGCCGACGCGGTACGGCCCGCTGTCGACATCGAGGCCGCTGAAGCGGAAGTCGCCATAGGCGTCGGTCCGCACCGTCGCGACCATGCGCCCGCGCGATTCGAGCGTCACCGTTGCGCCCTCGACGCAATCGACGACGCCCCCCGCTTGCGCGGCCACCTGTCCGGCGATGAACACCGAGCGGAAGCGCTTCAGGTTGCGGTAGTACACGCGCGGCGCGGCGCCGAACTCGGGGTTCAGCACCTCGAGCTTTTCGGCCTCGACGAGCCGGCGCATCTCCTCGTCCTCGACGTGCAGCACCTGCATCGCCTGCGTCGGGCAGGCCTGTGCGCCGCGCGTGCGCGTCCAGCCCGCGTCGAGCAGATGCGCGTCGAAGGGCCAGGCCTGCGGCAACTGGCGCTCCTCGTTCCAGTGCACCGCGCCGTAGGGGCAGGCATCGACGATCTGCCTCTGGCCGCGCGCCTTCTCGGGCACGATGATCACGATCCCGTCGGCGCGCTTGACGACCGCGCCGTCGCGCCCCGCGGCCACGCAGGGCGCGTTGTCGCAGTGATTGCAGGTCGTGGGCAGGTACGAGACTTCGACCACCGGCACGGCGCCGGTCTCGCGCTGCGCGATCCGGAACCAGTTCTGGCCCTGCTTGGGCATGCCGTGCGCGACGCCCGGGAACTCGTTGTCGTGGTACTCGTCGTGACAGGCGAGCGTGCAGTTGTTGCAGTTGAAGCACTTGGCGATGTCGATCACCAGATTCCATTTCTTCATGCCGTCGCCTCCTGTTGCTTCGCGCCAAGGGCCGGGCGCAGTTCGCCCGATCCGTCCCAGGCCTCGATCTGCACCAGGCACGAATTGGCCGCGGTGCCGGTCACCTTCTTCGCGATTGACCGCTTGGGCGTGAGCTGGTTGACGCAGCCGCCGCGATCGACCGAGTAACCCGGCTCGCCGACGGGGTCGTACACCGCCGACGATTCGTAGGCATGGACGACGCCGCGCGGCAGGCGCTGCGTGAGGCGCGCCGCGCATACCACCGCCCCGCGGTCGTTGAAGACGCGCACCAGGTCGTGCATGCGCAGGCCGCGCGCGGCGGCGTCGTCGGCGTTGATGCGGATGACCCAGTAGTAGTAGCCGTCGACG
This sequence comes from Ideonella sp., assembly GCF_016702655.1. Classification (GTDB taxonomy): domain Bacteria; phylum Pseudomonadota; class Gammaproteobacteria; order Burkholderiales; family Burkholderiaceae_C; genus CAIKUF01. Next base: position 369,982 of record NZ_JADJDO010000004.1, read on the forward strand.
AGCACGCGGTGCTCCTCGATGTCGTTGACCGAGCTTTCCTTGCCGTCGCACATCGTGTGGTACGAGAAGCGCGAGTGCGGCGAGATCAGCTGCAGCGGGTAGCGCGCGTAGCTCTCCGAGCGCGGCCCTTCCCACGAGGGCAGGTACTTGACGATCGGCGGCCGCTCGGGGTCGTCGGGATCGAAGCGCTTCAGGCTCGAGCACTCGAACTCGAACTTGCCCGACTGCGTCTGCAGCCCCTCCATGAAGCGCTCGGTGTACTCGGCGGGCAGCGGGTGCGGCTCGGGCACGTCCTTCTTGCGGCCTTCGTAGAACCAGCGCAGCGACGGCGGGTCGCGCAGTTCCTCCTTCGGCGGCGGGACGACGAAGTAGCCCTTCTTCAGGAACTCCTTCCACGAAATGTGCCTCGGCAGGTCGGAAGCGTCGAACATGCGCTTGACCCAGTCCAGGTCGGTCATGCCCTCCGAGAAATAGGTTCCCAGGCCCAGCTTGGCGCCGAGCTCGGTGAAGATCTGGTAGTCGGCCTTGGATTCGCCCAGCGGCTCGATGCACTTGTGCTGCATCAGCACCACGCGGTGGTTCATCTGCGTCTGACCGTGCAGCGCGTAGCCGCCGGTGCCGCCGAATTCGCTGATGTCCCAGCGCTCGAAGCTCGAGCAGGCCGGCAGCAGGACGTCGGCGAACTTCGCTTCGCCCTCGAGCCAGATCGACTGGTTGACGACGAACGGCAGCTTGTCGGTGCGGTACGCCTTCACGTAGCGGTTGCTGTCGTTCATCGTGCCGATCGACGCGCCGCCGTACTTGTAGAGCATCTGGATCGTCGAGTGGCCGGCCTTCGGGTAGCTGAACTTCTGGAACTGGCCCTCGATCGTCTTGCCGTCCCACGGAAAGCCCTCTGCCTTGCCCTCGAGGATCGCCTCCGGGATCTGCAGCCGCGGGACCTTCTGCGTCGGCGTGTTGAACGACGGCAGTTGCGGCATGCGCTGGTAGTAGCTGATTCCGAGGCCCGTGTTCTGGATGTCGCCCGACATGCCGCCGTCGGCGTAGCCGGGGAACGAGAAGCTCAGGTCGATCGGCGTGCCCCACTGCAGCAGCCCGTAGTTGACGCCGGGCTTGCCCATGCCCTGCATCGCCATCAGGCAGGCGAGCGTGCGCGCCCACTGGATGCCGGTCGCCGAGCGGCACGCGCCGCCGTGGCCGTTGCCCCAGCCGCCGGCGCCGAGGTAGGTCTTCTTCGATGCCCAGCGCCGCGCCAGCGCGCGCACGTCCTTGGCCGGCACGCCGGTCTCGGCCTCCTGCCACTCGGGCGTCTTCGCGGCGCCGTCTTCCTTGCCGAGCAGGTAGTCGCGCCACTTCTCGAAGCCGACGCTGCGCTGCTCGACGAAGAACTTGTCGTACGTGCCCTCGGTGATCCAGACCCAGGCGATCGCCATCGCCATCGCGGTGTCGGTGCCGGGCCGGGGCGCGAACCACTTTCCGCCGTGCAGCGCCGCCGTGTGGTTGTAGTAGGGATCGATGTGCACGGTCTCGATCCCGAGCTCCTTGAGCCACAGGCGCCGCGGCGTGCCTTCGTAGGCCGAGTACGAGCCGCTCGTGCACTCCGGGTCGGCCGACCAGAAGACGACCATCTCGGCTTCCTTGAGCAGGTCTTCGACCAGGCCGTAGGTCTCGGTCTGGCCCAGGCGCATGCTGTGGCCGAAATGGTGCATCGCGCCCCAGTACCAGCCTTCCCAGCTGTCCGGGTTGTGCATCACCTTGGTGGTGCCGATCGCGTTGAAGAACTTGTAGGCCGCGCTGATGTAGTAGCCGACGTTGCCCCAGGTGTGGTGCGATCCGTGGTTGCACATGATCGCGCCCGGGCCGAAGTCGCGCTTGACGCGCTGGATCTCCTTGGCCACGATGTTCAGCGCCTCGTCCCAGCTGATGCGCACGTAGCCCGAGATGCCGCGCTGCTCGCAGTTGCGCTCGCCGTCGGGGTCGAAGTCGACGCGCTTCATCGGGTACAGCAGCCGCGTGGGCGAGTACACGGTGGACTTCGAGCACATCGAGTGCGGCGCCAGGCTCGTCTGGCGCGGCGGCGTGAAGGTCTTGCCGCGCGCCTTGATCGACCAGGTCGGCGCGTCTTCGGGCCCGAACTCGATCGGCGTCACGCGCACGATCTTGTCGTCCTTGACGTAGACGAACATCGGCCCGCCGTTGGTGTTGCTCGTGTAGCGCCTGACGCCGTTGCCGGCATCGGTGCCGTACTCCCAGCCGAGGGTGAGCATCATGCCCAGCGTCTGCGTGAACCAGACCATCAACTCGTCGGGCCCGTCGGCGAGCATCTGGAAGTTCTTGATCGCCTCGATGCGCTCGAGGTGATCGACCTTGAGCGTGAACAGCCGTGCGCCGACCTCGGCGTTCTGGACCGTGATCGTGATGTCGGCCTTCGGATGCAGGCCGCGCCCGGAGGCGATCTTGCCGTGGTCGAAGCTGAAGTAGCGGGCGACCTGGCTGTCGGCGGTCTTCATCTGCGCCGTCAGATTGCGCTCGGCCAGCCGGCGCGCAAAGGCCGGGTGCCGGCGCGACATGAAGCGCAAGGCCTGCAGCAGGCCGTACAGGATCACCGAGAATTTGGTTTCGCTCGAAATCAAGAGACCTCCTGGACGCTGCGCTGACGCTGACTGCCGATACCCCGCTCGGCCGAAGACTTGCCACCACCGATGCGGACGCAGTCTAGGAATCGGCGGGCGCCGGCAGAAGATGGCGCGTTGCCAGCGGCGATAACCGGCCGTTATCGGTGAGCCGATCGCTCACGGGTGCGCACGGGTCCGGGCGTGGACGCCGACGCGGGCCGGAGCGACCCGCCGGCCCGGCAGCGCCTACTGCGGCTCGATGCCGGCGGCGCGGATGACCTCGGCCCAGCGCCTGACCTCGCTCGCCAGCAGCGCCTGCATCTCGGCGGGCGTGCTGGCCTGCAGGCGCATGCCGAGCGCGCCCATGCGGTCCTGCACCGCCGCGTCCGCCAGCGCTGCGCGCACTGCGCGGTTCAGGTCCTCGATCACCGCGGGCGGCGTGCCCGCGGGCGCCGCCAGCCCGTTCCACGACGCCACGCTGTAGCCGGCAATGCCGGCCTGCAGCACCGTGGGCACCTCGGGCAAGGCCGGATTGCGCTGGTCGGATGACACCGCCAGCGCCCTCACCACGCCCGAGCGGACCTGCGCCACCATGGGGCCGGCGACCTCGAACGCGAGGTCGATCTCGCCGCTGCGCAGTGCCGCCAGCACGGCCGGCGAGCCCTTGTAGGGCACCACCAGCACGTCGATGCCGGTCACCATCTGGAACAGCTTGGCCGCCAGATGCTGCGTGCTGCCGACCGCGATGGTGCCGATGTTGAGCCGCCCCGGCCGGGCCCGCGCGGCGGCCACCGCATCGCCGAGCGTCGCCAGGGGCGAGTCGGCGCGAACGAAGAGTCCGATGTCGAAGAACCCGAGCGTGCTGATCGGTGCGAAGTCGCGCAGCGTGTCGTAGGGCAGCTTCTTGAACAGGCCGGCGCTGACTGCGTTGCCATTGCTCATGAGCAGCAGCGTGTGGCCGTCGGGCCGGGCACGGGCCACCGCCTGGCTGGCGACGATGCTGCCGGCGCTCGCCCGGTTCTCGACCACCACCGGCTGGCCGAGCGTGCGGCCCATGGCGTCGGCCACCTGGCGCGCAGTGATGTCGGCGATGCCGCCGGGCGCGAACGGCACGAGCAGCAAGATCGGCCGCTCGGGGAATCGGCCCTGCGCCCGGCCACGGCCGAGCCACGCGAGACCAGCCACGGCCAGCAGCGTCGCGCGCCGGCGCGTAGCAAAGGTTGCAGGGCGCAACATGGCGCGGATACTAGCCCGAACTTCGGCCCGGTGGCCTTGCCCTGGCCCATCGGCCATGTGCGTTTCGGCCTCTTGTTGGCCGCCCTAACGTCCTAACTTAGGGCACTTCGACGATGCGCGCGGTCAGCCGCCGCGCGAGCGGCGCGACGAAGTAGATCGCCGGCACCGCGACGACATAGGCAACGAGGAAGGCCTGCCACCAGCGTTGCAGGAAGTCGGGCGTCCAACCGACATTGACGAGCGTGATCACGAACGTCATCAGGAACACCATCATCGCGCCCATCAGCAGCGAGAAGACGAACTGGAAGCTTCGCCGGGGGAGTTTGCTCATGTCCGCGTCGGAGGTCTTGTGGAGTTTCCCGGCAGGCCGGCAGCGGCCACGCGCGACGCAGCGCCGCGCGGCATGGCGCCACGAAGGATCAGTGGAGCGATTCGTACTTCGCCATCAGCGCTTCGGGCGACTCCCGGTGGTTCGGGTCCGGATCGATGCAGTCTGCCGGGCAGACGAGCCTGCATTGCGGCTCGTCCTCGGCACCGACGCACTCGGTGCAGCGCAAAGGGTCGATGAGGTAGATCGGGTCGCCGACCGAGATCGCCTCGTTCGGACACACCGGCTTGCACGCATCGCATGCGGTGCAGTTGTCGTTGATGATCAGCGCCATTGAGGTTTCTCCTGGGATGTGCCGTTGAGCGTGCAGCTCGTTCGAGAATGTCCTGCGCCGCAACTGCAGGGCCGAGATTCGCGCATCATCCGATCAGCAGTTCGCCGTGCTCGCAACGCCGCTCCTGGCGGGATGCGCAAAAGCTTCGCGGCTTGGTGGACGCCGACCAGGACGCATGGCGCATGGACGTCGATGCCGCCGGCCGCCGCGCGCCAGCATGAAGGTGCTGGCACCAGCGTGCACAGGAGCATGCCGGAGGCAGCCATCCGCCAGCGGCAGTGCGCCGTGGCCCGCGCGGGATGACTGTCTGATTCGACACCTTGTCTGCATCGTGGTTGGGGCCAGTGCCGGGCAGCTCGTCGTTCCTGGGCGCAGTTTAGTGAGCGCGGGCGGCCGGCTGAAGATGGCATGCAGCCCTGCGCGATAACGCTTTGTTATCGCCTAGGTCTGAAGCTCACGGCGCGCGCTAGTCGGAAGTTCCCCGCCGCTCGTAGCCACTGCCGTGCCCGCAAGAGCCCGCAGTTCCTCATGATTTTGACCTGCAAGGGGTTTGGTCCGGCTCAGATTGTGTGAGTCCTCCAAATGTCCCGTACTGCCGGATCATTGGGATCTATAGTCATCTCTCTTATGGCCACACGCACCGGGACTGCCAGTGTCGTCACCACAACGCGCAAGTACAAGGACGAGGTCTTATCGCACGCATCTGCTGCGGCGCAGCTACCGCGAGGGGGCAAGGTCAAGAACGAGACCCTGGGCAACCTCCTCTCACTCACTGCCCGAAGCGCTGATCGAGATCATTCGCCGCTCGCTGCGGGGCGAGACCTTCGTATGCCGGTCGCGCAGGCCTTCCGAGATCTTGCGCTCACGACCTCACGGGCATGTGCAGGCGGTCGCCCAGCTTGGGTATGCAGCGCCTGGGCTTTGGCTTGGCTGCTCGCCTCGAAGCCCTGCCGCGAGCGCGACCGGGTGCTGGCGATGGTGGCCGCGCGCATCATCGAGCCGGCACCCAGGCTGGCGACCACGCGCTCGTGGCACGCCCGACGCTGGCTTTCGAGGAGTTCGGCGTCGGCCGCCAACGAGGACGATCTGTACGCTGCGATGGACTGGCTGCTCGCGCGTCAAGACGCGATCCAGAGAGCTGGCCGCACGCCACCTGCGCGAAGGCTTGGTGCTCTACGACCTGTCGTCGAGCTACTTCGAGGGCACCACCTGCCCGCTGGCCAAGCGCGGCTACAGCCGCGATGGCGAAAAAGCCCGGCACGTTGCGAGTGAACTACGGGCTGCTCACCGACCCGCGGGCGCCCGGTGGCGGTCCGTGCATGAAGGCACATACGGCGGACAGTCGCACCTTCATGCCGCGGTGCAAAAGCTGCAGCGAGGTCTTCGGCATCGAGCGCATGGTGATGGTCGGCGGTGATGCCGGCATGGTGTCCCCAGAAGGCCATCGAGGAGATGCGCGAGATGGAGGTATGGGCTGATCACGGCGCTCAAGAGTGCTTCGATCCGCGCATTGGTCGAACACGGGCACCTGCAGATGGATCTCTCTTTGACGAACGCAATCTGCTGGAGATCAGTTCGCCGGACTACCC
>NZ_JADJDO010000005.1 GCF_016702655.1 Ideonella sp.
CTCCTTCAGCCCGCGCAACTCGTCGCGCTTGCCCATGATGGCCGCCTCGGTCAGCACGCGCGTCGTCTCCTGGAACGACGCCGCCGAGATGAAGCTGTCGGTCGACAGCGACGCCTTGGTGATCCCGAGCAGCACGTCGGCATGTGTCGCCGGCAGTTTGCCCGCGGCGAGCATGCGGTCGTTGGTGTCCAGCAGTTCCGAGCGTTCGACCTGTTCGCCGCCGATGTAGCCGGTCTCGCCCGGGTTGACGATCTGCACCCGGCGCAGCATCTGGCGCACGATGACCTCGATGTGCTTGTCGTTGATCTTCACGCCCTGCAGTCGGTACACGTCCTGCACCTCGTCGACGATGTAGCGCGCCAATTCCTCGATGCCGAGCAGGCGCAGGATGTCCTGCGGGTCGGCCGCGCCGTCGACGATGAGCTCCCCGCGGTTGACGACCTGGCCCTCGTGCACCAGGATGTTCTTCTCCTTGGGCACCAGTTCCTCGTGCACCTTGCCTTCGGGGTCGGTGATCTGCAGGCGGTTCTTGCCCTTGGTCTCCTTGCCGAACGACACCGTGCCCGTGACCTCGGCCAGCGTGCCGGTGTCCTTGGGCGTGCGCGCCTCGAAGAGCTCGGCTACGCGCGGCAGGCCGCCCGTGATGTCGCGCGTCTTCTGGCCCTCGATCGGGATCCGCGCCAGCACCTCGCCCGGCAGCAGGTCCTGGCCGTCACGTACCTGGATCAGCGCGCCGACCGGGAAGCCGATCGTCACCGAGTGGTCGGTGCCCGGGATCTTGACCTCGTTGCCGGCCACGTCGAGCAGCTTGACCTGCGGCCGCACGACCTTGGCCGCGCCGCGCCGCTTGGAGTCGATCACGACCAGCGTCGATAGGCCGGTGACCTCGTCGACCTGCTTGGCCACCGTCACCCCCTCCTCGACATTCTCGAACCTCGCCTTGCCGGCGAACTCGGTGATGATCGGGCGCGTCAGCGGGTCCCAGGTCGCGAGCGGCGTGCCGGCCTTGACCTGCTGGTTGCTCTTGATGTTGAGCGTCGCACCGTAGGGCAGCTTGTGGCGCTCGCGCTCGCGGCCATGCTGGTCCTCGATCACGATCTCGCCCGAACGCGAGATCACCACCAGGTCGCCCTTGCCGTTGGTCACATAGCGCATCGTGGCGTTGAAGCCGACGATGCCCTCCGACTTGGCCTCGACGCTCGACGCGATCGCCGCCCGCGACGCCGCACCCCCGATGTGGAAGGTGCGCATCGTCAGCTGCGTGCCCGGCTCGCCGATCGACTGCGCGGCAATCACGCCCACCGCCTCGCCGATGTTGACGAGGCCGCCGCGGCCGAGGTCGCGCCCGTAGCACTTGGCGCAGATACCGAAGCGCGTCTTGCAGGTCAGCGGCGTGCGCACCTTGACTTCGTCGACGCCGGCCGCCTCGAGCGTGTCGAGGATGTCCTCGTCGAGCAGTTCGCCGGCGGCGACGAGCATCTCCTGGGTCTCGGGATGCAGCACCTCGATCGCGGCCACGCGACCGAGGATGCGGTCGCGCAGGCTCTCGATGACCTCGCCGCCTTCGACCAGGGCGCGCATGTTCATCCCGTCCTGCGTCTGGCAGTCCTCCTGCGTGACCACGAGATCCTGCGTCACGTCGACGAGGCGACGCGTCAGGTAGCCCGAATTGGCGGTCTTGAGCGCCGTATCCGCGAGGCCCTTGCGCGCGCCGTGGGTCGAGATGAAGTACTGCAGGACGTTCAGGCCCTCGCGGAAGTTGGCCGTGATCGGCGTCTCGATGATCGAGCCGTCGGGCTTGGCCATCAGGCCGCGCATGCCGGCGAGCTGGCGGATCTGCGCCGCCGAACCGCGCGCGCCCGAGTCGGCCATCATGTAGATCGAGTTGAAGGACTCCTGATCGACCTGATGGCCATGGCGGTCCTGGACCTTCTGCCTGGAGAGCTGGGCCATCATGACCTTGCCCACCTCGTCGCCGGTCTTGCCCCAGATGTCGACCACCTTGTTGTAGCGCTCGCCGGCGGTGACGAGGCCCGAGACGTACTGCTGCTCGATCTCCTTGACCTCCTTCTCGGCGCGCTCGATCAGGCCCGGCTTCTCCTTGGGCACGAGCATGTCGTCGACGCAGATCGAGATGCCGGCACGCGTCGCGAGCCGGAAGCCGCTCTGCAGCAGCTTGTCGGCAAAGACGACCGTTTCCTTCAGCCCGCACTTGCGGAACGACGCGTTGATCAGGCGCGAGATCTCCTTCTTCTTCAGCGCCTTGTTGAGGTTGGAGAACGGCAGCCCCTTGGGCAGGATCTCCGACAGCAGCGCACGGCCCACCGTCGTGTCGACGAGATGGGTCTCGGGCGTGAACTCGCCGCTCACCTTGTCCTTGACGTACTCGGTCAGGCGCACCGCCACCTTGCTCGTGATCTCGACCTCGTTGTTGTCGAGCGCACGCTGCACCTCGGCCACGTTGGCGAAGATGATGCCCTCGCCCCTGGCGTTGATGCGCTCGCGGGTCGCGTAGTACAGGCCGAGCACCACGTCCTGCGAAGGCACGATCGACGGCTCGCCGTTGGCCGGGAACAGGATGTTGTTCGACGCCAGCATCAGCGTACGCGCCTCCATCTGCGCCTCGATCGAGAGCGGCACGTGCACCGCCATCTGGTCGCCGTCGAAGTCGGCATTGAAGGCCGAGCAGACCAGCGGATGGAGCTGGATCGCCTTGCCTTCGATCAGCACCGGCTCGAAGGCCTGGATCCCGAGGCGGTGCAGCGTCGGTGCGCGGTTGAGCATCACCGGGTGTTCCTTGATGACTTCCTCGAGGATGTCCCACACCACCGGCGTCCCGGATTCGACCTCCTTCTTCGCCGCCTTGATGGTGGTCGCGATGCCCATCGCCTCCAGGCGCGAGAAGATGAAGGGCTTGAAGAGCTCGAGCGCCATCAGCTTGGGCAGGCCGCACTGGTGCAGCTTCAAGGTCGGGCCGACGACGATCACCGAGCGGCCCGAGTAGTCGACGCGCTTGCCGAGCAGGTTCTGGCGGAAGCGCCCGCTCTTGCCCTTGATCATGTCGGCGAGCGACTTCAGCGCGCGCTTGTTGGCGCCCGTCATCGCCTTGCCGCGGCGGCCGTTGTCGAGCAGCGAGTCGACCGCCTCCTGCAGCATGCGCTTCTCGTTGCGCACGATGATCTCCGGCGCCTTCAACTCGAGCAGCCGCGCGAGGCGGTTGTTGCGGTTGATGACGCGCCGGTACAGGTCGTTCAGGTCCGAGGTCGCGAAGCGGCCGCCGTCCAGCGGCACGAGCGGGCGCAGGTCCGGCGGCAGCACCGGCAGCACCTGCATCACCATCCAGCTCGGCTTGATGCCCGACTTCTTGAACGCCTCCATCACCTTCAGGCGCTTGGCGTTCTTCTTGATCTTGAGCTCGGAGCCCGTCATGTCGTTGCGGATCTTCTCGCTTTCGACTTCCAGATCCATGTCCTCGAGCAGCCTCTTGACGCCCTCGGCGCCCATCAGCGCGACGAACTCGTCACCGTACTCGGTGCGCTTGGCGTCGTAGTCGTCCTCGGTCATGATGCTGAACTTCTTCAGCGGCGTCATGCCCGGGTCGACGACGACATAGGCCTCGAAGTACAGCACGCGCTCGATGTCGCGCAGCGTCATGTCGAGCACCAGGCCCAGGCGCGACGGCAGCGACTTCAGGAACCAGATGTGCGCGCACGGCGCGGCCAGGTCGATGTGGCCCATGCGCTCGCGCCGCACCTTGGTCTGCGTGACCTCGACGCCGCACTTCTCGCAGATCACGCCGCGGTGCTTGAGGCGCTTGTACTTGCCGCACAGGCACTCGTAGTCCTTGATCGGGCCGAAGATCTTGGCGCAGAACAGGCCATCGCGCTCCGGCTTGAAGGTCCGGTAGTTGATGGTCTCGGGCTTCTTCACCTCGCCGAACGACCAGCTGCGGATCTTCTCCGGCGACGCGAGGCCGATCCTGATGGCATCGAAATGCTCGTCAGGGGTGAATTGCTTGAAAAGGTCGAGTAGGCCCTTCATGGGTTTCTCCTTGATCCTGAAATCGAAAGTTGGGCAGCCGAGCTGAATTGATCAAGCAGACGCCGCGGATCCGGCTCTGCCGGTCCGCAGGCGTGCCTTGCAGGCCGCGCCGGGCCATCGGCCCGGCTCTTCGCCAGGCACGAAAGGTCCACTGGACCTTTCATGTCCGGGCTCAGCCCCCTCGAGAGGAAGGCGGCGTAGTCGCATCGGGTGTGGGCCATCAGTTGCGTTCGAGTTCGATGTCGATGCCAAGGGAGCGGATCTCCTTGACGAGGACGTTGAACGATTCCGGCATGCCCGCGTCGATCGCGTGCTCGCCCTTGACGATGCTCTCGTAGACCTTGGTGCGGCCATTCACGTCGTCGGACTTGACGGTCAGCATCTCCTGCAGCACGTAGCTCGCGCCGTAGGCCTCGAGCGCCCAGACTTCCATCTCGCCGAAGCGCTGGCCGCCGAACTGCGCCTTGCCGCCCAGCGGCTGCTGCGTGACGAGGCTGTACGGGCCGGTCGAGCGGGCGTGCATCTTGTCGTCCACCAGGTGGTGCAGCTTGAGCACGTGCATGTAGCCCACCGTCACCGGGCGCTCGAACTTCTCGCCGGTGCGGCCGTCGTACAGATCGGCCTGGGTGCGCGTGTCGGTCAACCCCTTGGCCTTGGCGATGTCGTCCGGGTAGGCGAGCTTGAGCATGCCGCGGATCTCGCTCTCGGCTGCGCCATCGAACACCGGCGTCGCGAACGGCACGCCCTTGGCGAGGTTGTGCGCCATCTCGAGCACGTCGCCGTCGCTCAGGTGGTCGAGGCGCTCGGTCTTGCCGCCCGACTTGTTGTACAGCTCGTCGAGGAACTTGCGCAGTTCGGCCACCTTGGCCTGCTCCTGCAGCATGTCGCCGATGCGCTGGCCGATGCCCTTGCCGGCCCAACCGAGGTGGACTTCCAGCACCTGGCCGACGTTCATCCGCGATGGCACGCCGAGCGGATTGAGCACGATGTCGCACGGCGTGCCGTCGGCCATGTAGGGCATATCCTCGACCGGGACGATCTTGGACACCACGCCTTTGTTGCCGTGGCGGCCGGCCATCTTGTCGCCCGGCTGCAGGCGGCGCTTGACGGCGAGATAGACCTTGACCATCTTGAGCACGCCCGCCGGGAGCTCGTCGCCCTGGGTCAGCTTCTTCTTCTTCTCGTCGAAGGCGAGGTCGAAGCTGTGGCGCGTCTGATCGAGCGAGTTCTTGATGCTCTCGAGCTGGTTGGCAACGTCGTCGTCGGCCGGGCGGATGTCGAACCAGTGGTACTTCTCGACGCTCGCGAGATAGGCCTTGTCGATCACCGTGCCCTTGGCGAGGCGCTGTGGCCCGCCGTTGGCCGGCTTGCCGACGAGCAGCTTCTCGATCCGGTCGAAGGCGTCGGATTCGACAATGCGCAACTGGTCGTTCAGGTCGAGGCGGTAGCGCTTCAACTCGTCGTCGATGATCTGCTGCGCGCGCTTGTCGCGCACGATGCCCTCGCGGGTGAAGACCTGGACGTCGATCACGGTGCCGTTGGTGCCCTGGCTGACGCGCAGCGAGGTGTCCTTAACGTCCGAAGCCTTCTCGCCGAAGATCGCGCGCAGCAGCTTCTCCTCCGGCGTCAGCGTGGTCTCGCCCTTGGGCGTGACCTTGCCGACGAGCGTGTCACCCGGATTGACCTCGGCGCCGACGTAGACGATGCCCGACTCGTCGAGGCGAGCGAGTTGCTGCTCCGACAGGTTCGGGATGTCGCGTGTGATTTCTTCCGAGCCGAGCTTGGTGTCGCGCGCCATCACCACGAGCTCCTCGATGTGGATCGAGGTGTAGCGGTCTTCGGCGACGACGCGTTCGCTGATCAGGATCGAGTCCTCGAAGTTGTAGCCGTTCCAGGGCATGAACGCGACCAGCATGTTCTGCCCGAGCGCGAGCTCGCCGAGGTCGGTCGAGGCGCCGTCGGCGATGATGTCCTCGGCGGCGACGGTGTCGCCGCGCTTGACGATCGGGCGCTGGTGGATGCTCGTGTTCTGGTTGCTGCGCTGGTACTTGATCAGGTTGTAGATGTCGACGCCGACCTCGCCGGCCACCGTCTCCTTGTCGTTGACGCGGATCACGATGCGGTTGGTGTCGACGTAGTCGACGATGCCGCCTCGCTTGGCGGCGACGACGGTGCCCGAGTCCTTGGCCGAGACGCGCTCGACGCCGGTGCCGACGAAGGCCTTCTCGGGGCGCAGCACCGGCACCGCCTGGCGCTGCATGTTGGCGCCCATCAGCGCGCGGTTCGCGTCGTCATGCTCCAGGAAGGGCACCAGCGAGGCCGCAACCGAAACGATCTGCGTTGGCGCCACGTCCATGTACTGGATGCGCTCGGCCGAGGTCAGGATCGACTCGCCGTTGTCGCGCGCGCTCACCAGTTCATCGACGAGCCTGCCTTCCTTGTCGAGCGTGGCGCTGGCCTGCGCGATCACGTACTTGCCTTCCTCGATCGCCGACAGGTAGTCGATCTGCATCGTCACCTTGCCGTCGGCAACGCGCCGGTACGGCGTTTCGAGGAAGCCGTATTCGTTCAACTGCGCGTACAGCGCCAGCGAGTTGATGAGGCCGATGTTCGGGCCTTCCGGCGTCTCGATCGGGCACACGCGGCCGTAGTGCGTCGGGTGCACGTCGCGCACCTCGAAGCCGGCGCGCTCGCGCGTCAGGCCGCCCGGGCCGAGGGCCGACACGCGCCGCTTGTGCGTGATCTCCGACAGCGGGTTGGTCTGGTCCATGAACTGCGACAACTGCGACGCGCCGAAGAACTCCTTCAGCGCCGCCGAGATCGGCTTGGAGTTGATCAGGTCGTGCGGCATCAAGGCCTCGGTCTCGGCCTGGCCGAGGCGCTCCTTCACGGCCTTTTCGATGCGCGCGAGGCCCGAGCGGTACTGGTTCTCGGCCAGCTCGCCGACGCAGCGCACGCGGCGGTTGCCGAGGTGGTCGATGTCGTCGACCTCGCCGCGGCCGTTGCGCAGCTCGACGAGGATCTTCACCACGTCGAGGATGTCCTCGTTGGACAGCGTCATCGCGCCTTCGGGCGCGTCGCGGCCGACACGGGCGTTGAACTTCATGCGCCCGACGCGCGACAGGTCATAGGTGTCGGCGTTGTAGAAGAGGCGGTTGAACAAGGCCTCGACGGCGTCCTCGGTCGGCGGCTCGCCGGGGCGCATCATGCGGTAGATCGCGACGCGCGCGGCGAGCTGGTCGGCGGTCTCGTCGGCGGCCAGCGTCTGCGAGATGTAGCCGCCCTCGTCGAGCTCGTTGGTGTAGATGCACTGCAGTTCCTTGACGCCCGCAAGGCGCAGCTTCTTGAGCAGCGCCTCGGTCAGCTCGTCGTTGGCCTTGGCCAGGATCTCGCCGGTGTCGGCATCGACCATGTTGCGCGCCAGCACGCGGCCGACGAGCAGGTCCTCGGGCAGGCTGACGAACTGGGTGTCCGACTGCTCGAGCTGGCGCGTGTGGCGCGCCGTGATGCGCTTGTCCTTCTCGACGACGACGTTGCCGTCCTTGTCGGTGATGTCGAAGCGCGCGATCTCGCCGCGCAGCCGGTCGGCGACGAACTCCATCTGCGCGCCCGTGTCCATCAGGCGGATCGAATCGAAGACGAAGAAGTGAGCGAGGATCGCCTCGGGGTTGAGGCCGATCGCCTTGAGCAGGATCGTGACCGGCATCTTGCGCCGGCGGTCGACGCGGAAGAACAGGATGTCCTTGGGGTCGAACTCGAAGTCGAGCCACGAGCCGCGGTAGGGAATGATGCGGGCCGAGAACAGCAGCTTGCCGCTCGAGTGCGTCTTGCCCTTGTCGTGCTCGAAGAAGACACCCGGCGAGCGGTGCAGCTGCGACACGATCACGCGCTCGGTGCCGTTGACGATGAACGAGCCGTAGTCGGTCATCAGGGGCACCTCGCCCATGTAGACCTCCTGCTCCTTGATCTCCTTGACCGTCTTGGCCTGCGCCGACTCGCGGTCGTAGATGATCATCTGCAGCTTGGCGCGCACCGCGGCGGCGTAGGTCAGGCCGCGCTGCTGGCACTCGCGCGTGTCGAACGGCGGCCGGGCGATGTTGTACTCGGTGAACTTCATCTCCACGAACCCGTTGTGCGAGACGATCGGGAACGCGGACAGGAAGGCAGCCTGCAGCCCCTCGGGCTTGCGCTTGGCGGGATGGACGTCCTTCTGCAGGAAGGCGACGTAGGACTCCTTCTGCATCGTCAGCAGGTAGGGGACCTTCAAAACGCTCTCGCGCTTGCCGAAGCTCTTGCGGATCCGCTTGCGCTCGGTGAAGCTGTAGGGGGTGGTTTGCTGCGTCATAAACACTCCGTGTCGGGAAGGCCCGCTCTGGCGGCGGCTTCCGTCGGCGACTGGCATTTCAGAACTTGCGTCTGACGCTTGGTGGCTGGCCACTACCAGCCGCTGGCGGACAACCCCGGCATTGCACCGGAGTCCGACCAAACCCGTTCTCTGCAGTCGGATCAGAGAACACTGCTAAATGTCGGCCTTGAGGCTGTGGTGCCGGCTCCGCCGGCATCCTCGCCACCCCCCGAAGGGGGCTCCGCTGGCGGCCCGGCAAAGCCGGATCCGCGGCGGGCCTTGACTTAGCGCTGCTCTCGTCAGCGGGGGCCGCTCGCGCGGCCCCGGGTACTCCTACTTCAACTCGGCCTTCGCGCCGGCGTCGACCAGCTTCTTGAGCGCGGCCTCGGCGTCGGCCTTGGCGATGCCTTCCTTGACGGCCTTGGGCGCGCCGTCCACGAGGTCCTTGGCTTCCTTCAGGCCGAGGCCCGTCAGTTCGCGCACAACCTTGATGACTGACACCTTGTTGGCGCCGGCTTCGAGCAGCATCACGTTGAACTCGGTCTGCTCTTCCACCGCGGCGGCAGCAGCGCCGCCTCCGCCGGCTGCCGGCGCAGCCATCGAGGCGGCAGACACGCCGAACTTCTCTTCGATGGCCTTGACGAGGTCATTGAGTTCCATGACCGTCATGCTGTCCAGGGATTGCAGGAATGCGTCTTTGTCGAATGCCATGTTGGGCTCCAGAAATGTTTGAAAGGGGATAGGGTCGGTTTCGCCGATCGTCGGGTTGCGATCAGGCGGCTGCGGTTTCGGCGTCAGCGCCTGCGCCGCGCTTCTCGGCCAGTGCCGCCAGCACGCCCGCGACGCGGGTGATCGGCGACTTCATCAGGCCCAGCAGCTGCGACAGCAGCACTTCCTTGCTCGGGATCGCGGCGAGCGATTTCACGCCCTCTGCGTCGAGCTTCTTGCCGGCATACACGCCGGCCTTGACGACGAGCTTGTCGTTGCCCTTGGCGAAGTCGGCGACGACCTTCGCCGCGGCGACCGCGTCCTCGGAAAAGCCGTAGATCAACGGACCAACCATGCTCTCCGAGGCGCACTCGAAGTCCGTGCCGGCGACGGCGCGACGGGCGAGTGAATTCTTCAGGACATGAAGATAGACACCCTTGTCGCGCGCCTGCCGGCGCAGAACGTCGAGATGCGCCACGGTGAGGCCACGGTACTCGGCCAGCGCCAAGGTCTGCGACCTCGCTGCCTGTGCCGCCACATCCGCCACCACGACCTGCTTCTCGCTCTTGTTGAGACTCAAGGTCTGCTCCTTGCTAATGCGTGTCCGTCGGCGCTTGCGCACCTGCGGGCACTGCGGTTTCAGCGACCTTCACCATCCGAGGAAACACTCCATCCATCCTCTTCGGCGGGACCGCCATCTGCGCGGGCTTCGAGCGCCTCTCCTCGCGGAGCATTGCTCTGGATTAAGCGGCCAGGGGCCGCACCTGCGGTCTTGGATGGCCAGCGGCGTTCTCGCGTCCGCCGCTGCCCACCAACTCCTTGCACGGCGTCGCGCGCACGGCAGCGCGCAACGCCCTGGTAAACCTCCGTCAGCCTTGCGCCGCCGCGGCGTTGATCGTCGCCGCGTCCACGCGCACACCTACGCCCATCGTCGACGACAGCGCCACCTTGCGCAGGTAGACGCCCTTGCTGGTCGCCGGCTTGGCCTTGTTCAGGGCCTCGATCAGCGCGCGCAGGTTGCCTTCGAGCTTGTCCGACTCGAACGAGCGGCGCCCGATCGTGGCGTGCACGATGCCCGCCTTGTCGACGCGGAACTGCACCTGGCCCGCCTTGGCATTGCGCACCGCCTGCGCCACGTCGGGCGTCACGGTGCCGACCTTTGGGTTCGGCATCAGGCCGCGCGGGCCGAGGATCTGGCCCAGCGTGCCGACGACGCGCATGGTGTCGGGCGAGGCGATCACGACGTCGAAGTTCAGGTTGCCGGCCTTGACCTGCTCGGCCAGGTCTTCCATGCCGACGATGTCGGCACCGGCGGCCTTGGCCTCCTCGGCCTTCGCCCCTTGGGCGAACACCGCGACGCGCTTGGTCTTGCCGGTGCCGTTGGGCATCACGACGGCGCCGCGCACGACCTGGTCGGACTTCTTGGCGTCGACGCCGAGTTGCACGGAGACGTCGATCGACTCGTCGAACTTGGCGGTCGCGCACTCCTTGACGAGCCCGAGGGCGTCGGCGAGCGGGTACAGCTTGGTGCTGTCGATCTTGCCGGCGTAGGACTTCTGGCGCTTGGTCAGCTTGGCCATGATCAGACTCCTTCCACCGTGACGCCCATCGAGCGGGCAGTGCCGGCGATCGTGCGCACGGCGGCATCGAGATCGGCGCCGGTCAGGTCCTTGACCTTGACCTTGGCGATGTCCTCGGCCTGGGCGCGCGTCAGCTTGCCGACCTTGTCGACGTGCGGCTTGGCCGAGCCCTTGTCGAGCTTCAAGGTCTTCTTGATCAGCACCGATGCCGGCGGGCTCTTCAAAACGAAGGTGAACGACTTGTCGGCGAACGCCGTGATCACCACCGGCAGCACGAGGCCCGGCTCCATGCTCTGCGTCTGGGCGTTGAACGCCTTGCAGAACTCCATGATGTTCAGGCCGCGCTGGCCGAGTGCCGGCCCGATGGGCGGCGACGGGTTGGCCTTGCCGGCCGGGACTTGCAGCTTGATGAAGCCGACGATCTTCTTGGCCATCAATTTCTCCTTCGAACAGCGAGCCCGATGCGCATCGCGCGCCGGGCCCTTGAGTGCAAACGCCAGGGGCTGGTTACCCGGGCTCCTCGTGCCGATGTCTCGTCATCGGCAGCAACGGGCGCGATGGGCGGCGACTCTCGTCGCCGCGAGCCTCGCGCCGGGCTCTGGCTAGATCTTTTCGACCTGCGCGAAGTCGAGTTCGACCGGCGTTGCGCGGCCGAAGATGGTGACCGACACGCGCACCTTGGACTTGTCGTAGTTGACGTCCTCGACCGCGCCGTTGAAGTCGGTGAACGGGCCTTCCTTGACGCGCACGAGTTCGCCGACGGTCCACTGCACCTTGGGCCGCGGCTTCTCGACGCCCTCCTGCATCTGGTTCTGGATCTTCATCACCTCGGCCTCGGAGATCGGGGCCGGGCGGTTCTTGACCCCGCCGACGAAACCGGTCACCTTGGCCGTGTGCTTGACGAGGTGCCAAGTGTCGTCGTCCATGTCCATCTCGACGAGCACGTAGCCCGGGAAGAAGCGGCGCTCGGAGACGGACTTCTTGCCGTTCTTGAGCTCGACCACCTCCTCCATCGGCACCAGGATGCGGCCGAACTTGCCCTCCATGCCCGAGCGATCGATGCGCTCGCGCAGGTTGCGCTCGACGACCTTCTCCATGCCCGAATAGGCGTGGACCACGTACCAGCGCTTGGTGGAAGGCGGTGGCGCGGCCGCGGGCGGCGCGGCCTCGGGCGCCACGCTGCCTGCAATGTCGGTTGCTGTCATCGATGCGGTCCTTGTTCGGTCTCGGCCTAGTGCGTCCAGCCCAGCAACTGGTCGTAGAGCACCCATTCGAGCGTCTTGTCGGTCAGCCACAGGAACAGCGCCATCAGGAAGACGAAGGCGAACACGTAGCCCGTCATCTGCATCGCTTCCTTGCGCGTCGGCCAGACCACCTTGCGGATCTCGCGCGTCGCGTCGCGGCCGAACGCGATCAGTGCCTTGCCGTTCTCCGAGGTGAAGAAGATCGCCACGGCGCCGGCCATCATCAGCAGCAGCACGGCGACGCGCAGCCACAAGTCCTGCTTGCCGAGCGCGTAGAAGGCGCCCACGGCCGCGACGACCAGCACGCCGGCAGCAGCGAGCTTGGCCTTGTCAGCGCCAGTGGAAACGGTTTCGACTTGTGGATTGGCCATGGTTGTTCGTCGTCACTCTTGCTTGCGGCGGCCTGCGGCGCCACAAGCCCCCTCCGCTTGCGCGGCGGGGCCTGACGTCAGACCTTGTTGGTGGCAGGGGCGGAGGGCATCGAACCCCCAACCTCTGGTTTTGGAGACCAGCGCTCTGCCAATTGAGCTACGCCCCTGTGGTCTGACGCGACTACCTTTCGTGCTTGCGCTTACTCGATGATCTTTGCCACGACGCCCGCGCCGACGGTGCGTCCGCCCTCGCGGATCGCAAAGCGCAGGCCCTCTTCCATCGCGATCGGCGCGATCAGCTTGACCGTGATGCTGACGTTGTCGCCAGGCATCACCATCTCCTTGTCCTTGGGCAGCTCCACCGCGCCCGTCACGTCGGTCGTGCGGAAGTAGAACTGCGGCCGGTAGTTGTTGAAGAACGGCGTGTGCCGGCCGCCTTCTTCCTTGGACAGCACGTAGATCTCGGCCGTGAAGTGGGTGTGGGGCTTGACGCTGCCGGGCTTGCACAGCACTTGCCCGCGCTGCACTTCCTCGCGCTTGGTGCCTCTGAGCAGCACGCCCACGTTGTCGCCCGCCTGGCCCTGGTCGAGGAGCTTGCTGAACATCTCCACGCCGGTGCAGGTGGTCTTCTGGGTCGGGGGTGATGCCGACGATCTCGATTTCCTCGCCCACCTTGATCACGCCGCGCTCGACGCGACCGGTGACCACGGTGCCGCGCCCGGAGATGCTGAACACGTCTTCGACGGGCATCAGGAAGGCGCCGTCGACGGCGCGCTCGGGCGTGGGGATGTAGCTGTCGAGGGCCTCGGCGAGCTTCAGGATGGAGCCTTCGCCGAGCTCACTCTTGTCGCCTTCCATGGCGAGCTTGGCGCTGCCGTGGATGATGGGGGTGGCGTCACCGGGGAATTCGTACTTGTCGAGCAGTTCGCGCACTTCCATCTCGACGAGCTCGAGCAGTTCGGCATCATCGACCATGTCGCACTTGTTGAGGTAGACGATGATGTAGGGCACGCCGACCTGGCGCGCGAGCAGGATGTGTTCGCGGGTCTGGGGCATGGGGCCGTCGGCAGCCGAGACCACGAGCACGGCGCCGTCCATCTGGGCCGCGCCGGTGATCATGTTCTTGACGTAGTCGGCGTGCCCGGGGCAGTCGACGTGGGCGTAGTGCCGGTTCTTGGTCTCGTATTCGACGTGCGCGGTGTTGATGGTGATGCCGCGCGCTTTCTCTTCGGGCGCCGCGTCGATCTGGTCGTAGGCCTTGGCCTCGCCTCCGAAGAGCCTGGACAGCACGGTCGTGATCGCCGCCGTCAGCGTCGTCTTGCCATGGTCCACGTGACCAATCGTCCCCACGTTCACGTGCGGCTTGGTGCGCTCGAACTTGCTTTTTGCCATTTTCTCAACACTCCGAAAAGATCCGGTCGACGCCGACCGCTTCCGAGAAGGGCTCGCACGGCGAGCCCACTGTCCTGCCTACATGCCTTTGGTGCCCATGGCGCGGATCGAACGCGCGACCTCTCCCTTACCAAGGGAGTGCTCTACCACTGAGCCACATGGGCGATTCCACACTGGACTGCACGCGCGCCGGCGCGCAAACCACTGGAAACCGCACTTCGCAACACCTGCTGTCGATGGAGCGGGAGACGGGAATCGAACCCGCGTCATCAGCTTGGAAGGCTGGGGTTCTACCATTGAACTACTCCCGCCCAGGGAGCATGGATCCAACCGGGCCACTCCCCTCGAGGCCCTATTCGTTTGCACCTACTTGAACAATCGGTGGTGGAGGAGGCTGGATTCGAACCAGCGTAGGCGTAAGCCAACAGATTTACAGTCTGCCCCCTTTAACCACTCGGGCACCCCTCCACGCAGAGCCCGCGATAATATCACAGGCCGGTCGCCGGGTACTCAGCCAGCCTGCAAGCCCCACCAGTCGACGAGATCGGCGGTCAGCGCAAAGTGACTGCCTGCGGCCATGAAGCGACGCTGCATGTCGTTGGACGGGTGGCGCGTCTCGAGCACCCGCGGCAAGGCGCCGGCGGGCAACGCCTGCTCGAAGAAGCGCTGCGCCTTGTCGCCCCAGAGCAGGAACACCGGCGGATCGGCACGCCGGCACAGGGCTTCGACGATCTGCGATGTGAGCGCCTGCCAACCGCAATCCAGATGGCTGCCAATGCGCCCCACCTCGATGGTCAGCGTTGGGTTCAGCAGCAGCACGCCCTGCCGGGCCCAGGCGTCGAGCTTCCACACTGCGGGCGGCGCGAAACCCGGCCTGTCGGCGGCGAGCACCTGGAAGATGCGACGCAGCGACGCCGGCCGTCCCTCCCCGGCCGAAAACGCAAGACCATCGGCCTGGCCAGGTTTCGGATAGGGGTCCTGGCCGAAGACGACGACCTTGACCGCCTCGGGCGCGCAAAGGCGCAGCGCGCGAAACGGATCGTCGGGCGCGATCGTCCGGCCGCCGGACACGCCCCGGACGTTGGCAATGACTTTCGAGCGGCGCTGCTCCGTCCAGCCCGGCAGCGCCTCGGCCCAGGCCGCGGGCAGGTTCGCGAACGCGGATTCGAGGTCGTCGGCAGTCACGGCGGCCCGGCGCCGAACAACGCCTGCAGCGCCGCGCCGGGGTCGGGCGCGCGCATGAAGGCCTCGCCGACGAGGAAAGCGTTGACATCGGCATCGCGCATGCGGACGACGTCGGCGCGCGTCTGGATGCCCGACTCGGTGACGAGCAGCCTGTCGGCAGGGATCGCGTCGACAAGCTCCAGCGTGGTCTCGAGCGCGACCTCGAAGCTGCGCAGGTTGCGATTGTTGATGCCCATGAGCGGCGTGCGCAACCGCAGCGCACGGTCGAGCTCGGCGCCGTCGTGCACCTCGACCAGCACCGCCATCCCGAGCGCCAGCGCCTGCGCCTCGAGGTCGGTGAGTTGCGCGTTGTCGAGGCAGGCCGCGATGAGCAGGATGCAGTCGGCCCCCATCGCGCGCGCCTCGAACACCTGGTAGGCGTCGACGATGAAGTCCTTGCGCAGCACCGGCAGCGCGCAGGCTGCGCGCGCCTGCTGCAGATATGCCGCATCGCCCTGGAAGAACGAGCGGTCGGTGAGCACGCTCAGGCAGGCAGCGCCGCCGCGCGCGTAACTTGCGGCAATCTCGGCGGGGATGAAGTGCTCGCGCAGCACGCCCTTGCTCGGACTCGCCTTCTTGATCTCGGCGATCACTGCCGCGCGGCCGGCGTCGATCGTGGCGCGCAACGCGGCGGCGAAATCGCGCTGCCCACCAAGCGCCTCGGCATCGCCGCGCAGCGAGGCCTCGCCGCGGGCCCGGCGCGCCGATGCGACCTCTTCGCGCTTGACCGCGACGATGCGACCCAGGATGTCGCTCAAGCCAATTCCTTGGCCCGAGCGACGAACTGGTGCATTCTGGCCAGCGCCTTGCCCGATGCCAGCGCCTCGCGCGCGAGCGCGATGCCATCGGCGATCGAGGCCGCCACGTTCGCGGCGTAGAGCGCAACGCCGGCGTTCAGGATCACGATGTCGCGCGCCGGGCCGGGCTCGTCGTCGAGGACCGATTGCAGCAGCGCCTTGCTCTCGTCGGGCGTATCGACCTTGAACGCGCGGTTGCTCGCCATCGTCAGCCCGAAGTCCTCGGGGTGGATCTCGTACTCGTGAATCCCGCCGTCCCGGTACTCGCCGACCATCGTCGCGGCACCCAGCGAAACCTCGTCCATGCCGTCGCGGCCGTAGACGACGAGTGCGTGCTCGGCGCCCAGGCGCTGCAACGCGCGCACCTGGATGCCGACCAGATCGGGGTGGAAGACGCCCATCAGGATGTTGGGCGCATCGGCCGGATTGGTCAGCGGCCCGAGGATGTTGAAGATCGTGCGCACGCCGAGCTCGCGCCGCACCGGGCCGACGTTCTTCATCGCCGGGTGGTGGTTGGGCGCGAACATGAAGCCGATGCCGGTGTCGGCGATGCAGCGCGCGATGGCCGCCGGCGCGAGGTTCAGGGGCACGCCGAGCGCCTCGAGCACGTCGGCGCTGCCGGACTTCGACGACACGCTGCGGTTGCCGTGCTTGCTGACGCGCGCGCCGCACGCTGCGGCGACGAACATGCTGCAGGTCGAGATGTTGAAGGTGTGCGAGCCGTCGCCGCCGGTACCGACGATGTCGACGAGGTGGGTGCGGTCGGCGACCTCGACCTTGGTCGAGAACTCGCGCATCACCTGCGCCGCGGCGGTGATTTCGCCGATTGTCTCCTTCTTCACGCGCAGACCGATCAGCAGCGCAGCCATCATCGGCGCCGACATCTCGCCGCCCATGATGCGCCGCATCAGCGCCAGCATCTCGTCGTGGAAGATCTCGCGGTGCTCGATGACGCGCGTCAGCGCCTCGGTGTTGGTGATCGTCATGGTCGGGCTTTCAACTCAGGTATTCGCGCATCGCGGCGACGGCGCGGTCGACACCCTCGGCATCGACGTCGAGGTGGGTCACGAAGCGCAGCCGGTACAGGCCGGTGGCGAGCACGCCGCGAGCCTTCAGGTGCTCGAGCAGGCCGGCGGCGCGCGGCCCGCCACGTCGGCGAACACGATGTTGGAGTCCGGCGCCTCGACCGTCACGCCCGGCAGCCCGGCAAGTCCCTGGGCGAGGCGCCGCGCGTTCTCGTGGTCGTCGGCCAGCCGCCCGACATGATGCTCGAGCGCATGCAGCGCCGCCGCAGCCAGCACGCCGGCCTGGCGCATTCCGCCGCCGGCCATCTTGCGCCAGCGGTGCGCGCGGGCAATGAACTCGCGGCTGCCGCACAGCGCCGAGCCGACCGGCGCGCCAAGACCCTTGGAGAAGCACACCGACACGCTGTCGAAGTGCGACGCGATCTCGCGCGCCCGGGCGACCGGCTCCCCGCCCAGCGCCGTCGCGGCGTTGAACAGGCGCGCGCCGTCGAGATGCGTCGCGAGCCCGCGCCGCCGCGCGAGCGCGGTCGCGTCGTGCAGGTAGGAAAGCGGCAGCACCTTGCCGCCGAGCGTGTTCTCGAGGCACAGCAGCCGGCTCTTCGCGAAATGCGCGTCGTCGGGCTTGATCGACGCCTCGATGTCGGCCAGCGCCAGCGTGCCGTCGGCCTGGTGCGCGATCGGCTGCGGCTGCACGCTGCCCAGCACCGCCGCGCCGCCGCCCTCCCAGCGGTAGGTGTGCGCCATCTGGCCGACAAGGTATTCGTCGCCGCGCTGGCAGTGGCTCATGATGGCCACCAGATTGCTCTGCGTGCCGCTCGGTACGAACAGCGCCGCCTCGAAGCCGAGCAGCGCGGCGATCCTGTCCTGCAGCGCGTTGACCGTCGGGTCGTCGCCGAACACGTCGTCGCCGACCTCGGCGCGCGCCATCGCCTTGCGCATCCCAGGCGTGGGCCGGGTGACGGTGTCGCTGCGCAGATCGACGATAGCCTCGGTCATGCCCGCAACTCCAGAAAATTCTTCAGCATCGCGTGCCCGTGCTCGGTGAGGATCGACTCGGGATGGAACTGAACGCCCTCGAGCGGCGCAGCCGTCCCCGCGAGCCCGCGGTGGCGCACGCCCATGACCTCGCCGTCCTCCGACGTCGAGGTCACTTCCAGGCTCTCCGGCATCGACTCGCGCTCGATGGCGAGCGAGTGGTAGCGGATCACCGTGAACGACTTCGGCAGCCCGGCGTAGACGCCGCGCTCGTCGGTCGTGAGCACGCTCGTCTTGCCGTGCATCAGCCGCTGCGCGCGCACCACCTTGCCGCCGAGCGCAGCGCCGATCGCCTGGTGCCCCAGGCAGACGCCGAGGATCGGCAGCTTGCCGGCGAACTCGCGGATCGCCGGCACGCAGATGCCCGCCTCGGCCGGCGTGCACGGCCCGGGCGAGAGAACGAGGCGGTCGGGCTTCAGCCCTGCGATGCCCTCTACGGTGATCTCGTCGTTGCGGAACACCTTGACCTCCTCGCCGAGCTCGCCGAAGTACTGCACGAGGTTGTAGGTGAAGGAGTCGTAGTTGTCGATCATCAGCAGCATTTGCGCTCTATCCTATTGATTTCGCCGGATGTTTTGTCGGACATCCACGTTTGGTACCCGCTTTGATACCCGCTTTTTCTGTCGCTGGCGAGGCCGGCGCGACGTGCTGGGTGGGGACTTCACGCGCCCACTAGGGGCGCATAGGAGTGGTCAGGCTGATGGCTTGCGCCAACGCCAACCGGAGCGCGCTGCGGTGATCAGAAGGATCGCAGACATGATGCGCATTATGGCTGCTTCACGAGACAGCCCCGGGTTACTGTGCAAGGGGCGCGGCGAGCCTTATCCAGTAACCCCGGCGCCTTATCTAGCAACCTCGCGCGCCTATCCAGTAACCCTCGTGGGCTGCTGCGCAGCCGTGCTTCAGCTCCAAGCCTCTCCCAACGCCTTCGCCTGCTGCAGCACCAGCTCCACCGCCGCCTCCTGTTGATCGGGCGGGTACTTGTACTTGCGCAGGATGCGCTTGACCATCAGCCGCAGCCTGGCCTGCACGCTCTCGCGCGCCGACCAGTCCACGCTGAGGTTCTTGCGCAGGTTCTCGGCCAGTTCGTGGGCGATCTTCTTCAGGGTTTCGTCGGTCAGCTCGCGCACGGCCGATTCGTTGTTGGCCAGCGCGTCGTAGAAGCGCACCTCGTCTTCGGTCAGGCCGAGTTGCTCGCCGCGCGCCGCCGCCTCGCGGAATTTCTTCGCCATCTGCACCAGCTCTTCCATCACCTGCGCGGCTTCGATGGACCGGTTCTGGTAGCGCTGCACCACGTGGGCCAGCATGTCCGAGAACCTCTTGCTCTGCACCACGTTGCCAGCGAAGCGTGACTTGATCTCGCCTTCGAGCAGCCTCTCCAGCAGTTCGACCGCCAGGTTGCGCTCCGGCAGGTTGCGCACCTCGGCCAGGAACGCGTCGTCGAGGATGCCGATGTTGGGCTTGTCCAGGCCCACGGCGTCGAAGATGTCGACCACCTCTTCCGACACCACGGCCGAGCTGATGATCTGGCGGATGGCCAGCTCGCGCGCCTCGTCGGTTTTCTTCTTCTGGCTGAGCTCGCGCTTGGTCAGGATCACCTTCACGGCCTGGAAGAAGGCGACCTCCTCGCGCACCGCCTTGGCCTCGTCGAGCGTGCAGCACAGCGTGAAGGCTTTGCTCATGGCCAGCGCCGTGTCGGCAAAGCGCTTCTTGCCGTCCTTGATGCCCAAGATGAAGTTGGCGGCGCCGGCCAGGGTCTTGTGGCCGCCGGTCAGGAAGCCGCTGTAGTCGTAGCCGTGCAGCATCCCGCGCAGCGCGTCCAGCTTCTCGGCCAGCACGCTGTACGCCTCATGCGCATCCACCGTGGGTCGCCCGCGGCCCTTGCTCGCGGTGTATTCCTTCAGCGCCGATTTCAGCTCGTTGGCGATGCCGATGTAGTCCACCACCAGGCCGCCCTGCTTGTCCTTGAACACCCGGTTCACGCGGGCGATGGCCTGCATCAGGTTGTGGCCCTTCATCGGTTTGTCGATGTAGAGCGTGTGCACGCACGGCGCATCGAAGCCGGTCAGCCACATGTCGCGCACGATCACCATGCGCAGCGGGTCGCCCGGGTTCTTGAAGCGCTTTTCCAGTCGCTTCTTCACCTGCGCGCTGTAGATGTGCGCTCGCAATAAAGCCTTGTCGCTGGCCGAGCCGGTCATCACGATCTTGATCGCGCCCAGCGAAGGGTCGGCGCTGTGCCAGTCGGGCCGCAGTTTGATGATCTCGTTGTAGAGGTGGACGCAGATGTCGCGGCTCATGCCGACCACCATGGCCTTGCCGGTCTGGGCCTTGTTCCGCTCCTCGAAGTGCGCCACCAGGTCAGCCGCCACGCTGGCGATGCGGGGCTCGGCGCCGACCACTTTCTCCAGCGCCGCCCAGCGGCTCTTGAGCTTGGCCTGCTGGCTCTCTTCCTCGTCCTCGGCCAGCTCGTCCACCTCGTCGTCGATGGTGGCCAGTTCGTCGGCCTTCAGCCCCAGTTTGGCCAGCCGGCTTTCGTAGTAGATGGCCACGGTGGCGCCATCTTCCTTGGCCTGCTGCATGTCGTAGACGCTGATGTAGTCGCCGAACACGGCGCGCGTATCGCGGTCCTCGCCCGACACCGGTGTGCCAGTGAACGCCACGAACGTGGCGTGGGGTAGCGCATCGCGCAGGTGTTGGGCGTAGCCGACCTGGTAACGGTCGACGGTGGGCGCGAATTCGACCTTGTGCTGCGAAGGTTCACCGGCGCCGGTTGTCAGCTCGATCGTCGAAGGCCGCTGCTTCAGAGTCTTCAGCTTGGCCTCGAAGCCGTACTGCGTGCGGTGCGCCTCGTCGGCGATGACGACGATGTTGTGGCGGTCCGAGAGCAGCGGAAACGCATCTTCGTCCTCGCCCGGCATGAACTTCTGGATCGTGGCGAACACGATGCCGCCGGAAGGGCGGTTGCCCAGCAGCGTGCGCAGCTCCTGCCTTGTCGCGGCCTGCACCGGCCGTTCGCGCAGCAGGTCTTGCGCCAGTGAAAACACGCCGAACAACTGGCCGTCCAAGTCGTTGCGGTCGGTGATGACGACGATGGTCGGGTTCTCCATCGCCGGCTCTTGCATCACTCGCGCCGCGAAGCAGGTCATGGTGATGCTCTTTCCGCTGCCCTGGGTGTGCCACACGACGCCACCCTTGCCGCGCAAGCTGGGCAGGCCATCGGGGCGCGATGCCGCGATCACCTGGGCGATGGCCGCGCGCACGGCGTGGAACTGGTGGTAGCCGGCGATCTTCTTGACCAGGCCGCCGTCGTCCTCGAACAGCACGAAGAAGCGCAGGTAGTCCAGCAGATAAGCCGGCGCCAGCACGCCGCGCACCAGCGTCTGCAGTTCGTTGAAGGGGCCCAGCGGGTCGAGCGTGACGCCGTCGATCGTGCGCCAGGCCATGAAGCGCTCGCTGTCCGCCGACAGCGAGCCCAACAGCGCATCAGTGCCGTCCGAGATCACCAGCACCTCGTTGTACTGGAAGGCGTCTGCTATCTGTTCCTTGTAGGTCTGGATCTGCTGGAAGGCCTTCCACACATCAGCGTTCGCGTCGGCCGGGTTCTTCAGCTCGATCAGCACCAGCGGCAGGCCGTTGACAAACAGGATGATGTCGGGCCGTCGCGTGTGGTGCGGCCCGGTGATCGAGAACTGGTTGACGGCCAGCCAGTCGTTCCGCGCCGGCGCGGCCCAGTCCACCAGCTTGACGAAGTCGCCCCGCGTTTCACCGTCAAGGGGGTACTGCACCGGCACGCCGGTGACCAGCAGCCGATGGAACTGCCGGTTCGCCGCCAGCAGCACTGGCGTGCCCAGGTCCACCACCTGCTCGACCGCATCATCGCGCGCCGCCTGCGGCACGTTGGGGTTCAGCGCCGCAACGGCTTGGCGCAGGCGCTCGATCAGCAGCACCTGGCGGTAGTCGCTGCGCTCGGGGGTGCTGCCATCAGGCGCCAGCTCAGGGCCATACCGGTGCTGGTAGCCCACGTCGGCCAACCAGCCCAAGGCCTCCTGTTCGAGCTGGTCTTCGGTCATGGTGTCCTGGCCTCGCCTGTCGGCTCAGGTTGCGGCCCGTTCGCCAGCAAGTCGACGTAGGCGGCGTAGCTGAAGCAGCGGTTCTTCTTCTGCCCGGTCAGCTCGGTCACGACACCCAGCGCCTCCATCACCTTGACGGCGGCAGTGGCGGTGGGGAACGTGGTTTCCAGCTTCTGGCGCACCTGCTCGATGGTGAAGCGCGGCATCAACGGCATCAGCTCGAACAAGCGCAGGGCCACCGCGCCCACGCGCGGCGCTGCCAGCAAACGGCGGCGGTCAGCGTTGAGCAGGCTGGCCATGGCCACGATGCCGCGCTCGGCCTCGGTAGCGGCAGCCTCTACACCATCGAGGAAGAAGCCGACCCAGCCCTCCCAATCGCCTTCTGTCCGCACCTCAGACAGGCGCCGGTAGTACTCAGCCTGGTGCTGCTTGAGGTGGCTGCTGATGTAAACCAGCGGCTCGGCCAGCAAGCCCCATTGCTCCAACAGTGCCGCGATAAGCAGGCGGCCGATGCGACCGTTGCCGTCCAGGAAGGGGTGGATCGTCTCGAACTGCACGTGAACCAGCGCGATGCGCACCAGCGGCGGTAACGCCGGCTCGGCGTCATGGATGAAGCGCTCGAGGTCGGCCAGCAAGCCCGGCACCTGGTCTGGCGGCGGCGGCACGAACACCGCGCGGCCAGGCCGCGCGCCGCCGATCCAGTTCTGGGATCGGCGCAGCTCACCGGGCTGCTTGCTCGCACCGCGGGCGCCATCCAGCAGCAACCGGTGGGCGTCGCACAGCAGGCGCACCGAGATCGGCAGGCCGGTCGGGCCGCGCAGGTTGTCGCGCACCAGACGGAACGCGCGCAGGTAGTTGGTCACTTCCTCGACGTCGTCGGTGTTGGCGACAGTCAGGCCCGCCTCGTCGTCGAACAGGTCGGTCAGCGTGGCCTGCGTGCCTTCGATCTGCGAGGTGAGCAGCGCCTCCTTGCGGATGGCGCTGTACAGCAGCCAGTCCACCGAAGGCACCAGGCCCGCCACGCCCGAGAGCCGCGCCAGTGCCATTTCGGCGCGATGCGCGGCAGCCGTGTAGGACGCCGGTGCCAGCGGCGGCTCAGCGGGCGGCAGCGGGTGCGGCACGAACGCGCGCACCGCTTCACCCAGCGTGGTGGTCGTGACGTAAGTGCCGGTGGCGCGCATGGTGTGAAAGCGGCTTTGCATAACCGCGCCACATACTAAAGCAAACTTTAATTTGTAGCGAGGCTTTGAAAGAAAGCTTGAAGAGGCTCAGGCGCTGGCCGTCAGCGCCTCGGCATCTGGCAGGCGCAGTTGGCCGGAGATCAGGCGGGGGAGCAGGGTGTCGCGGAGGGTGGCGAGGGTTTGGGCCTGCCGTTCGTTCTCCACCAACCGTTCAAACAGCGCTGCCGTCACAGCCACGAACGCATCAAGCACGGACTGTGGCGCCACCAATGCTGGGATCGGCCGAAACGCCTTCTTGCTGATTTCCATGAAGGTCGATCCGTTGGCACGAGCCTTGATGCCCTCCATATTCTGCTGACACCAGAAGAGCATGTAGAGCGGCGGCAGCAGGCTGCCGGCAGCATGGCGATGTAGCCCTGATTGATGGCGACCGGAACCTGCGCGATGGCGAGATAGCCGATCGGCGCGCGCGACGACATCAACAAGGTTCCAGCCGGCAGCAGGCCGGAGCCGATCTTCGCGAGTCCTTTGGTCGATAGTCGCCGCTCAGTACTCAGCAGTACAGGGGCTGGCAACCCTGAAAGGTCCTTGGGCGTGGTCCATGCATGCTCTTCCGGGCTCCAGTAGCTTGGGTCCTTCGTATCGGGTGTAGCGCCGCCAACGCATTCGACTGCATCGCCGACGGGCTGCACCGACCAGCCCTTCGGCACCAACCCCAACGACGACTCCTCGAAGCTGTCCGGAAACAAGGCCGCCGTGGCTTCGTCCATGCCGGCCGGCGCCAGGCCTTGGCTCCTGGCGCGAACGGGATCGAAATCGAGGAACCACGACTTGAACAGCGCCTGCGCGATGGCTTCGAGGGTGGCGTTGGTTTCGCGC
Source organism: Ideonella sp. (assembly GCF_016702655.1). Taxonomy (GTDB): domain Bacteria; phylum Pseudomonadota; class Gammaproteobacteria; order Burkholderiales; family Burkholderiaceae_C; genus CAIKUF01. Next base: position 23,896 of record NZ_JADJDO010000005.1, read on the forward strand.
AGGAGGGCGACCCGGTCGTCGAGCGCGTTCAACAGGTGGGCGATTTCGTCCTGCTCCCACCGGTCAGGCACTTGGATGCGAATCGAGTAGATGAAGTTTCGGTTGAGCGACGGCTGGGCGCTGCCCGAGTTGTAGCCAGCAAGGTTCAACGTCCGCAGGAGGTAGTACGCGAATCGCGGGTTGTTCCCGAAGGAAGTCGGTGACGTATAGGCAAGTGTTGTGGGGCCAATAGTCGACCTCGGAAAAGTGCACCCGCCCGATCGACGCACCGCTGCGACCGATCACAAGGCCAGGGCCTTTGGCAAGCGCTTCACTATGCGTGCCATTCGGGCCGGCCGAACCCATCACTGGAACGCTGCCCGCCCGTTGTTCGGATGCGGTCAGATCGTGGCCACGCTGAAGCCGAACGAACTCGCCGAGGGAGCGTGAGGCCCACTCAGAATTCATACCCCAGCCCTCCCAGCTTCTGCCGGATCACCAAGTCCAGCTCCGCCCCTTTCGCCATCTGCTCGCCAAGCTTCTCGGTCAACGCCTGCATCTTGGCCTCGAAGCCTTCGTCATCGTCGTCCACCGCCTCGGCGCCCACATACCGCCCCGGCGTCAGCACATGCCCGTGCTCGGCAATCTCGGCCAGCTTCACGCTGCGGCAGTAGCCGGCCGCATCGGCGTACTCGCCCGCGCCGGCATCGCCGCGCCACGCGGCCACGGTGCCGGCGATGCGGTCGATGACCTCATCCGTCAGCTCGCACTGCACCCGGCTGATCATCACCGCCAGCTTGCGCGCATCGATGAACAGCACCTCGCCGCGCCGCACGCGCTTGTCCTTGGCCAGGAACCACAGGCAGGCCGGGATCTGCGTGTTGAAGAACAGCTGCCCGGGCAGCGCGATCATCACCTCCACCACGTCGGCCTCCACCATCGCGGCGCGGATCTGACCTTCGTTGTTCTGGCTCGAACTCATCGAGCCGTTGGCCAGCACGATGCCAGCACGGCCGTTCGGGTTTCAGGTGGTGCAGCATGTGCTGCAGCCAGGCGTAGTTGGCGTTGCCTTGCGGCGGGTCGCCGTAGTGCCAGCGCGCATCGCCGGTCAGGCTGGCGTGCCACCAGTCGCTGATGTTGAACGGCGGGTTGGCCAGGATGAAGTCGGCGCGCAGGTCGGGGAACTGGTCCCGCGTGAAGGTGTCGGCGGGCTCGCGGCCCAGGTTGAAGTCGATGCCGCGGATGGCCAGGTTCATTGCCGCCAGCCGCCAGGTGGTGGGGTTGGCCTCCTGGCCGAAGATGGCCACGTCACCGATCTTGCCGCCGTGCGCTTCGATGAATTCCTCGCTCTGCACGAACATGCCGCCGCTGCCGCAGCATGGGTCGTACACCTTGCCATGGTGCGGCGCCAGCACGGCCACCAGCGTCTTGACGATGCTGCGCGGCGTGTAGAACTGGCCGCCACGCTTGCCCTCGGCGCTGGCGAACATGCCCAGGAAGTATTCGTACACCTGGCCCAGCACGTCGCGCGCCTCGGCCGCCGATGAACCGAAGCCGATGGTGGACACCAGGTCGACCAGCTCGCCGAGCTTGCCATCGGGCAACTGGGCGCGGGCAAAGCGCTTGTCGAGGATGCCCTTGAGCTTGGGGTTCTCGGCCTCGATCAGCGACAGCGCGTCGTCGATGCGCTTGCCGATGTCGGGCTGCTTGGCGGCGGCGCAGCGCCTCCCAGCGGGCGGCCTCGGGCACCCAGAAGACATTGACCTCTCGGTAGTAGTCGCGGTCTTCCAGCTCGGCCGCCAGGTCTTCGGGCGTCGCGCGGTCCAGAAAGTACTCGTCGGCCGGGTCGGCAAAGCGCGCGCCAAGTTCGCCGCGCTTGGCCTGGAAGGTGTCGGAGATGTACTTCAGGAAGATCAGACCGAGTACCAAGTGCTTGTACTCGGCGGCGTCCATGTTGGCGCGCAGCTTGTCGGCGGTGGCCCAGAGCGTTCTCTTGATGTCGTCGAGCATAGTGGCGAGGCGGGGGCGTCGTGGGCGAAGGTCACAGACTGGCGGCAGGGCGCGGCGCCATCATCACACGCCGCGAACCCGTGCCGCCAACCATCTCCAACGCCGCGGCCGGACGGCCCCGGCACAGTTCGCTCAAGTGACAATCATGCCCGCTGCCCATCTGCCCGCGCAAACGCGCCCACGCCATGCCCGCCCAAAGCACCCGCAAGACACCCAAGCGCAAGTCGAGCAAGTCGGCCAAGGCCGCCGAGCCCCGCCTGTCGCGCACGCGCCGCCCGCAGAGCATGGCCGCTGCCGACTGGCAGACGGCGCTGCGCCGCCAGTTCGGACGCGAGCAGGCCTTCGGGCTCGAGAACATGGGCACCGAGCCGCTGTTCTCGGACTTCCGCGTCTTCAACCCGCAGGGCGGCACGCGCTACCGCGTGGCCATCCGCGGCAGCGCGCCGGGCTGCAACTTCTGCAGTCGCCCGGACTTCGCGTCCGGTCTTCAAGCGAGCTCCTCGTTCGCGCCGCGCAGCAGGTCGATCAACTCCCCCGCCGCCAGCGGCGCAGCGCTGTCCTGACCGGCCAGCAGCCCTTCGGCGAGTTCACGCTTGTCCTGGTGCAGCGCGACGATGCGCTCCTCGACCGAGCCCGCCGTCACGAGGCGGTACACCGTCACCGGCCGCGCCTGCCCGATGCGGTGCGCGCGCCCCATCGCCTGGTCCTCGGCGGCCGGGTTCCACCACGGGTCTGCGATCACGACGTAGTCGGCAGCGGTCAGGTTCAGGCCGAAGCCGCCCGCCTTCAAACTGATCAGGAACAGGTCGGCCTCGCCGCGCTGGAATGCAGCCACGCGTTCGCTGCGCGAGGCCGCCGGGGTGCTTCCGTCGAGGTACTGGTATTTCAGCCCGGCGGAATCCAGCCGCTCGGCAAGCAGCTTGAGGAAGTCGGTGAACTGGCTGAAGACCAGCGCCTGATGGCGCGACTCGACAAGCTCGGTCGCCAGGCGCTCGAAGGCCTGCACCTTGGCGCCGATGCGGCCAAGTTCGGGCGCGGCCAGGCGCGGGTCGCAGGCAGCACGGCGCAGGCGCGTGAGTTCGGCGAGCACGTTGAAGCGGTTCTTGTTCGGGTCGGCGGGGTCGAGCTGGGCGATGCGCTCCAGCGCCTCGCGCCGCATCGCCTCGAGGAAGGCGCGCTCGTCGGCCTCGGGCTCGATGCGCTGGACGATCTCGGTGCGCGGCGGCAGGTCGGGCAGCACCTGTACTTTCGTGCGCCGCAGCAAAAAGGGCCCGACCAGACGCCGCAGCCGGGCGCGCGCCGCCTCGTTGCGCTGGCGCTCGATCGGGTTGCCGAAGCGCTCGGCAAAGCGCGCCGCGCTATCGAGCAGCCCGGGATTGAGCAGGTTCATGATCGACCACAGGTCGGCCAGACGGTTTTCGACCGGCGTGCCGGTCAGCGCGAGGCGAAAGCCCGCCTGCAGCCCGGCCACGGCCTGCACGCGCTGGGTAGCGGCGTTCTTCAGCGCCTGCGCCTCGTCGAGCACCAGCGTCGCCCAGGGCTTGGCGGCAAACGCCTCGGCATCGCGCAGCAGCAGCGCGTACGAAACGACGAGCAGGTCGCCTGCCGCTGCCGCGTCGATCTGCGCCGCGCGCCCGCCGTCGGCCTGGCCGTAGATGCTGCAGCGCAGGCCGGGCGCAAAACGCGCCGTCTCTTCGGCCCAGTTGCCGCACACCGAGGTCGGCGCGACGACGAGCGCCGGCCCGTCCGCCGTGCGTGCGAGCAGCAGCGCGAGCGTCTGCACGGTCTTGCCGAGGCCCATGTCGTCCGCCAGCACGGCGCCGAAGCCGGCCTCGGCCAGGCGGCGCATCCACATAGCCTTCGAGCTGATACGCGCGCAGCGTCGCCTGCAGGCCGTGCGGCAGCTCGGGTTCGAGCGCGGCGGCACGCTCGAGATCGGCGGCGCGGCGCTGCCACGCCGCATCGCCCTGCACGCCGAGGGCCGGTGCCGCTTCGACCAGCCAGGCAGCCGCGGTGGCGCCGAGCCTGAGCCGCGCGCCATCGGCTTCGGCCAGCGCTTCGAGTTCGGCCAGGCGCTGGCGCAACTGATCGGCGAGCGCCAGGTATTCGCCCTCGCCCAGCGCCACGTAGCGGCTGCCACGCGCCTCGCGCAGCAGCCCGAGCAACTGCTGCAGCGAGAGCACGCGCTGCTCGTCCAGGCGCAGTTCGCCATCGAGAGCAAACCAGTCGCGGCGGCTGGCCAACGTGGTCGCAAAGGCCTTGGCGTCGGGCGCGAGCACGCGCAGTGGCCGGCCCTTGGGCCACTCCAGCGCTCGCACCGCCTGCCCCTCGCCCGCCAGGCGGCCGAGTTCGTGCACCGCTGCCAGCGCCTGCTCGGGCTCTTCGAGCAGCCAGCTTCCATCGGCGGGCAGTTCGTCGCCGGCCTGCGCCAGGAAGGGCAGCAGATCGAGCACCGCCGCCAGGTGCGAACGCTCGTCGTCGAGCGCGCGCTCGGTCGCGAGGCTCACGCCGCCATGCAGCGTCATCAGCCGCGCGCGGCCGAGGCCTGGCGTGAGCAGCGGGCCGAAATCGCCGAACGGCCGTACCGCCAGCGTGAGCCGCATCGCCTCGCCGCGCGGCTGGAGTTGGGCCACGATGCGCGCATCGCTGGCCACCGGCTCGCCCGCGGCGGCGTCGCTGTGCAGCACGAAGTGGCCCGCGAGCACGCGCAGCGCGGCGTCGAGCTCGTTGCCGGCGTCGGCCGGCACCGTCCAGCGCTGGGCAACGAGCTCGGCCACCCGGCGCTGCGCAGGGCTGATGCGGATCAGCCGCGCGCGCTCGGCGCTGTCGCGAACGATGCGCAGGCCGTTGCGGCGCTCACCCTCGGCGTCGATCTGGTCATAGTCGGGCACGTGGTGGGCGAGCTCGGGCTCGGCGTCGGCGAGCAGTTCGTCGTGCAGGCGAAAGACGAAATGCTCGCCCCCTTCGCGCCGGCGCTCGCGCCGCACTTCGAGCATCGGCAGGCTCTCGGCGAGTTCGACCACCACGCCCGGCGCATTGGCGAGTTCCAGCGCCGGATGGCCGACCAGCGCCTGCGCCGCCTGCACCAGGTCGTAGGACACTTCGTTCGCGCGGTAGCGCCCCTGGCGCAGGCTGCGCGCAACCGCGGCGTCGCGCGGGTCGAGCCGCGTGCGCCTCTTGAGTTGCAGCGGCGTCAGCGGCTTGCGCTTGCCGCGCGCGCTCGCCGCCGGCTCGAAGGCCTGCAGGTCGTAGACGCGGCCGGCGTCGTCGAGCGCGAGACGCCACTGCAGGGTGGCCAGCGGCCGCGCCGTGGTGGCGGTTGCGGCGCCGCCCTCGCCGAGCGCGGTGATCGCCGCCAGCGCATCGCGCCAGGCATCCTGGCGGTGCGCGAAGAACTGCACAGGCCACGGCGGCGGCGCAGCGGCTGGCCGCTCCGGCACCGGCCAGGCGAGGTGCTCGCAAGCCTGCGCGACGAGGTCCGCCTTCCACGACAGCCCGGCGGCGTGCAAGGCCTGTACCAGCGCGGCGACGAGGCCCGCATCCCAGCCCGGTGGCGGCTTGCCCAGCCACGCGGCGAGGATCAACTTGTCGGCAAGGGCATTCGGGTCGCGCAGCTCGTAGCGGGCGTTGCCGTCGACCTTGAGCGCTTCGATCTCGAGCCGTGCGTCGCCGAGCCGCACCGCCAGCACATGCGCCCAGCGGCCCCAGTGGTCGTGCGGCGACGGCGTTCGCGAGCCCGAGGCGGCAACGCAGAACTTGCGCGCCGCGGTCCAGGCCGCGGCATCGTGCTGCGCGATCAGCGCCAGCGGATACCACTGCAGCAGGCTGTCGGGCGCAAAGCCGCGCCGCTTGCCGAGGTGCGCGCACAGCGCCTTCCACGCCGGTGGGAACGCGGTCGCGGTCTCGGCGAGCCGGCCTTCGCGCGCGGGCAGGATCGCCTGCAGCAGCGGCAGGAAGGGCCTGGCATCGGCATCGCTGGCGAGCGCGCGCTCCACGCCCGGGCCATCGCCGCGCTGCAGCCGCTGCTCGGCCACGCGCAGGCGCAGACCGGCGGCGCCGGCGGCCGGCGCGCTTTCGATCCTCTCGTCGGCCCAGGCGAGCAGCGCCGGCTCGGCGGCGAGCAGGCCGTGGGCGTCGAGCGCGGCCAGCAGTTGCCAGCGCAGGCCGGCTTCGACGCGCTCGAACAGGCCGATGCGCTGCAACTGCGCCAGCGCGCGCAGCACGACGCGCGTCGTGCTGAGGTAGTGCAGCGGCCCGGCGGTGAGCGCGACATAGCCCTTGGCATCGACGCCGCTGGTGAACACCAGGCGCAACAGCGCGAGCGCCTCGTCTTCGTGGCGCGGGGTGAAGTACATCGGCACCCGGTCCATGGGCCCGGTCGCGCCCGAGGCCACCCACAGCAGCGCGCGCCATGCGGCGCCGGTCTTGGGGTCGGCAAGCAGCGTCGCGAGGCGCGGCTCGGTCAGCGCCTCGGGCACCGACCAGCCCTCGCCTTCGTGCGCCTGCACGCGCCCGGCGGCGTGCAGGCGCCGCAGCGCGCCGCCGGTCTCGGTGCCGCCGAACGCGCGGCCGTCGTCGCGCTTGACTTCCAGCGCGCGCAGCAGCGTCACCAGCGCCGTCTTGCCGCGCCGCCAGCCGGCGAGCGCGAGCGTGTCGAAAACGCGCTCGAGCTCGGCCGGCGTCAGCGCAGCCGCCACCTCTTCGTCGCGCCGCGCCTGGGCCACCTGCATGACCGTGCGGTCGAGTTCGTTCGCTCGGCCGAGCGGCTGGCCGTGCAGATTGGTGAACCGGAACGGAGAGCTGCGGCGCGACATCGCGCGATTGTGCAATGCGCCGGTGAGCCGGCCTCTCTCGGCGGTGCCCATACGACAGGCCTCCGCGGCAGTTCACGCTCGCCCCGGCCGGACCTCAGGGGGCGAACTTGCATGCATAGCCGCGCAGGGCCCCGTGCGAGAAGCTTCGGCCACAGCGCCGACGCGCCAAAGCGCACCGCTGCGGTACACGCCGAGTAGCATCCGGCAGTGCAGGGCCTCCTCGCGTATCCACAGAGAGGGCGCCGTGGCGTAATATGGTCACATGGTCATCAAGGAGGTTTCCGTGCGCACCATGACACTCGCCGCAACCAAGGCCCATCTCTCTGCCGTTGTCGACCGAGTACAAGCGGGTGAGGAAGTGGTAATCACCCGGCGCGGGCGTGCCGTGGCGCGCATCGTCGCCGACCGGCCCGCGCCGGCCACCAGCACGGCCTGGATCGAAGACCTCGCCGCCTTCGTCGCCGCCCAGCCCCTTGCCGATACCGGCAGCGTGGCCGCCATGCGGGCGCTGGATGCCTATTGATGGCGGCCTACCTCGACACGTCCTTTCTCGTTCCGCTGTTCTTTCACGAAACGGCCAGCACTGCAGTCCTTGATCGTGCCCGCAGTGAAAGCGAGCTCTGGATCAGTCACTGGACCCTGGCCGAGTTTTCCAGCGCGGTTGCCTTCAAGCTTCGCACGGGGCAGACCGATGAAAATACCTCGCGGCAGGCAACCGCGAGATTGCAGTCGATTCTCAACGCCCAAGGCCTGATCGTTGCCGAGGTTCGCGCAACCGACTTCGAGCGTGCCGCACAATTTTGCGCGGCCCATGCCTCGGGTCTGCGCACCCCGATGCCTTGCATGCCGCCATCGCCGCCCGCCTCCACCTGACCCTGCTCACCTGCGACAAGGGGCTGGCGCAAGGCTGTCGGTATCACGGCATTCGACACGAATGCATTGGCCTGTCCTGACTCCGTCGAGGCCTTCATCGTCCGCTGGTAATCCGCCGGCGGCAGCGAGCATGCCAACCACCAGCTCTTCATCACCGCGCTGTGCGAGTTGCTTGGTCTGCCCAAGCCCGAGCCAGCCAGGCCAGACGCAGCACAACGCCTACGTCTTCGAGGGCGCCAGATTCATGCGGATTCTGGGCATTCTGCAGGGCCGACTACACCTCCGCCCGCACTCGCCGAGGATCGGCAATGCGCCAAAGGCCAATGTCGCGTTGAAAGCGCTTGCTCTCGTGGTTGGGTACGCGCCCCGCGTCGCGCTGTTGGGGCGTCGATCTACGCCCCTCGGGCGAGCCGGTCCGCACGGCGCAGACCGGCCTAAAGCGAGTGATGGGGTCTCCTCCGGGGTGGCCCGCTGCGGCGGCGGGCGCGCCGGAGCTCAGTCGCGAATGCAGTCGACGACGCGTTTGACCTCGTCTTCGGGGATTGCAGGGTTGTCCGTGATGAACACGCCGCCCGGGCTGACGATTTCGCAGCTCACGTTGGCCAGGTTCGACAGCACCGCGTTGCCGGTGATGAACAGGCCGCCGGACGTCGCCGCGATCAGCGCCGGACCGATCTTGAGGCTGCTGATGCTCTCGTTGTCGGTGATGAAGATCCCACCGTGCGCCTGCAGCACGCTGGCCAGCTGCGGAAAGCTCGCGCTCGTCAGGCCGATGTTGTCGGTGACGAACAGGCCGTCGTTGCCGACGCTCTCGAGCTGCAGGAAATTGGCGCTGCCCAATCCGCTGTTGCCAGTGACGTAGAGCCCGTTGAGCGTCTTCAACTGGCCGAAGTTCATGCTGCCGAGGCCGGTATTGCGACTGACATACAGCTCTCCGCCGAGCTGCCTGAGCGAGCTGAATGACGCGCTGACCGGGGTCGTGATCCGGTCGATGTAGAGGCTTCCACCGACCTCCGTCAGCGCTGGCATGCTCAGCGCAGTCAACGGACCTTGGACCGACAGGCTGCCCCCAACCGAGACGACCCCGGCAAGGTCGCATTGAGGGCCGTCTCGCCGCCGCCGCCATCGTCGGGATCTTCGTCGAGCTCGACCGATAGGTTGCCGACGACACGCGTGATGCCGCTCGCATTGAATGCAGCGATCTTGGCCTGGCTGTCGAGATAGATGTCGTCGCCGAACTCGAAGCCGCCGACGACGGCGTCGAGCGTCGTGCGCGCGAGCACCGGCGTGCCTTCATCGGCCCGCACCTCCACCGTCACCGCCACCGACTCGGCGCAGCCGATGACGCCTATGCCCGCCGCGAGCCGTCCCGCCGCGTCGGTGCGACCGCTCGTCGGTACGACGATGCCGCACGACGGCGCGAGGCTCACCAGCAGGCCCGGCGCCGGCTGGTAGGGGCCGCCGTCCGAATTCTCGACCGTGACCGTGAAGGCCGCCTCTTCATCGATGCTCTCGGGCAGGTCGGCACTGATCCGCACCGACCGAGGCGTCCCGACCTCGAGCGCGAACACATCGGCCGGCAGCAGCGTGGTGACGACGAAGGCAGTGAACTCGCTGGCCGCGCCGCTGTCGGCGGCGGTATAGGCGAGGTCGAATTCAGCCTGCCCGGCGCTGGCGCTCACGCGCGCGACCTCGGTCCAGGTCGAGTTGCCCGCGGGCACGCGGTAGATCACGATCTGTTTGGCGTTGTAGGGCCCGATGACAGGCAGGAAATCGAGCGTCCCCGCGTCCAGCGTGACGTGGAAGTTCACCACCTCGCCGGCTGCGAAGCCCGCCCGGTCGGCGCTCATGCTGCCCGTGGGCGAGCGGCCGATGTCCACCGACTCGGCGAGTTCGACCACCGCCAGCGTCTCCAGCCCCAGGAACTCGAGCGCATCGCCCAGGTCGGCGCCCACGCCCGCCTTGGCCTCGAAGGCAGCCTTGTAGTCGGACTTGTAGGCGGTGTCGATGACCTGGCTGAGCACCGGTGCAAAACTGCCCTCGAGCTTGGGGCCGGCCTGGGCGTAGAAGGTGTCCATGCGCAGCGAGCGCATGAAGGGGTTGCCGATCTCGAGCTTGACCCTGCCGAAGGCGCCGATGCTGGGCTTGACGCGCAGGTCGCCTAGGCTCGGCAGGTTCCACTCGGGCTTGGCCTCGGCCTCGCCGGTGACGCTGCGCACGAACTCGCACTCGCCCCCGACTGGGCACGCGAGGCCGAACTCGGCATTGGCCTTGGCCTGCACCTGCACGCCCAGCCCCACGGTGACCGCGGTCTGCTCGATGCCGCCTTCGAAACCGGCCTCGAAGGGCACCACACCGCCGATGAAGAACGCGAGCGGCCCGCCCACCGGGATGCGGATCTTGAACAGTTCGGCCTTGCACTCGAAGCTCACGTTGAGCCCGGCCGAGATCTCGACGCCGACCTGCACGCTCGGGTTGACCTCGCCGCGCGCGACCAGGCGCTCCACGCCGTGCGCCGCGGAGACGGCCAGGTCGAGCGCGAAGTTCTGCGTCACGCTGAAGGTGGGGGGTACGCTGATGTTGATCGTCGAGACGCTGAGCTCGCACTCGAGCGGGCCGCGCGCGGCCTGCGCCCGCGCGTCGCGGCCGGCATTGGCGGCCTTGGCGCGCGGCGCGGCAGAGGTTCCCGGCTTGGGCGTGAAGGTCAGCGTGTCGCCGTCGCGCAGCACGTCGTAGGCGGCCTCGATCTCGGGGTTGATCGTCAGCGGCGCCTGGCTGAGGTCTATCGTCTGGCGCAGTGCCAGCCCGGGCAGCATCTCGCGCAGCGGCACCACGCGCAGCGTGACCTGGAGTCTGCTCGCCCTGGGCCTGCACCGCCACCACGCGCCCGGCGACGGTCTTGGAGCCGGTGTTGATGAGCAGCGCCCCGACCGCCGGCGCGCTCACGCCGGTGAGCAGCGCGCGGTAGGTGTTGGCCAGGCCGGGCGCGGCGTCGGGGTCGGTCTCCACGGGGTCGCCGACGATCTGTTCGTCGGTGAGCGCGATCGCGCCCGGGGGCAGCGGGGTCGCCACGGCCAGCAGCGGCAGCGACTTGATGCCTTGCGCCTGGGCGACGATCTGCGCCGAGCCGTTGGCGCGCTGGGCGCTGATGACGCCGCCCGCGTCGACGGCGATCTCGCCGGGCGTGTTGGAGCTCCAGCTCACGTCGGCTTCGACGAGGTTGCCCTGCGCGTCGTAGGCGCGCGCCTCGAGCTGGCGCGTTGCCCCGGCTGCGGTCAGGATCGCACCGGTCTGCACGATCTCGAGGCGCGCCACGGCCGCCGGCGGCGGCGGCTCGGGCGGCTCGGTCCCGCCTCCGCCGCCGCAGGCGGCAAGCACCAGCAGCAGCGACGCGCACAACAGGTGGATCAGGCGGTTCATGATGGCTCTCCTCTGCGTTGGCCCGATGCGGTAACGGGCACCGGATCGGCCGGGGCAGCGGATGCGGCGCAGCGCAGGTACTCGCCCAGCTGCGCCGGCTCGTCGAAGAGCTGCGGCTCTTCCTCGTCGACGCCGCGCAGCGACGCGCGAAAGCGCCCCTGCTGCTGCCACACGCGCACGAGAAAGAGTCTGGGGTATCGCCCATCGCCCGCTCGAAGCCGATGCGACGGACCATAGGCCGTGGGCGTTTGCCCGGCGTTTGCCGGGCGATCCGAGGTCAGGGTTGGAGCGCCCGATCCGACAGCAGCCGCTCCGTCACGGCCGCGAGCGTCACCGGCTCGCGCCCGGCCTGCGCCTGCTCTTCGGGCGTCAGCGCAAGGCCCGCCAGCCAGCGCAGCGCGCTGTCGCGCAGGCCGGCCTCGCACTGCGGATGGGTGGCGACCATCTGCCAGGTCCGCGCCGCGGCCAGCTTGTGGCCGGCGTCGCGCAGGCACTCGCCGAAGAACAGCGCGACCTGCAGCGACTCGTGGGTCCAGCCCCGCTCGTGCGCGCTGCGCGCGGCGTCGCGCAGGCGCCCGATCGCGGTCGCGAAGTCACTGCGCATGCCTGCGATGCGGCCCAGGTTGACCCCGCAAGGAGCGCGACGACGGGGATGTCGGCTGCGCGGCTGCGCTCGAGCGCAACGCGAAGCTTCGCCTCGGCGGCGTCGGTCTCTCCAAGCTCGAGCAGCACCGCGCCGAGGCCGAATGCGAGGTTGGGCGTCGAGGCGTCGAGCCGGTAGCGCTCGCACAGGCGCAGGCCCTCTTCCATATACGGCCGCGCCTGCCCATTGGTCGCGCTCCATGTGCACGCCGGCAAGGTTGTTCAGGCAGCGCACGATGGCCGCGTGGTTCCCGAGCTCGCGCTCGGTCGCGAGCGCTTGGGCGTAGCACGCCAGCGCGTCGTCGTAGCGGCCCTCCTTCTTCGCGACGATGCCCAGGTTGTTCAGCGCGGCGGCGATCTCGGACGTCACGCCATCGGCGCGCGCGATCGCCAGCGCGCGCTCGAAGCAGGCCCGGGCCGTGCCCCACTCGCCGATCGCGGATTGGCAACTGCCGGCGTTGGCGAGGCAGCTCGCCAGCACGCGCCGGTCGCCGCAGCGCTCTGCCCCCTCGGCGCCGGCAAGCGACAGCGCGAGGCCAAGATGGTAGTCGCCGCGCCGGTAGTGCAGGCGCGACAGCGCCGCCCGGAACGCCCGCGGCGGCGGCCTGCAGGAGTCGGCTCGGCGGCGAGCAGATCGAGCGCCGGCCGCAGGGACTCGATGCCCTCGCCGAGGCGTCCGCGCAGGTCGAGAATACGCGCGCCACGCGCCCACCGCGGGCGCGACGATCTCGGCCAGCCCGGCCTCGATGGCATGGCGCCAGGCGGCCCGGCAATTCGCATACTCGGTCTCGACGCCTTCGCCGATCGGCCGCGGGTCGGCGCCGTTGCCGGGCGCGAGCGCGGCCAGCTGGCGCAGGTAATGCTCGGCATGGGCGCGCGCGATCGCCGCGCCGCGATGGCCGTCGCGCGCCAGCCGCTCGGTGGCGTCGGCAGCGACGATCGGATGGATGCCGAAGCGGCCCGCCTCGTCGACGGTGAGAAAGCTCTTGTCGACCAGCGACGACAGCACCGGCAGCGGCGCTTGCACCACGACCAGCGCAGCCATGCGCGTGAAGCCGCCCTCGAACACCGCCAGCCCCGCCATCGCCTCGCGCTCGCGCGGCGCGAGCAGTTGCCAGGCGCGATCGAGCACTGCGCGCAGGCTCGCGTGCTCGGGGCGTGCCGGCGCGCCGGGGGCTGCGGGGTCGCGCTCGAACAGGTCGAGGCCACGGCGCAGGTCTTGCGCAATCTCGCGCGGCGGGAGCAGGCGCACCCAGGCCGCCGCGAGCTCGATCGCGAGCGGCATGCCGCCCACCGCGTCGACGATGGCTATCACCGCCGGCAGGTGGCGCGCAAGCGCGAAGCCGCGCTGCGCCGCCCCGGCGCGCAGCGCGAACAGGCGCACCGCGTCGAACGCGACGGCAGCTTCGGGTCGCGGCTCTCTTCGTCCGGCACCGGCAGCCCCCGCCAACGGCAGCGGCCATTCGAGCGCAGCGTGGGTGCGCACGCGCGACGTCACCAGCAGCACCCAGGACGGTGCCGCGAAAGCAGCTGCTCGAGCAGCGCCGGCAGGCCGGCCAGATGCTCGGCGTTGTCGAGCACGCACAAGACGCGGCGCGCGCCATGCCGGCGGCCGATCTGCGCGATCGGGTCCGAGCGCCCGTCGAGCGCCAGCTCGGGCTGCTGCGCCAGGCGCGCGACTGCCGCCTGTGCGTCGCCGAGGTCCTGCAGTTCGACCCCATATGCAGCCGCCACCGAAGCGCGGCGCGGCAGCCCCACAGCGCGAGCGCGCCAGGCGGTCTCGCCGACGTGCCCCCGGGGCCGAGGATCGTGACCAGGCGGCAGTCGGGCGCGCGAGCAGCAGCGCGTTTTCCTCGGCGAGCTCGCGCGGCGGCCGACGAAATCGTCGTCGGCTGAATCCCAGCCGCGCGCGGGCGGCTGGTCCATCGGCGCCGGCTGCCCGCTCGAGCAGGCTTGCGCAGCGCTGTGCGAGGGCTCGACGCCGAGCCCGTCGGCGAGCCGGTGCGCATAGTCGCGGCACAGCTGCTGCGCCCGGGCCCGGCTTGCCGAGGGCGAGCTCGGCGGCCTAGCCACGCACCATTCGGCCGCGGCCCTGGCGAGCGGATCGAAGGCCAGCAGGCGCTGCGCGCGCTCGATGCGTTGCGCGGGCAACTGCGCCGCCGCCAGCGCGTCGAGCGCGGCCTGCTGCCAGTGCATGTCCAGGCGTGCCCGTTCGGGAAGCGAGCCACGCGCTCAATGCCGGACTGCCGGCGTCCTCGATGCCTTCGAGGGCATGCCGCGGGCAGGGCCATCGCCTCGAGCGCACGCGCGCCGCGCAGCAGCGCCTCGAAGCGCTGCAGGTCGGTCCTCGACGCCCTAGCGCAGCGCCGTCGCGTCGGCCCCGATGCTCTCGACACCTGGCACCGCGCGCGCCTTGAAGACCGACATGGCGCAGGTTGCGGCGCGCCTGGGCGTCATCGTGGTCGGCCACAGCAGCGCGGCGATCTGGTCGCGCGGCACCCATTGGCCTGATCTCAGCGCGAGCAGCGCCAACAACTGGAAGCGCCGCTGGCAACGAAGCGCACCGTCTCGGCGCCGGCCAGCTCAGGCGGCGGCCGAGCAGGCGCATCGACACGCCCGTGTGGCTGGGCGATCGGGCCCGTGCGCCACCCGCTGCCCGGATCCCGCCCCGAACCACCCATCGCTCACTTAGTCCCATCTCGAAGCCCGTCCGCGGATGGTACGCGGGCGCGGGACTGCGGGCCGCCGCAGGTGGGTCAGGAAGCCCCTCTTCGACCAGCTCGGCCGCACGGATCAAGGGCCCGCGCCTTGGCCTCGGTCTCCCTCCACTCCGAGCTCCGGGCACCGAGTCCGCGACCACGCCGGCGGCGGCCTGCACGTAGAGCATGCCGTCCCGGACGATGCCGGTGCGGATCGCGATCGTGACGTCCATGTCGCCGGCGAAACTCAGGTAGCCGCAGGCGCCGCCGTAGATGCCGCGCTTGACGGGTTCGAGCTCGTCGATGATCTCCATCGCGCGCACCTTGAGGCATGGTCAGCGTGCCGGCGGGGAAGGTGGCGCGCAGCACGTCGAGGCTCGTCACGCCGGGCTTCAGGATGCCTTCGACGTTGCTGACGATGTGCATCACGTGCGAATAGCGCCTCGACGGTGGAAGGCCTCGGTCACCTTCACGCTGCCGGTCTTGGCGATGCGGCCGATGTCGTTCCTCGCCAGGTCGATCAGCATCACGTGCTCGGCCGCTTGTCCCCTTCCGGGTCGTTTTCAGCTCAGCCGCGAGCGCGAGGTCCTGCTCGGGCGTTGCGCCAGCGGGCGCGTGACGGCCAGGGAGCCGGATCGTATTTGTCCTCTCCCTCGGGCGTGTGCTCCTGGCGCACCAGGATCTCCGGGCTCGCGCCGACGATCTGGAAGTCGCCCATGTCGTAGAAATACGTGTACGGGCTGGGGTTCAACGAGCGCAGCGCGCGTAGCGGCCGCAGCGACAGCGGCGATTCGGTGTAGCGCTTCTTCAGCCGCTGGCAGATCTGCACCTGCACTCATGTCGCCGGCGGCGATGTAGTCCTTGGCGCGCAGCACGGCGGGCAAGGTAGTCGTCCTTCGCGAACTCGCGCTCGACCGCGTGCGACGGCCCGCGCTTCACGGTGGCGCGGTCACGCTTAAGCGCAGCTTGTCGCCGAGTTCGGTCAGCCGCCGCTTGGCGCCCTTGTGGAAGGCCTCGTCTGTCCCGGGTCGGCATAGACGATCAGGTAAAGCCGTCCCGACAGGTTGTCGATCACGGCGAGCTCCTCGCACTGCAGCAGCATCGTCCGGCGTGGCGATGCCGCCCGGCTTGCTGACCCGGGCCAGGCGCGGCTCGATGCAGCGCACCGCGTCGTAGCCGAAGTAGCCCGCAAGCCCGCCGCAGAAGCGCGGCAGCCCCGGCCGCAGTGCAACCTTGAAGCGCTGCTGGTACGCGGCGATGAAATCGAGCGGATTGCCCTCGTGCGTCTCGACGACCTGGCCGTCGGTCACGACTTCGGTCGTGCGCCCGGACGCGCGCAGCAGTGTCCCGCGCCGGCAGGCTGATGAACGAGTAGATGACCGAAGCGCTTCCGCCGCCGACCACCGATTCGACCAGACCAGGCGCCCGCTGCCGCCGCTGGCGGCGAGCTTCAGGTACAGCGAGAGCGGCGTCTCGAGGTCGGCAAGGACTCTGTAACGAGCGGGATGCGGTTGTAGCCCTGCGCGGCAAGGCTCTTGAATTCGAGTTCGGTGATCACGTCGCAACCTCCCGTCCGCGCGCCAGGGCCGGGCGATGCTTCTTCGGTGCTGGCGGCCGACCGTTGTGCGATCTGCGCGCTGGAGCGCGGACGGTGCGGGTGAACCTGCGCTACCGACCGCGGCGACAAACTGTTCTACTGCTGCGAGGCCGGCGAACGCCAGGGCCAGGCTCCCCGGTCGTGCGACCTGTGGGCGAGTTTGCGCGCGGTGAACATGGCGAAAAGTGTAGCAGGCGGCGGCAGCGACTCGGCGCGATGCGACTCGGCGCGACTCGGCGCGATTGGCCGCTACATCCGGCGCGCGATCGGCCGATAGCCTGGGTTTGCGCCCCTTCGGAGTTCGCCGTTCATGATGCTGCTGATGATGCTTGCCCGCCGGCCGCTACTCGGCCTTGCGCTGGCCGCCGTTCTCGCCGCCGCTGCGCCCGCCAGGGCCGCCGGCTCCGGGCCAGGCGCCGACGCCGGCGTCGTGTTCGACAACCGCCTGACGCTTTCGCCGGTGCGCCGCTGTAGCTCAACGGCGCAGGCGTGCGCTACAAGTTCGTCGTCAGGGTCTACGCCGCGGGGCTTTACCTCGCGGCCAGGGCCCCGCGACGCCCGAGTAAATGCTCGCCGCCGCCGGCCCGAAGCGCCTGCACATCGTGATGCTGCGCGACATCGACGCCAACAGACCCGGCAAGCTCTTCACCAAGGGCGTCGAGCAGAACGCGTCGTCGCGAGGAGTTCATCAAGGCCATCCCGGGCACGATCCGCATGGGTGAGTTGTTCGCCGAGAAGAAGCAGCTCAAGGCCGGCGAGTCGTTCGCGATCGACTGGATCCCCTGTAAAACTCCAGGGGAAGGGGGCCACAGGCGGGCGGTTGCCATCCTCGTCACCCGCAAGGCTCGGGCAGGCTATCCGCGGAGGCGGAGTTCCGCCTCGCTGATGAAGATCTGGCTCGGCAAGTCGCCCGCTGTTACCGGCTGCTCAAGACGCGTCTGCTTGCTCGGCGCAGGCGGAGCTGTAGCCCGACCTGACAGCGGCCTCTGCAACCCGTGGCAGTCAGAACGGATAGTGCCGCGGCGTCGTCTGCCGTGATCCAGCGCAGGTCGGTGAACTCGGCGACGCCCGCGCGCCCGCCGAAACGCCCCCATGCCGCTGCCCTAAGCGCCGCCGAAGGGCATCTGCGCCTCGTCGTGCACGGTCGGGCCATTGACGTGGCAAATGCCCGACTCGGATGCGCCGCAGGCGACGTGCAGCGCGCGGCCGCATCGCGACTGAAGACCGCGGCCGACAGGCCGTATTTCGTTGTCGTTGGCGCAGTCCACGGCGGCATCGACGCCGTCGACGCGCACGATGGCACTTGACGGGGCCGAAAGTCTCCTCGCGGTAGATGCGCATGCCCGGGCGAGACACGGTCGATGACGGTCGCCGGCATCAGCACATTTCCGGCCGGGCCGCCGCAGACGAGCTTCGCGCCCCGCGAGCGCATCGTCGATGAGCGCATTGCAGTGCTGGTAACGTCCGCATGCCTACCACCGGCCAAGCACCACAGGCGCCGGGCTTGCCTCCAGGTCGCCGGTGGGCAGGGCCGAGGCCTTCTTGGCGGCGAAGCGGGCGACAAAGTCGTCGGCGATGCGCCGGTCGACGATCAAGCGCTCGGTCGACATGCAGATCTGCCCGCTGTTGGCAGAACGCGCCGAAGGCGGCGGCGTTGACCGCGTCGTCGAGGTCGGCGTCGTCGAGACGACGAGCGGTGCCTTTGCCGCCGAGCTCGAGCACGACGGGCTTCAAATGTACTTGGCGCAGGTCAGCGCGATCAGCTTGCCGACGCGCGTCGAGCCGGTGAAGTTGACGCGCCTGACTGCCGGCTGCGCCACCATCGCCTCGACCACCGCCGCCGCGTCGGCCGGCGCGTTGGAGATAGTTCACCACGCCGGGCGGGAAGCCGGCGTCCTGGAAGGCTTCGACGATCAACTGGTGCGTGCGCGGGCAGTTTTCGCTGCCCTTCAGGACCACCGTGTTGCCGCAGGCGAGCGGCGTGGCGACCGCGCGCACGCCGAGGATCACCGGCGCGTTCCACGGCGCGATGCCGAGCACGACGCCGGCCGGCTGGCGCACGCCCATCGCGAGCGACCCGGGTTCGTCGGACGGGATCACCTCGCCTGAAATCTGCGTCGTCAGCGACGCCGCCTCGCGAATCATCCCCGCCGCGAGCATGACGTTGAAGCCGGCCCACATGCCGGTTGCGCCGGTCTCGGCGGCGACGGCCTCGATGAACTGCGGCGTCTTCGCTTCGAGCGCGTCGGCCGCCTTGAGCAGCAGCGCGCGGCGCGCGCCGGGGCCGGTGTCGCGCCAGGTCTTGAAGGCCTCGGCCGCGGCCTCGACGGCGGCCACCGCGTCGGCCGTGCTCGCCGCCGGTGCTCGCGTCGCGACGCTGCCATCGAGCGGGTTGCGGCGCTCGAAGGTGGCGCCCTTCTCGGCGCTGACGGCGAGGCCGTTGATGAGCATGGACAGGTCGGACATGGTTCTCTCCTTCGATGCACCGGGGTGGGTGGCAGCGGCCTGCGCGGCCTTGCCGAGATAGGCGTGGCGGATCACCGTCGAGCGCGCGAGCAACCCGGCCGGCGCGCTGGCGACGAGGCGCCCGCGCTCGAGCACGTAGCCGCGGTCGGCCACGCCGAGGGCCTTCCTCACGTTCTGCTCGACCATCAGCACGGTGGTGCTGGCGTCGGCGAAGCGTCGCACCATCGCGAGCAGTTCATCGACCATGCGCGGCGCGAGGCCGAGCGACGGTTCGTCGAGCATCAGCAGGCGCGGCGCGCTCATCATCGCGCGCGCGACGGCGACCATCTGCTGCTCGCCGCCGCTCATCGTGCCGGCGAGTTGGCGCGCGCGCTCGGCGAGGCGCGGGAAGTCGGCGAAGGCCTGTTGCAGCCGGCGCGCGCGCTCGGCCGGCGCGACGAGCCAGCCGCCGAGCTCGAGGTTCTCGGCGACCGTCATCTGCGGAAACAGCTGCCGCCCTTCGGGTACGAGCACGAGGCCGCGGGCGACGATCTCGGAGGTCTTCGCGTCGGCCTCGATCTCTTCGCCGTCGAGCAGCAGCCTGCCGGTGCGCGGCAGCAGGCCGGCGATCGCCTTGAGCAGCGTCGTCTTGCCCGCACCGTTGGGGCCGAGGATGACGGTCAGCCCCGGCCGCGCCTCCAGGCTCAGCTCGCGCAGCACAAGGAAGGCGCCGTACCCGGCCGACAGCGACTCGACCTTGAGGTGCGCGAGCCGGCGTGCGAGCACGGCTTCGATGTCGCTCTTCATGCCGGTGCCGCCATCTCGTCGCCCAGGTAGGCCTCGACCACGTCGGCGTTGCGCACCACCTCGGCCGGCGCGCCGTCGGCGATCTTGCGCCCCTGATGCAGCACGATGACGCGCTCGACATGCTGCAGCAACGTGGCCACCGCATGCTCGATCCAGATCACCGTCAGGTCGAGGTCGTCGCGCAGGCGCCGCACGAGCCGCGCCATGGCCTCGATCTCGTTCTCGGTCAGCCCGGCGGCGACCTCGTCGAGCAGCAGCAGCCGCGGCCGCGTCGCGAGCGCCATGCCGATCTCGAGCAGTCGCTGCTGCGACGGCGTGATCGCCGCCGCCGGCAGCGCCGCCTGCGGCGCGAGGCCGATCAGGTTCAGGATGCCTGCGGCGTCGCGCAGCAACCACGAGCCCTGCCGATGTCGACCGGCGAACTGCAGGCCGAAGTCGATGTTCGCGGCGACGGGCAGTTCGGCGAACACGCGCGGCGTTTGAAACGTGCGCGCGATGCCACGCTGCGCATAGCGATGCGGCGACGCGCCGGTGAGCCGTTCGCCCTGCATGAAGATCTGGCCCGACGTCGGCTGCGCGACGCCCGACAGCGCGTTGAAGAAGGTCGTCTTGCCGGCGCCGTTGGGGCCGATGATGCCGACCAGTTCGCCCGGCGCGAACGCCGCGCTGACCGCATCGACCGCGGTCAGCCCGCCGAAGCGCACGCTGACCGTGCGCGCCTCGAGCAGCGGATGGCCGTTCATGGCACCACCCCATCTTTCGCGGGGCGGCGCGCAAAAACGCCGGGCCGCCCCAAGTTTCCCTGGACCCCCTCGGGGGCGGGCCGGGCACGGCCCGGCCCTGGGGCCGTCAGCTCGCGCCACCAGGCGCGCGTGTCGTCGCGCCACTGGCTGAAGGTGGCGCGGCGCAGCGACGCCAGGCCACCGGGCAGGTAGAGCACCGACAGGATCAGCAGCAGCCCGAGCGACATCATGTACAGCTGGGGCAGCTTCAGGCGCAGCGTCTCGGCGAGTAGGCTGAACACCACCGCCGCGATGAGCGGCCCCCAGAGCGTGGCCGCGCCGCCGATCAGCGCGATGAGCACGGTCTGGAAACCGATGAAGGGGTTGAACACGGTGGCCGGGTCGATGTAGGTCCAGCGCACGCTCATCGCCGCGCCGACCGCGCCGGCGAAGGCGGCGGTGAGCGCGAAGCCGCCGATCTTGACGGCGCGCGTATTCACGCCGAGGGTCTGCGCGCGCTGCTCGTCGGCGCCGATGCCGGCCATCGCGAGGCCGAGCGGCTGCGCCGCACCGCGATCGAGACCAGCACCGCCGCCACCGCGAGGCCGAGCACGGTGAGGTACACCGTGTCGCGCTCAGGCACCACCGCCAGCACCCGGCCGACGGTGCCGGTGACCTGTTTCTCCCAGGTCGTCACCGCGTGCATGATCAGCTCGGTCATGCCGAAGGTCAGCACCGCGAAGTAGGTGCCGCGCAGATGCAGCACCGCGGCGCCCATCACGACGGCTACCGCCGCGGCGATGCCCGCGCCGAGCGCGATCACCGCGGGCCACGGCAGTTGCTCCAAGGTCAGCGCACTCGCGTAGGCGCCGATGCCGAAGAAGGCCGAGGTCGCGAGCGAGAGGTAGCGCGTGCTGCCGCAGAACAGCCCCCAGCTCGACGCCAGTGCGACGTACATCAGGCAGGCGAGCGTCATCGACACGGCAAACTCGCTGCCGTAGTGCGGCACGGCGAGCGCCCAGCCGGTGAGGCCGAACAGGATCAGCAGGTCTCTTCTCATTTGCGCGTGAACAACCCGTTCGGCCGCCACAGCAGCACGCCGATGAAGATCGCGTACGACAGCAGCGACTTCAGCGACGGGCTCGTGAAGTGCATGCCAACCGCCTCGACGACGCCGAGCGCGAGCCCGCCGACGAGCGCGCCGGCCATGCTGCCGAAGCCGCCGAGCGTGATCACGATCAGTGCCGTCACGGTGTAGGGCTCGCCCATGCCGGGCGAGATGGTGTAGGTCATCGACAGCAGGCAGCCGGCGACGCCCGACAGCCCGAGGCCGATGCCGAACATCAGCGGGTGCAGGCGCTCGGTATCGATGCCGACGAGCTGCGCGCCGGTGGGCGACTGCATCAGCGCGCGCACGCCCTTGCCGTAGAGCGTGGTGCGCAGCACGACGATCAGCGCCGCGCTGATCGCCAGCGCAACCGCGAGCAGCAGCAGCTTGTTGGCCGCGAACTGCGCGCCGCCGAAGGCGACCGGCTCGGCCAGATAGTCGTAGCCGCGCAGGTCGCCGCCCCAGACGAGCTGGGCGAAGTTCTGCACCAGGAACATCAGGCCGAAGCTCGCCATCAGGCCGCGCGCCTCGAAAATGTCGAGGTTGGCGCTGGTGCGCGTCAGGCGCCGGAATACGAGCCGATGCACCGCCAGCCCGAGCAGCGCGAGCACCACGAACGAGACCGGGATCATCGCCAGCGGCGAGATGCCCAGGCTCTCGTGCAGGGCCCAGGTGAGAAAGGCGCCCAGCATCAGGAACTCGCCATGCGCGATGTTGAGGATGCGCATCAGCCCATCACTGCAGGTTCAGGCCGAGCGCGACGAGGGCATAGACGCCGCCGGTGATGAGGCCGGACGCGACGAGCTCGAGCCAACCCCCGGCGGTCATCGTTTGAATTCAGCGACCGCGTAGGCGGTCCGCTGGGATGAAGGGTTGGGCGTCTCCATGCAAGGCGCTCAGTTCCAAGTGCTCAGCGGCACCTCGATCCACGTTGCACGCGCCTTGGCAACGAGGCGACCGCTCGCGGTACAAACGGCCGAGCCGGCGAGACGTTTGCGACCTTGCACGCCCAGTGGCCACCCCATGACTACACAGCGTTCCCCGCACCCCACGGTACCGACGATCGACGTGCACAGTTCGCCCAGAACGATCGCCACGCCATCTGGTAAGGGTAGTACCGCGAATCCTCCTGTGCAGTCGAGCGCCGACCAGACGAACTCAGACCTGACGTTTCCGCATTCGTCAGCAAGTGAAGCGTCGGGAGTCCAAGGTGCTGCGAGGGTAGCCGTACCGCCCAGTGAACCCGGAAAGATGCGTAGCCCGTCAGCGGATTTCCGATCAGGGCCACAAACAAAGCAGCCCGGGAAGGCGTGCTTCTTGAAGCCGAGGTACGAATGAGCACTCTCTTCGGCTTGCTCAAACGACGGGCTTGGCGGTGGCTGCAGCTCCAACTCCGATCGCTTGGCCTCTCCAACCAGCGTCGCGTCCTGGAACAGCCGTGCCTCCTCCTCTGAGGATTCGAGCCGGAGTGGAGCATTGAGGGGTGGCGGCGCCTTCAGGCGGACTGAGACTGTGCCCTGCAGGTTCTTGGCAATGCGACCACAGACGTAGCCGCCGTTTCCCGACTTCGGTGGGCCGCGAAAGCGCTCGGAGATCTCGAAGAGCTCGACGTGCATGTGTGTGTCCTCCCGGCTCGCCTCGGGACGCCCAACTTCAGCTCCGGCCCGTCACTCCTTCACTTCCAGGCCGGCTTTGGCGCAACCAGCGACGCGGTCGCGTTGGCCTTGGGCCACACGACCTCGAACTCGCCCTTCTGCCACTGGCTCACCATGCCCGGCGTGCCGACGTTCTCGCTGCCGACGAACCTGATCTTGCCGACGATGGTCTGGTGTTCGGTGGCGGCGACGTAGTCGCGCAGCGCCTTGCGGTCCAGGCCCACCTTGGCCACGGCCTGGGTCATGATCTCGAGCCCGGCCCAGCAATGGCCGCTGGCCCAGCGGTCGGGCTCCTTTTGCGCGCCGAACTTCTTCACGTGGGCGTCGAAATCCGACTTCGCGCCTGGGCTCGTCTTGCCGTTCCAATTGAAGCCGATCTCCTTCGACTGGCGGCTTGCGAGGATCGTGTCGGGCGGGTAGCTGAGGCTGACGAACACGTCCGGGTTCTTGTCCTTGATCGAGCGCAGCACCGGCGACAGGTCCTTGACGCTGCCCGGATAGCTCTTGTCCTCGACGATCGTCAGGCCGCTGCCCTGCACCGCGACCTTCAGCGCGGCGTAGTTCTCGAGGCCGAACAGATCGTCGACGTAACTCACGACCATCGTCTTCGCGCCGCCCGCCTTGAGCATCTCGACCAGCGCCTCCATCATCGGCTTGGGCTGCTGCAGCATCAGGAAGAAGTAGGGCAGCTTCATCTCGATCAGCCGCCGCGAGAGCGCGGTCGGCGCGAGGAAGGGGTAGCCGTAGCGATTGGCAAGCGGCGCGATCGCGAAGTTGGCGCCGCTGCCCCAGGGCGGCAGCACGAGGTCGACCTTGTCGCTGCCCATCAGCTTTTCGTAGGTGCGCGCAGGTCTCGATGTCGCTGCGGTCATCCGAGCTGATGAGCTCGATCATGCGCTTGCTGCCCTTGACGTTCAGGCCGCCGGCGGCGTTGTGCATCTCGGCCCAGAGCCGGTAGTTGGGCTCCTGGCTCACCTGAGCTCCGGTCGCCCAGGGCCCCGTGCGGGCCATCGCGTAGCCGACGCGCACCGGAGCAGCCTGGGCGCGGATGATGGCCGGGAACGCGAGCGGCGCTGCGGCCATTGCATGGACGACGGTGCGGCGCTTGAGCCCGGCGGGCGGGATGCGGCGGCGTTGGGGCATAAGCTGGGGTCTCCGGTGGCGGTCTGCATCGACCTGGACGCCGCGATTCTCTCGGCAGCGCCGCGCCGCGCCGCTTTGCCGCCACGTGCAGCGGGCTTGCCGATTCGTGCACGCGGCGTCCGGACTTTCCCGGGTCCCGGTCGGCGCCAGGCTGCCGTCGGTTGAGTGCCGTCCCGGCAAGCCTTACGCTCGCGCCATCGCGGCCTTGCGCCCGCAGGAGGGCGCCATGGGCATGCCGACCCGCGCGATAACGATGATGAGCACCGGCCAGGTCGCCCCGCGGGCGTGCGGGCTTCTGGGCCGACTGCCGCACGCCTGTTCAACGGGCTGAAGTCAGACCGCTATGACGACGCCGGTCTCGACGGCCGGATGGCAACGCTGCACGCGGGCGACGTGGTGCTGACCCTGGTCGAAGCCAATCGCCATCGCGTGACGCGCTCAACCTCGCTGGCGCGGCGATCTGGAGTGGACTACCTGAAGATCGTCGCGCCGTGGGTTAACTGCGCCGGCGTCGAGCAGAAGGGGCGCGAGGCCTGGGTCGCACCCGACCAGTGGAGCATCTACGACACGACCGACAGCTACGCGGTGGCCAACCCGGTACGCGTCGAGCACCTGATCGATGATGCTGCCCAAGCACCGCCTCGTCGAGCGCGGGCTGGCGCTCGATCCGCTGATAGCGCGCCGCCTAGGCGGCAGCGGCGGCGTGGCGCGCCTGGCGCTCGGACCATGCGCTCGGCCTACCGCAGCTGCCCGGCATGTCGGAGGCGGCGGCGCGCGGCGTCGGCGATGCGATCACGCAGTTCGTCCACCTGGCCATGCTCGACCTGGCCGGTCGCGGCACCGCGGTGACGCAGCGCGAGGCGCTGCGCGAGCGCATCAAGCAGCATGTGGCCGAGCATCTCGCCAACCCGGCGCTGTCGGTGGACGCGATCGCACGCGCGCTCAACTGCAGCCGGCGCCAGCTCTACAATGCCTTCGCCGAGGAGCCCGACGGCGTTGCGGGCTACATCCTGCACCGGCGCCTGGACGCCTGCCGCAAGGCCTTCGATGGCGCGGCCTACGACCGGCGCTCGATCACCGACATCGCGTTCGGCAACGGGTTCTCGAACATGGCCCACTTCAGCCGCGTGTTTCGCGCCTACCTCGGCGTCGCGCCGAGCGACTACCGGCGCAGCGCGGGGGCTGGCGGCGTGATGCGGCTCGGCCCGGGGCCTGGCGCGTGGCCGGTCGATGTCGCGATTGACGGCTGCTGGGCAGCGTAAGAAGCCGGTGGACGCCATCGGGCCTCCTGCCAGTGTGCGCCATCAAGCCGACCTTTGACTCGACCGTGGACGCCGGACCGAGCGGGCAGCTATGTGCAGCAGACCTTGGATCGCGACCGGGTGGATTCGCGCCCCAACGACTGCTCTCGCATCAGGCGATCGGCCCTTCGCGACCCAAACCGGTCCTACGAGTCACTCGATTCGGTCCCTAAGGCTGACCTCCAACAGAGAGCCAGAAGTAATGCTGGCGCTCACCTTCCAGCGGGCTGCAGCGCGTCGTCGATCGCCTGCCTGAGGCGTCATCGACCTCCTCCTGCCAAGCGCGGTCAAACGCGGCCGCGTCGGCGATCGCGGCGCGCGCCGCTGCAACCTGGGCGGCGTGATCGGCGCGTGCCGTGGGCGACATCGGGACGGCGATCTCGTCGCGCAGGCGCTCGGCGGCGCCCCAGGTTCGGGCTGCGCGCAGCGGCGAGCTGAGTGCGCACAGGCCGTTGGCCAGCCCTTCGAGCGACTCGGCGATCCCCGGCCGGTCGCCGAGTTGGCGCCGGATCGACAGGCTCTCAACGTCGAGCGCGTGCGCAGCCTGGTGGTCGCCGCGGTGGGACGCGACCGCGGCCAGGTTGCTGGTCGAGATCGCCATTCCCCAGGGGTCGCCGACACGGCGGTAGATTTGCACCGTCTCGTCGAACAGCTGCCACGCGCGGTCGTGATCGCCGACGGCTTCGGCGACGGCGGCGAGGTTGTGCAACGCCGCCGCCACCGACTTCGGACTGCCGAGCTCGCGCCGGATCGCAAGGCCTTCTTCAAAGAGCCGGCGCGCAGCCTTGTAGTCGCCCTGGTCGAAATCGAGGAGCTCCCGATGTTCTTGCGGTCGCCCAGCGTGCGCCGAATCTCGAGCGCGGTCTGGTTGTAGCTGCGCGAGGCCGCGTAGTCGCCCTTCTGCCATGCCATCACGCCGGCGCCTGACAGCATATCGGCGCGCAGCGCCGGGGGCGCTTCGCATTCGACCGCCAACAGGCCGGTGTACCAGGCATAGGCCTCGGCCAGATGACCGCGCACGTACCAGAACGAGAACAGCGCGTCGGCCATCCCCATCCCCGCGACGACGTTGCCGCGGTCGGCGTACGACCAGGTCAAGGCGGCACGCAGGTTGTCGTGCTCGGTCTCGAGCCGGTCCATCCATATCTGCTGGTCGGTGCCGCGCAAGTGCGGCTCAGCCTCCTTGGCAAGCGCGGCGAACACGGCCAGGTGGCGGTCACGCCAGGTCTGGCCATCGCCCTGCTCGAGCAGGCGGTCGCGTGCGTACTGGCGCACCGTCTCCAGCAGGTGATACCGGACGGCGCCGTCGCGTGTCGCAGTCAGCACCAGACTCTTGTCCGTGAGAGCCGTCAGCAGGTCCAGCACGGCGTCTTCGGCGACGCTGTCGCCGCTGCACGCCTGCTCGGCCGCAGCGAGCGTCCAGCCGCCGGCGAAGACCGAGAGCCGGCGCAGCAGCGCCTGCTCGGTCGGATCGAGCAGATCGTGGCTCCAGTCGATCAGCGCGCGCAAGGTCTGCTGGCGCGGCAAGGCGGTGCGCGAGCCGCCGGTGAGGATGCGAAAACGCTGGTCCAGGCGTGCGTTCAACTCGGCGACCGCGAGCGATCGCAGGCGCGCCGCCGCGAGCTCGATCGCGAGCGGGATGCCGTCGAGTCGATGGCAGACCGAAGCCACTTCGGGCGCGTTCTGGCGCGTCAGCGCGAATTGCGGCGAATGCCAGCGCGCGCGCTCGACGAACAAGCGCACGGCCTCGTACGGCGCCAGGGCCTCGGGGGTGGCGTCGCGCCTCGGATCAGGCAGCGACAACGAAGGCACGCGGTAGGTCAGCTCGCCGGACACCCCCAGCGCTTCGCGGCTTGTCACGACCACCTTGACGTGCGGGCAGCGCTGCAGCACGGCGGCGGCGAGCTCGGCACAGGCGCCAAGTAGGTGTTCGGCGTTGTCCAGCACCAGCAGCGCACGTTTCGTGTCCAGGTGCGCGGCGACGGTCTGCGTCAGGTTCGCTCCGGTCTCCTCCTTCACGCCGAGGGTCTTCGCCAGCGTCGGCGAGACGAGCAGCGGATCGGACAGCGCGGCCAGCTCGACCGGCCAGACCCCGTCGGGGAACGCCGGCGTCGCTTCGCGCGCCACCTGGAGCGCCAACCGGGTCTTGCCGCAGCCGCCCGACCCGGTGAGCGTGAGCAGGCGCACCGCACCTAGCATCTGCCTGAGATCACCAACCTCCTTTGCCCTGCCAATGAAACTGGTCAGCGGCTGCGGCAGGTTGTTCGGGACCTGCTGGACCGGCAGCCAGCGATCGTCGACGCGGACGACGCGGAAGGCCTTGTCGCTATCGGAAGGTGGGTCGAAGCGGCCATCCGCGTCGCCGGCCTCGAACAACTCCACCGGCTCGGCGAGCCCCTTCAGAACCCAGTGGCCGTGCGAGCACAGGTGCAACGGCGTCGCGGCGAGCGTTAGCCTTGCATCCTCGGTCAGCAAGGTCTGTCCGCCCTTCGCCAGCGCCATGACGCGGGCTGTGGTCGGCTTGCCTATGCCGTCCACCTCGAGCGGCTTGGCGCCGCGCGCGATGTCGGCGGCACTGTTCTCGCGCAGGATAACGGGCCCGACATGCAGGCCCGCGCGCGCCGACAGCGGCACCGGCAGCGCCTTCAACGCGTGATGATAGTCGGCCGCGTAGGCCAGTGCGTCGGCGGCCGCGTCGAACAGCAGCAGCATGCCGTCGGTCTTGTCGATCTCGCGACCGCCGCGCGCCGCGAGCAGATCGCGTGCGACTCGGTCATGTGCCGCCCACAACTCGGCAATGACGGCGTCGCCGAGCGTCTGCGACAGTCGGGTGCTGTCGACGACATCGGTCAGGAGAAGGGCTCGGATTTCGTTCATGCGCGCGGGTGCAGACGCCGATCGTGCGCACAGGATAGTTCGTTTAGAGAGCCATCTTCGTGACCTTCGGGTGGTCCGGGCGGGCCCGCCTGTCGAGACTAGGATGCGGTACTTGTGGCCGACTGCGCCCCTTCAAGTGCCGCTGAGCCCGGCCGCGCAGGCCAATCAAAGGAGTCGCCTATCTGGTACCTGCTTGCCCCGACGATCGGGCCTCTCTGCCCCGAACCTGCGGGTGCCCACCTTCTGGCGACTGTCTCCTGGCCGCCCGAGGCGAGCATTGCCAAGTGAGGTGCCATGAACCTGCCAGTGGCCAGCGACTCAAACTGGCCGGGACTGCCAGTTCACGACCGATCCACTGAGCAGCCGCTCGCATCGTGTCGTCGGCCACCTGGCAGACCTTCGCCGGCGCCGGCATTCGCCGGCGCCGGCATTGCCAAAATTTGCCAATCGGCTTAGGCTCACGTCATGAGCACGATGAACATCTCCCTCCCTGACGCCCTGAGGTCCTTCGTGGATGAGCAGGTCAGTCAACGCGGCTACGGCACCAGCAGCGAGTACGTGCGCGAGCTCATCCGCCGGGACCAGGATCGATCGCAACTGCGCAGCATGCTGATGGCGGGTGGGGCTTCGGCGCCGAGTGCACCGGCAGATGCCAGCTACTTCGAAGGTCTGCGTGCCCGGGTGCGCAAGACGACCAAGTCCGGCGCCAAGGGGTGAAGGCCAAGGCGGTCGTCCCGCGCGAACAGGCCAACCGTGACGTCGAAGAGGCCGTCGGCTACTACCTGAGCGGCGCGACAGTACAAGTCGCTCTGGGCTTCGTCGACGCGCTCGAGCACGCCTACGCCCACGTCGGGCGGCACCCCGCGACGGGCTCCCCTCGCCACGCCCACGAGCTCAACCTGCCGGGCCTTCGCGCATGGCCGCTGAAGCGGTATCCCTGCATCGTCTTCTACCTCGAACGACCAGACTGCATCGACGTCTGGCGGGTGCTGCACGGCCAGCGAGACATCCCTGCATGGATGCAGAATCCCGACTCCGCGTGACGGCTGCGCCGGTCTCGGCGGCGACGGCCTCGCTGACTTGCGGCGTCTTTGCTTCCAGCGCGTCGGCCGCGCTAGCCGCCGGCGCGCGCGTCGCGGCGCTGCCGTCGAGCGGGTTGCGGCGCTCGAAGGTGGCGCCCTTCTCGGCGCTGACGGCGAGGCCGTTGATGAGCATGGACAGGTCGGACATGGTTCTCTCCTTCGAAGCACCGGGGTAGGTGGCAGCGGCCTGCGCGGCCTTGCGGAACAAGAAACTCGCGCGTTGCGCAAACGCAATCGTGAGCACGCGCCGCTGCGTAGCATGGGCTCGCGGTAGTTCAAGAGCAGCTTGCCAGGCGGGTGGGACGGCGCGTCGGTGGATCGTGTGTGCACAAGTGCAGGCGCAAGTACCGTCTCGTCGCGCGCTGGGAGTTGCTCGGCACTTCAGATCGACAGGTGAAGGAGACCCCGATGACCCTAACCCCCCAGGCCGCGCGCTGCATGATGGAAGCCGCCGCCGTTGCTGCGGCATCGCTTTTTGCCGTAGCGGCTGCCCAGGCGCAGACCGAACCCGACGGCAAGTGGCATGGCGCCATTTCCCTTGGTGGCGCCTTTGCCACCGGCAATACCGACACCCTGTCGGTGACGCTCGCCGCCGACGCGACCAAGGTGCGCCCGATCGACAGGGTCAGCCTGTCCGGCCTCGTCAACTACGGCAAGAGCACGATCAACGGCGTCGACACCACCACCGCCGATCAGGCCTGGATCAGGGGACGTTACGACTACAACCTCACCGAGGTCGTGTTCGTGTTCGGCGGCGCCGGCCCAGACCCACAAGGCGGCTGGTACGAGATCGCGCTACGACCTGAACGCCGGCGTGGGCTACAAGCTGATCCGCAACCCAACCACTTCTTTCGATGTCTTTGCCGGGGTGGGCTACTCCGGCGTCGAGTTCACCGACGACAGTTCGGCCAACGGCGGCCAACTGGTGCTCGGTGAGGAGTCGTCGCACAAGATTGCCGAAAGCTCGACGTTCAATCAACGTTTCACCTACCGTCCCGGCCAGAGCGATCTCGGTGATCTCGCCACGTTCACCGCCGGGTGGGCAACGGCCATCACCGGCGCCTGGACGATCAATGTCGGCTTGGCTGCACAATGGGCCAGCGTCGTGCCCGCGGGCTCGAAGTCGACCGACGCGCTGCTCACGGTCGGCTTCGGATACAAGTTCTGAACCAGGCGGGGCAAGTGCGCAGCCGTCACAGCTGCGCCCGCGGGTGGCGGCGCCTGAAGCGCGGGTTGCGCCCTCTCCCGAGGCTTGTCGTCGCCCCGGCGCAATGCGCGCGGAGGGGCCACGGCAGCAGCGAGGCCGCACAACAGCGCAGTAAGGGGTCCGCGCATGCCGGGAGCGGGTTCAAGCTCAACGAGTGCCCGCCATGGCCTGACCTGTGCCGCCTTCCGAGGCCAGATTCGCTGCGGCCCCGGCTTCAGCCCAGTCCGAGCGCCTTGAGCGCCAGCGCCAGGAAGGCGGCGCGCTGCGCGGCCGACAGCGGCGCCAGGATGTCGGCCTGCAAGGCTTCGACCACCGGTCGGCTGGCCTTCAGCAGCCGCTTGCCCTCGGTCGTCAGGTGAAGCTGGCGCGCGCGCCGATCGTGCGCGCCGACCGAACGCTGCAGCAGGGCCTTTGCTCCAGGCGGTCGACCACCCCGCCGATCGTGGCGCGGTCGAAGCTGATGGTCGCGGCCAGGCTTGCCTGGTCGATGCCGGGCTGCAACGCAATCGCATCGAGCGCGATGAATTGCACCGCGGTCAGGTCGAAACCGGCGGCCTGCATGCGTTCCTGGAAGACCTGCGTGGCGTGCTGGTGCAGGCGCCGGATCAGGTGCCCGGCCATCTCGATCCTGTTCATCGTTGCCCTTGTGCCGCGACCGATCATGCCCCGCCGGCTGCGCGCCGCCGGAGCGCTTGACCTAGTTAGTATGTATGCATATCATATGCAAACTTACCGCTGAACGGCATACTGCCTGAAGGAGAGCCTCCATGCAATACCACCGCGACGGATTCAAGCCCGGCGATCCCGACGTCCACCCGGCGGCTCCGGCCACCGCCGCGCAGGCGACCCGCTGCCCGCCACGGTCGACGTGCTGATCGCCGGCTCGGGGCCAGCGGGCTTGTGCCTGGCCGCGCAACTGGCCCGGGTGCCGCAGATCCGCACGCTGCTGGTCGAGCCCAAGCTCGAGCCGATGCAAAAGGGCCAGGCCGACGGCATCAGCGTGCGCTCGATGGAGATGTTCCAGGCCTTCGGCTTCGCCGAGAAGGTCATGCGCGAAGCGGTGTGGATCAACGAGACGACCTTCTGGGCGCCCGGCGCGGATGCGCCCGAATCGTCGCAGGACCGCTCCCAAGATAACTCGCCCCCCTCGGCGGGCGGCGGCGGGCATTTGCCGCCGCCTGGGGGCACGTTGACTCGCGTCGCCCGTGTGCAGGACGTGCCCGACGGCATCTCCGAAATGCCCCATGTGCTGATCAACCAGGCGCGGGTGCACGACATGTTTCTCGACATCATGCGCAACGCGCCTACCCGGCTGGAGCCCGACTACGGCCTGAAGGTTGCCGGATTGGTCGTCGACCCCGGCGCGGCCGAATACCCCGTCACCGTCACTTTGGAGCACACCGCGCCGGGCCGCGAGGGCCAGACCGCGACGGTGCGCGCCAACTACGTCATCGGCTGCGACGGCGCCCGCTCCAACGTGCGCAGTGCGATCGGTGGGGCGCTGCACGGCGATGCGGCGCACCAGGCCTGGGGCGTGATGGACGTGCTGGCGGTCACTGACTTCCCCGACTGGCGGATGAAGTCCTTCGTGCGCTCGCAGAACGAGGGCATCCTGATGGTGCTGCCGCGCGAGGGCGGGCACCTGGTGCGCCTGTACGTCGAGCTCGACCTCCTCGGCGAGCACGAGCGCGCGGCCGACCGCGGCATGGGGGCCCGAGGACATCATCGCCAAAGCGCGGCGCATCCTCAGCCCCTTCCAACTCGACGTGAAGGAGGTGGTCTGGTGGTCGATCTACGAGATCGGCCACCGCCTGACCGACAAGTTCGACGACGTGCCCGAAGGCGAGGTGGCCACGCGCGCGCCGCGCGTGATGCTGGCCGGCGACGCCTGCCACACGCACAGCCCCAAGGCCGGGCAGGGCATGAACGTGTCGATGGGCGACACGTTCAACCTCGGCTGGAAGCTGATCTCGGTGCTGACCGGCCGCGCCGATCCAGGCCTGCTGCACAGCTACTCCAGCGAACGGCGCGCAGCGGCCAAGGGCCTGGTGGAGTTCGACCACCAGTGGGCCCGCGTCGTGGGCGGTCTGGCAGGGGACGACGGAGTCGACGGCCTGCCCCGCGTGGCGCGCGAGTTCGTCGCCAACCTGCCCTTCACCTGCGGCCTGACGATCCGCTACGAACCCGGCGCGCTGACCGGCGGGACCGCATACCAGCACCTGGCCAAGGGCTTCGATATCGGCAAGCGCCTGCACTCGGCGCCTGTCGTCCGTCTGGCCGACGCCAGGCCCATGCAGCTGGGTCATTGCATCGAGGCCGACGCGCGCTGGCGCCTGTTCGTCTTCGCTCCCGCCGATGACGCGGGCGGCGCGGGCGGCGCTGTCGCCGCGCTGTGTGAATGGCTCGAACACGACCCTGCCTCCCCGCTGCGCCGCCACACTGCTCCGGGCGAAGACGTGGATGCCGTGATCGACACCCGCGCGGTCTTCCAGCAGGATTTGCGCGCGCTCGATTTCGCCGCCATGCCCACCCTGCTGCGCCCGCATGTGGGCCGCTACGGGCTGTGCGACTACGAGAAGATCTTCTGCGCCGACGTGAAGCGGGGCCACGACATCTTCGAGCTGCGCGGCATAGTCCGGGACGCAGGCTGCATCTTGATCGTGCGCCCGGACCAGTACGTGGGCCATGTCCTGCCCCTGGCTGCGCGCGCCGAATTGGGGCCTGCTTCGCCGCCATCTTGCGCGTGCGCGGCTGACCCGCCTGCACAGAGGCGATACTGAGCCGTCCGGTGCGTGAACCTCCGCCCGGCAGCAAAGGAGCGATCGAATGCAAAGAAGACTGTTCGTACTGACAGCGTGCGGGCTTGCCGGCCCCGCGATGGCGCAGATGCCCAAGCTCGACGACATCATGAAGGGTGCTGGTGCGTTGCCCAAGACCGCCGGCTCTGCGGGTACGTCGGACATCAAGACCGACACCGCGGGCATCAAGGAGGCGCTGGCCGTGGGCACCGAACGCGCGGTCAAGAGCCTCGGGCGCGAGAATGGCTACTTCGGCAACGCGGCGGTCAAGATCCTGATGCCGTCCTCGCTGCAGAAGGTGGCCGAGGTGGCCAAGATGGCCGGCTACCAGAAGCAGGTCGACGAGTTCATCCTCAGCATGAATCGCGCCGCCGAGGCCGCGGTGCCGCTCGCGGCCAAGTACTTCGGCGACGCGATCCGTGACATGACACTCGACGACGTGCGCGCCATCCTCACCGGCGGCGACACCGCGGCCACCGAGTTCTTCCGCCGCAAGACGAGCGACAAGCTCACCACCGCCTTCAAGCCGGTCGTCTCCGAGAAGGTGAACCAGGTCGGCGCGACCAAGGCCTACAAGGACATGATGGGCCGCTACGAAAAGTGCCGCTGATGGGCGGGCAGTCGCTCGACCTCGACGACTACGTGACCAGGAAGTCGCTCGACGGCCTGTTCTTCATGGTCGGCCAGGAGGAGAAGAAGATCCGCACCAACCCGGCCGCACGCACGACCGATCTGCTCAAGCAGGTGTTCGGCAAGTAGCGGGCCGCAACCGCAGTCAGAGCCGGATCGCGTCGAGGCGGTCCACCACCGCGTCGGCGTCGATACCGGCCACCGGCAGGCCGTGGTTGTAGCCGTAGCTCACGAGGATGACCGGGCAGCCCGCCGCGCGCGCCGCCTGCGCGTCGTTGCTCGAGTCGCCGATCACGAGCGTCTGCGCGGGCGCCGTTGCAAGCGCCGCGCAAGTCCTGAGCAGCGGCAGCGGATCGGGCTTGCGGCGCTCGAAGGCGTCGCCGCCGAAGACATGGCCGAAGTAGCCGGCGAGCGCCTTGTGGCGCAGCAGATCGTGCGCAAAGGCGGTCGGCTTGTTGGTCAGGCAGGCGAGCGCCAGGCCGCGGTCCACGAGGCGCTGCAGGCCCGGTGCGACGCCCGGATAGACCGTCGCATGCGTGCCGTTGACGGCCCGGTAGTGATGCTGGTAGCGCGCCATCGCCGCGTCGTAGAGGGCTGGCCGCCGCGCACCTCGGCGAGCGCGCTGCGCACCAGGTGCTCCGAGCCCTTGCCGACCGTGCGGCGGACGAAGTCGAGATCGACCGCCGGCAGCCCGAACTCGGCCAGCATCGCCCCGAGCGCGGCGACGAAGTCGCCCGCGGTGTCGACCATCGTCCCATCGAGGTCGACGACGGCGGCCTTCAGCGGGGCCGCCGGCGTCATCGGGCGGCCAGCGCTTCGCGCACGAAGGCGAGCCGGTCCTGGCCGAAGAACATCTGCTCGCCGACGAAGAAGGTCGGCGCGCCGAAGACGCCGCGCGCCACGGCCTCTTCGGTGTGGGCGATGAGCCGGGCCTTGACCTCGGGGTCGGCGGCGAGCGCGGCAACGCGTTCGGGGTCGAAGCCGCCCTCGCGCAGCACCTCGGCCAGCGTGGAAGCGTCGCCGAGGTTGCGCGGCGCGCGCCACATCGCGCCGAACATGAGTTCGAGATAGCGCCCGAACGACGCCGGCTCGCGCATCTGCATGCCGACCGCGCCGCGCATCAGCGCCAGCGTGTTGACCGGGAAGTGCGGGTTGAACACCAGCGGCACGCCGTAGTGGTGCGCCCAGCGTTGCAGGTCGCCGAGCATCCAGCGCCCCTTGGCCGGCACGGTGACCGGGCTCGCGTTGCCGGTCGCCTTGAACACACCGCCGAGCAGCATCGGCCGCCAGGCGATGCTCGCGCCGCAGGCATCGGCGAGCGCCGGCAACTGCGTGTAGGCGAGATAGGTCGTCGGGCTGCCGACGTCGAAGAAGAACTCCACGGTCTTGCCGGTACTGTTGCTCATTGCGTCGGTCTCCTCACCAGGTTTCGCTCCAGGGCCTCAGGTCGAGTTCGTGCGTCCACGCGCTGCGCGGCTGGCGATGCAGTTGCCAGTAGGCCTCGGCGATCGCGTCCGGATCGAGGATGCCTTCGCTCGCCTTCGACGCATAGCGCTCGGGGAAGTTCTCGGCGATGAAGGCGGTGTCGATCGCGCCGTCGATGATGCTGTGCGCGACGTGGATGCCCTTCGGCCCGAGCTCGCGCGCCATGCTCTGCGCGAGCGCGCGCAACGCATGCTTGGCGCCCGCGAAGGCGCAATAACCCGCGCCACCGCGCAGGCTCGCCGTCGCGCCGGTGAAGACGATCGTGCCACGGCCGCGCGGCAGCATCGCCTTGGCCGCCTCGCGGCCGACCAGAAAGCCCGCCAACGCGGCCATCTCCCAGACCTTGCGGTAGACACGCTCGGTGGTCTCGGTGACCGCGAAGCGCACGTTGGCGCCGATGTTGAAAACCGCGACCTCGATCGACGCGACTTCGCGTTCGATGCGCTCAATGAGCGCGACGACCTCGTCTTCCTTGCGCGCGTCCGACGCGAAGCCCACCGCCTGCCCGCCGTCGGCGCGGATGCGCTCGACGAGCGGCGCGAGCTTGTCGGCACTGCGCCGCGTGACGCAGGCGATGAAGCCCTCGCGCGCGAAGCGGCGCGCAATCGCGCCCCCGGTGGCATCGCCGGCGCCAACGACGAGCGCGGCCTTGGCTTCATGCATGGCACTCTCCTCCTGCGGCGGCGAGCCGCTCCCAGGCGCGCACGGCCCGCGCCTCGCGCGCCGAGGCGGCAACGGCGAACAGCGCTGCGTCGCGCTGCCAGCGCTGCGCGGCCTCGTCGCCGGACGCGGCCCAGAGCGCGTCGGCCTCGGCATACAGCGCAAGCGCCCAGCGCAGCGCTCCGGCGAGCAGCACATGATTCGCCGGCGCGCCGGCGGCGCCTTGCGCAACGTCGGCCAGCGCCTGCAGCGCAGCGACGATGCGCTCGCGAAAGCCAGCCGGCCAGCCGCGCGCACGCGCCTCGCGCAGCAGATAGGCGAGCACCGCGGCGGTGACCAGCGTGTCTTCGAGCGTGCGAAACGGCTTGACGTAGCCGTCGTAGCCGTCGCCCGGCAACAGCGCGTCAGCGCCCAGGCGCACGCTGGCCAGCGTCACGCGCGCGTGCGGCACCTCGGGCACGAAGCGCGTCGGCGGCATCGCGGTCAGCGCGAGGCCCGGCGTGCCCGAAGGGACGCGCGCGACGCGCAACTGCGGCCGGTCGCCCGGGCCTGCGATGCGGCCGGCGACGAGCAGCAGCGTGCTCCCGGGGCCGAGCGTCGTCCAGCGCTTGGCGCCGTCGATCGCAATGTCGCCCTCGGCCAGGCGCGTGATCGTGGTCGTGATGTCGCGCGGCCGATTGCCGGCCTCCTCGGTGACGCACAGGGCTGCAATCGCTTCATCGCCGATCAGGCCGGGCACGAGCGCGCGCAGCGCCGCCTGATAGCCCGAGGCAAAGGCCCAGCCGACGCGGTCGGCGCAGCAGCCGCCGGCAAGGGCGCGATCGAACGGCGCCGCATGCGCGGCGGCAACGGCGCGCCACTGCGGCAGCCATTGCGCGACCGTCTCGACCGCCGGCACCGCAGCGGGTGCGCGGCCCAGGCAAACCGCCAGCGCCGGGTTCATGCCGCCCGGCCCCGCGTCCATCGCACCCAGCCCGCGCGGGCGTTCGCTTCGGCAGCATTCATGGCGCGAGCGTGCGGCGAAGATCGTCGAGCCGATGGGCCCAGAAAACCGCCATCGGCGCGTTCTGCGCGTCGATCACATAGGCTGGGTTGAACACCCCCTGCAGCGCGACGGCCGGCACAACCTGCCTGGTACCGAAGGCCTGCAGCCAGGCGCGTGCATTCTGCATCGCCTCCTTGTTCAAGCGCTTGCGGCTGTTGATCTCGCTGTTGGAACCCTTGCACTCGATTGCCAGCAGGCGCCCATCGTCCATGCGTGCGACGACATCGGCGTTGTCGCCGCCGAGGTTGACCTGCGTCACGAAACAGCGTGCCGGTGGCGAGTCTGCCACCAGGTTCTGGATTCCGCCTGCGGCGCGTTGCGCAGCGCGCCAGCCCAGACCGACAAGCAGCCCCCTGACCGCGCCCTCGACCATCGCCCGCTCGTCGCTTCGTCGCAGAGCCTGCACGCGCTGCGATGCGGTCAGCGTGGCGCTGGCCAGCAACGCGGCATCGAGTTCGTTTCGAGTCGGCTCGCGGCTCTCCGCAACCCACGGGAAGCGCCGCGGATCGACGATCGCGCGCATCACGGCCAGCAGGCGCTCGAGCCGGCCGTCGGCGTCATCGGCGGCGCTGGGCGCAAGGCGCGTCTCGGCGAGCGTTTGCAGATCGTCCTGCGAGATCGGGGGCGCACCGAGGTAGCGAAATGCGGTCCGGCCTTCCTCGGTCGTCCACAGCCGGCGCAAGAGCTCGGCACCTGGTGCGCCGCCCACCAGCGCCGTACGCAGCTCGGTGATGAGGGCCGCGAGATGCGGCTGCGAAGCGTCGAACGCAGCCAGGTATCTTTCCACCGGTTCGCCGAGGCGGCGGGCGCGAAATTCGCGGCGCGCCGTCGCCGCATCGGACTCGATCTGTTGCGCCGTCCAGCGCGGGACGCCGGCAAACCAGCCTGCGCTCAAGCCACGCTCTCCAGCAGTTCGCGCGGGACGCGCAGCCGGGCTATGTCGCTCGGCTCGAACTTGGCAAGACCGCCCCCGTAGACGCGCCCGCTGTACAGATCGGTGGTCGTATTCAGGTGCTGCAGGATCCTGCTCAGCACGACCTCGGCCATGGGCGCGCGCGGGTACAGGCCGTGCGCAATGTTGAGAAAGCTGACGCGCTGCGGATTGGCACGAAAGACCGGCGGCCGCCGGCCCATGTAGCTGACAAAGGCGGCCGGAGGTTCGCGCATGCCCACGCGATACCACGGCGTGCGATGACGTGCGATGTAGCTGCGGTCTGCGCCGAGCGCACGCGCGCGATCGACGAAGCGCAAGGCGGCCTCGCGCTCGGGCGACGCAAGCGCATCGAGGTCGCTCGGCAGATCGACGACCCGGGCCAGCCTTGCCACGCCTTCGCGCGTGGCCGCCAGGTCGTCGATGATTTCGCGCGCGCGGGTGATCGCCGGCACCGTCAGCGTCGCCGGCATGGCGTCTTCGGGCTTGACGACCCAGGCGCTGTTGAGGCCCGTCACCTGGCCGCGCGTGATGCGAAACAGCTCGCCGAGTTCGGCTCCACCCGAAATCGCGATCGGCTGCTCGCGGCACAGCGGCGTCCAGCGCTGCGCGGCGCGCAGGCTTGCGCGGTCGAGCCGGCGCACCGGATGCAGCGCCCGGCCAGCGATCATTCCC
The DNA here is from genome assembly GCF_016702655.1 of Ideonella sp. Lineage (GTDB taxonomy): Bacteria > Pseudomonadota > Gammaproteobacteria > Burkholderiales > Burkholderiaceae_C > CAIKUF01. The sequence continues at coordinate 62,501 of NZ_JADJDO010000005.1, forward strand.
GTCTGCACCGCGGCGTCGCCGCCGCCGCGCTGCGCTTCGACGACCACCGACGACACCAGTGCGTCCGGAAAGACCGACTCGTCTGGCGCTGCCAGCCACAGCGAGCGCAGCGCAACATCACCTGCCCCGCCGAGCAGGTCGCGCACGGCCTGACCGTATCCGTTGTCGAGCCACTCGGCGGCGGTCACGAAGAGCATCGCGTCGCCATCGCGCATCAGTTCGACCGTGCGCAACATGAATTGCGCGTGCAGACCCGCCAGTTGCGACGCGACGATGCCGTGGGCCGCCATCGTGCGCCGGTACCATTCCTTCCACTGTGGTTCGAGATCGTGGTGCCGCACATAGGGCGGATTGCCGACGAACAGCGTACGCCCCCGCGCGGGCAGGCCGGCCTGCCGGTAGTCGGCTTCGAGGAGTTCGACGCGATGCGACAAGGCCTCGTCGCGCAGGCGCCGGCGCAGCAACGCTGCCATCTCCGGATGCGCCTCGACCGCGATGACCCTGGCATGCGGGAAGCGCAACGCGGCGGCAATCGCGAACCGGCCACTACCGGCGCCGCAGTCGACAACCGTGTCGAAACCATCTCGTGTCGCCGCGAGGTCCAGCATGCGCTGTACCAGCCACTGCGGCGTCAGCGTGATGCCGCTCGCGCGCCGCTCTTCGGGCAGGTGGGCTCGGGCATAGGCCTCGCCGAGCGGATCGTGCCCGGCGGGCGCGAACAGTTCGGCTTGCAGCAGCGTCTGGCTCATCGCAGTCCGGCGCTGGCCGTGCAGCTCCGCTAGCGCGCGATCTCGGCGCGCATCGCGTCGATCACCGCGCGGTAGTCGCGCTGGCCGAAGATCGCGCTGCCGGCGACGAAGGTATCGGCGCCGGCGTCGAAGGCGGCGCGGATGTTGTCGGTCTTGATGCCGCCGTCGACCTGGAGCCGGATGTCGCGCCCGCTGGCGTCGATGAACTTGCGCACGCGTTCGATCTTCTTCAGCGCGCCGGGGATGAAGCCCTGGCCGCCGAAGCCGGGGTTGACGCTCATGATCAGCACCAGGTCGAGGTTGTCCTGCTCCCACTCGAGCACGTCGAGCGCCGACGAGGGGTTGAACGCGAGCCCCGCCTTGCAGCCCGCGGCGCGGATCAGTTGCAGCGTGCGGTTCACGTGCGGCCCGGCCTCGGGGTGAAAGCTGATGATGTCGGCGCCGGCGTCGGCGAAGGCCTGCGCGAGGGCATCCACCGGCTGCACCATCAGGTGCACGTCGATCGGCACCCGGCTCCCGTCGGCGGCGACAGCATGCTTGCGCAGCGCCTGGCAGACCATCGGCCCGAAACTCAGGTTGGGCACGAAGTGGTTGTCCATCACGTCGAAGTGGATCCAGTCGGCGCCGGCCGCGATCACGTCGCGCACCTCGTCGCCGAAGCGGGCCGCGTCGGCGGCAAGCAGGCTGGGGGCGATCAGGGCCGGTCGGCGGGGGGTCACGGATGCCATCGCCAGGCATTCTAGGTGCCGCCTGCGCGGCTGCTCCGATAATCGAACGATGCCCAAACCCGAATTCACCTGCAGCGTCAAGGTCACCCCGCTGCCCGAGCAGTCGCAACCCGATGCGGGCGTGCACGCCTTCGCCTACACGGTCACGATCCGCAACAGCGGCGACGTGCCCGGCCAACTGATCGCGCGCCACTGGATCATCGAAGACGCCCACGGCAAGACCGAGGAGGTGCGCGGCCTCGGGGTCGTCGGCCACCAACCGCTGCTCAAGCCGGGCGAGGAATTCGAGTACACGAGCTGGACGCGCCTGGCGACTTCGGCCGGAACGATGCGCGGCACCTACTACTGCATGACCGAGGACGCGCATCCGTTCGAGGCGGCGATCGGCAGCTTCACCCTCGTCGCCCCGTCATCGCTGCACTGAGCGCGCCGCCACCATGCTCGGCCGCCGCGCACGCGCCTGGGACCTGTCGGCACTGCTGATCGCCGCCGATCCCAAGGCCGGCCTGGCGGAGCGCAACCTCTGGCTGGTGCGCATGGTCGAGTGGCTGGGCCATGCCGCGCCCCGCGCCGACCCCGACGACGGCAAGCAGGTCCTGCGGCTGCGCCACCTGCTGGGCGTGCTCGACCGCAACCCCGGGCATCGCGCCTCGGTCGTCGCACTGCTGGCGGCCTTCTTCGACGGGGTCGACGCGGCGGCGCTGTTCGCCGACTTCGGCTTCACGCCGCGCGTCGATCTGTTCGGAGAGCTCGGCGAGCGCCTGCGCCGGCGCGTGCTGCCGGCGACACCCGAGACGACCGACCTCGCGGACCTGTTCGGCCTCGTCTTCCATGCCGACGACGACGCACAGTGGCTGCGCGCGATCGACGACGCAACGCTCGAACGCCTGGCGGCGCTGCTGGGCGAGGCCTGGAACGCGCGCAGCCCGCGTGTCGACTGGCATGCGCCCTTTCTCGACGCGATCATGTACCTGTGCAGCGCAGTGCGCGCGTCGGGCTTCTCGGGCCCGATGCGGTTGCGGATGAGCCCGGCGACGCTTGCGGGCGAGCCGTTTCGCGAGCTCGCGCGGGCCGGCGACGCGGTGCACGAGCGCGCCGAGGCCGGCCTGCCCTTCGCTGCCGAGGCGGCCCGGCTGCGCGCGCTGCTCGACGCCTGCCGGCACGCAGCGGCGAGCGTGTTCGAGCACCTCGAGGAATTCGGGGTCTCGGTGGACCTCGTGTTCCAGGTCAACCAGTTGCGCCTGCGCGTGCGCCGCATCGAGGCGCTGCTCGCCTGCGTCGAGTCGGCGAGGCCGGCGCGCGACGTGCTCGCGCTGCTGGCCGCACTGGTCGACGTGGCCGCCAATCGGCGCAGCGCACGCGCGCTGCTCTCCCGGCACTACGCGCTGCTCGCGGCCAAGGTCGCCGAGCGCAGCGCGGAAACCGGCGAGCACTACATCACGCGCGACCACGGCGAGTACCGGAGCATGCTGCGCGCCGCGGCAACCGGCGGCGCAGTCCTCGCGGGAACGACGCACCTCAAGTTCCTCGTGGTCTCGCTCGGTCTGGCGGCGTTCTGGTCGGGCTTTCTCGCCGGGCTGAACTACGCCGCGAGCTTCGTGCTCGTGCAGCTCATCCACGGCACGGTCGCGACCAAGCAGCCGGCGATGACGGCCCCGGCGATGGCACGCAAGCTCACCGATGAAGCCGGCGCCGGCGCGACCGACGAGGCGGTCGAAGGCTTCGTCGATGAGGTTGCGCACCTGATCCGCTCGCAATCGGCCGGCATCTTCGGCAACCTGATGGTCGTGGTGCCGATCGTGCTGGTCGTGCAGATGGCCTGGGGCCTCGCGTCCGACACGCCGCTGGTGCCGCGCAAGGACGCCGGCTACGTGCTGCACTCGCTGACGCTGCTCGGCCCGACGGCGCTCTACGCTGCCTTCACCGGCGTACTGCTGTTCGCGAGCAGCCTGATCGCCGGCTGGGCCGAGAACTGGTTCGTCTGGCACCGGCTCGACAGTGCGCTGGCCTGGAACCCGCGCCTGCGCGCTCGCTTCGGACCCGGCCGCGCACAGCGCATCAGCGCCTGGTGGCGCGCCAACATCTCGGGCCTCGCGGCAAATGTCTCGCTCGGCTTCATGCTCGGCCTGGTGCCGGTCGTGGCGGCGTTCTTCGGCCTGCCGCTCGAGGTCCGCCACGTCACGCTGTCGACCGGCCAGCTCGCCGCGGCGGCCGGCACCGAAGGGCTGGCGCTGCTGCACGACGCGGCGTTCTGGTGGTGCGTGGCGGGCATCGCGGTCACCGGCGCGCTCAACCTCGGCGTGAGCTTCTTGCTCGCCTTCCGGGTCGCGCTGCTGTCGCGCAACGTGCCGACCGCGGGCCGCAGCCGGATCTACGCCGCGATCCGCAGGCGGATGTGGCGGCGGCCGTTGTCGTTCATATGGCCGCCGGCCGAGCGCTGAAGACCTGCCGCGCAGCGTCGAGGAAGGCGTTCATCAGCGGCTCGCCGCTGAGCAGCGCCGGGTCCTGGAAGTGGAACTCCGGGTGCCACTGGACGCCGGCGACGAATGCCGATCCGCGTGCACGGATCGCCTCGACCATGCCGTCGCCGACGGCGCGCGCCTCGACTTCGAGATCACCCCCGAGCTGGTCGACGGCCTGGTGGTGGATGCTCGTCACCAGCGCCCGCCCGATGTCGCCGTAGAGCCCGGCCAGACGAGACTGCGGCTCGAAGCGGATCTCGTGCCGGTGCTGGTCGTACAGATCGGCATCGACATGCGGATGCGCGCCGGGCTGCTGCGATGCGATGTCCTGCCACAGCGTTCCGCCGTAGGCCACGTTGATGAGCTGCGCGCCGCGGCAGATGCCCAGCACCGGCTTGCCCTGCGACAGGAAGCCGTCGAGGAGCTCGATCTCGTAGCGGTCGCGGATGGCGTCGCCGGCCCACTCCGCGCGCAGCGGCTGCTGGCCGTAGCTCGTCGGGCTCACGTCCGCGCCGCCCTGCAGCACCAGTGCGTCGAGCGCGTCGACGCAGTGGTGCACCGAGACCTTGCGCCGCGCCACCTCGGCGTCGACGCCGAGCGTCGGCACCATGAAGGCCAACGCGCCGTGCCCCATGATCCAGTGCGCGATCGACTGCTCCAGGTATTGCAGCGTCTTGCCTCGAAAACCCAACTCCGCCGGCGCCTGGTGCAGCAGCCGCGCCGACAGGCCGATGCGCAAGGGCCGTGGGTTCAAGTCGGCTGCCCGGCCCAGCGCCGGCATTGCTGCCGCACCACCTCCGGCAGCAGCCGCTCGCGCTCGAAGGTGCTGCGGATCCAGCCCGCGTCGTTGCCCGGGCCTGCCATCTCCGCGCGCAGCAGCGCGATCGCACCTTCGGCCTGCAGTTCCATCGCATGCAGTTCAAGAGCCGCGAACGTGGCTTCGATGTCGTCGCGCAGCGACCGGTGCTCGCCGGTCTTGGGGTCGACGAAGGTCGCATCCAGCCCGAAGCGGCAAGCCTGGAAACGGTTGAAGGTGTAGGGCAGGTAGTCGTCTTCGGCCGGCGCGTAGGGCCGCTCGATGCGCAGCCAGCGCGCCAGGCACTGGATGTAGCCTGCCAGCGCGGCGGCCTTCTCGATCGTCAGCGGCGTGTCGAGCACACGCACCTCGATCGTGCCGAACTCGGGCTTGGGGCGGATGTCCCAGTAGAAGTCCTTCATGCTCTTGACAACGCCGGTGCGCGTCATCTTCTCGAAGAAGCGCTTGAAATCGTCCCAGGTCAGCACGAACGGCGCGCGCCCCGACAACGGGAATGCGAACACCGAATTCAGGCGTGCCGACGCGAAGCCGGTGTCGGTGCCCTGCACGTAAGGCGACGAGGCCGACAGCGCGATCAGGTGCGGGATGAAGCGCGACATGCCGTGCAGCAGCGTGAGCGCATGGTCGGGCCCGGGGCAGCCGATGTGCACGTGCTGGCCGAAGATCGTGAACTGCTTGGACAGGTAGCCGTACAGCTCGGCCACCTGGTGGAAGCGCGGTGTGTCGTAGATGCGGCGCTGGCTCCAGTCCTGGAACGGATGCGTGCCGCCGCCGCACAGTCCGACATTGAGCTTCGCGGCGGCCTCGACGAGCGCATCGCGCATCGCGCCGAGCTGCGCCAGCGCGTCGGCGTGTCCACTGCAGATGCCGGTCGAGAGCTCGATCATGCTGTCGGTGATCTCGGGCACCACCTTGCCGGGCAGCTTGCGCTTGCCCGCGAGGCGCATCAGATCGGCCGCGCTCGGCGACAGGTCGTAGTCGTGGAGGTTGACGATCTGCAGCTCGAGCTCGACGCCGAGCGTCAGCGGGCGTGAATCGGCGAAGGATTCGAGTGCCATCGCGGCGTCATCCCCTGGCCGCCGCGCGCTCGCTGGCCGGGTGTTCACCCGCCAGGCGCAGCGCCCACTGGACGGCAATCGGGCCGAGCAGCTCCATGAACGCGATCGCGCTGAGCATGATCGGCGCGAGCTGCGGCGCGAAGTCGGGGTGGGTCCGGTACAGGTCGGCAAGCAGCACGAGGGCAGTACCCGAAATCGGCGTCAGCGTCAGCGCGAGCGCCGCGCTCTGGCGCACGGTGATGCCGCTCCACCAGCCGAGCCCGACCACCGCGACCGATTTGGCGAGCGCGCGCACGACCAGCAACGCGATTGCCACCAGGCCGCCCACTGCGACCGCCTCGAGCGACCAGGCCGCACCGACGACCACGAACAGCATCAGCACCAGCACGCCGCCGGCGCTGCCGAAGTGACGCGGCCAGACCCAGGGCCTCGCGCTCGTGTTGCGCAGCAGCACGCCGGCGATCAGCGGCACGAGCAGGGTCGAGATGTTGAGCATGTGCGCGCCCGTGAGCACCAGCATGAGCAACCCGAGCAGCAGCAGCACCGAATTCTCGTCGCGCAGGTCGAGCCGGCGCGACACGCGGCCGACCAGGCTCGTCAGCAGCAGCGCAAGCAGCACCGAGCCGCCGAAGGTGTAGAGCGGGCGCGAGATCGCGGGCACCCAGTTGCCGGCTTGGTCGATGTGCAGCCAGCCGACGACGAGCTTGAACCCGAGCACGCACACGAGCGTGTTCAGCGCGGTGAGCGTGATCATGCGCTCGGTGACCTGGCCTGCCGACCGCAGTTCGCTCGCGACCCGCGAGACCACCGCCGCCGAGCCCGTCACGCCGAGCGTCGCGCAGGCCAGCGCCACGTTGAAACCCAGGCCGAGCCAGTGCAGCAGCGCGAAGACGGCGATGAATCCGAGCAGCGCCTCGGCCGCGCTCGTCACCAGCAGGGCCGGATTGGCACGCAGCCAGCGCAGGTTGACGCGGGCGCCGAGTTCGAACAGCAGCAGGCCGAGGCCCAGATCGACGATCAGGCGCACGCTGCCGCTCAGGTGATCGACCGGCAGGCCCCGGCCCAGCCCCGCGATCAGCAGGCCGACCCCGCTGTAGCCGACGATGCGCGGCAGCCCCAGCCAGCGGAAGACCGCCTCGCCGAGCAGGGCGCCAGCGACGATCACCAGCGCCGACCAGAAGAGCAGGTTCGGCGCCGGCGGGAACGGCGCGATCTGGAGGTAGCCGGCGATGCTGGCGAGCTCAGGCACCATCTTCGGGGCGCGCGCGTTCGCCGCGGCGGCGGCCGTGGAACATCGTCCACCAGACAATGAATAACAACAGCGCAAGCGCCCCGAGGGCTTCCAGCAGAATCACCCACATGTGCGAAATCCTTCTGCGTTGGGGCCGGCTGGCGGCCATTCTAGGCGCGCTGTCCGCTTGCACCAGCGTGCCGACCCCGACCGCCCCCCCGGGGCAGGCGGCAGTAGAGCCGGCAACACCAGCCTTGTTGACGCCGCTGGAGCGCAAACGTTCCCGCTGGTTGCCGGTGCCGTTTGCCGACCTGCCCGGCTGGGAGCAGGATCGCATGTCCGAAGCCTGGCCGGCGCTGCGCCTGGGTTGCGCGCGCCCACCTGCGGACTGGGCAGCGTTTTGCCGCCAGGCGCTGCAGCCGAGCGTGCCGCTTGGCGACGCGGCGGCGCTGCGCGAATGGCTGCAGCAGCGCCTGCAGGCCTATCGCGTCGAGGCACTCGATGGCGCGGGCAGCGAAGGCCTGCTGACAGGCTACTTCGAGCCGCAGATCGACGCCGCGCGCCAGCGCAGCGCGCTGTTCAGGGTGCCGCTCCATGGCCCGCCGCCCGACTTGGCGAGCCGCAGGCCCTGGTGGACGCGCCAGCAGATCGACACCCTGCCGGCGGCGCAGGCCGCCCTGCGCGGGCGCGAGATCGCCTGGGTTGCCGACCCGCTCGACGCGCTGGTGCTGCAGATCCAGGGCTCGGGGCGCCTCGTCCTGCGCGCCGGCAACGGCGGCGGCACCACGCGGCTCGTGCGCGCCGCCTACGCAGGCTCGAACGAACAGCCCTACCAATCGGTCGGCCGCTGGCTCATAGCGCAGGGCGAGTTGAAGCCCGGCGAAGCCTCCTGGCCGGCCATCCGCGCCTGGGCCGAGCGCAACCCGAAGCGCGTCAACGAGCTGCTGTGGAGCAACCCGCGCGTGGTGTTCTTCCGCGAGGAGGCGCTGCCCGATCCGGCCCAGGGCCCGCGCGGCGCACAGGGCGTGCCGCTGACGCCGGGGCGCTCGATCGCCGTCGATCCGCACAGCATCCCCTACGGCACGCCGGTCTGGCTCGCATCGACCGAGCCGCTCTCGAACCAGCCGCTGCAGCGCCTCGTGATGGCGCAGGATACCGGCAGCGCGATCACGGGCGCCGTGCGCGCAGACTACTTCTGGGGCTGGGGCGCGAACGCCGAGGCACAGGCCGGGCGCATGAAGCAACCGTTGCGGATGTGGGTGCTGTGGCCCAGGCGTTGACGCCGGCCTCGGCCTCTCACGCTCTCAGCGCGCCGCGACGCCGATGCGCAACTGCAGCATGCGCCGCGAGGGCGCTGCGTCGCGCGAGCCGACGGCGCCCTGCAGCGACGGGTCGGGCTCGCCGCTCGCGGCGAGCGCGACCCATTCACCCAGCGGCACCGCAACCGTGGTCTCGAGCTCGAGCTCGCCACGCTGCGGCGGCTCGCCGCTGCCGGGCGCGACAGCCGGATCGAAGCGGGAAGTGTGCACCCTCAGGGTCACCGCAACCGGCTGCGTGCCGCCCGGCCAGCGCGGTTGGACGACCAGCGACTGCGCGGCGCTGATCCACTGCGTGGCCGGCGCCGCGACGCCACGCCACACGCCGGGCAGCAGCTGCCAGGTCTGGACCGGGCGCGTGACGCCGAGGGCGAGGCGCGCGCTCTGGCCATTGCGCACGCGCAGCCGGTGCTGCACAGGGTCGCGCGCCGCGTCGGCGCTGCTCAAGTCCCAGCCCGACGCCCGCGCGCCTGCGCCGGCCGAGCGCAGTTCGACGATCAGGTCGCGCTGCGGCAGGACCGGATCGGCGTGCGCGAAGCCCGACAGCGCCAGGGACGCGAGCAACAGGCAGGCGGCCCGTCGCGATGCGCAGGGCGGCATCTTCAGCATTCGCACAGCACCCGGTTGCGCCCAGCCGCCTTGGCGGCGTACATCGCGCGGTCCGCGCGCTCGATCACCGCCGCAGCGGATTCACCCGGCCGCGACGCCGCAAGGCCGGCCGAGAACGCGAGTTCCAGCGTCGCCGTGCCCACGTCGACACGCAGCGCTGCGATCCTGGCCTGGATGCGCGCGAGAACCTGGGTCGCCGCGCCGATCTCGGTGTCGGGCAGCAGGAGCAGGAACTCCTCACCCCCCCAGCGCGCGAGCACGTCGGTCGTGCGCACCGCGCCCAGCGCGGCCTTGGCAAATTCGCGCAGCGCCTCGTCGCCGGCCGCGTGGCCGTGGCTGTCGTTGATGCGCTTGAAGTGGTCGATGTCGATCAACGCCAGGCACAGCGTGTGGCCCTTGCGCGCGTGGCGGGGCAGCTCGTAGGCAAGCAGCTCACCCATGTGGCGCCTGTTGGCAAGCAGCGTCAGGTCGTCACGCGTCGCCATCTCCTGGATGCGCGCCAGCGCATCGGCGAGCTCGGTCTTCTGCGCCTTGAGCTTGTGGCGCAGGTAGCTCAGCTGGCCGGTCAGGAACGACACGGCGGCGAGCATGCTCGCCGCGAGCGCGAAGTGCACCCACTCCTGGCCCGCCTCGTAGCGCAGCGGGTCGATGCGGTTCATCAGCACCATCGCCGCGCCGAGCAGCAGCACCGTGAACAGGCTCATCAGATGTGCCTGGCGCGGGCTGAGCGCGAAGGCACAGAACACGAGCACGACCGTCAGCAACGCAAGCGTCGAGCCGCGCGCGGGGCCGATGAGGGCGTACGAGGCGACGATGCAGCCGATCGCGAACAGCGCCTGCGCGACGGCCAGCGGCGCGGGCGCGATGCCGAGGCGCTCGCTTGCCCGAACCGGCACATAGAACAGCAGCGTGCCCGCCACGATCGCGCCGACCAACCACCGCACCGGGATCTCGGGCGCCGCGCCCAGGGCCACCTCGGCCACGAGCAGCAGCACGCACACGGCGTAGATGAGGAGCGTGATGGCCCAGTACCGCACCTGGCGCTGCAGCCTGTCGCTGCCGCCGAGCAGGGCAAGGGCCACGCGGCTGGAGTTGGGCATCTGGCGCGCCCGGGCTACGAGAGGTAGAGGTGCGCAAGCGGCAGTGCCGCTGTCGCCTTCACCTCGCCGAGCGAGAAGCTGGTGTGAACGTCCTTCACATTCGGCAGATTGAGCAGCGTCTTGATCGAGAACTGCGAGAACGCCTCCAGATCGGTCACGATCACCTGCAGCTCGAAGGTCCCGGCGCCCGAGATGTAGTGGCAGGAGATGACCTCGGGCAGGCGGCGGATGGCGTCCTCGAGCTCGCGCGTGGCCGCGCCGGCGCTGCGCTCGGCGTCGACACGCACGAAGGCGAGCACGCCGAGGCCGATCTTGCGCCGGTCGATCTCGGCCCGGTAGCCGGTGATGACGCGCTGCGCTTCGAGCCGCTTGACGCGGCGCCAGGTCGGCGCCGGCGACAGGCCGATGCGCGCCGCGAGCTCGGCGTTGGACAGCCGCGCGTCGAGTTGCAACTCGCGCAGGATCGCGATGTCGTAGCGGTCGAGGCGCTCGCCGGGGCCGGGCTCGGGCGTCAGGGTTTGCACCGGTTTTGGCTTGGATGAAGACAAACCAATCCTTTCGCGACAGTCTGAGCAATATTCTTGCTTTGACCCACCCAATTTAGGCAAACAAAGAAAAGACTTCCAGGGGCACTTTCCCTAAACTGCGGCGCACCCCACACCCTGTCGGGTCGCAGCCGGCCACGAGCCTGTGCGCGACGCCCGAGCAACCCGCCTGGAGCCCGCCGCCCATGAACGCACCGCTTCCCGAGTCCATCCGCAAGGCGATCGAAGCCGTCTCGCTCGACGACAAGTACGAGCTGACGCACGGCCGCGCGTTCATGAGCGGCGTGCAGGCGCTGGTGCGCCTGCCGATGCTGCAGCGCCAGCGCGACCTCGCCGCGGGGCTGAACACGGCCGGCTTCATCAGCGGCTACCGCGGCAGCCCGCTCGGCGGCTACGACCAGGCGCTGTGGGCGGCGAGAAAGCACATCGCCGGTCAGCACATCGTGTTCCAGCCCGGCGTCAACGAGGAGCTCGCCGCAACGGCCGTCTGGGGCACGCAGCAGCTCGACCTGTACCCGAAGGAACGCAAGTACGACGGCGTGTTCGGCATCTGGTACGGCAAGGGCCCGGGCGTGGACCGCTGCTCCGATGTGTTCAAGCACGCCAACATGGCCGGCACGAGCCGCCATGGCGGCGTGATCGCGATCGCCGGCGACGACCATGTCTCCAAGAGCAGCACCGCGCCGCACCAGAGCGACCACATCTTCAAGGCCTGCGGGTTGCCGGTGTTCTTCCCGAGCAACGTGCAGGACATCCTCGACATGGGGCTGCACGCGTTCGCGATGAGCCGCTTCTCGGGCGTGTGGAGCGGCATGAAGACGATCCAGGAGGTGGTCGAGTCGTCGGCCTCGGTGTCGGTCGATCCGGAGCGGGTGGCTATCGTGATGCCCGAGGACTTCGCGATGCCGCCCGGCGGCCTGCACATCCGCTGGCCCGACGTGCCGCTCGAGCAGGAAGCGCGGCTGATGGACTACAAGTGGTACGCGGCGCTGGCCTATGTGCGCGCGAACCGGCTCAACCACAACGTCGTCGAGGGACCGAACGACCGCTTCGGCATCATCGCCAGCGGCAAGGCCTTCAACGACACGTGCCAGGCGCTCGCGGACCTGGGCCTGGATGATGCGACCTGCCGCGCGATCGGCGTCCGCGTGCACAAGGTCAACGTCGTCTGGCCGCTCGAGGCCACGATCACGCGCGAGTTCGCGCAAGGGCTTGCCGAGATCCTCGTCGTCGAGGAGAAGCGCCAGGTCATCGAGTACCAGTTGAAGGAGGAGCTCTACAACTGGCGCGCCGACGTGCGGCCCAACGTGCTCGGCAAGTTCGACGAGCCCGCGGGCAGCGACGACCGCTCCGGCGGCGAATGGAGCATGCCCAACCCGAGCGAGAACTGGCTGCTGCGCGCCAAGGCCGACTTGACGCCGGCCATCATCGCCAAGGCGATCGCCAAGCGCCTGAAGAAGCTCGGCGTCGGATCGGACATCGCGGCGCGCATGGACGAGCGGCTCGCGATCATCGAAGCGCGCGAGCGTCAGCTCTCGGAACTCAAGGTCGACACCGGCGAGCGCGCGCCGTGGTTCTGCAGCGGCTGCCCGCACAACACGAGCACCCGCGTTCCGGAAGGATCGCGCGCGGTGGCCGGCATCGGCTGCCACTACATGTCGGTGTGGATGGACCGCAGCACCAGCACCTTCACCCAGATGGGCGGCGAAGGCGTGCCCTGGGTCGGGCAGGCGCCGTTCACGAACGAAAGGCACATCTTCGCCAACCTCGGCGACGGCACCTACTTCCACAGCGGCCTGCTCGCGATCCGCCAGAGCATTGCCGCGGGCGTCAACATCACCTACAAGATCCTCTACAACGACGCGGTCGCGATGACCGGCGGGCAGCAGGTCGGCGAGCGGCCCGAGGGCCACTCGGTGACGCAGATCATGAAGAGCGTGCTCGCCGAAGGCGCGGCCAAACTCGTGATCGTGACCGACCAGCCCGAGAAGTACGACGGCGTGGCGCTCGAGGCCGGCGTCACCGTGCACCACCGTGACGAGCTCGACCGCATCCAACGCGACTTCCGCGAACTCAAGGGCACGACGGTCATCATCTACGACCAGGTCTGCGCGACCGAGAAGCGCCGGCGCAGGAAGCGCGGCAAGATGGCCACGCCCGACAAGCGCGTCGTCATCAACGAGCTCGTCTGCGAGGGCTGCGGTGACTGCTCGGTGCAGAGCAACTGTCTGTCGGTGGAGCCGGTCGAGACCGAGTTCGGCCGCAAGCGGCGCATCAACCAGAACAGCTGCAACCTCGACTACTCGTGCGTCAAGGGCTTCTGCCCGAGCTTCGTAACGGTCGAGGGCGGCCAGTTGAAGAAGCCGAAGAAGCAGGCCCGGGGCGACCTGTCGGCGCTGCCGGCGATCCCCGAGCCGACGCTGCCGCTCGCCGAGAAGGCCTGGGGCATCGTCGTCGGCGGCGTCGGCGGCACCGGCGTGATCACGATCGGCCAGTTGCTCGGCATGGCGGCGCACATCGAGGGCAAGGGGGTCGTCACCCAGGACGCCGGAGGACTCGCGCAGAAGGGCGGCGCGACCTGGAGCCACATCCAGATCGCGGCACGGCCCGACGCGATCTACACGACCAAGGTCGACACCGCGCAGGCGGATCTCGTGATCGCCTGCGACGCCATCGTCGGCGCGTCGAAGTACACGATGACGGTGATGCAGCACGGCCGTACCTATGTCGCACTCAACACCCACGGCACGCCGACCGCGGCCTTCGTGCGCAACCCCGACTGGCAGTTCCCGGGCACGAACTGCGAGGCTGCCGTGCGCGCGAGCGTCGGTGGCGCGCTCGTCGGCGCCTTCGACGCCGAGCAGGTGGCGGTGCAGCTCGTCGGCGACTCGATCTACACGAATCCGCTGATGCTCGGCTACGCCTGGCAGCAGGGTCGGATCCCGGTCGGCCACGCCGCGCTGATGCGCGCGATCGAGCTGAACGCGGTGCAGGTCGACAACAACAAGGCCGCCTTCGAGTGGGGCCGGCGCTGCGCGCACGACCTGGCCGCGGTGCAGGCCCTCTTCAAGGCGCAGCAGGTGATAGCGTTCGTCAAGAAGCCTTCACTTGCCGAAATGATCGCCACGCGCGTCGAATTCCTCACCGGCTACCAGGACGCGGCCTACGCGGCGCGCTACAAGCACTTCGTCGAGAAGGTGCACGCCGCAGAGGCTCCGCTTTCGAGCACGAAGCTCAGTGAAGCCGTCGCACGCTACCTGTTCAAGCTGATGGCCTACAAGGACGAGTACGAGGTGGCGCGCCTGTACACCGACAAGCGCTTCCACGACGCGTCGCGGAGCAGTTCGAGGGCGACTACAAGCTCAATTTCCACCTCGCGCCGCCGGCGATCGCCAAGAAGAACGACAAGCGCGAGCTGGTCAAGCAGAAGTTCGGGCCCTGGATGCTCTCGGCCTTCGGGCTGCTGGCCAGCCTCAAGGGCTTGCGCGGCGGCGCGCTCGACTTCTTCGGCCGTACCGAAGAGCGCAAGACCGAGCGCGCGCTGATCGACGAGTACATGCGCTGCATCGACGAACTGGTCGCCGGGCTCTCGGCCGAGCGCCTCGCCCAGGCGGTCGAGATCGCGCGCATCCCGGAAGAGATCCGCGGCTACGGCCACGTGAAGGAGCGCCACCTCGTCGCCGCGCGCGCCAAGTGGGCGACGCTGATGGCCGCGTGGCGCGGCGGGGCGGTGCAGGAGCGCAAGGCAGCCTGACGACGCGAGGTCCCAGGCGCGCCGCTACGAGGCGGCGCGTTCTGGGCTAGGCTTTGCGCTGCCGAGCATTGCCCATGCGCATCCCGCCGCCCGCCTCGCCCCGCTATACCGCTGTCGCGATCGCGTTGCACTGGCTGCTCGCGGTGGCGCTCGCAGCGAGCCTCGCCGTCGGCCTGTTCATGACCGAGCTGCCGGCCTCGCCGCTCAAGCTGAAGCTCACCAACTGGCACCAGTGGGCCGGCATCACGATCCTCGCGCTGTCGCTGCTGCGCCTGGCGTGGCGCCTGACGCATCGCCCGCCGCCGGACCTGCCTTCGATGCCTGCCTGGCAGCGGCGCGTGGCGCGTCTCGTGCATCGCCTGCTGTACGCGCTGTTGTTCGCGGTTCCGCTCGCCGGCTGGGCCTACAGCTCGGCAGCGGGGTTTCCGGTCGTGCTGTTCGGCATCTGGCCGTTGCCCGATGTCGTGCCCGCCGACAAGGCGCTCGCCGAGGCGATCAAGCCGTTGCACTGGATGCTCGCCTATTGCCTGGCCGCACTGGCGCTGGTGCATGTGGCGGCTGCGATCAAGCACCACTACGTCGATCGCGACGGGCTGCTCGGCCGCATGGGCCTGCGGGGCCGCTCGTTGTAGTCGCCCACAGGCCCGTGGCCAAGCTGCAGCAGGCGCGGCGCCTGCTGCGCCGGGGCGGGCGTCTTCTCCTGTGCGATCAACTCGGCAAGGCGCGCCACCTCTTCTGGGTTCGCACGGACCGAGGCAACGGCTGCACCGACTGGCGGCGCGGCGTCATGGCCTCGCTACTGTCCGACCGCGCCCCCGGCCGGTACGGTACGGCGAATGTCCTGGTTAGCTGCCGCTGCAGCGCGCCGGTCCTGCTCTGCCTGCTCGGCTGTCCGGCAGCGCACGGCCGAGATCTTCGTTCCCGTGGCCTGCTCTCGTGTGCAGGTTGCGGTGTCGGCCGCGGCCACGGGGTCGGAGGGCGTCGTCGCTGCGCAGGCTGTCAGCGCCAGCACGGCAAAACCTGCAAGGACGAGCTTCATGCGCCATGTCTCCTGAGTGTGCGTTGTCGGATGGGACCGAGGATACATTGCCGCGGAGAATGCCCATGCAATGTTCGAGAAGCAGCGAAGCGTCGAACACTGCACTGGCGCCCGGCAATCACTCCTCGAATCGGTATCGAATCCGGGCAAGCGGACCCGCCCGGTGCGCGTTCAGCGGCCGGGAGGCGCGCAAAGGTCAGGCCCGGTGACGCCTACTTCACCGCCCCGAGCTTCTTCTCCTGTGCGATCAACTCGGCCAGGCGCGAGGTCTCGGCGATGCCCTCGACAAGAACGATCTTTTCGGTCGGGATCATCATCCACTGGGGCCCATGCCAGTCGGCCTTGGCGCGGTTGACGAGCTGGTTCGTCGGCGGTGCGCCGCTCGGCCCCGCAAGCGTCTGCACGTAGTAGACGTTGACCAGCCGCAACCCGGCCGGGCCTTGCTCGGCAATCTCGCCGTAGTAGACCTGACCGTTGGTCAGCAGCACGCTGACCTGCGCCCCCGGCACCACCCACGCCGGGTGAGCCTGCCCGCGCTGCAGGCTCGCCCAGGCCTGCACGGCCTGGGCCACGGCGAGCACCGCGGCGAGTGCGAGGGCGGCGGCAACGGCAGCAGCGCGCAGGCTGCCGTTCATGCGCCCGCAGACACCCGGCGGCGCCGCGCCAGCGCTCCAACCACGCCCAGACCGGCGATGAACAATGCCCAGGTCCCAGGCTCGGGGACCGGAACGCTGGGGCTGAAGCCTGCGACCGCCGGTAGCGCCGGAGTGCTGGCCACGAGGTAGCTGAAGTCGGCGCCCTTCGCGCCGTTCGCGGTCAGGCTGTAGCTCAGCGACAGCGTTTGCGTGCCCGCAGCGAAGATGCCCAGGCTGAGCGGGTTGTCGTCGAAGTAGGTCTGCGCCGCGGCGAGGTTCACGAACGTGTCGCTGAACACGACCGCAGCACCGTTCATCGCGGTCAGCGTGAGCGAATTGAAGCCGCCGCCGTAGCTCGTGAAGTCGAGCAGCCCGAGGGTCAGGGTCTTGTCCGCCGCCAGCGTGAAGGTGTAGCTCACGCTCGCCACATAGGTGTGTGAGCCGGCCGATGCACCGTAGTTGGCGCCGAGCGACCCCGCCCCGATGACCGCATGGTTGGCCCCGAGCGCGGCGTCCACATCGGCGTTGGCTGCCAGCAGGGAGTCCTCGGTCGCGGCGCTGATCGCGCCGTTCGTGTATGCGAAGGCGTGCTGGCCGTTGCTGCCGCCGCCCAGGTTGGGGAAGGTGAACCCCGCGCCCGGGTTGAAGGTCGTCTTCGCGACAGCGGCGGTCGCAGCCGCCGCGTTGGCCACGTCGGCCACTGCGCTGCCGACGATGGTGCTCGTACCGCTGGTGGCCGTGCTGGTGGCGGTTGCGCTGCCCGAGCCGCCGGTCGCGTAGGCCACCGAGCTCAGGTTGGCTGCGCCGACACCGGTCGTCGCGGCGAGCGAGATCGCATTGTTGCCGGTGGCCGTGCTCGTGGCTGCGGCATAGCCGGCCTTCGACGTCGTCGTGGCTGCCGCGCTTGCGTTGGCGGAACCCTTGGTACCGCCGTTGCCTCCGGTCGCCGTCGCATTGGCGGTGACGCTGGAACCTGCGGTCGCGGCCAAGGTGCTCGTGGCCGCACCGCCCACCATGCCGGCCTGGCCAGCGCCCCCGGTGGCCGTCATGGTGGCGCTCAGCGTCGATACCGCCTTGGTGAGCGTCTGGGTACCACTCGCCGTCGCCGCCCCGCCCGCGCCGCCTGTGCCCGAGGTCGTTCCGCCACCGGCCCCACCGTTCGCCGTGGTCGTCGTGTTCAGTGTCGAGACCAGGGCCGAATTGAAGTTCAGCCCGGACGTTGCCGCACCGCCCTTGCCCGCGATGCCGATATACGAATAGCCGCCGTTGCCTGCATCGGCGAGCTGCGTCAGGTACAGGGTGCCGGACGTCGAACCCGTGACCTTGTTGTTCAGCGTGGTCGCAACGCCAACGCCACCATCGGCACCGCTGTTGCCGGTTCCCGCCGCGCCGCCATAGGCCCTGAGCGTGACGTTGACGGTGCCGCTGCCGGAGGTCGCGCTGGCCGAGCCCGTTGCGGCTCCGCCCTTGCCGCCCTTGAAGCCTGCGCCGTTGCCGTCGCCGCCGCCGCCGCCATAGGCATTCACGGTCATGCTGGCTGTGTGGTAGACGGTCGTCGAGCCGCTGCCCAGCGCCGACGCGGCACCGCCATTGGCCCCGTTCGCATTCGAGCTGCCCGCCCCGCCGCCGCCACCAGAGGCGTTCACGACGACGCCGAGCGTTCCCACACCCGTGATGTTGTTGGCGTTGGAGTCTGCCGCGCCGCCGACCCCCGCCGTCCCGGCGTTCGCCCCGCCGCCCGTACCGCCGGTCGATGCGAGGGCGACGTTGAGCGTGCTGGCGTTGGCGTTTGCCAGCGTCAACGTGCTGGATGCCGCACCGCCCACACCTCCCGCCGCGACATTGCCGGCGCCGCCGCCTCCGCCATAGGCGTTCTGGGTCAGGTTCAGCGTGCCGCTGGTGCTGCCGTTCACGCTGTCGACGAGAGTGACCGCGCCGCCCGCGCCACCGCCGGCACCGCTGGAACCGGCGCCGCCCGTACCGCCGGATGCCTGCGCGAGAACCGTGGCGTTGCCGCTCCCGGAAGCGCCGGCGGCTGTTGCCACGGCACCGGCTCCGCTGCCGCCCGACTTGGCCGCACCGTTGCCGCCGCCGCCGTTGCCACCAGTGGCGTAAGCCGCCACATAGACTGCATTCGCCGCCGTGCCGCTGGCCGTTGCGGTGCCGGTGGCACCGGCCTGGCCGCTTTGTCCGGTGCTGGCGGTCCCGCCGTTACCGCCGTCGCCATACACATAGAGAGTCAGCGAACCCACGCTGCCGAGCGTGCCGCTGGCAGTGCCGGTGGCGCCGGCCTTGGCCGTCCCGCCGCTGGTACCCCCGCCGTTGCCGCCCAGCGCCCGCACGCTGGAGGTAAGGCTGCTGGCAGTGAGGTCGTTCACGGCCAGGTTGCTCGTGGCCGCGCCGGCCGCGCCGGCCACCCCGGTGTCGGAGTTGCCCCCGGTGCCACCGCGCGCATACTGGTTCAAGGTCAGCGCACCGGTCGTGCTGCCGCTCACCGCGTCGGCGCGTGTGACCGCCTTGCCGGCCCCGCCGGCGGCACCGCTGTAGCCATAGCCCCCCGCGCCGCCGTAAGTGTTGAGCGCGACGTATACGGTGCCGCTCACGGCCGTCCCACTGGCCGTGCCCACCGCGTTGCCGCCGTTGCCACCCTTGAAGCCCGCGCCGTTGCCGCTGCCACCGTTGCCACCGGTGGCGTTGACGGTGGTGGACACGCCGTCGTCGAGGAGGCTCGTCGTCGAGGCAGCGCTGTTCGAGGTCGCGGCGCCACCGTTGGCCCCGCTCGCGTTGGAGCTGCCTGCCCCGCCGTCGCCCCCGTAGCCATTCACGTTGACGGTGAGCGCGCCCACACCCGTGATGTTGTTGGCGTTGGAGTTTGCCGCGCCGCCGACCCCCGCCGTCCCGGCGTTCGCCCCGCCGCCCGTACCGCCGTACGATGCGAGGGTGACGTTGAGCGTGCTGGCGGTGGCGTTTGCCAGCGTCAACGCACTGGACGCCGCGCCGCCCACGCCTGCCACCGCACCGGTGGTCGCGGCACCGCCATTACCGCCGTAGGCGGTCTGGTGGAGCGACACCGTGCCGCTGGTGTCGCCACTCACGCCGTTGGCGAGCGCGACTGCGCCGCCCGCACCACCACCGGCACCGTTGGAACCGTTGCCGCCGGTGCCGCCGGAAGCCTGTGCGATAGCCGTGACGTTGCCGCTCACGGCAGTGCCGTTGGCCGTGGCCACTGCACCGGCTCCACTGCCACCCGATTTGGCTGCACCGTTGCCGCCTCCGCCGTTGCCGCCGCCGGCGTAAGCCGCCACGTAGACTGCATCGTCACCCGTCGTCGTACCGCTGGCCGTTGCGGTGCCGGTGGCACCGGCCTGGCCGCTTTGTCCGGTGCTGGCGCCCCCGCCGTTGCCACCATCGCCATACACATAGAGGGTCAGCCCACCCACGCCGCTGAGCGCACCGCTGGCGGTGCCGGTGGCGCCGGCTTTGGCCGTCCCGCTGCCGGTGCCCCCTCCGTTGCCGCCCGTCGCCCGCACGGTGGAGGCGAGGCTGCTGGCAGCGAGATCGTTGACGGTCAGGTTGCTCGTGGCCGCGCCGGCCACCCCGGCCACCCCGGTGTCGGAGTTGCCCCCGGTGCCGCCGCGCGCGGTCTGGTTCAATGTCAAACCGCCGGTCGTGCTGCCGCTGACCTTGTCGGTAAGCGTAATCGCCTTGCCGGCCCCGCCGGCGGCGCCGCTGTAGCCGTAGCCCCCCGCGCCGCCGTATACGTTCAGCGCGGCGTAGACCGTGCCGCTGATCGAACTCGCACTGGCCGTGCCCACCGCGTTGGCACCGTTGCCACCCTTGAAGCCCGCGCCGTTACCGCTGCCACCGCCGCCGCCGGTGGCGTTGACGGTCACGGTGGCATTGCGATTGCTGGCGGTGTCACCACTGCCCGTGGCGTTGCCGACGCCGCCGTTGGCCCCGCTCGCGTTGCTGCCGCCTGCCCCGCCGGTTCCCCCACCGCCGTTCACCGTGACGGTGAGCGCACCCACGCTGTCGATCGCTGCACTCGCCGTTCCCGCGCCTCCCACGGCCGCGGTGCCGGAGGAAGTGTCGCCACCCGCCGCACCGGTGGCCCCGACCGTGACGTTGTGCGTCTTGGCCGTGATGTCGTTGCGCGTCAGGCTGCTGGTAGCAGCGCCGCCGATGCCGGCCGTTCCGCTGTTGCTGTAGCCACCGGCACCTGCGTTGGCATTCTGGTGCATCGTCAGCGTGCCGCTGGTGCCGCCGCTGACCGCATTGGCGAGCGTGACCGCGCCGCCCTTGCCGCCGCCAGCCCCGCCCGATCCGTTGCCGCCGGCACCGCCATAGGCGGTCGCCGTGACGTTGACGGTACCACTACCGGACTGGCCACTGGCCTGGGCCGTCGATGACGCACCCGCGCCGCCCGTCCGGCCGATGCCGTTGCCGCTGCCGCCGTTGCCGCCGCTGCTCTGCGCAATCACGGTCACGGCTTTCGTGCCGACGCTGGTGCCCTGCGCCGTGGCGCTGCCGGTGGCGCCGGCGTTGCCGCTGCTGACGCTGCTCCCGGCGCCGCCATTGCCGCCGTCGCCGTAAACGTACAAGGTCAGCGTACCCACGCTGGTGATGTTGCCTGTGGCGGTGCCCGCAGCACCAGCACTGGTGGTGCCGCTGGTCGAAGCGCCGCCCGCACCGCCCGTGGCCCTCACCTGGGTGAACATGGTGCTCGCGCCGGGGTCGTTCAGCGTGAGGCTGGTCGTCGCCGCTCCGGCCGCTCCGGCAGCACCGGATTCCGAACCTCCACCTGCGCCGCCCTGGGCCGTCTGGTAGAGGGTCAGGCTGCCCGTCGTGCTCCCGCTGACCTTGTTGTTCAGCGTCGTGGCCGCGCCGTTGCCGCCATTGGCGCCGCTGTAGCCGTACCCGCCGCTGCCGCCGGTAGCCGCCACCGAGGCCCAGGCCGCCCCACTGCCGCTGGTGGCGCTACCGCCGCCGGTGACGGTGGCGGCGGCTCCGTTGCCCCCCTTGCGGCCGGGGCTCGTACCGTAGCCGCCATTGCCGCCGCGGGCGAAAATGTTGGTCGTGGCACTGTTCGCCCCCACGGCGGTAGCGCTGCCGGACGCGTTGGCCGTGCCACCATTGCCACCGGATGCGCCCAGCCCGGCGCCGGCACCACCGTTGCCACCGGGAGAACCGGTGTTGCCGCCGTGACCCCCATACGCGTTGGCAGTAGCGGCGGCTGCGCCCGCCGCGGGAGCAGTCGTTGCGCTGGCAGTCGCGTTGCCACCCTTGCCCCCGGCGCCGGCGTTACCGCCAGGCACGACCGCGGTACCGTTGCCGCCATTACCGCCGGTTCCGCCAGCGCCGCCGTTCGCGGTGGCGGTGTTCGCGGCGTCTGCATTCGGGCCAGCGGTGGCCGTCGTGTTGCCTCCCGCGCCCCCCACGCCGCCCGTTCCTCCGGGGAACGAGCCGGCGGTGCCGGGCGTACCGGCCACGCCGTTGGTGGTGACGTTTGCGCCATAGGCCGTGCCCATGGCCGCCGACAGGATCAACAGTGCGCTGACTGCGGGATTGAAGCGATGCCCGGGTGTCTTGCGCTGGCTGCTCTTGCTCATGGTGATGGTCCTTGTCCAATCCGTTCGCGAATGCGCACCTCGGCGCACGACTCAGCGCGCCCCGCGGTTCGATGATGCCTGAGATTGAGTCGATTAATCTCGGGGCGCAATCCCTCGTATAGGCTGCGGGTTAACCCGCAGACGGGCTGTCGGCCCTCGGTGCGGCTGGTCATTGTGCATCCGCAGGCTGTCGCAATGCGCTGACTTGGCGCAATGCGGATGGGTACATTGCGGTCGCGCCATAACCCAAGGCAAGCCACCCAATGACCACGCACGCCGTCCCGCACGGGGCCCCGAACCCAAGCCGATTGCAGCGCTTCGGCGCCGCCGCGGTGCGCGCCTACCACGCCTACGCGACTTGGCTGGTGGGGATCAGTTGGAAGCGCTTCTTCCTTTTTGCGATCCTGCTGCTGGTCTTCGTCGGCATCGTGCACGACATGCCGCCCTTCACGTGGAAGGTGTCGGAGACCGTCGAAGTGGTCAAGCCCCGGCCGCCGAAGAAGGCGATCGCGGTCGACAAGCCGGTGCACTACAGCGTCACGATCGACGAGAACGGCATCCGCATCCGCCCGGCCGACGCTGCCAGCGCGCCCGCCAGCGCGGCGAGCGCGCCATCCGGCGGGCTGCCGTCGATCTCGATCGACCTGCCGCCGGGCAGCCAGACCGACGAGATCCGGCGCGCCGTCGAGGAAGCGCGCGAGGCGCTCGAGGAAGCCGCCAACGACGCGCGCGAGGCCGCCGCCGAGGCGGCCGCCGAGGCCGATGGCAGGCCACGCACGCGCATCGTCACCGCACGCCTGGGCGATTCGCTGCCGCCGCTCGCGTTGCTGTTCATCATCGTCTCGATCGTCATCAAGGCGACCTACAAGGGCCGCCTGCAGGCCGAAGTGAAGGCGGCGCAGGCGACCGTCACGGCCGAGGCCGAAACCCTGAAGCGCCAGGTCGTCGAGGCGCGCATGGCAGCGATGCAGGCGCAGGTGGAGCCGCACTTCCTGTTCAACACGCTGGCGTCGATCGACCACCTCATCGAGACCGACGCGGCGCGTGCCAGCAAGATGCAGAAGAACCTGATCGCGCTGCTGCGCGCGAGCATGCCCACGCTGCGCGAGGCCGACACCAACCTCGGCCGCGAGCTCGCGGTGATCCGGCCCTACCTCGAGATCCTCAAGGTGCGCATGGAAGAGCGGCTGCAGACCGAGATCCGCGTCAGCGACGGGCTGCTGTCGGCCGAGTTCCCGCCGATGATGCTGCAGTCGCTGGTCGAAAACGCGATCAAGCATGGCCTGGAGCCCAAGGCCGACGGCGGCACGCTGATCGTCGCCGCCGAAGTGGTGCACGGCGACCTCGCGGTCAGCGTGGCCGACAGCGGGCTCGGCTTCGGGCAGGCGGCGACCGCAGGCACCGGCGTCGGCCTGGCCAACATCCGCGAGCGCCTGCAACTGCTCTACGGCGGCCGCGCCCAGCTCAGCGTGACCGAGACGCCGGGCGGCGGCACGACGGTCACGATCACCGTCCCCTATGTCTCCAAGCCCAGGCCGGGAGCCTCCACGACATGATGCGTCTGCTGCTCACCCTGTTCGCACTCGCGCTGCTCGGCGCCGCGGCGCTGGTCGCGCTCGCATTCGTCGCCGGCTGGCCCGCCGACGGCATCCACGTCATCGTCAACGATCAGGAGATCGTGCCGGCGCAGCTCCACGGCGTGCACGCCCTGCTCGCGTTCGCCATCGCCGCCTGCGTGATCGGCGTCGTGCTGCCGCTCGCGCTGGCGCTCGGCGTGCTGCTGCCGCTGGCGCTGGCCGCTTGTGCGGTGCTGCTCGTCGGCGCGCTGCTCTTCGGTGCCGGCGCGCTCGCGCTCGCGCCGCTGTGGCTGCCGCTGCTGCTCGTGATCTGGCTCTTGCACCGCGCGCGCCGGCGCCGCGCGGGCAACGGCGCTACGATCGCGCAATGAGCCCCCTGCGGGGGGGCCCCCCGGGGCCCCGCCCGGGGGCCCCCCCCCCCGCCCCCCCGGGGGGGCCCCCCCCCCGGGGCGCGCGGGGGGATCCCAGTGACGACGATCCACCCACGGGCCCTGATCGCCGACGACGAACGCCTGATGCGCGAGCAGTTGCGCGCGCGCCTGGCCGAGGTCTGGCCCGAGCTCGAAATCGCGGGCGAGGCGAAGAACGGCATCGAGGCGGTCGAGTTGACGGCCAGCCTGCACCCCGATCTCGTCTTCCTCGACATCCGCATGCCGGGCATGACCGGCGTCGACGCCGCGCGCCAGATCGCGCAACTGCCCACCGACGACGGCTGGCCGGGCTGCGAGATCGTGTTCATCACCGCCTACGACCAGTACGCCGTCGAGGCCTTCGAGCAGGGCGTGGTCGACTACGTGCTGAAGCCCGCCGAGCGCGAGCGGCTCGCGCTGACGGTCGAGCGCATCAGGAGGCGCCTCGCGCAGCGCGCCGAGTCGGCGGGCGGCGCCAGCCTCTCGCCGGCCAGCCTCGAGCAGTTGCTCGGCAAGCTCGCCCAGAGAATCAACCCCGATGCCGGCGCGAACCGCCTCAAGTGGATCCAGGCCACCGTCGGCCAGGCGATCCAGATGATCCCGGTCGAGGACGTGCTGTTCTTCATCAGCGACGAAAAGTACACGCGCGTGCAGACGGCGCACCTCGAGGCCTTGATCCGCAAGCCGATCAAGGAGCTCGTCGAGGAACTCGACATGAACCTCTTCTGGCAGATCCACCGCTCGACGCTCGTCAACACCAAGGCCATCGCCGGCGTGACGCGCGACCTGCGCGGGCGCCAGCTCGTGAGCGTGAAAGGCCACCCCGAGAAGCTCGAAGTCAGCCGCAGCTACGCGGGGTTGTTCAAGGGGATGTAGCCGCCGGAGCGAAGGGCGAGGGGCCCCGGAACGGGGATCGACCAGCGCAGGCGGCGGCGAGCAAAGCGGGCTCGATGCCTGTCTTGCGAGTGCGCGGAGCGAAGGGCGAGGGGCCCCGGAACGGGGATCGACCAGCGCAGGCGGCGGCGAGCAAGGCGGGCTCGATGCCCGTCTTGCGAGTACGCGGAGCGAAGGGCGAGGGGCCCCGGAACGGGGATAGCCCAGCGCAGGCGCCGGCGAGCGAGACGGGGTCGATGCCCGGCTCGCGAATGCGCGCAGCGGCGTCCATGCACCATCACGCGGCCTGGAGCAGGAACTCGACCTTCACGGCTCCGTACGGAAACTCGATGGCTCCAGATGCCGTTCGATCAAGAACCCCTGCATCCAGAAGCGCGGTCACGTCGACGTGAACGGTCTTCACGTCTCGTCCTACACGGCGTGCCGCCTCCCGAATGTAGACAGGGCCGGCTCCGCACAGCGCCTTGAGCAGCTCCAAACGTCGAGCAGTCAGCACCTTCCAGAGCAACTCCGGCGTCTCAAAGCTGATGCGCGCAGCCTTCTGCAGCTTCCTCGATTGCCATGCCCGCAGGAAGTCTTCGCCGGCCTGCTTGCGCGTGGCAACACCTAGAGTCGCTGTCTTCACGATTCCACCTCACCATGTCGGCCTCGAAGTCTGCGATGAGTTGCTTCGGACTCACGAACCGGTACGCTTGCTCCGTGGCCCCGTAGTGCCTGTGATCGCTCTTGCCGAACTCGATGTCCTATCTGACGACACACTGGCGGCCCACCCCATGGGCAAGTCGGTACTTGAAGGCGTGCGTCGAGGGCGGCAGAGGCTGGGGGAGCGTCCTGACCACGTACTCTGCAAAGCCCCGGCGGCGTCGGCCACCCTTCTGCGAAGCAGCAATTTGGCCCTCATGTTGGCACTTTTGCCAACATCTGCGGAGCGCGTCTACCCGAGCGCACCCGAGCGCACGACGTCGGGAGCGCAGTGTGCTCTGTGTACGCGTTGCCGCATCGCTCGCCGCCGCGCCCACCCGAGGGAAAGGCCATGCCTATCCCGGTCGAAGTTCTCCGAGCAGGAATGCTCAAGCTACCACCCGCAGAGCGTTCGCGGCCGCCCGATGCGCTGCTGCGTGGCAGCTGCGACGTGGCGGCAGGACCAGGGTTGTGCGAGGTTACCTGCGTCGTGCCCTGGATCGTTGCGGGCCCGAGCAGCGGACCGCTGCTCTTACCGCCGGCGCCCTGGAAACCATGTCGACTGCCAGGCTCGGTCGGGCGCTGGTCCTCCTCGGCGCTAGGGCTTTCGGTGGCGGGCTAATAGCGCTGCGCGTGCTGCAAGCGAACGTGCTGATCTGGCTTTCCGCTGCAGGGGCCGGGGCCTTCGTGCTCGGGATGGTGCTGATGCTGATCGGGCTGATTGCCGGGAGGTGATCGAGGCTTCGCGGGGCGCTGCCTGCGCGCAGGCACCGTTCGATGACCGGGTGAACGGCTGATGAACACGCCCTTCAGCGAACGTACATCGCAACGCGCCCAGACTGCGGTCACAGTCAATGTTGACTGCGCTCACATGGGAAGGACAGCATCATGAATTCGACCCCAATCCTCGCTTCGATCGCCCTGCTGACAGCCGTTGCCAGCACCTCTTCGCTGGCCGGCGGCCACGACCAGCCGGGCCCGGACGGCGCAGCGACATCGGTCTTGCGCAGCAGCCACGAACGCGCGGACCGGCACGATGACGGCGATCGCGCCAGTGACCGCGAGCGCAGCGCGCGCACGCGGCACGGCGATGGCTTCGACAGCGGCATGCAGGCCGCGTCCACCGCTGCCGGCCCCGGCGAGCCCGGATACGCGTGGCGCTACTTCTCGGACCCTGCAGCGGGCCGCGCGGTCGTGATCAGTCCGCAAGGCGAGTACTTCGTCAGTCGCGGCAAGGGCCTGACCCTGGTCGCTGTGACGCAGCCCCGCTCCTGACGTCTGCACTCGGTACCCAACGCAGGCAATCGACGAGTCGAACAGGCCCCGGCGGCCAGGCCAGTGCCGCGCCTCGACGACGGCCGGCCGTGATCGGCCGCCCGCGCCGCGCTGCGACGCTCGCGTTCACGTGGATCGCTTCGCCTTCATCGAACGCGCAATCAAGCCCTGCGCCGACCAGTAGGTGGCGAGGATCCACAGCGACGCGAGCGGCAGCGGGGCGTCGAACTTGTTGAAGGCGAGCAGTGTGTCGGACGTCATGAAGAGCAGGCCACCGAGCGCGGCGTGCCGCGCCGGCATTGCTTCGGCCGTTCCGCGCGCGGCGAGCCAGGCTGCGCCGGCCTGCGCCGCCATCGACGCCAGGCAGACCACGTAGGCCACGACCGGCAGTTGGAGCGCCGCCGGCACGCTGGGCCAGAGCCGGGCCAGCAGCAGCGCGGCAACGGCGGCGTAGAGCGCGAACGGCTGCCAGCGCGCCGCGAAGCGCAGCCTGCGCGTGAAGGCAACGATGTAGGCCAGGTGCGCGAGCAGGAACGAAACCAGGCCGGGCAGGAAGCCCTGCGGCCACATCAGGAACACGTCGCCCGCGAGCGAGAACCACAGGCCGGCAAGGATCCAGCGCCGCGCGGCCGGCGCGTCGGCGCCGCGCGGCCAGGCCCAGGCGATGATGAGCAGCGTCGTCGCCGGCTTGAACGCGAACACGAGCGCCGGCAGTTCGAGCAGGTTGCCGGCGATGGCCAGCAGCGCGCTCAGAACTGCGGCGGCGGGTAGCAGGGTGGGTGGCATCGGGACGTATCCAGGGCGCGCGCGGGAAGCGCCGAAGATACCTCAGCGCCGTCGAGTCAAGCCGCCACCGGCAGCAGGTGGGGCGCCTTCCAGCGTGCGACTTCGTCGGCCAGCATCGGGCGTCCGAACAGGAAGCCCTGCACCATCGAGCAACCGAGCTCGCCGAGCAGGCGCGCCTGCTCGGGCGTCTCGACACCTTCGGCCACGGTGGCGATGCCGAGCGCGCGCGCGACGAGCACGGTGGCCTGGATCAGCACGCGACGGTGGTTGCTTTGCGCGAGCTGGCTCACGAAGGAGCGGTCGATCTTGAGCACGTCGACCGGGATCTCGTGCAGGCAGGCGAGCGACGAGTAGCCGGTGCCGAAGTCGTCGAGCGACAGGCTCACGCCGAGGCCTTTCAGGCGGTGCAGCATGGTCAGTGCGCCGCTGTCCTGCATCGCCAGGCTCTCGGTCACCTCCAGGCGCAGCCACTGCGGCTGCATGCCGCTGCGCAGCAGCTCGTGCTGAACGAGCTCGCACAGGTCGCCCTGGCAGAGCTGGGCCCGCGAAAGGTTGACGGCAACGCTCGCCGGCGCCGCGGCACCGAGTGTCGCGCGCCATTGCATGAACTGGTCGCAGGCCGTCGACAGCACGCGTGCGCCGAGCGCGGCGATCAGGCCCGTTTCCTCGGCGACCGGGATGAACTCGAGCGGCGGCACCAGGCCGCGCTCGGGGTGGCGCCAGCGCGCCAGCGCCTCGACGCCGGCGAGGGCGCCGCTCGCGAGGTCGACGACGGGTTGGTAGACGACGAAGAACTCGTCGCCCTGCAGCGCGCGGCGCAGGTCGTTCTCGACCCCCAGCGTGCGCGCGACGCGCTCGTGCATGGTCGCGTCGAACAGCACGTAGCGCCCGCGGCCGGCACGCTTGGCCTCGTACATCGCGGTGTCGGCGTCGCGCAGCAGCGCATCCGCGTCGCCGCGGTTGGTGTCGCTGGCAACAACGCCGATGCTCACGCTCGAGTGCACCTCGTGGGTGCCGATCTGGTAGGGCTGCGAGAGTACGAGCAGCAGGCGCCGCGCGACGAGTTCGGCGTCCTCGACGCCGCGGATGCCGTCGAGCAGGATCACGAACTCGTCACCGCCGATGCGCGCCGCGGTGTGCGCGCCGGACTCCTCGACGCGCGACAGGGCGTCGCCCTCGCGCAGCGCGGCGCGCAGGCGCTGCGCAATCTGGCGCAGCAGCTCGTCGCCGACGTCGTGGCCGAGGCTGTCGTTGACGAGCTTGAAGCGGTCGAAGTCCATGAACAGCACCGCGAACCGGTAGTCGGCCAGGCGGCGCGCGCGCAGCACCGCGCCTTGCAGCTTCTCGAGGATGGAGACGCGGTTGGGCAGTTGCGTCAGGCCGTCGGTGAGCGCTGCGCTGCGCAACTGCTCCTCGAGCTGCTTGCGCTGCGTGATCTCGGTGCGGATCGCCACATGCTCGATGACCCTGGCGTTGGCGTCGAGCACCGGCACCACGGTCGTGTCGACCCAGTACAGCGAACCGTCCTTGGCCCGGTTGCAGACCTCGCCGTGCCAGGGGCGACCGCTCGCGATGCGGCGCCACATGGCGGCCCAGAACTGGCGCGAGTGCACGCCCGAGCTGATGATGCGATGCGTCTGGCCGATCAGTTCTTCGCGGCGGTACTGGCTGATGTCGCAG
Organism: Ideonella sp.; assembly: GCF_016702655.1. Classification (GTDB taxonomy): domain Bacteria; phylum Pseudomonadota; class Gammaproteobacteria; order Burkholderiales; family Burkholderiaceae_C; genus CAIKUF01. The sequence continues at coordinate 91,456 of NZ_JADJDO010000005.1, forward strand.
AAGCGGTCGTTGGCCTGCTTGATCGTTCCCGACGGGTCGGTGACGGCGACGATGGCATGCGTGTCGAGCGCGGTCTGGTAGGCGCGCAACTCGGCGAGCGCCTGCTCGGCGCGCGCGCGTGCTTCGTCGGTGGCGGCCTCGGCGCGCTTGGCGCGGCTGATGTCGAGGTGCACGCCGGCCACACGCGTCGGCCGGCCGTCGTGGTCGCGCTCGATCACTGCCCCGGCGGTGAAGACCCAGGCCCAGTGGCCGAGTTTGTGGCGCATGCGTACTTCGGCCTGGTATGCGACGGCGGGATCGGCCAGGTGGGCCTGCAGCTGCGCCTCGGCCGCCGGCAGGTCGTCCGGATGGACGAGGCTGCGCCAGGTGTTCGGGCCGAGCGCGAGCTCGCCCGGCTCGTAGCCGAGCATGCGCATCCAGCGGTCGTTGAAGCGCCCCACGCCGTCGGGCAGTTCGAACTCCCAGGTGCCGAGTGCGGCCCCCTCGACCATCAGGCGCAGGCGCGCCTCCTGCGAGCGCTTCTCGGTCAGGTCGACAAAGCAGGCGATCACGCCCTCGACATCGCCTTCGCGCCCGGCCAGCGGCTGGGTGTCGATGGAAAACCAGTGCAGTACGCCGTCGGCCAGGCGCGCGCCCAGGACCGTGCCGCTGACCGGCAGGCCGGTGCGCAGCGTGATCAGCGCCGGATGGTCCACGGCGGCGATTTCGCTGCCGTCCTCGCGGATGCAGCGCATTTGCGGATCGTTGGTATCGAAGGCCTGGCGGATCTGCGCGGGGTCGAGCCCGAGGATGCGCGATGCGGCCGTGTTGCACTCGGCGATGCGGCCGCTCGCGTCGAACACCGCCATGCCGACCGGCATGGTCTCGATGACGGTGGCCATGTGCTGGCGCTGCAGCATCTGCGGCGTGATGTCCGACTGGACCTCGAGAAAGCCGGTCGGCCGCCCCTGTTCGTCGAACAGCGGCTGCAGGTCGATATCGATCCAGTACTCGCGGCCGTCCTTGGCACGGTTGCAGATCTCGAGCTGCACCGGCTCGCGGTGCTGGATGGCGTGCAGCAGGCGCCCGAGCACGTCGGGCGCGGTGCGATCGCTGCCCAGGAGCGAACCCGGCGTGCGGCCGGCCACCTCGGCGAGCGCGTAGCCCGACAGGCGCGTGAACCCGTCGTTGACCCAGACGATGCGGTGCTCGGCGTCGGTGAAGACGACGCCGTTGCCGGTGCACTGGGCCGCCATCGCGAGGTACTTGGTCTCCTCGGCCTGGGCCAGCAGCCGCTCGTGCTGCTGACGCAGCGTGCGCACCAGCGGCTCCAGTACCGCCAGTGCCAGGCAGGCGAGCAGCGCGAGCATCAGCAGCGCCCACTCGCGATTGGCCTCCACGGCGCGCCGGCTGCGCGCGTCGGCCTGGACCTGCATCTCGGCGGCGAGCGCATCCACGTCGCGCAGAAAGGCGTCGGCCTCGGCCTGCAGGCCGAGCGCGATCGGCGGCATCATCTCGGCTTCGACCTGGGGCAGGTAGGAGGCGGTCTCCCACAGCGCCGCCTGCTGCACTGCCACGCGGTTGAGCAGCGGATCGAGCACGCCGACCTGCAGGTCGGCTGCGCCGCGCTGTTGCTCGATCAGCTTGCTCATGCGCTGGGCGGCCTGCTGCATCGCGGCCTGCGATTGCTCGAGATCGTTCAAGTGCCCCCTGGCGTTGCGCGGCGCAAGCGCGGCGAGCACTGCCAGGCGACCGATGCGCTGGCTTTGCATGCGCTGGTGCCCGGCCAGCGTGATCAGCTCCGCATCGACCTGGCGCGTTGCCTCGGCCCTCTGCGCCTGCCAGACCTGCCAGCCCGACGCGAGCCCCAGCACGAGCAAGGTGCCATACAGCACGGCGCGCAGGCCGCGCTGCGGTTGGCGCGAGACAAGCTGCACGCCCAGCCTGCGCCGGGCGTCGCGCAGCGCGCCGCGTTCGACACTGCGTAGCAACCAGTACAGCGGCAGCGCGACCAGCGCGGCGAGCAGGCACGCGTCGAGCAGCGCGCGACCCCAGCCCGCCGAAGTGGTGGTGCCGAACTGCTGGCGCGCCGAGACCACGAGCAGGTCGGCGGCGAAGACGGTCGCCATCACCGCCGCGCCATCGAGCCAGAAGTGGCGCGCGCGCCGAGCCGGTGCGCGGCAACCGGCGGCGGTCGGCGTTGCCGCGGGCTCGGTCGGGTTGTCGTCGCTCAAGGGTCAGCGCCTTTCGAAGTCGGTGCCGACAGGCGCCACCCGGCGCATCCACTGGCACTTGCCTGCGGATATCGGCGCCTGGCGAGCCAACTTGACCGCCGCCACGTCAAGCTAGGGGCTGTGCGAACGAAGGCCAGCGTCTATCTTGTGGGCCCCTTTGCCGCGAGGAGAGCCGCATGAGCGCCATCTTTGGTGAGATCCTGACCTTCGGCCAGGCCAACGGCCCCGACATCCGCCTGCGCGTGACCGGCGACGAGTTCTACGCGAGCTACGAAACGCTCGACGGCTACAGCGCGGTCAGCGACAGCGACCGCGGCCTGTTCTGCTACGCGCACCTGCACAACGGGATCTTCGTCTCGAGCGGCGTTGCCGTCACCGCAGCGGCGCCGCTCGGGCTGCTGCGCCACCTGCGCGAGTCGCTGGCCACGCGCCACAGCCGCTTCGAAGCGCGGCGGCTGCGCAGCCGCGCTCCGGCAGCGCGCGCTGCCAGCAACGCCGCGGCACTGACCTTCGGCCCGAGCCAGGGCCTGCTCGAAGGGCGCCGGCTGGCCAACGGATCGGTGCGCGGGCTGACGATCCTGGTCGAGTTCCAGGACGTGCGCACGAGCGTCACCCAGGCCGACCTGAGCGATCTGTTGAACGCGCCCGACTACACCCGCAACGGCAACTTCTGCTCGGCGCGCGAGTACTTCCGGATCGTCTCGTCGGGCAAGCTCGACTACACGAACGACGTCGTCGGCCCGTTCCGGCTGAGCCAGAACCGGAGCTTCTACATCAGCAACCTGCTCGTGCGCGAGGCGCTCGACCTCGCCGTGGCTGCGGGCGTCGACCTGACCCGCTACGACTCGCGCCACGAGGGCTTGGTCGATGCGCTCAACATCATGTATGCCGGGCAGACGCAGTACGAGGGCGAGTTGTGGCCGCACAACTCCACCATCGACCTGCGCTACGGTGGGGTATCGACCAACCTGTACCTGCTGACGAGCGCCGGGCGCAGCAGCGCCGACCTGAGCATTGGCACCTTCTGCCACGAGAACGGCCACCTGCTGTGCCGCTTCCCCGACATGTACGACTACGGCGCCGTCAACCGCGAGGGCGATGGCGTCAAGAGCGCCGGCATCGGCAGCTACTGCCTGATGGGTTCGGGCAACCACCTCGACTCGGGGCGCACGCCGGCGCCGGTATGCGCCTACCTGCGCGACCTGGTCGGCTGGTGCAACACCGAGATCGCGCTCAACTCGGCAACCGAGGCGAGGGCCGAGCACGGCGCCTACGACACCGTGCTCAAGTTCGCCACCAGCACGCCCAACGAGTACTTCCTGGTCGAGAACCGGGCCAAGATCGGCCTCGACCGGCACCTGCCGTCGAGCGGCCTGGCGATCTACCACTGCGACACGCTCGGCTCCAACGAATTCCAGCAAGGCACCGGCCAGCGCCATTACCAGTGCGCGCTGCTGCAGGCCGACGGACGCGCCGACCTCGAGCACAACCTCAACCAGGGCGATGGCGGCGATCTGTTCTCGGCGGTGGCCGGGGTTGCGGTCTCTAACGCGACGACGCCGTCGTCACGGCTATGGAACGGCGCCGATTCGGGGCTCGTTGTCTCGGCGGTCGACGTTCCCGACGCCAGCATCTCGTTCCGGGTCGGTGCCGCCGCCCCGGCGGCGGCTGTGCGCGGCGAGAACCTGACGCGCCAGTCCATCCCCGACAACGATGCGGCCGGCATCGTGAGCCGGATCCACATCGGCGAGCCGGGCAAGATCAAGCGGCTGACTGCCAACGTCGACATCACGCACACCTACATCGGCGACCTGCGGGTCGAGCTGACGGCGCCCGGTGGCGCGAGCGCCGTGCTGCACGACCGCAGCGGCGGCAGCAGCGACAACCTCGCGCAGCGCTACGACTCGACCTCCGTCGCCGCGCTCGCCGGCCTCGTCGGGCAGACCGCAGCGGGCGACTGGCTGCTCGCGGTGCGCGATCTCGAAGGGCAGGACCTGGGCAGCCTGAATCGCTGGAGCCTCGAAATGACGCTCGACGCCGCCGATGCGCCGGCCGGCGGCGAGGCCGCGCCCGCGCTGGCGATCCCAGACAACGCCCCCGCCGGCGTCAGCAGCAGCATCGCCATCGCGCGCGCCGGCAACGTCGGCCAGATCAAGGTAGCGATCGACATCACGCACACCTACATCGGCGACCTGCGCATCGAGCTGGCCGCGCCCTCTGGCCGTAGCGTGGTCCTGCACGGACAGTTGGGCGGCGGCGCCGACAACCTCGTCGTCGCCTACGACTCGGCGACGCCGCTGTCGCCGCTGTCGGCGCTGCGCGGGCAGTCGATGCTCGGCAACTGGACGCTGCGCGTCGTCGACGCGGCGGCGGTCGATGTCGGGACGCTGAACAAGTGGTCGATCGAGATCGTGCCCGCGCTTTGACCTAACACTTCTGCGCCGCGAGCGCCTCACGCTCCTTCTCCAGGCGCGCCGCCGACGCGGCGCGCAGCGCCTTGAGCTTCTCGCGCGGGTCGACCTTCACGGCAAGCTCGTCGAGCTTCATCTCGGCGATGAAGCGGCTCGCCACGCCGGCCACCGTCTCGCGCCCGCGCTTGCGCCGGCGCAGCGTCGAAACCGCGAGCGTGCTGCGCGCGCGCGTGATGCCGACGTACATCAGGCGTCGCTCCTCCTGCAGACGCTCGGCCGTCATGTCCTCGTCGTCGCTCCGGAACGGCAGCAAGCCCTCGTTGACGCCCGCGAGGACCACATGCGGCCACTCCAGGCCCTTGGCCGCGTGCAGCGTGGACAAGGTCAGCACATCGCGCTCGTCGCCGCGCTCGGCGAGGCTCACGATCACGCTGATCGATTGCGCGACCTCGAGCAGGCTCTTCTTCTCGCTCTCGAAACGGCCGCCGTCCTCGGTGATCTCGCCGCCGCAGCGGCGCGCGACCCACTCGATGAATTCCAGCACGTTGCCCCACCGCGCCGCGGCGAGCTTGGCGCTGTCCTCGCCGTCATGCAGATGCTCCTCGTAGGCGATGTCCTTCAGCCAACCGATCAGCAGCGCCTTCGCGTCCTCGGCGCCGCTCGCATGGCGGGCGCGGTACTGCAAGTCGTTGACGAAGCGGCCGAACTCGTGCAGCGAATCGATCGCCTTGCGCGGCAGCGCGGCCCCGAGGCTATCGGCGAACAGCGCCTCGAACAGGCTCGTCTGCCACTTCGACGCAAACTCGGCCAGGCCGGTCAGGGTCTGGTGGCCGATGCCGCGCTTCGGGGTCGTGACCGCGCGCAGGAAGGCCGGGTCGTCGTCCTGGTTGACGAGCAGGCGCAGCCAGGCGCACAGGTCGCGGATCTCGGTGCGGTCGAAGAAGCTCTGCCCGCCCGAGACCTTGTACGGGATCTGCGCCGCGCGCAGCTTGTGCTCGAACACGCGCGCCTGGTGGTTGGCGCGGTACAGGATCGCGAAATCGCTGAGCTTCACTTCACCGCCTGCCGCCCGGAGCGCCTGGACGCGCGCCACGGCGCGCTCGGCCTCGTGCTCCTCGCCGTCGCACTCGAGCAGCGCGACCGGCGCGCCGTCGCCGAACTCGCTCCACAGCTTCTTCTCGTAGAGCTTGGGGTTGTTGGCGATGACGGCGTTGGCCGCGCGCAGGATGGCACCCGTCGAGCGGTAGTTCTGCTCGAGCGCGATGACCTTTGAGCGCTGGGTAATCGACCGTCAGGCGCTTCAGGTTCTCGATCGTCGCGCCGCGCCAGCCGTAGATGCTCTGGTCGTCGTCGCCCACTGCCGTGAAGCGCGGTGCCTGCGGATCGGCGAGCAGGCGCAGCATCTCGTACTGCGTCGCATTGGTGTCCTGCACCTCGTCGACGAGCAGATAGCGCAGGGTCGACTGCCACTTCGCGCGCGTCTCGGCGTCGCGCACGAGCAGCTTGAGCGACAGGCCGATCAGGTCGTCGAAGTCCACCGCCTGGTAGGCGGCGAGGCGCTCCTCGTAGCGGCGCATGACGCGCGCGGCGCTGCGCTCGTCCTCGCCCTGTGCCGCCGCCTCGGCTTCATCGCTGGAAAGTCCCTGGTTCTTCCACAGGCTGATCGCCCACTGCCAGCGCCGGGCCTGCGCGTTGTCGGTCGTCGTGCCGGCGTCCTTCAGCACGCCGAGCACGTCGTTGGCATCGAGGATCGAGAACTTGGGCTTCAGGCCGATGCGCTCGCCGTCCGCGCGCAGCAGGCGCACGCCGAGCGCGTGAAAGGTGCTGACGACGAGGGGAAGCCGCCGCATGCGCACCGACGAGGGCCTTGGCACGCTCGCGCATCTCCTGCGCCGCCTTGTTGGTGAAGGTAATGGCCGCGATCTGCCCCGGCGCGTAGCCCGCCTCGAGCAGGCGCGCGATCTTGTGCACGATCACGCGCGTCTTGCCCGAGCCGGCGCCGGCGAGGACGAGGCAGGGGCCGCCGAGGTGGTGCACGGCGGCGAGCTGGGCGGAGTTGAGGGTGTCGGCCATGGGCGGCGGATGATAGCCAAGGGCGCCGCGCCAGCTTGTGCTAAGGCACACTGGCGCCCATGACGCCGCCCCTACCTCGCCGACGCCAATTCATCGCACTGGGCGGCGCCGCTGCACTGAGCCCGCTCGCCAGCCTGCCCTTCATCCGTCACGCGCGCGCCGCCGATGTCGACCGCTTCGCGCTCGGCGTCGCGTCGGGCTCGCCGCGGCCGGACAGCACCGTGCTGTGGACGCGCCTCGTCGGCGCCGAACTGCCGGAGAGCGTGCCGGTGGCTTGGGGAGATCGCGCGACGAGCGGTTCAGGACATCGCGGCGCGCGGCAGCGAGACGGCCGAGGCGGCATGGGCGCACAGCGTGCACGTCGACGCCGCCGGGCTCGCGCCGGGGCGCTGGTACTGGTACCGCTTCAGCGCGCTGGGCGCGCGCAGCACCGCCGGCCGCACGCGCACCGCGCCGGCACCGGGGGCCACCGAGCCTTTGCAGTTTGCGATCGCGTCCTGCCAGCGCTGGGACCACGGCCACTACGCTGCATGGCGCCACATGGCTGATGAGAACGTGGATCTCGTGCTCTTCCTGGGCGACTACATCTACGAGGCCGCGCCGGGGCCCGCATCGGCCGGGCGCGCGCCAGCACGAGGGCAGCGGCGCGGTGCGCACGCTCGCGCAGTACCGCAACCGCTACGCGCAGTACAAGAGCGACCCGGCGCTGCAGCGCATGCACGCGAGCGCCGTGGATCACGGTCTGGGACGACCACGAGGTCGAGAACGACTACGCGAACGACCACAGCATGGGCCTGGAGAGCGACTTCCTCGCCCGCCGCGCGGCGGCCTACCAGGCGTACTGGGAGCACCAGCCGCTGCCCAACGCGGCGCGTCCGCGCGGAGCGGACCTGCGCGTCTTCGAGCGCTACGACTGGGGGCGGCTCGCGCGCATCCACGCGCTCGACGATCGCCAGTACCGCGACCCGCAGGTCTGCCCGCCGCCGGGCCGCGGCGGCTCGACCACGGTGACGCCCGCCGCCTGCCCGGCGCTGCTGGACGCCAAGCGCACGATGCTCGGCGCGGCGCAGGAGCGCTGGCTTGCCGAGGGCTGGCGCAGCGACGCGGGCGGCTGGAATCTGCTCGCCCAGCAGACGCTGATGGCGCGCTTTGCCTGGCGCGACCCGGCGCAGCGCGAAGCGCCCGACACGCCCGGCGGCCTCTACTGGACCGACGGCTGGGATGGCTATCCGGCGGCGCGCGCGCGGCTGCTCCAGGGCGCGCTCGAGCGCAAGGCGGCCAACGTCGTCGTCCTCGGCGGCGACGTGCACGCGAACTACGTTGCCGACCTGAAGCCCGACTTCGACGACGCCAAGGCGGTGGCGACCGCGACCGAGTTCTGCGGCACCTCGATCGCGAGCGAGGGCCTGGCGCAGAGCCGCGTCGATGCCGCGCTCGGCTTCAATCCGCATGTGCGCCACGCGCGTTCGGACCAGCGCGGCTATGTGCGCTTCACGCTCGATGCGAAGTCCCTGCAGGCGCAGTTGCGCGTGCTCGATGACGTGCGCCTGGCCGATAGCGCGATCCGCACCGCGGGGCGTTTCGCGGTCGAGGCCGGCCGCCCCGGCGCGCAGCCCGCATAGGCCGGCCGTGGCGTCCATCCTCGCCGTCACGGTGCCGTTCTTCGCGCTCGTGCTGTGCGGCTACCTCGGCGCCCACTCGCGCGTGCTGCCGCAATCGGCGATTCCGGGCTTGAACGCCTTCGTGCTCTATTTCGCGCTGCCGTGCATGCTGTTTCGCTTCGGCGCCGGGACGCCGTTCGCGCAGTCGTCGATCCGGCGCTGATGGGCATCTACGCGGCATGTGCGCTGGCGCTGATCGCCTTCACGATCGTGACCACGCTGCGCACCGGCGCCGCCGGCACCGGCGTCGGCCTGAAGGACGCGGCCTTCGGCGCCCTCGTCGCGGCGTTTCCGAACACCGGCTTCATGGGCGTGCCGCTGCTCGTTGCGCTGCTCGGCGAGCGCGCCGCGGGGCCGGTGATCGCGACCATGCTCGTCGACCTGACCATGACGAGCTCGCTGTGCATCGCGCTTGCGCAGGTGCACGCCGGCACTGCGGGCGATGCGGGGCTGCGCGCGGCGCCTCGCGCGCGCCGGCCGCGGCGTGCTCGTCAACCCGCTGCCGTGGGCGATCCTGGCCGGTGCCCTGTTCGGCGCCGCGGGCTGGACGCTTCCTGCAGTCGTGGGGCAGATCGTGCGCATGCTCGGCGACGCGGCAACGCCGGTCGCGCTGTTCACGATCGGCGCCGTGCTGTGGCGCGCCGGGCAGCATGCGCACACGCGCACGCCGCCGGCGCAGTTCATTCCGGTGGCGCTGATCAAGGTGTTCGTCCATCCGCTGCTGGTGCTCTCGGGCGGGCTGCTGCTCAATGCCGCCGGCGTGCCGGTGCCCGCCTTCGGCCTCACCGTGCTCGTGCTTGCCGCAGCGTTGCCGAGCGCGAGCAACGTCTCGCTGCTCGCCGAGCGCTTCGAGGCCGACAACGGCCGCGTCGCGCGCATCATCATGGCTCGACCGTGATCGCGTTCGCGAGCTTCAGCGCGATCGCATGGCTTCTCGGTGCGGGGGGTGCGCCATGACGGCACTCGCCGATCCGGCGGCGCGCATCGCGATCGTGAGCGCGATGCACGAGGAGTTGCGCGCGCTGCTGCCGCTGCTGCGGGACGTCCGGCGCATCGATCGCGCCGGACGTGCCTTCCACTGCGGCAGCCTGCACGGCCGGCCGGTGGTGCTGGTGCTCTCGGGCATCGGCAAGGTGGCCGCGGGGGCGACCGTGGCGGTGCTGGCGAGCGAATCTGCGCCCGCGGCGCTGCTCTTCACCGGCGTTGCGGGCGGGCTTGCCGATGGCGTCAGGGTCGGCGACCTGGTGCTCGCGCGCGAGCTGCTGCAGCACGACCTGGACGCCTCGCCGCTGTTCCCGCGCTACGAGGTGCCGCTGACCGGGCGTTCGCGCTTCGGGGCCGACGGCGCGCTCAGCGACCGCCTTGCCGCGGCCGCGCGGCAGTTGCTCGCCGACCCGGCACGCGCGATCGGCGCCGATCATCTGGCCGAGTTCGGCATCGCCGCGCCACGCCTGCACGAAGGGCTCGTGGATCAGCGGCGACCGCTTCGTCGCCAAGGCTGCCGAAAGCAACGCGCTGCGCGCCGCACTGCCCGACGCGCTGGCGGTGGAGATGGAAGGCGCCGCCGTGGCGCAGGTCTGCGCCGATTTCGGCCTGCCTTCGCGCTGCTGCGCGTGATCTCGGACCGCGCCGACGACAGCGCGCATGTCGACTTCCTCGCCTTCACGCGCGAGGTCGCGAGCGTGCTGACGCGGCTCGTCGTCGGTGCGGCGCTGGGCTCAGCCGGCGCCGGGCCGCCCCAAGCCGACTAAGCGCCTTGCAGGCCGCGCCGGGCCAGAGGCCCGGCCCTTCGCCAGGCACAACCAGTCCCCAGGACTGTTTGTGTCCGGGCTCGGCCCCTCGGGGGCAGCGACAACCGAAGGTTGCGGCGCAGGCTCACATCGCGAAGCGATGTGAAGGCGCGAAGCGCCGGCCGCAGCCAACGCAGCGAGCTGGGGTCGTCACCTCAGCCGACTGAAGCCGCGTCGCTCGGCGTACCAGGGTTCGAGGCCGGGGTCGCCGAACTGCGCAGCAAGCGCATCGGCCGCGGCGAGCGCGGCCTGCGCCTCATCCACGCTGCCGAGCAGCCGGCAGGCACGCGCCTGCTCGAGCAGGATGAAGGCGCGATCGACCTGCTCGGCGTGCTCGTTGTCGTTCGCGTCGAGCAGCGCCAGCGCACGCAACGCATGCTCACGCCCCTGCGCCGCGTCGCCGAGGCCGTTGGCGACGAGCGCGCGCAGGTAGGCCGCGCGCTCGTGGTGGACCCAGTTGCCGGCGCGCAGCCAGAAGCGCTCGGCCAGTTGCGCCGTCCGTTCGGTGGCCGATCGCAGGCTCGCTTGCGCCAAGTCCTGTGGCGGACGTTCGATCAGGCCGGAGGCGATGTTGTTGGTGCACGCGGCCACCGCCGCGTCGAGCGGGGTGACGCCGTCCTGCCAGCGCGGCAGCTCGAGTGCCGGCAGGGCCTCGGCGACCGCGTCTGCTGCTGCAACAGAGGCCAGGCCCGGCACCCGATACATCGCCTGCGTCAGCGCCACCACGTCGTGCGCCTGTTCGGCACTCGCGCCGCTCGCGCCGGCGAGTGCGTCGGTGTGCCGGGAGGCCGCGGCTGCGTCACCTGCGAGCCCCGCTGCAGCCGCGGCCTGGCGCCACAGCACGACCGGCGCTGCGGCGCCCGCCGCGCCCAGCAGCGGGGCGAACATCGCATCCGCCTCGCCCCAGGCGCCGAGCTTCGCCCAGCACATGGTTGAGCAGGAAAGCGAGGCTGGGCAGCTGGTCGGCCGGCAGCGCGGCCGGGCTGAGCCTGCGCAGCAGACCAGCCGCGCGTGCCGGGTCGGCGTCATGGCAGGCATCGGCCTCGTCGAGCCAGGCCTGGGCGTCGTTGTCGTTGTCGCCATCGCGGGCACCTCCGTCGTGCACACTGTAGCGAAGCCGCGAACCGACCGCCCATGCCCGCACGCTCCTTCATCGACACGCCACCGTGGCAGGCACCGACCTCGACCTGCCGCCCGGCGCGGCGCGCCATGCCCAGGTGCTGCGCCTGCAACCGGGCGCCGAGGTCGTGCTCTTCGACGGCCGCGGCGGGGAGTACGCAGCGACGGTCACGAAGATGGGCCGCAGCGAGGTCGGCGTGCGCGTCGGCACGCAGCGCGCGGTCGAGCGCGAGCTCGCGCCACCGGTCACGCTTGCGATCGGCATGCCCGCCAACGAGCGCATGGACACCTCGTCGAGAAGGCGACCGAGCTCGGCGCGGCGGCCATCGTGCCGCTCCATTGCGAGCGCTCGGTGCTCAGGTTGCAGGGCGAGCGGGCGCACAAGAAGCAGCAGCACTGGCAAGGCGTCGCGATCGCCGCCGCCGAGCAGAGCGGCCGCACCCGCCTGCCGCAGGTGCATGCCGTGAGCTCGCTCCAGGCCTGGCTGGGGACGCTTGCGCCAGAGCTAGGCGAGGTGCGCTGGCTGCTCGACCCGGGCGACGCGATGCCGCTGGCGCAGGCGATGAACGCGCTGGCCGGCGCGGCCGGTGTCGTCGTGCTCAGCGGTCCCGAGGGCGGCCTTGGCGCCGCCGAGCGCGCTGGCACTGCGCGCGGGCTTCGTTGCGGTCAAGCTCGGCCCGCGCGTGCTGCGCGCCGACACGGCACCGCTGGCGGTGCTGGCCTGCCTCGGCGCTTGCGCGCCGTGAAGCCCGCGCGGGCTGGCGCTGCGCGGCGTCCATCGGCGTCGGCTATTGCATTGATAGGCTCAATTGCATTGGCAACGCGATAGCTTCATCCTATACTTCTCTTCATCGCGGCGGTTGCCGCATTGACTGAGAGCACGATGTCCAACCCTTTCACAACCCGGAGTCGGTGACCATCAAGAACCTCGAATCGGCGTTCGCCGGCGAATCGATGGCGCACATCAAGTACCGCTACTTCGCCAGGCTGTGCCGCGCGATGGGCGACGAGGCGACGGCCGCGGTGTTCGAGGCCACCGCCGAGCAGGAACTGTTGCACGCCTTCGGCCACGCCGACCTGCTGTTCCCGAAGGCGAACATGACGCCCGCCAAGGCGCTGCAGTTCGCGATCGAGGGCGAGACCTACGAGTACACCAGATGTACCCGAGCTTTCCGCAACGCCGCCGTGGCCGAAGGCCGCGCCGACGCGGTGGCGGAGATCGACGAGCAGATCGCCGAGTCGAAGGAGCACGCCGAGGCATTCAAGGCCGTGCTCGAGAAGGCTCCTCGAAGCGCTTTGCCGCGCTCGCCAAGGTCGAGGAGCGGCACGCCAACAACTACCAGGCCGTTCTCGACAAGCTGGCTGCCTGATCCGACCCACCGAACCCCAGGAGAATCCATTCCATGAAGACCTACCAATGCATTGTTTGCGGCTTCGTCTACGACGAGGCCAAGGGCCTTCCCGCCGAGGGCATCGCCCCGGGCACGCGCTGGAGCGACATCCCCGAGGACTGGAGTGCCCCGACTGCGGTGTCGCCAAGGCCGACTTCGAGATGGTCGAGGTCCAGGCCGCGTGATGACGAACGCAACGAGCGGCAAGGCGCTGCCGGTCGTCATCGTCGGCAGCGGCCTCGCCGGCTACACCGTCGCGCGCGAGTTGCGCAAGCTCGACAAGCAGGTGCCGCTCGTCGTGGTGAGCCGCGACCACGCGGGCTTCTACCCAAGCCGATGCTGTCGAACGCGCTCGCCGGCGGCAAGACCGCGGCGACGCTGGTGATGAAGCCGGCCGGCACGATGGCCGCGGAATTGCAGGCGAACGTTCGCGCGCATTGCGAACTGCGCGCCATCGACGCCGAAGCGCGCACGGTCACGCTCGCCGACGGCGAGACGATCGCTTGTCGCGACCTCGTGCTCGCGCTCGGTGCCGACGCGATCCGCATCCCGCTCGGGGGCGACGGCGCGCAAGAAGGCGTGCTGTCGGTCAACGACCTCGACGACTACGCGCGCTTTGCCGAGCGGCTGCAAGGCGTGAAGTCCGTCGCCATCCTCGGCGGCGGGCTGATCGGCTGCGAGTTCGCCAACGACCTGCTCGCGCGCGGCGTTGCTCCGACCGTGATCGACCCCGCACCGGGGCCGCTGTCGCGCCTGCTGCCGCCGGAGGCGGGGGCCCTGCTGCGCCAGCGCCTCGAAGCCGCGGGCGTGACCTTTCGCTTCGGCGTGGCCGCAACCCGCATCGACCGTGCGGCCAGCGGCGTCGTGCTCACGCTCGACGACGGCAGCCAACAAGCCGCCGACCTCGTGCTGTCGGCGATCGGCCTGCGCCCGCGCACCGGCCTCGCCCGCGCGGCCGGTCTCGCGGTCAAGCGCGGCATCGTCGTCGATCGCAGGCTCGCAACGTCGGCGGCCCATGTCTACGCGGTCGGCGACTGTGCCGAGGTCGCGGGCCACACGCCGCCCTACGTGATGCCGATCATGCAGCAGGCGCGCGCGCTCGCCGCCACGCTCGCCGGCACGCCGACCGAAGTGGCCTACCCGGCGATGCCGGTCGTCGTCAAGACGCCGGCCTGCCCGACCGTGGTCTGCCCGCCGCCGATCGATGCCCAGGGCAAATGGACGGTCGAGTCGGACGGCGAATCGCTCCACGCGCGCTTTGCCGCCGCGGACGGCAGCCTGCTCGGCTTTGCCCTGATGGGCAGCGCCACGTCGCAGCGCCAGGCGCTCGCGGCGCAGGTGCCGGGCTACCTGAAGCGGCGGCGGGCGCGGGCCGCCGGGCGCGCGGGGCTCAAATCGCCAGCGGGTCGACATCCACCGCCCAGCGCAGGATGCGCAGGTCGGCAGCGCGCCGCGCGCTGCGCAGCGCATGCAGTTGCGGCAGCCAGGCCGCGAGCATGCGCTGCAGCGCGGCGCGCGACGGCGATTCGATCAGCATCTGCATGCGCCAGGCATCGGCAACGCGGGCGATGCTCGCGGGCACCGGCGGGTAGACGCTCACCGCGTCGCTGCCGGCCAGATCGGCCGCGAGTTCGGCCGCGGCTTGCAGGAAACCGCGCGCCGACTCGGCACTGCGCGCCTCGGCACGCAACAGCGCCAGGTGGGCGAAGGGCGGCAGGCCGGCCATGCGGCGCTCGGCAAGCTGGCTCGCCGCGAAGGCGGCGAAGTCGTGCCGCAGCAGCGCCGCGTAGAGCGGATGCTGCGGGTGCCAGGTCTGGATCCACATCTCGCTGCGTGCGGCGTGCTGGGCGTCGCGGCCGGCCCGCCCTGCCGCCTGCATGAGGAGCGCGAACAGGCGCTCGGGCGCGCGAAAGTCGCTCGAGAAGAGCGCGCTGTCGGGGTTGACCGCGGCGACGAGCGTGATGCGGCGAAAGTCGTGCCCTTGGCGATCATCTGGGTGCCGACGAGGATGTCGACCTCGCCCGCGTGCACTGCGCCCAGGCGCGCCTGCAACGCGCCCTTGGCGCGCGTGCTGTCCGCGTCGATGCGCGCCACGCGCGCCCCGGGCAGCAGCAGCGCGATCTGCTCCTCGAGGCGCTCGGTGCCGCGGCCGATGCCGGCAATGTCGAGGTTGCCGCAATCGGGGCAGGCGCGCGGCACCGGCTGCGCGAGGCCGCAGTGGTGGCAGCGCAGCGTGCGGTCGAGCTTGTGGAACACGCGCCACGCGCTGCAATGCGGGCAGGCGCTCTTCCAGCCGCAGGCGGCGCAATGCAGCACCGGCGCGTAGCCGCGCCGGTTGAGAAAGACGAGGCTCTGCTCGCCGCGCGCAAGCCGCTGCTGCAGCGCCTCGACCAGCGGCGGCGAGAGCGCCTGCGGCGCGCTGCCTGCGGCGTTCGCCTTGTGGCGGTTCATGTCGATCAGCCGCACGGCGGGCAGCTCGCCGCCGCCAATGCGCTCCGGCATCGCGAGCCGCCGATAGCGGCCCTGTTCGGCACGCTGCCAGCTCTCGAGCGACGGCGTGGCCGAACCGAGAATCACGAGCGCACCCTCTAGACGGCCGCGGTAGACCGCGAGGTCGCGCGCCGAGTAGCGTGCGCCTTCCTGCTGCTTGTACGACGGGTCGTGCTCCTCGTCGACGACGATCAGTCCAAGCCGCGGCAGCGAGGCAAACACAGCCAGTCGCGTGCCGAGCACGAGGTCAGCGAGGCCGAGGTGCGCGGCGAGCCAGTTGCGCAGCCGCTGCGCCGGCGTGAGCGCGCTGTGCAGCGAGACGATGCGCCGCGGCGCGGGCCCGGCGCCGAAGCGCTGCGCGAAGCGGGCCTCGAGCTGCGGCGTCAGGTTGATCTCGGGCACCAGCACCAGCGCCTGGCGGCCCGCTGCCAGCGCCTCTTCGGCAGCCCGCAGGTAGACCTCGGTCTTGCCGCTGCCCGTCGCCCCGTGCAGCAGCACGGCGGGCCGTGCGTCAGATTGCGCGAGCGCGGCAAGTTCGGCCAGTACGGCGGCCTGTTCGCCACTCGGCGGCGGGGTTTCGGCCGGCGCACTGCCGGGCGCGACGGTGAGGAAGGCCTTGTGCAGGCGATCGATGCGGCGCTGCAAGCGGGTGTCGTCGAGCCGGCGCAACTCGGGCGGCAGCACCGCCAGCGCGACCTCGCCCACGCTGCGCTGGTAGTAGGACGCGGCGAAACCGACCAGTTCGCACCAGGCGGCCGAGAGCGGCGGCAGGCACGCGAGGACTTCGCCGATGGCGCGCGGTTCGGCGTCGAAAGCGGCGCCAGCGCCGCCCGGCCAGACGATGCCGGGCACGTCACGCTTGCCCAGCGGCACACGCACCAGCGTTCCGGGCGCGAGCGGGCACTCACTGGCGTAGTCCAGCGCAGCGGCGAGGCCGCTGTGCTGCGGGGCCTCGACCGCCACCCTGACGCGCACCGGCTCAGCCATATACAGGCTGGACAGAGTTACGCGCCAAAGCTCCGCACTTGTTCAAAGAACGCCCCTAAGTTGATGATTCCAAAGCGTTTTCAAACCTGTCCACGCGCACTGTGGATAACTTTGTGGGAAACCTGCGGTCTGGAACGACAAAGCCTTGATTCATGGGCCCTGGCGCTGGGTTGCGCAGTTTCGCAGCAACCGGAGCCACTTCAATGAAATCAATCACTTAGACGAATCTGGTCGGAATCGACTGCTGCGACGCCGCAATGCGAACGCGGCGCAGCCACCGCCCGCATGGGGATAAGTCACGTGTCGGTGGGCCGAATTGGCAGATTTCGATTGTCAATTGCGCTGCCCGGGCAATCGGGAAAACACCGGTTGTCGCTGCGACGATTCAGGTGCTTTGTCGCTGGCGCCGGGACTGCGAATGGACCGCCTCGACGAGTGCGGCCACGCTTTCGGGCGGCGTGTGTTGGCTGATGCCGTGACCGAGGTTGAAGATGTGGCCGCTGCCCGCGCCGTGCGTGCCGTAGCTGGCCAGGACCTTTCCCGCTTCGGCAGCGATCACCTCCGGAGGCGCGAAAAGCACATTCGGATCGAGGTTGCCCTGCAGCGCAATGCCGGGCCCGACCTGCGCGCGCGCGGCGCCGAGGTTGACGGTCCAGTCGAGGCCGATCACGTCCGGCCGCAGCCCGGCGATGTCGGCCAGCCACGGCCCACCCCCCTTGGTGAACACGATGCGCGGCACGCGCTCGCCCGCGTGCTCGGTGCGCACCTGTTCCAGCACGCGCCGCGTGTAGGCGAGGCTGAACTGCTGGAAGGCGCCATCGGCCAGCACGCCGCCCCAACTGTCGAAGATCATTACCGCCTGCGCGCCGGCGTCGATCTGCGCGTTCAGGTATTGCGCCACCGCATCGGCGGTGACGGCGAGCATGCGATGCATCAGGTCGGGACGACGATAGAGCAGCGTCTTGACGAGGCGGTAGTCGTCGGAGCCCGCCCCCTCGACCATGTAGCAGGCCAGGGTCCATGGGCTGCCCGCAAAGCCGATCAGCGGCACGCGCCCGGCGAGCGCCTTGCGGATGCTGGCGACCGCGTCGAACACATAGCGCAGGCGCGCCATGTCGGGCACCGCGAGGCGCGCCACCGCGGCCTCGTCGCGCACCGGGTGCGCGAAGCGCGGGCCCTCGCCGGTGGCGAAGCTCAAGCCGAGCCCCATCGCATCGGGCACGGTCAGGATGTCGGAAAACAGGATCGCCGCATCGAGCGCAAAGCGCTCCAGCGGCTGCAGCGTGACCTCGGTCGCGAAGTCGGTGTTCGTGGCCAACCCCATGAAGCTGCCGGCCCGATCGCGCGTGGCGCGGTATTCGGGCAGGTAGCGCCCGGCCTGGCGCATCAGCCAGACCGGCGTGTAGTCGGTCGGCTGGCACAGGCAGGCGCGGAGAAAGGTGTCGTTCTGCAGTTTGGCGCTCATCGCAGGATTGTCGCAAACGCGCACTGGCCGGCGCCGCATAATGAGCGCCCCCTGGAGAGCGCTTGAACGCAGCGCGCGGCACCCCATCTGCGCTCCACATCGACTGAAGGAACTGCTGCCATGTCCCGTCGCTTCCGTCTCTGGCTGCTCGCCCTCGCTGCCGCGCTCTCGCTCAGCGGCTGCGGCTACAACGAATTCCAGCGCCTCGACGAACAGGTCAAGGCGTCGTGGTCGGAAGTGCTCAACCAATACCAGCGTCGCGCCGACCTGATTCCCAACATCGTCGCCACCGTCAAGGGCGAGGCCGGATTCGAGCAGGACACGCTGACCAAGGTCGTCGAGGCGCGCGCGCGCGCGACCAGCATCAACGCGACGCCCGAGCTCGTCAACGACCCGCAGGCGTTCGCCAGGTTCCAGCAGGCGCAGGGCGAGCTGACCGGTGCGCTCTCAAGGCTGATGGTGGTCGTCGAGCAGTACCCGCAGCTCAAGGCCAACGCTGCCTTCCAGGATCTGCGCGTGCAACTCGAAGGCACCGAGAACCGGATCACGGTCGCGCGCAACCGCTACATCAAGACGGTCGCCGAGTACAACGTGCTTGCGCGCAGCTTTCCGACCAACCTGACGGCGATGGTGTTCAGCTACGAACCCAAGCCGAGCTTCACGGTTGCCAACGAGGCCCAGATCTCGGCGCCGCCGGTGGTGAGCTTCGACAAGCCGGCGTCGAAGTAGGCGCCTTTGCATCCGGCCATGCTGCGCTGGCTGACCGCGCTTGTCTGCGCGCTGGCGCTGGCCGGCGCAGCCTGGGCGCAGGAACCGCTGCCCGTGCCAGCGCTCTCGGGCCGCGTGATCGACCAGACCGGAACGCTGAGCGGCGGCGACGTGCAGGCGCTGACGGCGCAACTCGCCGCCGTCGAGCAGGCGCACGGCGCGCAGATCGTCGTGCTGATGGTCGCGAGCACGCAGCCCGAGGACATCGCGGCCTACGCCCAGCGCGTCGCCGACACATGGAAGATCGGCCGGCGCGAGGTCGGCGACGGCGTGCTCGTCGTCGTCGCCAAGAACGATCGGCGGGTGCGCATCGAGGTCGCGAAAGCGCTCGAAGGTGCGCTCCCCGACCTCGCGGCGAGCCGCATCATCGCCGAGACGATCACGCCGGCCTTCAAGGCGGGCGACTTCGCGGGCGGCCTGCGCGCGGGTATCGAGCGACTCGATGCGCGCATCGGCAACGAAGGGCTGCCCGAGCCCGATCAGCGCCGCGCGAGCAGCGGCTTCGACTGGCAAGACCTCGCAATCTTCCTGTTCGTCGGCGCGCCGATCGCCGGCGCGGTGCTGACGGCCGTGCTCGGGCGCAAGCTCGGCGCGCTGGCCACCGGCGGCGCGATCGGCGCGCTCGGCTGGTGGTTGACGGCGAGCCTGCTCGTCGCCGGCGCGGCAGCGATCATCGCGCTGATGCTGGTCGGCGTGATGGGCGTGGGCAGCCGCGCGAGTGTCGGCCGTGGCGGGCGCGGCGGGCCGGTGATCTGGGGCGGCCATGGCGGCGGCTGGGGCGGCGGACGTGGAGGCGGCGGGTTCGGTTCCGGCGGCGGCGGCGACTTCGGCGGCGGCGGCGCCTCGGGCAGCTGGTGAGCCGCGAAGGACGACCACGACGATGAACCGCTGGCTGCGCATCCTCAAGCACCGTTGGTTCGACGAGGGCGATGCCCGGCGCGCGCTCGGCGACGGCGCGCTCGAGCGCCTGCGCCAGCGCGTGGCGGCAGGCGAGAAGACGCACAGCGGCGAGATCCGCCTGTGCATCGAGGCTGGGCTGCCGCTGTCGTATCTCTTGCGCAATGCCCCGGTCCGCGAACGCGCGCTCGCACTGTTCGGCAAGCTGCGCGTCTGGGACACCGAGCACAACAACGGCGTGCTGATCTACCTGCTGCTTGCAGAGCACCGCATCGAGATCGTTGCCGACCGCGGTCTGGCGCGCCAGGTCGATGCGGCGCACTGGCGCGCGCTGGCCGACACGATGGCGCAGGCCTTTCGCGAACAGCGCTTCGAGGCCGGGCTCGAGCAGGCGATCGACGCCGTGAGCGCCGCGCTCGCGGCACACTTCCCGCTCGCCGAAGGTCAGGTCAATCCGAACGAGTTGCCGGACGAAGCGGCGCTCAGCTGAAGCCTGTCACTCGCGCGCGGGCATCGAGCCCGCAGCGCTCGTCATCGCCTGGGCTGGTCGATCCCCGTTCCGGGGCCGGCTGGCTTGCAGGCCAGCCGGCGTTCCTGCCGCGTCCGGCTGCGCAGGCAGCTGGACTCTTGCGGCCTCCGCCCCGCTCGCCCTTCCCTTCGGCTCTCAGGGCCGCCGCGCCGGGGCCGCCCCGAGCAAGGCCCTGCCCTCGCGGAGGGTCGCTCGCCGCACCCGGCGAGCGGGGTGTGGTGACTTACTTCTTTCGGAACTTGCGCAGCGCGGCGATCTGCGCTGCCATGGCCGCGAACTCGCCCTGCGCCTTGGCCAGGTCGAGGTCGCTCGAGGCATTGCGCATGGCCTCTTCGGCGAGCTTGCGCGCTTCGGTGGCCCGGGCCTCGTCGAGGTCGTGGCCACGGATCGCGGTGTCGGCGAGCACCGTGACCGTACCGGGCTGGACCTCCAGGATGCCACCAGCGACGAAGACGAACTCTTCCTCGCCGGTGTCGGCGCGTTCGATACGCACCGCGCCCGGCTTGATGCGCGTGATCAGCGGCGTGTGCCGCGGCAGGATCCCGAGCTCGCCCGATTCGCCCGGCAGCGCGACGAACTTCGCCTCGCCGGAGAAGATGGTTTCCTCGGTGGAGACGACGTCGACGTGAATCGTGGCCATGGGATTGTCCTCCTGCCTACTGGATCTTCTTGGCCTTCTCGAAGGCCTCGTCGATCGTGCCGACCATGTAGAAGGCCTGCTCGGGCAGCGAATCGCACTCGCCGCTGACGATCATCTTGAAGCCGCGGATCGTCTCCTTCAGCGGCACGTACTTGCCCGGCGTACCGGTGAAGACCTCGGCGACGTGGAAGGGCTGGGAGAGGAAGCGCTGGATCTTGCGCGCGCGGCTGACCGCGAGCTTGTCTTCCGGGCTCAGTTCGTCCATGCCCAGGATGGCGATGATGTCGCGCAGTTCCTTGTAGCGCTGCAGCGTGCCCTGCACGGCGCGGGTGGTGCTGTAGTGATCCTCGCCAACCACGTGCGGATCGACCTGGCGCGAGGTCGAGTCGAGCGGGTCGACCGCGGGGTAGATGCCGAGTGCTGCGATGTCGCGCGAGAGCACGACGGTCGCGTCGAGGTGGGCGAAGGTGGTGGCCGGCGACGGGTCGGTCAGGTCGTCGGCAGGGACGTAGACGGCCTGGATCGAGGTAATCGATCCGACTTTCGTCGAGGTGATGCGCTCCTGCAGGCGGCCCATCTCCTCGGCCAGCGTCGGCTGGTAGCCCACTGCCGAAGGCATGCGGCCGAGCAGCGCCGACACTTCGGTGCCGGCGAGCGTGAAGCGATAGATGTTGTCGACGAAGAACAGCACGTCGCGGCCCTCGTCGCGGAACGACTCGGCAATCGTGAGGCCGGTCAGCGCGACGCGCAGGCGGTTGCCCGGCGGCTCGTTCATCTGGCCGTAGACCATCGCCACCTTCGACTCGCTGAGGTTTTCGCTGACGACGACCTTGGACTCCATCATCTCGTGATAGAAGTCGTTGCCCTCGCGGGTGCGCTCACCCACGCCGGCAAACACCGACAGGCCCGAGTGCGCCTTGGCGATGTTGTTGATCAGTTCCATCATGTTCACGGTCTTGCCGACGCCGGCGCCGCCGAACAGGCCCACCTTGCCGCCCTTGGCGAACGGGCAGATGAGGTCGATGACCTTGATGCCGGTTTCGAGCAGTTCCTGCGACGGCGAGAGCTCGTCGTAGACCGGCGCCTTGCGGTGGATCGGCATCGACATTTCGGCGTTGACCGGGCCGCGCTCGTCGATCGGGTTGCCGAGCACGTCCATGATGCGGCCGAGCGTGGCCTTGCCCACCGGCACGCTGATCGCGGCGCCGGTGTTGGTGACCATCAGCCCGCGGCGGAGGCCTTCCGACGAGCCGAGCGCGATCGTGCGCACCACGCCGTCGCCGAGCTGCTGCTGCACCTCGAGCGTCAGCGGCGAGCCTTCGAGCTTGAGCGCCTCGTAGACGCGCGGCATGCTGTCGCGCGGGAATTCGACGTCCACCACCGCGCCGATGCACTGAACGATCTTGCCTTGTGCCATTTTCTTCAATCCTTCAACAGTGTTTCCGGGTGATGCTCAGCCGCTGATCGCGGCGGCGCCACCCACGATTTCAGAAAGCTCGGTCGTGATCGCCGCCTGGCGCGTCTTGTTGTAGATGAGCTTCAACTCGTCGATCAGGTTGCCGGCGTTGTCGGTCGCGGCCTTCATCGCCACCTTGCGCGCCGCGTGCTCGGAGGCCATGTTCTCGGCCACCGCCTGATAGACCAGGGCCTCGATGTAGCGCTTGAGCAACTCGTCGATCACGACCGACGGTTCTGGCTCGTAGATGTAGTCCCAGGCGTGCTTGTCGGTCGCCGAACTCTGCAGCCCTTCACTGGTCAGCGGCAGCAGTTGCTCGACGACGGGCTCCTGCGTCATCGTGTTGACGAATTTCGTGTAGCACAGCTGCACCGCGTCGAGTTCGCCGGCGGCAAACGCGTCGAGCATGACCTTGACCGGGCCGACCATCTTGTCCAGGTGCGGCGAATCGCCAAGCTGGACGGCGTAGCCCACGACCTTGGCACCGATGCGATTCAGGAAGCCGAGGCCCTTGTTGCCGATCGCCACCGCCTGCACGCTGCCGCCCGCCTGCTGAACGTCGCGCATCCGGTTCGTCAACACGCGCAGCACGTTCGTGTTCAAGCCACCGCACAGGCCCTTGTCGGTGGTGACGACGACGAAGCCGACGCGCTTGAACTCGTCGACCTTGCGCATGAACGGTGAGCGGTACTCGGGGTTGGCACGCGCCAGGTTGGCCGAGATGTTGCGGATCTTCTCGGCATAGGGCCGCGCCGCGCGCATGCGCTCCTGCGTCTTGCGCATCTTGGCCGCCGAGACCATCTCCATGGCCTTGGTGATCTTCTTCGTGTTCTCGAAGCTCTTGATCTTGACGCGTATTTCCTTGCCGACCGCCATATCAACGTGCCCCCAAGCTCGCTGCGCTCGCTGCCCCCCGGGGGGGCCGTGTTCCGAACCGGGAGACCCGGATCCGGAACGCTCCTTGCGCGCCGCGGAATTTCATGCAAACGACTTCTTGAATGCGGCAACGGCACCGGAGAGCTCTTCCTCGGCCGCCTTGTCGAGCGCCTTTTCACCTTCGAGCCTGGCCAGCAGCGCCGCGTGGCTCGACTTCAGGTGCTGGTGCAGGCCGTGCTCGAAGGCGAGCACCTTCTTCACGTCCAGCTCGTCCATGAAACCCTTGTTCACGGCGAACAGCGTGGCCGCCTGCAGGCTGATCGGCAACGGCGCGTACTGAGCCTGCTTGAGCAGTTCGGTCACCTTCGCACCGCGGTCGAGCTGCTTGCGGGTCGCCTCGTCGAGGTCGGAGCCGAACTGCGCGAACGCGGCCAGCTCGCGATACTGCGCGAGGTCGGTCCGGATGCCGCCCGACAGGCCCTTGATGAGCTTGGTCTGCGCCGCGCCACCGACGCGCGACACCGAGATGCCGGCGTTGATCGCGGGCCGGATGCCGGCGTTGAAGAGCGAGGTCTCGAGGAAGATCTGGCCGTCGGTGATCGAGATCACGTTCGTCGGCACGAAGGCCGAGACGTCGCCGGCCTGGGTCTCGATGATCGGCAGCGCCGTCAGCGACCCCGTCTTGCCCTTGACCTCGCCCTTGGTGAATGCCTCGACGAAGTCGGCGTTCACGCGTGCCGCGCGCTCGAGCAGCCGCGAGTGGAGATAGAACACGTCGCCGGGGAAGGCTTCGCGGCCTGGCGGGCGGCGCAGCAGCAGCGATACCTGGCGATACGCGACGGCCTGCTTGGACAGGTCGTCATAGATGATCAGCGCGTCCTGGCCGCGGTCGCGGAAGTACTCGCCCATCGTGCAACCGGAGTACGCCGAGATGTACTGCATCGCTGCCGACTCCGACGCGCTCGCCGCGACGACGATCGTGTAGTCCATCGCGCCTTGCTGCTCGAGCGCGCGCACCACGTTCTTGATCGACGAGGCCTTCTGGCCGATCGCTACGTAGACGCAGGTCATGTCCTGACCCTTCTGGTTGATGATCGTGTCGATCGCCACCGCAGTCTTGCCGGTCTGGCGGTCGCCGATGATCAACTCGCGCTGGCCGCGGCCGATCGGCACCATCGAGTCGATGGCCTTCAGGCCGGTCTGAACCGGCTGGCTCACCGACTGGCGCGCGATCACGCCCGGCGCGACCTTCTCGATCACGTCCGTCATCTTGGCGTTGATCGGCCCCTTGCCGTCGATCGGCGCACCGAGCGCGTTGACGACGCGACCGATCAGTTCGGGGCCGACCGGCACTTCGAGAATGCGGCCCGTGCACTTGACGGTGTCGCCTTCGGAGATGTGCTCGTACTCGCCCAGGATCACCGCGCCGACCGAGTCGCGCTCGAGGTTGAGCGCGAGACCGAAGGTCGGCTGCCCGCCCGGCGTGGGCGGGAACTCGAGCATTTCGCCGGCCATCACGTCCGACAGTCCGTGCACGCGGCAGATGCCGTCGGCCACCGAGACGACGGTGCCCTGGTTCTTGATGTCGGCCGACCCGGCAAGCCCTTCGATGCGGCTCTTGATCAGTTCGGAAATTTCTGCGGGATTGAGTTGCATGGGGTTCTCCAATGAGCTCAGGCGGCGAGCGCGAGCTTCATCTGTTCGAGGCGGGCCTTGACCGAGCTGTCGAGGACTTCGTCGCCGACCACGGCGCGGATGCCGCCGATCAGCTCGGGATCGATTTCCACGCGCGCATTGAGCTTGCGCCCAAAGCGGCGTTCGAGCGTGGCCACCACTTCGGCAAGCTGCGCGTCGTCGATCGCGAAGGCGCTCTGGATGACCGCATCGGAGACGCCAGCCTGCGCATTCACGAGCTTGCGAAACTGCTCGGCCACCTGCGGCAGCGCAGCCAGGCGGCCGTTGTCGATCACGGCCTGCAGCAGGTTCTTGGCCGCGTCCGAGAGTGGCCCGGCGACAACCGAGCTCACGACGCCGAAGACCTGCGCAGGTGTCGCATTCGGGTTGTCGGCGAACTGGCGCAGACGTTCGTCGGCGGCGACGGCGGCGAGCGCATCGACCTGCGCCGCAAGGCCGCTCAGGTCGGCCCCGGCCGATGCCTTGAACATGGCCTCGGCGTAGGGCCGTGCGATGGTGGCGAGTTCGGCCATGGTCAGGCCTCCCGCCAGGCCGCCCCAAGGGAGGCCCGCGCCCCAAGGGACACGAAGTGGCCCCTGACGGGGCCCAGGGGCAGCGAAAGGACGTGAGCGTGGCGGCTCATGTTCATAGCTCCGCTTTCAGGCGCGAAAGCAACTCGCCATGCACGCGCGCGTCGACGTCGCGGCGCAGGATCTGCTCGGCGCCCTTGACGGCGAGCGCAGCCACCTGCTCGCGCAGCACCTCGCGCGCCTTGGCGGCCTCCTGCTCGGCTTCGGCGCGCGCCGCGGCGATGAGCTTGGCGCCTTCCACGCTCGCGCGCGACTTGGCTTCCTCGATCATCTGCTGCGCCAGGCGCTCGGCGTCGGCGAGGCGCTTGGCGGCATCGTCGCGTGCGGCGGAAAGCTGCTCCTCGACGCGCTTGTTGGCCACGGCGAGCTCGGACTTGGCCTTGTCGGCGGCCGACAGGCCGTCGGCGATCTTGCGGGCGCGCGCATCGAGCGCCGCGGTGATCGGCGGCCAGATGAACTTCATCGTGAACCCGACCAGGATCATGAACACGATCATCTGGATGATCAGGGTGAAGGTGATACTCACTGCGTTGCCTCGATCACGGTGATGGCGTAGGACGGCCAGGGCCTGCGACTCGCGCGGCGCCGGCGGCTCGGAGCGGGCTTGCGCGCCCTGGAATCACTTCGGCAGCGCGGCGAGCTGGGCCAGGAACGGGTTGGCCGTCGTGAACCAGAGCGCAATACCGGTGCCGATGATGAACGAGGCGTCGATCAGGCCGACGAGCAGGAACATCTTGGTCTGCAGTTCACCCATCAGCTCGGGCTGGCGCGCGGCCGACTCGAGGTATTTGCTGCCCATCACGCCGATGCCGATACAGGCGCCCGCAGCGCCCAGGCCGATAATGAGACCGGCTGCTACTGCGACGAGGCCGATGATTTCCATGTTGACTCCTGTTGTGGGTGAAAGGTGAGGGAAGGAATGAAGAGATTGAATCGTCTCTGCTGCGCGACGCCCCAGTCGAGCGCCACGCCGGCATTTCAGTGTGAGTCGTGCGCCTGGCCGACGTAGACCAGCGTCAGCATCATGAAGACGAAGGCCTGTAGCGTGATGATCAGGATGTGGAAGATCGCCCACACCGTGCCGGCCACGATGTGCCCGAGCGCAAGCAGGACGCCGGTCACCGACAGCGTGAACGCGCCGCCCATCAGCGCGATGAGCAGGAAGATCAGCTCGCCGGCATACATGTTGCCGAACAGCCGCATGCCGTGCGAGACCGTCTTGGCGACGAACTCGACGATCTGCATCGCGAAATTGAAGGGGTAGAGCGCCCAGTGGTTGCCGAACGGCGCGGCGAAGAGCTCGTGGATCCAGCCGCCGAGGCCCTTGATCTTGACGTTGTAGTACAGGCAGATCAGCAGCACCGAGACCGACAGGCCCATCGTGATCGAGAGGTCGGCAGTCGGTACGACGCGCAGGTAGGCGTGCGCCGGATCGTGGCCCGCAGCGCCGAAGATCTGGGCCCAGATCGCCGGCAGGATGTCGACCGGCAACAGATCCATTGCATTGAGCAGGAAGATCCAGACGAAGACCGTCAATGCGAGCGGAGCAACGAACTTGCGACTCTCTGCGCTGTGGACAATGCCCTTGGCTTGGCTGTCGACCATCTCGACGAGGATCTCCACCGCCGCCTGGTAGCGTCCCGGCACGCCCGAGGTGGCCTTGCGCGCGGCCAGCCAGAGCAGCCAGCAACCGATCACGCCGAGCGCAATCGCGAAGAAAACCGAGTCCCAGTTGATGACGCTGAAATCGACGAGCGACTTCGGCTTGCCGGTGCCCAGATGCGTCAGATGGTGGACGATGTACTCACCGGCGCTCGGCGCGGCGTGTTGCGCGGCATTCGCATCTGCGGACATGTCTTCCTCAGCGACTCTTGTTCTTGGTGCGGCCCCGCCACAGCAGCGCCACCCAGTTCATGCTCAGGCACACCGTCAGTGCCGCCAGCAATGCCGGCCAGCTCAGATCGGGAACCACCCTGACGGCAGCCACGAGCATGGCCACCGTCAGCAAAACCTTCACGCCCTCCCAGACCATGAACCCGACCGCCGCAGCGGCCGGGCCCGCGCCCGGAAGCCTTGCCATCCCCCTGGCCAACAGCGCCGAGGGCAACACGATGCAGGCCGCGCCGTAAAGCGCCGACCAACCCAAGCCGCCGCGATCACCGAAGGCGAAGCACAGCGCCGCGACGACCAAGCCAGCCACCGCCTGCGCCGCGACCACCTGCCACGCCGAAACCGAGGGCAACTCCGCCCGCAGCGTCTGCGCCTGTTCGGGCGTCAGCGGGACGGGCGGCGCGTCCTCTTCCTCGTCGTCCCAACGGCCATGGACGATGCGCTCGGTCATGGTTCGAAGGGCAAGTCGATCGGAGCAAACCCCGGGATTATACGTAATGGATCGCCGCGTCCCGAATCGCCCAGTGCGCGCGAAGGATGTCAGCGTCACGCCAGCAAATGCGCGGCCGGGTGCGCCTGGGCAGTGTCAGTGCGTCGGCTGCACCTCGAGCGTCATCCACGCCTGGCAGCTTTGTCCGGGCTGCAACGTGACCAGGCCGAGCGCGCTCGGCGCGGGCTGGTTGATCGCATTCGTGACATGGCTCACCGGTTCGACGGCGAAGTGATCCGCGTCGGGTGGCGTGTAGATCACGAGTCGCGTGAGCGACGAGCGCAGCGTGAGCGTGAAGCGCTCGTCGCGAATGCGCGCCGGGCCGCTCCAGCCTTCGAAGCAATGGTCGTAGGCGAGGTGGGCCACGTCGGCATCCACGCCCGGCTGGGGTACGAGCTGCGTCGGCAGCTTGAGCGCGTCCGGCTCCCAGCGCCCGCTGCACTCCACGTGCAGCCGGCTGCGCGTGCGGCGCGGGAAGAACGGATGCCACCCGAGCCCCACCGGTGCCGGCCGATCGCCGCTGTTGGTGACGACCATCTCGCAGCGCAGCGAGGTCGGCCCGAGCTGAAACAGTTGGCGCGCCGTGAAGTCGAACGGCCAGCCGGCATCGGCGCGGTGGGCGAGTGTCAATGCCACCTCGGCCGGCGCGCTCGGCCCATGCGCAGCCTCGACCTGCCAGCGCGAGAGCCAGCCCACGCCGTGCAACGGATGCGGGCTGTCGTCGAAGTTCAACGCCAACTGGTAGGGCCGGCCTTGCCAGTTGAAGCGCCCGTGCGCGATGCGGTTGGAATAAGGCACGAGCGGGTAGCTCGCTGACTTGCGCGCAAGCGCGAGCTGGGCCGGCTCCACCGAGCGCAGCACCGGCACGCCGTGGTGCCACAGCCCGGCGATCGAGCCGCCGAGGTCGGGCCGCAACGCGAGTCGCAGCGCGCCCGAGCGCAGCTCGAAGGCCTCGGATGCCGTGTCGACGATGGCCGAATCGCTCATGGGTGCCCCTGCGTGCTCATGATTCTCCCGTCTCGATGGCTGTCGGTCGCCAACGCCGATGCGCCGTCAACCCTGGGTCTCGGTGCCGCTCGCGAGCGAGTGGACGTGCATCGCGCCGGGCGTGCGCAGCGCCGAGATCACGGCCTGCGCGCCCTGGATCAGCAGGCCGAGGTCGGAGGCCACGGCCACGAAGTCGAATCCGATCGCGCGGTACTGGGCCACCGCCTCCGGCGTCGCGCCGATCGCGCCCACCGGCTTGCCGAATGCGCGGCAGCGGTGCACGATTTCGCCCATCAGGTCGAGCACGGCCGGGTGCGTGAGCTGCCCGACATGGCCCATCGACGCCGACAGGTCGGCCGGCCCGAGGAAGAGCGCGTCGACCCCGGGCACGGCGGCGATCGCCTCGAGCTGGCTCACTGCCTGCACGGTCTCGATCTGCGCGATCACCGCGATGCCGCGATTGGCCGTGCGCAGGTAGTTGGGCAAGGTGCCGAACTGAGAGGCGCGCCCGGTGCTCGACATGCCGCGCACGCCTTCGGGCGGGTAGCGCGCAGCGGACACCGCGCGCGCGGCCTCGTCGGCACTCTGCACGAAGGGTACGAGCAGCGTCGTCGCACCGGCGTCGAGCACGCGCTTGATCGTGACCTTGTCGTTCCAGGTCACGCGCACCACCGGCACCATGCGCGATGCCGACACGGCCTGCAGCAGGTGCACCAGGTCCATCATGTCCAGCGGCGAGTGCTCCATGTCGAGCACGCCCCAGTCGAAGCCGGCACAGGCCACGGCCTCGACCACGAGCGGACTCGCCGAGCTGATCCAGGTGCCGATCGGCGGATGGCCGCCGGCGGCGCCGAGCAGATGCTTGAATGCGTTCATCGACACGTTCTCCGCAGCGGCGCCCTGCTCATCGGTCGAGCTCCGCCTTCAGGTAATGGGCGCCGGCGATCGGGTTGAAGTAGTAGGGCGGGATCTCCTCGAAACCGAGCGTCGCATACAGGCCGCGCGCGGCCTCCATGTCGTCGAGCGTGTCGAGCAGCATCACCGAATAGCCGGCGCGACGGGCCTCGTCGAGCAGCGACTCTGCGAGCGCGCGCCCGAGCCCGAAACCGCGAAACGCCGGCCGCACGTACAGGCGCTTCATCTCGCAGGCGTTGGCGTAGTCGACGTCGCGCAGGCCGCGCAGCGCGCCACAGGCGGCGACCTCGCCATCGACCTGCGCGAGCAGCAACTGCCCGTCGGGCGGGCGGTAGGCGCCGGGCAGGCCGTCGAGTTCGGCCTCGAAGTCCTGGAAGCACAGGTCGACCGGCAGGCTTTGTGCGTACTCGCGGAAGATCGTGCGTGCGGCGGCCAGCAACTCGGCCGTGTCGGCGGCGACCAGGGCGATCTCGGGGGCGGACATCCGTAGGGCAGCAGCCATGGGCGAATTCACTGAGAGTCCCCAGGGCCGGGCTGCGGCCAGCCCGCCCCCCCGAGGGGATCGAGGAAGCTTGGGGCGGCCCGGCACTTCCTCGGGCCAGTTTACCCCCCGAGGCTCACGAGCCAGGC
Source organism: Ideonella sp. (assembly GCF_016702655.1). Classification (GTDB taxonomy): domain Bacteria; phylum Pseudomonadota; class Gammaproteobacteria; order Burkholderiales; family Burkholderiaceae_C; genus CAIKUF01. The sequence continues at coordinate 121,398 of NZ_JADJDO010000005.1, forward strand.
CACGATCGCGGCGCAGGCTGTCAGCAGCACCACGGCAAGCGCGCGCGTGGACTGGCTGTCGTCGCTGTGCGGAACGTCCGCCGGCAGCAGCTTGTCGCCGCGCAGCATGGGGCCGACGAGGTTGCGGCGCTGCCGGAACCAGTAGGTCGCGATCGCGCTCACATGCAGCAGCACGAGGCCGATCAGCACCCACTGCCCGATGTGTTTGTGGTAGCTCGTGAGCTGCAGTGCGGTGGCGTCGGAGACGAACCGGTTCAACGGCCCGGTGGTCGCGATCTCGTCGTCGGCGAAGAGCCCGGTCGCGACCTGCGCGACGAGAAACAGCAGCAGCGCGAAGACCGAGAAGCTGCCCAGCGGGCTGTGGCCGACGTCCAGATGCTCGTCGGCATGGAAGTTGCCACGCAGGTAGCGCTTGAGCGTCGCCGGGCGATAGATGAAGCTCGCGAAGCGCGACCAGCGCCCGCCGACGAAACCCCAGACCAGCCGGAACGCGAGCAGCGCGAACACCGCGTAGCCGAAGCGCAAGTGCCATTCGAGCGCATTGCCGCCGATCTTGACGCTGACGATGGAACCGATGAAGCAGACCACGAGCGTCCAGTGGAACAGCCGCGTCGGCAGATCCCACACGCGCACCGCCTGCAGGCCAGCGCTTCCGGTTGCCGGTATTTCCATGCTCGCTGCCTCGATCGGGTTGGGCCAGGGCAGTTGCAACGATAGCGCGTCGAGGCCCGGATTGCATCTTCTCGGAATAGTTGCGATGGAATAGATGCGACGGGTGCTGCGTACACTGAAGCCGGACCGGATGGTGAAGTCGGCCCCGGCCCGACGCGCCCGCACTTGCCCCCTTTGTCAACGCACTGCAGGAGACCTTGCATGAACCGACGCCTTCAATCCATCCTCTCGATCGGCGCCTTGCTTGCCGCAGCGTCATGGGCCACGCCGGCTGCGGCGCAGTTCGCCAAGCCCGAAGACGCGATCAAGTACCGCAAGGCGGCGATGACCCTCGAGGCCACGCACTTCGGGCGCATTGCCGCGATGGCGAGCGGCAAGGTTGCGTTCGACGCCAAGCTTGCTGCCGACAACGCCGAGATCATGGCGCTGGTATCCAAGTGGCAGTTCAGCGGTTTCATCGAGGGCAGCGACAAGGGCGACACCCGGGCCAAGCCGGAGATCTGGAGCGAAGCGCCGAAGTTCCAGGAGGCTGCGCGCAAGAACCAGGAGGCCGTCGACAAATTCGTCGCTGCGGTCAGGACCGGCAATCTGGACACGATCAAGGCCGCCGCCGGGCCTGTGGGCCAGACCTGCAAGGCCTGCCACGACAGTTACCGCAAGGAGTAGCGAAAGCCCGGCGGTGCCCGCAGGCCGGCGCGTCAGCGCGCGAGGTAGGCGATCAGCCCCTTCATCGTGGTGAGCTTTGGGCCGTCGGCCTCGGGAATCCCGTGGCCGGCCCGTTCGGACAGGCCGATCACGAAGTTCAGGAAGTCCATCGAGTCGAGGTCGAGCGCCTCGCGAAGGTCTTCGCTGTCGCCGACGGTCGCAAGGTCCGCCTCCGGGGCGATGGCGGCCAGCACGTCGGCGACCAGGCTGCGGATCTGTGTCTCGTTCATGGTGGTCTCACAACTCGGCGGGTGATTGAAGCGCGCGGTCGATCGCGGCCAGCAACTGGGCGCCGAGGTGGCCGTCGCTCGCGCGGTGGTCGGCGGCCAGCGTCGCGGCCACCAGCGGACGCACGACGAGCCGGCCATCGGCAACCCAGGGCCGTTCGACGATGCGGCCGAAACCGACGATCGCCACCTGCGGCGGGTAGATCACGCCGAGCACGCTTTCGGCGCCGCGTTCGCCGAGGCTGGTGACGGTGATCGTCGGGTCGGTCAGCTCCGAGCTGCGCAGGCCGCCGGCGCGGGCGCGCTGCACGAGGTCGCGCAGGGCGAGCATCAGTTCGGGCAGCGACTTGCGGTCGGCGTCGCGGATCGCCGGCGCGACCAGACCGCCGCCGCGCAACGCGATCGCCCAGCCGACATGGATGCCGGATCCGGCGCGAAAGCCCCCGTTCTCGTAAAGACCGTTGAACTGCGGTACTTCCACGAGCGCCTTCGCTGTCGCCTTGAGCAGCAGCACTGCGGGCAGCAGGCGTTCGGTGGCGTCGCGTTCGCGGTTGTAGGCTTCCAGCCAGGCGCCTGCGGCTGCGAAGTCGATCGTGCTCGCGAGATAGTAGTGTGGGATCTCGCGCTTCGAACGCGCCATCGCCGCGGCGATGGCCTGGCGCATCTGCGCCGGGTCGAAGCCGCGCCGGGCAACCGGCGCAGGCTTGCGCTCCGACGCGGCGCGTTCGACGTCCGCGAGCGTGACCGCGCCGTCGCTGCCGCGGCCCTGCAGGCTCTCGGCATCGAGGCCGAGCTCCTGCGCACGCCGTCGTGCCGCCGGGCTGACCTTGATCCGCGCGGCGGGCGCCGCTGCCGCGAAGGCTATCTGTCGGGCCGCGGATTGCGCCGCCACGACCGGCGGCGGCGGCGCGACCTTCGGCCGGGTGGCAGGCATCGGCGCAGCAGATTCGCCCACGCCACGCACCCGGGCCAGCAGCGCACCGACGGGCAGGGTCTCGCCCAGCGGCGCGAGCTCGTCGATCACGCCGTCGAGGAAGCACTCGACGTCGATCGCGCCCTTGTGCGTCTCGACCACCGCGACCACGTCGCCCGGCTTCACGCGCGCGCCGGGCGCGACGAGCCATTCAACGACCTTGCCGGTCTCCATGTCGGCACCGAGCGAGGGCATCGTGAAGTCGGCCACCGCCGCCTCCGCTCAGCGCGGCGCCACCAGCGCGCGGGCGGCGGCAACGATCTCATCGACGCGCGGCAGCGCGGCCTCTTCCATGTGCGCGGCATAGGGCACCGGCACCTCGCGGCTGCACACGCGCCGCACCGGCGCGTCGAGCTCGTAGAGCGCATCCTCGGCCAGCCGCGCGGCAATCTCGGCCGAGATCGAGCCGCTCTTCCATCCCTCGTCGACGATCACGACGCGCCGCGTACGCGCCACCGAGGCGGTCACGGTGGCCATGTCCAGCGGGCGCAGCACGCGCAGGTCGACGACCTCGGCCTCCACGCCCGCGCCCGCCAGCGCCTCGGCGGCGGCCAGGCACTTGGGCAGGCCGTTGCCATAGGTGACGAGGCTGACATCGCGGCCCGGCCGGCGCACCTGGGCGCAGCCGATGTCGACCGCCGTCACGTCCGGGTCGAGCTCCGCCTCGGCGTTGTAGAGCACGATGTGCTCGAAGATCAGGACCGGGTTCGGGTCGGCCAGCGCCGCGGCGAGCATCCAGCGCGCGTCCTGCACCGTGCCCGGCACCAGCACCTTGAGACCCGGGATGTGCGCGAACCAGCCTTCCAGGCTGTGCGAATGCTGCGCCGCGAGCTGGCGCCCGCCACCGGTGGCCATGCGGATCACCAGCGGCACGGCGAACTGGCCGCCGCTCATGTGCGGCAGCGTGGCCGCGTTGTTCATGATCTGGTCAAGTGCCAGCAGGCTGAAATTGCAGGTCATGATCTCGACGATCGGGCGCAGCCCGGCGAGCGCCGCGCCGACGGCCAGCCCCGTGAAGCCGTTCTCGGCGAGTGGCGTGTCGACGATGCGCTGCGGGCCGAACTCTTCGAGCAACCCCTTGGTCACCGCATAGCAGCCGCCGTACTTGCCGACGTCCTCGCCGATCACGAAGCAGCGCGGATCGGCGAGCAGCGCGTCGCGGATGGCCTGCCGGCAGGCTTCGCGGTAGCTCAGCCGCATGGCGCCGCCTCCTGCACCACGTCGTCCATCAGCACGAAGCGTTCGAGGTCGTCGACCGATTCGAGCGTGCCCGCTTCGGCGAAGGCCAGCGCGGCGTCGATCTCGGCCGCGATGGCGGCGTCGATCGCGGCCGACTCGTCCGCCGTGAGCTGGTGGTTGCCCGCCATCCACGCCCGCAGGCGCTCGATCGGGTCGCGCTGCTTCCAGCCCTCGATTTCGTCGCGGCTGCGGTAGGCCTGGGTGTCGAACATCGAGTGGGCGCGGAAGCGGTAGGTGCGGCACTCGAGGAAGTAGGGCCCTTGGCCGGTGCGCAAGTGTTCGACCGCACGTTGCGCAGCCGTCTCGACCTGCACCGGGTCCATCCCGTCCACCGGTTCGGCCGCCATCCGGTAGGCCTGCGCCTTGCGCCAGATGTCGGTCTCGCTCTCGCTGTCGGCGAGCGGCACGCCCATCGCGTAGAGGTTGTTTTCGCACACGAACAGCAGCGGCAGCCGCCACAGCGTTGCCAGGTTCATGGTCTCGTGGAACGCACCTTCGCCGACCGCGCCCTCGCCGAAGAAGCAGGCCGTGACCGCGCCCGGGCGCAGGCGCTGGTCGGCCAGCGCGATGCCGGCCGCCAGCGGCAGCCCGCCGCCGACGATGGCGTTGCCGCCGAAGAAGCGGCGCTGGCGGTCGAAGAGGTGCATCGACCCGCCGCGCCCGCGGCAGCAGCCTTCGAGCTTGCCCAGCATCTCGGCCAGGATCGCGTTCATCGCAACCCCGTGCGCCAGCGCATGGCCATGCTCGCGGTAGGTAGCGACCACGGCGTCGCGCGGATCGAGCGCCGCCATCACGCCGGCGGCCACCGCCTCCTCGCCGTCGTACAGATGCAGGAAGCCGCGGATCTTCTGTGCCTGGTAGAGCTCGACGCACTTGGCCTCGAAGCGGCGGATGCGCAGCATCTGCCGGTACAGCGCATGCAGGTGGGCCCGGTCGAGGTGAATCTTGGTCATTTGGTGACCTCCGTGCTTCGCACTGCGGTGCGAGCCCCCTTCGGAGCGGCCGGGCGGGGGCTCATCGCTCGTCGCTCTCGAGCGTCGACAGGTCGCCCTCGGGCAGCCCGAGTTCGCGCGCCTTGAGCAGGCGGCGCATGATCTTGCCGCTGCGCGTGCGCGGCAGGTCGGTCCGAAAGGCGATCGCCTTGGGCGCCACCGCCGCCCCCAGGCGCTTGCGCGCGTGGCCCAGCAACTCACGGTTGAGCGCCTCGCTGGCCTCGAAGCCGGGCTTGAGCGCGACGAAGGCCTTGACCATCTCGCCCACCGTCGGGTCGGGCACGCCGATGACGCCGGCCTCGGCCACCGCCGGGTGCTCGAGCAGCGCGCTCTCGACCTCGAACGGCCCGATCAGATGGCCGGCCGACTTGATCACGTCGTCGGCGCGGCCGACGAACCAGTAGTAGCCGTCGGCATCGACGCGCGCCAGGTCGCCGGTCAAGTACCAGCCGTCGGCAAAGCACTTGCGGTAGCGCTCCTCCTCACCGAGGTAGCCGCGCATCATCGACGGCCACGGCGTGCGCAGCGCCAGCTCGCCGTCGACGCCGGGCTCGGCGACGGGCTCGACATGGCCGCCTTCGGTGCGGCGCACGATGGCGGCCGTAATGCCCGGCAGCGGCTTGCCCATCGAGCCGGGCTTGATGTCCATCGCCGCGTAGTTGGCGATCATGATGCCGCCGGTCTCGGTCTGCCACCAGTTGTCGTGGAAGGGCAGGCCGAAGGCCTCGAGGCCCCAGACCACGGCCTCCGGGTTCAGCGGCTCGCCGACGCTGGCCATGAAGCGCAGCGCCGACAGGTCGCTGCCGGCCACCGCCTCGGCGCCGAGCTTCATCATCATGCGGATCGCGGTCGGTGCCGTGTACCAGACGCTGATGCGCTCCTGCGCCAGCACGGCGTACCAGGTCGGCGCGTCGAACTCGGCTTCGACGACGACGTTGGTCACGTCGGCGACGAGCGGCGCAATGATGCCGTAGCTCGTGCCCGTGACCCAGCCGGGGTCGGCCGTGCACCAGAACACGTCGTCGTCGTGCAGGTCGAGCGCGTAGCGTGCCGTCACCGCGTGCGCGAGCACCGCGCCGTGGACGTGGATCGCACCCTTGGGCCGGCCGGTCGTGCCGCTGGTGAAGTGCAGCAGCGCCATCGTGTCGGCGTCGGTGGCGGCGCTGGCGAAAGTGGGCGAGGCGGTGTCGACCAGCGTGCTCCAGCGCTGCAGGCCCGGCCCCTCGGCGGCGCCGTCGCCGACCAGGACGACGTTCCGCAACCCCGGCAACCGGTCGCGCAGGCCGGCGACCTTGCGCTGGTACAGCTCGGGCGTGGTGACGAGCACGCGCGCGTCGCCCATCTCGCAGCGGGTGGCGATGGGCTCCGGGCCGAAGGCCGAGAACAGCGGCGTCACCACGCAGCCGGCCTTCAACGCGCCGAGCACCGCGACGTACAGCTCGGGCAGGCGGCCCATCAGCACGAAGACGCGCTCGCCGGGCTGCACGCCCAGGCTGCGCAGTGCGTTCGCGAACCGGTTCATCGCCAGCGCGAGCTCGCGGTAGCTGAATTCGCGCCGCGCACCGTGCTTGCCGATCCAGCGGATCGCGGTGCGCTCGGCGCGTGCGCTGCCGAGGTGGCGGTCGACCGCCTCGTGGGCGATGTTCAGCCCGCCGCCGGGCAGGCCGGCGAGCTGCTCGCGCTCGCGCTCCCAGCTGAAGGCAGCGCGCGCCGCGTCGTAGTCGGCGAGGTTGGGTCGCACGCGCCAAGCCGCCGCGGGCTTGGCGATGCGCACCGGAATGCGGCCTGCGCCGCCTGCGACTGCACTGTCGATCATCGAACCCCCTGCCGCAGCGACCGCCCGATCGCCACTGCCCGCATGGTGGCGGCTGCAGCGGCAAGCCGGTTGATGGTTCGCAAGGTCGTGACGGATGCACAGCCCGCGGCCGCCCTCCGATCTATCGCTGCCGCCCGGCCGCAACGCGATCGAACTTGAACACGGCGACGCTGGCCAGGAGGTTGGGCCAGCGACGCACCGGCGTTCCACGCTCGATGCCGAAGGCGTCGAGGATGCGCAGCCCGTCCTTGCGCGCAAGGACCTCGAAGTCGGCGTAGGTGCCGACGCGGATGTTGGGCGTGTCGTACCACTGGTAGGGCAGCGCACGCGTCACCGGCATGCGCCCCGAAAGCACGCGCAGCCGGTTCGGCCAGTGGGCGAAGTTCGGGAAGCTGACGATGCCGACGCGGCCGACGCGCGCTGTCTCGCGCAGCATCTTCTCGGTGTTGCGAAGATGCTGCATGGTGTCGAGCTGGAGCACGACGTCGAAGCTCTGGTCGGCGAACATCGCCAGCCCCTCTTCGAGGTTGAGCTGGATGACGTTGACGCCGCGCTGCACGCAGGCGAGCACGTTCGCGTCGGCGATCTCGACGCCGTAGCCGGAGCAGTTGCGTGCGTCGCGCAGGTGCGCGAGCAACTCGCCGCTGCCGCAGCCGAGGTCGAGCACGCGCGAGCCGGCCGGCACAAGCTCGGCGATCAGCTCCATGTCCTTGCGGTCGCTCATCGCAGCCCGCCCGCGTCAGGCCCTTCCCCTCGAGGGGAAGGGAGAGGGTAAGGGTGGGCGTGGTCTCCGCCCGCAGGGCTTGCTTCGAGCGCAACGCGCTCGAAGCAGGACCTGAGCAAGGCGTGGTAGCGCGGATCGTCGAGCAGGAAGGCGTCGTGCCCGTGCGGCGCCTCGATCTCGGCATAGCTCACGTCGAGCCGGTTGTCGAGCAGCGCCTTGACGATCTCGCGCGAGCGCGCGGGCGAGAAGCGCCAGTCGGTCGTGAAGCTGACGATCTGGAACCTGCAGCGCGCCGCGGCGAAGGCGCGCGTCAGGTCGCCGCCGTGCGCGCGCGCCGGGTCGAAGTAGTCGAGCGCGCGCGTGATCAGCAGGTAGGTGTTAGCGTCGAAGTACTCGGAGAACTTGTCGCCCTGGTGGCGCAGGTAGCCCTCGATCTCGAACTCGATCTCCTGCGTGCTGTAGGCGGGCGCGTCGCCGCGCAGCAGGCGGCCGAACTTGGCCTCCATCGCATCGTCGCTGAGATAGGTAATGTGGCCGATCATGCGCGCCACGCGCAGGCCGCGCCTGGGCAGCGTGCCGTGCTCGTAGAAGTGGCCGCCGTGGAAATCGGGGTCGGTCACGATCGCGCGCCGCGCGACCTCGTTGAAGGCGATGTTCTGCGCCGACAGGTTGGGCGCGGTGGCGATCGCGATGCAATGGCCGAGCCGCTGCGGGTAGCGCAGCGACCAGTCGAGCGCCTGCATGCCCCCGAGGCTGCCGCCCAGCACGGCGGCAAGCCGGGCAATGCCCAGCGCATCGAGCAGCCGCGCCTGCGCATCGACCCAGTCCTCGACCGTGACCACCGGAAAGTCCGCGCCCCAGGCGCGCCCGGTGGCGGGGTTGAGGTCCATCGGCCCGGTCGAGCCGAAGCAGGAACCGAGGTTGTTGACGCCGATCACGAAGAAGCGGTCGGTATCGAGCGGCTTGCCGGGGCCGACGAGGTTGTCCCACCAGCCCTCGCTCTTCGCCTTGCCGGCATGGGTGCCGGCCACGTGGTGCGACGCGTTCAGCGCATGGCACACGAGCACCGCGTTGCTGCGCGCGGCGTTCAGCGTGCCGTAGGTTTCGTAGGCGAGCCTGTAGTCGGCAAGCGACGCGCCGCTGCGCAGCGCGAGCGGCTGCGCGAAGTGCATGGCCTGTGGTGTGACGTCGCCGAGGGAGCCCATCAAATGCGAAACCCGATGCCGCTGCAGAAGGCGGACACCGGGTCTGGCGTCCCTCTTTAGCGGTATTTGTAGAGCGCCCGCAATTCGGAACAAATCGGCGCTGCGCCGCCAGTATAGCGGCGCCGCGGGGCGCGCCGGATCAGTCCGGCGGGGGGGGGGGGGGGGGGGGGGGGGGGGGGGGCCCGGGCCGCCCCCGACCCGCGACCCGCGCGCCCCCTCGGGGGGCAGCGCAGGCGCGAAGCGACAAGCGTGGGGGTTGTCAACTCAGGCCGGCGGCGCAGTATCGATGAAGCTCTGCCGCGCCGCGAGCTTGCCGTGCAGGCGCAGCAGGTTGGGGTGTGCTGCGCGCCAGTCAATGGCCGGAAAGCGGAAGTCGAGGTAGCCGAGCGCGCACCCGACCGCGATATCGGCAAGCGAGAAATGGCTGCCGCTGCACCAGGGCTTGTCCGCCAGACCCTTCGCCATCGCCGCCAGCGCGGCGTTGATGCGGCTGAGCTGGCGGTCGATCCAGGCCGCGCTGCGCTGCGCTTCGGTGCGACCCGACCAGGTCTGCTCGAGCCGGGCAAGCACGGCTGCGTCGAGCAGGCCGTCGGCGAGTGCCTCCCAGGTGCGCACCTCGGCGCGCTCGCGGCCGCGCTCGGGGATCAGCTTGCCCACCGGCGACAGCGTGTCGACGTATTCGACGATCACGCGCGAGTCGAACACCGCCTCGCCGCCCTCCATCACGAGGCAGGGCACCTTGCCGAGCGGGTTGGCCTCGAGGATCGCGTCGCTGGCCCAGACATCCTCGAGCTCGAGCTGATAGTCGAGCTTCTTCTCGGCCATCACGATACGGACCTTGCGGACGTAGGGGCTGGTCAGTGCTCCGATGAGTTTCATGCTGCGCGCGATGGCCTTGGGTCGAAACGATTCTAGCCAAGGCCTCCCCGGGGCGCGGGAGCCGACGCCGCGCCGAGACAACGTGCGACCAAAGGGGTTGACAAGGGCGCTCAGATCGGACGAACCCAGCCCGTCGCCGCGGGCCGGCCGGGCAGGTCGAGCGCCGCCTGCACGGCCGGCGTGCGCGCGATCACGCGGCCGGCGCGCACCACGGCCAGGCGCGTCGCGCGCAGGCGGATCGCCTCGATGGGGTCGCTCGCCTGCAGCAGCACGAAATCGGCCCGGCAGCCCGCCTCCAGTCCGTAGCCGTCGAGCCCGAGCAGGCGCGCGGCGTTGACCGTCACCGCATCGAAGCAGGCCCGCATCTGCGCCCGCGAGGTCATCTGCGCGACATGCAGCCCCATCGCCGCGACCTCGAGCATGTCGGCCGAGCCGAGCGAGTACCACGGGTCCATGACGCAGTCGTGACCGAACGCGACGTTGATACCCGCGGCCAGCAGCTCGGGCACGCGCGTCATGCCGCGCCGCTTCGGGTAGCTGTCGTGGCGGCCCTGCAGCGTGATGTTGATGAGCGGGTTGGCCACCGCGTGCAGCCCGGCCTCGCGCATCAGCGGCAGCAACTTGGACACGTAGTAGTTGTCCATCGAGTGCATCGAGGTCAGGTGCGAACCGGCGACAAGGCCCTGCAGCCCGAGGCGCTGCGTCTCGGCGGCGAGCGTCTCGACATGGCGGCTCATCGGGTCGTCGCTTTCGTCGCAATGCATGTCCACGCGCAGGCCGCGCGCGGCGGCGAGCTCGCACAGCATGCGCACGCTCACTGCGCCCTGCTCCGAGCTGCGTTCGAAATGCGGGATGCCGCCGACGACTTCGACGCCGCGGTCGAGCGCGCGCGTCAGGTTGGCAAGCGCGTTCGGCGCGCGCAGCAGGCCGTCTTGCGGGAAGGCGACGAGTTGCAGGTCCAGGTAGGGCCGCACGCGCTCGCGCACGTGCAGCAGCGCATCGACCGCGAGCAGCCGGTCGTCGCAGACATCGACGTGCGATCGGATCGCGAGCAGCCCCTTGGCGACCGCCCAGTCGCAGTACGCGAGCGCGCGCTCGACCAGGGCCTCCTGGGTCAGCAGCGGCTTCAATTCGCCCCACAGCGCAATGCCTTCGAGCAGCGTGCCGCTCTCGTTGACGCGCGGCAGGCCGGCGCTGAGTGTCGCGTCGAGGTGAAAGTGCGCGTCGACGAAGGGCGGCGCCAGCAACTGCCCCTGCCCGTCGAGGCAGGTGATGCCCTCCGGGGCGGCCAGCGCCGGGCCGACGGCCGCGATACGCCCGTCGAGCGCGAGCAGGTCCAGCCCCGCGCGGCCATCGGGCAACGCGACGTTGCGAACGATCAGATCGGACAAGGCGAAGCTCCGGCCGGGCGTGAGGCGATGCCCGTTGGCCGGGCCTACTCGTAGACCTCGGCGTGCGGGTCGGTGGCCTCGAGCTCGTAGCTCGCGGCGACGAGCGCCAGGCGCGCGATCACGCCGTACATGTAGAAGCGGTTGGGTGCGCTCGCGCCCGGCTTGACGCCCGGGCGGGCGAGCTCGTTGGCCTCGGCAAACGCGAGCGGCACGAAGCCCGACCCTGGCGCGTTCAGGGCCTCGTCGACGCCGCGCTCGGCATGCACGCGATAAAAGCCCCCCACCACGTAGCGGTCGATCATGTACACCACCGGCTCGGCCACGGCGTCGTTGATGCGCTCGAAGGTCGGCACGCCCTCCTGCAGCATCACCTCGCGCACCGGCCGGCCGCGCTTGTCGCTGCTCATGCGCCTGCGCGACCTCTCATCCAGCGCGGCAAGCTCCTTGGCCTCGTGCACCGACGCGATGCCCATGCCGCCGCCGCTGCCGGCGTCGTCCTTCACGATCACGAACGGCCGCTCGCGAATGCCGTATTCCTTGTACTTGCGCCGGATCCGGGTCAGCAGCGCGTCGACATTCGTCGCCAGGCAGTCGGCGCCCTGGCCGCCGGAGAAGTCGACCTCGCCGCAACGCGCATGCATCGGGTTGATCAGCCACGGATCCATGCCGAGCAGCTTGGCGAACTTCTTCGCGATCTCCTCGTAGGCGTGAAAGTGCTGGGTCTTGCGCCGCAGCGACCAGCCCGCGTGCAGCGGCGGCAGCAGGTACTGCTCGTGCAGGCCCGCGAGTGCCGGCGGGACGCCGAGCGACAAGTCGTCGTTGAGCAGGATGGTGCAGGGGTCGAAGCCCTTGAGCCCGAGGCGCCCCTTGCGGCGCAGCAGCGGTTCGAGCACGAGTTCGCTGCCGTCGGGCAGGGACACCGGCGTGGGCGCCTTGATGGCCGCGTCGAGCGAGCCCAGGCGCACGTTCAGGCCGGCCTGATGGAAGATCTGCACCAGCCGGCGCAGGTTCATCAGGTAGAAGGTGCTGCGCGCGTCCGCCTCGGGAATCAGCAGCAGGTTCTTGGCCTCGGGGCAGATCTTCTCGATCGCCGCCATGGCTGCCTGCACCGCTAGCGGCAGCATCTGCGGCGTGAGGTTGTTGAAGCCGCCGGGATGCAGATCGGTATCCACCGGCGCGAGCTTGAAGCCTGCATTGCGCAGGTCCACCGAGGCGTAGAACGGCGGCGTGTGCTCCATCCACTCGAGGCGGAACCAGCGCTCGATGGCAGGCAGCGACTCGAGCATGCGCTGCTCGAGCTCGTTGATCGGGCCAGTGAGCGCGGTGATCAGGTGCGGAACCATGGATGATGCCCGCCAGGTGGGCGCGGGTGAGCGGCCGGACGGGGCATTCTAGGCGCGCGCCGCCACGCGCCTGCGCGTCATCGGCGTGCGGCCGCGTTGGCGCCAGCGACCAGGGCCACCCGAAGGTGGCCCCGTCGCTGGCGCCGCCGCGCCGCTCAGCCGTGGTAGGCCGTCTCGCCGTGCGAGGCGATGTCCAGGCCCTCGCGCTCTTCCTCTTCCGCCACCCGCAGCCCGATCGTCAGGTCGACGATCTTGTAGGCCACGAGCGAGACCACGCCCGACCAGACGATGGTCAGCAGCACCGCCTTGAGCTGAATCCACACCTGCGTGCCGATGGCGTTGGACGTGACCGACGCGGTGACCCAGTCGCCCACCAGGCCCGGGCCGCCGAGTTCCTGGGTGTTGAAGACGCCCGTCAACAGCGCGCCGACGATGCCGCCCACGCCGTGGACGCCGAATACGTCGAGCGAGTCGTCGGCGCCGAGCAGCTTCTTCAGGCCGTTGACGCCCCACAGGCAGGCGAAGCCGGCGACGAAGCCGATCACGATCGCCGCCATCAGGCCGACGTTGCCGGCCGCCGGCGTGATCGCCACCAGGCCGGCGACCGCACCCGACGCCGCGCCCAGCATCGACGCCTTGCCGCGCATCAGCGCTTCGCCGATGGACCAGGCGAGGACCGCGGCCGCGGTGGCCGAGAAGGTGTTCATGAACGCGAGCACGGCGCTGTTGCTGGCTTCGAGCGCCGAGCCGGCGTTGAAGCCGAACCAGCCGACCCACAACAGCGCGGCGCCGACCATCGTCAGCGTCAGCGAGTGCGGCGTGAACGCCTCGCGTCCGTAGCCGACACGCTTGCCGATCATGAACGCCCCCACCAGGCCGGCGACCGCGGCGTTGATGTGCACCACCGTGCCGCCGGCGAAGTCGAGCGCGCCCCACTGCCAGAGCAGGCCTGCCTTGGCGTTGAGGCCGTCGACGACTTCCTTGCTCGTGTAGGCGTCCGGGCCCATCCAGAACCACACCATGTGCGCGATCGGCGCATAGCTGAACGTGAACCACAGCGCCATGAAGGCGAGCACGGCCGAGAACTTGGCGCGCTCGGCGAAGGCGCCGACGATCAGGCAGCAGGTGATGCCGGCAAACGTTGCCTGGAACGCCGCGAACAGCAGTTCGGGAATGACGACGCCCTTGCTGAAGGTCGCCGCCATCGCGAAGGTGCCCGTTGACGGATCGAACAGCCCCTTCATGAACAGGCGGTCGAATCCGCCGATGAAGGCGTTGCCCTCGGTGAACGCGAGGCTGTAGCCGTAGACCATCCACAGCACGACGATCATCGAGAAGGTGACGAGCACCTGCATCAGCACCGACAACATGTTCTTGCTGCGCACCAGGCCGCCGTAGAAGAGCGCCAGGCCCGGCACCGTCATCAGGATCACGAGCAGCGTGGCGACGATCATCCACGCCACGTCGCCCTTGTTGGCGACCGGCGCCGCGGCTGCGGACGCCGCTTCGGCTGGCGCGGACGCCGCCGCGGCGGGAGATGTGGCCTCGGCCACCGACGCCGCTGCGGCGGGCGCCGATGCGGCATCGTCGGCCGCCTGCGCAGGCATGGCGCCGAGCAGCGCCGTCGCGCCCAAGACGAGCGCGGCCAGCAGATGCTTCAGGGTATGGCGTGCGGGCTTCATCACAGCGCGTCCTTTCCGGTTTCGCCGGTGCGGATGCGCACCACCTGTTCGAGCGCCGAGACGAAGATCTTCCCGTCGCCGATCTTGCCGGTGCGCGCGGCGCTTTCGATGGCCTCGATCACCTGCTCGACGATCGCGTCATCGACCGCGGCCTCGACCTTCACCTTGGGCAGGAAGTCGACCACGTACTCCGCGCCCCGGTAGAGCTCGGTGTGGCCCTTCTGGCGCCCGAAGCCCTTGACCTCGGTCACCGTCACACCCTGCACGCCGATCGCGCTCAGGGCCTCGCGCACCTCGTCGAGCTTGAACGGCTTGACGATCGCAGTCACCATCTTCATGGCTTGATCTCCTCGTTGGGGACGGTTCAGAACGACTTGGCGACCGACAGCACGCCGGTTGCGCTGCTGATGTCCTTGTTGCTCAGCGCTGCCGTGCCGCCGGTGTAGCTGCGGTTGGTGTCGACGTAGGCCAGGGCTATCGCCCAGCCGTCGACGGTGTAGGTCACGCCCAGCTTCCAGTCGGAGACGTTGTCCGGGCCCGGGGGTGTGCCGCCAATCTCCGCGATGCGCGCGTCACCCTTGAGCGACTGGTAACCGTAATGGGCGACGAAGCCGAAGCCCTTGCCCAGGTCGTAGGCGAAGCCGAGGTCGAGGTAGGACGAGCCCTTGGAGTCGGGCGCGCTGAAGAAGTCGGAGACGGCGTAGTTGTACTTGGCCGTGAGCGGTCCCCAGCTCGCACCGATGTAGAGCTCGGTGTTGTCGATCTTGGTCGTGCCCCCGGCGCCCGTGCCCGGGTAGTAGTAGTAGATCGCGCCGAGATCGATGCCGAAGCCGCCTGCGAAGCTCTTCTTCCAGCCGCCATAGAAGTCCATCTCGAGGTTGGCGCCGTTGTAGAAGGCGCTATCGACGTTGGAGTTCCAGTTGCCGGCGTACAGGCCCGAGCTGTGGCCGAGGTCGAATCCGCCCTGCAGCGCGGGCTTCTTGTCGGTCTGCGAGATGCCGCGGAAGCGGTAGTCCGAGAACAGGCCGAGGTTGGCGCTGAACGCCCACGGCGACTCGGGTGCGGCGGCGGCCGACTGCGCGAATGCAGGGGCCGCGGTCAGGGCGGCGAGGGCCGCGATGGCAAGCTTGTTCTTCATCAGGAGGGCTCCGGTTGTTTGAGGAATCTGCCCTGTCATCTGCAGCTTCCGTGCCATGGCCGACCGGGCCGTACGTTTGACGTCATGCCTCGAAGCGGGGCACTCGGCGCCGCCGCCGGCGTCTCGGCGCACCAAGATGGGTCACGACAGGGCGGGCACAATCCCGGCACGGGGCGCATCGTGCCTCGCGCCTGAGCCGGAGCAGGGAGAACCCACCGATGTCGCTGGCCGTGATCCGCAGCCGTTCGCTCGCCGGCCTCGATGCGCCGGAGGTGAGCGTCGAGGTCCACCTTGCCAACGGCCTGCCGAGCTTCACGCTCGTCGGCCTGGCCGACACCGAGGTCAAGGAGGCGCGCGAGCGCGTGCGTGCGGCGCTCGCGACGAGCGGCCTCGAGTTTCCGCACAACAAGCGCATCACGGTCAACCTCGCGCCTGCCGACCTGCCCAAGGAGTCGGGCCGCTTCGACCTGCCGATCGCGCTCGGCATCCTGGCCGCGAGCGGGCAGATCGAAGCCGGGCGCCTCGACGGCTTCGAGTTCGCCGGCGAGCTCGGGCTGGCGGGCGATCTGCGCCCGGTGCGTGGTGCGCTGGCGCTGGCCCTTGCGCTGCAGCGCCGCGGCACCGAGCGCGCCCTCGTGCTGCCGGCGGCGAGCGCCGAGGAGGCGGCCCTCGTCGAAGGCATCGCGATCCATGCCGCAAGCCATCTGCTCGACGTGGTGCGCGCGGTCCTGCCCGCGCAGGACGCTACGCCGCTGCCGCTGGCGCGGCCCGGTGCGGCGATCCCGGCCGAGCCCGGCGCCGACTGGCGCGACGTGAAGGGCCAGTCCGCGGCCAAGCGCGCGCTCGAGATCGCCGCCGCGGGCGGACACAGCCTGTTGATGGTCGGCCCGCCAGGCACGGGCAAGTCGATGCTGGCGCAACGCTTCGCCGGTCTGCTGCCGCCGATGACGCAGGACGAGGCGCTCGAGTCGGCGGCCCTGCTGAGCCTGAATGGCGACTTCCGGCCCGCGCGCTGGCGCTGCCGCCCGCTGCGTGCGCCGCACCACAGCGCTTCGTCGGTGGCGCTCGTCGGCGGAGGCTCGCCGCCACGGCCGGGCGAGATCTCGCTCGCCCATCACGGCGTGCTGTTCCTCGACGAGTTGCCCGAGTTCCCGCGCGCGGCGCTCGAAGCGCTGCGCGAACCGCTCGAGTCTGGCCGCATCGTGATCTCGCGTGCCGCGCGCCAGGCCGAGTTTCCGGCGCGCTTCCAGCTCCTCGCGGCGATGAACCCCTGCCCCTGCGGCCACCTCGGCAGCCCGCTGCGCGCCTGCCGCTGCACGCCCGACGCGATCGCGCGCTACCAGGGCCGGATCAGCGGCCCGCTGCTCGACCGCATCGACCTGCAGGTCGAGGTACCGGCGGTTGCGCCCGAGGCGCTGGCCGCTTCAACCCAGGGCGAGGCGGGCGCGCAGGTGGCCGAGCGCGTCGCGCTGGCGCGCGCTCGCCAGTTGCGGCGCCAGGGGCTGCGCAACGCCGAGCTCGCCGGGGAACCGCTCGAGGCGCACTGCGCGCTCGATGCCGCCGCTTCGCAGTTCCTGCAGAAGGCGGCCGCGCGCCTGGCCTGGTCGGCACGCAGCTTTCACCGCGTGCTGCGTGTCGCGCGCAGCGTCGCCGACCTCGCCGGCGCCGACCGCATCGCGCTCGCGCATCTGGCGGAGGCGATCCAGTACCGGCGCGTGCTCGGCGTCGGGTGAGCCGCGGCCGGCGGCGCAGGGCACTGGTCCCTCGGGCCGCCGCGCCGGGCCGCCCCAAGCAAGGCCCGACCCTCCCGGAGGGTCGCTCGCCGTACCCGGCGAGCGGGGTGTCGTCATCAGGGCCGCCGCGCCGGGCCGCCCCAAGCAAGGCCCCACCCTCCCGGAGGGTCGCTCGCCGTACCCGGCGAGCGGGGTGTCGTTATTCAGCCCATGAAGCCGAGGTCGCGCGCGCCGACGTCGAAGTTGGCGAGGTTGGGGAAGATGTCTCGCAGCTGCGGGTCGGAGACGCCGAACCAGCGCGCCAGCGTGGCCGCGTACTGATCGACCGACAGCGCCGGCAGCAGCGAGCCGTTACCGATCTGGTCGGCGCTCGTGAAGTCGCCGCGCCCGTCATCGCTTCCGTAGTCTGGGAAGCGCCCGTACAGGTCGCCGCCGCGCACCGCTCCGCCGAGCACGAAATGGTGCGCGCCCCAGCCGTGGTCGGTACCGTCGCCGTTGCTAGTGAAGCTGCGGCCGAAGTCGGAGGCGGTGAAGGTCGTCACCGCATCGCCGACGCCGAGCGCGGCGAGCGCCGCGTCGAAGTACGCAAGGCCATGCGCGAGCCGGGCCATGTTTTCGGTCATGGCCCGGTTCTGGCCGCTGTGGGTGTCGAAGTTGCCGAGGCTGACGAAGAACACCTGGCGCTGCTGGCCGAGCGCGGCGCGCGCGCCGATCGTGCGCGCAACGACCTGGAGTTGCTGCGCGAGCGGATTGGTCGTGCGCCCGCCGCTGAGCGGGTCGTCGTACTGCAGCAGTGGGTCGGCCGCGCCGCTCGGCAGGCCGGGCGTGCCGTAGGGTGCTGCGTTGGCGGCGGGCAGCGCGGAAGTGAGCAGCGCCTCGGCGTCGATGGCGCGCGCAACGACGCTCGCGTGATCCTGTTCCAGCAGGTGCGCCGAGCGCGCGTTGCGCATCACGGCATGCATCTTCTGCAGCGCCTTGGTCGAGCCGAACAGCGTGTCGCCCGAGCTGCCGATGCGGATCGCGCCGCGCGTCGACACCTGGTACTGCATCACGTCGCGGCCCGACAGCCAGACCGCGTTGGACGCCGCCGAGATGCTCGTGAACACCGCCTTGCCGTTGGCGCCCGCCAGCAGGTCGGCAACGCGCCCGCCCCAGCCCGCCGTGGCCCCCTCGGGCGCGCCGGCCTGCCAGGTCGAGACCTGGTCGTTGTGCGAGAACAGCTTGGCCGGCTTGGGCGTGCGCTCGTCGCGATACTGCGCCTTGCTCGTCGGGCGCAGCAGCGGGCCGACGTTGGCGACCACCGCCAGCCTGCGCGCGCCGAACAGGTCGCGCACCCCGCCGAGGGCCGGGTGGAGCGCGAAGCTGCGTCCCTGCGTGTTCGCGGGGGTGATCGGCAGCACGCCGCCCAGCCGCTCGGGCGTGCCGGCGCCGGCCGACGCGACGGCCGGCGTGCCCGGCGCGCGCAGCGCGATCGGGTTGGGGCGCTGGTCTCGCACCGCGACGTAGCGGTCCCACGACGCGGTGTCGGTCGGCAGCACCATGTTGAAGCTGTCGTTGCCGCCGTACAGGAAGACGCACACCAGCGCCTTGTAGCCCGCGGCCGACTGCGCCGCGGCGCCGCCGACGGCCGCCAGGTTGAGCGCAAACGGCGCAGCGGCACCGGCCGCCGAAAGCGCCCCGGCACAACGCAGGAAGTGGCGCCGCGACGCGGTGCCGGCAATTGCAGGTTTCATTGCGCGAAGCCTCACTTCTGGACCAGGAATTCGGGGGCCACCAGCGTCAGCAGCACCGCGGTCAGGACGCGGTTCTTGCGCGCCGCGTCGATCGCCTCCTTGTTGCTGCCGCCGGGCTGCTTGGCGGGGATCTCGATCGACGCCACTGCCGGCGCGATCTCGTCGAGCAGCGCCTCCGGCGCGTCCCGGCCGAGCAGGCGCAGCGCAACCTGCCCGACGAGCTTGCGCGGGTGCCCGGCAAGCGCGATCTCGGCGCTGAAGTCGATCTGCACGTCGGCGCGCTTGGCGCTCCAGTCCTCGCCGTATTGCCCGAAGCCGTACTGGATGCCGTAGCGCATGTAGTTGGCGTAGCCGGCGACGGTGGTCTCGTGCGTGATCTGCATCTCCGGCGCGACGAGCCCTGCCGCAGCCGCGCGCGTGTTGGGCGGCACGTAGCCGGGGCGGTAGAAGTTGAACACCGACGGCGAAGCGAGCGGCGCCTGGCCGAGCTGGGTGCCGTTGTCGCTCGTGCTGCCGATCAGATACTTGCCGCTGTCCGAGCTGACCGGGAACGCACGCAGCAGCGCCGTCAGGCGCAGCACCGGCTCGCGCAGCTTGCCGTAGGCGGGATCGGCGGCGAGCGCGGGGTCGCGCGCCTCGGGGTCGAGCAGGATCGCGCGCACCATGGCCGCCATGTTCTCGCTGCCGCCGGCGTCGAACGCCGCGGCGACGCGGCGCACATAGGCCGGGCTCGGGTTGCTCGTCACGAGGCGCTGGATCAGCTGGCGGCCAATGAAGGGGCCGACGTTGGGGTGGCGCGCCAGCGTGTCGAGCGCAACCTTGAGGCTCGCTTCCGGTTCGGCGCGCGTCTGCGCGGCGACCTTCTTGCCCAGGAACTTCTTCTCGGCCAGCGAATGGAACTGCGAGTAGCCCTGCATCATCGTGATGTGGCGTGCCGGATCCTGGTACTCGCTGCCCCAGCCGTAGAAGCGGCTGTCGGCGGTGTCGGGCCCGTTGTAGCTCCAGCCGGTGAAGACCCTGGCCAGACCCGACACATCGGCGGCGCCGTAGGTTTCGATCGGCTTGCCGTCGCCGCCCAGGCGCGCGCTGCCGTCGGGGTCGAGTTCGTAGAGGCCGATCGAGAACAGCTGCATCACCTCGCGCGCGAAGTTTTCGTCCGGAACGCGGCCGCGCGCGGCGTCTTCCTTCATGTTGCCCAGGTGCGAGAGGTAGACCCCCATCACCGGGCTGCGCGCAACCTGCTCCAGGAGCCGGCGGTAGCTCCCGAGGCCATGCTTGCCGAGCATGTCGAGGTAGGCCGGCACGCCGCGCATCACGTTGCCGACGTTGCTGTCCTGGGTCGAGATGACGAAGATCTGCGACAGCGCGAACGCGACGCGCTGGCGCAACTGGTCCTCGCCGTGCAGCGCCTGCTGGTAGAACGAGTCGAGCACCTGGCGCGACCCGGCCGAGCGCGACGCATCGGCGGCCTTGATGGCCGCGTTGTCGGCGTCCCAGGTCGCGCGATGCAGCGTCTGCGGCAGGGCGAGCTGCTCGGCTATCCAGGCCGCGTAACCGATCGCCATCACGCGCTCGATCTCGCCCTCGGTCGGACCGAAGGTCGCCTGGGTCAGGAAGCGTGCCGCTTCGGCGCGCGTGGCGGGCAGGTCGGCCGGTTCGGCCGTGCCGCCACCGCTCGAACCGCCGCAAGCGGCGAGCACGCCGAGCGCGGCCGCCGCCACGACGCGGCACAGGCGTCGAATCGGAGACATCGGTGCGCAACCCGTCGTTGTCGTGTCCATTGCATGACTCCCGGCGTTCGTCCTCGAATGACCCTTCGGCACAGGCTCGCCAAAGGGCCCCGGGTCCATGCTCGCCGACCCGAAGCCGGGCGGCGCGTCAGGAGTTGTCACCGCCGAGCCGATCGATGCAACGGCGCGCACGCAGCGGTGTCGAGCGGTAGCCCCCGGCCACAGGATGCTTCGCAGGTAAGCACTTGCGCCGGCCCGGTCGCTTGGCGCTGCGGCGCAAGACCGCCATACTCGCGACCATGAAGCAGGGGGCGCACATTCGATCCGGCCTCGGCGGGTCGCGCTGGCCACAGCCGCGTGCGCCGCGGCTGCCGCGCTGTGGATCGCAGGGCGGCCCGGGGCGGACGCCGTGTCCGTGCCGGACGCGCGTGCCGTCGAGGCCGCTGCCGGCGCCGGCAGCCTGCGCCACGGCGAGCCCGCGTCGCCGGCGCGGCAGGCGTTCGCGGAAGCCATCCCGCCAGGCGTGACCGGCGCCCAGTGGCACCAGTTGCAGGCCGAGTTGCGCGGCCGCCCCGACGGCGCGGCCGAACTGCGCCGGCTGGCGGATTACTTCGCCTGGTCCGACGGTCTGCACCGCCTGAGGGAAGCGCGCCGGGCCGGCGCCGAAGCCGATGCGCTGCGGCCCCTCGCACTGGCGGTCGACGCCGGCCTGCCCATGCGCCTGCGCCGGGGCGAGGTTTCGGCGGCCGAGGCACGCCAGATCAAGAGCGCGACCCTCGAGCTCACGCTCGCCGACCCGTCCGAGCGCGCCATCGCGCTGCAGCGCTGGCTCGCTGCAGAGGCCGTCAGCGCGCGGCCCGACCCGCGCCAGGCCGAGTTCGATCAGCGCCAGGCCGTGATCGTCGCCGCCTGGGCGGCAAAGCCGGCGCGCGATCGCGGAGCACTCGAGCGCGAACTCGAGTCGCTGCGCGGCCAGGTCTTTGGCGCGCCGCCTCCGGCCTCCCGCTGATCACCCACACCCTGACCGCAACCCGAAGGAGCGATCGCAATGAAGTCCTGGCAACGCCACCTGGCCGCTCTGGCCCTCGCCGCGGCAGCGCCGCTCGCTCAGGCCGGCTACTTCCAGTGGGAGATGGTCGAGTTGCCGCCCGAGTCGGGCGCCGCCTGCGGCAACGGCTCGCCGTACCGCTTCTTCGTCAACCGCACGCCGTTCTCGCGCGACCTCGCGGTCACCTACGAAGGCGGCGGCGCGTGCTGGGACCAGAAGGCCTGTCTCGGCGAGGGCAAGCTCGGCGCGTCGAATCCGAACGGCATCCCGCCCGACTACATGAGCTCGGCCAACGTCGCCTTCGGCCTCGTGACGCCCTTCACCGCGCGCAACGATCCGGCCCAGCAGGTGCAGACGCAGTCGTGGAACCTCGTCTTCCTGCCCTACTGCACCGGCGACGTGCACAGCGGCAGCAAGGTCACGGTCTACGACGACGCCTACCCCGAGACGCCGCGCGTGCAGTACCACCGCGGCCAGGCCAACATCACCGCGGCGGCGCAGTGGCTGCGCGACAACCTCGGCCAGCCGAGCAAGATGATGCTCACCGGCTATTCGGCCGGCGGCGTGGGCTCGACGGTGACCTACGCGCTGATGCGCAGCACGCTCGAGCCGACCGGCAACGCGACGCTGCTCGCCGATTCGGGGCCGCTGGTGCCCGCGCCGCGCAGCGGCAGCAGCGACGAGTACCCGGCGCTGCCGCTGCACAACACGATCCGCGAGGTCTGGGGGCTCGACGAACCCGACGGCCTGATAACGCGCTTCGGCGGCCTGCTCACCGGCTTCGACCCGGACAACCTCGGCTCCGTCAATGGCGCGCTCGCGCTGACCTACCCGGCCGACCGCTTCGGCTACATGGTGTTCACGCGCGACACCAACTTCTCGGCGTTCAGCTACGAGAAGTTCTACGACGACATCAGCGACGCGCCCAACCCGCGCGCCTATCGCGAGGCGCTGTTCGCGCGCTGGTGGCCCGATCTCGAGCGCTGGACAGCCGACCTCGCGGGCTACACGAACGTGAGCTTTCACCAGCCCTACTTCCGCAACCTCAACGACTCGCACTGCCTGACGATCATCGACTTCTCGGGCACCGGCATCGAGGCGGCAGGCGTGGCTTCGCTCGCCTCCTTCGTCGACAACACGCTCGACCGCGGCGCGCCGATGCGCAACGTCGAGCCCGAGAACCGGGCCGACTTCACGCAGCCGCTGTCACCCTGGGTGCGGCTGTACAAACTTCTCGCGCGGCTGCTCGGCTGATCACATCCAGCGCGCGCCGGCCGCGCCGAGCGCGAGCAGTAGCGCAAACACCGCTTCGAGCCTGAAGCTGCGCAACAGCAAGGCGGTGAAGGCGCCGGGCTGCGGCAGCGCCCGAAGTCGCGCCGCAGGCGCAGCGCGGCGGGCAGCAGCACGAGCGGCAACAGCGTCGCCGGCGCCCGCGCGGCCAGGGACAGCGGGAGGAGGATTGCGAAGGGCGCGAACAGCAGTGTCGCGAACAGGCGCGCCGATGCCCGCTCGCCGAAGGTCACGGCAAAGGTGCGCCGCCCCGCGCTGCGGTCGTGCTCGCGGTCGCGGTGGTTGTTCACCGCCAGCGCTGCAGCGGCGAGGGCGCCGATCGCCGCGCCGCCGATCGGGCTCGCTGCCCCGACGCTGCCGCTGAGTACCCAGTCCGTTCCCGGCACCGCGACGAGGCCGAAGAAGACGAACACGGTCAACTCGCCGAGCGGCGTGTAGGCGATCGGTTTGGGCCCGCCCATGTAGGCGAGCGCGGCGGCGAGCGAGGCCACGCCGATCGCGAGCACCGGCCAGCCGCGCAGCGCGACGAGCGCCAGCCCGATCGCCGTCGCCAGCAGCGCCGCGAGCACGACGCCCGCGCGCACTTCGCGCACGCCGAGCCAGCCGTTGGCCGTGGCGCGCGGCAGGCCGATGCGCGTGCCGCCGGCCTCGGCACCCCGAATGGTGTAGCCGACGTCGTTCTGCAGGTTCGTCACGACCTGCATCAGCAGCGCCGCGCCGAGCACCAGCGCCGCGGCGACGGGATCGACGCTGCCCGTGCGCTCGAAGGCGAGCGCCGCGCCCACCAGTACCGGGCTCACGGCAATCGGCAGGCTGCGTGGCCGGATCGCCACCGCCCAGGCACCGGCCGAGTGCGGCCGCGGCGGTGCCCGGTCGCTGCGCCGTGCGGCGTTCACCGCAAGGCCAGCAACTTGGCCTCGGCGAGCGCGAGCGGCTCGGGGAGGCCCGCGAGCACCAGCGTGTCACCGCCGGTCAAGGGCAGGTCGGCGGCCGGTTTGACGACAGCGCCGCCCGAGCGGCGCACCGAGACCACGTTCACGTCGAGGGCGTGCAGCACCAGATCGGCCAGCCTCACGCCCTTGGAGCCCACGCCCAGCGGCAAGGGCACCGAGAGCAGGCGCCGGCTGTGCATTTCGTGGACGGTGTCGTCGTCGGCACCGTGGAAGTAGCCGCGCAGCAGGCCGTAGCGCGCGTCGCGCTGCTCCTGCACGAGGCGGATCACGCGCCGCATCGGCACACCCACCAGCGCGAGCGCGTGGCTCGCGAGCATCAGCGAGCCCTCGATCGCCTCGGGCACGACTTCCGTCGCGCCGGCCGCCTGGAGCTGCTCGAGATCGGCGTCGTCGATCGTGCGCACGATCACCGGCACCCGCGGCGCGTGTTCCTGCACGAGCTGCAGGATCTTGAGCGCGGAGGGCATGTCGGGGTAGCTCACGACGACCGCATTCGCACGCGCCAGCCCGGCGGCCATCAGGCTCTGCAGGCGCGCCGCGTCGCCGAAGACCACGCTCTGCCCGGCTGCCGCCGCCTGGCGGACGCGATCCGGGTCCAGATCCAGCGCCATGTAGGGCATCTTCTCGGCGTCCAGCAGCCGCGCCAGGTTCTGGCCGCTGCGGCCGTAGCCGCAGATGATGATGTGGGCCTCGGTGTTCATCGCCCGCTTGGCGATGGTCGTCATCGCGACCGACTGCATCAGCCAGTCGCTCGCGGCCAGCCGCATCACGATCCGGTTGCTGAACAGCACGATGAGCGGCGTGGCGAGCATCGACAGCACCATCGCCGCGAGCACCGGGCTCTGCAGCGCCAGCGGCACCAACCGTTGCTGCGTCGCCAGCGTCAGCAGCACGAAGCCGAACTCGCCGGCCTGCGCCAGGTACAGGCCGGTGCGAAGGGCGATTCCGGGCTGAGCGCCGAACAGGCGTGCCAGCCCGGTCACGAGCCCGAACTTGAACAGCACCGGCAGCGTCGTCAGCAGTGCGACGAGCGACCAGTGCTCGGCCACCGCCCGCCAGTCGAGCTTCATGCCGATGGTGATGAAGAACAGCCCCAGCAGCACGTCGTGGAAGGCACGGATCTCGGTCTCGACCTGGTGCTTGAACTCGGTCTCGGCGATCAGCATGCCGGCGACGAAGGCGCCGAGCGCCAGCGACAACCCCGCCAGCTCGGTGATCCACGCCAGCCCGAGCGTCAGCAGCAGCAGGTTCAGCACGAACAGCTCCTCGCTCTTGCGCCGCGCGACGAGCGTCAGCCACCAGCGCATCAGGCGCGGCCCGCCGACGAGCAGCAAGGTCAGGAGGGCGGCGGCCTTGGCCGCGGCCAGCCCGAGCGCGACGCCCAGGTCGGCCGCCTCGCCGGGTCCGGTGTTGGCGAGCGCCGGGATCAGCACCAGCAGCGGCACGACGGCCAGATCCTGCATCAGCAGCACCGCGAGCACGCGCCGCCCGTGCTCGCTCTCGAGCTCCAGGCGCTCGGCCATCAGCTTGACGACGATCGCCGTGCTGCTCATCGCGAGCGCGCCGCCGAGCGCGACCGCGCCCTGCCAGGCGAGGCCCCAGCGCTGGCCGAACTGCGCCATCGCCCAGGCGAGCAGCGCATTGCCCGCCGCAGCGGCGAGCATGGTCAGCACGACCTGGCTCAGGCCGAGGCCGAACACGAGCGAGCGCATGCTCTTCAGCTTGGGCAGGTTGAAGTGCAGCCCGATCACGAACATCAGGAACACGACGCCAAACTCGCCCAGGTACTGGAAGCCGGCCGAATCCTTGGCCAGCGCAAGCGCATGCGGGCCGATCAGCACACCCACGATCAGGTAGCCGAGGATGGGCGGGAGCTTGAGCGACCGGCACACCACCACGCCCGCCACCGCGGCGAGCAGGTAGAGCAGCACGAGTTCGAAGGTGGTGACCATGGGCGGGGGCTGAGCAAGCAGCGTGCCGGCAGCGCGCGGCGCGGCCACGACGCGGCCTAGAATGATCTCATCGTAACGGAGCGCAGCCGCACGGCGTGTCCATCCATCCCGCATTCGACCCGGCACGCGCGCTGGCGCTCGCGCACCAGACCTTCGAGATCGAGGCGCAGGCGCTGCTCGGGCTGAAGGCGCGCACCGGCAGCGCGTTCGCGTCCGCGGTGGCGCTGATCCTCGCCTGCAGCGGCCGCGTGGTCGTGATGGGCATGGGCAAGAGCGGCCACATCGGGCGCAAGATCGCGGCCACGCTGTCGTCGACCGGCACGCCGGCGCTGTTCGTCCACCCCGCCGAGGCAAGCCACGGCGACCTCGGCATGGTCGCGCCCGGCGACGTGGTGCTCGCGATCTCCAACTCGGGCGAGAGCGACGAGCTCAACGTCATCCTGCCGGTGTTGAAGCGCCTCGACGTGCACGTGGTGGCGATGACCGGCGGCGCCGACTCGACGCTCGCGCGCCATGCCGACCTGTGCCTCGACAGCGCCGTGACGCAGGAAGCCTGCCCGCTCAACCTCGCCCCGACGGCGAGCACGACGGCGCAGCTTGCGCTCGGCGACGCGCTCGCGGTGGCGCTGCTCGACGCACGGGGCTTTCGCACCGAGGATTTCGCGCGCTCGCATCCGGGCGGCGCGCTCGGGCGCAAGCTGCTGACACACGTGCACGACGTGATGCGCTCGGGCACCGACGTGCCTTGCGTCGCCGCGCAGGCGGGTTTCATCGAGCTGATGCGCGAGATGACCGACAAGGGCCTCGGCGCGACCGCGGTCGCCGACGGCGAGGGCCGCGTGCTCGGCATCTTCACCGACGGCGACCTGCGCCGCCTCGTCGCCAAGGGAGAAGACCTGCGCTCGCTGCGCGCGCACGAGGTCATGCATCCGCGCCCGCACCTGGTGCGCGACGACGCGCTCGCCGTCGATGCGGCCGACATGATGGAGCGCCACCGCGTCA
Organism: Ideonella sp.; assembly: GCF_016702655.1. Classification (GTDB taxonomy): domain Bacteria; phylum Pseudomonadota; class Gammaproteobacteria; order Burkholderiales; family Burkholderiaceae_C; genus CAIKUF01. The sequence continues at coordinate 147,825 of NZ_JADJDO010000005.1, forward strand.
CGAGCCTGCTCGTCGTCGATGCCGAGGGGCGCCTGATCGGTGCGCTCAACTCCAACGACCTGATGCGCGCAAAGGTGATCTGAATTGAAACTCACCACCCCCGGCCGCCGAGCGGCCGCCCCATCCCCTGCCGGGGACGAAGGCAAATGTTTCATGCGTCGCGGGTTGCGCGATGCGCGGTGGAGCAACTGAAGTGGTACCCCCAAGCCCGCGCTCGGACCCGGTGGTGGGCTTCGCGCCCGCACTGTTGCTCCAGGCCCAGGGCATTCGCGGTGCGATCTTCGATGTCGACGGTGTGCTCACCGACGGCAGGCTCTACCTGAGCGAACGCGGCGAGGAGTTCAAGGCCTTCTGCACCCTCGACGGCCACGGACTGAAGCTGCTGCAGCAGGCCGGCATCGCACCGCTCGTGATCAGCGGCCGCGACTCGCCCGCGCTGCGCCGGCGCGTCGCCGACCTCGGCCTCGGGCACGCGGTCTATGGCGCCGCCGACAAGTTCGCCGCCGCAGAGCGCCTGCTGGCCGAACTCGGGCTCGGCTGGGGAGAGGTCGCTGCAATGGGCGACGACTGGCCCGACCTGCCGCTGCTCGGCCGCGCCGCGTTTGCCTGCGCACCGCCGCAGGCCCACGCCGAGGTGCGCGCCCGGGCGCACCACGTGACGCGCGCCGCTGCCGGCCACGGCGCCGCGCGCGAGTTCTGCGACCTGCTGCTGTGCGCCAGCGGGCGCTACGTGGATCTGCTGGCAGGCGAGCTGCGGACGCTGGACGGGGGCGCATGAGTTCGGAGGGCGTTCTCGAGCCGCTGGAGGCCTTGGCACCGCTGCAGGCGCGCCGCGCGGCGGGGCTCAACCGCGCTGGCAGGCGCTGCCCTGGCCGGCGCGCATCGTCGATGCAGTGTCGTCCTACCTGCCGATGCTGCTGATGGGGCTGCTCGCGCTCGCCAGCTGGTGGCTGGTAAAGAACACGCCCGTGCCCGAGGAGCCGCGCGCAGCCACGCCGGTGCGCCACGAACCCGACTACACGATGCACGCATTCTCGGTCCAGCGCTTCACAGCCGAAGGCAAGCTGCGCGCACAGATCGAGGGCGAGACATTGCGCCACTTTCCCGACACCGACACGCTCGAGATCGAACGCCCCTCCGTCCGGGGCCACTCGGCCGACGGCAGCCTGACGCTGGCCACCGCGCAGCGCGCGCTCGCCAACGCCGACGCTTCGGAGGTGCAGTTGCTGGGCGACGCGCGGGTGACGCGCAGCGCCGCCGCGCCGGGAGATGAGGGGTTGAGCTTTCGCGGCGAGTTCCTGCACGCGTTCCTCAAGACCGAGCGGCTGCACTCGCCCCTGCCGGTGACCATGGCCCGCGGCGGCACCGTGATCCGGGCCGACTCGTTCGACTACGATCACCTGCAGCGAACGGTCGCGATGAAGGGCCATGTGCGCGCCTCCTTTGCCACGTCACCGCTGGGCAGCGCGAGCAGGACACCGGCGAGGGCGGCGCCATGAGCCGGCTGGCACTGTGTCCGCGGGCAGGCCAGGCCGGCCGCCGCGCCCCCGCGGGCCCCCGGCGCCGGCCCGCGCAGGGCGGCCGGGGCGCGCCGCGCCCGGGGGACCCGGCCTGCGGACGAGGGGTCGCGCGCGTCCGTTGGTTGTTCATCACTGGCGCCTCGAGCGGCATCGGCATGGCGCTCGCCGAGCACTACGCGGCGCAGGGCGCGCGCCTCGCGCTGGTTGCCCGGCGCGGAGCCGAGATCGAAGCCTGGCTGACCGAGCGCGGCATCGGCGCCGACGCCGCGCGGTCTATGCCGCAGACGTGCGCGACATCGACGGCATCACCGCTGCCGGGCGCGCCTGCAATGCCGAGATGGGCCTGCCCGACATCGTGATCGCCAACGCCGGCATCAGTGTCGGCGTCGACATCGCGCTCCGCTCCGACCTCGAGCAATTGCGGGCAACCTTCGAGACCAACGTCGTCGGCATGGCGGCGACCTTCCAGCCTTCGTCGATGCGATGCGCGAGCGCCGCTCGGGGCGCTCGTGGGCATCGCCAGCGTGGGCGGCATCCGCGGGCTGCCGGGCCACGGCGCCTATTGCGCGAGCAAGGCGGCCGTGATCTCGATGTGCGAGAGCCTGCGCGGGGAATGCCGGACCTCCGGCGTGAAGGTCGTGACGCTGTGCCCGGGCTACGTCGCCACGCCGCTGACCGCGCGCAACCGCTACCCGATGCCGTTCCTGATGACGCCCGCGGACTTCGCCCGCCAGGCCGGCGCGGCGATCGCCGCCGGGGCGAGCTACCGCGTCATCCCGTGGCAGATGGGCGTCGTCGCCAAGCTGCTGCGCCTGCTCCCCGATGGGCCGTTCGACCGTGCCTTTGCCGGGCGGCCGCGCAAGCGCCGCGGGGGAGTAGCGCGCGGACCCGCCGCTGCCCGAGCGGTCGGCACAAGAAAAACGGCGGGCACCTCCGCGCACCGCCGCTTGTTCATCCAACCCGCGCCCGCCCGCTGTCGCGCAGGCGCAAGAAGACCGGATGCGAACCAGCCCCGATCAGTAACCGCCGCGGCTGCCGCCGCCACCGCCACCGTAGCCGCCACCACCGCCGCTGCGACCGCCGCCGCCGTAGCGCCGCCACCGCCGGTGCGGCCACCGCCGCCACCGCCGCCGTAGCCACCGCCACCGCCGCCGTAGCCGCCGCCACCGCCACTGCGGCCACCGCCACCGTAGCCGCCGCCACCGCCGCCGTAACCGCCCCCGCCACCACTGCGCCCGCCGCCGAACCCGCCCGGACGCTCTTCGCGCGGGCGCGCCTCGTTGACGACGATGGCGCGGCCTTCGAGGGCCTGGCCGTTCATGCCGTTGATGGCGGCCTGCGCTTCCGCGTCGCTGCCCATCTCGACAAAGCCGAAGCCCTTGGAGCGGCCGGTGTCGCGATCCATCATCACCTTGGCCGAGGTCACGGTGCCGAACTGGGCGAACGCTTGCAGCAGCCCGTCGTCGCGAACGCCGTAGGCAAGATTACCGACGTAGAGTTTGTTGCCCAGGAAGGCGCCTTTCGTTTCCTGAAATGATGACCCGAACCTATGTGGAGCTTCAACCCGTCCAGAAAAACTCAAGGCCCAACGCGCCGCTGCCAGACACAGACAATTCATTATCAAGGAAATCCGGCGCGTTGCGCGACGGCCGGCGCCGCGCCGCGCGGCAATGTGTTGTTTTCGAACCAGCCCAGGTGCCTGGGCGCAAGAGGAACGGGCACGCGCCCAGGCGTTCACGGGCCAGCAGCAACATCGTCCAGAATCGGAACGATCCGAACCCGGCAGCGCCCCGTGACCGACCCCGAAGCCTCTTACCGCAGCCCCGAAGCTCCCGCGCCGCGGGTGCTCGAACCGCTGGACGCCCTCGGCCGCATCCTGGGCGGGATCGACGCGCTGCGCAATCTGCGCGCGCTGGCCACGCTGCTGGGCGCCTTCGCGTCGGCGGGGCTGTTGCTCGCGATGGCCGAGGCCTCGCTCGCCCGAGGCGCTGCTTGGTGGGGGCCGATCCAGGCCGGCGCGGCGCTCACGGTTGCCTTCTACGGCGGCAACGCCGCCGGGCTGTTGGTGATGGACCAGGCACGCGGTGCCGGCGTGCGCGACATCGGCGACGCGCTGCGCGACGCACTCGCCAGCGCGCACCGGCTGATCGTCGCGCTGCTGATGCTGCTGGCGCTGGGCTCGATCGTCGCCGGCGCGATGGTCGGCCTGCTCTGGTTGTGCCGCAGTGCCGTCAGCGGGCCGGTGCTCGGGCCGCTGCTGTTCGGCCTGGCCGTGCCGTTGGCGGTGCTGGTATTCGGCGCCCTGCTGCTGGCGCTGCTGACCGTGGTCGTGCCGCTTGCCGCGCCGGCGGTCTGGTCGGGCGCCAGCGCGCTGGCGGTGGTGCGCGAACTGCTCGGGCTGATCCGCACCCGGCTGCTGACGGTCGCGTTGCTGATGGGCGCCGTGAGCCTGCTTGCGGCGGCCGTGGGCGCCGTCGCGAGCTTCGTCGTGATGGCCGGCGGGCGCATCGTGGCCGAGTTGGGGGTGGCGGTCGTCGGCGTCGAGGTGCCGGCGCAGCAGTTGATGGGGGGCCTGTTCGGTTACGGGCTGCGCAGCCTCGGCGCAGCCGGCGCGCCGGTCGCTGCCACGACGCATGGCGCAGCGGCGCTCGTCGGCGGCGGCGTGGTGTTCGCGCTCGCGCTGGTGCTGCCCGGGCTCGTCTACCTGCGTGGCGCGTGCGCGGTCTACCTGGCAGTGCACGGCGCGGCCGCGCCCATGCGAATCGCAACGGCGTGAACGCGCCGCCGCGGATCGCGAGCCTGGTGCCGAGCCTGACTGAGCTCATAGTCGCGCTCGGCCTGCGCAAACAGCTCGTTGCGCGCACGGGTTACTGCATCCACCCCGCGGCTGAACTCGCCGGCGTGCCCAAGGTCGGCGGCACCAAGGACGTCAATCTCGCCCGGCTGCGCCGCCTGGCGCCGACGCACGTGCTCGTCAATGTCGACGAGAACCGCGCCGAGACGGTCGACGCCTTGCGCGAGTTCGTGCCGCACATCGTCGCGACCCACCCCTGCGCACCGGAGGACAACCTGGCCCTTGTCGACCAGTTCAACGAGGCCTTCGCCGGCCGGCCCGGCGTGGCGCAGCGCGCGGCGACGCTGCGCGCCGAGTTTTCGCGCGCGCGCTGGCCGCGCCGATCGCGGCCCCGAGCGATCGCGTGCTGTACCTGATCTGGCACGACCCCTGGATGACGGTCGCGCGCGACACCTATGTCTCGCGCATGCTGGCGCGCATCGGCTGGCTCACCGAGCCGGCCGCCGAGGGCGGCGCGAGCGGCGCCGCGCGCTACCCCGTGCTGCGGGGCGACGAGGCCTGGCTCGCCGGCATCGAGCGCGTGTTGCTGTCGTCCGAGCCGTTCGCCTTCGACGCCGGACACGCTGCCGCCGCGCAGGCGCTGTGTCCGCAGGCGCGCGTGCAGCGCGTCGATGGCGAGTTGCTCTCGTGGTACGGCGTGCGCGCGCTGGCCGGCCTGCGCTACCTGGGCGAGCTCGCGCGGTCCTGAGCGCTCGCGCGCGACAATCGCGCATGGACATCTACAAGCCGCTCGTCGCGCTGCTGGCGATCGTGAACCCGATCGGCGCGGTGCCGTTCTACATCCACTTCACGCAGGGTTTCAACCGGGCGCAGCGGCAGCGCACGATCCGCGTCGCCGCCTTCACCGCCTTCTGCGTCATTGCCGTCAGCGCGGTGGCGGGACTGCGCATCATCGACTTCTTCGGCATCTCGCTCGCCTCCTTCCAGGTCGGCGGCGGCTTGTTGCTGCTCATCTCGTCGCTTCAGATGATCAACGCCAAGCCGGCCGAGGCGCGCAGCAACGAGGCCGTCAACGAGGGCGACGACCGGCTCGACGCCGGCGCCAGCATTGCCGTCGTGCCGCTCACGATCCCGCTGCTCACCGGCCCGGCGACGATCTCCACCGTCGTCATCTACGCCGACAAGACGCGCCACTGGTGGGAGCACGCGATCCTCGCCGGCTACGGCGTCGTCATCGGCCTCGCCGTTTGGGCGGCGTTCAGCATGTCGGGCACGATCGCACGCGCGCTCGGCAAGACGGGCATCAACGTGATGACGCGGCTGATGGGGCTGATCCTCGCCGCGATCGCCGTCGAGGTGATGTCCGACGGCCTCGTGAAGCTGTTCCCGGTGCTGGCGAGCGCACTGCCGCGCTGAAGGGCGCGCCGCCGCGTGCCATCATCGCGGCGTGACGAGCCGCCGATCCCGCACCGCGCTGCCGTCGACGCCGCTGCCTGGCGTCGACGTGGCAGTCCTTCTACCTCGTCCGGCGCTCTACGCGGCAACCGCCGAGGCGTCTTTGCGCGGAGTTGGCGTGGATCGGCGACCTCGGCGATGTCGCCGCGCCGGGTCGCTCTCGCCGCGCCAGATGCTGCCCGGCCTGCCGACGAGCCGCTGCTGCTCGCGCGCGACGAGTCGGCCGGCTGCGCTGCCTGTCCAACGTCTGCGCACCGGGCAACCTGCTCGTCCGCCGTGCCGCGCGGCGCAGATCCGCTGCGGCTACCACTGCGCCGCTTGATCTCGACGGGCGCATGAGCTTCATGCCCGGCTCGGGGGCGCGGCGTTCCGTCGCCGCGCGACGCCTGCCGGGTGGCGCTCGCCGAGTTCGGGCCGCTCGCGTTTGCATCGCTCGCGGGGCGCCGTTCGCGGACTTCCTCGGCGACCTGCGCGGCTGGCCTGGCTGAAGCTCGACGAACTCGTCCACGATCCTTCGCGAGACCGGACCTCGGGTTCGACGCGCACTGGGCGCTGTACGTCGAGAACTATCTCGAGGGGCTGACATTCCGTTCGTCCCCGGCCTCGCGCAGACGATCGAGCTGGCGAGTTACCGCGTCGAGACGTTTGGCCGCGCGCGCTGCAGGTCGCGACGGCGCGCGACGGCGAGGCGGCGTTCGAGCTGCCGCCAACCTCGCCCGAGCACGGCCAGCGCATCGCGGCCTACTACTACTGGGCCTTCCCGAACCTGATGTTCAACGTCTACCCGTGGGGCCTGTCGCTCAACGTCGTCATGCCGCTCGGCATATCGCGTACGCGGGTGCTGTTTCGTGCCTACGTCGGCGATGCGTCGCGCCTCGGCCAGGGCGCGGGCGGTGCGCTCGACGAGGTCGAGATGGAGGACGAAGCGGTCGTGCAGACGGTGCAGCGCGGCATCCGCTCGCGCCTGTATTCGCGCGGTCGCTACGCGCCGCGGCACGAGCGCGCGGTGCATCACTTCCACCGCCTCGTCGGCGAGTTCATGGGCGCACCGGCCACCGCTTGATCGACGGCAACGCGCCGGGGCTGGCGCGGCGTTCCAATGCCTACCATGGGGCAGGACATCGAGCGCACGCGATTCGACCGGCACGACTTCTCGCGCTTCGAGGCGCGCCTGCGCGCCGAGACCGAGGTGCTGCACGAACTCGTCGAGCAGCGCCGCCTGTCGTCGCACGCGCCGGTCGCCGGCCTGGAGCTCGAAGCCTGGCTGATCGACCGCCACGGCCGCCCGGCGCCGTGCAACGACGCCTTCATCGAGCGCCTGGGCTCGCCCGACGTGGTGACGGAGCTCGGGCGCTTCAACATCGAGATCAACGTGCCGCCACAGCCGGTCGCCGGCGACGGCCTCGGCCGCCTGGCGGCAGACCTCGAGCAGGCCTGGCGCCGCTGCGCCGAAGTGGCGTCAGCCATGGGCCTCAAGGTGGTCGCGATCGGCATCCTGCCGACGGTGACCGACGCCGACCTGACGATGGCCAACCTGTCCGACCGCGCCCGCTACCGCGCGCTCAACCAGCAGGTGCTGCGCCAGCGTCACGGGCGTCCGATCCGGCTCGACATCGCCGCCCCCGATGGCAGCGCGCTGCACGTCGAGCATCGCGACGTGATGCTCGAGGCGGCGGCGACGTCGTTCCAGGTCCACCTGCAGGTGCCCGCCGATGAGATCGTGCGCACCTACAACGCATCGCTGCTCGCCTCGGCGCCGGTGGTCGCGCTGACCGGCAACTCGCCGCTGCTGTTCGGTCGCCGGCTGTGGCAGGAAACGCGCATCGCGCTGTTCGAGCAGGCGCTCAACATCGGCACGCGCGAGGACGGCGCGCACGCGCCGCTCGGGCGCGTCGGCTTCGGCAGCGGCTACGCCGGCTACTCGCTGGTGGAGTGCTTCCGCGAGAACATCGAGCGCTTCGAACCGCTGCTGCCGATCGAGATCGACGAGCCCGCCGCGCGCCTGGCGCACCTGCGCCTGCACAACGGCACGATCTGGCGCTGGAACCGGCCGCTGGTGGGCTTCGACGCCGACCGCCGACCGCACCTGCGCGTCGAGCATCGGCCGATGGCCGCCGGGCCGACGATCGTCGACATGATGGCCAACCTCGCGTTCGCGATCGGCCTCGTCACCGCGCTCGCCACCGAGTCCGCCGCGCCGGAGTCGCGCCTGCCGTTCGACGCGGCCCGACGCAACTTCTACGAGGCCGCGCGCCTCGGCCTCGACGCCCGGCTGCGCTGGCTCGACGGAGAGTCCTGCGCGGCGACCGACCTGCTGGCCGCACTCGTGCCGCGGGCGCGCGCCGGCCTGGCGACGCTCGGCGTCGAACCATCGCTCGCCGATGGCTGGATGGATCTCATCGAAGCGCGCGTCGCCGCGCGTGCGACCGGGGCGCGCTGGCAGCTCGCGCGGCTCGCTGCGCTCGGCGGCGATCTCGCGGCGCTGACGCTGGACTACGCAGCGCGGCAGGCCGAGGGCGAGCCGGTGCACCGCTGGTGAGCGGAACGATCAATCCAGGCTGACCTCGGTGCGCACCGCGCCGGCGCGGTCGGCGCGCGCGCTCAGGGCCAGGCGCGTGCCCTGCGGCGCGCGCACCACCCATTCGGCGACGGCACGATCGGCCGTCACGTCGCGGCCCTGCACGAAGGCGTGCAGCGAGTGCTTGGGCGCGTGGCCCTCGAGCTGCGGCCCTTCGATGCGCTGCTTGCCGCCGACGAGGCTGATCGCTGGGTTGTCCTCCGGCAGGTGGATCTCGAACATCACGCCGCGCACCACCTTGCGCTGCAGCGCGCGCTTGCTGATGTAGGCCGGCAACCAGCCGCTGTTGGCCACCGCGAGGCGCACGCGCCAGGTGTCGGGGCCGAGCGCACGCACCTCGGTGCGCAACAATTCCAGCCTGGGCAGCGACAGCGCGACCTGCGTCATCCAGTCCGGGAAGCGCGCCGCCTCGCGCTCGCGCAGGTGCGGCGGCGGGTTACGCCAGTAGTTGAGCCGGTCCCAGCCGCCGATCTCGACCGCGCCGAGCTGCGGGTGGTGAAAGGGCTTCCAGTCCACATGCGCCTTGCCGCCGCATTGCTCGTCGCTCCACTTCAGGAGCTTGATCTCGTCCTCGACCGGGTGGTCGCGGTACCAGTCGACCCACTTGTAGTCGGTGATCCCGGCCTCCTTGTTCGGGGCCCAGATCTCGACCACCCAGAACAGCGCGCCGAGGTGCTCGTAGACCCAATCCTGGGTGCCGGTGATGACTTCCTTGGGGTGGTACTTGAACTCGTGGAAGATGCTGATCGCCGGGTAGCCGGTGGCCTTTTCGGCAATCTCGCCGAAGCGCTGGTAGGCCCACAGGTCCTCGGGGATCATCTCGTCGTCGCTGTGCGTGCCGAAGGGACGAAGGATCACGCCGCTATGCGTGTGGTAGCTGATCGCGGCGCCGATGTTGCGGTGACCCACGAAGAAGTCGACCATCGCCCGCACCTCGGGCTCGCTCGCCGGATAGGGGCCCGCGCCGACCTGCTCGAACTCCTGACGCCACTGGGTCGGGAAGTTGCGGTTCAGGTCGAGCCCTTCCGGATCGCGGTTGACGGTGATCGACAGACCGTCGAAGGCCTTGATCGTGCCTTCGGGGATGACGCGGAAGTACGCGCCACCGAACTCGCCCGGCTCGCGCGGCACCATCAGCCGCGGCTCCTGCGGGTGGCGCTTGTAGGTGCCGTGCGGGTCCGGGATGCGGACCGACAGCACGCGTCCGTCGCCGTCGATGTCTTCGACCGTCAGGCCTTCGAAGGCCGGCTCGTCGAACGGGTAGGGCCGCGTCGACGAGCGGATGTGGCGCGGCCGGTCGGCGAGCGCGAGTTCGGCGCCGTCCGGGTTCAGGCGCGGGCACAGGTAGAGCGTGCGCGTGTCGAGCAGCTGCGTGATGCGGCGCCCCGGCTCGCCGTCGCTGCCGTAGGCATCGACGAGCTGGTGCAGGTAGTACAGCACCGCCGTGCTCGCCGTGACCTCGGCGGCATGGATGTTGCCATCGGCCCAGAAGGCCGGCTTGTCTTGCGGCGCGCCGGTGGCGAGGTTGGTCAGCGTCGCGACCCAGATGTCGCGCCCCTCGTAGCTCTTGCCGATCGACTCGACGCTGACCAGCTGCGGGTGCGCGGCGGCATAGTCGAACAGCAGCTGCGTCAGCGCGTCGTGGCGATAGAAGATGTCGAAGCGGGGCTTGAGCGGGGTCGGCATGGCGGGCAGTCGCTTGGAGCTTTGGCCCGCTAGTGTGTCAGAGCATCGGCGCCGATCCATCGGTGCTGGCACCGAGGCCGCCGCGCAGCCCGACCGGCTCGCCGCCCTCGAACACCTTGAGCTCGCCGGGCGCGAACGCATGCCAGGGTTCGTCGGTCGTGAGCGGCTCGGTGACGACGATCGCGACCCGGTCGCTGGGCGCGGTGTGCTGCGCAAAGTCGACGCTCAAGTCCTCGTCCTGCAGGTGCGCAGTCGTGAACGGATGGCGGCGCACCACGCTGTGCAGCCGCGTCGAGCAATGCGCCCACAGCGCGACACCGTTGCTGAGCATGAAGTTGAAGCTGCCGTGCGCCGCGACCCGGGGCACGAGCTCGGCCAGCGTCACCGTGAGCTCGGCCACGCTCGGCACGCTGGCGTGGGCCTTGTTCATCTCCTGCATCAGCCAGCAGAAGGCGCGCTCGCTGTCGGTATCGCCGACCGGCCTGAACGCCGCGTGCAGGCTGGGGCAGAAGTTCTTCAGGTCGCCGTTGTGCGCGAACACCCAGTAGCGGCCCCACAGTTCGCGCACGAAGGGATGGCAGTTCTCGAGCGCGACCCGGCCCTGCGTCGCCTTGCGGATATGCGCGATCACGTTCTCGCTGCGGATCGGGTAGGAGGCGATCATGCTCGCCACCGGCGACGCACGCGCGCTCGCCGCATCGACGAAGCAGCGCACGCCGCGGCCCTCGAAGAAGGCGACGCCGAAGCCGTCCTTGTGCTCCTCGGCCCGCGTCGCGAAGCCGGTGAAGCTGAACATGATGTCGGTGGGCGTGTTGCAGTTCATGCCGAGCAGTTGACACATCGCGCGCTCCGCTTGCGGTTCCTCAGCCCCCGCCGGGCCGCTCCCAAGAGGGCTGAGATCCCCTTGGGGGGCGACACCGCAGGTGTCTTGGGGCCGTCATTTCATTCCATGAACAGCCGCCGCAGGCCCTTGAGGCTGATCAGGTTGCCGGGGTTGCTCGTCTCCTCGAGCACGCCGCTCATGCGTGCCAGCAGGCGCGGGCTGCGCTTCGCGCGCCAGATCACGAGATCGGCCAGCCAGGGGTAGACGTTGACCCGATTGGCCTTCTCGTAGAGCTCGAAGCGCGGCTTGAGCGCAGCGAGACGCGCTTCGTACATGGCGCGCGTCGCGGCGTCGGCGTCGCCATTGCGGTCCGCGGCGATCACCTGCGCCGCGTGGATGCCGGTCTCGAGCGCCTTGCCGATGCCCTCGCCGGTGAAAGAGTAGGTCGTGCCGGCCGCCTCGCCGGCGACGATCAGCCCCGGCCTCGAAAAGCGCGCCCCTTCGAGCGTGCAGCGCAGCGGCGCGCCCTTGAGCTCACCCTGCAGCAAGCCGCCGGCCATCAACTCGCGCGCCGGCGCGTAGACCCTTGTGAAGGCGTCGAAGACCTCGCGCAGGTTGACTTCCTTCATCCCCAGGCGCCCGTCCTTGAGCGTGCGGTGGCTGTGCGCGATGCCGACGCCGATGTTGAACACGCCGTCGCGACAGGGAAAGATCCAGCCGTAGCCAGGCCGCAGCTTGCGATGCCAGACCACGTCGAGCGCGCTGATGCGGCCGACCATCGCATCGTTCTTCACGTAGCCGCGCAGCGCGACGCCGCTCGGTGTGCGGCGCTCGCACATGCCGGCCGCCATCAATGCCTGCGGCACGGCACCCGTGGCGAGCACGAGCCAGGGCGCGCGGATCTCGTGCAACGCGGCACCGACCTTGAGCCGCGCACCGACGACGCGCCCGGCGCCGTCCTCCAGCGGCGCCTCGAAGCGCGCCGGCGCGATCAAGCGCGCGCCGGCCGCGACCGCCGCCTTGCACAGGATGTCGTCGAGCTGCCTGCGCGGCAGCACGGCCACGGTCCCCGGCACGTCGATGCGCCCGCCGCTCGGGCCCACGCAGCCGACATGCGTGGCCGGCTGCGCCTGCGCCATCACGGCCTCGAGCAGGCCCAGGCGCGCGAGCGCCGCGTGCGCGTCGGGGATCAGGCCGTCGCCGCAAACCTTGTCGCGCGGAAAGGCATGCTGGTCGACGAGGACGACGTCGATGCCGGCCTGCCCCAGCATGCGCGCGCACGCGCTGCCGGCCGGACCCGCGCCGACGACCAGGACGTCGCAGCGGGCGGGTGGCGGTGCGCCCGCGCCAGGCTCGGCTGCAGTGGCAGCTTCAACGGGACTCATCGAAAGCAGGCAGGTTGCGGTGGCGCCAAGCATAGCCGCAGCCACTGGCGCCGCGCTCGGCGGCCGCAGTCAGTGCACGGCGGCGAATCGAAGCGCGAGCTGCATCTCGATCAGCGGCACCGGATAGCCCATGCGACAGCGCCAGCCCCGGAACGCGATCCCACCGACACCGGCGCGCGCGAGCGCGGCCTCGACCGCGGTGCGCTGGTCGGGCACGCCATCGAGCTCGAGCGCGCGCGCGCCGGGCGGCAACTGCTCGATGCGCGCCGTCAGGTTGACGCGCCGCAAGTGCGGCTGGCCGGGCTCGATCACGACCGGCGGCGTGCCGCTCGGCCCGGGCAGGTAGAAACCCACTTCGGGCCGGGCGTCGGGCCACAGCCCGGCGGCGAGATGGATGTCGCGCACCAGCGTCCTGCAGGGCGTGTGCAGCATGTAGGTGCGCAGGATGACCCAGGGTTCGGCCTGGGCCAGCGTCTCGCTGCGCAAGACACGAAACGCGGTCGTGACGCGGGCAGGCATCGGCGCGTCGACGCCGGGGCGCAGCACGAAGATCGTCGTCGCGCCGTCGCTTTGCACCTGCAAGTCGGGCAAGGGCTGGCTGCAGCCCTCGGCGACGAGATAGTCCGCGGGTGCCGTGCTCGGTTCGGCCCCGGCCAGCGGCAACATCCGCGGCGCGTCGCTGCGCCCCGGCTTGGCGGTGTGCACGCTCAGCAGCGGCAGCGCCACGCTGGCCGCTGCGCGCTGCAGGCCGATGCGGCGCTGGACCTCGATCATGTCGACCTGGCCCGGCTCGGCCGACGGCAGTACGAACAGCGAGGTCGTCAGCGTCTCGCAGAAGTGGCCGAACAGGAACGACTGCGCCTTGAACGAGGCCTGGCGCGCGATCTGCTCGCGCCGCTCGCGGATCGTGCTCGAGGCCTCGCCCATCTGCGCATCGAGCGTCTGGCGCCCGCCGGGCAGCGTGTCGAGCAGCGACTCGAAGCGCTTGACCGCGGCCTCCAGGTCGCGCAGCAGGCTGGTGTCGGCCAAGCCCTGTGCATGCTGGACGAGGATACGCAGCCCGTTGGGCGACGGCACCTGGTGCAGGAACTCGAGGTCGCCCCCGGTACGGACGGCCTGGACGAGGCGGCTGGCGAGGCTCTTGTCGAGACCCGGCCCCTGGGTCAGGCGCATCGGCCGCGGCGGGTCGCCCGCCAGCTCGATCACGAGCGGCGTCAGGCAGGCGCGCAGTTCGGCCGCGACGCGCGCGATGCGCTGCCCGGCCGGGCTGGACGCGTCGGATTCCCGGGCGGTGGTGGTCTCGAGCATGAGGGTGCAGGGGCCGGCTTGCCGATCGTCGTCGCGCTTCGCTTCAAGCGCTCAGGGCGCGCGGCGGATCAACAGGCTGCGCGTCGCGAAAGGTGCGACCTTCTGCGCCGCGACCGCTGCGATCACTTTGCCGTCTGCCGACACCGCGCTCAGGTCGTAGATCGGATAGAGCGGATTGGACGCGACACCGTTGGCGGCAAGCCAGTCGGTCGCGTTCAGCATGCCGGTGGCCGGCGTCCAGATGAAGCCGACGTTCTTGCCCTTGCTCATGTCGACCATGTTGGAGCCGACGACGACGCTGCCGTCGTTGCTGACCGACTCCGGATAGGACGATGACGGCTTGCCGGGCTTGCTTGCCGGCAACAGGCCGAGGTAGGACTTGACCCAGGACGCGCCGTTCCATTTCCACATCGTAGCGGTCATCTGATTGCCATTGGCCGGGTCGGGCGTCTGGCCGACAACGACCGTGCCGTCGCCGTTGACCGCAGTCGCCTCGGTGAACCAGTCGCTGTCCTCGAGCACCGTGCGCGCGCCATTGACCCATACCGTGGCGCGCCAGTTGCGGTAGTCCGGGTGCTCGTCCCAGCCGACCATGACCGAGCCGTCGCCGTTCACCGCGTTGATGCGGCTGTTGTAGCCGCTGCTGCCGGCGTCGGTCATGCCGGTGCCGGAGGTCCAGCGCATTGCGTGTGCGATCCAGCTCTCGCCGCGCCAGTACAGGCCGGCCACGACCTTGCCGTCGCCTGACAGGCCGAACACCGAGCTGTCGGTGTTGTCGATCGGCGCCAGATCCGCCGGGCCTGGTTGGGCAAGCATCTGCCAGCCACCCGCGGCAGTCCAGCGGCCTGCGGTCGCGAGCAGGCTATCGTCCGACAGCACCGTTGCCGCGACGACCTCGCCATCGGCCGAGATGCGGGCAATGCCTGACCGAATGCCCAGGACCGGGCTGGTGGCCCGCCCGAGCGGGGCGACGCCTGTTCTGGCGGTCCAGCGGAAGGTCTCCCAACTGCCCGGAAGCTGGCCCACCGCGGCCTTGCCGTCGGCCGACAGGCCCATGACGATGGCGTCGTTGATGCGCCGGACCGTCAGCGTTTCGGCGTGCGCGGCTACGACAGGCAAGACCGCCAGCGCGGCAACGGTGGCGGCGAGGCGCAAGGGGGACGAGAACATGGGTGCACTCCTTTTTTGACCAACGAGGCGCAACTTCGTGGCGCGGCGCTGGACGGCTGATTGAGAGATCGTGGTTGCCATTGTGCAGCACTCTCAGACTTCTCTCAGAGAGTATTTACCCTTCCCTCGAGTCGAAGATCCGCCGTGAATCGCCGCCGGCAAGACGACCGCGCGCGCCCTGACCCACGCCTTGCCGCCACACCGGCAGCGGGCCGGCGGCACTCTGTCTTGATCGCCGTCATCACGCTGTCGGGCCAGGCCTGCGAGTATCAACAGCAGACAAGGAGATCGCGATCATGAGCACCGAACTCACCCCCGGCCAGCGCGCCCTGATGCAGGCGGCGCTCGAGCGGCGGCAGAAGGAACTCGAACGGCAGATCGAGCAGCAGCTCGGCGGACGCTCGCGCAGCGAGCACGCGCGCGACGTGTTGCTCCAGGACGGCGACGACGCGCCCGCGCGCGACGCCGACCGTGAGGTCGACCTCGCCCGCAGCGACCAGGAGGTCGTCGAGCTGCGCGCCGTGAACGACGCCCTGGTGCGCCTGGCCGACGACAACTACGGCCTGTGCACCGATTGCGAAAGTCCGATCCCGTTCGACCGCCTGCAGCGCCACCCCGAGGTGCAGCGCTGCGTGCCCTGCCAGTCGGCACTCGAAGCCCGCAGCGGCCAGGCGGGCCAGCATCCGACCCTGTGACCCGCAGCCTGGCGTCCCCCCTTCACTGATTCATCCTACCCATGACCACCCAACACGCAGTTGTCCAGATCGACCACCAGAGCGCCCAGATCCTGCAGTTCGATGCCGAGCACGTGCAGGCGCAGAAGGTCAAGGCGCATACGCACCAGACGCGCCAGCATGGCAGCACGGTGCGGACCGAGCACGAGTTCTTCGGCCATGTCTGCGACGAGCTCGCCGGCATCCCCGAAGTGCTGGTCGTCGGCTCGCATACCGCGCAGGCCGACTTCAAGCACTACGCCGACAAGCATCGCCCCGAGACGGCGCGGCGCATCGTCGGCTACGAGACCACCGACCACCCGACCGAGAACCAGCTCGTCGCGCTGGCGCGCCGGTACTTCCTCAAGTACGACCGCATGGCGGGCAATCCGACGCCGACCTGAGAACGTCTGCCGCTGCCGGAGCAGGGGCAACGCCTCGGGCGAGGAGCGATTTCGGCGAGCGCGCGGCGTGCAAGGCCGGCTTGAGGTGCGCTCAGCCGCCTTTCACCTTCAACCGCCACGCATGCAGCAGCGGTTCGGTGTAGCCGCTCGGCTGCGCGAGGCCCTTGAAGACGAGGTCGCTCGCGGCCTGGAAAGCGGCTGAGCCGGCATAGTCCGCGGCCATCGGCTTGTAGGCCGGGTCGCCCGCGTTCTGCTTGTCCACCACCTTGGCCATGCGCTTCAGGGTGGACCTGACCTGCGCCTTGGTCACGACGCCGTGCAGCAGCCAGTTGGCCATGTGCTGGCTGCTGATGCGCAGCGTGGCGCGGTCTTCCATCAGGCCGACGTCGTGGATGTCGGGCACCTTGGAGCAGCCCACGCCCTGGTCGATCCAGCGCACCACGTAGCCGAGGATGCCCTGGGCGTTGTTGTCGAGCTCCTGCTGGCGCTCGGCGTCGCTCCAGTTCGCCTTTTTCGCGACCGGTACGGTCAGCAGGCCGGCGAGCAGGGCTTCGCGCTCTGCCGCGCGGTCGGACGCGGCGGCGGCCTTTTCCAGCCCCTTCTGCACTGCGAACACGTCGACCTGGTGGTAGTGCAGCGCATGCAAGGTGGCCGCGGTCGGGCTCGGCACCCAGGCCGTGTTCGCGCCCGCCTGCGGGTGCACGATCTTGCTCTGCAGCATGGCCGCCATCAGGTCGGGCATGGCCCACATGCCCTTGCCGATCTGCGCCTTGCCACGCAGCCCGCACTCCAGGCCGACCAGCACGTTGCTGCGCTCGTAGGCGGCGATCCAGGCGCTCGTCTTCATGTCGCCCTTGCGGATCATCGGCCCGGCGTGCATCGCGGTGTGCATCTCGTCGCCGGTGCGGTCGAGAAAGCCGGTGTTGATGAAGGCGACGCGGCTCGCCGCGGCGGCGATGCAGGCCTTCAGGTTGACGCTGGTGCGCCGCTCCTCGTCCATGATGCCGAGCTTGACCGTGCTGTCGGGCAGGCCGAGCAGACTCTCGATGCGGGCGAAGAGTTCGGCCGCGAACTCGACCTCGGCCGGCCCGTGCATCTTGGGCTTGACGATGTAGACCGAGCCCTTGCGGCTGTTGCGGATGCCGCCGCCATCGCGCTGCAGGTCGTGCAGCGCGATCGTCGTCGTGACCACCGCGTCGAGGATGCCCTCGGGGATCTCGCGCCCGTCGTCGCCCCACAGCACGGCCGGATTCGTCATCAGGTGGCCGACATTGCGCACGAACAGCAGCGAGCGCCCGTGCAGCAGCACGTCCTCGCCGCGCGGGCCGGTGTAGCGGCGGTCGGGGTTGAGGCCGCGGGTGAAGGTCGTGCCGCCCTTGGTCACCGCTTCGGTCAGCGAGCCTTTCAGGATGCCGAGCCAGTTGGCGTAGGCCTGCACCTTGTCGGCGGCGTCGACCACCGCCACCGAGTCCTCGAGGTCGAGGATGGTCGACAGGGCCGACTCCAGCACCAGGTCGCTCACGCCCGCGGGGTCGGTCATGCCGATCGGATGCCGCACATCGATCCGGATGTCGAGGTGCAGGCCGTGGTGCGACAGCAGCACCGACGAAGGCGCATCCATCTCGCCCTGGAAGCCGACGAACTGGGCCGGGTTCTTCAGGCCCACCGTCGCGCCGTCGGCAAGCGTGACGGCGAGCTGGTTGTCGACCACGCGATAGCCGGTCGAATCCACGTGCGAGCCGCGCTTGAGCGGCGCGGTTCGGTCGAGCACATGGCGCGCGTAGGCGATGACCCTGGCGCCGCGCACCGGGTTGTAGCTGCCGCCCTTGCCGGCGCCGCCGTCCTCGGCAATCGCATCGGTGCCGTAGAGCGCGTCGTAGAGCGATCCCCAGCGCGCGTTGGCGGCGTTCAGGGCGTAGCGCGCGTTCGTGATCGGCACCACGAGCTGCGGGCCGGCCTGCAGCGCGAGCTCGGCATCGACATCCCTCGTCGTCACCTTGACCCGCTCGGGCACCGGCACGAGGTAGCCGATGCGCTCCAGGAACGCGCGGTACTGGCGCGGCTTCGTGATCGGCCCCGGATGCGCCTTGTGCCAGGCGTCGATCTCGGCCTGCAGGCGGTCGCGCTCGGCGAGCAGGGCCGCGTTGCGGGGCGCGAGGTCGTGCACGATGGCGTCGAAGCCGCGCCAGAAATGCTCGCTCGGGATGTCGGTGCCGGGCAGCACCCGATCCTCGATGAAGTCGTGCAGTTCGGTCGCGACCTGGAGGCGGTGGATGGAAGTTCTTGCAGTCATGACGTTGAAGTGGAATCAGGCAGAAGCGGTGGAGGGGAAGAATCCGAGCACGTCGCGCAGGCTGGTGCCGATGCGCGTCGGCTCGGTACCGAGTTGCTCCAGCGGCAAGCCCTGGCGGTTGACCCACAGCGTCGTGTAGCCATACCAGGTGGCGCCGATCGCGTCCCAGCCGTTGCTCGACACGAACAGGATCTGGCGCGCCGGGAGGTTGAAGGCCTGCGGGCCGAGCGCGTAAGTAGCGGGGTCGGTCTTGTACCTGCGCACCGCATGCACGCTCAGCACATGATCCAGGAAGGGCTCGAAGCCGGCGCTCCTGACGCCGACGGCCAGCATCTCCGGATCGCCATTGCTCAGGATCGCGCACGGCACGCCGCGCGCCTTGAGTTCACGCAACACGTCGTGGTTCTCGGGGAACGCGCTCAGGTGGCGGTACTGGTTCATCAACTGCGCTTCGGCAGCCTCGTCCAGTGTCAGGCCGAGGCGCAGCGCCGCATAGCGCAGGCCATCGCGCGTGATGTCCCAGAACGGCCGGTAACGATCACCCTGCGAGGTCAGGTGCGTGTACTCGATCTGCTTGTCGCGCCAGAGCAGCGACAGTGCATTGCCGTGCCCGGGAAACAACTGCTCGGCGAGCAGGCCGACGCTGTAGACATCGAACAAGGTGCCATAGGCGTCGAAGATCACGGCGCGGGGTGCGACAGCCTGCTTTTCCATTCCGCCACTGTATTGCGAACCCAGGTGGCGATTAAGCGCGCCAGCATTCATTCATTTGTGATCTACACAGCATAATCGTGACACGATGGACCGGCTCAAGCAGATCGAGACCTTGGTCGCGGTGATCGCCAAGGGCAGCCTGACCGCCGCGGCGCAGGCCGAGGGCGTCGCGCCAGCCGTCGTCGGCAGACGCATCGCGGCGCTCGAGCAACGCCTCGGGGTCAAGCTGCTGTTGCGCACGACGCGCCGCATCAGCCTCACGCACGAAGGCAGCGCCTTCCTCGAGGCCTGCCAGCGCGTGCTGGCCGATCTGGCCACTGCCGAGGCCAGCGTCAGCGCGGGTGGCGTCAAGGCGAGCGGCCACCTGCGCATCACCGCGCCGGCCGGCTTCGGCCGCCGCCACGTCGCGCCGCTGGTGCCGCAGTTCCTGGCGCGCCACCCCGAGGTGTCGATCTCGCTCAACCTGAGCGACCGCGTCGTCGACATCGTCAACGAGGGTGTCGACTGCGCGGTGCGCGTCGGCGACCTGCCCGACTCGTCGCTCGTCAGCGTGCGCCTGGCCGACAACCGGCGCCTGTGCGTCGCGACGCCGGGCTACCTGGCGCGCGCCGGCACGCCGCTGCATCCGTCGGAGCTGGATCGGCACGAGTGCCTGACCCTGTCGTCCGACGCGAGCCAGACGCGCGGCTGGGCCTTCGTGATCGACGGCGTGCCGACCCATCTGCGCCCGCGCGGGCGGCTCGACTGCTCCGACGGCCAGGTGCTGCACGACTGGTGCCGCGCCGGCCTCGGGATCGCTTGGCGCAGCACCTGGGAGGTCGAGGACGAGATCGCGAGCGGCGCGCTGCTGAGCCTGCTCGACGACTTCAGCGCGCCGCCCAACGGCATCTATGCCGTCTTCCCGCAGCGCAAGCACCTCGCGCTGCGGGTGCGGCTGTGGATCGATTTCCTCAAGCACAGCTATGGCGATCCGGCCTACTGGGCCGCACCGCGGGGCGCGGCCACTACACTGCCGGCCCCATGATCATCGAAGCCCTGCTCGCTTACGCCCACTTCGCGGCCATCCTGACCGTCGTCGTCTTCATGACGAGCCGCGCCGCGCTGTGCCGCATGGACTGGCTCAATGCCGCCGTCGTGCTGCGCCTGCGCCGCGTCGACCGCATCTTCCAGTGGGCGATGGTGTTCCTGCTCGCCACCGGCCTGGCGCGCATGGCCTGGGGCGCGAAGGGCTTCGCGTGGTACGCGAGTCAGCCGCTGATGCTGGCCAAGATCGCGCTGTTCGGCGCGATCTGGCTCATCTCGCTGAAGGCCACGCGCAGCTTCACGCGCTGGGCGCGCGACCACGGCGCGCACGGCAGCCTGCCTGCGGGGCGGGACGTCGATGCCGCGCGCCGCTGGGTCATGATCGAGGCGCACCTGCTGCTGCTGCTGCCGCTCGCGGCGGTGTTCGTCGCGCGCGGGGTGGGGCTCGGGGCCTGAGCTACTTCTTGGCCGCCGCGGCGGCCTGGCACTTCTTCGTCGGCGCCGGCGAGCTCGTCTTGGCCGCGCGCCGGCGACGCTTCTTCCCCGGCATGGCCTGGCTTCTGGCTTTCGGCGCCGGCTTCGCTTGCCGCGGCGGGTGCAGCCGCCGCCGGCATCGGCCTCGCACTTCTTCATGAAACTGGTCCGGGCGGCGCCGGCGAGCTTCTGCTCGGTCGCCTTGGCTTCGCATCCTGCGGCCGGCGAGCGCTCGTGCGCGGCGCGGCCGGGGCAGCTTGTTCATGAAGCTCGTCCTGGCAAGGCGCCGGCGCCCTTCGCCCGCCGCGCATGGACCCGGTACCGCCTGGCGTCGGATGGAGCGCCTGGGGTACGCGAGGCCTGGCAACCTCAGGCCAGGGCGCGCGCGACCAAGAGGATCAACTTCTTCATCGGGGACTCCTCGTGATGACCAGGGGGGGGCGGTTGCAGCGCCACCTGCCGGGCACGGTTTCCCGGGGCGGCCGCCAGACGGCCAGGGGGTCACTCACAAGGATGCGCCTCGGATGGGCGAGCGCCTCGTGCGCAGCGTGCAGGCGGCGCACGAGCACGCGGATGAAGGCCTCGTCGAAGTGGTGCCGGCAGGCCGGGCCGACCTGCGCCAGCGTCTCGGGCGTGAACGAGATCGTCGTGCAGGGTTTGCTGACGACGACGTCAGCGCTGTGGCGGCGCAGGTCGGGGCTGGGCGCGAGGTAGGCCATCTCGCCGACCGAGGTGCCGCCGGCGAGCGTCGCGACCTTGTTCCCATCGCGGTAGACCTCGACCTCGCCCTGCGCGACGATGTGAAAGCTGCGCCCTTCCTCCCCCCGGCGATACAGCGCATGGCCGAATCCGTGGCGCTGCCAATTCGCGCGGTGCACGACCTCCCACAGTTCGACGTCGCCGAAGCTGGCGAAGAACTCGAGGCTGCGCAGCAGCGTGAAGCGCTCCGAGTCGAGCACGCCCTGCAATTGCCCGCGCGGCACTTCGTGGTTGGCGATCAGCGCCGACAGCGCCTGCGCGAACTCCTCCCACCCGGCGTGCCGGTCCTCGGGCCGCTTGGCCAGTGCGCCGAGGATGACCGCGTCCAGCCCCGGGCTCACGTTGGCGCGCAGCGCGCTCGGCGGCGTCGGTTCGCGGTGGTAGATCTGGTTCACCAGCGCCGCCTGCTCCTGGGCGTCGAACGGCGGCCGGCCGGCGATCATGTGGTACAGCACCGCGCCCAGCGAATAGATGTCGGCGCGGCTGTCGAGCACGCTGCCGTCGAGCTGCTCGGGCGACATGTAGGCGAGCGACCCGACGCGGTAGACCTGCGTCACGTCGGAGCGCATGTTGAGCGCGCTGCCGAAGTCGGTGATCTTGACGTCGGTGATGCTGCCGCCTGCGAGCACGGCCATGATGTTGGCCGGCTTCACGTCGCGGTGCACCAGGCCCTGGCGATACACATAACCAAGCGCCATCGCGCACTTGAAGCCGAGCTCGACGACGAGCTCCAGCGACTGCAACTGGTCGGCACGGCAGTAGGGCCGCAGCGTGCTGCCCTCGACGTACTCCATCACGATGTAGGGCGCCAGCGGGTCGGCCACCGCGTCGTAGATCTGGACCACGTTCGGATGCTGCAAGCGCCCGACGAGCGCCGCCTCGGCGGCGAAGAAGCGTGCGTAGTAGCGCGCATCCTGGGTGTCGGCCAGCGCGCTCGCGCGCACGCGCTTGATCGCGACCTTGCGGTCGAGGAAGTCGTCGTGGGCGAGGAAGACCTCGCTCGTCGCGCCCTCGCCAAGTCGGCCGAGGACGCGGTACTTGCCGATCAGCTCGGGCAGGGCGTCGAGGTCCGGGGCGGGGATGTTCGTGTTGGACATGCGGGGCCGTTCGGGCCGGAGTCGGCCCGCGCTGCAATCATTCCATCGAGGTCGAGCGCCGTTGCGCCGAACAGCGGGGCGAAAGCCGCACAGTCCCGGCCCGGGCCGCGCGCTCGACGAAAAGTAGAATCTCTCGAATGAGACCCGCAAGCTCGCTCGCGCTCGCTGCCCCCCAAGGGGGCGGTCAGCGGCTGCTGGCGGCCGGGCGCCGCTGACATGCTCGCGCGCGCTCGCTGCCCCCCGAGGGGGCGGTCAGCGGCTTCGGGCGGCCGGGCGCCGCTGACATGATCGAAGTCCGACTCGCGTTGCTGCAGGCCCTGGGCGATGCCCTGGACGAGTTGGCGCCCGGTCATGCCCTGACGGTGGCTTTCGAGTCGCCCAAGCAGGCCGGCCATGGCGACCTGGCCTGCACCGCGGCGATGCAGCTCGCCCGGCCGCTGAAGAAGCCCCCGCGCGAGCTCGCGCAGTCGCTCGTCGATGCCCTCGCCCGGCGCCCGGCGGTGCAGCGCTGGGTCGGCGCGATGGAGATCGCCGGCCCGGGCTTCATCAACCTGCGCCTGACGCCCGCCGCGCGCCAGACCGTGATCGGCGAGGTGCTGGGTGCAGGCGCCGCATTCGGCCAGCGCAGCAGCGCGGGTGGGCCGGGCAAGGTCCTGGTCGAGTTCGTCTCCGCCAACCCGACCGGCCCGCTGCACACCGGCCACACGCGCCAGGCCTGCCTCGGCGACGCGATCTGCAACCTGCTCGAGGCGCAGGGCCAGGACGTGACGCGCGAGTTCTACTACAACGATGCCGGGTCGCAGATCGCGACCCTCGCGGCCTCGGTGCAGGCGCGGCTCAAGGGCCTGCGGCCGGGCGACGCGCAGTGGCCCGAGTCGGCCTACAACGGCGACTACATCGCCGATGTCGCGGCCGACTTCGCAGCCAGGAAGACCGTGCACGCCGATGACCGCGCGTTCACCGCGTCGGGCGACGCCGACGACCTGGACGGCATCCGCCAGTTCGCGGTCGCCTACCTGCGCCACGAACAGGACCTCGACCTGCAGGCGCTCGGCGTGCGCTTCGACCATTACTTCCTCGAATCGAGCCTGTATTCGAGCGGCCGCGTCGAGCAGACCGTGCGCCGCCTGGTCGCGTCGGGCAGGACCTTCGAGGACGGCGGTGCGCTGTGGCTGCGCACGACCGACTACGGCGACGACAAGGACCGCGTGATGCGCAAGTCCGATGGCAGTTACACCTACTTCGTGCCCGACGTCGCCTACCACCTCGCCAAGCACGAGCGCGGCTTCGAGCGCGCGATCAACATTCAGGGCGGCGACCACCACGGCACCGTGGCGCGCGTTCGCGCCGGCGTGCAGGCGGCGGGCCAGGGCGTGCCGGCGGGCTACCCGGACTACGTGCTGCACAAGATGGTCACCGTGATGAAGGGCGGCCAGGAGGTCAAGATCTCCAAGCGCGCCGGCAGCTACGTCACGCTGCGCGACCTGATCGACTGGACCGGCCGCGACGCGGTGCGCTTCTTCATGCTCAGCCGCAAGGCCGACACCGAGTTCGTGTTCGACGTCGACCTGGCGGTCAAGCGCAACGACGAGAACCCGGTCTTCTACGTGCAGTACGCGCACGCGCGCATCTGCTCGGTGCTGGCGCAATGGGGCGGCGACGAAGGGGCGCTCGGCACGGCCGAGGTTGCGCGCCTGGTCGCTCCGTCCGAGGCCACGCTGATGGCCAAGCTCGCCGACTACCCGACGCTGCTCGCGCGCGCCGCGGCCGAGCTCGCGCCGCACGAGATCGCGTTCTACCTGCGCGAGCTGGCCGCCACCTTCCACGCCTACTACGCCGCCGAGCGCTTCCTCGTCGACGGCGACGAGGCGCTGACACAGGCCCGGCTCGCGCTGCTCGCGGCCACGCGCCAAGTGTTGCGCAACGGCCTGGCGCTGCTCGGCGTCGCGGCGCCCGAGGCAATGCAGCGCGACGCGGCCGCGCGCGAGGAGGTCGCTGCATGAAAGTAGCCAGCGCGATGCCGGTGCGGGCTCCCGCGGCGCGCCAACTGCAGCGCGGCGGATTTCTCGCCGGCATGCTCGTCGGGCTGCTGGTCGGGCTGGCGCTGTCACTCGCGGTTGCGCTCTATGTGACCAAGGTGCCGGTGCCCTTCATCAACAAGGTGCCCCAGCGAAGCGCCGAGCAGGAGGCCTCGCAGGCCGAGAAGAACCGTAACTGGGACCCAAACGCCGCCCTGTCGAGCAAGGCGGCAGTGCGCGCCCCGGGCACCGCGAGCGCTCCCGCCGCGCCGACGGGCCCCGCGCAGCCATCCGCGGTGGCCACGAAGCCGGTCGCGCCTGCGCCGTCGCCGATCACGCCTGTCGCCGCACCGGCCAAGCCTGCAGCAGGTGCAGCCTCCGCAACGGAGGCAATCACTTACTTCATCCAGGCCGGCGCATACTCGAAAGCCGAAGACGCCGAACAGCAGCGCGCCAGCCTTGCGCTGATCGGCATCGCGGCCAAGATCACCGAGCGCGAGCAAGCCGGGCGCGTGATGTACCGGGTACGGCTGGGTCCGTTCGAGCGCAAGGAAGAGGCCGACGCGGCGAAAGAAAAGCTGGCCGGCGCCGGCATCGAGTCAGCCCTGGTGCGCGTGCAGCGTTAAAGCACTGAACTTGTCCGGCCGGGGAGCGTCTTGCAAGGCCCCCAACTGCGGATTCCCCGGCGCCAGCGCCAGAAAGCAGACCAGAAGCATGAACCAGACCAGAACCAGGACGATGATGAAACGGCGCGAGTTCGCGGGCGCGGCGATCGGCGCCTGCACGGCGCTGCTGGCGCCAGCGGCGTTTGCCCAAGGTGGGGCGCCGGTGGAGGGCAGGGATTTCCAGCGCCTGGGCACGCCGCTGCCGCCGCCCAGCAACGGCAAGATCGAGATCCTCGAGTTCTTCTGGTACGGCTGCCCGCACTGCAACGCCTTCGGTCCGCAGTTCGAAGGCTGGGCCAGGAAGCTGCCTGCCGACGTCTACGTCAGGCGGGTGCCGGTTGCCTTCAGGGAGTCGAGCGTTGCGCACCAGCAGATTTTTTTCGCGCTCGAGGAGATGAAGCTCGTCGACATGATGCACCGGCGCGTGTTCGCCGCAATCCACGTCGACCGCCAGCGGCTGGAGAAGCCCGACGACATCGCGGCGTTCATGGCGAAGAACGGCGTCGACAGCGCGAAGTTCATGTCGTCCTTCAACGGTTTCTCGGTCCAGACCAAGGCACGCCAGGCGACGCAACTCGTACAGGCCTACCGGCTCGACGGCGTGCCCGCGATCGGCGTGCAGGGCCGCTACCTCACGTCGCCCTCGATGGCAGGCTCGCCCGAGCGCTCGCTGCTCGTCACGAGCTACCTGATCGACAAGGTGCGCGGCAAGGCCTGACCGGGACAGAGCCTGCAGGCGGTCGCCAGGTCCGGCCGCAGTCGGGCAACAGCGGGCTAGAATCTTCTGCAAGTTTCGTGCCCCATGCCCGCCCTGTCTGCCCTCACCGCACGCCGTCGACGGCTCGGCGCGGTCGCGCTCGCGATCGCGCTTGCGGCGTCGATGGCTGCTGCCGAGAAGGCAGACCGCAACAAGCCGCTCAATGTCGAGGCCGACAGCGGCCGCTATGACGACCTGAAGCAGGTCGGCACCTTCACCGGCAATGTCGTCGTGACCAAGGGCACGCTGACGATGCGCGCAGAGAGAATCGAGGTGCGCCAGAGCGCCGACGGCTATCAGCACGGGCTCGCGACAGCGCTGCCTGGCCAGCTTGCGACCTTCAGCCAGAAGCGCGACGGCGTCGACGAGACGATCCAGGGCGAGGCCGAACGCATCGAGTACGACGGCAGGAACGATACCGTCAGGTTCGTCAACCGCGCCGTGATCCGCCGCTACCGGGGCGGCACGCTTGCCGACGAGACCGCCGGCAGCGTGATCATGTACGACAACCTGCGCGAAGTCTTCAGCGTCGTCGGCGGCGGAGCATCGTCGGCAACGCCGGCCAACCCGGGTGGCCGCGTGCGCGCGACGCTGGCGCCGCGCGACGGCGGCGCCGCCCCGGCCGCATCGGCGCCGGCAGGTACCGACCTCAAGCCCAGCGCGACGCTGGGCGATGCGCCGCCGGCCGGGGAGCGTCGATGAGCCCGCGCGTGGCCGCTCCTGAGGGGGCTCGCACCGCGGTGCGAAGCACGCAGGTCTCGCAATGAGCCCGCCGGGCCGCCCCAAGGGCGAATACCGGAGTGCGGAGCACGAAGGTACACCAGTGAGCCCGGCGCCGAGCCGCCTCAAGCCGGGCGAGCGCCCCCTCGGGGGGCAGGGAGCGAAGCGACCGTGGGGGCCGGCATGAGACACCCTGTGTCAACCCCCGTGCCTCGGGCCGGGCGCCGGGCCGCTCCCAAGCCGGCCCGCATCCCCCCGGGGGATCGGCCACGGTACTCCGTGGACGAGGGGCTGTCATGAGCGTCGCAGCCGGCGCGGACGCCAGCCGCCTCGAGGCCGCCGGCCTCAAGAAGAGCTATGGCCTGCGCACCGTGGTCAAGGACGTGCATCTCGCGGTGCAGGGCGGCGAGGTGGTGGGCCTGCTCGGCCCCAACGGCGCCGGCAAGACAACCAGCTTCTACATGATCGTCGGCCTGGTGCGCGCCGACGCCGGGCGAATCACGATCGCCGGCGAACGCGCCGAGCGGCTCCCCATTCACCGCCGCTCGCGTCTCGGTCTGAGCTACCTGCCGCAGGAGGCGTCGATCTTCCGCAAACTGACCGTCGAGGAGAACATCCGCGCCGTGCTCGAACTGCAGATCGGCGCCGACGGCAGGCCCTACCCCGCAGCGCGCATCGAGGAGCTGCTGGCCGGCCTGCTCGCCGACCTGGCGATCGAGAAGCTGCGTGACAACCCGGCGCCGTCGCTTTCGGGCGGGGAGCGCCGGCGCGTCGAGATCGCGCGCGCCCTCGCGACGCAGCCGCGCTTCATCCTGCTCGACGAGCCGTTTGCCGGCGTCGACCCGATCGCGGTGATCGAGATCCAGCGCATCATCAGTTTCCTCAAGGGGCGCGGCATCGGCGTGCTGATCACCGACCACAACGTGCGCGAGACGCTCGGCATCTGCGACCGCGCCTACATCATCAGCGAGGGCACGGTGCTCGCCGAGGGCACGCCGGGCGAGATCGTGACCAACGCCGAGGTGCGCAAGGTCTACCTCGGCGAGCACTTCCGGATGTAATTGTGAGCCCCCAAGCTTGCGGCTGCGCCGCTTCGCGACCCCCCGAGGGGGATGCGGCCTTCCTTGGGGCGGCCCGGCGCAAGGCCGGCCTGAACGTCGCACGATGAAGCCGTCCCTGCAGGTCCGCCTGTCGCAGCACCTGTCGCTGACGCCGCAGTTGCAGCAATCGATCCGCCTGCTGCAGCTCTCGACGCTCGAGTTGCAGCAGGAAGTCGGGCAGATGCTGTCGGAGAACCCGTTTCTCGAGCCTGACGAAGAGGCTGCCGCCCCCGACACGCTGGCCGAGCGCCTGACGGCCGGCGAGCGCGAGTCGATGCGCGACGAGGCCGAGTCGCGCGCCGAGGCCACGGGCGCCGACGAGCCGTCGGCGCTCGACGGCGCCGAGTTCGGCAGCACCGAACGCGAGGACTGGGAGAACGGCACCGAGGGCGACGACTTCGACGGCATCGGCGAGACGCCGCGAACCAGCGGCTCCGGCGATGGCAACGACGGCGACGAACTCGATGCGCAAGGCAGCGCGGGCACGGGCGAGTCGCTCGCCGATCACCTGCGCGCGCAGATCGCCGGCATGCGCCTGTCGCCCGAGGACGCGGCGGCGCTCGCGGTGCTGATCGACTCGCTCGACGACGACGGCTACCTGGCCGACCCGCTGGAAGAGATCTGCGAGCGCCTCGCCGCCGATGCCGACGCCGACGAGCGCGACGAACTGCAGGGGCGCCTGCGCTGCGCGCTCAAGTGGCTGCAAAGCCTCGACCCGCCCGGCGTCGGCGCGCGCGACCTTGCCGAATGCCTGACGCTGCAGTTGCGCAACCTTGCGCGTTCCGAGGCGCAGGCGATCGCGATCCTGATCTGCCGCCAGCACCTCGAGCTGCTCGCCCGGCGCGACCTGCGCAAGCTGATGGCCGCCACCGGCGCCGACGAGGAGTTGCTGCGCGCGGCGCAGTCACTGATCAGGACCCTCGAGCCCAAGCCGGGGCGGCCGTTCTCGCGCAGCGAGGCGGCGATCGTCGTTCCCGACGTGATCGTGCGCAAGTCGAGCCGCGGCTGGAGGGCCACGATCAATCCCGACGTGATGCCGCGCCTGCGCATCAACGACCTGTATGCGCAGGCGATCCGCGGCGCGCGCGGCGGCGCCAACGCCGGCACGCCGCTCGGCGCGCGGCTGCAGGAGGCGCGCTGGTTCGTGAAGAACATCCAGCAGCGCTTCGACACCATCCAGCGCGTCTCGCAGGCCATCGTCGAGCGCCAGAAGGGCTTCTTCTCGCATGGCGCGATCGCGATGAAGCCGCTCGTGCTGCGCGAGATCGCCGACGAGCTCGGCCTGCACGAGTCGACGATCTCGCGCGTCACGACCGCCAAGTACATGGCCACGCCGCTCGGTACCTTCGAGCTCAAGTACTTCTTCGGCTCGTCGCTCGGCACCGAATCCGGCGGCAACGCGTCGAGCACCGCGGTGCGCGCGCTGCTCGGCCAGCTCGTCGCCGCCGAGGACCCTGCCTGTCCGCTGTCGGACAGCCAGCTCGCCCAGATGCTCGACGAGCAGGGCATCCGCGTAGCGCGGCGCACCGTCGCCAAGTACCGCGAGGCGCTCAAGATCGCGCCCGCCAACCTGCGCAAGGCGATGTGACCCATGCATGCCGCGTCAGCCATTTCGAAACGGGCCGCCGCGCCGGGCCGCCTGCAGCCGGAATCCGCAGTCCTTCGGCAGGCACTCGACAGTCCGCAGGGACTGTCTCGGTCCGGCCTCAGCCCCAAGCAAGGTGCGACCCGCACGGAGGGTCGAGCGCCGCGAGCGGCACGCGGGGTGTCGCCATGAGTCTTGCTCCGATCTTTCTGCCCTGCGCTGCCGGCGTCGAGGGGCTGCTTGCCGACGAGGTGGCGCGCCTGCTGCCGGCGGCGCGCGTCGAGGCGCAGCGCGGTGGGGTCTCGCTCGAGGGTGGCGTGCACGAGGTCATGGTCCTGAACCTCGAGAGCCGGCTCGCGCAGCGCGTGCTGGTCGAGGTCGCGGAAGGGCCCTACCGCAACGAGGACGATCTGTACGCGCTCGCGCACGGCGTCGACTGGCGGCTCTGGATCACGCCGCGCCAGACCCTGCGCGTCGATACGACGGCGCAGCGCTCGCCGCTGCGCAGCCTGAACTTCGCAACCCTGCGCGTCAAGGACGGCGTGTGCGACATGCTGCGCGAGACGACCGGCGAGCGCCCGAGCGTCGACACGCGCCGGCCCGACCTGCCGCTCGCGCTGCACCTCGGCCCCGAGCGCGCGATCCTGTACGTCGACAGTTCGGGCGAACCGCTCTTCAAGCGCGGCTGGCGCGTCGACAAGGGCGACGCGCCGCTCAAGGAAACGCTCGCCGCGGCCATGCTCGCGGCCGCCGGCTGGCGCGGCACGGCCGAAGCCGGCGGCGCGCTGCACGACCCCTGCTGCGGCTCGGGCACGATTGCCATCGAGGCGGCGCAGGTCGCCTGCGGCGTCGCGCCCGGCTTGCTGCGCAGCAACGCGTTCGAGCGCCTGTTGCCGTTCGCGTCGTCGGCAGCCGAGTGGCAGCAACTCAAGGCGGCAGCCAAGGCGCGCGTGCATCCGAGCGCAGTGCCGATCTTCGCCAGCGACGTGTCGTTTCGGATGGTCGACTTCGCGCGCCGCAACGCCGAGCGTGCCGGCGTTGCCGACGCGATCACGTTCAACGGCGGCGATGCGCTCGAGCGCCCCGCCCCTGCGCTCCCACCCGGACTCACGGGCACGCTGATGCTCAACCCGCCCTATGGCGAGCGCATCGAGGTGCTCGGCAAGGCGGGCCGGCGCGGCGCGCCGCGCCCGTCGGCCGAGGACCGGGCAACGCCCGACGACTTCTTCCCGCGCCTCGCGGCGCACTGGAAGCGCGCCTACACCGCGCGCGCAGGCGAACGCTGGACGGCCTGGGTGCTGAGCCCGGATCTCAAGCTCGCGCGCACGATGCGGCTGAAGGAGTCGCGCCGCGTGCCGATGTGGAACGGACCGATCGAGTGCCGGCTGTTCCGCTTCGACCTGGTTGCCGGGTCGATGCGCGGCTGCAACTGACGACCCCCACGCTTGTCGCTTCGCGCTTGCGCTGCCCCAAGGGCCACGGAGTGGCCCCTGCGGGGCCATGGGGTCGCCGTCCGGCTTGGGGCACTCCGGCGCCGGACAGGGTGGCGTTGTTGCACCGCAACATAGGATACCCGCTCCAGCGCTTGCCGCACCCCGAAGCGCAGAATGCCAGTCCCGTGCGCCTCTGCAACCACCCAGCCCCGTGAGTTCATCCGCCGCCACCCACCGCTCGGGGCTGCTCACGCTCACGCTGGGCGCCGTCGGCGTGGTCTACGGCGACATTGGCACCAGCCCGCTGTATGCGCTCAAGGAGGTCTTCGCCCACGGTCACGTGCCGCTGACGCCGGACAACATCCACGGCGTGCTGTCGATGATCTTCTGGACGCTGACGGTCGTGGTGAGCCTGAAGTACGTCGTCCTCATCCTGCGCGCCGACAACAACGGCGAAGGAGGGCTGATCGCGATGCTCGCGCTGGCGTCGCAGGCGGTGCGCCATCGGCCGGTGCTGCGCCGGCGTCTGCTGGTGCTCGGGATCTTCGGCACCGCGATCTTCTTCGGCGACGGCGTCATCACGCCCGCGATCTCGGTCCTGTCGGCGGTCGAGGGGCTGGAGGTCGCCGCACCCGCGCTGCACCGCTTCGTGGTACCGGTGACGCTCCTCGTGCTCACGGTGCTGTTCATCGTGCAGCGCCACGGCACGAGCGGCATCGGGCGCTTCTTCGGGCCGGTGACGGTGGTCTGGTTCGTCGTGCTGACCCTACTGGGCGTGCTGCACATCGCGCGCAACCCGGCCGTGCTGTGGGCGCTCAGCCCGCACTACGCGCTGCAGTTCGTCGTCGGCCACCCGGGCATCGCCTTCGTCGCACTGGCTTCGGTCGTGTTGTGCGTCACCGGGGCCGAGGCGCTGTACGCCGACATGGGGCACTTCGGCAAGCGCCCGATCCGCCTGGCGTGGTTCGGCCTCGTGATGCCGGCGCTCGCGATCAACTACTTCGGCCAGGGCGCGATGTTGCTCGCCCACCCCGAGAACGTGGGCAACCCGTTCTACGAGATGGCGCCGACCTGGGCCCTGTACCCGCTCATCGGCCTGGCGACCTGCGCCACGGTGATCGCGTCGCAGGCGCTGATCACGGCCGCGTTCTCGGTGACCAAGCAGGCGATGCAGCTCGGCTACCTGCCGCGCCTGCGCGTCTCGCACACCTCGGTGCGCGAGACCGGGCAGATCTACCTGCCCTTCATCAACTGGGCGCTCTACGTCTGCATCTTCGCCGCGGTCGTGTTCTTCGGTTCGAGCGGCAAGCTCGCCGCAGCCTACGGCATCACGGTCACGATCGACATGCTGATCACGACCACGATGACCTTCTTCGTGATCCGCTACGGCTGGAAGTACCCGTGGTGGCTCTGCGTTGCCGCAACCGGCTTCTTCTTCGCCGTCGACCTGATGTTCTTCTCGGCCAACATCGTCAAGGTGCTCGACGGCGGCTGGTTCCCGCTCGTGCTCGGCGCCGCGATGTTCACGCTGATGATGACGTGGAAGCAGGGCCGCGCGCTGATGGCCGAGAGCCTGCGCGACGACGCGATCGAATTGAAGGGCTTTCTCGACGCGGTCTTCGTGAATCCGCCGGCACGGGTGCAGGGCACGGCCGTGTTCCTGGTCAGCGAGGCCGGTTTCACGCCCAACGCGATGCTGCACAACCTCAAGCACAACAAGGTGCTGCACGAGACCAATCTGTTCGTGCATGTGCAGCACCACGAGGTGCCCTGGATCGGCTTCGACAAGCGCTGCGAGATCGAACCCCTGGGGCGCGACTGCTGGCAGGTCACGCTGCACTTCGGCTTCAAGAACGACCCCGACGTGCCCGAGGCGCTGGCGCTGCTGCGCGGGCGCGGCGTTGCGCTCGACGACATGGACACGAGCTACCTGTTGTCGCGCGACATCGTGATCCCGACCCTCGGCCACGGCATGGCGCTGTGGCGCGAGAAGCTCTTCGCCGGCATGCACCGCAACGCCTCGGCGGCGGCCGACTTCCTGAACCTGCCGACCAACCGCGTCGTCGAGCTCGGCTCCAAGGTCGAGATCTGAACGGCGGCGCGCCCGCGCTTTTTGTGCAACAGTGGCGGGCCCGCCTGCTGCGCCGCTGAACGCAACCGCACCTCGATCATGAAACTGCTGTTCGTCGCCGACCCGCTCGAAGACTTCAAGATCGTCAAGGACACGACCTTCGCGATGATGCGCGAGGCTGCGGCGCGCGGCCACGCGCTATTCGTGTGCGAGCCACAGGACCTGACCTGGCAGCGCGGCGGGCGCGTGACGGCGCATGTGCGCGCGATCACGCTCACCGGCGACGCGCGCGACTGGTTCGACGCAGCGCCGCCGCAGGCGGCAGCCCTCGCCGACCTGGGCGCGGTCGTGATGCGCAAGGACCCGCCCTTCGACAGCGAATACTTCTACGCCACTCACCTGCTCGAGCAGGCCGAACGCGAAGGCGCGCGCGTCTTCAACAAGCCGCGCGCGCTGCGCGACCATCCGGAGAAGCTCGCCATCCTCGAGTTCCCGCAGTTCATCGGCCCGACGCTGGTGACGCGCGACGAAGGCGACGTCAAGCGCTTTCACGCCGAGCACCGCGACATCATCTTGAAGCCCCTCGACGGCATGGGCGGGATGGGGATCTTTCGCGTCGGGCCCGACGGGCTGAACCTCGGCAGTATCACCGAGACGCTCAACCGCGGCGGCGCGCAGACCGTGATGGTGCAGAAGTACCTGCCCGAGATCGTGCAGGGCGACAAGCGCATCCTCGTCATCGCCGGCGTGCCGGTGCCTTACTGCCTGGCGCGCATCCCCCAGGGCAGCGAGATCCGCGGCAACCTTGCCGCCGGCGGCAAGGGCGTGGCGCAGCCGCTCTCGGCACGCGACCGCGAGATCGCCGAAGCCCTCGGACCGGTGCTCGCCGCGCGCGGGTTGCTGCTCGTCGGGCTGGACGTGATCGGCGACAGCCTCACCGAGATCAACGTCACGAGCCCGACCTGCTTCCAGGAGATCCAGCAGCAGACTGGCTTCGACGTAGCGGCGCGGTTCGTCGATGCACTCGAGGCGGCGCTGGTCAGAACCAGCCGTTGATCGTGAAGCCGATGTAGCGCCGCCAGTAGCCGGCGCCGCCGTTGCCGACCGCGAAGCTCGATCCCGAGCCGCCGGCGTAGAGGCGCCAGCGCAGGCTGGGGCCGATGTCGCGCGCGATCCCCACTTCGAGCAAGTTGGGGTGGCCGTCGGTGGTATTGCCGTCGCCGTCGGTCTCGCGCGATATGCCGAGCGCAACGCGGCCGTACCACTCCCAGGGCTGCGGTTCGGAATAGATGCCGGCGAAGACGCGGCCCTCGGCGTAGCGCAACGGGTTCCAGTAGCCTGCCGGCGGCAGCGTATTGGGCGGCAGAGGCGTCGCGAAGCTCGCCGGCAGCGAGTCGTTGAAGGCCGCGCCGTCGACGCCGATCACGACGCGCGGCTGACCTAGCTTGACGGCATAGTCCACCCGCCCGCTGATGCGCCGCCGGTCGTTGC
This sequence comes from Ideonella sp., assembly GCF_016702655.1. Lineage (GTDB taxonomy): Bacteria > Pseudomonadota > Gammaproteobacteria > Burkholderiales > Burkholderiaceae_C > CAIKUF01. Next base: position 181,861 of record NZ_JADJDO010000005.1, read on the forward strand.
CATCGCTGAAGGCGAGGCCCGAGATCGCCGCGGCCAGCGTCCAGCGCGGCGGCAGCCGGACCTCGGCGCCGAGCGCGACGGTGTCGGCCGTGATGCGATGGTCGATCGCCTCGGGCGTCTCGACGACCTCGCGCCCGAGGTCCAGCGTCAATCGCCACAGATCGGCCGGTAGCCAGCGCAAGCTCGCGCTGCCGGTCACCGGGCGCCAGCCGGCGTAGTCGTTGACACCCAGGCTGAGAAGGGGCACGACGAGGCCCGGCGGCGCCTCGCCCGGCGTGCCGATCAGACCACGCAGCGTGCCGAAGACCCGGCTGCCGCTGACCTGTGCCTGCGGGTCGTCGAGGTTCACGTAGCGATAGCCCGCCTCGATCACCCAGCCGGGCGCGATCGGCGTGCCGGCGGCAGCGGTGATGCTGCCGAGGTCGAGTTCGTCGGCATCGGCCGAGTACTCGGTGGTCGCATAGGCGTAGGTTCGCAGTTCGCGTCCGGCGCGCCAATCGCGCAGCCACACCGCGTCGGGGTCGCTGCGGCCCTGCAGCAGTGCATGCGCCGCGGCGTCGTAGCCGGCCCAGCGCAGTGCGCGCGCGTGGTCGAGGCCGATGTCGCCGTCGCCGCCCTGCCCGCCGAGGCCGCGATAGAGGACGATGGCCTCGTTGTGGCGCCCGGCGGCGTTGAGCGTGCGCGCCAAGCCGGCCCGGGCGCGCTGGTCGCCCGGGTCTTCGGCTAGCAGCGCACGCCACGCAGCTTCGGATTGTGCGAACTCGTCCTGCCACAGCCAGACGGTTGCTATCCGGCGCCGCAAGTTCTTGTCCTGCGGGGTCAGTGCAAGCGCGCGCTGGTAGGCATCGAGCGTGCAGGCCAGGTCGCCGGTCGCTGCGCAGGCCTCACCGGTGCCGCGCCAGAGGTCGGACAGGGCCTGCGGCTCGCCAGTGACGCTGCGCGCCTCGGCGAACAGCGGCAGCGAGGCCGGGGCGTCGCCCGCCCACAGCGTCTGCCACGCGAGCGCCGCGACCACATCGCGCCTGCGTGCCGGTGCCGCGACGAGCACGCGCTCGTAGGTGGCGATCGCCTCACGGTGCCGGTCGGCGAAGGCATAGACGCGCGCGGTCTCGATCAGCAGGTCGGCGTTGCCGGGCTGCTCGCGCAGCAGCGCCTCGTACAGCGGCAGCGCGCGCGCGAACTCGCGCGCCTCGACGGCAGAGCGCGCGTCCTGCAGCGCGTTGTCGGCGCGCGCAATCCCGGCCCAGAGCAGGGCCGCGACAGCGGCCACGAGCCCCAACCTGGCCCGGCGGTTCATGCGGCCGGCCCCGTGCGGCGCGTGTTCCAGCGCACCGACGCCTTTGCGGGGCGCTTGAAGAGCCAGTTCAACGACAGCACCGTCGTCACCGACAGGAACATCCAGTAGACGAGCGGATACCACACCGCGTAGGCGTAGTAGCGCAGGATGCCGCGGTCGTACTGGCGGTCGACGAGGGTGCCGACGAGCAGTTGCAGCAGGCACAGCGTGCCGATCGTCATGCCCCACAGGTTGGGGATGGGCGACGCCCCGACCGGCGGCACGCCGATGGCCCAGGAGGCGATCCAGATCGCCGTCAGCACGACGAAGCAGGCCGCCCACAGGATCGACAGCGCCGACTCGATGAACACCGGCCACATGCGCCGGTACTTCCAGTGCGTCATCACGTCGGCGTGCTTGTGGAACACCTGCATCAACCCGCGCGCCCAGCGCAGGCGCTGCCTGTACAGACCCGTGAGCGAAGTCGGCACGGTCATCCAGACGATCGCCCGCGCCTCGTAGCGCACGTCGTAGAAGCGCTTCTGCAGCTTCCACGTGAGTTCGATGTCCTCGGTCGGCATGTTGGGCGAGAAGCCGCCGACGTCGAATACCGCACTCTTGCGAAAGGCAGCGACCACGCCCGAGACCGTGACCACCCGGCCCCAGATGCGCTGCGAACGCCGCAGCAGGCTGACGATGGAGCTGAACTCGATCGCCTGCAGGCGCGCGAGGAAGGTGTCGAAATTGCGCACGCGCGGGTTGCCGGTCACGGCGCCGACGCGCGCACTGCGGAAGTGCGGGACGATGCGGCGCAGGATTTGCGGGTCGGGCGCTGCGTCGGCGTCGAGCGTGAGCACGATCTCGCCGCGCACCAGCGGCAGCGCGTCGTTGAGCGCCATCGCCTTGCCCTCGTTGATGCGCTTGCGCACCAGGCGCACGCGGCCGGTGGCCAGGAAGGGCTTGACGCGGCGCGCCGTGTCGTCGGTCGAGCCATCGTCGACGACGACGATCTCGAAGCGCGGGTAGTCGATGCGGCACGCCGCGAGCAGCGTATCGACGATCACCTCGGCCTCGTTGTGGGCCGGGATCAGCACCGTCACCGGCGGCAGCGCGACCTTGTCGTCGTCGTCGTGCGACGAGTCCGCAGCGTCACCCCCGCCGCGCTCCCAGCGCCGCAGGAAGAACATCGAGGTCGTGATCCACATGATGCTGGTCACGATCGGATAGGCGGCAAAGAAGACCAGCGCCCACGCATAGAGCCAGGTGTACTGAAGGTCGACGATGAAACCGGCGAGCAGGGTCGTCATCGGGCAACCTCCGTGCTTCGCACTGCCCTGCGAGCCTGCGTCGAGGCGGCTGGGCTCGGCCTCATTGCACGGTATCCATCCACGGGTCGGTCCGCGGGGACCGCTCCGCCCGGTGCGGCGCCTTCGGCGGGGGCGACCGGCTCACGCCAAGAAAGCGCTTGCAGCCGTCCTCGTCGATGATGATGGTCACGAGCGGGCTGACGGCCATTGCGGCCCAGTCCGCCTTGACTTCGCGGCCGCGCCAGTCGCGCCGGTAGCGCTGGCGCACCGGGGTGACGGCGCGACGTTCGCCCTTGCGGCGGTGGATGGCGCGGTTGTGCATCACCCAGGCGGCGGTGAGCAGCGGCGCGACGATGAACGAGCCCACGATCAGCCAGACCAGGCGATCCGATTCCCACGGCTGACGCGCGACGAGCAGCCACATCCAGGCGAAGCCGATCCAGCCCGCCGCCACCACCAGCAGGTGGACCAGCGTGCGCAGCGGATGTGGCGTTGCCTCGCGTCGCGGCGCCGCCCGTGCGCGATCATCCACGCGCGCAGGAGGCGCGCCGCCGGACCAGCCCGCCCAGCGCGAGGAGGCCGGCCACCATCATCGCGACCGTGGCCGGCTCGGGGACCGGCCTGATGTCGGGCTCGGCAACCAGGTACGGCGTCGGCACGATCTCCCAGGCGCCGCCATTGACCGACCAGGACAGGTCTACGACGCCCGCCTCGAGGCGGTCGTAGGCGCCGAGCTCGAAGCTGTACAACCCCGGGGTCAACGCCAGGTTGTCGGCAAAGCCGAGCCGATCGCGCGGGTTGAGGTAATCGTTGAAGAGGTCGAGGCTCGCGTCGGCACCGCCAAGCGAGAAGTAGAAGCCGTCGTCGTGCAACACGCCGAAGTTGTAGATGCCCGCCTCGGCGATGCGGATGTAGCCCGAGAAGCTAGACGTCCAGTTGTCCTGCGTCGGGTCCGAGGCTCCGGGCACGAACAGTGGCGCCAAAGGGATCTCGCCCCAGGTTGCCGCGTACTCGAGGTTATAGCGTTCGTCACTGAACGCGATCTGGCCCACGCGGACGGTCAGGGCGCCCTCGATCATGCCCGGCGCCGGTTCGTGGTTGGCAGTCTTCCAGTCGGCCAGCCCCCACAGGCCCGAGCCCCAGGGGAGGCTGCCGACGGGCACGCCGGAGCCGAACTGCCCGGTCTCCTCGTTCCAGAGCACGCTGCTGTCGTGCCAGCCGTCGAAGATCTTCAGGAAAGTACCGTCGACACCCTTGCCCTCGGCGTACTGGCCGGCCAGGGTTGGCGCGAGCGAAATCGTTGCGGCCTGCGCCAGGCCCGCAAACAGGGCCAGGAGGACCGCGGTGCCTGCACCTTTCAATGTATTGCCACCGGACATGCTCGCTCCCAATCGTCGTTTGTCGTCGTCCTTGCCGGCATGATGCGGCCTGCCGGCAAGTCTTGCAGAGGTCGGGCGCGCGTACGCCGCCCAACGCGCCAATTCGTCACGCGCCGCGACTGCCTACCCGCGCGAATCGGGGGGGTGCCCTGTAGCCAATCTGCCGCGATCGTCGCCCTGCGCCGCGCTATCGATAATGCAATGCTTGCCCGCCTCCACGCCGACGGCATCAACTTCCCATGGCCCTGCTCACGCTCACTGATGCCCACCTTGCCTTCGGCCACGTCGCGCTGCTCGACGGCGCCGGATTCTCGCTCGACGCCGGCGAGCGCCTGGCGCTGATCGGGCGCAATGGCGCCGGCAAGTCGTCTTTGCTGCGGATTGTCGCCGGGATCGACAGGCCCGACGACGGCCTGCTGCAATTGACCCAGGGGCTGCGCATCCGGTATGTGGCGCAGGAGCCGCAATTCGATGCCGATGCGAGCGTCTTCGACGCGGTCAGCGAGGGCGTTGCCGAGGCCAAGGCGCTGCGCGCGGCCTACGAGGCGCACGCGCCGGGCGTTGACCTCGACGCGCTGCAGACGCGCATCGAGGCCCTCGGCGCCTGGACCTGGGAACAGCGTGTGCAGACCACGCTCGCCCAGCTCCATCTGGACGGCGCGCGCCGCATCGGCGAGCTCTCCGGCGGCACGCGCAAGCGCGTCGCGCTGGCGCAGGCCCTGGTCGCGCTGCCCGACGTGCTGCTGCTCGACGAGCCGACCAACCATCTCGACCTGGACTCGATCTCCTGGCTCGAGGAGCTGCTGCGCGGCTCCAAGGGACCCCCAAGGCCGCCGCTGAACGGCGCCCGTCCCCCCGAGGGGGAGCAAGGAGGCTTGGGGCGGCCCGGCGCCTCCTTCTTGGGCGCGATGATGTTCGTCACGCACGACCGCGCCTTTCTCGACGCGGTGGCGACGCGCATCCTCGAGCTCGACCGCGGCCGCCTGCGCAGCTACCCCGGCAACTTCAGCGCCTACGAGCGCGTCAAGGACGAGCAGCTGGCCGCCGATGCGCTCGCCGCGGCGCGCGCCGACAAGCTGCTCGCGCAGGAGGAGGTCTGGGTGCGCAAGGGTGTCGAGGCGCGGCGCACGCGCAGCGTGGCCCGCATCCAGCGCCTCGAGGCATTGCGGCACCAGCGCGAGCAGCGCCGCGACGCGCTCGGCCAGGTGCGGCTCGAGATCGACGCCAGCGTCCCGAGCGGCAAGATCGTCGCCGAGCTCGACGACGTCGGCATGCGCTTCGGCGACCAGGTCGTCGTCGACCACTTCTCCGCGACCATCCTGCGCGGCGACAAGGTCGGCCTGATCGGCCCCAACGGCTGCGGCAAGACGACGCTGCTCAAGCTCATCCTCGGCGAGCTGCAGCCGACATCGGGCACGGTGCGCCGCGGCACGAAGCTGGCGGTGGCCTACTTCGACCAGATGCGCAGCGCACTCGACCTCGACGCGACGCTGGCCGAGGCCATCAGCCCGGGCAGCGAGTGGGTCGAGATCGGCGGTGCGCGCAAGCACGTGATGAGCTACCTCGGCGACTTCCTGTTCTCGCCGGCGCGCGCCAACTCGCCGCTGCGCACCCTGAGCGGCGGCGAGCGCAACCGGGTATTGCTCGCGCGCCTGTTCGCGCTGCCGGCGAACGTGCTCGTCCTCGACGAACCGACCAACGACCTCGACATCGACACGCTCGAGCTCCTCGAGGAGCTGCTGCAGACCTACCCGGGAACGGTCTTCCTCGTCAGCCACGACCGGCGTTTCCTCGACAACGTGGTCACCAGCACCATCGCCTGGGAGGCGGCGCCGGGCCGCTGGCGCGAGTACGAGGGCGGCTACGAAGACTGGAAGTTGCAGAAGGCGCGCAGCTTGGCCCTGCAGGTCAAGCCGGTCGCTGCAGCGCTGCCGGCGCTACCGCAACCTGATTCGCCACCTGCACCCGCGCCGAACCGGCCGCGCAAGCTCAGCTACAAGGATCAGCGCGAGCTCGACGCGCTGCCGGCGCGCATCGACGCGCTCGAGGCCGAGCAGCGCGCGCTCGCGGGCCAGCTTGCCGGCAGCGAGATCTACCAGAGCGGCGACGCGACCCGACTGGCCGAGGCGCAGGACCGCTACGCGCAGATCGAGGATGAACTGATGGCCGCGCTGGAGCGCTGGGAGGCGCTCGCCGGTACGTGAGGATGCAGCCCCCAAGCTCGCGTTCGCTCGCTGCCCCCCGAGGGGGCGCTCAGTCGGCTTGGGGCGGCCCGGCCCGGCGCTCGACTGAGAGCCCCCAAGCTCGCGTTCGCTCACTGCACCCCGAGGGAGGCGGGCTGGGCGCAGCCCGGCCCTGGGGGCGCTTACAGGCAATCAGGGGCCGGCGCCGAACCACGAGTCGCCGAGCGCCGCGGGGTGCGATCGGCTCACGATCAGCCCGGCCTGTAGGTACAGCGCATTGACCAGGCGCGACGCGCGTTCGCGGCCCATGCCGGGCCAGCTCGCGATCTCGCGCAGGCTCGCGACCTCGCGCCGCAGCCGCATCACGGCCGCGCGCAGCGCGCCTCGTTCGGGGACCAGGGCGAGGTCGAAGGCCGGCGAGACGCGATAGACCGCAGCGCCGGTGACCTCGGTCAGCAGTTCCGCGCGGCTGCCATGAATCGCCAGCGCCCACATCAGCGCCGGCAGCGGCCGGTACAGCAGCGCGTCGCCGATCAGCACCGCGTCGGGGTCGCCGGGCGGGCGCAACACGGCCGGCTCGACCTGCAGCACCGCAAGCGGCGCGCGCCTTGCCTCGGCTGCGGCCAGGCGCGCGGCGAGGTCCAGCGGGCAATGCGCGACCCGCTCGCGCGGGAACAGCGTCAGCGGCAAGGCCTTGTCGCCGGCGCGCAGATGCACGGTCACGCTGCGCGCGTGGCGAACGCAAGCCGCAACGACCTCGAGCACGTCGGCCACGCGCCCCTGCTGCTCGAAGCGCAGCAGGTCTTGCGTCAGCGACGGACTGAGCGACGACAGTCGCGTCGACGGCGCACCCTCGGGCGCGCCAAGTGCAAGCTCGTCCAGGTAGCGCTCGAAGCCGCTGGCGCGCATCAGCTCGGGTTCGCCAAACGGGATGGTGGGCTCGAAGCGGGGCATGGGTCGGGGAGGGTCAGGCACACCACGACGCAGTACCTCGGGCACGAAGCACAGGTCGCCGAGCCGCGAATATAGCGGCTCTTTGCGACAGCGTCGCGGCAGTGCGCCCTGCGCAGGCCGGCTCAAGCCGGTCGCCTGAATGCCGAAATCACGGCCAAGCTGCGTCCTTCATGCTGGGCGCAGGCGCGAAGCACATCGGCATTCACGACCGGGCCGGCACGGCCCAAGGACAGCTCCTGATGAAATCGATCTCCATCGCCAGCCATGCCCTTCTACGCCTGCGCGTCAGCCAGCAGCTGTACGGCGCGTTCGCGATCGTGCTCGTGCTGACGCTCGTCGTCGGCGGCGTCGGCCTGCACGGCCTGCAGCGCCTGGACGCGCTGAGCAGCGTCGACGCCCTGGGTGCCAGGGCGGCGGCCGAGCAAGCGGCGGCGTTGTCGCAGCAGTCCCAGCGCAGCCTGATCGCGCTGCTCGCCGTGGCGACGGTGCTCGGCATCGGCTTTGCCTTCGTCATCACGCGTCAACTGCTGCGCCAGCTCGGCGGCGAGCCTCGGACCGCGGTCGAGGTCGCGCAGGCGGTGGCCGAAGGCAACCTGAGCACGCCCGTCACGCTGCGCAGCGGCGACACCGACAGCCTGATGGCGCGGCTGAGCGCGATGCAGATCGGCCTGGCGCAGGCCGTGACCGCGGTGCGCCACGGATCGGAGAACGTGGCCACGTCGAGCACCGAGATTGCGCACGGCAACCAGGACCTGAGCCGGCGCACCGAGCAGCAGGCGGCGGCACTCGAGCAGACCTCGGCGTCGATGGAGCAGCTCGGTGCCACCGTCAAGCAGAACGCCGACAACGCGCGCCAGGCCAATCAGCTCGCGCTCGGCGCGAGCACGGTCGCCGTCAAGGGCGGCGAGGTCGTGGGCCAGGTCGTCGCGACCATGAAGGGCATCAACGACTCGAGCAAGAAGATCGCCGACATCATCTCGGTGATCGACAGCATCGCCTTCCAGACCAACATCCTGGCCCTGAACGCCGCCGTCGAGGCAGCGCGCGCGGGCGAGCAGGGGCGCGGCTTTGCCGTCGTGGCGAGCGAGGTGCGCAACCTCGCCCAGCGCAGCGCCGACGCAGCCAAGGAAATCAAGACCCTGATCAGCGTCAGCGTGCAGCGCGTCGAGCAGGGCACCGGCCTCGTCGATCAGGCCGGCGAGACGATGAACGAGATCGTCACCGCGATCAAGCGCGTGACCGACATCATGGGCGAGATCAGCAGCGCGAGCGCGGAGCAGAGCGCTGGCGTGGCCCAGGTCGGCGAGGCGATCACGCAGATGGACCAGGCAACGCAGCAGAACGCGGCGCTCGTCGAGCAGAGCGCCGCAGCCGCCGAGAGTTTGAAGGCGCAGGCGCAGCAACTCGTGGCTGCGGTGGCCGTGTTCAAGCTCGACCGCGCCCCGGCCGCAAGCCACCTGTCCTCTGCGCCGGCGCCGGTTACAACCCCGGCCACCCTCGCGGCGCCAGGCTACCCGCAGGTCGATCGGCGCGGCCCCAACCGCCCGCGCAACGTGGCCCGGCTGCCGACGGCACAGGCCAGCCAGCGCCACGCCGCGACGGCGGGAGCCGCTACCGGCACCGACGACGACTGGACGAGCTTCTGACCGCGCGGCTCAGCCCGGGGGCTTGGGCGGTGCCTCGCCGCCCCGGCCCTGCGCATCGAGCTGCGCCTCGGTGCGGGTGAGCAGGTTGGGCACGAACTGCTCCGAGAAGCCCGAGACAAAGCACCACAGGATGAGCAGCGCGGCGTTGGCCACGCCGCCCTCGCCGGCGTCGCCACCGCGGACGTAGGCAACGACGCGCTCGACGTCGGGCAGGATCTTGCCCTCGAGCAGCTGCGACTCGAGCAGGTAGTAAAGGATCAGCGCCGCGCCGGCGCCGATGAAGGCGCGCGCCAGCAGGAAGGCCAGGCGCTGCGTGTTGCGCAATTCGTCGAGCGTGCTCGCCGCGAGGCGCTGGCGCAGGCCGATCAGCATGCTGAACGAGGCGCCGACAAAGCCGGCCGAGATCGCGGTGTAGAGCACCATGTGGCGCGCGTAGGCGGCGATCGTCTGCGCGTCGAGCAGGTTGCGCGGCAGGAAGAAGACGACGAACGCGGCGAGAAAGATCAGGCTCGTCTTGATCGCCACGCTGCGGCCGTACAGGCGCTTCAGGTTGCGCTGCTCGTAGCGCCATTGCAGGTCGTTGACGATGCGGCCGAGGCATGCGCTTCGAAGCGCCTCGCCGGCTCCGGCCTCGCCAAGCAGCGCCTCGTAGCCGGCCGCGATTGCCGGGTCGAACCTGCGCAGCTCGAGCAGCCGGCGGCGCAGCTCGACCTCGAGCGCCGGCCCCGCGAACAGCGGCACCATCAGCTGCTCGACGTGGTACGCGGTGCGCCACGACGGCGCGCCCGACAGCAGCCTGGCGGCCTCGGCGACGATTGCCTGCTGCCCGGCGGGTGCGCCTTCGCGCGGCACGAGCTGCTTGAGGGTCGCATCGAGCGTGACGAAGAACTGCTCCAGCAGCTTGCGGTCGAGCGCGTCGACGACGACGCCGAAGCGGCTGCGCCGCAGCGTCGAGAAGTCCAGTCCGGCCATGGATTCGCCCTCCCCGTCAGCGGATGACCTGGTCCGCCCGCAGCAGCATCGTCATCACGGAGAGGGTCGGCGCCCGCGGGTAGTCAGTCCTCGGTCGCGAGGTAGCCACGCCCGAGTACCGTCAGCGTGTCCTGCGCGCGGTGCAATGCGCGCAGCGCGTCGATGTCGCCGGCGCAATAGAGCTCGATCGCCGGCATCAGGTGCGGGCTCTTGCGGCGCCAGACGACGAACGACGCGGCCTGCCATTCGACGAGCTGGTCGGCAGGCCGCATGCCCACGCCCGAGGCGGCGTCCAGGCTGTCGCAGTACTCGAACAGCGCGAACAGTTCGCCGTAGGTGTCGGGCAGGCGCTCGAAGCCGTAGCGGGCGAGCACGCGGCGCATCAGCGCCTCGCTGTCGGCCGAGAACGCGACCGCGTCGGTGATGTCGCGCACCGAAGCGCCGTCGCCGATCAGCCGCATGACCTCGCGGAACGCGACCGCTGACTGGCGCGGATCGGGAACGGAAGGCGAATCGGCCGACGACGACGCCGGCCGCGGATTGATGCTGACTACCTTGCCTGTCTTCATGTCGAAACTCCCTGTCGAGCCGGCCCGGTTCGAGTTTGCCACGGGCGCCAACCATGCGCGACAGGACCGGGACGCCGCCTTGGCCGCGCCTTGGCAAGCGGCGTGCGCTGGCCGATACTCTGCCCGAGCCCTATCCGCTGAAACCTGCCCATCCTTGCCGACCATGAATCTGCCGTCCTGCCGCCCGCGATCCTTTGCCTGCGCCGCTGCGGCGCTCGTGCTATCGGCCTGCGGCGGCGGCGGCGAAATCGGCGGCACGTTGAGCGGGCTCGGCACCGGCCTGAGCGTCACGCTCGCCAACAACGGCGACGACGAACTCACCCTGACCCGAAACGGCTCGTTCACCTTCGGCGAGAACGTGGCCGCCGACAGCAGCTACACGGTGACCGTCGTGACGCAGCCGGCGGGCCAGGAATGCGTCGTGGCCAATGGCAGCGGGACCGTCAACTCGCAGGGCGACTCGGTCGACTCGGTGACCGTCACCTGCACCAATACGCCCAGCCTCACCGGCACGCTCTCGGGGCTCGTCACCGGCACGGCGGTGACGCTCATCAACGGCAGCACCAAGCTGGCGCTGACCGAGAATGGGCCGTTCGCCTTCCCCGGCGAAGTCAGCGACGGCACGGCCTACGAGGTCACGGTCCTCACCCAGCCGCTGGGCGCGATCTGCGTGGTCGCGAACGGGTCGGGGACCTTCGATGCCGACGTCGCGACGGCGATCGTCGTGGGCTGCCTCTGACTCGCGGCGCGGGCGCCGCGGCGTCAATCCGGCGCCACGCCCGCTCGACGTTGCGGGGCGACCGTGTCGAGCCACGCCTCCCACGTGGCCGGGTCGCAGTCGAGCGCCGTCGCCTCGCCGACGAAGCGCTGCCATGCATCGGCATGGCGCGGCGAGACGACCGTCAGCACCGCGATCCCCCGTTCGAGCAGGGCCAGCAACTCGGCAGCGAAGCCGCCGCCCTCGGCCTCGAGCGCGCCGAAACGGTTGCAGACGACGAGGTCGGGCTCGCGTTCGAGCGCGTCGCGAAAGACTTCACTCGCCTGCGCAAATCCCTGCGGATCGGCGCGGCAGGCCGTGGCGTCTGAGCCCAGCGGCTGCGACACCAGGTACTCGCCACCGGTGCGGATGTCGGTCAGCACCATCGCGGCGCGGCAGCCCTGGTCGGGCGCGCGGTGGCGCATCACGAGGCCGAGCACCTCGCGCCCCCGGCGGCGCTGCCGATCCGCAAATGCCGCCAGCAGGGCATCGATGTCGCCACTGCCATCGTGGGCGATGGCGGCCACGACCGGGCGGTCGTCGGACGTGTCAGCCTGATTCATCCGGGCTATCGACCGATGGGCGCGGTGCCGATCGCAGGCGGGCAGCTAGCGCGACCCGTCGTCGCTCACGACGACTGCTGCGGCTCGGCGCGCAGAGACGCCAGGCGTGCCGCCGCCTCCCGCTTGCCCATGCTCCGCAGCGCAGCGATGGCAGGCAGGTGCCTGGCCTGCGGGCGGGCCTTGGCCTGCTCCCAGTTGTAGATCGACTGCCCCGACGCGCCGACCAGCAGCCCGCAGTCGTCGGCCGACAAGGAAAGCCGCCTTCTCTGTGACGCCAGGCCCTTCGCGCTGAAGCGAAGCGCCTTCGAGGGCTTCGCGACAGCCGCAGCCGGGGCCGCCTTCGCGCTCGCCCTGGCCACCGAACGCAGCTCGCGTTCGAGCGCCTGGATGCGTCGCTTGAGCGCAGCAATCTCGGTGCGGCAAACGCTCGTCGCCTTCTTCAGGCCCTGGGTATCGCCGCGCACCTGCTTGCGCGCGACACGGGCGATCTCGCTCTTGAGGATGGATGCAATGTTGGGCATAGGACGATTGTGCCGCGATATGAGCGCTGGAGTGTTCCACGGTCGCTCCCCCTACACACGGCAGCTTCGCGCCGTCTGTCGCGGTGTGCCGGCAACCCGGCCCGCCGAAGACCGCACCCCTCCCTCGATGCGGGTAAACCATGACGTCCCGGATAGGCGATTCGTCCACGCGGTGGTGCCCGGCGGCCGAGCGCCGGAGTACCTGCGCATGAACGCGCGCGTGATCGAGATCACGCGCCACTTCCTGTCCGCCAACAAGCCCGTGGCATCGATCTGCCACGGCGCCCAACTGCTGGCCGCCACCGGCATGATCAAGGGCCGCAAGCTCAGCGCCTACCCGGCCTGCCAGGTCGAGGTCGAACTCGCCGGCGCTGAGTACATGGGCATGGGCATCGCCATCGACGCCGCCGCGAGACGGCGGCCTTGGGGGTACCCTGTAGCCCATGTGCAAGATCTTCATCAGCGCCGATCCCGCCAGCTACGAGAGCCGGACCCGGTCGGTGCGCCTGCATGGCGTGGTCACCAGCCTCAGGCTGGAGAACCTGCACTGGACCGTGCTCGAAGAGATCGCCGGGCGCGACGGCATGACCGTCGCGCAGTTGATCGAGAAGCCGTACGACGAGCTGGTGGCCGACCGCGGCGCGGTCGGCAACTTCTCGTCGTTCCTGCGCGTGTGCGCGCTGCGCTACGAGAACCTGATCGCCCAGGGCCTGATCCCGCGCGACGCGGCTATCCCGATCCGATCGCTCGATGCAGATCGCGTGCTCGACGGCCTGCCCTGCACCCCGCAGGCAGCGGCACCGGTGAGCGAGACCCCGCGGCCGAAGCGGGCGCTGAACTGAGCCTCCTCGCCAGGGTGCCTGTGGCAGGCGTCACTTCACCTGCAACCGGTTCAGGTATTCCACCAGTGCATTGATGCGCGTGCGCACATACGACGCCTGGTGGTAGGGGCTGTCGGGGTACAGCTCGGCTGCGTGGATGGTGTAGTCCCACCCCCACACCGGCATCTCGCGCGTGCCGTGCCCAGCGCCCGAGCCTTCGATGACGTCGTACAGGCGCGGCGCCGGGAACGCGCCGGCATTGCGCCGCGCCAGCGTCGTCAGGTCGGGTGGGCTGCGCTTGAGCTCTGCGCTGTAAGGCCCGCCGCCCTTGGCGTCCTTGCCATGGCACACCGCGCACTTGCTCTCGTACTCGCGCTTGCCGAGATCCACCTTCTGCTGCGCGACGGCCGTGGCGGCCATCGACAACAGCGCGCACCCCACTGTCGAGATCAGGAACCCGGTGGATCGCATCACGACCTCCTCATGCGTTGACACTCTGGCGCCCATGCCCAGGCGCGGGGCCAGTATCCATTCATGCTGCGCCCGGCGCTTGATTCGGGTCAATACCACTGTTCGCAACCCGGCGCCTCTCGCGCCCTGGCGCATGCTGCGCGTCCACCACCCGACCGCGAGCGCGGCCATCCGCGAGGCCCGGCGCGAGCGCGACATGGGGGAGCGCATACTGCCACTTTCAGTGCAGGAAAGGATCCTGAACCACGGGTAACGGCGAATCGACCTCGCCGAGGGCTTGGCCCCGGCGACAGGCAAGCCCATTGCAGCGCGTGTCTGCCCGACGGCGACGCGTGCCCTGAACTTGAAGAAAGGGTTGAGTCTGATGGATGTCCTCTACTACTGGAAGAACCACGAAGCCGACATGAAGGCAGGCCGCATCGGCCACTTCAAGTCGACTGCCGGCAAGCTGAAGGAACTCGCCGACGGCTTCCCGGATTTCTTGTGGGTGTTCAGCACGCCGCGGGGCCGCAAGGGCGAGATCGAGTTGCTTGCCAGGCTGCGCTGGGCCGACCGGTCGACGGTGAAGTTCAAGCCCGAATCAGGGCATGCCTACATTCACTACGACCCGAACGACGCGCAGTCGGTGGTCTTTCGCAATGCCGGCATCGACTCCGCCGTTGCCGCCACGAGCCGGTGGGCCAGGGGCCATTTCCCCAAGATGGTGGCAGCGAACTTCCAGGGCACGACCGGGCAGGAGGCTCTCAGGGGTGCGGCGCTCAACGAGTTGACGGCGCTCTCGGCCGCCTTCGGCACCCGGCCGTTCAGCGCGTCGGCAACTGCCGAGGAGTGAGCAGCCCCCGGCAGCGCCTCAAGCCCCGCTGGCCGCCACCGCTTTCGGCGCCGATCGACCGATCATGCCGAGGCTGAGTGCGGTGCCGAACAGCACCACCGCACCGCCGCCGATCATCTGCACCGTGACCCCCTCGCCGAGGTACCAGACGCCGGCGGCCATGGCCACGACCGGGTTCAGGAAGGTGACCGACATCGCCCGCACGGGCCCGATGCGGCGCAGCAGCCGGAAGTACATCAGGAACCCGAGGCCCGAACTGGCGACACCCAGGAAGCTCATCTCGGCCCACGCGCGCAGGCTCGGGTTCTGGCTCGGCCAACTGGCCCAGGCAAAGGGCGCCAGGAACAGGCTGGCCGCGAGCAGGCTGCCCACCGTGATGACCATCGAGTCGACGCCCGCGAGATGCTTGCGCGCGTAGTTGGCGCCGACACCCCACAGGATCGACGTGCACAGCACCGCCGCGACGGCCAGCAGGCCGCTGCCCGACTTGAACGACGCGCTGCCCCACATCAGCGCCGCGACGCCGGCAAACCCGATCACGAGGCCCCAGGCGCGCTGGCGGCCCAGGTGCTCCTGCAGCAGAAAGTGCGCGATCAGCGCCGCAAAGAGCGGCGCCGTGGCATTGAGCACCGCGACCAGGCCGGCCGTGATGTGCAGCGACGCATAGGCCAGCAGCAGAAACGGCAGCGCGGTGTAGGGCACGCCCAGCATCAGCAGTTGGCGCGGGTGCGCGCGCAGCGACGGCAGGCCGCCGCGCAGCGCAAGCACGGGCAGCAACAGCACGGCCGCCATCCCGAGCCGCAAGGCGACGAGCGGCGCCGGCCCGAAGGCCGGCACGGCCGCGCGCATGAAGAGATAGGCCGCTCCCCAGAGCAGGCTCAGCAGCAGCAGTTCGAACACATCCTGGGCGCGCATCCGCCCGAGCTTATCGGATCGCCCGTCGATGGCCGGCGGCGCAAGCCCGGGTCCAGCCCGCCGCACTCCGGGATCGCATTACCATGGCGTGAATGGCGAGCACCCAACCTGCCTGCACTGCCGATGAAGCGCTGGCGCGCCTGAAGGCGGGCAATGCGCGCTTCGTGCGCGGCGAGGCCCGCTTCCCGACCGTGCAAAAGGAGATTCTTGCCGACCTGGCCAAGGGCCAGCAACCCTATGCCACCATCCTCGGCTGCAGCGACAGCCGGGTTCCGCCCGAGCTCGTTTTCGATGCCGGGTTCGGCGAGCTGTTCGTCGTGCGGGTTGCGGGCAACGTGCTCGGGCCGTCGATCCTGGGGACGCTGCAATACGCAGGCGCGCATCTTCACACGCAGCTCTTCGTCGTGATGGGGCACGAGGGCTGCGGGGCCGTCAGCGCGGCGCTGGCTTCGAGGCTCCGGGGCGCGCGCCAGAAGAGCCGCATCGAAGTGCTGTTGCGCAACATCCTGCCCGCGCTCGACGATCTGGACCCGACCCTGCCTGCTGACGAGCTGCTCAGTGCCGCAGTCGAAGCCAACGTGCGCTGGACTGTCAGCCGCCTGCGCGAGACGCCGGAAGTGAAGGCCAGGCAGGCGAGCGGCAGCGCGATGAGGCTGATCGGCGCGGTGTACGAACTGAGGTCCGGGCGGGTGCGGTTTCTCGAATGAAACGAGCAGGCCGACGAAGGAGAGCAGCTTCTCCGACGGGCCGGTCGTCGGCTCGTTGATGCCAGCCGAGGCTGAACCACCATGCTCGTCTTTCGCCAGCTCTTCGACGCCACCTCGTCGACCTACACCTACCTGCTGGCCGACAGCGGCGAGGCCCTGCTGATCGACGCCGTGTTCGAGCATGCCCGGCGCGACACCGCGCTGCTGCGCGAACTCGGCCTCACGCTCGCGGCGACGCTGGAGACGCATGTGCACGCCGACCACGTCACGGCCGCCTGGCTGCTCCAGCAGCGCACCGGCAGCCGGATCGCCGTGTCTGCCGCCGGCGGCGCGGCCGGTGTCGACCTGCCGCTGAGGCACGGCGACACGATCGCCTTCGGCCGCCGCCACCTGCAGGTGCGCGCGACGCCCGGGCACACCGCCGGCTGCCTGACCTACGTGCTCGACGACGAACGCATGGCCTTCACCGGCGACGCGCTGCTGATCCGCGGCTGCGGGCGCACCGACTTCCAGCAGGGCAGCCCGGCCGCGCTGTACCGATCCGTGCGCGAGCAGATCCTCTCGCTGCCCGACGACTGCCTGCTCTACCCGGCGCACGACTACAACGGCCGCACGGTCACGAGCGTCGCGGAAGAGCGCCGCTTCAACCCGCGCTTCGGCGGCGACAGCAACGAGGCCGACTTCACCGGCTAGATGAACAACCTCGGCCTGCCGCACCCCAAGCTGATCGACATTGCCGTGCCCGCCAATCTGCGCTGCGGCCAACCGGACAGCCAGGCGCCACTGCCCGAGGAGCCACGCTGGGCGCCGCTCGCCTGGACCTTCGCCGGCCTGTGGGAGATCGCGCCGCAGGCGCTGGAGGAAGCGCTCGGCCGGGTGCAGCTCGTCGACGTGCGCGAGGCGCAGGAGTTCGGCGGCGCGCTCGGCCACATCGCCGGCGCGCGGCTGATCCCGTTGGCCGAGCTGCCCGCGCGCGTGGCCGAGATCGACCGCGAGCAGCCGGTCGTCACCGTCTGCCGCTCGGGCACGCGCTCGGCGCAGGCCGCGGTGATGCTTGCCAAGGCCGGCGTCGCGCAGGTGGCCAACCTCGCCGGCGGCATGCTGCGCTGGCGCGCGGCGGGGTATCCGGTGCAGGGAGGCGCGGCCTAGGCGCGCGTGGGTCCGGCGGGCCGGGCACGACCGACGCCCGCAGCTTCCTGGGCGGGTTGCCGGTCGCCGGGATTCAGGCCCGTATGCTTGGCCAGCCGCGAGCCTTGGCCGAAGGCCAGATGCTCACGCAGCGGCGGGCAGGCAGAAGCGGATGTCCAGCGGCTGGGCCTCGCCCTGCTCCAGGCGTTCGGCAATGACGCGCAGCGCCAGGATCTCGGCCTTGGCCAATGCCTCCGCGGCGGCGGCGCCATACGCCAGCACGCCGGGCAGCTCGGGCACCTCGGCCAGCCAGCGGCCATCGTCTTCGCGTTCGCATTCAAGGTTGAAGTTCATGGCAGGGCTCCTCGAGCCCGCACAGTGTAGGCCGGAGGCAACCGCAACCGGCCACCCCTTGGGGAGGGCCCTTTACACGCGACAAGCGCGATCCGTGCTTGATCTGGCTTATTATTTGGGTGCACAATTAACCTGTGCGCACCGTGATCGAAACGCCCACTTTCCAGAAGCAGGCCGACGCGGTGTGGAGCGCCGGGGAGCGCGAGGCGTTCATCGACTTCATCGCCTGCGCCCCGGACGCGGGAGACGTGATCCCCGGCGCCGATGGCGCGCGCAAGGTGCGCTGGGCTCGCCCGGGCATGGGCAAGCGCGGCGGTGCGCGCGTCATCTACTTCCACCTGGCGGCTGACGAGGTGGTGTTACTGGTCATGGTCTACGCCAAGGCCGAGCGATCGAACGTCAAGCCTGAGCGCATCAAGCGGAGTTGAGAGCATGAAGACGCCGAAGAACCTGAGCGTGGACAAGGTGGCCGCGGCAATCGAGGCCGATGCCGGGCAGCCGCTGCCGGGGCTGCGCGAGTCCCTGGCCGAAGCCAAGGCGGGCTTGGCGGGGCGCGTGCACACGCCCGAGCAGATCGCCGCCCGCCGCCGCGGCCGGCCGGCTGGCAGCGTGGCCAGCGTGACCAAGGAGCCCGTGAAGCTGCGCCTGGACCCCGACGTAGTGGCGGCGCTGCGCGCCACCGGCGACGGGTGGCAGACGCGCATCAACGACATGCTGCGTGCCAGCCTGGTGCTGTCTGGCCGGCTGGGGTAGTCTGGCAACTGCACTCGGACCGGAGCCTGAGCAAGAGTGGCGCCGATGCAGAAGAGGTCCGCTCCGTCACGAGAAGCCTGAGCGCCTGCGCACCGCGGCGCCTGCCCGTCCTGCAGACTGCCCGAGCATCGCATCCTCGACAGGAACGAGTGGGCCGTCGTCGTGCCCGCCGCCAGCGCGGCGCGCGAGAGGGAAGCCACTATTCAAACAGATCGGAATGGGTTCCCGCGCGGACAAATATGACCTGCTCGCCTTCGCCGGTGCCGCTCAGGCGATAGATCAACAGGAAGTCGCCGCCGACATGGCACTCTCGATGGTCTGACCACTCCCCCACGAGCGGGTGGTCCAGCCACTCCGGGCCGAGCGGCTCGTCGTGCGCCACCAGCAGCAGCATCGCTTGCTTCAGCCGCTTCATGTCGTAGCGGCCGGAGTGCGAGAGCCGGGTCCAGTCCTTGACGAATGCCTTGGTGCGATCCGCTGACCTCGGCAGGACAGCGCGCTTACCGCTTGGCGCCTTCTTCGAGGTCATCGATCAATGCATCCGCAGTGGCGAAGCGCGCCTTGCCCATGGCGCGCGCCTCGCGCATCGCGGCGCGCGTGCTGGCGTTCGGTGCCTGGAGCGCGAACGGCAGTTGCTGCTCGGTCACCACGCGCGTAAGGAAAACCCGCACCGCATCGGACACCGTGAGCCCCATCGACGCGAGCGTTTCCGTCGCCTGGTTCTTGATGCTCTCATCAACCCGCACGTGAACCATCGTGGTCGCGGCCATGCTTGTACCCCTTTGCTTACCTGCGATACATTGTATCTCGTGCAAGTCTTTCGACAGACATCTTTGCCGGTCTCCAGGGCAAGGCGATCACCGTAGTCGTCAACCGTCAAGACCCCCAAGCACGAGATCGAACTGATCGCAGCGCGGGTGAAACGGCTGAAGGAGATGTTGCGATGAAACCGGAACCGCTCGAAGTGATCCGCGGCAGCGGCAATGTCTACCGCGACGTTGGCCAGGACGACGCCGACGTGAAGCAGTTCAAGGCGCTGCTCGCGGCCGAGATCATCAAGAAGCTCGACCATGACGGCCTGACGGTGCGCGCTGCCTACGCCCTCACCGGCACTGCCGCGGCAGACTTCTCCCGCATCCGCAATGCCGATCTGACCCGCTTCACGCTGGACCGCCTAGTCGGCATCGTCAGCCGCCTTGGCTCCCGGGTGGAAGTGAAGCTCAAGATCAGGCCGGCGGCCCGCGCGGCGCGCGCAAGCGAAGTCGCGTAGCGCGCCGCGCCCCTCGGCGGCGAGGCCGGCGGCGTCCGCACGAAGGTGCTCGCTCACACCGGAGACTGAGCAAGAATGGCTCCGATGCAGACGTCGCCTCCATCACAGCAAGGCTCCGCAACCGCGCAGCTTGACGACTGCCCCTTCTGCGGCCTGCCCGAGCATCGCATCATCGACAGCAACGACTGGGCCGTCGTCGTGCGCGACGCCTATCCGGTAACGCCGGGCCACACGCTCGTGATCCCGGCCCGGCACGTCGCGTCGTTCTTCGACACCACGGCCGACGAGCGAGAGGCACTGCTGTCGCTGCTGGACGGTGCGCGCGCGCAACTGCAGGCCGAACTGCGGCCCGATGGCTTCAACATCGGCATCAACGATGGCCGAGCGGCCGGCCAGACCGTCGGCCACTTGCACATCCACCTCATCCCGCGCTACGTCGGCGATCGGGACGAGCCGCGCGGCGGCGTGCGCTGGGTCATTCCAGAGAAGGCGGCCTACTGGCGCGACGGGCGCAAGGACGGGCGTTGACATGGCAACGGCAGGCGAAGTCCTCAACGCGTTCGACAACATCCGCCGTGCACAGCACGCGGGCGTCTACGCACCGCACAAGCCGTTGTTGATCCTGCTCGCGCTGGGGCGAGTCCAGCGCGGCGAGCCGCGCATGGTCGAGTTCTCGGAGGTCGACGCGCCCTTGCGCGCGCTGCTGGGCGAGTTCGGCCCGAGCAGCGCCGCGAAGTCGCGCCACTACCCGTTCTGGCATCTGGCAACGGATGGGCGCGGAGCGCTGTGGGACTTGAACGGCCCCAAAGATGTACTGACGCGACCAGCCGGCGCAACGCCGAGCCTCGGCGAGCTGCGCAGACGGCACATCGCGGGCGGCTTCGCCACCGACATCGACGCCGCGCTGCGCCAGACGCCAGGCTTGCTGCAGGACGTGGCAAGGCGAGTGCTCGACGCCTACTTCCCGGCCACGCTGCACGCCGACATTGCTGCTGCGGTTGGCCTGGATCTGGAACAGCCACCGCAGGCCGCGGACTCTGCCGGCGCCGATGCGCGATATGCAGACGCGCCGGTGCGGCGGCGTGACCCGAGTTTTCGTGAGCGAGTGCTTCGAGCCTACGAGTACCGCTGCTGTGTCTGCGGTTTCGACCTGCGCATCGGGCACGCCCCCGCCGGCCTGGAGGCTGCGCACATTCAATGGCATCAGTTCGGCGGACCCGACATCGAGCCCAACGGGCTGTCGCTTTGCGCGCTTCACCACAAGCTCTTCGACCTGGGCGTGTTCACCATCGAGCCCTCAGAGTACAGGGTGACCTTCAGCCAGCACGCGATCAGCGGCGGTCGGGGCATGTCGGGCGAGTTGCAATATCACGGACGTGCAATTCATGCGCCGCAGCGCAGCGAACTGCTCCCAGCTTCGGAGTACCTGCTGTGGAACGCAAGTGGTCCGTTCAAGAGACCAGCGCGGCCCGTTGCGCGAGCTAAACCCCGCGCAAAACGCTGAACTCCCGGAACAGCCTCACGGGCAGCGGTGTTTCGAGCATCCATACGATGCTCATCGGTCGATCGTCTTCTGCCGACTCGAGCATCACGCGTCCGCAGGCGCGATAGGCCTCGCCCTTGCGCGCGCGGACGAAGAGCTGGAATTGCCATCCGTTCGTTGAGCTCTCCAGATAGCGCCGACCGCTCGGGGTATCCGGTCCCGCGCTGTTTTGCGTCTGCCAGTGAAAGCGCTCGGCGCTGATCGCATAGTCGTGGTACGAAATGCTGTCGTGATAGCCCTCGCTCTTGTCGAGCGTCACGAACAGAAGTTCGGTTAGTCGAGCGGTCAGCGGCAGCACGCCGGCTTGGAAGGGCGCTCGACGCGAAGCCGTCAACCAGCCGACTGCTGTCAGTACCTCGCGCGCGCCGTAGGCGGCGTGCAGGCACAGCGGCGTGTCTTCGAGCCCGGGTACCGCCTTGGCGCCCAGAGTGCTGCGGGCCTGCAGCAGGCCCGACAACTCGACCAGCTCAGTGGCAATGGCTGGGTGACGCTCGATGCGCTCGATGAAGGCGTCGGGGCCTGCCGCCTGCTCGTGCCGGCCGTCAATCTGGTAGGCCAGCATCTGGACGGACAGCGCCTCCTCCGCCTCGATTGCCGGCTGGCGGTCTTGGCGGGCGCCGACTGCGGCCATTACGTCTAGCCGCCATGGGTCGTCGGTATGCAGCAGATCACCGAAGCGGCGGCTGAAGTAGTCCTCTTCTGGGCCAGGCTCTGCGACGATCAGTCCGGCATCTCGTTTCAGTGCCGTCCAGCCGCTGCGGCCCTGGCCGGTGCCCGCGCGGTAGACGTCTTCGAGTTCCAGCGCCTGGTCGTGCAGAAAGTCAGCTAGCCGCACCGAGGTCCGTCCGCGCAAGGCTGCGTAGGTTTGCAGCTCGGTCTTCAGGCGGCGCCAGTTCTGGTTCGTCAACGCGCGCAGGCCCTGCAGCACCTGCTCTCGCGTCTGGCGTTGCAGGTGGATGTGGCAGCCTGGCGGCAGGCTGCCGAAGCCGGTCTCGACGCCGTCCACCAGTTCGCGGCGCGACAGGCCGGTCAGGCTGGACAGCAGGCGATCGAACCGGAACTCGGCACGGTGCTGGCCGACAAAGTCGAGCACCAGACAGCTCTCCTTGTCCGGTGCCAGACGCAGGCCACGGCCGATCTGCTGCTGGAACAGCACCGGGCTCTGCGTGGGCCGCAACAGCAACAGAGTGTCGACCATCGGCAGGTCGATGCCTTCGTTGTAAAGATCAACCGTCACCAGCGCGCACAGCTCACCACTGAGCAGGCGTTGCGGCGCCCGGCGGCGGTCCTCGGTGTCTGTCGTGCCCACCACGCATGCCGCCGGCAGACCGGCGCGGTTTAGCCAATCCGTCATGAACTCGGCATGCGCAACGGACACGCAGAACACGAGGGCACGCGACCGGGATGCATCGGACGCCAGACGGCGCCACTCATTCACCACCAATCTGGCGCGCACATCGTTGCCCGTGACAAGGTTGTCGACCGCCTCGCGCTCGCCGGGTCTATCCCAAGGCACCGCCGAAAAGTCGGTGGCATCGTCGCAGGCGTAATACTCGAATGGAGCGAGCAGTTGCAGGTCAAGCGCATGCCACAGGCGCAACTCGACCGCCGGGCTGCCGTCGGGTCTGGTATCGAAGTACGGCGTGATCGGCTGCCCCTCGCTGCGCTCCGGTGTGGCGGTCAAGCCCAGCAGAACACGAGGGCGGACGGCCTTCACGAATGCATCGAAGCGGGCGGCGGCGAGCCGATGGCACTCATCGACGACGACGGAATGCCAGTGGTCGGCGCCAACGCTGGCCACCAGGTCGCGGCTGGTCACACTGTCTATGGTTGCGAAGAGGTGGTCCCAGCGTTCGGGCTGGTGACCACCGGTGAGAAGGTCGCCAAATTCGGGGTCACGCAACACCTCGCGATAGGTGCGTAGGGCCTGGCGGAGGATCTCTTCGCGATGCGCCACGAAGAGAAGGCGCGGACGCCCGCCTTCGCTGTGGCAAGTGTTCCGATAGTCGAACGCCGCGACCACCGTCTTTCCGGTGCCGGTGGCAGCCACCACCAAGTTGCGGTGCCGACCGTGCGCGCGCTCTGCCGCCAACTGCTCGAGCATGTCCTGCTGATAGGCCTTTGGCTGCAGGTCGAAGAAGCTGATCGTGCCGGTGGGCTCACCGCCGAAGGACTCGCGGCCGAGCGCCACGGCCAGCGCACGGCGGTGATCGACGTTGTCCGGGTCATAGCGCTGAAACTCGTTGTCGGCCCAGAGTGTCTCGAAGTGGGCGATTGCTCGGGCAAACAGTGCCTCCTGCGCGCGCTGGGTCAGCTTGACGGTCCACTCCAGCCCACCTGTCAGCGCCGCTCCGGAGAGGTTGGCACTGCCCACGTAGGCCGAGCCAAAACCCGTCTTGCGCTGGAACAGCCAGGCCTTTGCGTGCAAGCGTGTGCGGCGGCCGTCGAGGGACACGCGAACCTCACATCCCGGCAGGCGCGCCAGCTCATCGAGCGCACGCGCCTCGGTTGCACCGGTGTAGGTAGTAGTCAGGATGCGCAGCCGCGTGGCACTCTGGCCCTGCGCGCCCGTGGCCGTGATCTGCTGCAGCACGTCCTGCAGCTTGCGGACCCCCGATACGGTGATGAAGCTGACCAGGATGTCGACCTGATCGGCAGTGGCCAACTCGCGCCGGATCTCCTGGAGCAATGACGGAGAGCCCTTGCCGGCCGTGAAGAGCCAAGGGGCGGCGAGACCGATCTCGGGCGGCGCCCGGAACTGCC
Source organism: Ideonella sp. (assembly GCF_016702655.1). Lineage (GTDB taxonomy): Bacteria > Pseudomonadota > Gammaproteobacteria > Burkholderiales > Burkholderiaceae_C > CAIKUF01. Next base: position 205,545 of record NZ_JADJDO010000005.1, read on the forward strand.
GATCGCGCTGCACGGCCCGCAGAACACGCAGTGGTTGCGCCACCAGGTCAATGACTTCGGCAGTGCTGCCCGGGGTGCCAGAGTCGCCTTCGGTGGCCAGCCGCTGCCGAAGCATCACCAGCACGTCGTTGACCAGCTCGAGTTGGCGCTTGGGCTTGTCGGTGTCGTCACCGGCAAGGTCGTCCAGGATCACACCGAGCTGGCGCGCAATCACATCAACCAGCAACTCGGAAGCGCTGCCCTTGAGCGACAGCACATCCGCGCTACCAGGGTTCAGGGCGGCGAGCGATCGAACCAGGCCCTCGGTGATCAGTAGGTCGTAGAGACCGTCCGACAGCGCCATGGAGATTCCGGGCTTCAATCGATCGGTCGCGTACCGCGGCAAGCCGGGTAACCCGTGCAGCCCCAGAACTCACCGCCCGCATTGGCACCGCGCTTGGCGGTACGGCGCACCATCGGCTTCGAGCACAACGGGCAGTCTGTCGCCTGCGCCGAGGCCGCACCGGGCGCGGCGCAATTGGCGGCGTCTGCGCGCCACGGGCTGCCGGGCGCCCGCCTTCGCATGCAGAATGAGGCCGACAAGTTTCGGCCCGTCTAGAAGCGTCACATTGCGCCCGCTCGCGAAGCTGGTGGCGTCATCAGTGAATCGCCCCGAGGTCACGACGAATCCGCCCGTGGCGCCGCGGGCGGCCATCACGCCGTACAGCTCGCGGACAACGTCGACGCCGACCTTCAGCGCTCGCCACTGCTTGCACTGCACGAGAAACTTCTCGCCACCGCTCTTGCCCCGCCTGGTCAGCACGAGATCCACGCCGCCATCGGCGCCACCGCCACCCGTCTCCACCACCTGGTAGCCCTGCAGTCGAAAGCCCTCGCCCACGAGCTGCTCGAACTCGCGCCAACTCATGCCATCGAGAGCGTCGCTCGCCCGGCTCTGCGCGACGTCGGAGACGAGACCTCGGCGCGTCTTACGCCGCCACGCCGAGATGCCGGCTGCAGCCAGACAAAGGATTGGTAAGAGGTACTGGCCGGCGCCGGCCAGCGCCTTCCAGAGCCCCTGCGTCACCATGGCGCCTGCTTGCCCTGGTTGCGGGGCGCCGGCCAGTGGCTGTGCTGCGATCCTGTGGAGCAGCAGGTAGATCAGAAGCGCGAGGGTCACGCCTGCCCACCACGGCAGCAAGGCCACCAACTCGACGAGATCCTCGGCTGGACTGGTCTTCTTGCGTCTTGCCATTGCGGTTTCGCTCTCTCGACTGCCGATGTTGTCTTTCTAGTGGCGCGCCGGCGCAGATTTGGCAGTCGTGCTGTGGGCGACACCGCAGGCCGCAGCGGCAATCCGACATCGCCACGCTGCGATGCAGCATGCTCGACTAAGAAACCTGCTCAACTGCGCGCGGCGCGTGACTCTTGCTCTTGGCCCGGCGTGCGTCGACGTGCAGTGGTAGGCCGTGCTGGACTTGAACCAGCGACCAAAGGATTATGAGTCCTCTGCTCTAACCAACTGAGCTAACGGCCCCCTGCTGGGCATTGTAGGCAGCGCCCCTTGCCGAGCCCCGCCCGCGCGCCGCCACAATCGGGCCAAAGCGATCCCCGCCGCGAAGCCCGCTCCCCATGTCGAACCTCCTCGACTCCCCGCGCCTGCGCCGGCTCGAGCGCGAGCTCGAGCGCGCGGCCACGTATGCCGAGTGGCTGGCCGTCGCCACCGAGCACGACCGCGTGACCGGCGCCGACGCCTGGCGCGCGAGCGACGAGACGGATCTGCTGCACGCGGCGTCGATCCGGCGCAGCATCGCGCGGCTGCAGCGCATGCGCGCGGCGGGCGAGGGCTGGGCGCTGCTCGATCGCTTTCAGGAGGCGCTGTTCCGCCACCAGGGCGAGTTCGTGCAGCCCGAGCTGTACCACCACGCGCTCACCGGCACCAAGCAGGTGGTGACGGACTTCTTCGACGAGCTGCAGGCCTGCCTGGCCTACCTGCTCGAGGTCGAGGTCGACGGCGTGGACGATGCCTACCGGCTCGAGCAGTTGAAGCGCATCGGCCGCGTCTACGGCCGGCCGGCGCTGCTGCTGTCGGGCGGCGCGCTGCTGGGGCTGTATCACTTCGGCGTCATCAAGACGCTGTTCGAGCAGGACTTGCTGCCGCGCACGATCAGCGGCTCGAGCATGGGCTCGATCATGGCGGCGTGGACCTGCTGCCACACCGACGACGAGCTGCGCGCGATGTTCGCCGACCTGAGCCTGATCCCGCGCGATGCGCTCGAGCGCCTGCCGATGCGCGAGATGCTGCGCCAGGGCACGGTGATGGACCAGGCCAAGCTCGGTCGCTTCCTGGCCAAGGTGCTGCCCGACATGACGTTTGCCGAGTCGCTGCAGCGCTCGCGGCGGATCCTGAACGTCACCGTCTCGCCGCTCGCCACGCGGCAGACGCCGCGGCTGCTCAACTATCTGTCGGCGCCCGACGTGCTGGTGCGCCGCGCGGTGCTCGCGTCGTGCGCCGTTCCGCTGGTGTTCAAGCCGGTGCAGTTGCAGGCGCGCCGGCCCGGCAAGCCGGTCGAGCCGTGGATGACCGACGAGCTGTGGGTCGACGGTTCGGTGGGCGGCGACCTGCCCTTCCAGCGGCTGACGCAGATGCTGTCCATCAACCACTTCATCACCTCGCAGGCGAATCCGCATGTGGTGCCCTTCCAGGCGCTGGTGGGCGAAGGCAAGGGGCTCGTCTCGGCGGCGGCGCGCATGAACCGGCGCATCCTGCAGGGCGCGTCGGCCGAGGTGCTCGACTTCGCGCGCCGCATCGTGCCCGGCGAGCGGCTGCGCGACCTGCTCTCGGGCGTGCATTCGGTGGCGAGCCAGGAGTACGCGAGCAGCGACATGCACATCCAGCTGCCGTTCCGGCCGGCGCTGTATGCCAAGGTGCTGAGCAACCCGACGTTCCGCGAGTTCCAGCAGTACATCCGCATCGGCGAGCAGGCCACCTGGCCGCGGCTGGCGATGATCCGCGACCGCACGCGCATCAGCCGGCTGATCGGCACGCACATCGGGGTGCTGATGCGGCGGATCGAGGCGGCGGCCCCCCGGCTGGATGCAGCCGGCCCTTCGCGCCTTGGCCGAAGGCGCTCACCCGCTCGGTCGAACTCGATCAAGAGCCAGATGCCATGACCGCGCGCAAACACGCTTCATCGACGACGGCACCGCCGATACAAGCGGCTGCATGCGCTGGCATTCACGAAGGCATCGTTGCGCTGGTTCATGGCGCCCGGCATGCCGCAGCACGCAGCGTGAATGCGGTGATGACCTCCACCTGCTGGCTACCGCGATCACGCACCGCCGCACTTCCACGCGATCTACGGTGAATTCGAGGTGACGGTAGCGATCGACATGGGCGAGGTGAATGGGGACTTGCCCAAGCGGGCCTTGGCTCATGTTCAAGAGTGGCGTACGCTTCATCGCGAAGAACTGCTCGAGACGTGGATGCTGGCGCGCGCCAGCCGTCCGCTTCCGCGGATCGAGCCACTGGAGTAGGAAGCATGTTGCCTCGCATCAAGGAAGCCCGCTACGTCGCGAATCACACCGTCTGGCTACGGTTCAGCGACGGAGCAGAAGGTGAAGTAGACCTGACCAGTGAGCTCTACGGTGAGGTGTTCGAGCCACTCAAGGCACCCGAGTACTTCAAGAGCTTTCGCGTTGATCCTGGCCTTCATACGCTGGTATGGCCAAACGGCGCTGACTTCACGCCTGAGTTTCTCAGGTCCACATTGCGCGTTGCCGCCTGACCGCGCGTCCGAGCCGACATGACTTCGGCAAGCGGCTCACCGCGAACGAGCGGCCGACGCATCGTCGAGGCCCAGCAACAGGGCATGCGACGCGCGAACTGTGGCGACGCGCGGCCTACTTCTGGCTCAACGCGTTCGAGACGAGCCGCGAAGTGATGTCGACGATCTGGATCATGCGGTCGTAGGCCATGCGCGTGGGGCCGATGACGCCCAGCGTGCCGACGATCTGGCCGTCCACCACGTAGGGCGCCGAGACGACCGACAGCTCCTCGAACGGCACGACCATGCTCTCGCCGCCGATGTAGATGCGCACGCCCTCGGCACGGCTGCTCACGTCGAGCAGGCGCATGAGCTGCGTCTTGTGCTCGAAGAGGTCGAAGAGCTTGCGCAGGCTGCCGAGGTCGCCCGAGAAATCCTGCACCGCGAGCAGGTTGCGCTCGCCGGCGACCACGACCTGCTCCTGGCTGTCGGCCACCGCCTCCTGGCCGGCCTGCACCGCGGCCTGCATCAGCGCGGTGATCTCGCCGCGCAGTGCGTCGACCTCGCGCTTGAGGCGCTCGCGCACCTCGTCGAGCGTCAGGCCGGCGTAGTGCGCGGTGAGGTAGTTGCTCGCCTCGACGAGCTGGGCCTGGGTGTAGTCCTGCGCGGTGAAGATGACGCGGTTCTGCACGTCGCCGTCGGGCGCGACCATGATCACGAGCACGCGCCGCTCCGACAGGCGCAGGAACTCGATGTGGTGGAAGACGCCGGGCTTCCTCGGCGCGGTGACGACGCCGACGAAGTGCGACAGGCTCGACAGCAGTTGCGCCGCGTTGGCGATCACGCGCTGCGGCTGGTCGGCCTGCAGGCTGGGCTCGGGTTGCGCGGGGTCGGGCGCGAGCGGCGCGCGCTGCGCGGTGAGCATGGTGTCGACGAAGAGCCGGTAGCCGCGCGCGGTGGGCACGCGCCCGGCGCTGGTGTGGGGGCTCGCGATCAGGCCCAGGTCTTCCAGGTCGGCCATCACGTTGCGGATCGTGGCCGGCGAAAGCTCGAGGCCGCTCGCGCGCGACAGCGTGCGCGAGCCGATCGGCTGGCCGTCCGCGATATAGCGTTCGACCAGGGTCTTCAGGAGGGTCTTGGCACGCTCGTCGAGCATCGTCTTCGTTACCGGTTCGGGCTCGATTCTGCGGCCCTTTGGCGCAGGTCGCTGTGGTGTAATCCCGCGCATGGCCGCCCGCTTTCGTCATGCTGCGCTCGTGGGCAAGTACCAGGCCCGCGGCATCCGCGGCGTGCTCGAGGAGATCGCGCATTTCCTGGCCCGCGAGGGGCTCGACGTGTCGCTCGAGCGCCAGACGGCGCTCTCCACCGGCATCACGGGCTATGGGGCGCTCGAGCCCGACGCGATCGGCCGCGAGTGCGACCTCGTGGTCGTGCTCGGCGGCGACGGCACCATGCTCGGCATCGCGCGCCAGCTGGCGCGCTACGGCACGCCGCTCGTGGGCATCAACCAGGGGCGGCTGGGCTTCATCACCGACGTGGCGGTGGGCCAGTTCGCCGAAGCACTCAAGCCCATGCTCGCGGGCGACTTCGAGGTCGAGCACCGGACCATGCTCGAAGGCGGCGTCGAGCGCGACGGCGACCGCATCTTCGCCGCGGTGGCGTTGAACGACGTCGTCGTCAGCCGTAGCCACACGTCGAGCATGATGGAGGTGCGCGTCGAGATCGGCACCGAGTTCATGGCCAACCTGCGCGCCGACGGGCTGATCCTCGCCTCGCCGACCGGCTCGACGGCCTATGCGCTGTCGGCCGGCGGGCCGATCCTGCACCCGAGCATCGGCGGCTGGGTGCTGGCGCCGATCGCGTCGCACACGCTGTCCAACCGGCCGATCGTGCTGCCCGACGACACCGAGGTCGCGATCGAGATCGTTGCCGGGCTCGATGCGAGCGTGAACTTCGACATGCAAAGCCTCGCCAGCCTGCTGCCCGGCGACCGCATCCGCGTGCGGCGCTCGCAGCACCGCGTGCACTTCTTGCATCCGCGCGGCTGGAGCTACTACGCCACGCTGCGGCGCAAGCTGCATTGGCACGAGGGCGTGGTGTGAACTTGGCCCCCAAGACGCCTGCGGCGTCGTCCCCCCGAGGGGGAGGCCGGCCGCCTTGGGGCGGCCCGGCGGCGGCCGGCGGCGCCCCCGACACATCTGCGACTCCGCGCGGCAATGCTTAGGCGCCTCGCGCTGCGCGACTTCGTCATCGTGCCGGCGCTCGAGGTCGAGCTCGGCGCGGGCTTCACCGTGCTCACCGGCGAGACGGGCGCCGGCAAGTCGATCCTCGTCGATGCGCTGCAGCTCGCGCTCGGCGGGCGCGGCGATGCGCTCGTCGTGCGCGAGGGCGCGGCGCGCGCGGAGATCAGCGCCGAGTTCGACGGCGTCGGCCCCGCGCTCGCGCGCTGGCTCGCCGAGGCTGGCTTCGACGCCACGGACACCCTGCTGCTGCGGCGCGTGATCGACGCGCAGGGCAAGAGCCGGGCCTGGATCAACGGCAGCGCGGCCACCGTGGCGCAGTTGCGCGAGGCCGGCGAGCAGCTCGTCGACATCCACGGCCAGCATGCCTGGCAGGGCCTGACGCGCAGCCATGCGGTGCGCGCGCTGCTCGACGGCTACGGCCGCATAGCCACCGCGCCGCTCGGCGCAGCGTGGGCACAATGGCGCGCCGATACCGCGGCGCTCACCGACGCGCGCGCGCGCCAGGCCGATCTGGAGCGCGAACGCGAGCGCCTCGCGTGGCAGCTCGGCGAGGTCGACAAGCTCGCGCCCGGCGACGGCGAGTGGGAGAGCCTGAACGCCGATCACTCGCGCCTGGCCCATGCGCAGGCGCTGATCGACGCCGCGCAGCAGGCGCTGGCGCTGGTCTCGGAGGCCGAGCCCAGCGCCGACGCGCTCGCGGGCCGTGCCGCCGATGCGCTCGATGCCGTGTCGGCGCACGACGCGCAGCTCGCCGAAGTCAGCGCCGTGCTGCAGGGCGCGCAGGCGCAGTTGCAGGACGCGGCGCACACGCTGTCGGCCTACCTGCACCGCACCGAGCCCGACCCGGCGCAATTGGCGCGCCTGGACGAGCGCCTCTCGGCCTGGATCGCGCTCGCGCGGCGCTACCGGCGCGCGCCCGAGGAGCTGCCCGCGCTGCGCATGCAATGGCGCGCCGAGCTCGACGCGGCCGAGGCGGCGAGCGACCTGGCCGCGCTCGAAGCCGCCGTCGCGGCGAGCAGCGCCGCCTACCGCGCCGAAGCGGCCAAGGTGACGCCGTTGCGCCGGCGCGCCGCGGCCGCGCTCTCGGCCGCGGTGACGCAGGCGATGCAGCAGCTCGGCATGGCCGGCGGGCGCTTCGAGGTTGCGCTCGAGGCCAACGAAGCGCCGCAGTCGTGGGGCCTGGAGTCGGCCGAGTTCCGCGTCGCCGGCCATGCCGGCAGCACGCCGCGCGCGCTGGCCAAGGTGGCCTCGGGCGGCGAGCTGTCGCGCATCGCGCTCGCGATCGCGGTCACGACCTGCCAGCGCGACGCGCAGCAAGCCGGCGCAGGCGAGGAAGGCGCCGCGGGCACGCTGATCTTCGACGAGATCGACGCCGGCATCGGCGGCGCCGTGGCCGAGGCCGTCGGGCGGCTGATGAAGCAGCTCGGCACCGAGCGCCAGGTACTCGCCGTCACGCACCTGGCGCAGGTGGCGGCGAGCGCCGATCAGCATCTGCTGGTGTCGAAATCGACCCAGGGCCAGGCCACGGCGAGCAGCCTGCAGGCGATTGCCGGCGAGGCGCGCGTGGCCGAGATCGCGCGCATGCTCGGCGGCGAGCGCATCTCCGGCACCGGCCTCGCGCATGCGCAGGAGCTGCTCGCCGGCAGCACCGCCGCCCGCGCGCAGCGCAAGGGGCGCGTATGAACAGCCCGGACAAGCCCGCCAGCCCCGGCCTGCGCCAGGTCGTGCTCGTGACCGGCATTTCGGGCTCGGGCAAGTCGGTCGCGCTGCACGCGCTCGAGGACGCGGGGCTGTTCTGCGTCGACAACCTGCCGCCCGAGCTGCTGCGCGACTTCCTGCGCCTCGAGCACGAGCGCTCGGAGCGCCGGGTCGCGATCGCGGTCGACGTGCGCAGCGCGGGCTCGCTGCCGCACCTGCTGCCGCTGCTCGAGCAGTTGCGCGCCGAGGGCGTGGCGATCAACACCGTGTTCCTCGACGCGAGCACCGACGCGCTGGTGCGGCGCTTTTCCGAGACGCGGCGCCGGCACCCGCTGTCGGCCGAGCAGCGCCCGCCGTCGGGCCCGGCGCGGCGGCGCGACGATCATGGCGACGCCGAAGGCCGGCGCGCGCTCACCGAAGCCATCGAGCTCGAGCGCGAGCTGCTCGCCGAGCTGCGCCAGGTCTCGACCGTGATCGACACCAGCCAGCTGCGCCCGACCCAGCTGCGCCAGTGGATGCGCGACCTGGTGCAGGCCACGGCCAGCCGCCTGACGCTGGCCTTCGAGTCGTTCGCGTTCAAGCACGGCGTGCCGCTCGACGCCGACTTCGTGTTCGACGTGCGCGTGCTGCCGAACCCGCACTACATCCGCGAGCTGCAGCCGCTCACCGGGCGCGACGCGCCGGTCGCGGCCTACCTGCAGGCGCAGCCCGAGGTCACCGAGATGCTGGCCCAGATCGAGGGTTTTCTGCAGCGCTGGCTGCCGGCTTTCGTCGAAGACCAGCGCAGCTACCTGACGGTCGCGATCGGCTGCACCGGCGGCCAGCATCGCTCGGTGTTCTTCGCCGAGACGCTGGCGAGCCGCTTCACGGCGCACGCCGCGACGCTGGTGCGCCATCGCGAGCTCGACGCGCGTGGTGCATAGAGCCCCCAAGACGCCTGCGGCGTCGTCCCCCCAAGGGGGAGCCCGGCCCGCCTTGGGGCGGCCCGGCGGCGGCCGGGAGCGCCCCCAAGACGCCTGCGGCGTCGCCCCCCCAAGGGGGAGCCCGCCCGCCTTGGGGCGGCCCGGCGGCGGCCGGGAGCGCCCCCAAGACGCCTGCGGCGTCGCCCCCCCAAGGGGGAGCCCGGCCGCCTTGGGGCGGCCCGGCGGCGGCCGGGGTTGCCCCGACGGAGCTCGCGCTGTTCCCGCTGCGCAGCGTGCTCTATCCGGGCGGGCTGCTGCGCCTGAAGGTCTTCGAGGCGCGCTACCTCGATCTGGTGAGCGCCTGCCTGCGCGAGAGCCGGCCCTTCGGCGTCGTCGCGTTGCGCAGCGGATCGGAAGCGCGCGTCGCGGGCGCGGCCGACGCGGTCGAATTCGAGAACGTGGGCACGCTCGCCGAACTGATGGACGTCGACAGCGCGCAGCCCGGCATCCTGCAGGTGAGCTGCCGCGGCACGCAGCGCTTCGAGATCCACGCGCGAGCGCAGCAGCCCGACGGCCTGTGGCTCGCGCAGGCAACGGTCCTCGCCGCCGACGACGACACCGCACCCACGGCCGAGCTGATCGAGACCGTGCGCGGCCTGGCCGGCGCGATGAAGGCGCTGCGCGCGCAGGGCAACGAACCCTTCGTCGAACCCTATCGCTTCGAGCGCGCGGGCTGGGTCGCCAACCGCTGGTGCGAGATCCTGCCGATCTCGCTCGCCGCCAAGCAAAAGCTCCTCGAGCTGCCCGACCCGCTGGTGCGATTGCAGCTCGTCGACGAGTATCTGCGCGGCAAGGGGGTGGTCAAGTAGCGTCGTCGGCCGTGGCGCCACTCAGGCAAGGTCGAGCAGCCGCCGCAGCGGCGCCGGCAGGGCAAGGCCGGCCAGCTCCTCGCGTGCGAACCAGCGTCCGGCGCCGAGCCCCGCGCCGGCAGCGGGCTTGCGCGCGAGCAGCGCGCGGCGCGGGTGGAGCGTCCAGTCGAAGTGCGTCAGCGCGTGCCTGAGCGTCGGCAGCGCTTGCAGCGATGCGCCGAGTGCGCGCGCCACGGTTGCAGCCGAGGCCTCGTCGTCGTGCAGCGGCAGCGACCACAGCCCGCCCCAGACGCCGCTCGCCGGGCGCTGCTCGAGCCACACCCGGCCGCGCCATTCGAGCCACAGCCACCAGTGCTCGCGCCGCGTGCGCACGAGGCGGCGCGTCTTGACCGGGTAGCGCTCGGGGTCGCCGGCCAGGCGCGCGCGGCACAGGCCGGCCACCGGGCAGGCGGCGCAGCCGGGCGCGCGCGCGCTGCACAGCGTCGCGCCGAGATCCATCAAACCCTGGGTGTAGCGCGCGATGCCGCGCTCGGGCAGCAATGCGGTGGCGGCGTCCCACAGCGCGCGCTGCCGGGCAGCATCGGCCAGGTCGCCGTCGAAGGCGAGCACGCGCGTGAGTACGCGCTTGACGTTGCCGTCGAGGATGGCGACCCGCTCGCCGAAGCAGAATGCCGCAATTGCGGCCGCCGTCGAGCGGCCGATGCCGGGCAAGCTGGCGAGTTCGGCCGCGCTGCGCGGGAACACGCCGCCATGCTCGGCAACGACGGTCTGCGCGCAGCGGTGCAGGTTGCGCGCCCGGCTGTAGTAGCCCAGCCCGCTCCACTGCGCGAGCACCTCGTCCAGCGGCGCCGCGGCAAGCGCGGCGACGTCGGCAAAGCGCTGCACGAAGCGTGCGTAGTAGGGCAACACGGTTGCGACCTGCGTCTGCTGCAGCATGATTTCCGACAGCCAGACGCGGTACGGATCGCGCGTGCCCTGCCAGGGCAGGTGGTTGCGGCCGGCGCGGCGCTGCCAGGCGATCAGGCGTCGAGCGAACTGCGGCGGGAGTTCCTTCGGCATGGAGCGGGAGCGGTGCGGCGCAGGATTGTCGCAGCGCCCGACTCCTAGAATCGACCGATGTCCGAGCCGCAAGCGCCGCAGCGCCCCGCCTACAAGCGCAAGTTGTTCTGGGTCGCGCTGCTGTACTTCAGCGAGGGCTGCCGCTCGGCGTCTTCTACGACATCTTTCCGGTCTACTTCCGCCAACAGGGCGTGAACCTGGCCGACATCGGCCTGCTGTCGCTGCTCGGCCTGGCGTGGACGGTCAAGTTCCTGTGGGCGCCGCTCGTCGACTGGGCGCGGCGCCATCGCTGGTGGATCGCCGGCGCCAACCTCGGCATGGCGGGCGTGATGGGCTTCTTCGCCAGCCATGGCGCTGCCGACGCGGCAGGCGCCGTCGCAGGGCCCTGGTTGTGGGTGGCGATCGGCGCCTTCACCTTTCTTTCGGCCACCAACGACATCGCCACCGACGGCTACACGATCGAACTCCTCGACAAGCGCGAGTACGGCCTCGCCAACGGCGTTCGGATCGGCTTCTATCGCGTCGGCATGCTGTTCGCGGGAGTGGTGCTGATGCTGTCGGGCTGGTACGGCTGGCCCTGGGCCTATGCCTTCGGCGGCGCGGTCTTTGCCGGCAACGCGGCGCTCGCACTGCTCGCGCCGCGTGAGCAGGCACGCACTTCGACGCCGGGAACGGTCGGCGGCGAGATCAGGCTGTTGCGCGACCAGCCGCTGTGGGTGGCGGCGCTGGCACTGGTGCTGGCCGGCCTGCTCTGGCCGGCGCTGGCGCCGCTGGCGCGCGCCGCGGGCTGGAGCGGCATCGTCGACGCGAGCGCGAGCTGGTGGTTCAAGGGCGCGCTGCCGGTCGGCCTGATGCTGGTCGGCGCGGCGCTGATGGTCGTCGCTGCGCGCGGCCCGCGCGCGCGACTGATGCGCGAAGGGCCGGTCTTCGGCGCCTGGGTCGAACTGCTGGCGCGGCCGGGGATGATCGCGATCCTGCTCTTCATCCTGCTGTTCAAGCTCGGCGACGCGGCGATGGGCTTCATGGTCAAGCCGTTCTGGGTCGATGCCGGGTTCAGCAACCAGCAGATCGGCCTGGTCAGCGTGAACCTGGGCCTGGCGCTGTCGATCGCCGGCGGGCTGCTCGGCGGCTGGTATGTGGACAAGGCCGGGATCTTGCGCGGCCTGTGGGTGCTGGGCCTGTGGCAGGCCTTGTCCAATCTCGGCTATGCAGCGGCGGCAGCGGCGGTGCCGCAGGGCGTGCCGGGGGGCGAGATCGCGCTCGCGCATCAGGCCATCGTCTATGCGGCGAGCGGCCTCGAGAGCTTCACCGGCGGGCTGGGCACGGGCGCCTTTCTCGCCTTCCTGATGGCCATCACGAGCCGCGAGCGCGCAACCACCGAGTACGCGATCCTGTCGAGCATCTTCGCCTTCAGCCGCGCCGTGGCCGGCTGGGCGGGCGGCATCGGCGCGCAGGAACTCGGCTATTCGACCTACTTCTTCCTCACCTTCTGGCTCAGTTTTCCGGCCTACCTGCTGCTGCCGCAGGTCAGGCGCATGCTCGCGGCGTCCGATGCGCGTTGAACTCCGCGCCCGAGCCACCATCTGATGCGCGCATGAAGCCGAATCTCCGATCCGAGGTCTGTTGCGCATCGGCGCAGCGGCGTCAGTTGCTGGTGCTTGCCGGTGCCGCGCTGGCGCTGCCTGCCCTCGCCCGCGAAGGCGTGGACGTGGGCAAGAAGTCGTGGGTCGCGGGGCTCGTGCCGGCCGATCAGCTCGAGCGGGCCGCCGGGCAGCAATACCTGCAGATGCTGCAGCAGGCTTCGCAGCAACGCGCGCTCGCGCCGGCCAACAACCCGCAGCTCGTGCGCCTGCGCGCGATCGCCAAGCGCATCATCCCGTACAGCTACGAGTGGAACGAGCGCGCACGGCAGTGGAAGTGGGAGGTCAACCTCTTCGGCGGCAAGCAGGTCAACGCGTTCTGCATGCCGGGCGGCAAGATCGCGTTCTTCTACGGGTTGCTCGACCGCCTTCAGTTGAGCGACGACGAGGTCGCGATGGTGATGGGCCACGAGATCGCGCACGCGCTGCGCGAGCACGCGCGCGAGCGCGTGGGCAAGGACGCCGCCACGCGCGGCGCGATCGAGATCGGCGCGGCGCTGCTCGGCCTCGGCGGCGGCGGGCGCTACCTCGCCGACATGGGCGGCCAGCTCGTCACGCTCAAGTTCGGCCGCGACGACGAGAGCGAGTCCGACCTGATCGGCATGGAGCTCGCCGCCCGCGCCGGCTACGACCCGCGTTCGGGCGTCACGCTGTGGAACAAGATGGCCGCCGCCAACAAGGGCGCGCCGCCCGAGTGGCTATCGACCCACCCGAGCGGCGACTCGCGCATCAAGGACATCGAGGCCGCGCTGCCGCTCGTGATGCCGCTCTACGAGCGCGCCGCGAAGCCCGAGCGCGTGTACGGCCCGCCGGCGCCGCGGGTCGCGCCCGCGGCGTCGGCAGGCGCGCGCTGACGGCCGGCCGCAGGGCGGCGCGGTTCGCCGGGCGATCGACGGTCCCGGCGCGAAGGGACTACGGACGGATATAGGCGTAGCCCTCTTTCTGGCGCTGCATCAGCTCGACCACGCCGGCCGGAACATAGCCGATCTTCGAAAGCATGTCGTCGCGGGTGAGCTTCTGCGCGCGCATCGTGTTCTCGCACGCGACCACCGCGGTGCCGGCGGCCATCGCGTCCGCAATGCGAGCGCCGACAACCGAGTCCATCTTCAGCATGCCGATGCCCGGCCCGTAGGCGACGATCTCGACGGCCACCTTGTCGGCGCCCAGATCGTGTTGCACGGCGCGCACGTTGTTGAGCGCCAGGTTCCACTTCGCCGAGTCGGCGTCGCTGACCTGGATCACGACCTTGTGCGGCTTGTCGGCGGCTGCGGTCTGGGCTCGAGCGACAGCGAGCGGAGCGAGCAACGACAATGCCGTCAGGCCGGTCAGGATCAACTCTCGTCTGGACTTCAATGCAGTCTCCTTTGAGTGGCAGGGCGCACGGCCTGCACGACCGCGCATTCACCTAGACGGCGCCTGGAGCCCTTCTATTCCAGCTGCGCCGGTGGAATACTGGCGCCCCCTCGGGCGTCTATCCACAACATGGCCTTGTTTTCGTTCTTCGCCCGCCCGGGCGCGCTGCGCGATCGGATCGCCGAGCGCCGCGCGGGGCTGTACCGGCTCGCGCTGATGTGGTGCCACGACCCGGCGCTTGCCGACGACCTGACCCAGGAGGCGATCGCCAAGGCGCTGGCCCGCAGCGGGCAATTGCGCGACGCCGACCGGCTGCGCCCGTGGCTGTTCGGCATCCTCGTCAACTGCTGGCGCGACCACCTTCGCGCATTGCGGCCGGCCGAAGACATCGACGCGATCGAGGAGCATTGGCTTGCCACCGAAGAGAGCTGCGAGCAGACCGCCGGCCGCGCCGAACTCGCCGTGCGCGTGCGGGCCGCAGTGGCGCAGCTGCCGGTCGGGCAGCGCCAGGTGCTGGCGCTGGTCGATCTCGAACAATGCAGCTATGCCGAGGTGGCGCAGACCCTGGCCATCCCGATCGGCACGGTGATGAGCCGGCTGTGCCGCGCCCGCGCCGCACTGCGCGTTCTGCTGGCCGATGCGCAGGCAGAGAGGCCGGCGGTCACAGGGGACGAAGGGCCGTTGCCGAGTTCCCTGAACCCCCATGGAGAGCGCGCTGGGCGCAGCCCGGCCCTGGGGGCACTGAGGAGCGTCAGATGAAACAACCTCCTTCCGATGAGCGCTTGAATGCACTGATCGATGGCGAACTGGCGCCGGCCGATGCGCAAGCGCTGCTGGAGCAATTGCGGACCGACGCGGCGCTGCGCGAGCGGCTGAGCGAGCTGCGGCTGGGCAAGGAGCTCGTTCGCCACGCCTATGCCGGCGCAACGCCGCCCAGCCGGGCCATGCCGCCGCAGCCGCACCATGGCTGGCGCCCCGCGGCGGCGGGATTCGCGGCGTTGCTGTGTGGCACGCTGCTTGGCTGGTCCGCGCGCGACCGGTTCTTGCCCGCCACGGACGCGCCGACGCAGCTCGCCGGGCCAGCGGCACAAGCACCCGAAGCCCAGGCCCAGCGGGTCGTCCTGCACCTGGGCTCGGCGGCGCCGCAGCATGCGCTGACCTTGCTCGAGCACGCCGAGGGCATTCTCGAGACGGCGCGCGCATCCGGGCGCACGGTTTCGGTCGAGATCGTCGCCAATGCGGGCGGCCTCGACCTGCTGCGCGAAGGCGTCAGCGTGCATGCCGGGCGCATCGCCGATCTGCGCGCTGCCTATCCCGAGCTGACGCTGGTGGCCTGCGGGCAGACCGCGCAACGGCTGCGCGAAGGTGGCGCCGACCTGCGCCTGCTACCGGGCACGGTCATGGCCTCGTCGGCGCTGGACCAGATCGTGCTGCGCATGCAGCAGGGCTGGGCCTACGTCAGGATCTGAGCCACGTTGCCGGCGCTGCTCAGGGCTTGTGACTCCGACTCGCGTACCTGCTGCACTTCAGCCTGCGCCGCGAGCCCTGATCGCCGCAGGCGATCAGGGCTTGTCTCGCAACTCCCGGCGCAGGATCTTGCCCACCGGCGTCTTGGGCATCTCGGTGCGGAACTCGACCACCTTGGGGCGCTTGTAGCCGGTCAGGTTGGTCTCGCAGTAGGCGCGCACCTCGGCTTCGGTGAGGGCGGGGTTGCTGCGCACGATGACGAGCTTGACCGCCTCGCCGGCCTTCGCGTCGGGCACGCCGATGGCCGCGCATTCGAGCACGCCGGGCAACTGCGACACCACGTCCTCGACCTCGTTCGGATAGACGTTGAAGCCGCTGACGAGGATCATGTCCTTCTTGCGATCCACGATCTTGAAGTAGCCGCGCTCGTCGACCGTGCCGATGTCGCCGGTGCGGAAGAACCCGTCGGGCGTCATCACCTTGGCCGTCTCGTCGGGGCGCTGCCAGTAGCCGGCCATCACCTGCGGGCCGCGGATCGCGATCTCGCCCGGCATGCCGGGCGCGACCTCGTTGCCGTCGTCGTCGAGCAGCGTGAGCTCGGTGTTGGGCATCGGCAGGCCGATGTTGCCGCTGTAGGCCGTGCTGTCGACCGGGTTGCAGGTCGCGGAAGGCGAAGTCTCCGACAGGCCGTAGCCCTCGACGATCGGGCAGCCGGTCTTCTCGAGCCAGAGCTTGGCGGTGCCGCTTTGCACCGCCATGCCGCCGCCGACCGAGATCACGAGGCCGCTCCAGTCGACGGTGTTGAACTCGGGGTGGTGCGCCATCGCGCCGAACAGCGTGTTGACGGCCGGAAAGCTGTGGAACTTCTGCCCCTTCAACTCCTTGAACACGGCCGGCAGGTCGCGCGGGTTGGCGATCAGGATGTTGCAGCCGCCCATGCGCATGCCGAGCATCATGTTCGTGTTGAAGCCGAAGATGTGATAGAGCGGCAAGGCGCAGATCGTCACGATCTGCTCGCCCCTGGGGATCTTCTTCAGCGCCGGCTGATACCAGGCCTCGGCCTGCAGGATGTTGGCGACGAGGTTCCTGTGCAGCAGCACCGCGCCCTTGCTGACGCCGGTCGTGCCGCCGGTGTACTGCAGCACGGCGATGTCGTCGGGACCGGCGTTGGCCGGGCGCACCGGCTTGCCGCGCCCCTGCGCGATGGCGTCGTTGAAGCGCACCGCGCCCGGCAGGTCGAACGCCGGCACCATCTTCTTGACCTTGCGCACGACGGTGTTGACGATCAACGCCTTCGGGAAGCCGAGCATGTCGCCGAGCGCGGTCACGACGACTTTCTTCGTCGGCACGTTGGCCATCACCTGCTGCAGCGTGGCGGCAAAGTTCTCGACGATGAAGATCGCCTTCGCGCCCGAGTCCTTGAGCTGGTGCTCGAGCTCGCGCGGCGTGTACAGCGGGTTGACGTTGACGACGACCAGCCCCGCACGCAGGATCGCCGCGACCGCCACCGGGTACTGCGGCACGTTGGGCATCATGATCGCGACCCGGTCGCCGCGCTCGAGGCCCTGGCCCTGCAGCCACGCCGCCAGGGCCTTTGACTGCTCGTCGACCTGCGCGAACGTGACCGGCTTGCCCATGAAGCGGTAGGCCGTTGCGCCGCGGTGCTTCGCAAAGCTCGCTTCGAGCAGTTCGACCAGCGAACGGTACTGCGCGACATCGATCTCGGCAGGAACCCCCGCCGGGTAATGCCTGAGCCAGGTCTTTTCCATCAAGCCCTCCAGTGCGGTCGATTCTGGCTTACGCCAGGGCCCCCACCCATCGGGTGTTTCGATAGCAGGGCTGCGCTGGCTCAAGCTTGAGGCGCGCACGTCGAAAACTAGTGGAAATCCCTTGCCTCGTGCCTCGCCCTGTGTTGCGATGACTGCCTATCAAATGCCCGCGGAGCAACTCCGCGTCGGTCACCCCACCCCCTTCGGCCTCGTCGATGCGGCGGGCCATCTGCTGATGGCGCGCGGCATGTTGATCGAGTCGGCCGAGCATCGCGAGCAGTTGCTCGCGCGTGGCGCCTACATCGACAGCCAGGACACCGAGGCCTACCAGCGGGCCCTGACCAGCAAGCTCGGCAACATGCTGCTGCAGGACGAGACGCTGGGCCGCATTGCCGAGGCGCAGCCCGACGCAGCGGTCAAGGCCGGCCCCGCCGGCGCGCAGCGCAGGTCCGTCGATCCGCTGCAGGCCGTGCGCGGCCTGCAGATGCACGTCGGCAAGCTGCTGCGCGAGGCGCCGCAGCCCGATTTCGCGCCGCGCCTGCTCAAGCAGGCCGACGCGCTGTTCGCGCTTGCCGACAGCGACCCCGACACGGCGCTGCTGATCCTGATCGACGCCACGACCTGCGAGCAGCGCGACTACAGCGCAACGCACGCGATGCTGGTGGCCGTCGTGTGCGACCTGGCCGCGCGCCACCTGCCCGGCTGGACGGCCGGGCAGCGCGCATCGCTGCGCTGCGCCGCGCTGACGATGAACATCGCGATGACCTCGCTGCAGGACGCGCTGGCGCAGCAGCTCGCGCCGCCCAATCCGCACCAGCGCCAGCAGATCGACAGTCACGCCGAACGCGGCGCCGACCTGCTCGCCGCCGGCGGCGTGGCCGATGCGTTGTGGATCGACGCGGTGCGCCACCATCACGGCGCGCCGCCCGGGCCGCTTGCCGACCTGCCTGCTGCGCACCAGCTCGCGCGCCTGATCAAGCGTGCCGACATCTTCGCCGCCCGCCTGAGCCCGCGGCGCCGGCGTTCGGCGCTGTCGGGCGCGGCCGCCGCCAAGGCCGCCTATCTCGACGAGCGCCAGCAGCCCGACGAGGCCGGCGCGGCGATCGTCAAGGCGACCGGCATCTATCCGCCCGGCAGCTACGTACGCCTGGCCAGCGGCGAGATCGCGGTCGTGATGCGCCGCGGCGCGCGCGCCAACGAGCCGCTGGTGGCGGGCGTGATCGGCCGCAGCGGCACGCCGATCGCCGAGCCCGCGCTGCGCAACACGCGCATCGCACAGCACGCGGTGACGGCCGGCGTCGCGCCCGACGACGTCAGGCTGCGCCTGAACCTGGAGCGGCTGCTGCGCCTGCTGTAGGCGCGCGCGTTCAGCGCCGGAAAGCCTCGAATCCCAGCGGCGCCGAAGCGGCCTGGCACTGGAACGGAACGGCCTCGCCGAGGTCGTCCTCGAGCAGATCGCAGACCTCGAAGAAGGGCTCCGACTGCGGGTTGCGGAATTCCCTGAGCCGCGCCGCAAGATGGCGCGCTGCGTCGGCCTGCCCGTCGGCTTCGAGCGCGCGCGCCCAGGCCATCATCAGCCGCGTGTCGAGCAGGTAATGCGGTACGCGTGCGAAGGCGCGCGCCGGATCGGGCAGCGCGTCGTCGGGCGTGGTGACCTCGGCGTAATCGGCATGGTGGCCGAAGAGCCAGCTCTGCTTGCCCGCGGCGATGCGTTCTGCGAGCGGCGGCGCCGAAGCACCCGGCGCGTAGATCACGACGACGCGCCGGTAGTCGGCCAGCGCCGCCAGGCCGCCGACGATCAACAGCACCGCACCGGCGCGCAGCGCCCTGCCCGGCACTGCGCAGGGTCGGGGCGCAGTGCCTCCCAGGCACAGGCCGAACGCAAACGCCGTCGGCAGCAGGAAGTAGGCATACCACAGCGGGTACTCGAACTGGCTGTGCACGGCCATCATCAGCACCATCAGGAAGGCGGCGCGCAGCGTGCGCGCGGTGTCGGCATCCTCGCAATGCACGCCCGATTGCCACGCCAGCCACAGCGCGCGGCCGAGCAGTGCCAGCACCAGCACCGCGAGCGGCAGGCCGAGCTCGGCGGCAAGGTGCAGCGGCAGGTTGTGCGTGTGGTCGAAGAAGGCCACGGGGCGATCTGGAAACGGCGTCAGCGACCAGGCGAAGTTGAACTCGCCCCAGCCCACGCCCAGCCAGGGATGACGCGCGATCAGCTCGAGCGTGTTGGACCAGATCGCAAAGCGCGAGCTCGAGATGTCGCCCTTGGTCAACTGCGAGTCGCCGCCGAACGCATGCTGCGTGTGCTGGGCCCAGGCCGCGAGCCCCAGCCACAGCAGGGCATAGGCCAGCGGCGCGACGAGCAGCGCGATGCGAGCCGGGCGCGCGAGCTTCTTGTCGAGCCCGCCCCAGGCGGCGAGCATCAGCACCCCCAGCATGCCGGTGCGCGATCCGGTCAGCACGATGCCGGCCAGCAGGATCAAGGCCATGCCCGCCGTCGCCGCACGCGTGAGGCGCCCACGCTCGGCCAGCCAGACGAGCGCGATCACCGACCACAACAACAGGCTGCTCAGGTGGTTGGGCTGGCGCAGGTTGCCCGCGGCGCGGCCGTTGGCGACCGCCGCGATCAGTGTTGCGTCGGCCCATTGCGGAACAAACACCTGCACCACGCCCAGCAGCGAGCCGACCGCGCCCGCGACCAGCAGGGCGATGGCGAGCGCATGCATCGCCGCCGGCGCGCGGCCGGCGCGCGCCAGCGCGGCCCCGGCCATCGCCACCAGCGCAGCCGCGGCGAGCGCGCCGAGCGCCGAGATCGCGAGCGTCCACGGCAGCCCGGCCCACAACGGCGCCGCGCCGGCCGCGAGCGCGAGCAGCGCGAATGCCGCAAGCAGCGTGCGTTCGCCACCGCACCAAGGCGCACCGATCGCAACGCCGCGCGCCTCGGCGAAGAGAAGCACCAGCACGCCCCAGCCGATAAAGGCCGCAGCCTGGTTCAGGAAGGTGGCCGATGGCGGCAGGTTGAACGCGAGCAGCGTCGGCAGCACGACCGCGAGGCAGGCGGCAGCGATCCAGGTGGGGGGCACGGGTGCGAGCGAGCGAGCGGGTGCAGTGCCGATAGCAGACATCCGGGGACAGGTGCGAGGAGGGCGCGACGCCGGATTGTGCGGCCTGCGGCGGTCGGCGCCGGCGTCTCGGAATCCGGCGCGGCGAGGCGTTCGCCATCACGCGGCGCGGCATTGCGGTCGCGCGCCTGGTGGGCGCGACACCGGCAGCAGCGCGCCGCTCGCAGGCAAGCACCCAGCGCCAGCGGGTGGCCAAGGCCTTCGATGAGTTGTCGCGGTTGCGCCCGTGCGCAAGGCTCGGCCTGCCGCTTCGGCAGGTCAGCGAGGCGGGACGCGAGTGAGATGACCACCCCCGAGCTCACTTCGTTGGCAGCCTCCCGCATTTCGCACCTTCGGGCGCTTGGCGCCGCTGACGGCGACGCCGTTCGTCATCGACAACGCTGTCGTCTCGGGCTGATCGAGGTCGACCGCCATGGGCGGCCGCAGGCTTCGAGCCAGGCAACTTCGTGCGAATGCGCCCTCACCGATACACGACGGTCGGCGACGGCGGTGGGCGGTGCGTCATCGGGGCAGGCGCGAAGCGTGATCGTGCGGCCGAGCGCGCCGGGCCGGGACGCCTCAGTGCGGTGCCGTCAGCTCGTCCCGGTGTTCCTGCTGCCACGCCCGCCAGTCGCGCTCGATGCGCTCGTACTGCGCTGGCGGGTAGGCGCTGCGGATGATGCGCAGCTCGTGCTCGGCCTCCGCCGCGCGGCCATTGAGCGCCAGCGCCTTGGCGTAGTCGATGCGCGTCGGCAGCAGATGGAAGCGCCGAGCGAGCCGATGCAGTTGCTCGATCTGCTCGGGCGGCATGCCCGCGCGGAGCTCGAAGTGCGACGAGCTGTTCAGCGCCGCGAGTTGGTCGAGTACGAGGGGATGCTCGAGCGAGGTGTGCTCGGGTCGGTTGATGAACCGATAGCGCTCGAACCGATTGGCGCGGAAATCGTCCTCGAGCTGCAGGTACTCGTACGCGAGCAGCCCGACCAGCGCGGCTGCCAAGGCGGCAAGCGCCATCACGCCGCGGCTGGATACGAAGCGCGTCGACTCGGAGCGCTCTGCAAGCGGCGGCGCTTGCCCCACGGCGCCGGCGAGCAGCGCTGCCGGGAGCAGGAAGTAGGTGTAGGCATACGGAAACTCGAGCATCGACTGCACGGCCAGTGCAAGCCAGGCCGCGAACACGAGGTGGCGCTGCGCAGCCAGCCCCGCCTCGACGCCGCCGGTTCTCAGCCACGACAACATCCACCACGCGAGCGCCAGACAGAGCAGCAGCGCGAGCGGGACGCCGACCCAGGTCATCAGGTCGAGCGCGACGTTGTGCGCATAGATCGTGTTGCGCGACGGCGCAACCTGCGTCGCGACTTCGGCCAGCGCCATCACGCCCTGGCCGAAGCCGTAGCCGAGCCAGGGCCGCTCGGCGATCGCGGCAGCGAAGTGGCGCCAGATCAGTTCGCGCGGCCCGACCTCGACCGGCGAGCGCAGCTCCGCGGCACGCAGGTAGAGCGCTTCTTCGATCGCCGGGACGGCGAAGTAGAGCGCGCTTCCGACGGCCAGCGCAACGAGCAGGTCTGGCCACGCCAGCCGAGTGGCCACCCGGCGCCGCGTCGCGAACCAGGCGAGCGCGAGCAGCCACAGCGCAAGCAGTGACGCACGCGACTGGCTGATCAGCAAGCCCCAGCCGAAGGCGGCGAACAGCAGCGCCAGCGTCGCGCGATGGCGCAGTTCACGCAGCTCGAACAACGCCGTCCCGGCGACGATGCCGAGCACCATTGCCAGCCCGAAGTGGTTGGGTTGCGCGAAGTTGGCAAACGGGCGCGACTCGATCAGCTCCATCGCCCACCAGCTTGCCGCCGGCAGGCGCAGCCATTGCGCGAGCGCGAGACCGAATGCGATGAGGGCCGCGAAGACGAATGCCGTCCACAGCCACCGCATCGCTTGCGCGAAGCCGACCTGCGCCACCCACATTCGCCCGACATGCAGCGCGAGAACGACGCCCAGTCCGTAGAGGAGGCCGAGCGCGGCGTCGCCGCGGAAAGCGAGCATGCCGGCGGCGTACTGCAGCACCGGGATTGCCGCTAAGACCAGCCAGAGGCGGGCTGAAGTCGACAGCCCGAACGCGACCCTCGTCGTCGCCGCAGTCGTCGACGCTGGCCAACTCAGCCCGCCGAACAGCAGGCTCAGCGCGACGACGGCGGCGAGTTCGCCATGGAAGCTCGTCCACAGCGGATAGTGGTTGGGCATATTCCAGCCGAGCACGAGGCCGCCCAGCCCGCCCGCAAGCAGCAGTTGGCGCATCAAGAAAATCAAAAAGGGCGGCCCAAGGGGCCGCCCATTCTTTGTGATTGGTGGATCAGAACGAAGTCTTGCAGGAGCCTGGCAGATACTTGCCGACCGTCGCCATGTCGGCAGCGGGAACACCGCAAGCCCATTGATTGACCTGGGTTGGCATCGCCGCGACGGTCAGCGCCGCGCCAGCGGCGTCCCTGGGTTCCAGCTTGACGTGCTTGCCGTTAAGCGAGGCGTCGATAGCCGCATTGAAGAAAACCTGGACTTGGCCGTTGGCGGTTGTCTCGACTTTGGACACGTACTTGCTACCAGAGCCGGCCGTAACTTCACAGCCCCAGCCACCGGCACCAGGTGCCGCCGAAGCGCTACCCGACTGATATACCTCCGTGATCGCTGTCCGGCAGCCAGACGCCGCCAAAATCAGCTCGGAAACCTTGGCCTTCTTCGTGTAGTCCTGGTAGGCCGGCAGCGCGACGGCGGCCAGGATACCGATGATCGCGACGACGATCATCAACTCGATGAGGGTGAAACCTTGTTGAACTCGCTTCATGGTGCGGATACTCCTGGGGATGGGTTGGGATGCACCCCCTCGAATGCAGGGGTCGTGCCAGCCCTCGAAGCCCTTGGCGGCGTGAAGTCCTCCCGCTGGCAGCCACAAAACGTCAGGGCAAGGGGCGTGCCAGGGTTTGTGCTGGTCGAGGATTGACAATTTTCGTCACGTCGACTATTGCAGCGCGAAGAGCGCCCTCAGTCCTTCGGAAGCCAGTCGGAAGAGATGAGATAATATCCAGCAAACCATATTTATGGGCCAAGTATCATGAAAACGACACTGGATCTGCCGGACGATCTGATGCGCGCAGCAAAGATCCGCGCTGCCGAGAACAACCTGCGGCTCAAGGATCTCGTTGCCGACGCGTTGCGCGCTGCGCTGCTTGAGCCTCTGGACGACGCGCGCATCGCACCGGCCACGGGGCGCGGCGCCCCATCGACGCCGTCGCACGAACGATTCGCGGCCCTGCTGGAGCAACTGGACCGCGTGCCCGACCGGCCCGATGCTGCAGACCCGCTGGCATGGGACGAGCTGGGCCTGCCTCGATGACAGCCCGATCGAAGATCGCCGTCGACACTTCTGCAATCGTTGCGATTGCGTTCGGTGAGCCCGAGCGCGAGGCGTTCGTGCAGGCGCTTCTGTCCGCCGAGACAGCGTGGATCAGCTCGGTGTCGGTGGTCGAGGCACGGATGGTGGCTCACGGCCGGCGAGGCCCGCGTGCCGTCGTGCTGCTCGACGACCTGCTGCGCCTGCCGCCGTTCGCCATTGCCGCACCGGACCGGGCCGAGATCGCCGCCGCCCATGGCGCTTTCCTGGCCTTTGGCAAGGGCAGCGGCCACCCGGCGAGCCTGAACTTCGGCGACATCTTCAGCTACGCGCTGGCCAAGGTGCGCGACCTGCCACTGCTCTACAAGGGCGACGACTTTTCCGAGACCGACATCCGCGCCGCCGTCGCCGCGCGCGGCTGACCCTCTGGGGACGCTAGGCGAGCGTCATCACCTGCCCCGCCGCCAGCGCCGTGATCCGGTGCGGCAGCGCCAGGCGGGCGATCTCGGCCATCACGGCATCGATCTCGCCCGGCTTCACGTGCGTGACGTGCACGTCGACCGCACCGTTGGCCGGGCCGGCCAGTCCGGCGAGTTCGCGCCCGAGCATCTCCGGGCAGAGGTGGCGGCTGACCTGCGCCAACTCGCGCTCGTCGTCGCCGAAGGCGGTCTCGATCACGAGTGCGGCGACCTTCAATTCGCGCAGGCGCCGCCACAACGCCGGGTTGGGCCCGGTATCGCCGGTGTAGACCCAGCAGCCCCGGCTGCCCTCGACGGCAAAGCCGCACGCGGGGACGGTGTGGCTGGCGCACAGCACCTCGACCGTCTTGCCGCCGAGCACGAGGCGCTGGCCATGCTCGACAGGCACGAGTTCGAGCACCGGAAGCGCGGCACTCGGCAGGCGCGTGAAGTCGGGCCAGATGACGCCGTTGAAGATGTGGCGGCGCAGCGCGTCGAGCGTGGCCTCGAGTGCGTGCACCTTGATCGGCGGCCGGCCGGCGGCTTCGCGCAAACGGATCACGCTGTCGGCGAGCAGGCCGATCGCGAGCACATGGTCGAGGTGTGAATGGCTGACGAGGATATGGTCTATGCGCGCGAGCTCGGCCAGCGTCAGGTCGCCGACGCCGGTGCCGGCATCGACGAGCACGTCGTCGCCGAGCAGGAAGGCCGTCGTGCGGCAGCCGGCGGCGATCGCGCCCGAGCAGCCGAGGACGCGGATCAGCATTGCTGCGGCCGAGGCGATCCGGGACGCGGGCCGCGGCGGAAACGGGACGCGGCAGCGGCCCGGGCGATTGTGAGGATCGGCATGCAATGTCGGCACTTCGATGCCGATGTTGGCAACCCGGCCGGATGCGCATCGTGCCCTCACTGCCGACTCGGCGCAAGGCGCTGATTGCGGCAAACGCCCGGGCTCGGAGCGCCGGCCGCAGGCGGTGTGACAAGCGTCACACACCTCCCGCTCGCTGAGGGCAACTACGGCGTGAAGTCAATCCACCCGAGATGGATCGCGCCACCACACGCTCGACACAGAGCTTCAACCGGCATTTCGGACGTATGGCCGTATCGGCGACCACGTTCGCTGAAATGCCGCGCGACGCGCAAGAGAGCAGTGCGCCTCCAGCCAACCTGGCGGTAGTCGAAGACTTCTGTAGCCGCCTCGAGGTGCTTCCCTACTCAGCGCGGGCGGCGCAGCACCATGGCGCCATCCGTACCGCGCCTGCGCGGCTGGGCCTGCCGATCAGTGTCAACGAGCTGCCCTTGGCGGCCCATGCGCGCAGCGAAGGGTTGACGCTGGAACCCTCAACACGCGCGAGCTCGAGCGCGTTCCGGTCTCCCGGTCGGGTCGGAGCCCCCGCAGGGGGCGGCCGCTCGGCGGCCGGGGGTGGTCTGTCCCGCTTCAGGCCTGCTGCACGAACTGCATCTGCGTGCCGGCGAGTTCGATCACGTCGCCGTTGCGCAGCGGCACGGTCTCGCCGACGAGCGGGTTGCCGTTGACCGTGGGCCGGCTCGCGCCTTCGACATGGGCGAACACGTAGCCCGTCGGCCGCTTGGTGATCGATGCGACCTGCACGCCGGGCTTGCCGACCGTCGTCACGACCTTGGTCAGGTTCACCTCGCGCCCGGCGGCGGCGCCGTTGAGCACGCGAATCATCGCCGCCGTGCTCGCCGCGGCCGGCAACGCGCCGAAGCCCGAGATCGGCGCTGCCGCAGGTGGCGGCGTCATGCCGGGCTTGAGGATCAGCGTGCGCTCGTAGTCGGTGCCTTCCTCGACCAGGTACTTGATCTTGTACTTGCCGATCTCGACCGTGTCGTTGTGGCTCAGCAACTGCTTCTTGATCGCCTTGCCGTTGATGTAGGTGCCGTTGGTGCTGTTGAGGTCTTCGATGAAGACGTCGGCGCCCACCATCTGGAGCACGGCGTGCTCGCCGCTGACGGCCAGGTTGTCGATCACGATGTCGTTGTACGGGCGGCGCCCGAGGGTGGTCTTGTCCTTCGTGATCTGCACTTCCTTGATCACCACCCCGTCCAGCGATACGACCAACTTGCCCATGCATGCCCCCAAGAAAACTGCTCTTTACCGGAACTCCGGCGCCAGGTCTGCCGTCTTGCCTGCTTCGCCTTGCGCTTCGCGTCAGCGCCTGAACGGCCACCACGACCGCGCGGGTTCGGGCGCGCCGCTCACGCGCGCGAGGATGACCGCGATATTATCTTTGCCGCCCGCGTCGTTGGTCGCGTCGATCAGGGCCGCGCCGGCCGCGGCGAGCGATGCCTGCCCCTGGACGATCTGGCCGATGCTCTCGTCGTCGAGCATGTCCGAGAGGCCGTCCGAGCACAATAGGTAGATGTCGCCGGGCATGATCTCGTGCACATGCGTCTCGAGCAGCACCGTGTCCTCGACGCCGACCGCGCGCGTGACGAGGTTCTTGTTGGCCGAGAACGAGGCCTGCTCGGCGGTGATCAGGCCGGCGTCGATCTGCTCCTGCAGCAGCGAATGGTCGTGCGTGGCCTGCGTCAGCCGCCCGCCGCGCAGGCGATAGGCGCGCGAGTCGCCCACATGGCCGAGCAGCAGCCGCCCGGCACGAAACACCGCGACGACGAGCGTCGTTCCCATGCCCGCGTACTGCGGGTTGGAATTGGCGGCGTTGAAGATCGCGCGATTCGCGTTGTCGACGCAGATGTCCATCGCCCGCCGCACTTCGGCGTCGGTCGCGTTCTCGGAGGCCTCTTCGAGCCAGCGTCCGAGCTCGGTCTTGATGAACGACGTGACCATGCCGCTCGCGACCTCGCCGGCGTTGTAGCCGCCCATGCCATCGGCCAGCGCGAGCAGCCCCGCGCCTTCGTGCACGGCCACCGAATCCTCGTTGTTGCTGCGCGCGCGGCCGGTGTCGGTCGCGTGGAAGAATTCCAGGGTCATGGGGCGGCGGTCGGGCAGGCGTGCGATCAATCGGCGGAATTGTGCCTCGGATCGGTGCGTGAGGACTTCACGTTTGCCGCGATGGCGCGCAGCTCGGACGCCACCGTGGCTCCGTCGGCGGAGCGCTCGCCGGGCCGCTTGGCGAGCAGCCTGGCGACGACGGCGGCGAGCGCGTCGGGCAGCCCGGGGCGCAGTGCGCGCAGGTCGGGCGGCGGCTGGTTGGCGATCGCGGCGATCAGCGCGCCGAGCGTCGCGCCCTCGTGCGGCAGCCGCGCGCACAGGAGCTGGAACAGCAGCACGCCGAGCGCGTAGATATCGCTGGCCGCGCTCGCCGCGCCGCCGGCGAGCAGTTCCGGCGCCATGTACGCCGGCGTGCCGAGCAGCAGGCCGGTCCGGGTGCGGCTGGTGTCGGCAACGCGCGCGATGCCGAAGTCGGTCAGCACCGCGGCGCCGGTCGCGACGTCGAAGATCACGTTGGCAGGCTTGATGTCGCGGTGCACCACGCCATGGCGATGGGCGTGGGCGAGCGCGTCGGCAAGCTGGGCGCCGACGTCGAGCGTCGCCGGTAGCGGCAGCAAGGCGCCGAGCTGGACATGGCGACCGAGGTCATGGCCGGGAACGAGCTGCATCGCGATCCAGGCCAGCCCCTGCTCGTCCCCGGCATCCAGATAGCGCACGATTCCCGGGTGCACGAGACGCCGCGCCGCCTCGGCCTCGCGCATGAAGCGCTGCCGCAGTTCGTCGGCCGCGTCGGCGTCGGCGGGTCGGAGCTGAAGCACCTTGATCGCGAGCGGCCTGCCGACTCGCGGATCGCGGCCGCGCATCAGCACCGAGCTCGCGCCCTGCGCGATCCGGCCCTCGAGCAGATACGGACCCAGGCGTCGCGGCAGGCCGGCTGCGGCGGGTTCGGCCGCGCCGTCCGCGCTCACGCTCCGGCGGCGGCGCAGTGCGACCGCGCCTCCAACGCGACGGCGACCGTCCTCACTTGACCAGCAGCACCGGAACGCCGGCGTGCTCGATGGTGCTCTGCGCGACCGATCCGAGCAGCGCTGCGGTGTGGGTGCCCTGGCCGCGCGTGCCCATGACGATCATGTCGCAACCCTGCGCGCTTGCCTCCTCGGCGATGGTCGGCCCGGGCGGGCCGACGCGGTCGTGCGCCTGGTAGCTGACGCCGGCAGCGTCCAGCAAGGCGCGCGCCGGAGCCAGCGCCGCAACGCTGCGCTCCCGGTGGTACTCCTGCAGCGACTGGCTGGCAACGAAGGACGAGACATCCCCCGAAACCGGTCGCTGGACGTTCAGGAGGTGGATCTGCATCGCCGCCGGATCGCGCAGCTCGCCGCGCATCGAGAGCAGTTGGTGGGCCGCGCGCATCGAGCAATCCGAGCCATCGACGGCGAGCAGAAACCGCCGCAGCGGGCCTGCGCTCTTGGCCACGCCCGCCCCGGCCGCGGCCGCGGCCGGGGCGGGCTCGGGCTTGCGCCGCGCCGCCAGCCACTTGCCCAGCGCGAGCACGAGCAGCGCGCCGGCGATGCCGGCGCCGTAGCGGCTCCAGTCGTTCACCGGGAACTTGGGCAACTGCGGCAACACCGAAGGATTGACCATCGCCGGATCGGTCACGACCATGGTGCCGGCGATCCAGCCCAGCAGCATGCCGCCCAGGACGATGATGACCGGAAACCTGTCCATCAATTTAATGACCATCTGGCTCCCCCACACGATGATCGGGATGCTGACCAGCACGCCAAAGATCACCAGCGCCATGCCGTGGCCGGTGCCCGAGGCCTCGGCCGCGCCGGCGATCGCGATCACGTTGTCCACGCTCATCACGAAATCGGCGACGATCACCGTGCGCACCGCGCCCCAGAGCTTGTCGCTGCCCTCGATGCTGGCGTGTCCTTCCTCGTGCTCGGGCAGCAGCAGCTTGACGCCGATCCAGACCAGCAGGAGCGCACCGACGACCTTGAGGAAGGGGATCGCCAGCAGTTTCAGGGCGAAGAAGATGAGCACGATGCGCAGCACGATCGCGCCGGCCGTCCCCCACAGAATGCCCCGCGTGCGCTGCTTGGGAGGCAGCTTGCGGCAGGCGAGCGCGATCACGACGGCGTTGTCGCCACCGAGCAGGATGTCGATCATGATGATCTGGCCGACAGCGATCCAGAACTCGGTGGTCGCGAGCATTTCCATGGCGAAGACTCCTGGCGCCGACGACGGGCTGCGCGGCGCCGGGCCAGTCTAGCGACTGCGGCGCCGCCCGCCGTTCGTGGAACTTCGTATGCCGCTGTGGCCGGGCTACAGCCGCGCCTTGAGCAGCTTGCCCATCTCCGACGGATCGCGGGTCACCGTGAAGCCGCAGGCCTCCATGATCTCGAGCTTGGCGTCGGCCGTGTCGGCGCCACCGGAGATCAGCGCGCCGGCGTGACCCATGCGCTTGCCGGGCGGCGCGGTGACGCCGGCGATGAAGCCGACGATGGGCTTTGTCATGTTCGCCTTGCACCACAGCGCCGCCTCGGCTTCGTCGGGGCCGCCGATCTCGCCGATCATGATCACCGCGTCGGTGTCGGGATCGTCGTTGAAGAGCTTCATGATGTCGATGTGCTTCAACCCGTTGATCGGGTCGCCGCCGATGCCCACCGCGCTGCTCTGGCCGAGGCCGATGTCGGTGAGCTGCGCCACCGCCTCGTAGGTCAGCGTGCCCGAGCGGCTGACGACGCCGACCCGGCCCTTGCGGTGGATGTGGCCGGGCATGATGCCGATCTTGATCTCGTCGGGCGTGATCAGTCCCGGGCAGTTGGGGCCGAGCAGCAGCGTCTTCTTGCCGCCCGCGGCCTCCCGCGTACGCATCTTGTTGCGAACGACGAGCATGTCCTTGATCGGGATGCCCTCGGTGATGCAGATCGCGAGGTCGAGCTCGGCCTCGACCGCCTCCCAGATTGCCGCCGCTGCGCCCGCCGGCGGCACGTAGATCACGCTCACGGTGGCGCCGGTCTGGGCTGCGGCGTCCTTGACGCTGGCAAAGATCGGGATGCCCTCGAAGTCTTCTCCCGCCTTCTTCGGGTTGACGCCGGCGACGAAGCAGTTGCGGCCGTTGGCGTACTCGCGGCACATGCGGGTATGGAACTGGCCCGTCTTGCCGGTGATGCCCTGGGTGATGACCCGGGTGTCCTTGTCGATGAGGATGCTCATGGTTTCCTTTCAATCGGCACTGCTATCGAGCGGCCGCCGCGGAACCGGCTTCGCCGGGCCGCTGGCGGCGCCCCCTCGAGGGGGAGCGCCGAAGGCGCTTCGGGGTGGGTCATTTCACGGCGGCGACGATCTTGGTCGCCGCTTCGGCCATCGTGTCGGCGCTGATGATGGGCAGGCCCGAGTCCTTGAGCATCTGCTTGCCGAGTTCCTCGTTCGTGCCCTTCATGCGCACGACCAGCGGCACGGAGAGGTTGGTCGCCTTGCAGGCCGCGATCACGCCCTCGGCGATGGTGTCGCAGCGCATGATGCCACCGAAGATATTGACCAGAATCGCCTTGACCTTGGGGCTGGCGAGCATGATCTTGAACGCTTCGGTGACCTTCTCGGCCGAGGCGCCGCCACCGACATCGAGAAAGTTCGCCGGCTCCGCACCGAAGAGCTTGATCGTGTCCATCGTCGCCATCGCCAGGCCGGCACCGTTGACCAGGCAGCCGATGTTGCCGTCGAGCTGGATGTAGGCGAGGTCGAACTTGCTCGCCTCGAGCTCGGCCGGATCTTCCTCGTCGAGATCGCGGTAAGCGACGATCTCGGGGTGGCGAAAGAGCGCGTTGGCGTCGAAGTTGAACTTGGCGTCGAGCGCCTTGATATGGCCGTTGCCCTCCAGGATCAGCGGGTTGATCTCGGCCAGCGACGCGTCGGTGTCCATGTAGCAGCCATAGAGCTTCTTGAACACGTCGACCGCCTGCGCCTGCGACGGCTCGGGAACGCCGATGCCGCGTGCGAGCTCGAGCCCCTGGGCGTCGGTCATGCCGACGATCGGGTCGATGAAGACCTTGAGGATCTTCTCCGGCGTCTTGTGCGCCACCTCCTCGATGTCCATGCCCCCCTCGGAGCTCGCCATCATCGCGACCTTCTGCGTCGCGCGGTCGGTGACGCAGGCGACGTAGTACTCCTTCTTGATGTCGGCCCCCTCCTCGATCAGCAGGCGCCTCACCTTCTGGCCCGCGGCGCCGGTCTGGTGCGTCTTCAACTGCATGCCGAGGATCTGGCCGGCGAGCGACTCGACCTCGGCCAGCGAACGCGCGAGCTTGACGCCACCGCCCTTGCCGCGGCCGCCGGCGTGGATTTGTGCCTTGACGACCCAGACCGGGCCGCCGAGCTTCTGCGCCGCCTCGACCGCCTCGCGCACGGTGAAGGCGGGGTAGCCGCGCGGCACCGGCACACCTGCCTGGCGCAGCACTTCCTTGCCCTGGTATTCATGGATCTTCATGGGGGAGCCTACCTCGAAGGTTGAGACGAAGAATGTCGGTTGTTGCAGACGGCGGCAGCGGCGGCAGTGTGGGCGCCACACCTGACATCGCCTTGACGCTGACGGCACAGGCTTGCGCGCACCAGCCGCCCCGCCATCGGCGCCAGGCGCGCGACAGCGGGCAATGTAGCAGGTCATGCCGGCGCCGCAGGCTGCGCCAGACCGGCGTCGGTGCCGGGCTTCGGGCGTACGCAGCGGTCGCTCGCCGCTCAGGCGTCGTCGTCGCGCAGCAGGCGCCGGATCACGTCGGACGAGAAACCGCGCCCGGCAAGAAAGCGCGCCTGCCGGGCACGATCGGCGGCGTCGGTGGGCGGCGCATGAAACTTTCGCGCCCGGACTGCCCGCGCACGGTCGAACTCGCTCGCGGCGAGCACAGCGTCTTCCTCGGGCGACGGCTGCAACCCGTGTTGGGCCAGCTCATGGCGAATGCGCAGGTTGCCGTAGCGTGCAGCGCGCGTGCGCAGGCGCGCCTCGACGAAGCGCGACTCGCTCAGGTGCTGCCCTTCCTGCAGCCAGGCGAGCAGCGCATCGACCTCGGCCTCGACGCCAGGAGCCAGCTTGCGGGCGCGGCGCTCGCTCTGCGCACCGCCCTCGGGCGCGTCGGCCAGCTTGCGCGCGTGGGCGAGCAGCTTGCGCCGCAACTCGAGCCCGGAGTGCTCGCGCTGCGCCAGCAACTGCAGCGCGCGCGCCTTGAGCGAGAGGATCGGCCGGCTCGCCATGGCCCGCCCTTTTGCACGGCGCGCCGGTCGATCGTCAAGCCTTGACGGTCTTGCCCTTGGCCGGCTCGGCGGCGCCGTTGCCGACCGGAAGCTGCGGGATCCCGACCGCCTCGCGCACGAGGTTCTCGATCTCGACCGCGAGGCCAGCGTTCTCGCGCAGGAACTCGCGTGCGTTGTCCTTGCCCTGGCCGATCTTCTCGCCCTTGTAGGCATACCAGGCGCCGGACTTCTCGATCACGCGCGCCTCGACGCCCATGTCGATGATCTCGCCCTCGCGGCTGATGCCCTCGCCATAGAGAATGTCGAACTCGGCGGTCTTGAACGGCGGCGCAACCTTGTTCTTGACGACCTTGACCTTGGTCTCGCTGCCGACGACCTCGTCGCCCTTCTTGATCGAGCCGATGCGCCGGATGTCGAGCCGTACCGAGGCGTAGAACTTGAGCGCGTTGCCGCCCGTCGTCGTCTCGGGCGAGCCGAACATGACACCGATCTTCATCCGGATCTGGTTGATGAAGATGACCATGGTGTTGGTCTTCTGGATCGACGCGGTGAGCTTGCGCAGGGCCTGGCTCATCAGCCGCGCCTGCAGCCCCGGCAGGCTGTCGCCCATGTCGCCCTCGAGCTCGGCCTTGGGCGTGAGCGCGGCCACCGAGTCGACGACGATCAGGTCGACAGCGCCGGAGCGGACCAGCGCGTCGACGATCTCGAGCGCCTGCTCGCCGGTATCGGGCTGCGAGATCAGGAGTTCCTGCAGATTGACGCCGAGCTTCTCGGCGTATTGCGCGTCGAGCGCGTGCTCGGCGTCGATGAAGGCGCTCACGCCGCCCTGCTTCTGCATCTCGGCGATGACCTGCAGCGTCAGCGTCGTCTTGCCCGACGACTCGGGGCCGTAGATCTCGATCACGCGGCCGCGCGGCAGGCCACCGACGCCGAGCGCGATGTCGAGGCCGAGCGAGCCGGTCGAGACGACCTCGATGTCGCGGATCGCCTCGCCCTCGCCCAGGCGCATGATCGAACCCTTGCCGAACTGCTTGTCGATCTGCGCCAGCGCGGCGGCCAGGGCCTTGGCCTTCTCGGGGTTCATGCTCGACTTGGTGGCTGCTTCCATGGTGAATCTCCGTGACGTTAAGTAGATTATCGCTCAGCAACTGGATGTTTGTACAGTTGTCTGCAGGGTCGATCTAGGGAGGAGCGCAACCCTACAATGAGTTGCGTGGCCCCTGCGCGGCCGCTGCGGAGCTCACTCGATGCGCATCCTCATCGCTGAAGACGACCAGGTGCTTGCCGACGGACTGCTGCGGTCGCTGCGCAACGCCGGCTACGCGGCAGACCATGTCAGCACCGGCAGCGAGGCCGACGCCGCGCTCGCGTCGCACGAGTTCGATTGCCTGATCCTCGACCTCGGGCTGCCCAAGATGCATGGCCTCGAAGTGCTGCGCAAGCTGCGCGCGCGCGGTTCGCACGTGCCGGTGCTGATCCTGACCGCGGCCGACAGCGTCGAGCAGCGCGTCAAGGGGCTGGACCTCGGCGCCGACGACTACATGGCCAAGCCGTTCTCGCTGCAGGAGCTCGAGGCCCGCGTGCGCGCGCTGACGCGGCGCGGCCTCGGTACCGCCTCGACGATCATCAAGCACGGGCCGCTGACCTTCGACGCCACCGGCCGCGTGGCTTACATCAACGACCAGATGATCGAGCTCTCGGCGCGCGAGATCTCGCTGCTCGAGGTGCTGCTGCAGCGTGCCGGGCGCCTGGTCAGCAAGGACCAGCTCGTCGAGCGCCTGTGCGAGTGGGGCGAGGAAGTGAGCAACAACGCGATCGAGGTCTACATCCACCGCCTGCGCAAGAAGATCGAGCAGGGGCCGGTGCGCATCGCGACCGTGCGCGGGCTGGGCTACTGCCTGGAGAAGATCGCAGGCTAGGAGCCGAGCTTGGACGCGCCGCACGGCAAGGAGCAGCGCTCGCTGTTCGGCGAGATCCTCGACTGGATGCTCGCGCCGCTGCTGCTGCTGTGGCCGATGAGCGTGCTCGTGACCTGGCTCGTCGCGCAGAACATCGCCAACAAGCCCTTCGACCGCCAGCTCGGCGAGACGGCGCGCGTGCTGGCGCAGCAGATCAGCGTGCAGCTGGGCGCGGGCGGCAAGCCGGTAGCACGCTTTCGCCTGCCACCGAGCGCCGCCGAGCTCCTGCGCGCCGACGAGGCCGACGACATCTACTACCAGGTGCTCGGGCTGCGCGGCGAGTTCATCAACGGCGACAGCTCGATCCCGGTGCCGCTCGATCTGCAAAACGGCGCAGCGGGCGAGGTGCTGTTTCGCGACGACACGATCAACAACACCGCCGTGCGCGTGGCCTACCTGTGGGTCTTCGTCGAGAGCGCGCCCGGCGCATCCGCGGCCGACGGCGCACCGCCGGGGCCCCTGGTGCAGGTGGCCGAGACGCTCGGAAAGCGCTCGCGCCTGGCCACCGAGATCATCAAGGGCGTGATCCTGCCCCAGTTCGTGATCCTGCCGCTCGCGGTGCTGCTGGTCTGGCTCGCGCTCGCGCGCGGCATCGCGCCGCTGAACGCGCTGCAAAAGCGCATCCGCGGCCGCGAGAGCCACGACCTGTCGCCGCTCGACGAGCGCGACGTGCCCGAGGAGGTGTCGCCGCTGGTGCGCGCGATCAACGACCTGCTCGCGCGCCTGGACAAGAGCATGGGCGCGCAAAAGCATTTCCTCGCCGACGCGGCGCACCAGTTGAAGACCCCGCTCGCCGGCCTGCGCACCCAGGCCGAGCTCGCGCAGCGCGAGATCGACGCCGGCAAGACCGACCCGCAGCAGTTGAAGAAGTCGCTGCAGCAGATCGCGCGCTCGAGCCAGAGCGCGGCGCACATGGTCAACCAGTTGCTCGCGATGGCGCGTGCCGAGGACAAGGAGCATTCGGCGCGCAAGCAGGAGGTCAACATCGCCCGCCTCGCGACCGAGACCGTGCGCGACTTCGTGCCGCGCTCGCTCGAGAAGCGCATCGACCTCGGCTACGAGGGCCCCGACAGCAGCAACGGCGCGCGCCAGCAGCCGGCGCCGCTCGTCACCGGCCATGCGCTGCTGCTGCGCGAAATGATCCGCAACCTCGTCGACAACGCGCTGCACTACACGCCCGCCGGCGGCACGGTGACGGTGCGCGTGGTCGAAGACCCGTTTGGCCAGGTCGTCGTGCTGCAGGTCGAGGACTCGGGGCCTGGCATCGCGCCCGCCGAGCGCGAGAAGGTCTTCCAGCCCTTCTACCGGTCGCTGGGCACCAACGTCGATGGCTCGGGCCTTGGCCTCGCAATCGTGAGCGAGATCGCGCTTCAGCACGAAGCCGAGATCACCCTCGAAGACGCCAACCTGCGCCATCGCCCCGGCCTCCGCCGGAGCAGGCCAGGCGCGGCGTTCCCGGGCATCGCCGGCGGCCCTGTCACCGAGGATGCCAGCGTCACCGGCGCACCGCCGGCGGCGCGAGGCCCCTGGGCATCACCGAGGCTCGCCGGCCTGCGCTGGTCGATCCCTTGCAGGGAATGCGGCCCTGCGGGGTGCCCTGCACGCGCCTACCAGTTGACTTCGCGCTCCGGCGTCGCCGTGATGCGATGGATGCTCAAATCGGCGCCGTCGAACTCCTCTTCCTGCGACAGGCGCAGGCCCATCGTCGCCCGGATCAGGCCGTAGACCACCGCGCCACCGGCGAGCGCCCAGGCGACGCCGATCAGCGTCCCGAGCAACTGCGCCGCGAGGCTCACGCCGCCCAGGCCGCCAAGCGCCTTGGCGCCGAAGATTCCCGCCGCAATGCCGCCCCAGGTACCGCACAGGCCGTGCAGCGGCCAGACGCCGAGCACGTCGTCGATGCGCCAGCGGTTCTGCGTCAACGTGAACATCACGACGAAGATCGCCCCGGCGACGCCTCCGGTGACGAGCGCGCCCAGCGGATGCATCAGGTCCGACCCGGCGCACACGGCGACGAGCCCCGCGAGCGGCCCGTTGTGCACGAAGCCGGGGTCGTTGCGCCCGAGCACCAACGCGGCGAGCGTGCCGCCGACCATCGCCATCAGCGAGTTCACCGCGACCAGGCCCGAGATCTTGTCGATCGTCTGCGCGCTCATCACGTTGAAGCCGAACCAGCCGACCGTCAGCACCCAGGCGCCGAGCGCCAGGAAGGGGATGCTCGACGGCGGATGGGCCGAGATCGCGCCGTCCTTGCGGTAGCGGTTGCTGCGCGCGCCGAGCAGCAGCACCGCCGGCAGCGCGATCCAGCCGCCCACCGCGTGCACCACCACCGAGCCGGCGAAGTCGTGCATGTCGGCGCCGGTGGCGGCCTTGATCCAGGCCTGGATGCCGAGATTGCCGTTCCAGACCACGCCCTCGAAGACCGGGTACACCAGGCCGACGATGACCGCGGTCGCGAGCAGTTGCGGATAGAAGCGCGCGCGCTCGGCAATCCCGCCCGAGACGATGGCGGGAATCGCCGCCGCGAAGGTGAGCAGGAAGAAGAACTTGACGAGTTCGTAGCCGTTGCGCTCGGCGAGCAGCTCGGCGCCGCTGAAGAAGTGCACGCCGTAGGCGACGCCGTAGCCGACGAAGAAGTAGGCCAGCGTCGAGACCGAGAAATCGACCAGGATCTTGACCAGCGCATTGACCTGGTTCTTCCGGCGCACCGTGCCGAGCTCGAGAAACGCGAACCCGGCGTGCATGGCCAGTACCATGATCGCGCCGAGCAGGATGAAGAGGGCGTCGCTGCCTTGCTTGAGTGGCTCCATCGCGGGTCTTCCTCGGCAACTGGGGATTGAGGTTCGCAGGCCCCGCTTTGGGGGCAGATGCACTGGAAAGCAATCGATGTGCCACATTGGGGCGCTCGAAACTGCACCGTTTCGGCGTGCGTGCGCACCGAGTTGCGCCGCTCGCACCGCAGCGGTGCATCGAACGACGAGGGGAACGACATCGCACGCTCATCCACGGTCAACCCACCTGCAACTGCGCGCAAGGTCGATCTCGCGCTGCAGGGCGGCGGTTCGCACGGCGCCTTTACCTGGGGCGCGCTC
This sequence comes from Ideonella sp., assembly GCF_016702655.1. GTDB lineage: Bacteria > Pseudomonadota > Gammaproteobacteria > Burkholderiales > Burkholderiaceae_C > CAIKUF01. Next base: position 242,446 of record NZ_JADJDO010000005.1, read on the forward strand.
GATCGCTTGCTCGAGGACGAAACGCTGGACTTTGCCGCGGTCTCGGGCACCAGCGCGGGCGCCCTCAACGGCGCCGTGATGGTGACCGGCCACGCGCACGGCGGCCGCAGCGGCGCGCGCGCGGCGTTAACCGCGTTCTGGCACGACGTGAGCCATTCCGCGTCGCCGTTCGCGCCGGCGACGGGGCTGTTCGACTTCAACCGCCTGCCCGGATTCGAGTGGCTGGGCAGCTTGCTGCGCTCGTTCAGCCCCTATGAGTTCAACCCGTTCAACCTCAATCCGCTGCGCAGCCTGCTCGCGCGCCACGTGGACCTGCCGGCACTGCGCGACGCGCCGATGCGCCTGTTCGTGACGGCGACCAGCGTCCACAGCGGGCAGGCGCACGTGTTCAGCGGCAGCGAGCTGAGCCTCGACGCGCTGCTCGCCTCGGCCTGCCTGCCGCACCTCTTCCAGGCGGTGGAAATCGACGGCGAGCCGTTCTGGGACGGCGGCTACACCGGCAACCCGGCCCTGTTCCCGCTGATCTACGACACCGAGGCGCTCGACCTGCTGCTCGTCAAGATCAACCCGCTGGTGCGCAAGGGCACGCCGCGGCGCAGCATCGACATCCTCGATCGCCTGTCCGAGGTCACCTTCAACGCCAGCCTGGTGGGCGAGATGCGCGCGATCGCCTTCGTCTCGCGCCTGGTGCGCGAAGGGCGGCTCGACCCGGGGCGCTACAAGGACCTGCGCCTGCACATGATCGCCGACGACGAAGGCCTGGCGCCGTTCGGCGCGGCAAGCAAGCTCGACGCGAGCCGCCCCTTGCTCGAACGCTTGTTCGCGCTCGGGCGCGCGGCGGCGGGGCGCTGGCTCGATGCCCATGGCGCGGATGTCGGCGTGCGCGGGTCGCTCGATATCGAGCGCAGCTTCCTTGCTCGGCCGGCACAGCCCCCCGCACGCTGAAGGCGGGCGCTGCTTCCATAATTGCCGGTTGCCCCGCGCCCGCAGGGGCGGCGACCACCTATGACCGAATCCCCGCTCATCCGCATCCGCGGCGCACGCACGCACAACCTGAAGAACATCGATCTGGACCTGCCGCGCAACCGGCTGGTCGTGATCACCGGCCTGTCCGGTTCGGGCAAGTCCAGCCTCGCCTTCGACACGCTGTACGCCGAAGGCCAGCGGCGCTACGTCGAGAGCCTGTCGGCGTATGCACGCCAGTTCCTGCAACTGATGGACAAGCCCGATGTCGACACGATCGAGGGGCTGTCGCCCGCCATCAGCATCGAGCAGAAAGCGACCTCGCACAACCCGCGCTCGACGGTCGGCACGGTGACCGAGATCCACGACTACCTGCGCCTGCTCTACGCGCGCGCCGGCACGCCTTTCTGCCCCGACCACGACCTGCCGTTGGCGGCGCAGAGCGTGAGCCAGATGGTCGACGCGGTGCTCGCGATGCCCGACGACACGCGCCTCGCGGTGCTCGCGCCGGTGGTGCGCGACCGCAAGGGCGAGTTCGCCGAACTGTTCGCCGAGATGCAGGCGCAGGGCTACGTGCGCTTTCGCGTCGACGGCCGCACGGTCGAGGCGGCCGAGGTGCCGAAGCTGAAGAAGACCGAGAAGCACGACATCGACGTCATGGTCGACCGCGTGCGCGTGCACCGCGACCTGCACGACCGGCTGCGCCAACGCCTGGCCGAGAGCTTCGAGGCCGCGCTGCGCATCGCCGACGGGCGCGCGCTCGCACTCGTGCTCGGCGACGCCCCGTCGCGCAGGCGCCGCGCGAGACGATCTTCAGCAGCAAGTTCTCGTGCCCGGCGTGCAGCTACTCGATCGCCGAGATGGAGCCGCGCCTGTTCTCGTTCAACTCGCCCGTCGGCGCCTGCCCGGGCTGCGACGGCCTCGGCGTGGTGACGGTGTTCGACCCCGAGCGCGTCGTCGCCTTCCCGAGCCTGTCGCTGGCCGGCGGCGCGGTCAAGGGCTGGGACCGGCGCAACGCCTACACCTTCTCGATGCTCGAGAGCGTCGCGCGCCACGCCGGCTTCGACATCGAGACGCCGTTCGAGGCGCTGCCCGCAAGCGCACGCGAGATGCTGCTGCGCGGCTCGGGCTCGACCAACATCGAATTCGTCTACGAGGCCGAAGGGCCGTCGGGGCGGCGGCGCAGCGTCAAGCGCAGCCACCCGTTCGAGGGCATCGTGCCCAACTTCGAGCGCCGCTACAAGGAGACCGACTCGGCTGCCGTGCGCGAGGAGCTCGCGCGCTACATGGCCGCGCGGCCTTGCCCGGATTGCGGCGGCGCGCGGCTGCGGCGCGAGGCGCGCCACGTCTACCTCGTCGACCCGGCACGCGCCGACGAGCGGCGCCCGATCTACGCCGTCGAGCACTCGACGCTGCGCGAGTGCCTGGCCACCTTCGACGCCCTGCATCTGGCAGGCGCCAAGGCCGAGATCGCCGACAAGGTGGTGCGCGAGATCCGCTCGCGGCTGAAGTTCCTCAACGATGTGGGCCTCGCCTACCTGAGCCTCGATCGCAGCGCCGACACGCTCTCGGGCGGCGAGTCGCAGCGCATCCGCCTCGCGAGCCAGATCGGCTCGGGACTCACCGGCGTGATGTACGTGCTCGACGAGCCCAGCATCGGCTTGCACCAGCGCGACAACGAGCGCCTGATCGGCACCCTGCGCCACCTGCGCGACCTCGGCAACAGCGTGCTCGTCGTCGAGCACGACGAGGAGGCGATCCGCGCCGCCGACCACTGCATCGACATGGGCCCCGGCGCCGGCGTGCACGGCGGGCGCGTGATCGCGCAGGGCACGCCCGACGAGGTGGCGGCGAATCCCGAGTCGCTGACCGGGCGCTACCTGTCGGGCGCGCTCGCGATCCCGCTGCCGGAGCAGCGCAAGTCATGGCGCACGGACTCCCTCTCCCTCACGGAGGGAGAGGGCCGGGGCGAGGGTGCTGTCGGTTCGGCGCAGCGCGCATCGCAATCCTCAGGCGCTTGCCTGCGGATTGCGAATGCGCGCGGCAACAACCTGCGCGGCCTCGACGTCGAGATCCCGGTCGGCCTGTTCACCTGCGTCACCGGCGTCTCGGGCTCGGGCAAGAGCACGCTCGTCAACGACACGCTGTACGCGGCCGTCGCGCGCCGGCTCTACAACAGCCACGCCGAGCCGGCGCCGCACGATGCCGTCGAAGGCATCGAGGCCTTCGACAAGGTCATCAACGTCGACCAGAGCCCGATCGGGCGCACGCCGCGCAGCAACCCGGCCACCTACACGGGCCTGTTCACGCCGATCCGCGAACTCTTCGCGGAAGTGCCGGCGGCGCGCGAGCGCGGCTACGGGCCGGGGCGCTTCTCGTTCAACGTCGCCGGCGGCCGCTGCGAGGCCTGCCAGGGCGACGGCGTGCTCAAGGTCGAGATGCACTTCCTGCCCGACGTCTACGTGCCGTGCGACAGCTGCCGCGGCAAGCGCTACAACCGCGAGACGCTCGAGATCCTCTACAAGGGCCGCAACATCACGCAGGTGCTCGAGCTCACGGTGGAGGACGCGCTGGCGCACTTCGGCGCCGTGCCGGCGATCGCGCGCAAGCTGCAGACGCTCGCCGACGTGGGCCTCGGCTACATCCGCCTCGGCCAGAGCGCAACCACGCTGTCGGGCGGCGAGGCGCAGCGCGTCAAGCTCGCGCTCGAGCTCTCCAAGCGCGACACCGGCCGCACGCTCTACATCCTGGACGAGCCGACGACCGGACTGCACTTCGCCGACATCGCGCTGCTGCTCGAGGTGCTGCACCAGTTGCGCGACGCGGGCAACACGATCGTCGTCATCGAGCACAACCTGGACGTGATCAAGACCGCCGACTGGATCGTCGACATCGGCCCCGAGGGCGGCGCCGGCGGCGGAGCGTTGGTCGCCTGCGGCACGCCCGAGACCGTCGCCGCGCACGCGCCGAGCCACACCGGGCGCTACCTGGCAGGGCTGCTGAAGCGCTGAGGGCGTTCAGTGCTTGGCGTGGCCCTTGCCGTGGCCGTGCGAGTGCTGGGCCTCGTAGCGCTCGCGCACCCATGCTCCTGCACGAAGTACACCGGCACGCCGCAGGCGTGGTAGCGCCCGCAGTGCTTGCCCCAGTCCTTCTGGTGTCCGGGCGGCACGTACAGATACACCGGCTGCTGCACGACGGCCACGCGCGGCGGCGCGTAGACCACGGGCTGCGGATAGACGACCGCCGGCTGCGGGAAGCTGCCGATGTCGATGCGGCCATACAAGCCGGGCTGGACCACGCTGACCGACACGCCCACCGACGTGCTGGCTGCTGCGGGCGAGAGTGCAGCGCCCCCGACGGCGAGCGCAAGAGCGATTCCGGCGAAGCTGGGCAGTCCTGGCATGGCACTGTTCTTCATGGCGTGGTTGTCGGCAGATAACGCACTCGCGCGCAGGGTCGCCGACCGCCGCTGTGTAGCCGCCGGTAACGGCCGGACCTGGTGCAGGGGTCGACGCTGCCCGGTTCCCGGGCCCCCGCCCTTCCCCCCCGGGGGCCGTGGCGGCCCGCGCGACACCTCCGGGGCCGCGGGCGGTTTGCGCCGGGGCCGGAGGCCAATCGCCCGCCGGCCGGGGAACCCCAAGCTCGAACACTGACTGGCTGGCTCGCCGGACTGCTGAACGGACTCCGATGAGACCTCTTCGACCCATCGTCCTCGCGACACTGCTGCTCGCCGTCGCCCTCATCGCGCCGGCGCGCGCGGAACCCTACAGCGGCGCGTTGTTCGACGCCCACCTGCACTACAACGACGAGGCCGTGGCGAGCTTTCCGGTCGCCGACGTGCTGGCGCGCATGCAGCGCGCCGGCGTGCGCGGCATCATCGCCAACAGCCGGCCCAACGACGGCACCAAGGCGCTCGCCGCGGCCAGGGCGTCGGCGTTGACCGTGGTGCCTTTCATCCGCCTGTACCGCAACCGCGCCGACTACAACGGCTGGTTTGCCGACGAGACGATCGTCGCGATGGTGCAGGATGAGCTTGCGCGCGGCACGGCCGCCGGCCCCTACCGCGGCATCGGCGAGTTCCACCTCTACGACAGCGCGAACGCCAACGGCGCGGTGGCCGCCAAGCTGATGCGCCTGGCGCAGGAAAGAAACCTCGCCGTGCTCGCGCACGTGGACGATGCGGCGATCGACCTGCTGTTCGCGCATGCACCCAGGGCGAGGCTGATCTGGGCCCATACCGGCATCGGCGGCGTGCCCGTCGAGCGCGTGCGCGAGTTGATGCAGCGCCATCCGACGCTGATCGGCGAGCTCTCGTACCGGCCCGGGCTGACCGATGGCGCGGGGCATCTCGCCGCGCCGTGGCGAGCGCTGTTCACCGAGTTCCCGACCCGCTTCGTGATCGGCTCGGACACCTGGATCAACGCGCGCTGGGGCGACTACGAAGGCCTGATGCGCGCCGCGCGGGTCTGGCTCGGCGACCTGCCGCCCGCCACCGCGCAACGCATCGCCTGGGGTAACGCGGCCGAACTGTTCGGACTCGCCGAACCGAAGTAGCACGCATCGATCGCGCAGAAGAAAGCCGGCGCGGGCGCCGGCTTGCTTCGTTCATTGCAGCGCTCGCGCGCGGTCGGGTCAGCTCAGGTGGGCGTTGATCAGCTTGGTCATCTCGAACATCGACACCTGGGCCTTCTTGAAGATCTCCTTCAGCTTGGCATCGGCGTTGATCATCGTGCGCTTGGCTGCGTCCTGCAGCTTGTTCGCCTTGATGTACTCCCAGACCTTCTTCGTCACCTCGGTACGCGGCAGCGGCTTGCCGCCGATGATCGCGGCCAGCGCGGCGCTCGGCGTCATCGCCTTCATGAAAGCCGCGTTCGGGGTGCGCTTCTTGGCCGGCGCCTTCTTCGCCGCGGCCTTCTTGGCCGGCGCCGCCTTCTTGGCCGGCGCCTTCTTCGCGGCAGCCTTCTTGGCCGGTGCGGCCTTCTTCGCGGGCGCCTTCTTGGCCGCGGCCTTCTTGGCCGGGGCTTTCTTCGCAGTTGCCATGGTCGGTTTCTCCATCAAGTGAGTGGTTGATGTGCGGGAAGCGGGTGAGAGCCGCATGAGCCCTCGATTCCTCACTTGTCCTGCGCAGCGGATGGTACTGCGTGCGCACAGCGATGAGAAGCGGTTTTCATAGGAGAAACGCGCATTCGCATCGATCAGGCGGAGCTTTTGTCGCGGGTGCGCATCACTCTCGATGAAACGCCGGGCCGCCCCAAGTTTCCTCGACACCCAACGAGGCGGGCCGGGCGCAGCCTGGCCCTGTGGGCGCTCGGCCTCTCGGCGCTATGCTTCGCACATGAAGATCATCGTCCGCTGGTTGCTGCTTGCCGCTGCCCTGCTGCTCGTCGAGCACCTGTATTCCGGCGTCGTGTTGACGAGTTTCGGCGCGGCGATGATTGCCGCCTTCGTGCTCGGACTGTTCAACACGCTGCTGCGTCCGCTGCTCGTGCTGCTCACGCTGCCCGTCACGCTGCTCACGCTCGGCCTGTTCCTGTTCGTCATCAACGCCGCGCTGTTCTACGCCGCGGCCTGGGTGCTCGATGGCTTCCAGGTGCGCAGCTTTGGCGCCGCGCTGCTCGGCTCGCTGCTCTACAGCCTGTGCGGCATGGTGATCGACGTCGCGATGGAGCGGCTTTTCGAGCGCTCGGGCTGAGCAGCCGCATGCGCGGGCTGTTGCCGGCGCTCGCACTTGCTGCGGCCACCGCACTGGCCGCCGCAGCGCCGCCGAAGATCGAGGACTCGATGGCGCAGCGGCTGCTCGCGTGCACCGGCTGCCACGGCAAGCAGGGGCGCGCAACGAGCGACGGCTATATCCCGCGTCTCGCCGGCAAGCCGGCCGGCTATCTGCTCAACCAGCTGCACCACTTCCGCGACGGCCGGCGCCAGTTGCGCCTGATGACGGGCCTGCTCGACCCGCTGGACGATGCCTACCTCGCCGAGATCGCCGCCCACTTCGCCGCACTCGACATCGCCTACCCGCCGCCGCAGGCCGCAGGCGCCGATCGCGCGAGCCTCGCGCGCGGCGAGCAGCTCGCGTTGCGCGGCGATGCGGGGCGCCGCGTTCCCGCCTGCAGCGCCTGCCACGGCGCTGCGCTCACCGGCACCCAGCCCGCCGTACCCGGCCTGCTCGGCCTGCCGCGCGACTACCTCAATGCGCAGCTCGGTGCCTGGCGCGGCGGCAACCGGCGCGCCCACGCGCCCGACTGCATGGCGAGCATTGCACGGCGCCTCGCGCCCGACGACGTGGCAGCGGTCGCGCACTGGCTCGCAGCGCAGCCGGTGCCCGCTGGCGGCAGACCAGCACCGCACGAACCCGCGGCCTGGCCGCTGGCTTGCGGCGGCGTGCCGCAGCGGCATGTCGCCGCGCCCGAGCCCGCGAGATGACGCCGCTGCGGTCGATGGGCCTGCGCCGCGCGCTCGTCATCGCAAGCCTGCTGTCGCTGCTGATCGCGGGCGGGGCCTGGTGGATCTTCAGCGCGGATCGGGTCGACGACGAGGATCTCGACGTCTCGACGGCGTCGGCGCGAGCCGATCCGGCGCTCGTTGCGCGCGGCCGCTACCTCGCGCAGGCAGGCCACTGCGCCGGCTGCCACACCGCGCGCGGCGGCGCGTCCTATGCGGGCGGGCGTCCGATCGCGACGCCGTTCGGCACGGTCCATTCGTCGAACCTGACGCCCGACGCCGCAACCGGCCTCGGCCTGTGGACCGCGAACGACTTCTGGCGCGCGCTGCATCATGGCCGCTCGCGCGACGGCCGGCTGCTCTACCCGGCCTTTCCCTATCCGAACTACAGCCTCGTCACGCGTGCGGATGCCGACGCGCTGTTCGCCTACCTGCGCAGCCTGGCGCCGGTGGCGCAGCCACAACGCGCGCACGCGCTGCGCTTCCCGTTCGACACCCAGGCCGCGCTTGCCGTGTGGCGCGCGCTGTACTTCGATCCGCAACGATTCGAGCCCGATGCGCAACGCAGCGCAGCGTGGAACCGCGGCGCCTACCTGGTGCGCGGCCTCGGCCATTGCAGCGCCTGCCACGCGAGCCGCAATGCGCTCGGTGCCGCGGCCGATGCGTTGGCGCTCGACGGCGGCACCATGCCGGCGCCGCCGTGGTACGCGCCCTCGCTCGCGTCGCCGCATGAAGCCGGGCTCGCGGGCGCGGATGCGGGCGAGGCACTGCGCCTGCTGCGCAGCGGCGTGTCGGCGCAGGCGAGCGTGAGCGGGCCGATGGCCGAGGTCGTGCGCGGCAGCCTGCAGCATCTCGACGAGGCCGACCTGCAGGCGATGGTCGTCTACCTGCAATCGCTCGCGCCGCCGCCGGCCGCGCGGCGCCCGACCGCGAGCCCGGCCCTTGCCAGCGCGCACGGACTCGACCTCTACGAAAAACATTGCGCCGCCTGCCACGGCGAGCGCGGCGAGGGCGCTCCAGGCGTCTACCCACCGCTTGCGGGCAGCCGGGCGCTGCTCGCCGATCCGCCTGCGAACGCGGTGCTCGCCGTGCTCGGCGGCGGCTTCCCGCCCGCCACGGCAGGCAATCCGCGCCCCTACGGCATGCCGCCGTTCGCGACGCTGCTCGACGACGCCGAGATCGCAACCCTGCTCACGACGCTGCGCGCCTCGTTCGGCAACGCAGGCAGCGCCGTGTCGGCGCTCGAGGTCGGCCGCTACCGCGGCAGCGCCGGGCCCTGATCGGCGTCGCCGGCGGCGGACTCGATCGCGAGCGTGACCCAGAGCCGGTTGCAACCGTGCTCGCGCGCATAGCGGAGCTCGGCGGCGAGCTGCTCGACGAGCAGCAGGCCGAGCCCGCCGACCTTCCGCGCGTCGAGTTCGACGGCGTGTTCGGGCGGCGCCGATCGCGCATGCGCGATCGGGTCGAAGGGCGGCGCGCGGTCCTCGACGAGCAGGCGCAACCGGCCCGGCTCGAAAGCGAGCGCGAGCCGGACCGGTGCGTCGGCATCGCCGCCGTGGCCGTGTTCGACCGCATTCGTGAACAGCTCTTCGGCGACGAGCGTCAGGCGCAGCATGTCGTGGCGCCCGACACGATGGCGGGCGCAGAAGGCCTCGACGAAGCCTTGCGCCCGCGGCCATGACGCCATGCTCGCGGGCAGGGTCAACTGTGCATCACGGCTCATCGCGTGCAACACCCCGTCAACGCGGTTAAGCTCGGCGCCGGATGCCGCGGCACTGCACTGGTCTCGAAAGGAGCGCGCATGAACCTCGCCATTGGGTCCGCAACGCTGGCCGTTGCCATCGTCGTCGCCGCGCTCCCTGCCCAGGCCGCGGAGATCGGGCAGATCAAGGTTTCCAAGGGCGCGGTCTCGGTCGAGCGCAGCGGCCAGTCGCTCGCCGGCAGCGTTGGCCTGCGCCTCGAAACGGCCGACATCGTCAAGACCGGCGCGGACGGTACGGCGGGCATCACCATGGGCGACAACTCGCTGGTCTCGCTCGGGCCGAACAGCATCCTGGCACTCGAGCGCTTCGACTACGAGCCGACGACGAGCCAGGGGCGCTTCGACGCACAGTTGCAGCGCGGCACGCTGGCCGTGGTGTCGGGACGAATCGCGAAGCAGTCGCCACAGGCGATGACGGTGCGCACACCGTCGGCAGCGCTGGCCGTGCGCGGCACCGAGTTCGTCGTCGCGGCGCAAGGTGACTAGGCCGCACACGCACCGCGCCGGCCTCGGCGCGCTGGCCCTGGCGGGCGCGCTGATCGCGGGTTGCGCCGCGACGCCGCAGGGCAGCGTCGTGCTGCTGCCCGAAGCGGATGGCAAGCCTTCCGCCATCAGCGTCACGCAGGGTGGCAAGGAGGTCATGCTCGACCAACCCTATGCCGGCGCGCGCCTGGCGTCCGACGGCCCGAAGAAGTTCAGTGCCGACGCGGCCCAGGTGCAGGCGCAGTTCGGCCCCGCGCTGGCCGCGCTGCCCGGCCGCCCGACGCAGTTCACGCTCTATTTCATCGAAGGCAGGGACGAGTTCACCGAGGCCTCGAAACAGTCGCTCGACGGCGTGCTGACCGAGATCGCGGGCCGCCCGGTGCCCGACGTGATCGTCATCGGCCATACCGACAAGGTCGGCAGCGACGCCGTCAACGACCCGCTGTCGCGCCAGCGCGCCGAGGTCGTGCGCAAGGCGCTGCTCGCCCGCGGCGTGGCGCCCGAGAACATCGTCGTCATCGGTCGCGGCAAGCGCGAACCCGTCGTGCCCACGCCCGAAGGCGTGGCCGAGGCGCGCAACCGGCGCGTCGATATCCTGGTGCGCTGAGCGCGTCACGAGGCCTCCGTCTGCGCCGGCCCGTGCCAGCGCAGCACGAGCAGGGTCAGGTCGTCGGACGGCTCGGCGCCGCCCGCAAAGGCGAGCACGTCGGCCTCGACGGCCTGCACGACCGCGGTCGCGCCGGCCCGCTCGCGCTGGCAGCGCACGAGTAGGTCTTGCAGGCGGCCGAAACCGTAGAGCTCGCCGGCGGCGTTCTGCGCCTCGGCCACGCCGTCGGTCATCAGGCACAGCCAGGCGCCACGCGAAAGGCGGATGCGCGCGCTGCGGTAGTCGAAGCCGGACAGTGCGCACAGCGGAGGGCCATCGCCATCGACGATGCGCCGCGGAGCGTCTGCGCTGCCGGGGTGCAGCAGCCACGGATTCTCGTGTCCGGCGTTGCAGTATTCGAGTTCGCCGCTGTCGAGGTCGAGTACGCCGGCGAACAGGGTCACGAACAGGTTGTCGGGGTTGTCGCGCGAGATCTCGATGTCGGCCTCGCTCATGATGCGGCCCAGGTCGGCCGCGGGCGCGCGCAGCATCGCGCTCTTGGCGAGCGCCTTGCTGACGGTCATGAAGATCGACGCCGACAACCCCTTGCCGGCAACATCGCCGACGAGGAAGAACAGGCGCCGCGCGTCGAGCATGAAGTAGTCGTACAGGTCGCCGCCGACCTCGCGCGCCGGCACGAGCAGCGCCGCGAGCTCGATGCGCGCATCGCCGGCGAGCAGGTCGGCGCGCGGCAGGGTCGCGTTCTGCACCCGCTGCGCGGCCTCGATCTCGCCGGCCATGCGCGCGCCCTGTTCGCGCTGATCGTGCACCTCGCGTTCGAGCGCGTGCCGGTAGCGCGCCGCCTCGGCGAGCGTCAGCACGAGAAGGGTCAGGAACAACAGCATCAGGCCGAGCGCGGGCGTCGCGGCATCGAACAGCAGGCGCTCGCCGCGAAAGAGCACGAACGCGATCAGCACCGGCACCGCGATGCAGGCCAGCATCAACAGCGCTGCGGAAAACGGCCGCCAACGCGGCGTGGCCCAGACGAGCAGCGCACCGAGCGCGAGCAGCAGCAGCGCCTCGGCCTGCGCCGCGCGCTGCGGCCGGCGCAGCAGCGTGCCGTCGATCAGGTTCTCGAGCAACTGCGCATGGACCTCGGTGCCCGACATGCGCTCGCCGATCGGCGTGTCCTGGTATTCGAGCAGCCCTATCCCCGCGAGGCCGACCAGCACCAGCCGGTCCTCGATCATCGAGCGCTCGAAGCGGCCTTCGAGCACATCGATCGCCGACACGAGCCGGTCGGCGCGGCGCGGCGAGAAGTAGATCCGAACGCCGGCATCGGCCTCGACCGGGATCTCGAGTCTTCCGACCGTGACGCTGCCGGCCGCGCCGCTGCGGCCCGCGTTCAGACGCAGCCCGGACGCGCGCTGCGCGACGCGCAGCATCTCGACCGCGAGCGTCGGCACGAGCGTGCCGCCGACGCTGGCGACGAGCGGAATGCGCCGGATCACGCCGCGCGACGGATCGGCCGAGATCAGGCCGTGGCCGCTCGCGGCGCCGTCGAGCTCTGCGATGTTGGTCAGCGCGCCCGCGTGCTGCACCAGCGGCAGCGCTGCCGGGTCGCCGCGCACGGCGACCGCGGTCGTGCGCAGCGCCATGCCGGTTGCCTCGGGCATTCCGGCGACGACGAGCACCGAGGGTGCGCCGGCGAGCGCGCGCGCGAGCGCGGCGTCGTTCGATTGCTGCGTCTTGAGCGCAGCGATGAGCGAGGCGTCGAGCGGGAGCTCGCGCTCGAGCAGCCGCTCCGGAGAGAGCGCGTCGGCCTCGGGCATCAGGATGTTGATGCCGAGCGCCGCCGGGTGTGCCGCCGACAGGGCCCGGACCAGGCGTGCGAGTTTGGTGCGCGGCCAGGGCCACTGGCCCAGCGCGGCGAGGCTCTTCTGGTCGATCTCGACCACCGTCACCGGCAGTCCGCGCACCTGGCGCGGCGCGAGGGCCTGGTGGGCATCGAACCAGGCCGCCTGCAGGCGCTCGGTCCATGGCGCCTCGAACCAAGTCAGGCCGACGAGCAGCGCGAGCACGAGGCCGCCCACGAGGCGCACGCGGCCGACGCGGCCACGCTCCGGCGCGGGGCGGGCCGGACGCAGCGCGGCAGCGAGTCTCACAACTCGATTTCCAGCCCGTCGTAGGCGGCGCTGACGCGCAGCGGCGCCGCGCCGCCGCGCGTGATCTCCTCCAGGCGCCGCGTCTCGGCGAGCACGGAATCGATTGCTGCGTCGTCGAACACCGGCTCGTGATGGAACAGGCACAGGTGGCGCGCCTGCGCGAGCTGGCACAGCTCGACACCGACGACGTTGCTCGAATGCCCCCAGTCGGCCTTGACCGAGATCGAGTCGGCGAGCGAATACATCGCGTCGAAGATCACGAGGTCGGCGGCGCGGAAGAACTCGACGAAACGCTCGGTGTGTTCCGCCTCGGCGAGCGGGTGCTCGGAATCGGTCGAATAGATGACCGTGCGCCCTTGCGACTCGAAGCGGTAGCCGTAGGAGTCGCCGCCGTGGCGCTGCAGCATGCTCGTCACGCGCACGCCCGCGACCTCGCGCGCGACGCCGGGTTCGAGGTGCACGAACTCGACCCGGCCGCCGAAGAGGGTGTCGAAACCGACCGGGAACGAGGGCGGCTCCTGCTGCCGGAGCAGTGCCGCCTCGAGCCCGGCGTGGCTGCCGTAGATCACGACCCGGTTGCCGGGGATGAAGCCGGGCACGAAGAACGGCAGGCCCATGATGTGGTCCCAGTGCAGGTGGGACATGAAGACATGGAAAGTGAGCGCCGTGCCGCGCGGATGGCGCGCGAGCGCCGCGAGGCCGAACGGCCGCGCGCCGCTGCCGAGGTCGCACAGCAGGAACTCGGTGCCGCCGGTCTCGATCTCGACGCACGAGGTGTGCCCGCCGTAGGTGGCGCGAGCCGCGAACGGCAGGCCATCGAGGTAGGCGCCGATCTCGGCATCCGACGCAAAGCCGCGCCCCGCAGCAGCACGCAGCGCGGCGAGCTGCTTGGCGCGCACCCCGGCCGCGGTGAGCGCCACCGGCAGCGAGCCGCGCGTGCCCCAGAAGCGCACCCGCTTCATGGCTACGGCGCCGCTGCGGCGGCCCTCCAGGCGGCGTGCGCTGCGGGCGAGAGGTCGGCGAGCGCGGCCGCGATGTCGGCATGCACCGGCAGGACCTTGTCGAAACGGCTGATGGCGAAGATCTCGGCCACCACGGGCTGCAGCGCGGCAATCGCGAAGCCGGCCTGCTGCGCACGCCTTTCGCGCGCAGCGACCATCAGCACCCGCAGGCCGACGCTGCTGATGTACTCCACGCCGGCGAAGTCGAGCAGCACCGCGCCCGACCCGGCCGCGGCCATTGCGGCGGCGAGCGCCGTCTCGAGATCGCCCGCGCTGCGGTGATCCACACGCCCGGCGACGCCGAGCACGCTGGTGTCGGCGAAGCGGCGGGTGGAAACGTCCACGTCGGGCCGCGGCTAGAACGGGATGTCGTCGTCCATGTCGTCGAAACCGGTCGACGACCTGGCCGCCGGCGCCGCAGCGGGCTTGGCCGCCGGCGGGCGCTGCGCCGCGCGCGGCGCGCCCTCGGCGCTGCCGCCTTCGCGCGCATAGCCGCGCGCCGATCCGCCCTCGTCGCCGCCGCCCATGCCCTCGCGGCCGCCGAGCATCTGCATGTTGTCGGCGACGATCTCGGTCGTGTACTTCTCGACGCCATCCTTGTCTTGCCATTTGCGCGTCTTCAGCCGCCCCTCGACGTATACCGAGCGGCCCTTCTTCAGGTATTCGCCCGCGATCTCGGCAAGCCGGTCGTAGAACACGACGCGATGCCACTCGGTCTCCTCGACCTTGTCGCCGGTGGCCTTGTCTTTCCAGTTGCGCGAGGTCGCGAGCGTGACATTGCAGACCGCCGCGCCGCTGGGCGTGTAGCGCACCTCGGGGTCGCGGCCGAGGTTGCCGATGAGGATGACTTTGTTGATCGAGGCCATGATGTTCGTCTCCGCGGGCGGGGCCCATTTCTCCGGGGTTGGATGATAGCGGCGCGAGGCCGCCGCATGCCCTGCATCATGCGCCCGCGCGCGCTGCAGCGCCATGCCCCTGGCGGGTGCACCCCGAAGGGGGAGGCGAGCGCGGCGGACCGCGGCCCAGGGCGCCCGGCCAGCGCCGGGCCGCCTCTGCCGAAGTGGTCGGCGCTCGGGCAGAGCGGACGAAGCGCGCCGAAGGCCGCCGTCAGCCCACGCGGACCGTGTCGCGCCCTGCGCCCTTGGCCTCGTACAGCCGGCGGTCGGCGCGCCTGAGGATGTCGTCCACCGGTTCGGGCCGCTCGCCAAACAAGGTCGCCCCGATGCTGCAAGTCATGGCATGCGCCTGGCCATCGAGCTCGATCGGCTGCCTCGACGCGGCGAGGATCTTGGCCGCCACCGCAAGCACCTGCGCCGTGGCGACCGCCGGATCGGCCTCGAAGTCCTCCAGCAGGATCACGAACTCGTCGCCACCGAAGCGCGACACGGTATCGACCGCCCTGACGCAGTGGCGCAGTCGGTCGGCCACGAGGCGCAGCAAGCGGTCGCCGACATCGTGGCCGCGTGCGTCGTTGACGCGCTTGAAGTCGTCCAGGTCGATGTAGAGCAACGCGTTGCGGCGCCCCGAGCGCGTCAGGCTGTAGGCCAGCACCTGCGACAAGCGGGCGATCAGGTAGCGCCGGTTGGCCAGGTCGGTCAGTTCGTCGCGGTCGGCCTGTCGTTTGAGTGCCTCCTCGAAGCGCTTGTGCTCGGTCACGTCGCGCAGGTTGAGCACGACCCCGGCGACCCCTGGGTCGGCCAGGCAGTTGTTGGCCAGCGCGGCGAGATCGCGCCAGCTGCCGTCGGCGTGCGCGCAGCGCACGCTCGTCTCCTGGCCCGTATTGCTCCGGCCGAGGACGGCCTCGAACTCGCCGCGCGCAGCCGGCAGGTCGTCCGGATGGACGAGGTCGAAGATGGCGCACCCGAGCAGGCTGCCGGGCGCGCGGCCGAGCAGCCCCTGCGACGCCGGGCTGGCATAGCGCATGACGCCGTCGGCGTCGCAGAGCAGTGTCAAGGTCTGCGCCTTCTCGATCATCGCCCGGAAGCGCAGTTCGCTCGCCTCGAGGGCGAGCCGCGTCGCGCGCTCGGCGGTGATGTCCTGCACCGTGCCCTCATAGCAGAGGACGCGCCCCTGCGAGTCGCGCACCGCATGCGCGGTCTCGCGGATCCAGATCCGCTCGCGCGTCTTGTGGCGGTAGACCTCCGAATCGAAGTCGATCACCAGGCCGTCGCGCTCGAGGCGGCGTGCGAACTCGGCGCGCTGCCCTGGATCGACATACCACTCGCGGCCGATGTCGCCAACCGCGGCCAGCATCTCGGCCTCGCTCTCGTACCCGTTCAGGCGCACCAGCGCAGCGTTGGCGCGCCGTTGCCGGCCCTCGAGGCTGGATCGGTAGGCGCCGATCGGCAGCTGCTCGAAGAGCGTCGAGAAGTCGGGCATGGCGGGCATGGGCGCGATGATGCGCGCACCGCGCCCGACCCCACGCGCGCGGCCCTGGCTTACGATCGCGGACTGCCATGCCGCCGCCTGCCGCCACCGACACCCTCCCGGGAGCGATCCTGCACGAGGTGTTCGGCTACGGCGCCTTTCGGGGCGCGCAGCAGGCCATCGTCGAGCACGTGGTCGCGGGCGGCGACGCCCTCGTGCTGATGCCCACCGGCGGCGGCAAGAGCCTGTGCTACCAGGTGCCGGCGATCGCGCGCCATCGCGCCGGCCGCGGCGTGGCGGTGGTCGTGAGCCCGCTGATCGCGCTCATGCACGACCAGGTCGGCGCGCTCGAGGAGGCCGGCGTGCACGCCGCGTTCCTGAACTCGACGCTCGCCGCGGACGAGGCCGCGCGCATCGAGCGCGAGCTGACGTCGGGCCGCCTCGTGCTGCTCTACGCGGCGCCCGAGCGCGTGACGACGCCGCGCTTCCTGGCCCAGCTCGACGCGCTGCACGAACGCGGCCGGCTCAGCCTGTTCGCGATCGACGAGGCGCATTGCGTCAGCCAGTGGGGACACGACTTTCGCGAGGACTACCTGGCGCTCGACGTGCTGCACCGGCGCTACGCCGGCGTGCCGCGCATCGCGCTCACCGCGACGGCCGACGCGCTGACGCGCGCCGACATCGTCGAGCGGCTCGAGCTGCAGGAAGCGCGCGTCTTCATCAGCAGCTTCGACCGTCCCAACATCGCCTATGCGATCGTCGAGAAGGACGGCCCCGGACGGGCGCAGCTGCTGCGCTTCCTGCGCGACGAGCACGAGGGCGACGCCGGCATCGTCTATTGCCAGACGCGCAAGCGGGTCGAGGAGACGGCGGCCTGGCTCGCTACCGAGGGCATCGCCGCGCTGCCCTATCACGCCGGCCTCGACGCGCAGGTGCGCAAGCGCCACCAGGACCGCTTCCTGCGCGAGGACGCCGTCGTGATGGTGGCGACGATCGCCTTCGGCATGGGCATCGACAAGCCTGACGTGCGCTTCGTCGCCCACCTCGACCTGCCCAAGAACATCGAGGCCTATTACCAGGAGACCGGCCGCGCCGGGCGCGACGGACTGCCTGCCGACGCGTGGATGGGCTATGGCCTGGCCGACGTCGTCAACCAGCGCCGCATGATCGACGAGAGCCCGGCGGGCGAGGCGTTCAAGCGCGCCCAGCGCGGCAAGCTCGACGCGCTGCTCGCGCTCGCCGAGGCGCACGACTGCCGCCGCGTGCGCCTGCTCGCCTACTTCGGCGAGGCGAGCCAGCCCTGCGACGCGACGCTGCACAACCTGTGCGACAACTGCCGCAAACCACCTGCAACGTGGGACGCGACCGAGGCCGCGCGCAAGGCGCTCTCGTGCATCCTGCGTTTCCACCAGCATGGCGGCCAGCGCTTCGGCGCGGGGCACCTGATCGACGTGCTGCGCGGCAAGGCGACCGACAAGGTCGCGCAGCACCACCACGAGCGGCTGTCGACCTTCGGCATCGGCGCCGACCTGTCCGAGACCCAATGGCGCGCAGTGCTGCGCCAGCTGATCGCGCTTGGCCACCTGCGCACCGAGGGCGAGTACAACACGCTCGAGCCGACACCTTCCGCGCGCGCGGTGCTGCGCGGCGAGGTCTCGCTGCTGCTGCGCGTGGCCGACGAAGCTTCGGCGGCAAGGCGGCGCAAGGCCGGCGCCACGCAGCGCTCGGCCGCGAGGCCCGCGGCAGCCGACCTGGACCCGGCCGGGCAATTGCGCTTCGACGCGCTCAGGGCCTGGCGCGCAGAGGTTGCGCGCCGCCTCAACCTGCCACCCTATGTGGTGTTCCACGACGCCCACCTGGCCGAGATGGCGCGCAGCGCGCCGGCCTCGCTGGACGCACTGGCCACCATCAGCGGCGTCGGCGCGAAGAAGCTGCACGACTACGGCAGCGACATCCTGCGCGTGCTGGCCGCGTGACGCTGCGCGGGGCGTGCAAGAATGCCGCGCGGCAACCTGCCGCGAGCCTCTCGATCGCGAAGTGCCGCAGTCATGCCCGTCACACGCAACACGCTCGATGTCGCCAAGCTGAATCCCGCAGCGGCACTGCCGTTTGAATTGCGGCTCGAAGACTTTCGACTCGCAGTCCAGGATGTCTACGACTTCTTCTTCGACGTGAACAAGAACCTGGTGTCGCGCGGACTCGATCGGCTCGACGAAATGCTGCGGCCAGCGATCATGTCCGGCGTGCTGTCGGACATGCTGACGGCAAGCCTGGCCAAGCATTCACGCAGCTTGGTGGTCAATGGCTACTTCAATGGCCATCCCGACCTGGTCGTGAAAGGCAGGTACGCGGGCAACGCGGTGAAGGCCGGCCACGACGGTGTCGAGATCAAGACCACGCGCAAGGCCGGCGGCGCAGTCGACACGCATGGCGCGCGCGAACAATGGATGTGCGTCTTTGTCTACGAGGTCGACGGTGTCTCCGAGCCGGCCGTCGATCGGCGGCCGATGCAGTTCACCGAGATCTACCTGGGCAAGGTCGATCTGGGCGACTTTCGCAAGAATGCGCGCGGGGAGTTGGGCACCCGGACTGCAACGCTTCACGCGCGCGGGATTGCGAAACTCCGCCAGAGTTGGGTCTATCGCGTGTGACGCGCTCTCACTTACCTTGACCGGCCTCTGGTACGCGAAGCGCTGCCAACTTTGGAATGGCCGTACAGGCCATCGCAAAGTACGTTGCGTCACGTTCGACGCCGACACTCTCATAGCCTACGGACTCGGCCGCAGCCAGGGTCGAAGCCGCGCCGGCAAACGGGTCGAGGACAACGCCTGTGCCGAGAGGCAAGACCCCCCGCACGACTTTGCGCAAGAAGGCCTGCGGTTTGAGGCTGGGGTGCGGAGCATGCTGCCGCTCGGTCGAACGTGTGGGCGCCGACTCAATGACGTCTCCGAACGGCCTACTGTCGGATATGCGGCGAAATCCGCCGGTCCCCCAGGTACGCAGGTTGTCCTGCACGCGGCCCTCGAGCGGCTTGCGAAACAGCAGCCACGGCTCCCACATTGAACGGGGCATCACACTCACGTCGTCGAACTCGACATGCGCTGCCTTGGGGCGGTCGCCGCCGCGCATCGTCATGACCAGACGCACCAGTTCGCCCCGCCGCTCGAGTCCCGCCCGCGCGAGAGCTCCCGCGACGAGATGGGAGAGCAAAGGATTGCTTGCGACGACCACGTTAGCGCCCGGTACCAGGACACGGATCAGGCTTCGCCCCCAGGCCAGGAAGAAGCTTTCGAGGGCTTGGAGGTCGATGGGACGCAATACCGTAAAGCGCGGCAGCGGCGCACGCTTGGCGCCGTCGAAGCTTGGCGGAATGCGCCACACCCCACCTCTGCCCGCCCGGAGCTTGTCCTGCTCGGCCTGGGTGTACTCGACAAGGCCATAGGGCGGGTCGGTGACGACGGCATGAATGCTTTGCGGGGGTCGCCGGTCGAGCCACGCGATGCAATCGTCCTGATACAGAGTCGCGTTGCCGAAGCGAAACACCGCACCCTCGACCTCTGCGCCCGACCCGTTCAAAGGAGGCGCCGCTTCGAATCCGGCGAGCGCGTACTGCGCACGATCCATCTTCGCGAACAGGGTCGGCGTGTTGAGCCTCAGATAGGACCGAACCGAGGAAGCCGGAACTTCGCCGATGAGATCGACCACCCCGGCTGTAATTTCGGTGACCGAGGCACCTTGGCTGCGGCCTTCGAGAACTCCGACGATTGCGTCTCTGACTTCTCCCGGGCGCCTGCGCATGATTCGATCCATCTGACTGTGCAATGGCGCCATTCTAGACGTCTAGACGTCCGTTCGATGCAATACGGGGAGGCTGTCGATGAATGGTCAGCTCGCACTCGCCGGCGCCGCCTCGCGCGGCGGAATCCACAGTTCGATCACGCCCGCCTGCGGCTTGAGCGAGCGCGGCAGGTCGCGCACCCAGACCTCGGGCGCGCGGCCCGGCACAGCCGGCAGCACCGCGCGCACGCCCTTGGCGAGGTCGGCGGCGCAGGCCTTGTCGGCCGCGTCGTGCACGATCAGCGTCGGCTGCGGCCACGGCGCCGGGCGGCGCTGGCCACGCACCTCGGCGGCACGGGTGACGTTCTCGATCGGCGCGACCGCGAGCGCCTCGCCGAATTCATGGCTCAGCTCGCGCACGACCGCCGTGGCGGCGGCACGCGAGGCCTCGTCGTAGATCTGCACGTAGAGCTGCACGCGTCGGCCGTCCTGGCCGCAGGTGGCGACCTGCACAGCCGCTGCGGCCGCGGGCGCCGCTGCCGACGCGGGCGCCTCGGCAGCGCTGGCCGGGTCTTCGCCACGTGTCGTCAGCTTCGGTGGCGGCGCAGCAGGCTCGGCCCTGTCGGGCGCCGGCGCCGGCGTGGCCGGCGCGCTCGCCACCATCACCTCGTCGGGAGCGGCCCGGAACAGGCCGGCAAGCGTGATGCGCCCCGGCGTCGCATGCCAGTAGCTCAGCGCCGTGCCCTGCGTCCAGGGCTTGTTGACGACGGCGCAGATGCCGGCCCCCGCACGTCGAACCGCATCGGCACAGTCGATCGATGCGGCAGGCTGTTGCTGGCATTCCTCGCGCACGTGCACGAAGAGCTGGTCGACCCCCTCGCGCTCGAGCGGGCGCAGGCTCTGCCCGCGGCGCAGGTCGCGCAGCAGCATGAGCTGGATCGCGGTGTGCTCAGCGACCTTGGGGCAACTGCCGTCGAGGTCGCGCAACTCCTTGGAGACCTCGGTAAAGAGCTTGCTCGCCTCGGCCTGCTGCGTGGCGCTGTCCTGGCGCAACTGCTCGCTCACCTGCCACAGGCCGAGCAGCAGCGTTCCCGAAGCGCTCAGGCCGAGCGTGGTGCCGATCGCGGTGGCGCGCGCGCTGCGCCGCCACAGCGGCTCGTCTGCCGCTGCGGCCCGCACCGCGGCGTCACCGCGCAGGCGCGCCGCAACGATGTTCGGATGCGCGGCCGGCCGCATCCATCCCGGCAGCCACTCAAGCCAGGGCAGCGTGATCGCACGCCCGAAGTCCTCGCCCAGGCGCTGGTAGCTCTCCCACTGCGACTCGTCGAAGCTCTGGTCTCCGGTCGATTCGTGCGGGAAGGTCGGGTGGCGCTGCGCGTACGCGAGCAGGTCCAGGTCGAGCGCGTCGTGCAGGTTGGGCTTGACGACGAGCAGCGTGCCCTCGGCGCGCCGGCCCGCGGCGTCGGCGGCATAGCGGATGCGCGCGAGCAGCACGCCGCGCGCCGAGTGGCTGTCGGCGAGCGCCTCCGGCGAGAGCACGGTCAACTCGTTGCCGGTGCCGGCCAGCATGCGCGCGGCCTCGTCGTGGGTGTAGAACTCGATCTCGGCGCCGAAGTCGATGCGCGCCTTGCGAACCAGGTTCTCGATGTCGGCAAGGCCGTAGTCGGCGTCGGCGCTGTTGTCGGCGAGAACGATGAAGTCGAGCCTGCGCTTGAGCAGCGCGTAGACACCGGTGTTGTCGAAGTGCCCGCCATCGGACAGATACCACCACGGCCGCGCGGTGCCGAAGAACGATGCCGAGACCTCGCTCACCAGCATCAGCGGCTTGATCGCGAGCGTCCACAGGCGCTGCATCGCCGGCGGCCAGCCCGCGGCGGGCTGGCGCGGCGCAGGCAGCCAGTAGCCCAGGCGAACGCCGAGGAAGAACAGCAGCAGCGCCCAGCCCTTCGAGGTGTACGAGCCCGCGCCCGGCGACGCCGCCGCACCCGAAACCGCGACCCAGCGCCCGAGCGTGCCGGCCTCGGCCGGCGCAGGCACGGCTTCGCGCGGGCCGATCTCGATCGCACGCGCGCTCGCGGTGACGAGGGTGCCCTTGCGGTCGGCGTTGTACAGGCGCGAGGCGTCGTCGCGGGTCTGGTTCAGGCAGACGTTGATGAGGTGGATCGGGCCACCGCGCGCCTCGGGGCGGTAGTTGAGCAGATCCATGTCGTCACCCGGGAGCACCTCGCGCACGCTTTGCGCGCCGGGCGCCGCCGCGCCGCCGACGATGCCGCGCGCCAGGTTGCCTACCGCGAGATAGGCACGCGTCAAGCGCGCGCGATAGAAGGAGTGCAGCGACGACGCATTGGCCATCTGGTGGTTGCGCGCAGTCAGCCCCCACCACAGCGCGGCCAGCGCCGCGAGGCCGAGCGCACGCAGGTCCGACCCATAGTCGCGCAACGCGGCCAGCGGCTCGGGCGCGAACACCAGCCACTGCACCAGCACCAGCCAGGCCAGCAGCAGCACGACCAGGCCGGCGATGCCGGCGATGTTGAGCAGCTTCGGGCCCCAGTTCGACTGGCCGGGCGTCGCGCCGCCAGCCCTCTCGGCGAGCTTCTGCAGCGGCTGGGCGAGCGCGCGCAGCGCGATCACCGCGAGGCCGCCGAGGCCGACGCCGCCCCAGATCCAGGTCTCGCCGCTTTGCATGACCTCGAGCAGCCACCAGCTCGCCACGTCGAACACGCCGGCCAGCGCCAGCGCCACGGCGGCGAGCGTGACCCAGCGCAGCACGCGCGTGAGCAGGTTGCGGATGCGCGCCAGCGCGAGGCTGCGCGATTCCTGCGACCGCGCCAGGCGCAGCGGCGTGAAGGCCAGGCCCGCCACTCCCGACCAGCCCGCGAACAGCGCGCCGGCCATCGCGAGCGCCGCGCCGTCGCCGCGCGCGAGCACGTCGTTGCCGGGCCAGGCCAGCACGCTCGCCGCAATCACTGCGGCAGCGCACACGAGCAGCAGCCCGAGGTCGCGGCGCGGCATCAGCGTGCCTTCGCGTGCGGCCCAGTAGGCCGTCATCGTGCCCGGCGCGGCTAGCAGCCAGAGTCCGAGCGCAAGCGGCCACCACAGCGTGCGCCATGCCGGCCACGCGCCGGGCTCGAAGTCCACCCCCTGTGTACCCTGCAGCAGCAGATGGGGTACCAGCACCAGCAGCACTGCAGGCAGGCACAGCAGCATCGCCTCGACATGGATCGCGAGGATCGCCCGCAGGTAGGTCACGAATGCGAACGACGCGTCGCGCGCGCCGGCCGGCGTCAGGTAGCGGCCGTTGCGGCGCAGCCAGTCGAGCGCGGGCGAGGAGCTGCGCGCGAGCATGTCCTGCGCACCGGCGATGCCGAGCTCGCCCACCATGCGGCCGAACATCGCACCCACGAAGCCGCCGCCGGACACGGTGGACAGGTAATCGACGCGGTCGAGCACGCGACCCTGCGCCAGGCCGCGCAGCAACCCGAGCCCGAAGGTCGCGCTGCGCACGCCGCCGCCCGAGATCGCCAGGCCGACGCGCGGCAGTGCGAGGCGCTCGTCCGGCGTCGCTGCCCGTTCGACCTCTTCGGCCGTGGCTTCGCCGGCCGCTTCGGAAAGCGCGAGCTTGCGCCGCGCGGCCACCAACGATGCTTCTTCGTCGAGCAGCCGGGCGAGCGCGTCGTCTGCGGTCTGGCTCGGCTGTCGCGAGGCCTCGGTCATGCGGTTCTCCAGCGATGTCGCCGCCAGTTCGGGGCGCAGCGGCAATGGTCGTCGCGTCCGGCCTGGCTTGGCAACCCCCAAGGTCCTCTCGCCAGCGGCGGCGCTGGCGCAAGGTCAGAAGCTGAAGTCGTAGTCGATCACGAGCGGCGCGTGGTCGCTGAAGCGCTCGCCGAGGTAGATGTGCTCGCGCTTCGCCTTGGCCGCGATCCCAGGCGTGGCGAGGTGGTAGTCGAGCCGCCAGCCGACGTTCTTGGCCCAGGCCTGGCCGCGGTTGCTCCACCATGTGTACTGTTCGGGGTGCGGGTTCAGGCGCCGGAACACGTCGACGAGGCCCAGGCCGTCGAGCGCGTGCGTCATCCAGGCGCGCTCCTCGGGCAGGAAGCCGCTGTTCTTCTGGTTGCTGCGCCAGTTGCGCAGGTCGATCTCCTTGTGCGCGATGTTCACATCACCGACGAGGATGAACTCGCGCTCGGCCTTCAGGCGTTGCAGATGCGGTGCCATCGCTGCCAGGAAGCGGAACTTCGCCTGCTGGCGCTCCTCGCCGCTCGACCCGCTCGGAAAGTAGCAGCTGATGATGGAGAGCTTGCGCCGCGCGGTGTCGAAGC
Organism: Ideonella sp.; assembly: GCF_016702655.1. Lineage (GTDB taxonomy): Bacteria > Pseudomonadota > Gammaproteobacteria > Burkholderiales > Burkholderiaceae_C > CAIKUF01. The sequence continues at coordinate 266,310 of NZ_JADJDO010000005.1, forward strand.
GCGCCTCGACCCAGCGCCCCTCGGCGTCGAACTCGGCATTGCCGATGCCGGCGAGCACGGCCGAGGGCTTTTTGCGGGCGTACAGGCCGACGCCCGAGTAGCCCTTCTTGTCGGCGAAGTGGAAGTGTCCCTTCATGCCGCCGAGCACCTCGAAGCGGCCTGCCACGTCGGCTGCCTGGGCCTTGAGTTCCTGCACGCCCATACAATCCGCGCCAAGCGACTCGACCCACGGCAAGAGCCCCTTGCTTGCCGCCGAGCGGATGCCGTTGAGGTTCAGCGTGACGAGTCGCAACAAGGAAATTCCCGACGATGACTGCTGACAACCAGGCAGGCGGCACGGCTGCCGATGCGCTGGCGCTGGAGTTCGTGAAGTTCTCGGTCGAGGCCGGGGTGCTGCGCTTCGGCGAATTCACGACCAAGGCCGGCCGCTTGTCGCCCTACTTCTTCAACGCCGGGCTGTTCGACGACGGCGCCAAGCTGTCGCGGCTGGCGCAATTCTATGCGCGGCGCCTGCTCGCCTCGGGCATCGCGTTCGACCTCCTGTTCGGCCCCGCCTACAAGGGCATCGCGCTCGCCGCCGCGGTGGCGATCGAGCTCGCCCGCCTCGGGCACAACGTCCCCTTCGCGTACAACCGCAAGGAAGCCAAGGACCACGGCGAAGGCGGCACGCTCGTCGGTGCACCGGTCGCGGGGCGCGTGCTGATCATCGACGACGTGATCTCCGCCGGCACCTCGGTGCGCGAGTCGATCGCGTTGATCCGCGCTGCCGGCGCGACACCCTGCGCGGTGGCGATCGCGCTCGACCGGCAGGAGCGCGCTACCGATGCCGGTGGCGACGCGCCTTGGTCGGCAGTGCAGTTCGTCGAGCGCGAACTGGGCCTCGAAGTCGCCGCTATTGCGACGCTCGACGACTTGTTGCAGTACTTACAGTCGGGTGGCGACCCGACCTTGGCTGCGCACGTTGCTCGTGTGGCCGAATACCGCCTTCGTTACGGGGTGTGAGCAGGAATGCGCCGCCATCACGGCATCGTCATCGTCAATAACGCTGCGGCCGAGATCGCGTTGCTGGTCTGCCTGGCCGCGCTGCCGGCCGGCGGCGCCGCGGCGGCCGGCGCGACCATCTATTCCTGCATCGATGCGAGCGGCAAGAAGCTCACGTCCGACCGGCCGATCCCGGAATGCGCCAATCGCGACCAGAAGCTGCTCAATGCCGACGGCTCGGTGCGCATGGTCGTTCCACCGACACCCACCGCCGACGAGCACGCCGAGGCCGAGGTTGCCGAACGCCGCGCCGCTGCCGAGCGCGCCTCGCAGCGCGACGCGGTGCGGCGCGACCGCAACCTGATGCAGCGGTTCCCCAACGAGGCCGCGCACCAGCGCGCGCGCGAGGCAGCGCTCGACGACGTGCGCAAGGCAGTGCGCAACTCCGAAGAGCGTCTGAAACTGCTTGCCGCTGAGCGCAAGCCGCTGCTCGACGAGGCGGAGTTCTATGTCGGCCAGCAACTGCCGGCCAAGCTCAAGCAATCGCTCGACGCCAACGACGCGTCCGTCGAGGCGCAGCGCACGTTGGTGCAGAACCAGCAGGCCGAGATCGTGCGCATCAACGCGCTGTTCGACGCCGAGCTCGAGCGCCTGAAGCGCCTGTGGGCAGGAGCCCAGCCCGGCTCGATGGGGGCACTCCCTGCGCGGCAGGCGGCGTCGGCGCCGCGCAGGGCGGCATCGCAGTAGGCCAGGCGCACGTTGCGGGCGGCGCCGGCGTCGGGCCCCAGGCTGCGGGTTCCCGGGCGCGGTCCGCAACGAGCTGGCAACGGCGCGCTGTCGCGCGTCAGGCCAGGCGCTTCGAAAGCAGCTCGTTCACCTGCGCCGGGTTGGCCTTGCCCCGGGTCGCCTTCATGACCTGGCCGACGAGCGCGTTGACGGCCTTGTCCTTGCCGGCGCGGTATTCCTCGACCGACTTCGGATTCGCGGCGATCACGGCATCGACCGCGGCCTGCAAGGCGCTGTCGTCGTTCAACTGGCGCAGTTCGAGGCGCTCGATCAGCGCATCGACGTCGGCCCCCGCCTCGCCTGACCACAGCGCGTCGAAGACCTGGCGCGCGCCGTTGTTGGAGATCGTCGCGTCGTGGATGCGCGCGACGAGGCGCGCCAGCGTCGCGGCGCCGACCGGGCATTGCTCGATCGCGACGCCTTGCGCATTCAGGCGCCGCGAGACCTCGCCCATCAGCCAGTTCGCGACCAGCTTGCCCTGCCCGCAGGCGCGCGCGGCGGTCTCGAAGTAGGCGGCAAAGGCCTTGCTCTGCGTCATCATCGACGCGTCGTGAGGCGCAAGGCCGAAGTCGGCCTGCAGGCGCGCCGCCATCGCCTGCGGCAGCTCGGGCATTTCGGCCCGCACTGCCTCGACCCATTCGGGCGCGATCACGAGCGGCGGCAGGTCGGGGTCGGGGAAGTAGCGGTAGTCGTGCGCGTCTTCCTTGCTGCGCATCGCGCGCGTCTCGCCGCTCGCCGGGTCGAACAGCACGGTCGCCTGCTGCACGGCGCCGCCGTCTTCGATCAGGTCGATCTGCCAGCCGATCTCGAAGTCCACCGCCTGCTGCAGGAACTTGAAGCTGTTCAGGTTCTTGATCTCGCGCCGCGTGCCGAGCGGCGCGCCGGGGCGGCGCACCGACACGTTCGCGTCGCAGCGGAACGACCCCTCCTGCATGTTGCCGTCGCAGATGCCGAGCCAGACCACGAGCGCATGCAGCGCACGCGCGTACTCGGCCGCCTCGGCGCTCGAGCGCATGTCGGGCTCGGTCACGATCTCGAGCAGTGGCGTGCCGGCGCGATTGAGGTCGATCCCGGTCAGGCCGTGGTAGTCCTCGTGCAGCGACTTGCCCGCGTCCTCCTCGAGGTGGGCGCGGGTCAGGTTCACGCGGTGCTTCACGCCGCCGAGGTAGAACTCGACCACGCCGCCCTGCACCACCGGCGTCTCGTACTGGCTGATCTGGTAGCCCTTGGGCAGGTCGGGATAGAAGTAGTTCTTGCGCGCGAAGATCGACTGCGCAGCGACCGTCGCGCCGACCGCGAGGCCGAAGCGGATCGCGCGCTCGACGGCGCCCCGGTTCATCACCGGCAGCGTTCCCGGCAGCGCGAGGTCGACCGCGCAGGCCTGCGTGTTGGGCGCCGCGCCGAAGCGCGTGGAAGCGCCGCTGAAGGCCTTGCTCTGCGTCGAGAGCTGGGCGTGCGTCTCGATGCCGATCACGACCTCGTAGCCGCGGATGAGGGGCGGTTTGGGGTTCATGTCAGGCCTGCCGCCGGGCCGCCCCAAGGCAGGCCTGCGCCCCCTCGGGGGGCCGCGACAACCGAAGGTTGCGGCGCAGGCTCACATCGCGAAGCAATGTGAAGGCGCGAAGCGCCGGCCGTAGCCAACGAAGTGAGCTGGGGGCAGTCATTGCTTCAATAGCCCGGCGGCACGCGCAGGTGCCAGTCGGTCGCCTGCTGGAAGGCATGCGCCGCGTGCAGCAGCACGCCCTCGTCGAAGTAGTTGCCGATCAACTGCAGGCCGACCGGCATGCCGGCGTCGCCGAAGCCCGCCGGCACGCTCATGCCAGGCAGGCCGGCGAGGCTCGCCGGCAGCGTGAAGATGTCGGCGAGGTAGGCTGCGACCGGATCGTCGCTCTTTCCGCGAGGCGCCAGGCCACGCTCGGCGCGACCGGCCCGGCGATCAGGTCGCACTCGGCAAAGCAGGCGCGGAAGTCGTCGGCGATCATGCGCCGGAGCTTCTGCGCCTGCAGGTAGTAGGCGTCGTAGTAGCCGTGCGAGAGCACGTAGGTGCCGATCATGATGCGCCGCTTGACCTCGGGCCCGAAACCCTCGGCGCGCGACTTCTTGTACATGTCCAGCAGGTCGGTATAGCCGGCCGCGCGATGGCCGTAGCGCACGCCGTCGAAGCGCGACAGGTTGGAGCTCGCCTCGGCCGGCGCGATGATGTAGTAGACGGGGATCGAGAGTTCGGTGCGCGGCAGGCTCACATCGACCAGCGTCGCGCCCAGCGCTTCAAGCTCGCGCAGCGCTGCCCGCACCGCCGCCTCGACATCGGCCGCCAGCGCGGCAGGAAAGAACTCGCGCGGCAGCCCGATGCGCAGCCCGGCGAGCGGCTTGCGTGCGCTGGCGCCGGCGCGCGGTGCGCCGAGCCCGGCCGCATAGTCTTGGGCCGGGCGCTGCGCGCTCGTCGAATCGCGCTCGTCGTAGCCGCTCATCGCGGAAAGCAGCAGCGCGCAGTCGGCCGCCGAGCGCGCCAGCGGCCCGGCCTGGTCGAGGCTCGACGCAAAGGCGATCATGCCGTAGCGCGAGCAGACGCCGTAGGTCGGCTTGATGCCGGTCACACCGCTGAACGAGGCCGGCTGGCGGATCGAGCCACCGGTGTCGGTACCGGTCGCTGCCGGCAGCAGGCGCGCCGCGACCGCGGCCGCCGAGCCGCCCGACGAGCCGCCCGGAACGCGTGCCTGGTCCCACGGGTTGCGCGCCGGCCCATAGGCCGAGTTCTCGTTGGATGAGCCCATCGCAAACTCGTCGCAATTGGTCTTGCCGAGCGTCACGGCACCTGCGGCGGCAAGGCGCGCAACGACCGTCGCGTCGAACGGGCTGCGGTAACCGGCGAGCATCTTCGAGGCCGCCGTCGTCGGCAGCGCGGCGGTGACGAAGATGTCCTTGTGCGCGATCGGCACGCCGAGCAATGGCCCACGCTCCCCGGCCGCGCGACGCGCGTCGGCGGCGCGCGCCTGTTCGAGCGCATGATCCTCGTCGACGCAGAGGAAGGCGCCAAGCTCGTCGTGCGCGGCGATGCGCGCGAGCAGGCCGGTCGTGATCTCGACGCTGGAGTTCTTGCCCGCGTCGAGGCGTTGCCCGAGTTGCGCGCGACGTCGAGCTCGTGCACGGCCGCGCTCACTCGATCGCCTGCAACGCATCGGCTCGCCCGCGGGGCCCCTCTTTCGCGGCTCACTCGATCACCTTCGGCACCAGAAACAACCCGTCCTCGACTGCCGGCGCGCTGCGCTGGTTGGCTTCGCGGTTGTCGGTCTCGGTGACGACGTCATCGCGCAGGCGCAGCGGCACGGCCTGCGCCGCGGCGAGCGGCGTGTACAGCGGCTCGACGCTGCGCGTGTCGACTGCGCTCATCTGCTCGACGATCGAGAAGAAGTCGTTCAATTGCCGGAGCATCGCCGCCTGCTCGTCGGCCTGCAATTCGAGCCGCGCGAGATGCGCGATTCGGCTCACGTCGCCCGCACTCAATGCCATGAAAACCCTGACTCGTAATGATGTGTTTCAGGGCCTGCGCGGTGGCTCCCGACCCCGGTCGCCCGATGGGCATGGGGTATTATCTCCGGTTATCCACGGCCCTCGCGGGCACCGCCTGGGCGCAGCCCGCTGCGCGTCGGCCGCGCCATGCCGGGTCGCCCACAAATCGTCCAAGGCGACGGCCCCGCGTTGGCTCTCGCGTCCGGCGGCGCTCGTCGCGCCGCGACCTGCCTCCTGCCCTGACCGCCGCCTGTCGCCGCCACCCGCACCCATTGTCATGTTCGCCTCTTTGCGCCGCTACTTCTCCACCGACCTGGCCATCGACCTCGGCACCGCCAACACGCTGATCTACGTGCGCGGCAAGGGCATCGTGCTCGACGAACCTTCGGTCGTGGCAATCCGCCACGAGGGCGGCCCGCACGGCAAGAAGACGATCCAGGCCGTCGGCAAGGAGGCCAAGGCCATGCTCGGCAAGGTGCCGGGCAACATCGAGGCCATCCGCCCGATGAAGGATGGCGTGATCGCCGACTTCACCGTCACCGAGCAGATGTTGAAGCAGTTCATCAAGATGGTGCACCCGCGCTCGGTGCTCAGGCCGAGCCCGCGCATCATCATCTGCGTGCCCTGCGGCTCGACGCAGGTCGAGCGGCGCGCGATCCGCGAGTCGGCGCTCGGCGCCGGCGCGAGCGATGTCTACCTGATCGAGGAGCCGATGGCCGCCGCGATCGGCGCCGGCCTGCCGGTGTCCGAGGCGAGCGGCTCGATGGTCGTCGACATCGGCGGCGGCACGACCGAAGTCGGCGTGATCTCGCTCGGCGGCATGGTCTACAAGGGCAGCGTGCGCGTCGGCGGCGACAAGTTCGACGAAGCCATCATCAACTACATCCGCCGCAACTACGGCATGCTGATCGGCGAGCCGACCGCCGAGGCGATCAAGAAGAACATCGGCTCCGCCTTCCCCGGCTCCGAGGTCAAGGAGATCGAGGTCAAGGGCCGCAACCTCTCCGAGGGCGTGCCGCGCAGCTTCACGATCAGCTCCAACGAGATCCTCGAAGCGCTGACCGACCCGCTGAACCAGATCGTCTCCTCGGTCAAGAACGCGCTCGAACAGACGCCGCCCGAGCTCGGCGCCGACATCGCCGAGCGCGGCATGATGCTCACCGGCGGCGGCGCGCTGCTGCGCGACCTCGATCGCCTGCTCGCCGAGGAGACCGGCCTGCCGGTGCTCGTCGCCGAAGACCCGCTGACCTGCGTCGTGCGCGGCTGCGGCATGGCGCTCGAACGCATGGAGCGCCTGGGCAGCATCTTCACGTCTGAATGAGCGACGGTCCCGGCCGTCTGAGCTGAGCACGGCGCGCCAGCCATGGCCCTGGGCAGCTTCGACCGCACGCCGCCACCCTTCTTCCGCCAGGGTCCGTCGGCGCTGAGCAAGGTGCTCTTCTTCTCGGCGCTCGCGCTGCTGCTGATGGCTGCCGACACGCGCCTGAAGCTCGCCCAGCCACTGCGCGCCGTGATTGCCACGGTGCTCGCGCCGGTCGAGCGCCTGCTGATGATCCCGGTAGCGGCTTGGGGGCAGGCCGGCAACTACCTCGGTGGCCTGCAGGGCGCGTTGACGCGTGAACAGGCCGCGCGCACCGAACTCGTCGCCCAGGCCGAGCGCGCAGCGCGCGCCGGCCAGCTGGCGCAGGAGAACGCGCGCCTGCGCGGCCTGCTCGAGCTGCGCCCTGCGCTCACGGTGCGCTCGATCGCCGCCGACGTGCTGTATGAGGCGTCCGACCCCTACTCGCGCAAGGTCGTGATCGACCGCGGCGGCGCGGGCGGCGTCGTGCTCGGCGCGCCGGTGATCAACGAGCAGGGCGTGCTCGGCCAGGTCACGCGCGTCTACCCGCTGAGCGCCGAGGTCAGCCTGCTCACCGACAAGGACGCCGCGATTCCCGTGCTCAACCCGCGCACGCAGGTGCGCAGCGTCGCCTACGGGCTGGCCGGCGGCGCAGGCATGGAACTGCGCTTCATGGCCGGCAACGCCGACGTGCAGGTCGGCGACCTGCTCACGACCTCGGGCGTCGATGCGGTCTATCCGCCCGGACTGCCGGTGGCCAAGGTGACGCAGGTCGACCGTCGCATCGAGACCAGCTTCGCGCGCATCGTGCTGCAGCCGGTGGCCGCGCCCGACGGCGTGCGCCAGGTGCTGGTGCTCGAGCCGATCGGCGTGCAACTGCCGCCGCCGCCCGAGCCTGCAGCCGAGCCGGCTTCGGCGGCTGCGCCGCGCAAGGGGGCGCAAAGGTCATGACCTCCAAGCGCAGCGACCAGCTGCTGCTGCCGGTCAACCCGCTCTTCATCGGCGCGACGCTGCTCGCCGCGCTCGCGTTCGAGCTCGTGCCGTTCGGGCGCCAGCCCGCGCTGCCCGACTTGCTCGCGCTCGCGCTCGTGTTCTGGAACGTGCACCAGCCGCGACGCGTCGGCGTCGGCCTCGCATTCGCGTTCGGCCTCGTGCTCGACGTCCACGACGGCGCGGTGCTCGGCCAGCATGCCCTGGCCTACACGCTGCTCGCCTTCTTCGCGGTCACGATCCACCGCCGGCTGCTGTGGTTCACGGTACCGTCGCAGGCGGTGCAGATCCTGCCGCTGTTCCTCGCCGCGCACCTGGTGTCGCTCGTCGTGCGCATGCTCGCCGGCGGCATGTTCCCGGGTTGGGAGTTCCTGCTCGCGCCGGTGCTCGAGTCGCTGCTGTGGCCGCTCGCGGTCTGGCTGCTGCTCGCGCCGCAGCGCCGGCCGCCCGATCCCGACCAGAACCGGCCCTTATGACGACCCCAAGACGCCTGCGGCGTCGCCCCCCAGGGGGAGCTCGGGCCGCTTGGGGGCGGCCCGGCGCTGGCCCGAGGTTTCCACTGACAAGCGCTGCGCATGACCGAACTTAGAGACATCGAGCGCGAGCTCGGCAGCTTTCGGATGCGACTCTTCGCCGCGGCGGCGTTCGTGCTGTTCTGCTTCGGCCTGCTCGCGGCGCGGCTCGTCTACCTGCAGGTCGTCAAGCACGACGAGCTTGCGACGCAGGCCGAGGCGAACCGCATTGCCGTGCTGCCCATCGTGCCCAACCGCGGCCTGATCCTGGACCGCAACGGCGTCGTGCTGGCCGACAACTATTCGGCCTACACGCTCGAGATCACGCCCTCGAAGCTGGCCGCGAGCGTCGAGGAAACGATCGACGCGCTGGCGGGCGTGATCGACATCCAGCCGCGCGACCGCAAGCGCTTCAAGCGCCTTGCCGAGGAGGGCAAGAACTTCGAGTCGCTGCCGATCCGCTCGCGCCTGAACGACGACGAGGTCGCCCGCTTCACGGCGCAGCGCTTCCGCTTCCCCGGCGTCGAGATCAAGGCCCGGCTGTTCCGCAACTACCCGCTCGGCGAGACGGCGAGCCACCTGATCGGCTACATCGGCCGCATCAACCAGGCCGAGAAGGCCGCCATCGACGAGACCGAGGACGCGCCCAACTACCGCGGCACCGAATACATCGGCAAGCTCGGCATCGAGCAGAGCTACGAGTCCGAACTGCACGGCACGACCGGCTTCGAGGAGATCGAGACCACCGCCGGCGGGCGCGCCGTGCGCCGCCTGCAGAGCAACGCGGCGATTCCCGGCAACAAGCTCACGCTCGCGATCGACATCCGGCTGCAGGCGCTCGTCGAGGAGCTCTACGGTGAACGGCGCGGCGCGCTCGTGGCCATCGACCCACGCAACGGCGAGATCCTGGCCTTTGTCAGCAAGCCCAACTTCGACCCCAACCTCTTTGTCGACGGCATCGACGCCGAGAACTGGAAGGCGCTCAACGAATCGATCGACAAGCCGCTCTTGAACCGCGCATTGCGCGGCACCTATCCACCGGGCTCGACCTACAAGCCCTTCATGGCGCTGGCCGCGCTGACGCTCGGCAAGCGAACACCGCAACAGGCGATCTCCGACCCCGGCTACTTCTGGTTCGGCAATCACAAGTTCCGCGACGACAAGGAGGGCGGCCACGGCGCGGTGGACATGTACCGGTCGATCGTGCAGTCGTGCGACACCTACTACTACACGCTCGCCAACGACCTCGGCGTCGACGCGATGCACGACTTCATGAAGCCGCTCGGCCTCGGGCAGTTGACCGGGATCGACATCCACGGCGAGGTCAGGGGCGTGCTGCCGTCCACGGCCTGGAAGAAGGCCGCCTACCGGAAGAAGGAGCAGCAGAAGTGGTATGCCGGCGAGACCATCTCGCTGGGCATCGGCCAGGGCTACAACACCTTCACGATGCTGCAGCTCGCCGACGCGACGGCCGCCGTCGCCACCGGCGGCCAGCGCTACGTGCCGCGCCTGGCGCGCGAAATCGAGGACTTCGAGACGCGCGCACAGCGCCGCGTCTCGGGGCGGGCGCTCGAGCCTTTGCCGTGGAAGCCGGAGCACGTGGCCTTCATCCACCAGGCAATGCACGGCGTGACGCAGGAAGGCACCTCGGCGCGCGTGTTCGCCGGCGCGCCCTACAAGACGGGCGGCAAGACGGGCACCGCGCAAGTGATCGCGATCGGCAAGGACGAGAAGTACGACGCCAAGGCAATCGACGAGCGCCACCGCGACCACGCGCTCTACACCGCCTTTGCGCCGCTCGACGAGCCGCGCATCGCGCTCGCGATGGTGGTCGAGAACGCCGGCTTCGGCGCGGCGGCGGCAGCGCCGATCGCGCGCCGCGTGTTCGACTACCTGCTGCTCGGCAAGTACCCGAGCGAGGAAGACATCGCGGCCACCCGGCGCGGCCAGTCGACGGTCCCGATCGGCGCCCAGCGCGACGCGGCGACGGTGCCGCTGCCCGGCGCCAGCGCGACGCTGCCGCCGGCCGCGGCAGCCGACGTCGTGGCCGCATCGGCGAGCGCGCCGGCGCTGGCGCAGGCGAGGCAGCAACCGTGAGCGCGACCTTCGACCGGCCGTCGCTGTGGGCGCGCCTGCAGCCGATCTTCAGCGGTTTCGACGGCCCGCTCGCGCTCGCGATCGCGCTGCTCGCGGCAGGCGGGCTGGTGACGATGTACTCGGCCGGCTACGACAGCGGCACGCGCTTTGCAGGCCACGCGCGCAACATGGGCCTGGCGCTCGTGGTGCTGTTCGTCGTCGCCCAGATCTCTCCGCAACGCCTGGCGCGGCTGGCCGTGCCGCTCTATGCGCTCGGCGTCGCGCTGCTCGTCGCGACGATGCTCTTTGGCGTGACCAAGAAGGGTGCGACGCGCTGGCTGCACATCGGCATCGACATCCAGCCGTCGGAGGTGCTCAAGATCGCGATGCCGCTCATGCTCGCCTGGTGGTTCCAGCGCCGCGAGGGGCAGTTGCGCGTGCTCGACTTCGCCGCCGCGCTGCTGCTGCTCGCGCTGCCGGTGGCGCTGATCGTCAAGCAGCCCGACCTCGGCACCGCGATCCTCGTCCTCTCGGCCGGCCTGTACGTGATCTTCTTCGCCGGGCTGTCGTGGCGCTTGATCATCCCGGTGCTGCTGCTGGCAGCAGTGGCCATCACCGCGCTCGTGCTGTCGGAGGAGCGCATCTGCCAGGCCGGCGTCAAGTGGCCGCTGCTGCACGACTACCAGAAGGCGCGCGTGTGCACGTTGCTCGACCCGACCAAGGACCCGCTCGGCAAGGGCTTCCACATCATCCAGGGCGGGATCGCGATCGGCTCCGGCGGCGTCACCGGCAAGGGTTTCATGAAGGGCACGCAGACCCACCTCGAGTTCATCCCCGAGCGCACGACCGACTTCGTGTTCGCCGCCTTCGCCGAGGAGTTCGGCCTCGCCGGCACCTTGGCGCTGATCCTCGGCTTCAGCTTCCTGATCCTGCGCGGCCTGATGATCGCCGCCGAGGCGCCCACGCAATTCGCGCGCCTGCTCGCCGGCGCGGTGACGCTGTCGTTCTTCACCTACGCCTTCGTCAACATGGGCATGGTCAGCGGCATCCTGCCCGTGGTCGGCGTGCCGCTGCCCTTCATCAGCTACGGCGGCACGGCGATGGTGACGCTTGGGCTGGGCCTCGGAATCCTGATGTCGATCGCGAAGAGCCGGCGGCTGGTGCAGACCTAGCGAGCGCCTGCGCCGGCACCGATCATCGTTGCCTGCGCCGCCGCCCGACGCAAATCGTCAGCCCCAGGCCGACCAGCATGAGCGCCAGCGCCGAAGGTTCGGGAACGGCCAGCGCGGATACCGCCGGCGCAAGCGCAAAGCGAAAGTCGTCGGCAAAGATGTACTTCAGCTCGCCCGCGGTGCCCTCCATCTCGCGGAACTCGAACGCGTGGAACGGCGTGCTGCTGATCGCGCCGAAGAATGCATAGCCGGTGCTGATCTGGCTCGCGGCACCGAAGTCGAAGCGCTTGCCGTCGAGGAACAGGTTGATGTCGGCCGGCGGCGTGTTGGTGCGGATCCAGCCGCCGATGGCGTAGAAGCCGGCGGCCGAAGCCCCCATGAAACCGTCGCCGCAAGCCCCCGGCAGCGAACAATCGGCCGGGCCGCCGTAAGCACCATGCGGGTAGGCGAAGAAGCCCCAACTGCCGCGCCGCGCCGCGCCGTCGCCGGTCGTGATCTCGCCGCCGTCGAAGTTGGCGCTCCAGGTGACGCCCTTGCTGAGCACGCTCTGCGCGGTGTGGAAGCCGCCACTGATGGTCGATCGCACATCGCCCCACGCGCCGGCGTTCTCGAAAGTCTCCTGCTTGCTCGCAAGCCCCTGGGCCTTGAGCGCACCGACATACGCCGCCTGCCGGGTATAGAGGCTCACCGCCGCCTGGCTTGGCAGTGCAGGCGCCAACAGCGCCGCAGCCAGGGCTGCGCTCAAGAATGGGTGCATCGGATTCTCCCGCCATCGATCAAGACATGCCTGCATCATGCTCAGATGCAGCGCCCGCCGTCAACCTCCATTGCAGGCCTGACTGTGTGTGTCCCGCAAGGGTGGCGAGCCGGCGCCTGGCTCGGTCTGGTGCCGCGCCAGAACTCCAGCGGTGGCAGGGCCGTGCTCGGGCGCATCACCAAACGCGGCGACGACTATCTGCGCACACTGCTCATCCAGGGCGCCAAGGCCGCGGTGATGAGTGCGCCCAAGCGCGACGATCCGATCTCGCGCTGGCTGGTGCAGCTCACTGCGCGCGTGGGCTGGCAAAAGGCGTGCGTGGCCATGGCCAACAAGAACGCACGCATCCTGTGGGCAGTGATGACGCGCGAGCAAGTCTTCGATCCCCACCACGTCAGCGTCAAGCCGCCGGCAAAGCAGTCAAACAGGCAGACCGCTGCAGCGGCCCCACCGCTCGCAGCTGCTTGCCCGGCCTGAGTGCCAACGCCACCCGATCAACCCAACACCAAGCATTCGATCCCTTCCACCAAAGACGTGCTCTCGAAGATGCATTGACAGGTCAGACCGGTAGCTGGCGAACTCAGGCTTTCCCCGCGCGGCGGCAATCGTGCCCAACCCCGTGGAACGAATGGAGCCCGGCTGAGCGGTTCGTATCTGGGTCCGCACCGGCAGGTGCAACAAGGCCGTTTGTAGATGTGCAGTCTGTTCTCTGTCGCCATTGCACCTTCGCATGCCCATCGTCGCGTGGATCGAACAGGACCAGCTCGTGAATGCAAACTCAGTCTTGAAGGAAAAGAAAATGCATTGAGCGCTTGACGCGGAGGGAAGTCCTTGTAGAGGGGTTAGGCCCCACCCTGCGTTGGCCCGCGCGTCGCCGTTGCGATGAGTTCGAGCGATAGACCTGGCGCGAGCTGTGCTCCGTAGACAGCGCGCTGAGGCCAGTGCTGAGGGTCGGGGCCGATCCAGGCGCACCACAGCTCGTTGAAGGCTTCCCGATCACGCATGTCGGCCAGCACCACCTGAACGGAGAGCAGTTGCTGCTTGGACGAGCCCGCCTGTCGGAGCGAGTTGTCCAGGAATGCAAAGGTTTCTTGGATCTGTACTTCGAGTGGCGCTCCAGGGGTAAGAGCGTTGGAGACTGTCCAGATCAGTCCACCGGTCGCCACCGTGTGGCTTCTACAGGCAGCTTGGCTGCGCCAGCGTTCGATTGGCTGCGACATGCGCCGAGACTTTCACAGGTCCGGGTCGGGCTTCCGCCGAGGAGCGACGTTGCGCCAACCAGGACTCCGCGGCATGGCGTCGTTTTGTGGGGCCTAGACAAGATGGCTTCGTGAAGCCGGGCGGCCCGCCCCCTGCAGTGCCGTAGGTTGCGCGCCGAGGGCGTGCCGAGCTACACCAATGCACCGGACCGATGGTCGGTCAGGTCGTTGCGAATTTGCGAGGAGACGGGCCATGGACAAATCTAGCACTCTGTACGTCGGATTGGACGTTCACAAGGACAGTATCGACATCGCCACGGCGGACGCCGGGCGTGAGGGCGAGATTCGGCACGTGCAGCACCGGCGGCGATCTCGTCGCGCTGGACAAGGCGCTGCGCAAGCTGACCAGCAAGGGCCACCGGCTGCACGTGGTCTACGAAGCCGGCCCCTGCGGGTTCGTGATCTGGCGCCACCTGAACGCGCAGGGCATCGAATGCCAAGTGGTCGCGCCTTCGTCGATCCCCAAGCGCGCGGGGGACCGCATCAAGACCGACCGCCGCGACGCCATGCTGCTGGCGCGGCTGAGCCGCTCTGGCGACCTCACCCCCGTGCGCGTGCCCGGTGCCGCCGACGAGGCCGTGCGCGACCTCGTGCGCGCCCGCGAAGACGCTGTGCGCGAATGCCGCAACGCCCGCCACCGCCTGAAGGCACTGCTGCTGCGCAACGGCATCGCCTACGCCGGCAAGAGCAGCTGGACGGCGGCGCACCTGCGCTGGCTGGCCACGCTCAAGCTGGAGCACGCCGCGCAGCAGATCGGGTTCCAAGAGTACCTGCACGCCATCACCGAAGCCACGGCGCGCATCGCGAGGCTGGAGCAGGCGATGCGCGACACCCTGCCCGAGTGGAGCCTCAAGCCCTTGGTGCAGGCCCTGCAGGCGCTGCGCGGTGTGCAGCTGATCGCGGCGATGACGCTGGTGGGCGAACTGCAGGACTTCCTGCGCTTCGAGTCAGCGCGCAAACTGATGGCCTTCGTGGGCCTGGTGCCGGGCGAACACTCCTCAGGCCCCAAGCGGCGCCAGGGCAGCATCACCAAAGCCGGCAACAGTACGGCCCGGCGCATGATGGTCGAGATCGCCTGGCACTACCAGCACCCGGCGCGCGTGACGCCCATCATCGCCACGCGCCAGGATCAGTTGCCCAAGGCCGTCACCGACATCGCCTGGAAGGCACAGCTCAGGTTGAACGCGAAGTTCGCGCGCCTGCTGGCGCGCCGGGTGATGAAGAACAAGGCCGTAGGCCGTGGCGCGCGAGCTCGCCGGGTTCGTGTGGGCCATCGGTTGCGAGGTGCACAACTCGGGCTGGCAGGATGCCGATCCCCGCCACCGCAGCGGCTGATTGAGCGGCCGGCAAATACCGCCTCGAACGAGAAGTCCCAAAGGAGGTGCCGCACCCAGCCAACTCATCAGATGCCGCAGGGGGAACGCGGCGCAGCCGCGCCACTGGGGAATCCTCGTCAACGTTATTGGTGGCCCTGCGGGCGCTAACGCCTGCGAGGCGATCTCAGTCCCTAGAGCGAAGGCAGCCCCGCGACGCAAATTTGTCTTGAGGTAACCAACCCTCGCATATCAGCATGAGCAACCGTCGCGCATCCTCACCGGGTGGCATCCAACGGGCTCCGTCGCGTTCCCCGTCCGGCAACGGGACTCATTGATCGATCTGAAATCGCAGAGGGATGGGCACGCCCTCTTTGACAGGAAGAAGCCATATCAACG
>NZ_JADJDO010000006.1 GCF_016702655.1 Ideonella sp.
CGCGACACGACGCGCTTTCGCATCGCCACGATGGATTGCGCCGCCGAGGAGTCAGAGATCCGCCGCGCGCTGGACCCGATCGCCGGCATTCGTCACCTGCGATTTGATCTGGGCCAGCGCCTGCTCGACCTGAGCGGCACCCCGGGAGCTATCGATCAGGCCGCGGCCGCGATGCGGCGCATCGGCTTCGATCCGCAGCCCTTCGCGACAGCCGCCGTGCCCGGTGCCACGCCAGCCAAGGTGGCCGACGGCCCTGGCCCGGTGCCCTTCGGCACAGGCTTGTGGCGGCTGAGGTGGCCGCGTTGCTGCTCGCCCTGGGTGCCGAAGCCCTGGGCTTCTTTGCTCCCGACCTGCTGCCCTGGCGCGTCGCGACGATGGCGCTAAGCGTTGGCTGCCATCGGACTCGCGGGGCTGGGCACCTGAGGGCTTCGCCGCACGCGCCGGCACCACTGGATATCAACGCCTTGTTGACCGTCGCGGTCGGCGGTACTTTCGTCATCAGCCAGTGGCCCGAAGCCGCTATGGTGATGGCGCTGTACGCCATCGCCGGAACCCCGGTCGAGGCGCGCGCCGTGGATCGTGCGCGCAACGCCATCCGCAGTTGCTGGCGCTGGCACCCGAAGACGCCGAAAGTGCGCCAGCTTGGACGGTAACTGGTCACGTGTCGCGACCGCGGCGGTCCGGTCAAGCATATCGTCACGCTCACCAAGCGAACAGTGCGCCAGCCGGCATGCCGAACCGCAGCGCCATCGACCAGGCCTGTATCACCCGGCGAGCATCCCGGTCGACAAAGGGCCCCGGCGGCGACGTCTACGCCGGCACGATCAACAGGGCCGCCGCGCTGGAGATGCGGGTCACGGCGCCATCCAGCGACGCTTTGCGCGGGCGCGCATCATCCATGCGGTGGAGCAGGCGCAGGAGCTCGCGGGCGCCGACGCAGCGCTTTGTCGACCGTTTCGCCGCCATCTACACGCCTGGCGGTGTTCGCACCGGCCGTGGCGCTGGTGCTCGCTCGCGCCGACGCTCGCCGGCTGGACCTGGATGCAGGCGGTGTACAAGGCGCTGGTGCTGGTCATCGCCTTTGCCCTGCGCGCCGGTGATCTCACGACGCCACGGTGACGGTGGTCAGCAACAACGCCAGCGCGGCGCGGCATCCTGATCAAGGGCGGCGGCGTTCCTGAACGGGCGCGCAGCCTGCGCGCCGTGGCGATGGACAAGACCGGCGCACACACTCACCGAGGAGCAAGCCGCGGTTGGTGGCTTTCGAAGCGGTGGTTTCACGCGCCCGATGGCGCACAACTGGCGCTGCTGGCGAAACCTGGCCGCGCGCTCCGACCATCCGGTATCGATGGCCGCGCTGAAGGGCTGGGGCGTGCTGTCCGTCGAGGTGCAAAGGCTTCGCGGCCGGGAAAGCGGGCCGGGGTGTGAAAACGCAGGCATGAACGGCGCGGACTACGTGCTCGCCAACACGCTGGATCGGAGCGCGGTGTGCTCGCCGGCGCTCAGAAGCCCGCCTGCAGGTGCACGAACAGGCGGGCCGCAGCGTCACGCTGCTGGCCTCGGCCGGCAGCGTGCTGGCGATCTGCGCGGTGGCCGACACGCTAAAAGCCTCGTCCGCCGCCGCGGTGGCCGAACTGAAGGCGCTGGGCGTCACACCGGTGATGCTGACCGGCGACAATCCGGCCACGGCGCGCACCATCGCCACGCAAGTCGGCATCGACGAGGTGCAGGCCAATCTGCTGCCGGAAGAAAAGCTGGCCGCGATTCAGGCCCTGCAAGGCCGGCTCGGCCTGACCCGCGATGGCCGGCGACGGCCTCAACGATGCGCCGGCGCTGGCGCAGGCCGACATCAGCATCGCCATGGGCGGTGCCGGCACGCCCACCGCGATGGAAGCGGCCGACGTGGTCATCATGAACGACGACCTGCGGCGCCTGCGGGACCCTTGATCCGCCTGTCTGCGCGCGACACACGCGTGCTTTGGCAGAACATCGATGCTCGCCAACGCGACCATGTGGATGGCGGTGTTCGCCGACATGGGCGCCAGCCTGCTGGTGGTGTTCAACGGGCTGCGGCTGCTGCGCGCGGGACAAGACTCGCAGCGGAGCGCGGCATGAATCCCGAGCGCGCGACCCCCGTGTCGATCGCCTGAGCGAAGGTGATCGGCGATAAACAGAACGACGAACCAGCGTCCCTAGCTGGAATCGCCGCGCTGCGCAAGCGTTGCGGCTCACAGTCGATCGAACTTCGGAGAGACCATGACATGACACGCATTGCACCGCTGCTGATCCCGCTGGCCATGGCCCAACCCGCGTTGGCTCAACGGTCAAACCCGCAGACCGAGCCGCCGCGCGGCCAAGCACAACCCAACCTGCAGAATTCGACAAGCGCATGGCGCACTGCGGGAACCATGAAGCAGATGCAGGCGCAGATGGACAAGGTGCGCCAGACGCAAGACCCGCAGGAGCGTCAGCGGCTGCTGCAGGAGCACTGGAACTCGATGCAAGCGGCGATGGCGGCGATGCACGGCGTCTGGGGCCCCGGCGGCCCGGCCTGCTGCGGGGCCGAAAGCCAGGGCGTGGGGCCGGAGCATATTGATGGCGAAAGCCCCCGATGATGAAACGGCGGCTGGGGCCCATGCGCGGCTACTACTCCAACCTGAGCCCGAACGGTGGCGCCAGCGCCGGTACATGATGGACCAGTACATGCCGATGCAAGCAGATGATGAACCACATGATGTGGCAGCAGCACTGGCAGGCAGCGGCATCCGGCACCGGTAACCTGCCGCGGACGTGCGGCAGGCCGCGCCAGCCCCTCGAGAAGCTGTACGCGATTGCCAAAGTTCTCGAAGATCGGCACGGCATATGCCCTCCCGCCCGCCACGGCCAACTGATTTCACATAGAATCGCGCCCCATGCGTCGTTGGCTCGTTGTTTTCATTTTGCTAGTGCTGCCCGTGCAGTTCGCCTGGGCGGCGGCTGCGTCGTACTGCGCACATGAGACCGCGGCCGCTGCCAGCAAGCACCCGGGGCACCATCAACACGTCCATCAGGACGGCAGTGATGTCGTGAATGCCGGCGAAGATGGCCGCCGGCAGTAACGCCAACACACCGACTGCGCGAGCTGCCATGCGGGGGCAGGCGGCAGCGCTGCCGCTGCCGCAGCCGAAGCTGGCCGCTGCGCCGCGCGAGGTTTTGCGCGAGCAGCCCCGCCCCCTCCGCTACCGATCTCATACCCCTTCGGGGTGGGCGCCCCCCAGGACGTCGTCTGACTCACCCGCTGCCGCGCGCTTCGGCAGCGAGGTCAGTTCCGTCCGCGCTTTTCGACACCATCTGGCTTTGCCGCGCAGATCGCTTTGTTGTCGTGAAGGACGGGGATGATTCGATGCGATTCCCCTCGTTGGCGCTGGCCTCGTGCTGTGCCACCGCAGTCCCCGCGGGTGCCCAGCCCGCAGCCGCCTAACTGCGCTGACCCTGGACGAGGCGATGCGCCTGGCTGAGGGCCGACATCCGTCCATTAACGCCCGCGAGGGCTGGCTGGCCCCGCCGCCGAAAGGCACGCGCCGCCGAAACATCGCTTTTTGCTGTTCAACAACCCCCAGGAGCTCGGTACCAGAGGGCCGCCGCCGCCGCCGCCAGCCATACCGGACAGCTCGTGGAACGAGTGGAGCGTCGGCATCTCCCAGCTGCCTTCCGAAACCGGCGGGGCAGGCAGGCGAAGAAGCGCCGCGAAGCCGCCGCCGGCCGGGCTGGACGCGCTGCGCCGAGATCGACGACGCCCGCCGCCAGGCCCGCGTCGACAACCCCGCGACGCTTCCTCGCCAGTACTGCAGCCGGCACGGCGGCGCGTGCAGCCTGGAACAGCGAATCGCTGGATCTGCTTCGAGGCGCAGCGCCGCAGGCGGTGGCTAAGCGCCGTGCCGCGGGCGAAGACAGCGGCTCGACGCGAACGTGGCGCTGGTCGAGGCCGAGCGGGCACGCAACGCGCTGGCCTGGGAGGCGAAGGCGCTTGATCGATGCACGCAGCGGAGCTGGGCACCGCGGTGCGCCGCCTGCCTGCGTTGCCCGAGGTGGCCGGTGATCTCGGCACCTCGACGACGGCCTGGCGTGCGGGAGTGGAGCAGTTGCTGGCTTCGGAGCAGCCGGCCCCGGCAGCGCCCTGGCGGCACGCGAAGACGCGGCCCAGGCCCGGCTCGGGGTCGAGCGCGGCAACGCAACCCACGTTGTCACGGTCGGCGTGCACGCGGACGCGAAGGCCCCAGCGACGGCAAAGAACGCCTGGCCTTCGTCTGTCCGCTGCCGCTGCCGCTGTTCAAGCGCAACGACGCCGCCATCGGCCAGGCGATGACCGACATGACGCAGGCCGAGGTCGAACGCGCCGCCACGCTGCGCGACAGCGAGGTGCGCGTGCGCCAGCTGTGGAGCCGGCTGGCCAGCCAGCCAGGCGAGCATCCAGCGCCTGCAGCGCGTGCTGGTGCCGGCGTCCACCGACAACCAGCAGCTCTCCGCCAAGTCGCGCGAGGAGGCCGGACAGATCGGCCTGCTCGACCAGTTGATCGTCAACCGGCAGGCGATCGACGCCGAGCGCGACCTGATCGACCTGCTGGCCGAGATGCACAGCACCCGAATCGAACTCCGAATACGCGGCCGGCTGGGCCCAACAAGGAAGCGCACGATGAACACCCTGAAGAAACTCGAGGACGGCCGCCTGCGGGCGGGCCTGGCCGGCCGCCGCCCTGCGCTGCTGGCCCGCGTTGCGCTGGCTGCGGCGGCGGCGCGAAGGACGAACATGCCGGCGAGGGCGCAAGCACGCCGAACACGCCGGCGAAAGAAAGGAAGGACGAGCACAGCGAGGAAGGCGGAAGCTGACGCTGACCAGCGAGGAAGCGGCGCGCGCGCCGGCATCAAGGTCGAAGAGTCAAACCCCAGGCGCTGGGCGAGACGCTCACCGTCACCGCGACCATCCGCCCCGACGGACCGGCTGGCCCATGTGGCGGCGCGCATCGAAGGCCGCATCACCGCGGTGCCGGCAAGGCTGGGCGACAAGGTGCGTTCCGGCCAGACACTGGCGACGCTGGACAGCGTGGCGGTGGGTGAAGCGCATGCCGCGTTCAACGAGGCGCAGGCGGAACTGGGCATCGCCGAAGCCGACTTCAAACGCGCCGAATCGCTCAACGCCGAAGAGATCATCCCGCGCAAGGACTACCTGCGTGCGAAGGCGGATCGCGACAAGGCGGCATCCGCGCTGCGCGCCGCCGCCGACCGGCTGCGCCTGCTCGGCGGCTCACCCAGCGCCAGCGGCTCGGCGGTCTCGGCCTTTGCCGTGACCGCGCCCTTTGCCGGCACAGTGATCGAGAAGAAGGCCACGCTGGGCGAACTGGCCAGCCCGAGCGAGCCGCTGTTCAGCGTGGCCGACCTGAGTCGGGTGTGGATCCAGGCCGACCTGCCGGAAAGCGCACTGGCCAAGGCGCGCATCGGCGCCAACGCCAAGGTGACGGTGCCGGCCTATCCGAACGAGGTCTTCGCCGGCCGTGTCGGCCATATCGGCGCCTCGCTCGACAAGGACACGCGCACCGTCGCCGCGCGCATCGAAGTGGCCAATGCCGATGGCCGGCTGAAGCCGGAGATGTTCGCCACCGCCACCATCGAGGTGGCGGGCGACCAGGCGCGAGGCCATCTCGCTGCCGGATGCCGCCATCGTGCTGATGGACGGCAAGCCGACGGTCTTCGTCTATGCGCAGGGCGCGTACGAGGCCGTGCAGGTCGAACCCGGGGAACGCATTGGCGGACGCACGGTGCTGAAGTCGGGCCTGATGGCCGGCGATCAGGTCGTCACCTCGGGCACCTACGCCCTCAAGGCACGCAAGCTGAAATCCCAGCTCGGCCACGGGCATTGAGAAGGACAACCGAACCATGCTCAATGCAATCGTCGATGCCAGCCTGCGCTACAAGGTGCTGGTGCTGGTGGCCTTCGCCGTGCTCATCGGCCTGGGTGTCATGGCCTATCGGCAGGTGCCGGTGGACGCCTTCCCCGATGTCACGCCGGCCCAGGTGAACATCTATACGGAATCCCCGGGCGTCGCCGCCGAAGATATCGAGCGGCTGCTCACGGTACCGATCGAAGGGGCGATGGCCGGTCTGGCCGACGTCGAGGTGGTGCGTTCGGTGTCGCTGTTTGGCCTGTCCTACGTGGCCGTGTATTTCAAGGACAAGGTCGATATCTACTTTGCGCGCCGGCTGGTGGGTGAGAAGTTGCAGGAGGTCAAGGGCCGGCTGCCCGAGGGCTACGGCGAGCCCGAACTCGGCCCCAACAGCTCGGGCCTGGGCCAGGTGTTCTGGTACACGATCGAAGACGCCGACAGGAAGCTCAGCGCGATGGACCTGCGCACGCTGCAGGACTGGACCGTCCGGCTGATCCTGCGCACCGCACCCGGCGTCGATGACGTCACCACCTGGGGCGGCCACGAGAAGCAGTTCCAGGTTCAGATCGATCCCCGTTTGCTGGTGAAGTACGGCCTGTCGTTCAAGGAGGTGATGGAGCGGCTGGCGGCCAACAACAAGCAGGTCGGCGGCCAGTACCTGAACATCGGGGTCGAACAGTACCTGGTTCGTGGCCTGGGCCTGGTCAGCAATGCCGCTGACATCGGGACCATCGTGATCGCGGAGCGCAACGGCGCGCCGATCTATGTGCGCGATGTGGCTGAGGTCAAGGAAGCCCCAGCCGTGCGCTTCGGCGCGGTCACGCGCAATGGCGAAGAGGTCGTGCTCGGCATCGCGCTCGCGCGCATCAACGAGAACGCCGCCACCGTCGTCAAGGCGGTCAAGGACAAGCTCGCCATCGCGCAGGCCGCGCTGCCCAAGGGCGTGGAGCTGAAGGCGGTCTACGACCGCACCGAGATCGTCGACAAGGCGCTCGCCACCTCGACTAGCGCGCTGATCGAAGGCTCGATCCTGGTGGCGGTGATCCTGTTCCTGTTTCTCGGCGAGTTCCGTTCGGCCATAGTCGTCATCGTCACCTTGCCGCTGGCGATGCTGATCGCCTTCATCCTCATGCGCTACGTCGGCATGTCGGCCAACCTGATGTCGCTCGCCGGGCTGGCCATCGGCATCGGCATGATGGTCGACGGCGCGGTCGTGATGGTGGAAAACGCCTTCCGGCTGCTGTCGCACGCACGCTCGTCGGGCAGGCCGATCAGCCGCACCCACGTCGTGTTGGAGGCGGCGCGCGAGGTGGCCAATCCGATCGC
This sequence comes from Ideonella sp., assembly GCF_016702655.1. GTDB lineage: Bacteria > Pseudomonadota > Gammaproteobacteria > Burkholderiales > Burkholderiaceae_C > CAIKUF01. Next base: position 7,245 of record NZ_JADJDO010000006.1, read on the forward strand.
CTTCGCGATCCTGATCATCATCGTCGTCTTCCTGCCGCTGTTCTCGCTGACGGGGCTGGAGGGCAAGCTGTTCAAGCCGATGGCGCTGACCATCACCTTCGCGATGGCCGGCTCGCTGCTGCTGTCGCTGACGCTGGTGCCGGTGCTGTGTGCGCTGATCCTCAAACCCAAGGAGGAGAAGGACACCTGGCTGGTGCGCGGGGCGAAGCGGCTGTACCTGCCGCTGCTGGACTGGGCGCTGGAGCGCAAGAAGATCGTCGTCGGCGCCGCGCTGGCGCTGCTGATCGGCGCGCTGGCGCTGTTCCCGTTCCTCGGCAAGGAGTTCATGCCCACGCTGCAGGAGGACGCGATCATGTTCCGCGTCGTCGGCATCCCTTCGACCTCGCTCGACGAATCGATCCGCGTCGCCAACGTCATGGACGCGAGCCTGCGCAAGCAGTTCCCGCAGGTGAACGCGGTGCTGGCGACGATCGGCCGCGCCGAGAAGGGCGAGACGGCCGACGTCAACTACATGGAGGTGCTGCTCGACATGAAGCCGCGGGACGAGTGGCCGACGCAGCAGTCGTTTGCCGCGCTCGGCCGCGAGATGCAGGAGTTCCTCGAAGGCGAGGTGCAGACCGCCGTCTTCGGTGCGACGCAGCCGATCCAGATGCGTGTGGAAGAGCTGATCTCCGGCGTGCGCGCGACGCTGGCGCTGAAGATCTACGGCGAGGACCTGGACAAGCTCGAGGAACTGTCGGCCAAGCTCAAGACCGTGGTCGCCGGCGTGCCGGGCGTGGCCGACCTGTCGGCCGAGGCCAACAAGGGCAAGCCGCAGATGGTCATCAAGGTCGACCGCCAGGCTGCGGCGCGCTACGGGCTGAATGCCGACGACATCCGGGCCGTGGTGCAGGCCGGCATCGGCGGCGGTGCGGTGTCGACGCTGATCGACGGCACGCGCCGCTTCGACATCGCAGTCCGCTTGCCCGAGGAGTTCCGCAACAGCCCGTCGGCGATCGCCGCGATCCCGATCCGCACTGCCGAAGGCGCGATCGTGCCTTTCTCCAGCGTGGCGAAGATCGAGCTCGACGAGGCTACACCTTCGTGCGCCGCGAATCGCTGCAGCGTTACGCGGTGTTGCAAATGGACGTGCAGGGACGTGATGTGGACAGCTTTGTCAAGGACGCCAACGTGGCCATCGCCGCGAAGGTGAAGCTGCCCACCGGCTACTGGGTCGAATGGGGCGGCGCCTTCGAGAACCAGCAGCGCGCGATGGAACGGCTGGGCGTGATCGTGCCGCTGACCATCGGCCTGATCTTCATCCTGCTGTACACGGCGTTCAACTCGGTGCGCCATGCCACGCTGATCATCGCCAACGTGCCCTTCGCCATCATCGGCGGCATCGTCGGCCTGTTCATCACCGGCCAGTACCTGTCGGTGCCGTCGGCGATCGGCTTCATCGCCGTGTTCGGCGTGGCGATGTTGAATGGCATCGTGCTCGTCAGCTTCCTCAACGAACAACGCCGGCACGGCCTGACGATTCGAGAGGCGGTACGCCGCGGCACGGCGCTGCGGCTGCGCCCTGTGCCGATGAGGGCGTCGGTGGCGATCCTGGGCCTGATCCCGAGGCTGATCTCGACAGGTGTCGGGGCCGAAACGCAGCGGCCGCTGGCCACGGTGGTGGTCGGCGGGCTGATCACCTCGACCCTGATGACCTTACTGCTGCTGCCGCTGATCTACGAATGGTCGGAAACCAGGCCGAGGCGAAGCAGCGCGAGCGCGATGCTGCCGCCGAGCGTGCCGCAGCCGTACCCCTTCCTCAACCGACCCCGGAGACACCATGAAAGAGATCAAGGCCTACTTGCACCGCAGCCGCATCGCCGACGTTATCGCCGCGTTTTCAGGACCTCGCCCGCCTGGGGCGCGCGAACGTGGCGGGCGGCCACAACCTGGCGGTGTACATCGTCAAGGGCTCGCTGCTGCCACTGGACAGCGGCGAGCAGCACTACTCGATGGACCTTGGCGACGAGGTCGTCAACGAATACAAGCTGGAGCTGCTTTGCGAGGACGGCGAGGTCGAGCCGCTGATGGCCGCGATCACTGCGGCCGCGCGCACCGGCCAGGCCGTGGCCGGCTGGATCACGGTCATCGACGTGGTCAGCGCGACGCCGATCCATTGACCTGCAATTTCACTCACGATCCACCCTGGAAGGAAACTCACGAAAATCCATCTTCGCTCCGCTGCTGATCGCATCCGTGCTGGTCCTGCCCGCATTCGCCGCGGAGGACCATGCGCCAAAGCACGGCGGCATCGTCGTCGAGACCAAGGCCGGCGACCTGGAACTGGTCGCCAAGCCCGACCTTATCGTCATCCACGTCAGCGACCACGGCAAACCGATGAAGCTCACCAACGGCAGCGGCAAGGTGACGGTTTTCAACGGCAATGACAAGACCGAAGCGCCGCTCGCGCTAGTGGGTGACAAACTGGAGGCCAAGGGCAACTTCAAGGTTGGTGCCGGCACCAAAGTGCTGGCCGAGGTGTCGCTCAATGGCAAGCCGGCCGCCTCGGCACGGTTCACGCTGAAATGAGTGGTGACGTCTGAGGTCATCGGGTGCGGCCTGTTGGCCAGCCCCAGACGCGTCGCTGCGCGCGGCACGGCGGCCGCGAGCGCGTCGTGGCCTGCGATTGCAAGGAAGCGCGCAGCCAGCCAGCGCTTGTCGGCTGTATCTCACTTTGCCGACGCTGGAAAGAGCGCTACGAGTGTTCACAAGTGGTCGGCCGCACCAGGTCGCGACCTTCGCATGTAGTCATTCGGCCGCGAACTTCTCGCGGGCATCGTTGGGCATGCGTGAACGACCGCAATCGCCAACTCAGATTTGCTCGACGGCATCGGCGAAAGGTCCAGTTCCAAGGTAGACCGGTCGTTCACCCACAGAATCGTCCACGGGCTCCTTTGGGTCGACACCGGCTGCAGGTCTTGACGGCATCATCGGCCGCAATCCGACGCATACCTGACCTCGCCGATCGCGCGATGTTTCGCGGTAAGCCGAGGCACTGGGGGTTGACCAATCGCTATTGGTAGCGACACTGTTCCTCCGCGTCGGCCAGTACTCGCCTTCGAGCAAACTGCTCGACTGCTCTGCAAAGGTATGCCGTGGCAGACATCAGTCGCATGATGATCGAAGCATGGAACACCGTGCTGTTCGACAAGTTCTGCCGCTTCAAGCATTTGATCGCCGATGGGTTGTCGAAGCACAGCGAAGCTGCTTTGAGCCGGTGTCGGTTCCCGGTCGGCGCGCGTGTGCTCGATGTCGGGAGCGGCTTCGGCGACTGCACGCTCCTCATTGCGCGAAGCGTCGGCCCAAGCGGCAGGGTGGTCGGTGTCGACTGCGCAGCCAATTTCGTCCGCGCCGCCGAGACGGAGTGTCGCGACCAGCGAGTGAGCGGCGCGCAATTCATCCAGGGCGACGTGCAGGAATGCGACCTTCTTGGTCCCTACGATCACGCGTTCTCACGCTTCGGCACGATGTTCTTCGCCGACCCTGACGCCGCCATGCGCAACATATGTGGAGCGCTCAAGCCGGGCGGCAGCTTCATGCAGATCGTTTGGCGCAGGCGCGAGGACAACCCCTGGCTGCATGAGGCGGAGTTGCGCGTCAGGGACATCGTGCCGGTGGTGACGCATGACGCGACGGATCAGGTGCATTGCGGCCCCGGCCCGTTCTCGATGGCCGACGCCGACGTGGTCAGCACCATACTTCAAAACGCCGGGTTCGAACGCGTCTTGTTCGAGCGCCATGACTGCGATGTCTGCATCGGCTGCGACATGGATGACGCCATCGATTTCGCCATGTCGCTGGGCCCGGCAGGCGAGATCATTCGTCTGGCGGGACCCGATGCCGAGAAGTACACGCCGCAGGTCGTCTCCGCGCTGCGGGAAGTCCTCCAGCAGTTTCGACAATCCGGCGGCATCTGGGCCCCGTCGAGTACCTGGTTCGTGACGGCATCCAGGCCGCACGCGTGGACGACTTCAGGCGCCGCCTTGGCACGTCAGGTTCCGGCGTTGTCGCGGGCGTCGTACAGCCCGAAGCAGGTGATTCGTCGACCGGCCGACTGCGGCCTGTCCGGCATCAGGATCCACCTTGCCAGCCGCGGCGCCATGAGCCGGTGCCAGACGGAAGGGACCATGCTGGCAAACATCAGCAGGACATAGCCCGCGGGCAAGCGCGGTGAGTCAGGCGACAAGTCCAGCCTGTAGAAGGGCCTGCGGCTGTCCCGATGATGCTGGTCGTGCAAGCTGATGCTCAGGGTGACCCAGGCCTGAAAGCGGCAGTCTTCCTCCCAGCCGCGGCCGTAGCCGATGCGTTCGGGGATGCTGTCGTCCCCCAGGCCCCAATGCTGGATGTAGGTGATCAACTGGATCCCGAACGCCACCGCGCCGCACACCGCGAGGTATAGAAGGGCACCGGCCAACCCTCCCAGCATCCAGAACGCAGCCAGAGTGAAGGTCGTCGCGAGCAGTGCGACGCGCGGGTTCGTACAGGATTCGGAAGCCGGACCCGCGGGTTCCAAACCGCAGCACCCGGCCCGAACAGGTCCATGCCGACGCGCCGCAAGCGACGGCTCGTAAAGCGCCAAAGTGACTCGGACCGGAGGGGGTACTCCGCCAGGCGCGTGTCTCCCGGGCGGGCGTGATGGGCGAGGTGCTCCATGCCGAGCGCCGGATAGCCACAGAACCCCGCCAGTGCGTAGCCGAGCACGGCTTGCCTGCCGTCCCGCCGGTGGATGAGCTCGTGCGCGACGCAGGTCCCGAACAGCAGCGTCATCCACAGACTCAATGCGGTGCCGACCGTCGCGCCTGCGTCGACACCGATCGCATCGACGGAATGCGCAAGGCCCCAAAGCACGACGACCGGCATGAACACGGCGAAGACCACGGGCAAGTGATCAAGCGCGGTGGCGACGGACTCGCGCCACTCCGGCGAGCCAGCAGCTGGCAAGGCACCGAAGACCATGCGCGCCATTGGAAACACGATGATCACCACGCCGAACGCCAGCCACGGCCTGTCGAGGGCCGATCCAGTGACGAACAGTGTCGGCACGAGGAAGATGCTCAGGTAGCCCGCCGCCGCCACGCATTGTTTGTCCATGGTCGTGCCCTCCGCAGAGTGCCTGTCAGATCAACCCATACTCGGCGGCGAGTTGTGCCGCAACCTTCCGGTTGGGGACACCGAGCTTTGCGTTCAGCCGCTGGAAGCGCGAGTTCACGGCGGTGGGGCTCATTTGCAAGGCCGAGCAGATTGCCTTGGTGCCATGCCCCAACCGCTCCTGCGCCAGCAGCTGCAGGTCTTCCTCGGAGAGATGCACGCTGGCGATCAGCTCGCGCTTGATCCTTGCGATCCACCACTCGTGCAACTCCATCGCCAGGCTTCGCGCGAGCATCCTGAAGCTCGGGTATCCGTCATCGTCGAAGTATCCCGGGCTGTTGGAGCCGAGGCACAGGACGCCCACGCGCGACAGGCCACCGCTCGACGGTGCCGGCACGATCAGTGAAGAGCGAAAACCGTACTTCGTCGCCAGCTCCACCACCGCCCGCTGCTGCGCAGAGCCCGGGGCGATCTCGTAGCCACGGGCTGGCTCCGAATGCGTCAACGCATACGCCAGCCAGGGGTCATTCGCGTACCAGGCGCGCTGTTCGTATTCGAGGCACCAGACAGGGTCGCAGGCCAGTAGGAAGCGGAAGGACTCATGCGAGCCGTCGTCGCGCACGAAGCTCACGAAGGCCGCGGCATCGGCGCCCATCAGCGTGGCGGCATCCGACAGCACCTTCACGGCTTGAGATTCGTCGTTCGCCAGCGACAGCCGACCTATCGCGGCCATGGCGTTGGCTGAGTAGTGCGGCGAAGCCGCCAGCTCAGCCAGTGGAGGCTGCGTCCGTGCTTCCGGAGAAGATGGCGTCTGCATTGCGCGCGAGGCTCGTGTACAGCAGCGGGTAGTCGAAGCGGGCCTGATCGGCGTCGCACCAGCGGCGGAACTGATCTGCCGAGCCAAAGACGACAACTTGTACGACCCGGGACATTCCGGGGCGCTGAATCGTCCGCTCCACGAACATGCCTTCCGGCGTGAACTGCATGGTGACGACCAGTGCGCCGTCGTCGCTGCGCACGGTGCGGGCATCACGCCGCTCAGGCGCGACCCATGGGGCGAACGTCCGGTCCATCATCGTGCAGCGGATGGCCGCAATGCTGGCAAGTCGCGGCCAGGATCTCGGCAGGCGTCGGAGCCGCGGCTCTGACGAAGACCGTCTCCTCGCCGCAATGTGCGCAATCGAAGAGCGCCAGATGAAAGCGGCAGGCGCAGACCTCGCAGGTCAAGGCGTGTACTTCGTCGCTGGCAAGCAGTTCCAGGTCGTCGATTTCTAAATGCCCGCATTGCGGGCAGACGACCCGAAGGGCTGAGTCAGTCGGAGTGCCAAGGTCCATACAGCACCTCCCATCGCGCCAAGGCGGCGCGCAACTCGAACTCGTCAGTTGACCGATACCGCGCCCAGCTGGCGTAGTCCATCACGAACTCGATTCCCGTGTTGCCCGCGCAGATACTGCGATCTGCCGTCAGATCGAAGTTTCCGCCTGTGCCACCGAACATCCAATAGCCTGGTGACAGGTCGTTACTTTGTCGGTCGCGTTGATGCCCAGCCGGTACACAGCGCTGGCCTGTGGTGCGCATGCGCAAGGAAGTCAAAGCTGGCCCATGATGGACTGCCCGGATGGTCTGAACTCTATGTAGGCGTTGTGCGCCATGCAGCGATGATTTCCATCGAAAATTCGTCGGCGGCCAGCGCGCCCAGGCGGGCGCGGTGCGATGGGCCGCACGCGTTTGCGCACGGCCCGTTCCCTTCGTCGCAGCGACAGTTTTGCCCCGTCGTTCGTCGGCCGCCTTTCGTGCGAAACGTAGCGCCGCGCGGCAGGTTGCGAGGGCCTTTCGCGGCATAAACGGACCCTTCCCGCGCCTGCTTCGCTGCGCTGCGCAGCCGCGGGCCCCTTCCATTTATTCCACGGTGCCCTTGGCAACCGTGCGCGGTCGCGGCGCTGTCGGTTTCGCACGGCGACCGACGAACGCGGGGCAGGGACTAGCTGATACCCGATCTGCGCCGAGGGTTCAACAGCCACGAGCGGCTCCCTCGGAACTTAGGGCAGGTGGCTGGACTGCAAGGCAGGGATGCGAATCGAGATCTGATCAGTGGGCGCAACTTACGGGCGCGATGCGTTTGCTGTGGAGCACCGGTGCGCTATCGGGTTGCTGCCGTGAGGGCTGGCGGCACGGCTTGGCGTGGCCGCTGACTGCGTCCCACGCCAGGATGACACTTTAACGGTTTGGTACGCTACGGCGGATCGTGCGAACCATCGCGCTGCCGCGGCGTCGAACGCGATCATGTGGCTCGTTCTCACGCGCACACCGCTGGCTGATGCCATCTACTGGCCGGGTCGGCGTCTGCTCGCGTTCGCCGACGCCGTGGTGTGGCCGGCAAGCTGGATCGCTATCGCGACGCACCTGCCGCAGCCCGAAGGCATCGCCGTTCCGATGGTCGTCGTGGTCGCTTTGCTCAGCGCGATCGGACGCGCGCATCGCGCGGTTTGGCAGAACCATCGCTACCACTTCACGACGTGGCGCTGGGCCCGGATCTTGATCAGCATGCTGCTGATCGGCCTCACAATTCCGTTCGTGACGCAGCCTTAGGTTCGGCTGCGCTCGCATTCAATGAGTGGCCGTAGGGCGGCCTTCGCTCCATCGCTCCAAGTCGCTTCGGCGCCACGCGACGGCGCGCTTGCTCAGACGCACAGGAATCGGAAACTGCCGGTCAGCCATCAAACGGTAGATCGTCGATCGACCCAGGCCGGTCACGTGCATCACGGCGTTGATGCGCAGCAGCAGAGAATCCGACTCCAGGACGGACCGTGATCCCCGGGAAGCATTGACGGGCATTGGGCGCTCCTGACTGACACGTGCACTGCGCAGAGCCTATTCGAGACTCCGCGCCTCGCCGCCGATGATTTTTGCCAGGAAAGCATCATGCAGCTGTCAGGTCACGGCCACAGCGCGAGAGCGGCGGCGCGGCGCAGGCTTCGGGCTGACTTCCTCCGGGACTCGAGCGCTCTCGACTTTGGCCAAGGCGGCAGCCCAGGCGCTCAGCGCAGCGTGGCGCTCGGCGAAGTAGTCGTGGCGGTCGTAAACCCCCTCTATGTTGCCCAGCTTGTGGTTCAGCGACCTCTCGGCCACGAAACGGTCCACGCCCATGCCGGCAAGATGCGTGCGAGCCGTCCTGCGCATGTCGTGCACGGTGAAGTGCTCGATGTCTGCGAGCTGGAGCCGACGCAACGCCACGTTCAACGTATCGGGCCCGACATGTTGGAAGCGGTTCTTGCGAAGGGCACCAAGACGGCGATGGACGAGCCGGCGGGCAGGGAAGACATAGGCCTTGCCAAACGACAGCACCTTGGCCTCGCGCAGCCATGCGAGCACCGGCTTGGCCAGCGGGATGCGGATCGATGCGCCGGTCTTGGTGTTCTCTTTGGTCAGCGTCCAGACCCCCCGGTCGAGATCGAACGCTTCCCAACGCGCCGACAGCAACTCCATCTTGCGTACGCATAGCGCCAGCAGCAGCCAGACTGCCAGTTCGTTCTCGCGCCCGAAGTTCGGTGTGTCGCGCATGGCTCGAGCGAGTCGTCGAAGCTCGTCGAGCGTGAGCCAACGGTCACGAGCGCGTTCGTCGCCGCCGGCGTCAATCAGTTCGAAGTCGGCGGCGGGGTTCCGATCGATCCACTGGTTGCGCACGGCCATCCTGAACATCCGGGTCATGTACCTCAGCGCGTCGTTTGCCACTGTCGGTGCACCGGCCTCGACGATGCGCGTCAGCACGCGGTCGATGTGCGCTGGCTGAACATCGGCCGGCGCCATCGGGCCGAGAACAGGGCGCACATGGCGGCGCAGCACGCGCGCCACCACCTCGGGGTACTTGTAGCGCGGCTCGATGTAGCGGGCGAGCCATATGTCTGCGAGACGGTCTACCGTGGGAGCTTCGAGCGCCTGGGCCTTTTCGGCTTGCTTTTCGGCTGCCACGTCGACGCCACGCTCGACCTGCGCTCGATCACGTCGGGCCAGTTCGCGAGCGTCCTTCAGCGACAGCTCGGGATAGCGCCCGAGCACCTTCTCCTTGTTCCGCCCGTACAGGCGGTAGCGGAGCACCCACGATGCCTTGCCGGCACGGGCGCCCGCAGCGCTCGCCAGGAACGTGAGGCCCTCACCGACGCCTCGATCGACGGCGCCGGCTGCCAGCCATGCCTTCAGTTCCCGGTCGGTGACGGGTCTTGTCGGTCTTGCCATGTCCCACCTCTCCATCCGAAGTTCTGTGGGGGTTTTTGTCGGGCCGTGCACGACAAGGCCGCGCGGACCTGAAAACCCCCACAGTAACCCCCACAGGTCGCGCGCGCTTCGCTGCAACGCCCCGGGACGGTCTGGGACAAAAAGACCTTACGACACAACAGGTTAGCGGTATTCCGGGGACCGCCGTGGACCCCGTGGAACCCTACTCGATGTTCTGCACCTGCTCGCGAATCTGCTCGATCGCGACCTTCATCTCGACCGCGATCGTGCTCAGTTCGAACGCGGCGGACTTGGAGCCCAGGGTGTTGGCCTCGCGCAGCAGTTCCTGGACCAGGAAGTCCAGGCGCTTGCCGACTTCGCCGCCCTTGTCGAGCAGGCGCTCGATCTCGTCGAGGTGCGAGCGCAGGCGGGCGAGTTCCTCGGCGACGTCGATGCGGATCGCGAACGCGGCGGCCTCGTTCAGCGCGCGGTCCTGGAGCGCTTCGCGCGGGATGCTCTGCGCGGCGCCAGTGGCCTGCAGGGCCTCGGTCCAGCGCTCGACGAAGCGCTGCTGCTGGCGCCTGACCACCTCGGGCACGAGCGGCTCGGCCTGCGCCGCAAGTTCGCGCAGGCGCGCGGTGCGTTCGCGCAGCACCGCGGCCAGGCGCGCGCCCTCGCGCTCGCGCGCCTCGCGCAGGCCCGCGATCGCCTGGCGCGCCGCGGCGAGAGCCGGTTCGTCGAGCGGCTCGGACGCGCTCGCGCCGCGGCACCACTGCAGCGCTTCGTGCACGGTCAGGCCGCGTGCCTCGGGCAGCCAGTTGCGCACGACGGCATCCAGGCGCGACAGGCGGTTGAGCTGGTCCGGCGCGGGCTGCGGCCAGGCGTCGTCGTGCCCGGCGCGCGTCGCGAGCCTGAGCTCGACCTTGCCGCGGCGCAGCGCCGCCGCGACGAGCTCGCGCATCTGCGGCTCGAGGCTGCGCAGCTCGTCGGGCAGGCGCAGCGACAGATCGAGGAAGCGGCCGTTGACGGAGCGGATCTCGGCCGTGATCTCGGGCGGGGCCGACGGCGTGCCGTCGGCGTCTGCGAGCGGGCCGGCGCTGGCGCTCGCGTATCCGGTCATGCTGTAGACTGCCATCGAGCTTTCACGCAGGCTAAAAAACCATTATGTCAAAGCCCAAACCCGCGCCCTTGCCCGCGGGCACGGTCGTCGGTGGGTACCAGATCATCAAGCGCCTCGCGGCCGGGGGTTTCGGCGTCGTCTACCTCGCCGAGGACGCCGAGCGCCACATGGTGGCGATCAAGGAGTACCTGCCTTCGTCGCTCGCCGAGCGCGCACCGGGCGAGCTGACGCCGCGCGTCAAGCCCGAGAAGCAGCCGCTTTATCGCCTGGGCCTCAAGAGCTTCTTCGAGGAAGGTCGCAGCCTCGCGCAGATCAGCCACCCGAGCGTGGTCTCGGTGCTGAACTTCTTCCGCGAGAACGAAACCGTCTACATGGTGATGAACTACCTGCAGGGCGACACGCTGCAGGACTTCATCGTCACCGCGCGCGACCTGAAGCGCGACAAGGTGTTTCGCGAAAGCACGATCCGCTCGCTCTTCGACGAGATCCTGCGCGGCTTGCGCATCGTGCACCAGCACAAGATGCTGCACCTCGACATCAAGCCGGCGAACATCTTCATCGGCAACGACAACAAGGCGGTGATGCTCGACTTCGGCGCCGCGCGCGAGGTGCTGAGCAAGGAAGGCAACTTCATCCGCCCGATGTACACGCCGGGCTTCGCGGCGCCCGAGATGTACCGCCGCGACGGCACGCTCGGGCCGTGGACCGACATCTACGCCATCGGCGCCTGCATCTACGCCTGCATGCAGGGCTATCCGCCCAACGACGCGCCGCAGCGCATCGAGAAGGACCGCCTCGCGCTGTCGCTCTCGCGGCTGCGCAATGTCTACTCCGACAACCTGATCGAGGTCACCGAGTGGTGCATGTCGCTCGATCCGCTGTCGCGCCCGCAGAGCGTGTTCGCGCTGCAGAAGGAGCTCGGCCGCGAGACCGAACGCCAGTACACCAAGCTCAGCTTCAGCGAGCGGCTCAAGCTCCAGCTCGAGAATCTCACCGGCAGCGCGAAGGCGTGAGGACATGACGACCCCTCGCGCGCTGCGCGCGCACTCCCCCGAGGCGAGGCCCGGCCCGACGCTTGGGGCGGCCCGGCGCTGGGCCGGGGCGTCGTTGAAGCCATGAGGTTCTCGGTCTACCAGGTCAGCCGCAAGGGCGGGCGCGAGAAGAACGAAGACCGGATGGGGTATTGCTATACCCGCGATGCCGGATTGTTCGCGCTCGCCGACGGCATGGGCGGCCACCCCGAGGGCGAGGTCGCATCGCAGATCGCGCTGCAGACCATGGCAGCGCGCTTCCAGCGCGACGCCAAGCCGACGCTCGCCGATCCGACGCGCTTCCTCAACGAGGCGATCATCGCCGGCCACCACCAGTTGCTGCGCTACGCGACGCAGAAGTCGCTGCTCGACACGCCGCGCACGACCATCGTCGCCTGCGTGCTGCAGGGCAATGCGGCGTATTGGGCGCATTGCGGCGATTCGCGCCTGTACCTGGTGCGTGCCGGCAAGCTCGTCGCGCGCACGCGCGACCACTCCTACACCGAGCTGCAGGAGACGATGAGCAAGGTCGTGGCCATCGGCGAGCGCTTCAACCGCAACGTGCTCTTCACCTGTCTCGGCAGCCCGGGCAAGCCGGTCGTCGACGCCGTCGGCCCGCTGCTGCTGCAGCGCGGCGATCGCATCCTGCTCTGCTCCGACGGGCTGTGGGGCAATGTCAGCGATGCCGAGGTGACCGATCAGCTTGCCGCGCGCACGATTTCCGATGCCGTGCCCGAGCTCGTCGAGGTCGCGCTGCGCAATGGCGGCGAACGCTGCGACAACGTGACCGTGCTCGCGATGGAGTGGGAGTCGGCCGAGAACAGCGAGGCCGAGATCGGCATCTCGACGCAGGACCTCGGCGACGATGTCTTCGCCTCGACGATCCAGGCCAGCGTCGCCGGCCAGGACATGGGCGACGAGCTCGACGAGGCCGAGATCGAGCGCTCGATCCGCGAGATCAACGACGCCATCCGGCGTTCGTCGCAGAGAAAAACCTGAGGTCGAGATGACGAACTTCCAGCGCACGCAAGGTCGTGCCGCGAATGCACTGCGCCCGGTCGAGATCAAGCGCCACTACACGCGCCATGCGGAAGGGTCGGTGCTGGTCGCCTTCGGCGACACGCTGGTGCTGTGCACGGCGTCGGTCGAGGACAAGGTCCCGCCGCACAAGCGCGGCAGCGGCCAGGGTTGGGTCACGGCCGAGTACGGCATGCTGCCGCGCGCCACCCACACGCGCAGCGACCGCGAGGCCGCGCGCGGCAAGCAGAGCGGTCGCACGCAGGAGATCCAGCGCCTGATCGGTCGCTCGCTGCGCTGCGTGTTTGACCTGCAGGCGCTGGGCGAACGCACGATCTCGCTCGACTGCGACGTGATCCAGGCCGACGGCGGCACGCGCACCGCGGCCATCACCGGCGCCTTCGTCGCCGCGCACGACGCGGTCGGCTGGCTGCTCGCGCAGGGCAAGCTCGCGGCCTCGCCGATCCGCGACTTCGTTGCCGCGGTCTCGGTCGGGATCGTGCAGGGCACGCCGCTGCTCGACCTCGAATACGTCGAGGATTCGGCCTGCGACACCGACATGAACGTCGTGATGACGGGTGCGGGCGGATTCGTCGAAGTGCAGGGCACGGCCGAGGGCAAGGCCTTCACGCGCGCCGAGATGATGGCGCTGATGCAGCTCGCCGACGACGGCATCCGCGCCTTGATCGCGGCGCAGAAGGCCGCGCTGGCCCGATGACGACCCGGCGAGGACTGGCGTGAGGCTGGTACTGGCGTCGAACAACGCCGCCAAGCTCGCCGAACTGCAGACGCTTTTCGCGCCGCTCGGGCTGGTGCTCGTCGCGCAGCCGGTGCTCGGGATTGCCGAGGCCGACGAGCCGCACGCGACCTTCATCGAGAACGCCCTGGCCAAGGCGCGCCACGCTGCACAGGCGAGCGACGGCGCGGCGATCGCCGATGACTCCGGCCTGTGCGTCGATGCGCTCGGCGGCGCGCCGGGTGTCGTCTCGGCGCACTACGCGGCGGTCGAACTGCCGCAGGGTGGGCGCGAGGACCGGCGCCGCGTGCAGGACGCGGCCAACAACGCGCTGTTGCAGCAGCGCCTCGCGGGCGTGGACTCTCGCGCGGCGCGCTTCGTGTGCACGCTCGTCGCGCTGCGCAGTGCCGAGGACCCCGAGCCGCTCGTCGCCACCGGCCGCTGGCAGGGCGAACTGCTGCGCGAGCCGCGCGGCGCGGGCGGTTTCGGCTACGACCCGCTGCTCTTCATCCCCGCGCTCGGGTGCAGCGTCGCCGAGCTCGATGCGGCAACGAAGAACGCACACAGCCACCGTGCGCTCGCCGCGCGCCAGATGGTCGCGCTGATGCGCGAGGCCTGGCGCCTTGGCTGAGGAACACCCCCAGGCCGACGGGTTGCGTCGTCCGCACCCAAAGTGGGTTGAGGAAACCTCGGGCGGCCGTGCGTTTCCTCACGCGCCTGCGCCGGTCGCGCACTGGCTGCGTCCGGGAACGCTGACGCTCGCCGCGCTGCCCCCGCTGTCGCTCTACGTGCATCTGCCGTGGTGCCTGAAGAAGTGTCCGTACTGCGACTTCAATTCGCATCAGGCGAAAGCAGATCCTCCCTTCGCGCGCTACCTCGATGCGCTGCGCTGCGACCTCGAGGCCTCGCTGCCGCTGGTCTGGGGGCGGCGCGTCGTGAGCGTCTTCATCGGCGGCGGCACGCCGAGCCTGTTCGCGCCCGCGGCCATCGACCGCCTGCTCGGCGACGTGCGCGCGCTGCTGCCGCTCGAAGCGGGCTGCGAGATCACGCTCGAAGCCAACCCGGGTACCTTCGAGCGCGAGCGCTTCCGCGGCTATCGCGATGCCGGGGTGACGCGCCTCTCGGTCGGCGTGCAGAGTTTCGACGACGCCGCGCTGGCAGCGCTTGGTCGCGTGCATGATGCCGCGCAGGCGAGGGCGGCGCTGGCCGAGGCGCGAGCGGTGTTCGAGACCTTCAACATCGACCTGATGTACGCGCTGCCGGGCCAGACGCCGGCCGCGCTCGATGCCGATTTGCGCGCGGCGCTCGCCTTCGAGCCGCCCCACCTGTCGATCTACCAGCTGACGATCGAGCCCAACACGCTGTTCGCGAAGCACCCGCCGGCGCTGCCCGACGAAGACTGCGCGTTCGACATGCTCGACTTGATCACCGAGCGTTGCACCGCCGCCGGCCTGGCGCGCTACGAAGTCTCGGCCTATGCGCGGCCGGGCCACCATTGCCGCCACAACCTCAACTACTGGGAGTTCGGCGATTACCTTGGCATCGGTGCCGGCGCGCACGGAAAGCTCTCGTTCCCGCACCGCGTGCTGCGCCAGATCCGCTGGCGCGAGCCGGCGCGCTATATCGAGCAGGCATTGGCCGGCAAGCCCGTGGCGCAGGAGGACGAAGTAGCGCGCAAGGCGCTCACGTTCGAGTTCATGCTGAATGCGCTGCGCCTGAAGGATGGTTTCGAACTCTCGCGCTTTGCCGAGCGCACCGGGTTGCCGATCACGGCCATTGCGGCGCCGCTGGCCGCAGCCGAGGCGCGCGGGTTGCTCGCGCGCGACCTGCACCGCGCCTGGCCCACCGCGCGCGGTTTCGACCTGCTCTCCGACCTGCAGGCGATGTTTCTGCCTGCCGACGCGGCGCGCGACAACTGACGCGCCAATGGCCGCCAGTTCCGGCATTGACGCACGCACTGCGCTGCTAGACTGGCCCGGCGACGCCCGGAGCGGCGCACCTCACGCCCCCGCGAGCCGCATGCCCAGCCCCTCCCGCAAGACCGCGACAACGCAGCCGGCGCTGCAACTCGACGGCGCGCTGCAGTTGCTAGCACAGTCCGGGCGCGAATTGCCGGCGAGCGACGATCCGCGCTGGTTGCAGTCGGTGGTCGACGCGCTGTGCGAGCTCTCCAGCCGCGACGCGCTCACCGGCCTGGCGAACCGGCGCCAGTTCGAGGTCGCGCTTGCGCGCGAGATCGACCGCGTGGCGCGCGCCGGCGAGCCGGCACTGCTGCTGATGATCGACATCGACCACTTCAAGCGCGTCAACGACTCGCGCGGCCATCCGGCCGGCGACCGCGTGCTGCAGGCGATCGCGGCGCGCCTGCTCGAGTGCGTGCGGCCGATGGACACGCTCGCGCGCTACGGCGGCGAGGAGTTCGCGATCATCCTGCCCAATTGCGCGCCCGCATTCGGCCGCACGGTGGCCGAGCGCATCCGCCACAAGGTCGAGCAGCAGCCGATCGCGATCGAGGGCGGCGCGCCGATCGCGGTCACGATCAGCCTCGGCGGCGCCTTCGCGCCGCAGTGGGTGCGCTCGACTGCGGCGCTGTGGGTGGCGCGTGCCGACGAGCAGCTCTACCGCGCCAAGGCCGAGGGCCGCAACCGTGCCTGCCTGGAGCAGGCGCCCGACGTCCAGGTGAGCGCCGACGAGAAGAGCCTGTTGTTCGGCACCCCACTGTTCGATGACCCGGATGACCATGAACAACCCTGACGCCGGCCCCGAATCCACGGCGCCGCCGAGCCGCCGAGCGCGCGTGCTGGCCGTGACCAGCGGCAAGGGCGGGGTCGGCAAGACCGTCGTCTCGGCCAACCTCGCGGCAGCGCTCGCGCAGCGCGGCGAGCGCGTGCTCGTGCTCGACGCCGACCTGGGCCTGGCCAACCTCGACGTCGTGCTGAACCTCTATCCCAGGACGACGCTGCACGACGTATTTACCGGCAAGGCCATGCTCGACGACGCCATCGTGCCGGCGCCGGGAGGCTTCTCGGTGCTGCTGGCGGGCTCGGGCATGGTCGAGTACTCGCGCCTGACACCCGAACTGCGCACCCGGCTGCGCGATACGATCGACGCCCTGTCGCCGCGCTTCGACGTCATATTGCTCGATACCGGCGCCGGCATCTCCGACGTGGTCTTGTTCTCGGTGTCACTCGCCGACGAGGTGCTGCTCGTCGTCACGCCCGAGCCGACGTCGATGACCGATGCCTACGCGACGATCAAGGTGCTCTCGACCCAGCAGCGACGCGAAGTGATCCGCCTCGTCGTCAACCAGACCGGGCGCCTGGGCGAAGCGCGCGCGATTCGCGGCCAGTTGCAGCGCGTCGTCGATCACTACGTCAACGCCGCCGCGGTGCAGCCGCTCAAGCTCGAGCTGGTGGGCGAGATCCCGACCGACGCCGCGGTACGCGATGCGGTGCAAAGGCGCCAACTGCTGCTCGAGGTCTATCCCGGCTCGACGGCGGCCAAGGCCGTCAACGCGCTCGCGGCGCGACTCGCACCCTGAGACTTGCCCTGGCGCAAAGTCCACAGGCCGCGGCGGGCAGTAACATCGCCGCCCAAGGCCGGGCAGCCGCCCGCGCCGCAACAAGAAGACGAGGAGACGCTGCAATGAATTTCCTGCCCACGATGCGGCGCTTGCGCGCCACGACCGGCCTGCTGTGCATGGCCGGCGCCGCGCTGCTCACCGGGTGCGCAACGGCGCCCGCCCCGACCCAGGTCCAGCCCGAGGTCTACGCCCGCCTCGGGGGTGGCGTGGGTGGCATCACCTACATGCCCGACGGGCGCCTGATCATCGGCTACCACCCGTTCTACGACCCGGCGGTCAAGGTCGGGCTGCTCAATGCGACCCGCGACGGCACGACGCCGTATCCGAACGCCGAGTGGCAGAGCTGCAAGCGCGCCGACGGGTCGCAGAAAGACCCGAACACCTGCCTGAACTGGGTGCTCGGCCTGCACACCGATGCCAACGGCATCCTCTGGCTGCTCGACTCGGGGCAGTCGGCGCCGCGCATCACGCCCAAGCTCGTCGGCTGGGATACCAAGGCCAACAAGCTGCACCGCATCGTGCCGATTCCGGCCCCGGCGTCGATCCCCGAATCGCAGCACAACGACTTCGTCGTCGACACGAAGCGCAACGTGATCGTGATCGCCGACGAGGCGATCGCCACCGGTCCGGTAGGCGACAAGGCGGCGCTGGTCGTCGTCGATCTCGGCACCGGCCAGAGCCGGCGCCTGCTGCAAGGCCACGTGAGCGTGATGCCCGACCAGACGCGGCCGATCACGGTCGACGTGGGTACGCCGCGCGCGAAGGCAATCAAGGTCTTCGTGGGCGTCGACGGCATCGCGCTCGACCACCGCGGCGAGTGGCTCTACTACGCGCCGCTGAACGGTGCCAAGGTCTACCGCGTGCGCATGAGCGACCTGCTCGACCGCAGCCTGGCCGCGGCGCAGCTCGGCGCGCGCGTCGAGACCTGGGCCGACAAGCCCAACAACGGCGGCATGAGCATCGACGCCCAGGGCAATCTCTACCTGACCGAGGTCGGCGAGCGCGCGATCGGCATCATCCCGGCCGACACGCGCCAGTACCGGCGCTTTGCTGCCGACAAGGACATGGTCTGGCCCGACGGCGTGACCTACTCGCCCGACGGCTACATGTACTCCGGCGCGGCCCAGCTGCCGCTGAGCGCGCCGCTCAACGACGGCAAGGCCGAGAACAAGGCGCCCTACCTCGTCTACCGGTTCCGGCCCGTGGCGCCGGGTATGCCGGGGTTCTGAGGCAGGCTGCTTGCGGTGCGGGCCGGCGTGCCCGGACCGCGCGCAAATCGGGCCCGCAACTCGTCCGCCGAGTGCAGGTCGAGCTTGCGGTAGATCTTGCGGATGTGGTCGGTCACGGTGGTGGCCGAGACGCCCAGATGCGCGGCGATCCGGGCCTGGGACCATCCGCGCAGCAGCATCGCGCACACCTTCTGTTGCGTGATCGAGAGCGCTGAGCCGGCCAGCGCATCGAGATCGCGCACCTCACGTGGCACGAGGTGCTCGATCGTGATGCCGGTCAGCGCCGGGCCGGCGCCCGAGACCGCGGACAGCCGCTCGGCGCGAAAGTCGAACCGCCCCCAGGCGTTGTTCAGCGTCAGTGTGCAGGGTGCCTCCGGCCCCGGGCCGGGCGCGCGCGCGATCTGGCGGTGCAGCAGTCCGAGCGTCGGGAAGTCCTCGCTCGTCGGGGCCCGCGCCGCCGAGGCCGGCGAGATGTCGCCGTGCGCGAGCAGCAGCACCTTGTAGGCATTGCGGCTCAGGTGGACGATGCGGCCGAGCGCATCGAGGTTGACGAGCACTGCGCGGCTGCCGGCGGAGGCGAAGTCGACCGGTTCTGCGCTGCTTTGCTGCAGCCCGTGCGCGACGTAGGGCACCAGGGTCGCGAGCGTCTCCTCGTCGACGCGGCTGAAGATGCCATCGCCCTTCTCGCGGTACAGCACCAGTGAACCGATCGCCCGGCCGTGGCGGCCGCGCACGATGGCTTCGAGCCGGTAGTGCAGGCGCTGCGGGCGCCAGATCTCGCTGTACAGCGCCGAGTCGAAGAAGCGCTGGTGGTTGAGTTCCTCGGCGCTGCGGATCGTCGCGCTGCTGTGGATCACGTCGACATAGCGCGGCATTGCCTCGGCCTCGCGCTTGTTGTGGAACTCCTCGAAGTACAGGCGCGCCAGGTCCGGGTCGATCGGGCCTTCGAAGTAGTAGCGCGAAATGCTGCCGTCGGCGTTGACCCAGTCGAACAGGTTGCGCGCCGAGGGGATGACCCGGTGCAGCGCCTCCAGCAGGGCCGGGATCAGCAACTCGCCGGTCAGCCCGAGCGCGCACAGTTCGCGGATGTAGGCAATGGCGGCGGCGTTCTTCATCGGCCCCCCGGCAGCGCGTGGGCCACATTGGCTGCGCGGCCCGCACCTGTCTACGCTGCGCCTGTTGCGCCGTCGGGATGTTGACGGCGCGCAAGCGTGTGTCGATATCAGGGCCTGAGAAGCACGACCAGCGCGCCGCTGCCGCCATCGGCCGCGCGTGCCTGCGTGAACGCGAGCACGGCGGCCTTCTGCACCAGCCAGCCGTGCACGCGCTGCTTGAGCACCGGCTCGCGGCCGGGCGAACCGTTGCCCTTGCCGTGCACGATGCGCACGCAGCGCAAGCCCTGGCGCTCGGCTTCGCGCACGAAAGCCGCGAGCGCCTCGCGCGCCTCGTCGCGGCGCAGGCCGTGCAGGTCGATCTGATCCTGGATCACCCAGCCGCCACGGCGGAGCTTCTTGACCACGTCGGGCCCGATGTCCGGGCGGCGAAACGAGAGGGCGGCGTCGGTCTCGAGCAGCGACTCGACGTCGAACTCGTCCGACAGCGTCTCGCGCAGCGCGGCGGCCTCGTCGCGGCGACGCTGCAGCGGCTCGGGCGCAGGGCGAGCCGGGCGCGGCTCGGCGCGTGCGCTCGCGGCGAGCGGCGTGACCGGCCCGACGCTGGCCGCGAACAGACTGCGTTCGCGCTGCACCTGCGCGCGCCGCGTGGCGAGTTCGGCCGCCTCGCGGCGCCGGCGCTCGAGGTCGTCCTTGAGCACGGCGAGATCGCCCAGCGCACGCAATCGCGGCGTGCGGCTCACAGCAGACCCCGTTCGGCGAACGACACCACGTCGGAGCGGCCCACCACGAAGTGGTCGAGGACGCGGATGTCGACGAGAGCGAGCGCGCTCTTGAGCGTCTGGGTCAGGAACTCGTCGGCGCGCGACGGCTCGGCGGCACCCGACGGGTGGTTGTGCGCGAAGGCCACTGCCGCCGCATTGCGCCCGAGCGCCCGCTTGACGACCTCGCGCGGGTAGACGCTCGTCTGCGTGAGCGTGCCGCGAAACATCACCTCCATCTCGATCAACTGGTGCTGCGCATCGAGGAACAGCACCGCGAAGACCTCGTGCTCGTGCACGCCGAGTTCGATGCGCAGGTACTCCTTGACGCGCGCCGGCGAATCGAAGAGCTGGCGCTGGCGCAGCCCGCCGGCCATCGAGCGGCGGGCGAGCTCGAGCACCGCCGCGAGTTCGGCGCGCTTGGCCGGCCCCAGCCCCTTGACGCGGCGCAGCGCATCGGCGTCTGCGTTGAGCAGGCCCGCCACGCCGCCGAAATCCTCCAGCAACCGGGTCGCCAACTGCAGCACGCCGGTGCCCTTCACGCCGGTGCGCAACAGCAGCGCAAGCAACTCCGCGTCGCGCAGCGAGGCGGCGCCATGCGCGAGCAACTTCTCGCGCGGGCGCAGCGCGGCGGGCAGGTCCTTGATCGTCATGGCAGGGGCAGGGGCGCGCCTAGAATCGGGCCAGTCTAGCGAAACCTGGAGCCACGCTTGAAACCAGTCGAGTCGGGATCGTTCCTGACGCTGCATTACCGCCTTGCGCGCGCCGATGGTGCCGATCTCGTGAACACCTTCGGCGACAAGCCGGCGACGCTTTCGCTCGGCACCGGCGCGCTCGCCCCGGCGATCGAGGCGCTGCTGATCGGCTTGAGCGAAGGTACGCGCGCGCGCTTCGACATCTCCGGCGACGAGGCCTTCGGCGAACGCAATCCGCAGCTCGTGCAGCGCGTCAGCCGCGCGCTGCTGGCCAGGCAGGGCGTGGGCGGCGTCGGGCGCGCGGTGGGCGATGTCGTGCAACTGCCGGCTCCCGAGGGCCGCGGCGTGCTGGCCGGCGTGGTCACCGAGGTCGGCGAAGACTCGCTGCTGCTCGACTTCAACCACCCGCTCGCGGGCGCGCCACTGACCTTCGAGGTTCACGTGATCGGGGTGCTGTGATGGAGTCGGGCCTTGCCGATGTGCTGCTCGCCGAGCCGCGCGGCTTTTGTGCCGGCGTCGACCGCGCGATCGAGATCGTCGAGCGTGCGCTCACGAAGTTCGGCGCGCCGATCTACGTGCGCCACGAGATCGTGCACAACACCTACGTGGTCGAGAACCTGAAGGCCAAGGGCGCGATCTTCATCGAGGACCTGGCCGACGTGCCGGCGGGCGCGACGCTCGTCTTCAGCGCGCACGGCGTGAGCCAGGCCGTGCGGCGCGAGGCGAAGGAGCGAGGCTTCACGGTCTTCGATGCGACCTGCCCGCTCGTGAGCAAGGTCCATGTCGAGGTTGCCAAGCTCGCCCGCGAGGGCTACGAGTTCATCATGATCGGCCACAAGGGCCATCCCGAGGTCGAAGGGACGATGGGGCAACTCGCCGAGGGCATCTTCCTCGTCGAGGACGTGGCCGATGTGGCCGCGGTCCGGGTTACGCGGCCGGATCGTCTGGCCGTGGTGACGCAGACCACGCTCTCGGTGGACGACGCGGCCGAGATCCTGGCCGCCGTCAAGCGCCGATTCCCGCTCGTGCGCGAGCCCAAGCAGCAGGACATCTGCTACGCGACGCAGAACCGCCAGGACGCGGTCAAGCTCCTGAGCCCGCAGGTGGACGTGGTCGTCGTCGTCGGCAGCCCGACGAGCTCGAACAGCAACCGCCTGCGCGAGGTCGCGCTGCGCCTGGGTACCGAGGCCTACATGGTCGATGCGCCCGAAGACCTGCGCCCCGAGTGGTTTGCCGGCAAGCGCCATGTCGGGCTGACCGCGGGCGCATCGGCGCCCGACATCCTGGTGCAGCAGGTCATCGCGCGGCTGCGCGCACTCGGCGCGGTCTCGGTGCGCACGCTGCCGGGCGTGCAGGAAACGGTGCACTTCCCGCTGCCGATGGGCCTCGGCGACAAGGCGATGGCAGGCGGCTGAAGCACGAGCGGCTGTTCGCGCTTCGGGCCCGGGTTGTGCGCGCAGCCGGCGCAGCCGCCGCGGCGCGACGCGATCGCGCCGACGAGGTTCTTCAGCGCAAACGCGGCGCAGGCGCCGACGATGAGCGCGGTGGCGATCGATTGAAGGTCCATCGCTGCCCCGGGCCCCTCAGGATCCGGCCCACAGCGCGACGCGGTAGGTCACGAACGCAGCCGCGTAGGCAAGCGCGAACAGGTAAGCCGCCATCAGCAGCGGATAGCGCCACGAATTCGTCTCGCGCCTGACGACGACGAGCGTCGACAGGCACTGCGGCGCGAACACATACCACGCGAGCAGCGCGTACGCGGTGGCGAGCGACCAGCTCTGCGCAATCACCGGCGCGAGCGCGTCGGCAACCGCCTCGCCCTGCGCCGACAGCGCATACACGGTGCCGAGTGCGCCCACGGCCACCTCGCGCGCGGCCAGCCCCGGCACGAGCGCGATCGAGATCTGCCAGTTGAATCCGATCGGCGCGAACACATGCTGCAGCGCGTGGCCGAGCATGCCGGCCAGGCTGTACTCGATCGCCGCGCCGGCTGCGCCGGCCGGCGGCGCAGGGTAGCTCGCGAGGAACCACAGCACGACGGTGAGCGTGAAGATGATGCCGCCCACGCGGGCGAGGAAGATGTGCGCGCGCTCCCACAGGCCGAGCGCGAGGTTGCGCAGCCCCGGCAGGCGATAGGGCGGCAACTCGAGCATCAGCGGCTGGTAGCGGCTCTTCATCCAGACCCGCTTCATCGTCCACGCAACCGCCATTGCCGAGGCGACGCCGGCCACGTACAGGCCGAACAGCGTCAGCCCGCGCAGGTTGAAGATGCCGACGCTGCGATCGGGGACGAAGGCGCCGATCAGCAGCGCATACACCGGCAGCCGCGCCGAGCACGTCATCAACGGCGCGATCATGATCGTTGCCAGCCGGTCGGGCCAGTGCGCGATGGTGCGCGTCGCCATGATGCCGGGAATGGCGCAGGCAAAGCTCGACAGCAGCGGGATGAACGCGCGCCCCGACAAGCCCACCTTGCCCATCAGGTTGTCGAGCAGGAAGGCCGCGCGCGGCAGGTAGCCCGAATCCTCGAGCAGCAGGATGAAGAAGAACAGGATCAGGATCTGCGGCAGGAACACGAGCACGCTGCCGACGCCGGCGATCACGCCGTCGACGACCAGGCTGCGCAGCGGCCCGTCGGCCATGTGGCCGGTGACCCAGCTGCCAAGCAACTCGAGCGCGACCCGGATCGCGTCCATCGGCAGCGCGGCCCACGAGAACACGGCCTGGAAGACGAGGAACAGCAGCGTGGCCAGGATCGCGAGGCCCCACAGCGGGTGCATCACGACGGCGTCGATGCGCGGGTAGTGGAAGCGTGCGACGCGCCCCGCGACGGGCGCGGCGACGGCGAGGATGCGCCGCACCTCGGCCTGCAGTTCGTCGGCCGTGGGTGCCGCAGCCTCGGCGGGAGCCGACCGCGGCGGATGAAGCTTCGCGAGTTCGCGCTCGAGCAGCGCGAGCAACTGCGCATGACCCTCGTGGCGCACCGCCACCGTCTCGACGACCGGGCAGCCCAGCGCCTCGGAGAGGCGCGCGACGTCGATCGCCAGGCCCTGCGCGCGGGCCAGGTCGGCCATGTTCAGCGCCACCATCATCGGCCGGCCGAGGCGCTTCAATTCGAGCACCAGGCGCAGGTTCATGCGCAAATTGGTCGCATCGACGACGGCGACGATCGCGTCGGGCATGCTCTCGCCCGCGCGCCGGCCCTCGATGACCTCGCGCGTGACCTGCTCGTCGGGCGTTGCTGGCGTCAGGCTGTAGATGCCGGGCAGGTCGATCACCGAGACGGTCTGGCCGTTGCGCAAGCGCGCCTGGCCGACCTTGCGCTCGACCGTCACGCCGGCGTAGTTGGCGACCTTCTGGCGCGCGCCGGTCAACAGGTTGAACAGCGCCGTCTTGCCGCAGTTCGGGTTGCCGACGAGTGCGATGCTGTGCCCCGCTGCGGGCGCAGCATTCATGCTGGCTGTACCTGTATGCACTGCGCCTCGATCAACCGCAGCGCGAACATCGTCTCGCCAACCAGCACCGCGAGCGGTTCGCGCCCGCCCGGCCCTCGGCGCAACAGTTGGAGTGGCTCGCCGGCGATGAAGCCGAGCTCGCCGAGGCGGTGCAACGCGGCGGCATCGATCTCGGGCGAGGCGGCCACTACGCGCAGCACGGTCGCACGGGCGCCGTTGGCGAGGTCGGGGAGCAGGGTGGGTTGCGGCATGGGGGCGAGTCGGTCAGGTTAATGATAATCGCTCGCATCTGACCTGCGCCTGCGCTGGATCAAGCCAGCGGCCCGGCTGCGTGCCTGCCTACAATCCGCCGCTTCATCCCCCTCATCGCAAGGACGGCGCGCTGCGCTCGCCGTTGACCCTCCATGCTCGACATCAGCCTGCTGCGCAAGGACCTGCCCCGCATCGTCGCCGCGCTCGAGGCGCGCCAGTCGCCGCAGCCGTTTCTCGACGTGGCGCGCTTCACCGCCCTCGAGGCCGAGCGCAAGGCGATCCAGTCGCGGACCGAGGAACTGCAGGCGCGGCGCAATGCGCTGTCCAAGACCATCGGCCAGGCCAAGGCCCGGGGCGAGGACAGCGCCGCCGCGATGGCCGAGGTCGCGGGCCTGGCCGACGAGCTGAAGGCGTCCGCCGAGCGGCTAGCCGCGATCCAGGCCGCGTTGGCCGAGATGCTGATGTCGGTGCCCAACCTGCCGCACGAGTCGGTGCCGCACGGTGCCGACGAAAACGGCAACGTCGAGTTGCGCCGCTGGGGCACGCCGCGCAGCTTCGACTTCGCGGTCAAGGACCATGTGGACCTGGGCGCGCCGCTCGGGCTGGACTTCGACACCGGCGCCAGGCTCTCGGGCGCGCGCTTCACCTTTCTGCGCGGGCCGGTGGCCCGCCTGCACCGCGCGCTCGCCCAGTTCATGCTCGACGTGCAGACCCGCGAGCACGGCTACACCGAGTGCTACACGCCCTACATCGTCAACCGCGAGGTGCTCGAGGGTACCGGGCAACTGCCGAAGTTCAAGGACGACATGTTCTGGGTGCTGCGCGGCGGCGACGAAAGCGCGCAGGAGCAGTACCTGATCTCGACCTCCGAAATCTCGCTCACCAACAGCGTGCGCGGGCAACTCCTCGCTGCCGCGCAACTGCCGATCAAGCTCACCGCGCACAGCCCCTGCTTTCGCAGCGAAGCCGGCAGCGCCGGGCGCGACACGCGCGGCATGATCCGCCAGCACCAGTTCGACAAGGTCGAAATGGTGCAGATCGTCGCGCCCGAGACGAGCTACGACGCGCTCGAGCAGATGACCGGCCACGCCGAGGCCATCCTGCGCAAGCTCGAGCTGCCGTATCGCGTGGTTGCGCTGTGCACCGGCGACCTCGGCTTCGGCTCGACCAAGACCTACGACCTCGAGGTCTGGCTGCCGGCCCAGCGCGCCTACCGCGAGATCAGCTCGTGCTCGAACTGCGAGGCCTTCCAGGCGCGGCGCATGCAGGCGCGCTACAAGACGGCCCAAGGCAAGAACGAGCTCGTGCACACGCTCAACGGCTCAGGCCTTGCCGTGGGGCGCACGCTCGTTGCCGTGCTCGAGAACTGCCAGCAGGCCGATGGCAGCATCGCCATTCCGGCGGCATTGCGGCCCTACCTCGGGGGCCAGGAGCGGATCGAGGCCTGAGGCTGGGCTAGAATGCCGGCCTCGGTGGCCGACCCGCCGAAGCGAACCCAGGAGAGGTGGCAGAGTGGTCGAATGTACCTGACTCGAAATCAGGCGTACGGTAACCCCGTACCGTGGGTTCGAATCCCACCCTCTCCGCCAGGCGACCGGCCCGCACAAGCCGTCGCAACCCGTCGCCGAACCCCCGTTCCCGCCTTGTCGCATCCCCCCATGTTCATGGGGGTCGGGCGGCGCCACCGTTCCTCGCCTCGGGTAATCCCGGCAGTGGCCCGAGGTTCGAGTGCCTAGCATGGAAGGATATTCATTCGCGGGAGCGAGACCATGAAGATTGCGTCCATTGTTTGCCTGGTCGCGGCCCTGGCCGCTGGATCAACGCTGTCTCCGGCGTCAGCCCAGCAGGCCGTGCACTCGTCGCACATCGGCGAGACCGATGCCGACCACGGCCCGGCTTTCACCTTTGCCGGCAGGACCTATGCCAATCAAAAGGCCTTCATCGACAGCGGTGCACGATGCGCAACGCGCGAGGTTTCCGACTTCGAGCAGCGCATCCTCGAGATGAAGGAACGCCAGTGGCAAGCCGAGCGTGAGGCCGCGGGTGCGGTCGATCCTGCGGCAACCGGGGGGGTGATTCCGGTCTACTTCCACGTGATCAGGAGCGGCACGGCGCTGGAGCAGGGCAACATTCCCGACAGCCAGATCAGTGCCCAGATGACGGTCCTCAACGATGCCTACGCCTCTTCCGGGTTCAGCTTCCAGCTCATCGAGGTGACGCGCACCACCAATGCGAGCTGGTTCACGATGGCGCCCGACTCGGCGGCGGAGCAGCAGGCCAAGAGCGCGCTGCGCCGGGGCGGCGCCGACACGCTCAACATTTACTCCGCCAACCCGGGCGGCGGGCTGCTCGGCTGGGCCACGTTCCCGTCGAGCTACGCGGGCAATCCGCAGGACGACGGCGTCGTGATCCTGTTCAGCTCGGTTCCGGGTGGCTCGGCCACGCCGTACAACGAGGGCGACACGGGTACGCACGAGGTCGGCCACTGGATGGGCCTGTACCACACCTTCCAGGGTGGCTGCAGCCTGCGCAACGACCAGGTGAAGGACACCCCGGCCGAACGGTCGGCGGCCTATAACTGCCCGGTCGGGCGCGACACCTGCACGCGGCCCCGGCAAGCCCGGCGCGGACCCGATCACGAACTTCATGGACTACACCGACGACTCCTGCATGTTCCAGTTCACGACCGGGCAGGACCAGCGCATGGATTCGCAGTTCCAGATGTACCGGCGGCCGCCGGTCTGACCGGTCGCGGCGCGGCGCCGGTTCAACGCAGCGGGCCGGCGTCGAACGCCTGCGCGGGCGTCAGCCGCACCAGCGACGCGGCCTGCTCGGGCGTACCGAACAGCCACGCGTCGACGTCGTCGAACTCGATCGCAACCACGCCGCGCTTGTCCTGCGCGTCGGGGGCCAGCTTCGGGTCGGGCTTGTGCATGCGGCGGAACAGCGGGTGCGCGTCGGCGTTCAAGGTGAGCATGGTGTAGCTCTCGACGATTTCGCCGCTGGCCTTGTCGGTCCAGGTATTCCACAGGCCCGCCAGGCCCCAAGGTGCGCCATCGGCGCGCGCAAAGCGCCACCAGACATTGCGCCCGCTCTCCCAGTTGGGCTCGTCGAAGCTCAGCGCCGGGATGATGCAGCGCTTGCCGTGATGCCACGAGGCCTTGAACGAGGCCTTGGTCGCGATCTCCTCGTAGCGCGCGTTGTTGGTCGAGTAAGGCAGCTTGGCGGTCTTCGCGAACCAGGGCACGAGCCCCCACTGGCCGATCACGAGTTCGCGCTGCGCTTCGCTTGCATCGCGCGCGGCGCGGACGAACGGCCCGGGGGCGCGCGGAAAGACCTCCGCCATGCGCCACGGCGTGCGCGCGCCGACGGTCCAGTAGCGCTCGATGTCGCCGGCGGCGGGGGAGACGTAGCGGTTGCACATCGGGCGAGACTGTAGCGCCCGGCGTGTCGTTGCGCCGGGGCTCAGCCGCTTTGGCTCAACGGCAGGCGGAGGCACTCATCCTGCACGAGTCGCGGTCTTGTTGTCGCCAGGCTGCGCGCGTGCGGGACAGGGGTGCCCTGCTGCGCTCAGTCCCGCCGCCGCGGGCGCTCCGCACTTCCTCAGGCCCACGACCTGATCTGGCGGCCTTGCTCGCCGTCGCGTGCGGAGCGCCTCAGCCAGGCGCCGGGCGAAGGGACTTCCAACCTGAGCGGTGTCGAGGCCCAGATTGCGGCGGGAAGTCAATCTGAACTTGGAAAGGGGAAGCCCATGAAAGAGACTACACGAGCGCCGATAGCGCGGGTAGGGGTGGATCTGAGCAAGCGGGTCTACCAGGTACAGGCAGTCGATCGCGCTGGACAGCGAGCCCTGGCGAAGGCGATGTCGGTGGAGCGGTTCTACGCCTGGTGCGCGCAGTTGCCGGGCTGCCTGGGCGAGAAGCCTGCGGGGCGCACCACGTAGCGCGCGGTTGCGCTTGTGGGGCTGGATGCGCCTGATTGCGGCCACTTCGTCACGCCTACCATGGCCGAGCGGCAAGAACGACGCCAACGACGCGGCGCGATCGCGAGGCGGCCGCCCGGCCGGATGCGCGTGCCCGGAACAGCCCAGCAACAAGGCTGCTGGCGCTCCAGCTGCGCAGGGGCTACGGGAACGCACCGCATCGATCAACCGCATCCGCGGCTTGCTGGCCGAGTTCGGCCTCGTGTTCCCCAAGGGTCCCGAGGCGTTGCGCCGGGTGCTGGCCGAAGTGCTCGAAGACGCGAGCAACGAGTTGCCCGGCATCGCCCGGCTGGCGTTGCAGCGTGCGCATGAGCACTGGATCGCCATCGATGCGCAGATCGGCTGGTGCGACCAACGCATCGCCGAGCATGCGCGCACCGATGAACAAGCACGCACGGCGGCCACGCTGATGGGGATCGGTCCGATCACCGCCTCGGCGCTGGTGGCCAGCGTGGGAGACTTTGCGCAGTTCGCCAACGCGGCGCAGTTCGGTGCCTGGCTCGGGCTGGTGCCCAGCCAGCACTCCACTGGCGGCAAGGCCAGGCTCGGGCGCATCACCAAGCGCGGCGACGAGTACTTGCGCACGCTGCTGATCCAGGGCGCGAAGTCCGCCGTAATGACGGCCGGCAAACGCAGCGACCGCATCAGCCAATGGCTCCTTCAGCTCAAGCAGCGTGCAGGCTGGCAGAAGGCGGCAGTGGCGTTGGCCAACAAGAATGCCCGCATCTTGTGGGCGGTGCTGACGCGCCACGGTCGATACGACCCGCAGCACGTGCCCGAGCCGCCGGCGAGGCGCTGCTGCCTGCCGCGCGCGATGGTGACCACATGAACTGCTCGACCAAACCGTACTGAGGTTCGCCTCAGCGTTCACCCGCCAGACATGCTCTCGAAGATGCTCACCACAGGTCAGACCGGCAGCAGGCCAGCTCGCTTTACTTCGCGTGCCCGAACACGAGGAGCGAATGGAGCCCTGCTGAGCGGTTCGTATCTGGGGCCTCGGTATGACGATTGCCGACACAAGCCCGCCTGTAGATGTGCAGTCTGTTCCTCGATGGTTGACATCGGCGATGGCACAGGTCGGCGTGAACGCGCAACAGCCATGAACCGCAAGCCGGACCTCCAGGGCCTCGACGGCTTGTCGGCCAAGTGCCTTGTCCAACAAGCCGCCCGACAGCGTCGCTGCGCGCACCAGTTCGCAGCAGTTGACTCGTGGGGAAGTCCCTGTAGAAGTAAAGGGACGGGCGCAGCCCGGCCCGGGGGACATGAGCAGCGTCGGCCGCCCGGTGGCCTCGGCTCGCGCCTGAATCTGCGGATCGTCCGATCGCCCAACGGGGCGCTGAACCTCGCTCTCGTTCGATTGAACGCAACTGCGGTTCAGCGCCGCTCCTTGATCTCGCGGTCGCGCGCGCCGCGCAGCGCAAAGACGAGCTCGCCGAACTCGCGCGTCAGCGCCTCGAGGATGTCTTCGAGCGCCGCCAGGCCGACCACGCGCCCGGCGTCGTCGGTCACGATCAGGCGCCGCACGCGGTGCTGGTGCAGCAGCCGCGTGGCGTCGATCAGGCCGGCACTCGCCGGCGCCGTGACGAGCTCGGTCGACATGATGTCGCCGACCGTGAACAGTGCCGGGTCGAGCTCCTCGGCCACTACCGCGAGCACCAGGTCGCGGTCGGTGACGATGCCGACCGCCTTGCCGTCCGCCGCCGCGGCGTCGACGACGACGAGCGAGCCGACGTGATGCTCGCGCATCAGTTGCGCGGCGCGCGTGGCCGTGGTCTCGGGGGTGGCGGTGACGATGATCGGGCTGGCCAGCGACTCGAGCGTTGCGGACATGGGGCCTCCGGGACGATGGGAGCTGTGGAGAACCGATTCAACCTCGACCCCGTTGCCATCGCGTTGACTGCGCTCAAGCGTATCGGGGTCAGGTCTTTAATTTGAACCCCTCTTCGTCGGGGCGCCCAAGCGCGGGGTAGCGTTGCAGCACGGTGTAGCCGGCCGGCAGGCGCGACTCGACGAGCGCAAAGCCGTTGACCCGCCAGCATGGCGCGGCGCAGCGCGCAGGGGGTGTTGCGCCGGCAGCGCGACGGGCAAGCGTCAGGTGCGGACGCCAGGGCCGGGCCTCGGCGGCCAGGCCGACGCGCTGCAGCGCCGCGCCGAGGGCTGCGCGCAGGTCGGCAAGCGCAGGCGGGATGCGGGCCGGCTCGAGCACTGCGATGCCGCCCGCCCACAACGCCGGGCGCGACAGCGTGAGCGCGAACGGCGCGAAAGGCAAAGCGAGCGCGGCGCGCAACGCCGGCACGCGCTCGCGCGGCACGGCGCCGAGAAAGTGCAGCGTCAGGTGCAGCCGTTCGGCTGGCACCGGTGCCGCGCCAGCGTTCCAGGCCCATCGGCCGGCTGCCGCAGCAAGCGCTGCGCGCACGCCCGCCGTGGGCCACAGCGCGACGAACAATCGCGCGCACGCGGCAGGCTCACCTGAGTACCTGCGTGCTGAGCCCCTTCGTGGCCCTTGGCGGCCCGGCGGGCTCCTGCCTCAAGCCGAGACCCGTACCGGAATGCGGCGCCGCCCGAGCGGCGGCGCAAAGCTGCCGAAGCGGCCCGCGACGTGCGCCCCGCAATGCGGGCAGGCCCCCGACTCGTCGCTGGCTGCGTCGATCTCGTAGCGCAGGATCTGGTGCCAATCGCGCTCGATCAGCGGCTGCGCGCAACCGGGGCACTGGGTCGTGCCGCCCGCCACGTCGTGCACGTTGCCGGTGTAGACGTAGCGCAGACCGTTGGCGAGCGCAATCTCGCGCGCGCGGCGCAGCGTTGCCGGCGGCGTGGCGGCGACGCCGGTCATCTTGTAGTCGGGGTGGAAGGCGGTGAAGTGCAGCGGAACCTCGGTGCCGAGGCGGTCGGCGATCCAGCGCGTCATCGCATCGATCTCGGCCGCGCTGTCGTTCAGGCCCGGGATCAGCAGCGTCGTGAGTTCGAGCCAGCAACTCGACTCGCGGGCGACATGCTCGAGTGTCTCGAGCACCGGCGCGAGGTGGGCGCCGGTCTGCTGGAAATAGAACGCCTCGGTGAAGCCCTTCAGGTCGATGTTGGCCGCGTCCATCTTCGCGAAGAACTCGGCGCGCGGCTCGGCATGGATGTAGCCTGCCGTCACCGCGACCGTCTGCACCCCGCGCGCGTGGCAGGCGTCGGCGGTCGCCAGCGCGTACTCGGCAAAGATGACCGGATCGTTGTAGGTGAAGGCCACGCTCTTGCAGCCCGTCTCCAGCGCCACCTCGGCGATGCGCTCGGGCGACGCGGCGTCCATCAGTCGGTCCATCTCGCGGCTCTTGGAGATGTCCCAGTTCTGGCAGAACTTGCACGCCAGGTTGCAGCCCGCGGTGCCGAACGAGAACACGCTGCTGCCGGGGTGGAAGTGGTTGAGCGGCTTCTTCTCGATCGGGTCGACGCAAAAGCCCGAACTGCGACCGAAAGTCGTGAGCACCAACTGGTCGCCTTCGCGGGCGCGCACGAAACACAGCCCGCGCTGGCCTTCGTGCAGGCGGCAGTCGCGCGGGCACAGGTCGCACTGCAGGCGGCTGTCGTCGAGGCGGTGCCACCAGCGCGCTGGTTGGCTGGTCGTCGTCATGACATGCGCCTCGCCTGCGCGAACTTGCGCACCCGGTAGCGCGACAGGCGCAAGTCGTCGGCCCAGAAGTCCGCCGCGAGCCCGGCCTTGCGCTTGAGCGCGGCGAGGAACTCGCGCGGCTGCGGCAACTGCTCCCAGACCTGCGGCAGGAAGGTCGCGCGCCGGCCGCGCCATTCGAGGATCACGCCGTCGACGCCCGGTCTCAGCGCGCTGTGCGCTTCGGCCTCGCTGGCGCTGCCCAGCGGCTGCGCCGGCTCGAGCAGCGAGACCTCGATCTCGAGCTCGGCGAACTCGTGCAATTCGAGCGGCTCGAAGCGCGGGTCGCGAAACGCCGCCGCGAGCGCGTGCAGGCGCACGTCGTCGGCGAGCGGTCGCTCGGCCGAGAGGGTGCCGATGCAGCCGCGCAACGCGCTGCGGCGGTGCAGCGTGACGAAGGTGGCGCCGGGCGCGGCGAGCGCCGGATGCGCGGGCTCGGCCGCACTCGGCGCGAGGCCGAGCTCGCGTGCGATTGCGTTGTGCGCACGGCCGAGCAGCGCGGCGCCGAGCGTCGCGTCGTGCGCCTCGTCGCCGGGCCCGGCCTTGCGTGCGCCATCCTGCGGCGCGTCGAAGGCGACCGCGCAGTAGCCGACCACGCGCGCGCGGTCGCCCGCGGTGTCGCCCGAGTTGCGCAGGTCGAGCAGGCGTGGCGCGAGACCGTGCGCGCGTGCGGCGAGCAGCGCGCCGGCGAGCGGCGTCGCGCCACAGGCCTGGTGGTGGCGGAGCTTGGGCTCAAGGTCCATGATCGCATCGACGGTGGCGCGGTCGGCGGCGCGCGCCTGCGCGTACGGCAGATAGTGCGAGAGGTCGGTGCTGATGACGACGAGCGTCTCGTCGCCGCCCCAGGCCAGTTCGATGACCTGCGCGACCTCTTCGGCGCTCGCGTCGCCGACTGCGATCGGCACCAGCGTGAAGGCGCCGAGCATGTGCTGCAGGAAGGGCAGTTGTACCTCGAGCGAGTGCTCGAGCGCATGCGCGTCATCGTCGCGCACCACCTGCGGCAGCTGCCCGAGGCGCGCCAGCAACTCGGCGTCGAGCACGACGCGGCCGAGCGGCGTCTCGAAGGCATCGACCGTCGGCAGCGCGAGGCCACGCACCGCAACGCGGTGCGCAGGCCCGAGCAGCACGACGCGCCGGATGCGGCCGCGCCAGGGCGCGAGCAGCGCATAGGCGTGCGCCGCCACCGGGCCGGAGTAGACATACCCGGCATGCGGCACGACGAGCATCTTGGGCGCGCGCGCGGCGTCGGTGCGCGCGACCGCGCCGAGCAGGCGGTCGAGCTCGCGCGCGAGCGCGGGCGCAGCGGCCGGATAGAACATGCCCGCCACGGCGGCGGGGCGGATGGCGGTTGACACGGGTAGATCCCTCCCATGGGTCACGTGAGAGCGTGCGCGCAAAGATCAAGGCCTGCAAGCGCGGCGTGGACAGGTCGTGCAGCGGCTTGAGCGCGGTCAATGGGGGCAAGGTCGGCAGGGCCAGAATCGGCGCGTCCCAGTGCCTCGAAAGGCGTCCCGTGAGCCTGCCTGCACCGCCGCCGCCCGCGGCACCCGAAACCGGCCTGTTGCCCGGCCCGACGGCGCTGCTGGCGCGCATGCTCGAGCGCATCGTCGCCGGAACCGAGGTCTCGATGCGGGCCGAGTTTGCCGACGGCAGCGTCGTGCTGCAGGGCGCGCAGCCGCCGACGTTCACGCTGCGCTTTCACTCGGCGCGGGCCGAGCGGCGCGTGCTCGCGCTGGGCTATGTCGGCCTGCTCGAGGCCTACTTCGACGCCAGCCTGGACATCGACGGCGACCTTGCCGCGGCCTTTCGCGCCGGCTTCGCGAGCGGCCTGGACCTCGCGGTGAACCCCTTCGTCGCGCTGCGCAACAAGCGCCACGAGTGGCGCTTCTCGAACGCGTCGATCGCGCAGGCCAAGGCGAATGCGCGCTTCCACTACGGGCTCGGCCAGGCGTTCTACCGCCCCTGGCTCGACGCGCCGGCGATGAACTACACCTGCGCCTACTGGAAGGAGGGCACGCAGACGCTCGAAGAGGCGCAGCGCAACAAGATGGACCATGTCTGCCGCAAGGTGCGGCTGCAGGCCGGCGACACGTTCGTCGATGTCGGATCGGGCTGGGGCGGATTGCTGCTGCATGCCTGGGAGCATTACGGCGCCGTCGGCACCGGCATCAACACGACGACCGAGCAGGTTGCCGAGTCGCGCGCCGAGATCGCGCGCCGCGGCCTGGCCGACAGGCTCGAGGTCGTCGAGTGCGACTTCCGCGAGATCCCCGGTCAGTACGACAAGCTGCTCTCGATCGGCACACTCGAGCATGCCGGCCGCGACCAGTTGCCCGACGTGGTGCGCGCGCACGCCGCGGCGCTCAAGCCCGGCGGGCTCGGGGTGATCCACTTCATCGGCCACGTCGACAGCCGCGACACCGAGTTCTACATCCGCGAGTACATCTTCCCCGGCGGCTGGATCCCGAGCCTCGCCGAGGCCATCGCCTGCATGGAGCGCAATGGCCTGGAGGTGGTGGACGTCGAGAACCTGCGCCGCCACTACGCGCTGACGCTCGACGCCTGGGCCGAGCGCTTCGACCGGCGCTGGGGCGAGATCCACGCGCTCGACCCGCAGCGCTTCGACGAGCGCGTGCGCCGTACCTGGCGCACCTACCTGTGGTCGTGCGCCGAGCTCTTCCGCGCCAGCCGGCCGCAGATCGGGCTGTTCCAGGTGACGGTCAGCAAGGGCAACGTGGGCGGCAACTATCCGATGTCGCGCGCCTTCCTGTACGACCGATGACCATCGCCGAGCACGCGCGCAAGATGGACGCGCTGCGTGCAGCGCTGGCGCAGCCGGGCGTCGACGGCGGCAAGGCTGCGTTCGGGCTTGCCAAGCCGACCTCCAACCTGTTTCGCGACGTCGCGCGCGAGCCGGCACCGCGCATCGGGCTGCATCACTTCAACCAGGTCATCGAGGTCGACCCGGCCGCAGGCACGGTCACCGCCGAGGGCATGACGACCTACGCCGACCTCGTCGATGCGACGCTCGCGCGCGGCACCATGCCCTGCGTCGTTCCGCAGCTCAAGTCGATCACGATCGGCGGCGCGCTGGCCGGCGTGGGCATCGAGGCGACATCGTTCCGCCATGGCCTGGTGCATGAGACGGTGACCGCCTTCGACGTGCTGACCGGCGACGGGCGCATCCTGCACTGCACGCCCGACAACGCGCAGCGCGCGCTGTTCCACGGCTTCGCGAACTCGTACGGAACGCTCGGCTACGCGCTGGCCGTGACCGCACGCACGCAGCCGGTGCGGCCCTTCGTCGCGATCGAGCATCGGCGCTACGCCCAGGCCGCGCGCTGCCTTGCGGATGTCGAGGATCTCGTCGAAGGTGGTGACATCGATTTTCTCGACGGTGTCGCGTTCGCCCCCGACGACCTCGTGCTGACG
The DNA here is from genome assembly GCF_016702655.1 of Ideonella sp. Classification (GTDB taxonomy): domain Bacteria; phylum Pseudomonadota; class Gammaproteobacteria; order Burkholderiales; family Burkholderiaceae_C; genus CAIKUF01. The sequence continues at coordinate 42,642 of NZ_JADJDO010000006.1, forward strand.
CTGGGCCGCTTCGTCGACGCTGCACCGTACGCGAGCGACTACGGCTTCGAGCACATCTACTGGCGCTCGCTGCGCGCGCGCGAGCGCGACTTTCTCGCCACGCGCGACTTCCTGTGGCGTTGGGACACCGACTGGTTCTGGTGCTCGCGGCAGTTTGGCGCCCAGCACGCCTTGGTGCGCAGGTTGCTCGGGCGCAAGCGGCTGAACTCGGTGACCTACCAGCGCGCGATGCGCTGGAACAGCCGCTGGGGCTTCACGCGGACCTTGAATCGCCTGCGCGGCGTGCACGCCGAGTCGGTGATCCAGGACGTGGACATCCCGCTCGAGCATGGCGCTGGCTTCCTAGATTTTCTGGCGCGCGAGATCGGTATCTGGCCGGTGTGGCTGTGCCCGCTGCGCGCGCGCGACCCGGCGGCCCGCTTCACGCTCTACCCGCTGCAGCCGCAGACGACCTACCTGAACTTCGGCTTCTGGGACGTGGTGTCCGAACGCACGCCGCGCCCGCCGGGCTTCCACAACCGCAAGATCGAACTCGAGGTCGCGCGGCTCGGCGGGTTGAAGTCGCTCTACTCGGACTCGTACTACAGCGAGGCAGAGTTCTGGGCCCTGCACGACCGCGCTGCCTACGCGCAGCTCAAGCGCGCCGTCGACCCGGCAGACGCGCTCGGCGACCTGTATGCGAAGTGCGTGCGCCATCGTTGAGCAGGCTCAATCGGCCGGGCCGGGATCGGCGCAGCATTTTCGGTGCGGGGCGCCACGCGCCTGCGCCGATCGATCAACCCATTCAAGGAGCCAATCCATGAACGAATTGCGTGTCAACGACTTGCTGGCGATGGAGCCGTTCGACGACATGTTCCGGGGCTTCATGCGGCCCTGGCGTGCCGACCTCGCGCAGCGCGCGCCGCAGATCAAGCTCGACCTCTCCGAGACCGATGCCGACTACACCGTCAAGGCCGAGATCCCGGGCGTGAAGAAGGAAGACATCGACGTCCGGATCGAGGGCAACCAGATCACGATCGGCGCCGAGCTCAAGAAGGAGAGCGAAGAGAAGAAGGACGGCCGGGTGTTGCGCTCGGAACGCCAGTACGGCTACGCGAGCCGCACCTTCACGCTCGCCTCGGCAGTCGATGAAGCGAAGTCGTCGGCGAAGTACCAGGACGGCGTGCTCGAACTGAAGCTGCCCAAGACGACGACCACCGCGTCCAAGCGCCTGCCGATCGCGTAGCCGGCAGCGCGGCGACGCGGCGGCGGCGCGTTCACATCGAGATCGAGCCCTCGCGAAAAGCCGTCTTCTCGAGCCAGACGTTGACCAGCACCGGCCGGCCTGCGGCCGCGATCTCGCGCGCCCGCGCCAGGCCGGCGGCGACCTCGGCGTCGCTGCGAATCTCGATCCCGTCGGCGCCGAAGCCGCGCGCCACCTCGTGGTACGCCGTGCGCGCGAGTTCGGTTCCCACTGCGTCGCCGAACATCTTGACCTGCTCGCGCGCGATCTGCGTCCAGCCGGCGTCGTTGCCGACGACGGCGATGACCGGGATGCGGTGGCGCACGAAGCTGTCGAACTCGGCCAGTCCGTAGCCTGAAGCGCCGTCGCCCCAGACCAGCCACAACTCGGCGCCCGGCCGCGCCGCCGCTGCGCCGAGCACGAAGCCCGCGCCGACGCCGAGCGTGCCGAAGGCGCCCGGGTCGAGCCAGGTCAGCGGCGCGCGCGGGTGCAGGATGTAAGACGCCGTCGCGACAAAGTCGCCGCCGTCGGCGACGAAGATCGCGCTTTCGCCCGCCGCCGCCTCGAGCGCGCGGAAGAAGGCCACCGGGTTGACGTGCGTGCCGCTCGCCGCGGCCTGGGCGTCGATCTCGGCCTCGCGCTTCGCGTCGCGCGCGGCGAGCGTTTCGATCCATGGCGCGCGCCGCGGGCACGATCGCCCGCCGCGGCAGCCAGGGCAACGATGAAGCGCCCAGCGTCGCCGATCGCCTCGATGCTGGCGCGCCGGTTCAGCCGCGCATCGCGGCTGCTGCGATTCGCGGCGACGAGCGTCGCCGAGCGGCGCACATGCTTGCCGTAGTCGAGGCGGAAGTCGCACGGCACGCCGGCGAGCAGCACGCAGTCGGCCTCGCGCAGCGCTTCGCGGCGCGCGTGGCGCATCTGCAGGCGCGCGTCGCGGCCGAGCAGGCCGCGCGCCATGCCCGACAGGTAGACCGGAACACCCAGGCGTTCAACCGCCGCGGCCAGCTCGTGCGCCGACGGCGCGTCGACGACGGCCTGGCTGCCGATCACGATCAGCGGACGCTCGGCGCGCGCGAAGGACTCGGCGGCGCTGGCGACAGCGGCAGCGCGCGCCGCCGGCACGGCGACCGCACGGGGCTGCGGGTCGTAAGGCGCGCCGCTGCCGGCGAACATGCGCTCGGCGTGGCGGTTCAAGTACCAGCGCAGCGCGCGGTCGGCGATCGCCTGGCCCTTACCGGCCGCGTCGGCATACCAGCCTCGGATCAACGCCTCATCGTAGAGCAGGTCCACCGGGCACTCGACGAAGGCCGGCCCGGGGACGCCGTCGCGCGCGGCGGCGAGCGCTTCCTCGACCGCCGGGCCGAGGTCGGCGACGCGCTTGACCTGGCGCATGAACTTGACATGCGGCTCGACCAACGGGCGCTGCGCGATGTCCTGCAGCGCGCCGCGGCCTTGGAGCGCGGTCGGCGCCGCGCCGCCGAGCAGCAGCAGCGGCGACTGCGCGAGCTGCGCGTTCTTGAGCGCCGTGAGCGTGTTCGTCAGCCCGGGCCCGGCTGTCACCGCGGCGACGCCGGTCATCCCGGTCAGGCGCGCATGCGCATCGGCGGCGAAAACGGCCGTCGCCTCGTCGCGCGTGTCGACGATCGCGATGCCGCGCGCCTTGGCGGCAACGAGGATCGGCGAGATATGCCCGCCGCAGAGCGTGAAGATCGTGCGCACACCGTTCGCGGCGAGCGCCGCCGCGACGCGTTCGCCACCGTGGGCGGGGGGAGGGTTCATCGTCGAGAGTCCTGTTGCAGGCCGGCAGGCAGGCGATTGTGCCGCTGCGCCGGACGCGCCTATGCTTGGCGGCACGATGGCTGCTCGCGACTGGATGCCCCGATGAAGCCGCCCGATCGCCGCGCCGCGCTGGCGCAGTACCGCGCGCGTGCTGCCGTCTACGACCTCGAGCTCGCGCTGTTCGAGCCGATCCGGCGCCAGGCGATTGCGCGACTGGCGCTGCAGCCGGGCCAGACCGTGCTCGACATCGGCTGCGGCACGGGCCTGAGCCTGCCGCTGCTGGAGGCGGGCGTCGGGCTGCAAGGGCGCATCGTCGGTATCGAGCAGAGCCCGGAGATGCTGGCGCGAGCCCGGCAACGCGTTCGCGCGCACGGCTGGCGCAATGTGCGGCTGGTCTGCGCGCCGGCCGAGGAGGCGTCGATCCCGGGGCGCGCCGACGCCGCGCTGCTGCACTTCACGCACGACATCCTGCAGCGCCCCGAGGCGATCGCCAACGTGCTCGCGCACCTGCGGCCGGGGGCGCGTGTCGTCGCGTCGGGGCTGAAGTGGGCCGGGCGCTGGCGCTGGCCGGTCAACCTCTTCGTGCTGCCGGCAGCGCTGCGCTCGGTGAGCTCGCTGCAGGGCCTGGCAGCGCCGTGGGCCGGCCTCGCGCAGGCGCTGACGGCGCTCGAGCTCGACACGGTCTTGCTGGGCGCCGTGTTCGTCGCCAGCGGAAAGCTCAGGGAATCAACACCGCCGCGCCGCTGAAGCGCCCCGCGCGCAGGTCGGCAAGCGCTTCGTTGGCCTGCGCGAGCGGGTAGGCGACGGTGCGCGTGCGCACCGGGATGCGGGCCGCGAGCGGCAGGAACTCATCGGCATCGGCGCGCGTCAGGTTGGCCACCGAGCGCAGCACGCGCTCGCCCCACAGCAGGCCGTAGTCGAAGGCGGGAATCGTGCTCATGTGGATGCCGCCGCAGACGACGCAGCCGCCGCGGGCCGTGGCCGCGAGCGCCGCCGGCACGAGCGCGCCGACCGGCGCGAAGATCAGCGCCGCGTCGAGCTCGACCGGCGGCCGCGCCGACGCGGGCCCGGCCCAAACGGCGCCGAGCGCGCGTGCGAAGTCCTGCGCCGCCTCGTCGCCGTCGCGCGTGAAGGCATGGACCTCGCGGCCCTGCGCCAGCGCGACCTGCGCGACGACATGCGCCGCCGCGCCGAAGCCGTAGATCCCGAGCCGCTGCACGCCGTCGCCGGCGAGCCTGAGCGCACGGTAGCCGATCAGCCCGGCGCACAACCAGGGTGCGGCGGCCTCGGCGGTCGTGCTGTCGGGCAGCGCGAAGCAGAAGCGCTCGTCGGCGACGGCGAGTTCGGCATAGCCGCCGTCGATGTCGTAGCCGGTGAATCGCGCCGCGCCGCACAGGTTCTCGCGCCCGCTGCGGCAATAGGCGCAGGTGCCGCAGGTCCAGCCGAGCCAGGGCACGCCGACGCGTTCGCCGATCGCGAAGCGGGTCGCACCCGCGCCGAGGCCCGCGACCTCGCCGACGATCTCGTGCCCGAGCACGAGCGGCAGCTTGGGCCTGGCGAGCTCGCCGTCGGCGACATGCAGGTCGGTGCGGCAGACGCCGCAGGCGAGGACGCGGATCAGCACCTGGCCCGGACCCGGCGTCGGGTCGGGCAGTTCGGTCGCGACGAGCGGCGCGCCGGCGCGCTCGAGCAGCATCGCCTTCATGCGCGTGGCAGCGGGTTCAACCTACAAGCCGCAGTTGAACGCGCCCGAGTGGGCCGCGATGCGCCGCGCGGGCAAGACGCGACGACGCTGCGGGCTCGTGCCCGCGAGGAGGAGCAACGCAGCCAGCGTGGCGTAGCGCGGCTCAATCGGGTGCGTAGCGCTGCCACCCCAATGATGATGGCGGCCGTGGGTGCGAATCTCAGCGTTCATGCGGCTTTGCCAGCGAGCGCAAGCGGTCAACTGCGGTTTGTAGGTTCAATGCGCCATCAGCACCGGCACCGTCATCTGCTCCAGCAGCGAGCGCGTTGCACCGCCGAGCACGCGCTCGGTCAGGCGCGCGCGGCCGTAGCTGCCCATCACGATCAGGTCGGCGCCGAGATCGGCGGCGCGCGACAGCAGCAGGTCGCCGAAGTCGATGTTCGACACCTCGTGCGCGGCCTCGCACTGCACCGAGTGCCGCGCCAGCCAGGACTGCAGCGCCGCCAGCGAGGGCTCGGGCTCCTGCGCGCCGCGCTGCGTGAGCACGATGACCCTGTTCGCGCGCTGCAGGATCGGCAGCGCATCGGCGAGCGCACGCGCCGCTTCGCGGCTGTTGTTCCACGCGGCGAGCACGGTCGAGCCGAGAGTTTCGAAGCGCCCCGCGTACGGCACGATGAGCACCGGCCGCCCGCCGCCGAGCGCGACGCGCTCGGGCAGGTCGCGGTTGACGACGCCGAGCGGCGCGTCGCGGTCGGTCTGGCCGACGATCACGAGGTCGGCCCCGCGCGCATGCGCGATCACGCTCTCGGCGTGGTCGGCCTCGTCGACGCGGGTCTCGAACGAGCTCAGCCCCGCCGCACGAGCGCGGGCGTCGAACTCCTCGCAGGCCTTGTCGGCGCGCGTGCGCAGGTAGTGCCCGGACGCGATCGCATAGCCGGGCTCGAACAGCGTCGAGGCGACGTCGACCGGAATCTGCACCTGCCCCGTCGGCGCGAGGCCGATCAGGTGGCTGCCATGCTCGCGCGCGAGGCGCAACGCGATGCCGGTGCGCACGGCGCAGGCGGGTTCGTTGTCGAGATGGACGAGGGTGGTGTGATACGCCATGAGCGGCCTCCGATGCGGGTGGAACCAGACAGGCCTGGCCTGCCGACGTGCAATTGTCAGCTTGTCAGCATGGAGTGGCAGCGGTGTTGCGTCGCGTCAAGCCGCGCGCAATGCGATGGCGAGGGTGGGGCGCGTTGAGCCGGCGCAACGGCGACCGGGTCCTCCGGGCATAGGCTTGTATAGCGAGGAGCGGCCTGCGCTCCCGGTTCATCCCCAGCGAAGGAGGTCTGCGATGACTCGAACTGCCACCCGCATTGCCGCCAAGCATTCCGAGGCGCCGAAACCGCAACGCCGCAGGAAACCGCCCGCAGCCACCGGCGAGCAACCGAATGTTGTCGACCCGGTGCTCGAGCAGCGCGTGCGCGAGGCGGCCTATTTCATCTACGAGCGCAGTGGACGCGTCGACGGACGCGAACTCGAGAACTGGCTCGAAGCCGAAGCCTTGCTGCTGCGCGAAGAATCTCAGGCGGCGCAGCGCGACGAATCGGAGAGCTGAGCCGCTCGCAGCGTGGGCCGGCCGCGCGTGGGGGGGGTATCCGTCGTGAGCCCGCGCGTGCTGCGGGCACAGGCGCGCAGGCGCTCGCTGTCGAGGATTTCGACTTCGCGGTTGCAGACGGCCAGGCAGCCCCACTGCGCGAGTGCGCTGAAGGATCGGCTCACGGTTTCATGCGCCACGCCGATGTGACTCGCGATGTCGCGCCGGCTCATGCGCAGCAGCATGCGACGCGGCGACTGGCCGTTCTCGGCCATGCGGTCCGACAGGTGCACGAGGAAGCGCGCCAGGCGCACTTCGGCCGACACGGCAGCCATCAGGTTGGCGATCACGACTCGCTGGGCGAGCTGGCGGCTCAGTTCACGTTGCAACGCGCGCTCGAAGGCCGGCACGCGCCGGCACAGCTCGGTCAGATCGGCCGGGGCGAGCGCGAACACGGTCGAGTCCTCGAGCGCAACGACCGAAGTCGGATGCACGCCGCTGAACATTGCGTCGTAGCCGAGCACCTCGCCGCGGCCATTGAATCCGAGCACCTGCTCGTAGCCGTCCTCGGCAACGTGCAGGCACTTGAACGTCCCGACAGCGACGAAGTGGATCGCCTCGGCGCGCGCGCCCTCGTGGAACAGGTTCTGGCAGGCGCGCACGCGCCGCGTCGCGACCGTGATGCCGCCAGCAAGCAGCGCCTCGACGGGCGCGGCCACGCCGAGCAGGGCGAGCAGCGCCGCGACGCCCGAGGGCGCAGCGGCTTGCGGACGGAGATACCACGCATCCATCGCCGGAACGCGCATGGCAATCGCTTCGTTCGTCATCTTCATCCTCCTCGGAGTTGCTTATTCATCTCAAGCAAAGCTTGCGCGCGTAGCCGCGTGCTGCCAATCGGCGCCGTGCGCCGCGCAAGGTCGGGCTTGTCCGGTGTGCGCGGGCCCGATTCCGAACCCGGCTTCGGAAAACTCCTACACGCCGCGGGGTGCACGCCGGTTGGGGTTAGGATCGCCTACCGCGCGCCGTCCTCACGCCGACGCTGCGACCCGCCTGCACCTTCGACATGCCGAAGTCGCCCCTGCGCCCCCGCGCCCCATCGAGGCGCCCTGCTGCCAGCAAGAGCCCGCCGGGCCGCCCCAAGGGCGAGTACCGGAGTGCGCAGCACGAAGGTGCACCAGTAACCCCGCCGGGCCGCCCCGAGGGCGAATACCGGAGTGCGCAGCGCGAAGCTGCACCGGTGAGCGCGCCGGCCGAGGGCGGGGTCGGCGACGACACCACGCCCGGCAGCCTGCGCCATGCGGCGCACGAAGCGATCCTGACCATCGACGCGGCGCAGCGTGTCGTGATGATCAATCCAGCCGCGCAACGCATGTTCGGCTGCAGCGCGGCCGATGCGATCGGCAGCGATCTGCTGCGCTTCATCCCGGAGCGGCATCGCGCCGCGCACGCGGGCCATGTACGCGCCTTCGCGGCCTCGGGGGAGGCCGAGCGCACGATGGGCGAGCGCCTGCCCGTGACCGGCCTGCGCAGCAACGGCGAGGAGTTTCCGGTCGCGGTGACGATCGTGCGCACCGAGGGCGAGGCAATCTTCGGCAGCGGGCTGTACTTCACCGCGCTGCTGCGCGACCTGAGCGTCGAGCGCAGCCTGCGCTCGGCGCTCGACACGATGCGCCACCGTTTCGAGACCGTGTTCGAGTGGTCTCCGAACGCAGTCTGGATCGCCGAGGGCGAGCGCATCGTGTTCGTCAACCGCGCCTGCGAGAAGCTCTTCGGCGCACCCTCGCGCGCGAGCCTGCTCGGGCGCTCGGTCTCCTCGATGCTGGTCCCGGCGTCGCGCGCCGCGGTCCAGGCCGCGACGACGCAGGCGCTCGAGACCGGCGAGCCGGTGTCGCTGGTGCACGAGCGCATCGAGCGCCTCGACGGCCAGGCACGCGATGTCGAGATCGCCCTTGCGCCGCTGCCCGACCATGGGCAGACGACGCTGCAGATGGTGATCGGCGACGTGACGCAGCTGCGCCGCGAGGCGCGCGAGGCGCAGCAGTCGCAATCCGAGCTGCGCGGCCTGTCGGGGCGCCTCGTCGAGGCACGCGAGGACGAGCGGCGCCGCATCGCGCGCGAGTTGCACGACGAGCTCGGCCAGCGCCTGACCGCGCTCAAGCTCGAGATCGCGAGCATCAAGCCGGGCACGCGGGCCACCGTTGCGCGCACCGCGGCCATGCTCGAGATGCTCGACGAGACGGTGGCCTCGGTGCGGCGCATCGCGGCCGACCTGCGCCCGCTGATGCTCGACGACCTTGGCTTCAATGCGGCCGTCGAGTGGCTGGCGCGCGACACGGCGCGGCGCATGGGCATCGAGGTCACGGTCAGCCTCGACGAGGGCGACCCGCAACTCGACGAGCGCGCGACGATCGCGCTCTACCGCATGGTGCAGGAGGCGTTGACCAATGTCGTCCGCCATTCGCACGCGACCGAGGTCCACGTGGCCGTGCACGAGCAGGGCGGCAAGCTCGCGCTCGCGGTGCACGACAACGGCAGCGGGTTTCCCGAGCGCGCGACCCAAAAGGCCGGCTCCTTCGGCCTGATGGGGATGCGCGAGCGCGTCTTCATGCTCGGCGGCGAGATGGAGATCGACAACCCGCCCGAAGGCGGCGGGCGCATCACGGTGCGCCTGCCGATCGCGGCGCGCGCGCCCGGCGGCCCGGTGGGGGCGCCGGCATGACGAAGGCCGCGCTGCACGCTGCGGCCGGCCTGCGCGTCCTGCTCGTCGATGATCACACCATCGTCCGCGAGGGCCTGCGCCGCATCCTGGAGGCGGCAGCCGAGGGCTTCGATATCGTCGAGGCGAGCTCGGGCTATCAGGCGCTCGAGTCGCTGCGCCGCGACGCCTTCGGCCTGGCGATCGTCGACCTGTCGATGCCGGGCATGACCGGGCTCGAGCTGATCCGCCGCATCAAGGCCGAGTACCCGCAGACGGCGGTGCTCGTGCTCTCGATGCACGCCGAGGAGCAGTACGCCTTGCGTGCGTTCAAGGCCGGTGCCAACGGCTACCTGACCAAGGACAGTGCGGCCGAGGAGTTGATGCGCGCGGTGCGCAAGGTGGCCGGCGGCGGTGCGTACGTGACGGCGAGCCTCGCCGAGCGCGTGGTGCAGCAACTCAACGGCGCCGTCGGCGTGCCGCGCCACGCCCACCTCTCGGACCGCGAACTCGAGGTGCTGCGCCGCCTCGTCGCAGGCCAGCGCATGACCGACATCGCCGAGGCGCTGCACCTGTCGGTCAAGACGATCAGCACCCACAAGACGCGCATCCAGGACAAGCTGCAACTGCCGAGCACGGCGGCGCTGATCCGCTACGGCCTCGAGCATGGCCTGGCCGGCGACGACAGCGGGGCGTTGGCGGCCCACGCGCGCGCCGGGGGCTGAGCCGGCCGTTCTGCCTGTTCAGGTCGGCGCCGGCCGGGCGGACGCGAGCGCGGCGATCACTTCATCGTCGCCGACCTGGTGAAAGTCTGCGTAGTGCAGTCCGACCGCACGAAACGGTTCGGGCGTGGCCAGGCAGACCAGTTCGTCGACCTCGCCGCGCAGCCGGGCCAGCGTGTCGGCGGGTGCGACCGGCACCGCGAGCACGAGCCGCGCCGGATGGCGCCTGCGCAATGCCTTCAGCGCCGCGCGCATCGTCGTGCCGGTGGCGATGCCATCGTCGACGACGACCGCGGTCGCGCCGGCGAGCGACACCGGCGCGCGGCCCGCGAGATAGCGTTCGCGTCGGCGCGCGATCTCGGCCAGTTCGCGCCGCGCCTGCGATTCGATGTCGGCGCGCGCGACGCCGTACATCTGCTGCACCTCGTCGTCGACGACGAGCTCGGGCGGATCGCCATCGACGAGCGCCGCGACGGCGAGCTCGGGCTGCCAGGGCAGGCCGAGTTTGCGCACCAGCACCAGGTCGAGTTCGGCGCCGAGCGCGCGCGCGATCTCGGCGCCGATCGGCACCCCGCCGCGTGGCAGCGCGAGCACCACGACCGGGGGCGTGAGCCGCATCTGCGCCAAGCGCTGCGCCAAGGCGCGCGCCGCCGTTGCGCGATCGGCAAATGGCAGCTTCATGGTGCGGCGCCGGGGCTGGCGAGATGGGTCTGGAACCAGGCGCCGGCCAGATGCGCGGCGGCGTCGAGCGTGCCGGGCTCCTCGAACAGGTGGCTCGCACCGGGAACCACCTCGAGGCGCTTGCAGCATTGCAACATGCGCAGTGCCTCGCGGTTCAGGCGCAGCACGTCGCGATCGTTGCCGCCGACGATCAGCAGCGTCGGCGCGCTGACGATCGGCAGGCAGTCGCGTGCCAGGTCGGGCCGGCCGCCGCGCGAAACAATGGCTGCGACATGGCTCGGGCGCGCCGCCGCTGCGCACAGCGCCGCGGCGGAACCGGTGCTGGCGCCGAAGAGCCCGACCCGAAGCCGCGCCGTGACGTCCTGGCTGGCGAGCCAGTCGAGTGCGTCGACCATGCGCGCGCCGAGCAGGCCGATGTCGAACACATTGCGCCGGTCGGCGGACTCGGCCTCGCTCAGCAGATCGAAGGTCAGCGTGCCCAGGCCATGGCCGTGCAGGACGCCAGCCACGTAGCGGTTGCGCGGGCTGGCGCGGCTGCTGCCGCTGCCGTGCGCAAAGGCGACGATGCCGCGCGCCGGTGCAGGCAGCGCCAAGTCCCCCGCAAGCCGGGCCTTGCCGACCTGCACCGCCAACAGCTCCATCGTAGCCACGCCGAAATCATGGCGCGCGTCGCGCGGCGGCAATTGAGTTTGCGCAAGCCACCCGCGATACGGCGCGCCAATTCAACCGTTCACGCGGCGCGCAAACGCGTACAGCACGGCAGCGCTCAGCAGCAGGGCGACGAGGACGATCAGCAACACACGATTCAGGCGCGCCTTGCGCTTGCGCCGGGTGCGGTCGAGGGCGAATGTGCTGTGGAAGCCGCTGGCGCGCGTGGTCGAGAAACTCGTCTCACTGAACTCGCTCTCCCGTTCGTCGCGGGAATCTCCATCCCACTTGTACTTGTCGGGCTTCATGGCCGCGATTTTGCGGCAGATTCGAACTGCCCAGGCTCCCGCGAACCGGGGGCCGTGCCGTGCACGCTTCACAGTTCTTTGCATTCGGGCAATGGCGGCGCCAAGGCGGGCGGCGACAGTACTGCCAGGGTGCCGTGGGGTGCCGCTTCCGCAAGGAGATGACGATGAGTTTCGCAATTCGCAACAGCCGCAGGGGTGTCGCCTACGTGGTGACGACGATCGCACTGGCCGTGGCCGGAGCCGCCGCAGTCGTGCCGCTGGCCGCGCAGGCCATGCCCGGGGGCCACGGCGGGCCGGGCATGATGGGCGGGTACGAGGGGCACGGCATGGGCCGGATGCTCGAGCGCATGCTCGACAAGGTCGGCGCGACCGACGCGCAGCGCGCGCAGATCAAGCAGATCACGCAGCTTGCCCAAGCCGACATGAAGGCTCAGGCGGAATCCGGCCGCGCACTGCGCGACAAGGGCCTTGCGCTGATGGCCGCGCCGACGCTCGACGCGGCGGCCGCCGAGGCGCTGCGCCAGGAGATGCTCGCCCGCCACGACCAGAAGAGCCGGCGCATGCTGCAGACGATGCTCGACATCGGCAACGTGCTCACGCCCGAGCAGCGCACCATACTTGCCGAGCAGATGCGGCAGCGTCAGGGCATGATGCAGCACCGGATGGGCCCGAAGGGGGATCCACGGAGCTGACCTGACCGTAACCATGACCGCGCATGCCCGCCTGCTGCTGATCGACGACGATGCGCGCCTGACGGCGATGCTCGGCGACTATCTGCGTGCGGCGGGCTTCGCGGTCGAAACCGCGGCCACGCTCGCCACCGGCCGGGCGCGGCTTGCGTCGGGGGCCGGTCCGGGCTTCGATGCCCTGGTGCTCGACCTGATGCTGCCCGACGGCGACGGACTCGACCTGTGCCGTGAACTGCGTGCCCAGGCCGCGACGCGCAGCCTGCCGCTGCTGATGCTGACCGCGCGCGGCGAGCCCACCGACCGCATCGTCGGGCTCGAGCTCGGCGCCGACGACTACCTCGGCAAGCCCTTCGAGCCGCGCGAGTTGCTCGCGCGCCTGAAGGCGCTGCTGCGCCGCGCGCAGCCGGCGGCGGCCGACGAGGGTGCCGAGGTGCTGCGCTTCGGGCGCCTGGAGATCGACCTCGGCGCGCGTGCCGTGCGCATCGACGGCCAGGCGCGTGAGGTCACCGGCCACCAGTTCGAGCTGCTCGTCGTGCTGGCACGCAGCGCCGGGCGCGTGCTGTCGCGCGACCAGATCATGGACGCGCTGAAAGGGAGCGCGCTCGAGGCCTTCGACCGCTCGATCGACGTCCATGTCTCGCGCCTGCGCGCGGCCATCGAGGACGACCCCAAGGCGCCGCGGCGCCTGCTGACGGTGCGCGGCGCGGGCTATGTGTTCGCGAAGAAGCAGGACGCCGACGCAGCCTGATGACAACCCCCAAGCTCACGTCGTTCGCGGCCCCCCAAGGGGGCGCTCAGTCGGCTTGGGAGCGGCCCGGCGCCGACTGATGAAGACGCTCTACCTGCGCATCTACGCGACCGTCGTCGCGGTGCTGGCGCTGTTCGCGCTCGTCTCGGCCTGGTTCTGGCACGCCAATGTCGAGCGCGCGCGCATCGAGGGCCGCGCGCCCTGGCAGGAGCGCGTCGCTGCGTTCACCGAGCTCGCCGAGGCGAGTCTGCCCGGCGCCGACGCGCCGGCCGCCGATCAGCGCGCCGCGTTGCTTGCGCTGGCCGAGCGGTTGCGGGTGCCGCTCGCGCTCGACGCAGCCGATGGCGAGCGCATCGCGGCGTCCGACACCTTTGCGCGCCGCGAGGGCGCGCCGCCGGGCGCAGGGCCGGGGCCCGGCGGGCATCCGGGGCGGCGCGTTGCGGTGCCGCTGGCCGACGGGCGCACGCTCTGGGTGCTGCGCCCTGGCGGCAGCCTGATGATGCGGCCGCCGCCGCCCTCCGCACCGGGCTGGATGGTGCTGCCTCCGAGCACCGGCCTGGTGGCGACGCTGGTCGTGCTGTTCGGTGCGATCGCGCTTGGCGCCTACCCGGTCGTGCGCCGCCTTACGCGCCGCCTGGAGGCGCTCAAGCAGGGGGTCGAGGCCTTCGGCGCGGGCGCGTTGAACCGCCGCGTCGCGGAAGACGGCAGCGACGAGGTCGCGGCCGTCGCGGCGAGCTTCAACCGCGCTGCCGAGCGCATCGAGGCCCTGGTGGGCTCGCACCGCAGCCTGCTCGCCAACGCGAGCCACGAACTGCGTTCGCCGCTGGCGCGCATGAAGATGGCGCTTGCGCTGCTCGACGCCGCGGGCGGGCCTGAGCGCGTGCGGCTGCGCCACGAGATCGAGGTCAACATCGCCGAGCTCGACGCGCTGGTCGAGGAAGTGCTGCTCGCAAGCCGGCTCGACGCTGCGGCGCCCGACACGGCCCATCGAACGCGCGTCGACCTGCTCGGCCTCGTGGCGGAGGAGGCAGCCCGCTTCGACGCCGAGATCGGCGAGGCCAGCGCGCTGGCGGTCGACGGCGACGAGCGTCTGCTGCGCCGCGCGTTGCGCAACCTGCTCGAGAACGCGCGCCGGCACGGCGGCGGCGAGATCACGGTCGCGACCGAGCTGCGCGACGGCAGCGCGATCGTGCGCGTCTGCGACCGCGGCCCGGGCGTTCCCGAGCCGCTGCGCGAGCGCATCTTCGAAGCCTTCTACCGCCTGCCCGGCCAGTCCGAGCAGGCCGGTGGCGTGGGTCTCGGCCTTGCGCTCGTGAAGCAGATCGCCGAGCGCCACGGCGGCAGCGTGCGCTGCAGCGCGCGCGACGGCGGTGGCAGTTGCTTCGAGCTCGCGCTGCCGGCGGCTATGCTGGCGTCTTGACTGCCGCTGCGCGGCGCGGAGGGGTTTGTGGCCGGCAAGAACTTCGATGTCGTGATCCTGGGCGCGACCGGATTCACCGGGCGCCAGGCAGTACGCGCGATGCGCCGCCAGGGCGCCGGCGTGCGCTGGGCCGTGGCCGGGCGCAACGTGCAGGCGATGCACGCACTCGTGACGCAGGACAAGACACGGCGCGGCGCCGCCAAGCCCGGCGTGCTGCTCGCCGACACGACCGACGCCGAATCGCTGGCCACGCTCGCATCGCAGGCGCGGGTGCTGCTCAACCTGGCCGGTCCCTACGCGCTGACCGGCGAGGCGGTCGTGCAGGCCTGCATCGCGCACGGCACGCACTACCTCGACCTCACTGGCGAGACCTTCTGGGTGCGCGAGCTGATCGAGCGCCAGCACGCCGCGGCACGCGAAGCGCGCGTGAAGATCATCCCGAGCGCCGGCTACGAGGTGCTGCCCTTCGACCTGGCGACGTTGTGGATCGCCGACGCGATGCGCGCGCGCCATCGCGCGGCGTGCCGCGCGGTGCGAATCGTCGTCAGCTTCACCGGCCGGCGCATGACGAGCCTGTCCGACGCGGCGAGCGGCGGCACGGTGGCCTCGATGCGCATGCTGCTCGAGCGCGACCGCACCGACAGCCTGCGCAACATGGCCTGCCTGCTGCCGCCGGAGCGCGCCGCCGAGGCAGCCGCGGTGGCGCGCCGCAACGCGATCGAGTGGGCCCCGCGCCACGACCGCGAACTTGGCTGCGTGACCGCGCCCACCGTGCCGGCGCCCTTCATCAACCCGCCGATGGTGCTGCGCACATGGGCGCTGATGTCCGACGAGACGCTCTTCACGCCCGACTTCCGCTACCACGAGGGTACGCACATGGGCAGCCTGGTCGGCGCGCCGCGCTTGCTGCCCGCGGCGGCAACGCTGGCGCTGCAGTACGCCGCCGCGGCGTCGCTCGCCGCGCCGCTGGCCGGGCTCGGTGCAACCGTTTCGGGGCCGCTCGAGTTCCAGCGCCGGGCGATCCAGAAGCTGATCGAGCGCTTTGCCCCCCGGCCGGGCGAAGGGCCGAGCGAGGCGGCGCTCGACGAAACCGGCTACGCCTTCGACATTTTCGCCACCGGCGCCGGCGGCCAGAAGCTGCGCGCTCGCATGGATGCGGACGGTCACGCCGGCTACCGCTCGACGCCCGAGATGGCGGTCGCGGTTGCCAACGGCCTGGCGCTCGGCACGCTCGGCCACACGCCGCACTTCGGCATCGTCACGCCGGCGAGCGGCCTCGGGCTCGAAGCGGTGGCCGCGCTCGAGCCGGCGGGCGTGCGCTTCAGCCTGGCCTGAGCGACCTTGGCGCGGCCTTGCGCTCGCGGCGCTCTTCCTGCCGCCGCGTCGAGAGCACCCAGCCGAGCAGCGCGGTGAGCGCGATCGCCGCGAGCGTGATACCGGCCGTCATCGCGGCCCAGTAGCCGCGCGCGCCCTGCAGCGCCGGTGGCGTGAGCCCGGTCACGTCGAAGGCAAGCAGGTAGCCTCCGCCCAGGCCCACGCCCCACAGCGCCGCGGCGTAGATCCACATCGGCGCCACGGTCAGGTGATAGGCGCGCAGCACGAACGCGGCCAGCGTCTGCCCGGCATCGCCGATGTGAAACAGCATCACCCAGGCCAGCAGCGGCAGGGCCGCCGCAACCACCGCCGCATCGCGCGTGTAGGCGCCCAGCAGTTGCTCGCGCAGCAGCCAGGCGGCCGCACCCATCGCGACCGAAATCGAGAGGCCGAGCTCCATGCCATGCCACGACAGGCGCCGCGCGTCGCGCGCGTCGCCTGCACCGAGGCGCTGCGCGACGAGGGTGCAGGCGGCATTGCCGATCGCGAGCGGCATCATGAACATCAGCGACACGAGGTTGACCGCTATCTGGTGCCCGGCCACCGGCGTCGCGCCCAGGCGCGAGATGAAGAGCGCCATGAAGGTGAAGCCTGTGACCTCGATGGCGATGGCCAGCCCGAGCGGCACGCCCAGGCGCAGCAGCGCGCGCTGCGCATCGCGCTGCGGGCGCGCGAGCACGCCGCGGGCGAGGCCGAACGGAAGATAGAACGCGCTGCGCCGCACCCAAGCGAGCGCGGCAAACCACTGACACCAGAGCACGATCGCGGTCGCGACGCCGCAGCCGGCGACGCCGAGCGCGGGCACTTGCCAGGGACCGAGCGCGAAGCCGTGGATCAGCAGCGCGCTCGCCGGCAGCTTGAGCGCCAGGCCTGCGAGCTGCAACAGCATCACCGGCTTGGGCTGCGAGACGGCGGTGTTGAAGCCGCGAAACGCGGTGAACAGCAGCGCCGGGGGCAACGCGAAGGCGAGCGCGAGCAGGTAGGCGCGCGCCTTGTCGGCTACGACCGGCTCGGCCTGCGCGAGGGCGAGAAACGGCTGCGGAAAGACGAGCAGGACGCAACCCGCCGCCGCAAGCACGAGCGCGAGCGCAGTCGCCTGGCGAAACTGCTCGCCCGCGGCCGGCAGGGCTTGCGCGCCGAAGAGGCGCCCGGCGATCGGCCCGACCGCGAGCACCACCCCCATCAAGCCGATGAAGATGCTCATGTAGGCGGCCATGCCCACCGCGAGTGCGGCCAGGTCGAGCGCGCCGTAGCGCGCGATCAGAATCGTGTCGACGGTCGCAAAGCCGAGCACGGCCGCCTGGCCGATGAAGACCGGCCATGTCAGCGGCAGCAGCCGGCGTGCATCGTCGGCGAACGACATGCGCGGGTTGCGCTCGTTGCCGGGGCTGGCGTTGCGGCTTGGCATCGCGTCTCAGACCCTCTCAGTCGAGCGCCGGGCCGTCCCAAGCCGGTTGAGCGACCCTCGGGGGCTGCGAACGCAGTGAGCTTGGGGTGGTCATTTCACGCCCGGCGCGGGCCAGGGCGCGTGATCGACACCCGTCGCCTCGCGCGCGCGCTCGGCATAGCGGTTGAAGCGCCACGCCGTGGCCTCGCGCGTGATGCGGCGCCATGTGGCGCGCTTCTCGGCCGGCGTCATGACCGGCCAGTGCTGCACCTCATTGAAGGTGCGCCCGCAGCCCTTGCAGACTTCGTCGCCCTGGCTCGTCGAGCAGATCGCGATGCACGGCGCGTCGGGCGTGCTCGCGTACCAGGCCAGCCAGGCGTCGAGCGCGGCGACTGGCATGGCGGCCTCGTCGAGCTCGCTCTCGCGGCCGACCACGAGCAGCGCATAGACTTCGGCCAGCGCGCGCACCTCGGCGCAGGCGGTGATGCCGTCGGGCGACGGCGAGCGCTCGCGCCACCAGTTGATGGCCGCTTCGATGTCGGTGATGTGCAGGGCGGCCATGGGAGAGGGCAAGGATAGCGCCGTGGGTCGGCGGCGGCCTGTCCGGCGGTGGCAGGCGGGACCGCAGATGTGTTCCACTGCGCCAACGGGATGGCCCATCCCCGGACCGGAGACACGCCACCATGACCGTCTGCCCCATTGCCATCGTCGCCGGCTGCAAGAAGTGCCCGGCGTTCTCGATCTGCCCGTTGAAGGGCGTGCTGGGCGATCAGCCCGCCGGTGGCGGCGCGCAGCCGTCGGGGGCGTCGAAGGCGGGCGGCGCGGGCAAGCCCAAGGCGCCGCCGAAGGCACGCAAGTAGCGGCTGGCGCCGCCCGGGCCATCCGCTGCACGGTGAACGCGCGGGTGCGAGCGCCTTGCCCCGCCGACGCGCGCGGCGCTGGCCGGCGCCGACGGTCGACGCGGGCGGCTCAGCGTGAAGTACCTGCGTGTTGCCCGCGCTGGGTTTCGCCCTTGGGGCGGCCCGGCGGGCGCATGCGACGCCCGTCGCGGATGTTGAGCCCCATCAGGCCGAGATTGACGGCGCCGGCAATCAACTCGACGGCCTGCACGACGTAGAAGCCGCCATCGAAAGCCCCCGCGGCGGCCCAGCGGTCGAGCAGCAGCGCGCAGGGTAGGAGCACGAGCAGTCCGTTGGCGGCGATGAAGGGCATGCGGCGCTTCTTCGCGTCGACGAGGCGGCCCGAACGCGAGCGCGACAGCGCGAACCCGCTGCCACCGGTCGCGGCGATGGCCGGCACGAGGATGAGCAGGCCCGGCATCACGATCAGGCTCTTGAGCGTCGCGATCGTGGCCTGCGTGCCGAACGCCTCGACCGCGAGCGTCGAGACGAAGAAGCCGGCGATGCACAGCGTGGCGAGCAGGCCGGCGGCGAGGTGGATGCGACGGATCATCGAAAGTCTCCCGGTCACGATCTGGCGGCGATGCCGCATGCGATGGACTGTAGGCAGGCGCGCGACGCGCGCATAGCCGCGCCGTGCCGACAGATTGTTGGCAAAACGCAGACAATGCAGCCGCAAGCAACGACACAGGGACGCCGACGATGGACCGACTCGACGCGATGCGTGCCTACACCCAGGTCGTCGAGTGCGGCAGCTTCACGCAGGCGGCGCTCGCGCTGGCGCTGCACAAGGCGACGGTCAGCCAATCCGTGCAACAGCTCGAGCGCGGTTTGGGCGTGCGCCTGCTCGACCGCACGACGCGCTCGGTCGTGCCGACGGCCGAGGGCCTGGCCTACTACCGGCGCGCGTGCGAGATCCTGCGCCAGGTCGACGAGGCCGAGGCCTTGTCGCGTGCCGCCAGGGCCTCACCCGGCGGGCGGCTGCGGGTGGACGTTCCGGTCGCGCTCGCTCGCCTGGTGCTCGTGCCCGAGATCCGGGGCTTTCTCGAGCGCTACCCGAAGATCGCGCTCGAGATCGGCTGCACCGACCGGACCGTCGACCTGCTCGGCGAAGGCGTCGATTGCGCGCTGCGCGGCGGCGACCTGCCCGATTCGTCGCTCGTGGGCCGGCGCGTCGGCGCGGTGCCGTTCGTGCTGTGCGCCGCGCCGCGCTACATCGACGAGCGCGGCCTGCCGGCCGAGCCGGCAGAGCTGGCGCACCACCTGCAGGTCGGCTATCTGCCCGCGCGCGGCGGCGAGGCGCCCGAACTGCGCCTGATGCGCGATGGCCGAGCGCTCGTCGCGGAGTTGCCCAACCGCTTCGTGACCAACGACAGCGGCGCCTTGCTCGCGGCAGGCCTGGACGGGCTGGGGATCATCCGCATCGCGCGCTTCGTCGCCAGCCACCACCTGGCGAGCGGGGCGCTGATCGAGGTCCTGCCGGGCTGGCAGTGCCCCGAGATGGCGCTCAACCTCGTGACGCCGACGGCGCGCCAGCGCACGGTGCGTGTGCAGGCCTTCATCGATTGGGTCGTGCCCGTGCTCGCGCGGCGCCTGGGCGCGCGCACCGGGATGGCGGCCGCAACGGCGCGGCGCGCGACCGTGGTCAGTGCTTGTCCGCCTCGGACGTGAACGCGTCGGCGTAGAACTCGTCGGCGGGCAGGCGGCAGCGGGCGACGAAGTCGCGCCGTGCGGCATCGACCATCGCCGGCGTGCCGCAGGCGTAGACCTGGTGGCCGGCGAGGTCGGGGAGGTCGGCCATCACCGCTTCGTAGACGAGGCCGGTGCGGCCGGTCCAGTCGTCGTCGGCGCGCGGCTCGGACAGCACCGGAATGAAGCGCAGCCAGGGCAGGCGCCGCGCGGCGTCGGCGGCCCAGGCAAGCTGGTACAGGTCGGCGCGCGCGCGGCAGCCCCAGTAGAACGCAGCCGGGCGCGCATTGCCTTCGTGCTCGAGCTGCCCGACGATGGCCTTGATCGGCGCGAAGCCGGTGCCCGAGGCGAGCAGCACCATCGGCAGCGGCGAATCCTCGCGCACGAAGAAGCTGCCGAACGGGCCTTCGAGGCGCAGGATTTCCTTGGCCTGCATCGCACCGAACACGTGGTCGGTGAACTTGCCGCCCGGCAGGTGGCGGATGTGCAGCTCGATGCCCGGCGCGGCGGCCTGGGTGTGCGGCGGGTTGGCGATCGAGTAGCTGCGCCGGCTGCCGCCCTGCAGGATGAACTCGACATACTGGCCGGCGCGGTAGCGAAACACCTCGTTGGCGGGCAACTGCAACTGCAGGATCGCGACGTCGGGCGCGGCGCGCTCGATGCTCGTCACGCGGCTCGGCATCTTGCGCGGCGGGAAGTCACCCGCGCCGACGACATTGCGCGCCTCGATCACGAGGTCGGTCTGCGACGCTGCGCAGCAGGGCAGGATCAGCCCCGCGGCCTCCTCGTCGGCGTTGAGCGCCTTTGCCTGGTGCGCGCCGTGGATCACGCGCCCTTCGAGCAGGCGGCTCTTGCACGAGCCGCAGGCGCCATCCCTGCAGCCGTAGGGCAGGCCCACGCCGGCGCGGATCGCGGCCTGCAGCACGGGTTCTTCGCGCTCGACCTGGAAGCTGCGCCCGCTCGGCTGCAGGGTCACGGTAAACGTCATGATGGGCGGTGGTCCGGTCTGTCGATCGAATAAGCTGCGCGGGATGCGAGATTCTGCCCCCAGCCGCGCCCTGCGCCGGCCACGCCTGCTGATCGTCGGTTGCGGCGACGTGGGCATGCGCGTCGTGCGCCTGCTCGGGCGCCGCTACCGGGTGCTCGCGCTGACCTCGAGCGCCGAGCGCTGCGCCGAGCTGCGCGCGGCGGGTGTCGTGCCGCTCGTCGGCGACCTCGACGACGCGCCGACGCTGGCCCGGCTGGCCGGGCTCGCCGACGCGGTGCTGCACCTCGCGCCGCCCGCCGCCGGCGGGCCGCAAGACCTGCGCACCGCACGCCTGCTGCAGGCACTGGCGCGCCATGGCCGCCTGCGCAAACTGGTCTATGCCAGCACCAGCGGCGTCTATGGCGACGCCGGCGGCGCGTTCTTCGACGAGACGCGCGCCGTCGATCCGGCCACCGATCGCGCCCGGCGCCGCGTCGATGCCGAGCGGCGCGTGCGCTGGTTCGGGCGCGCGTTCGGTGTGCGCGTCAGCGTGCTGCGCATTCCCGGCATCTACGCGACCGACCGGCCGGGCGGCCACCCGCGCGAGCGCCTGGCGCGCGGCGCGCCGGTGCTGCGTGCCGAGGACGACGTCTACACCAACCACATCCACGCCGACGACCTGGCGCGCGCCTGCATCGCCGCGCTGCAACGCGGCCTGCCGCAGCGCATCGTCAACGTCTGCGACGACACCGATCTGAAGATGGGCGACTACTTCGACCTCGCGGCGCGCATCTGCGGCATGCCGCCACCGCCGCGCGTGAGCCGCGCGCAGGCGCAAGCCCAGCTTGCGCCCATGCAACTCTCGTTCATGAGCGAGTCGCGCCGGCTAGCCAACCGCCGCATGAAGCGCGAGCTGCGCTTGAGGCTGCGCTATCCGACGGTGGCGCAGGGGCTGGCCTGAACTATCGGCGCCGCCCGAATGGCGCCTGCCCGCGCCAGTAGCGGATCATCAGCCAGCCGCCGAGCATGCCACCCAGGTGCGCGAAGTGCGCGACGCCCGAGGCGGTGCCGGTCACGCCGAGGAAGAGCTCGAGCCCGCCGAAGACCATCACGAAGGTCTTGGCCTTCATCGGGATCGGCGGGAAGAGCGGCATGATGGTCCGGTTGGGAAACATCATGCCGAAGGCGAGCAGCAGGCCGAACAGGCCGCCCGACGCGCCGACGGTGGGGAAGGGCGAGCCGAGCAGCAGGTTGACGACGAGCTGCATGCCCGCCGCGCTGAGGATGCTCGCGGCATAGAACTGCATGAAGCGCTTCGGACCCCAGATGCGCTCGAGTTCAGCGCCGAACATCCACAGGCCGAGCATGTTGAAGAACAGATGCATCATGCTGCCGTGCAGGAAGGCATAGGTCGCGACCTGGTAGGGCTGGAAGTTCGTTCCCAGCGGCCAGAGCGCAAACCACTGGCTCAGCATGCCGCCAAGCAGGAACTGGTCGACGACGAAGATCGCCACGTTGGCGATCAGCAGGGCCTGGGTGACGGGTGGCATGGGCGGCATGCGCGGGCTTTCCTGTGGGGGTGGCAGGCGGGCGCGGCCCTGGCCGTGGTGCCTCGGGTCGGAATCGAACCGACACTCCTCGCGGAACGGGATTTTGAGTCCCGCGCGTCTACCAATTTCGCCACCGAGGCCGGGTGCCGGGAGACCCGGCGAGCGAGCGCGAATTATTGCATGCAGGTCGCGCGCCGCCCCGCGGCCTGACACAATCCCGCGAGGAGGTTCGATGACTGATTACAAGACTATCGAGGACGTGATCGGCGCAACGCCGCTGGTGCGCCTCGCGCGCCTGCCGGGGGCCGACAACGAGCGCCGCGGCAACGTGATCCTCGGCAAGCTCGAGGGCAACAACCCGGCCGGATCGGTGAAGGACAGGCCCGCGATCAGCATGATCCGCCGTGCCGAGGAGCGCGGCGAGATCAAGCCCGGCGACACGCTGATCGAGGCCACCTCCGGCAATACCGGCATCGCGCTCGCGATGGCGGCGGCGATCCGCGGTTACCGCATGCTGCTCGTGATGCCCGAAGACCTGTCGGTCGAGCGCGCGCAGACGATGAAGGCCTTCGGCGCCGAACTCATCCTGACGCCGCGTTCGGGCGGCATGGAGTACGCGCGCGACCTGGCCGAGCAGATGCAGCGCGAGGGCAAGGGCCGCGTGCTCGACCAGTTTGCCAACGAGGACAACCCGCGCGTGCACTTCGAGACCACCGGGCCCGAGATCTGGCGCGACACGGGGGGCCGCATCACGCACTTCGTGAGCGCGATGGGAACGACCGGCACCATCACCGGCGTCTCGCGCTATCTGCGGCAGCACCAGCCCGCGCCGCGCATCGTCGGCGCGCAGCCAGCCGAGGGCTCGCGCATCCCGGGCATCCGCAAGTGGCCCGAGGCTTACCTGCCGAAGATCTACGACGCCGCTGCGGTCGACGAGATGGTCTACGTGAGCCAGGCCGACGCCGAGGACATGGCGCGCCGCCTGGCGCGCGAGGAGGGCATATTCGCCGGCATCTCGGCGGCCGGTGCGTGCTGGGTTGCGCTGCAGGTCGCGCGCAGCGTGGAGAACGCGACCATCGTCTTCATCGTCTGCGATCGCGGCGACCGCTACCTCTCGACCGGCGTCTTTCCGGCGTGACGTCCATGATGCGCTACGACTTCCGCTTCTGCCCGCACTGCGCGAGCGAGCTCGCGCCAATCGCCGCCGAAGAAGACGGCGGCGCCAAGACGCGCCTGCGCTGCGCGGCTTGCGGCTACACGCACTGGAACAACCCGACGCCGGTGCTGGCCGCGGTGATCGAGTGCGCCGACCGCGACGGCCAGTTGCTGCTGGCGCGCAACGCCGCCTGGAGCGGGCGCTTGTTCGGCCTCGTCACCGGCTTCATGGAGGCGGGAGAATCGCCGCAGGAGGGCATCGCACGCGAAGTGGCGGAAGAGACCTCGCTCGAAGTCGATGCGCTCTCGATCATCGGCGTGTACGACTTCCAGCGCATGAACCAGGTCATCATCGCCTACCACGCGCTCGCGCGCGGCGAGATCCGGCTCTCGCCCGAACTCGCCGAGTACCGCCTGTTCAGGCCCGAGGACGTGCGCTGTTGGCGCGCAGGCACCGGCTATGCGCTGGCAGACTGGCTGCGCACGCGCGGCCACGAGCCGCGCTGGATCGAGTTGCCGTCGCGCGCTGCAACCTAGAATCGATGCCCAGAGCAAGGATCGCGAAATTGATGACGGACGCCCACAAAGAAGTCGATGCGCGCGGACTGAACTGCCCGCTGCCGATCCTCAAGGCCAAGAAGGCGCTGGCCGACATGGCGAGCGGCGACCTGCTGCGCATCGTCGCGACCGACCCGGGCTCGATGCGCGACTTCCAGGCCTTCGCGCGCCAGACCGGCAACGAGCTCGTCGAGCAGGTGGTGCAGGGCGACGAGTTCGTGCACCTGCTGCGGCGCAGATAGGCCCTCAGTCGGCCTCAGCCCGCCAAGCCGACTGAGCGCCCCTCGGGGGCAGCGACAACCGAAGGTTGCGGCGCAGGCTCACATCGCGAAGCGATGTGAAGGCGCGAAGCGCCGGCCGCAGCCAACGCAGTGAGCTTGGGGCGGTCATCCCTCAGATCTCCAGCCCCTTCAGGAATTCGCGGAACCCCGGGCCGAGCTCGGGGTGGGTAAGCGCGAGTTCGACGTTGGCCTGCAGAAACCCTTCCTTGCTGCCGCAGTCGTAACGCTTGCCCTGGTAGCGGTAGGCAAAGACCTTCTCGCGCCGCAGCAGGCCCGAGATGCCGTCGGTGAGCTGGATTTCGCCTCCCACGCCGCGCTGCTGGTTGGCGATCTCGCGCATCACGCCCGGCGTCAGGATGTAGCGTCCCGCGACGCCCAGCCGCGACGGCGCGTCTTCGGGCGCGGGCTTCTCGACGATGCGCGTGACGTCGAGCATGCGCTCGCTGACCTGCGTGCCGGCGACGATGCCGTAGCGCCGGGTGTGTTCGGGCGGCACCTCCTGCACGGCCAGGATCGAGGCGTGCCACTCGTCGAACTGCTCGACCATCTGCGCCAGCACCGGTGGCTGGCCCACCATCAGGTCGTCGGCCAGCAGCACCGCGAACGGCTCATTGCCGATCAGGCGCTGCGCGCACAGCACCGCGTGGCCGAGACCGAGCGCCTGCGCCTGGCGCACGTAGACGCACTCCATGTCGTCGGGTTTGACGCTGCGTACCACGTCCAGCAGTTCACGCTTACCCGCCTGTTCGAGGGCTATCTCCAATTCGAAAGTCATGTCAAAGTGATCTTCGATGGGCCGCTTGTGGCGGCCGGTGACGAAGATCATCTCCCGCACGCCGGCGGCATAGGCTTCCTCGACGGCGTACTGGATCAGCGGTTTGTCCACCACCGGCAGCATTTCCTTTGGCTGTGCCTTGGTGGCGGGCAGGAAGCGGGTGCCGAGGCCGGCAACGGGAAAGATCGCCTTGTTGACAAGCATGTACTTACAATTTCGAGTGGGTTGCGGCTCATTGTGGCATGCCCGGATCGAGGGGCCTTCCACGGAAATGCCGCGCGCCGAATGGACTTGCTGATTGCCGAGACGCTCGAGCCCGAGGTGATCACCTGGCTCGAGACGCGCCATTCGCTGCGCTATGCGCCCCAGCTCGCGCAGGACCCGCGCGGTTTCCGCCAGGGCCTGTATGACGTTCGTGGCCTGATCGTGCCGGCGGCACTGGCGGTCGACGCCAACCTGCTCCAGCATGCGCCGCGGCTGCGCGCCGTCGGCCGCGTCAGCGCCGGTGCGGAGAACATCGACCTCGAGGCCTGCACCGAGGCCGGGGTCGAGGTCGTGCGCTGCCTGACGGCGTCGGCGCCGGCCGAGGCCGAGTTCATGCTGCAGGCGCTGCTGTCGCTGCTGCGGCGCTTCCCGGTCGTGGGCCCGGGCGGCCAACTCGCCGGGCGCGAGCTCTCGGCCTGCACCGTGGGGCTCGTCGGCATGGCGCCGGCGGCGCGGTCGATGGCCCAGATGCTGGCGGGCTTCGAGACCCGGCTCGTCGGCTACGACCCGGCGCTGCATACCAGCGACAGCGTCTGGGAGCGCTGGCGCGTCGAGCCGCTGGGCCTGCGCGAACTGCTCCAGGAGGCCGACGCGGTGTGCGTGCAGCTGCCCTACTTCAGCCGCTACCGCGGCCTGCTCGGCGAACGCTTCCTGCCCTTCTGCCGGCCCGACCAGGTGATCGTCAGCATCTCGCACTCGGCGCTGTTCGACGAGAACTGGCTCGCCGACGCGCTCGCGACCGATCGCATTGCAGCCGTGTGGCTCGACAGCGTCGAGCCGGGCTTGCTCGACCCGGGGCGCCCGCTGCACGGCATCGAGACGCTGCAGGTCTCGCCGCGCGTCGCGAGCACGACGCGCGAGTCGCACCTGCGCAGCGCGTGGGCGGTGGCCAAGCGCATCGACGAATTGCTGCGGCCGGACCTGCAGGCGCAGGCGGGCTGAGCGCTGCGCGCGCCTACGCGAGCCGGGCCAGCTGCTCGGCGAGGCGCGCGATCGACGTGCGGAAGTCGGCCTCGCGCTGGCGCTCCTGCGCCACCACGGCCGCCGGCGCGCGCTCGGTGAAGCTCGGGTTGGCGAGCTTGGCGCGCGCCTTGCCGAGCTCGGCCTCGAGGCGAGCGATCTCCTTGCCGAGCCGCTCGCGCTCGGCGCCGACGTCGACCTCGACGTGCAGCGCAAGACGCGCCGCGCCCGACACCGCGACGGCCGCGCTGCGCGTCGCCGCCGCGAATGCGTCGTCGTCGTCGAAGCGCCGCACTTCCGACAACCGTGCCAGCGCTTGCAGCAGCGGCGCCGCCTCGGCGACGAACGCGTCGTCGCCGCGCACGTACAGCGGCACGCGCGCGCCCGGCGCGAGCCCCATCTCGCTGCGCAGCGCGCGGCAGCTGCCGACGACCGCCTTGAGCCGCGCGACCCAGGCGTCGGCCGCGGCGTCGATGCGCTCGGGCTGAGCCTGCGGGTAGGGGGCGACAATCACGCCGCGCGTGTCGCCCGCGGGTTTGCGGCCGGCGACCGGCGCGACGCGCTCCCACAGCTCGGCGGTGATGAAGGGCGTGAGCGGATGCAGCAGGCGCAGCACGGTCTCGAGCACGCGGATCAGCGTGCGCCGCGTCGCGCGTTGCTGCGCCTCGCTGCCAGCCTGCAACTGCACCTTGGCGATCTCGAGGTACCAGTCGCAGTACTCGTCCCAGACGAAGGCATAGGCCGCGTTGGCGACGTTGTCGAGCCGGTAGTCGGCGAAGCCCTGCGCGACGGCGGCCTCGACGCGCTGCAATTCGCTCGTGATCCAGCGATCGGCGGGCGAGAAGTCGAGCTGCGTGGGCACGCACTGCGTCTGCCCGTCGAGGCCGCAGTCCCGGCCCTCGCAGTTCATCAGCACGAAGCGCGTCGCGTTCCACAGCTTGTTGCAGAAGTTGCGGTAGCCCTCGCAGCGCTTGGGGTCGAAGCTGATGTCGCGCCCGAGGCTGGCGTAGCTCGCCATCGTGAAGCGCAGCGCGTCGGCGCCGTAGGCCGGGATGCCGTCCGGGAACTCCTTCTTCACGCGCGCGGCGATGGCCGGCGCCTTCTCGGGCCGGCGCAGGCCGCTCGTGCTCTTGGCGACGAGCGCGTCGAGGGCGATGCCCTGGATCAGGTCCACCGGGTCGAGCACGTTGCCTTCGCTCTTGCTCATCTTGTGGCCCTGCGCGTCGCGCACCAGGCCGTGGATGTAGACGTCGCGGAACGGCACCCGGCCGGTGAAGTGCAGCGTCATCATGATCATCCGGGCGACCCAGAAGAAGATGATGTCGAAGCCCGTGACGAGCACCGTCGACGGCAGGAACAGGTCCTGCTCGACGCTCTTGCCGGGCCAGCCCACGGTCGAGAACGGGAACTGCGCCGCCGAGTACCACGTGTCGAGCACGTCCTCGTCCTGCCTCAGCGTGCCGCGGTAGCCGGCGGCGTCAGCGCGCGCGCGTGCCTCCTGCTCGTTACGCGCGACGAAGACCTCGCCTCCGGCGCCGTACCAGGCCGGGATGCGGTGTCCCCACCAGAGCTGGCGCGAGATGCACCAGTCCTGGATGTTGTTCATCCACTGGTTCCAGGTGTTGATCCACTGCTCGGGGACGAACTTCACCTCGCCCGCCTCGACGGCGGCGATCGCACGCCCCGCGATCGAGCGGCCGTCGGCGCCGGGCCGGGTCATCGCCATGAACCACTGGTCGGTGAACATCGGCTCGATGACCTGGCCGGTGCGCGCGCAGCGCGGCACCATCAGGCGGTGCTTCTTCGTCTCGACGAGCAGGCCCAGCGCGTCGAGATCGGCGACGACGCGCTTGCGCGCCTCGAAGCGGTCCAGCCCCCGGTAGGCGGCGGGCGCGTTGTCGTTGATCGTCGCGTCGAGCGCGAGCACGCCGATCATCGGCAGCCCGTGGCGCTGGCCGACCGCGTAGTCGTTGGCGTCGTGCGCCGGCGTGACCTTGACGACGCCGGTGCCGAACGCGCGATCGACGTACTCGTCGGCGATGACCGGAATGCTGCGCTCGCACAGCGGCAGCCGGACGCGCTTGCCGACGAGCGCCCTGTAGCGCTCGTCCTCGGGGTGCACCATCACCGCGGTGTCGCCGAGCATCGTCTCGGGGCGCGTCGTCGCGACGACGACCGAGCCGCTGCCGTCCTCGAGCGGGTAGCGGATGTGCCAGAGGAAGCCGTCCTCCTCGGCACTCTCGACCTCGAGGTCGGAGACCGCCGACTTGAGCACCGGGTCCCAGTGCACGAGGCGCTTGCTGCGGTAGATCAGGCCCTCTTCGTACAGGCGCACGAAGGTCTCGTTCACGACGGCGCTCTGCGTCGCGTCCATCGTGAAGTACTCGCGCGTCCAGTCGACCGTATCGCCGATGCGCCGCATCTGCGCCGTGATGGTGTTGCCCGAGGTCTCCTTCCAGGCCCAGACGCGCTCGAGAAAGGCCTCGCGGCCGATCGCGTGGCGCGAGCTGCCGGCGTCCTGCAGCTGGCGCTCGACGACGATCTGGGTCGCGATGCCGGCATGGTCGGTGCCCGGCAGCCACAGCGTGTTGAAGCCGCGCATGCGGTGGTAGCGCGTCAGCGCGTCCATGATCGTGTGGTTGAAGCCGTGCCCCATGTGCAGCGTGCCGGTCACGTTGGGCGGCGGCAGCTGGATGCAGAACGACGGGCGCGCTGCGTCGAGCGTCGGCTGGCAGGCGCCGCTCTGCTCCCACAGCGGCGCCCATTTCGCCTCGATCGCGGCGGGTTCGAAGGACTTGGCGAGATCGGTCATGTCAGTGGCGCCCGGCCGCCCGAAGCGACTGAAACTCCCCTTGGGGGACGCGAACGAAGTGAGCTGGGGGTCGTTTCATCTATGGGCGCGCAGGGCAGGGCGGGGCAGTGGAACGGCGAGCGTGCGATTGTAGGTGGCGCCCCTCGTCCATCCCTACAATCGCGGCTCCACCAGCAGCAGGAAACCGCGATGAACGTCGTCGCTTCGATCTTCAAGGCCTACGACATCCGCGGCGTGGTCGGCAAGGCACTCGACGAGACGTTTGCCGAACACCTCGGCCGCGCCTTCGGCACCGAGGCGCTTCGCCTGGGCGAGCGCGCGGTCGCCGTCGGCCGCGACGGGCGGCTCTCGGGCCCTGCGCTCGTCGCGGCGCTGGTGCGCGGCCTGCTCGCGAGCGGTGTCGACGTGATCGACCTCGGCGCGGTGACGACGCCGATGCTCTACTACGTTGCCGCGACGCGCGCGGGCGAAGGCTGCGCGAGCGGCATCCAGGTGACGGGCAGTCACAACCCGAAGGACTACAACGGCTTCAAGATGGTGCTCGCCGGGCGCGCGATCTACGGCGACGAGATCCAGGGCCTGCGCCGGCGCATCGAGTCCGAAGACTATGCGCAGGGCGCCGGCCGCGCGACGCAACTCGACGTGCTGGCCGAGTACCGGGATCGCATCACCAGCGACTGCCGCCTCGCGCGGCCGATCCACGTCGTCGTCGATTGCGGAAACGGCATCCCCGGCACTTCGGCGCCCGCCATCCTGCGCGCGCTCGGCTGCGAGGTGACGGGCCTGTACACCGAGGTCGACGGTGACTTTCCGAACCATCACCCCGACCCGTCCAAGCCCGAGAACCTGGCCGAGCTGATCCGGGCCGTGCAGGGCAGCGATGCCGAACTCGGCCTCGCGTTCGACGGCGACGGCGATCGCCTGGGCGTCGTCACCAAGGACGGCCAGATCATCTATCCCGACCGCCAGTTGATGCTGTTCGCGCGCGACGTGCTCGCGCGCAACCCGGGTGCCTCGGTGATCTACGACGTCAAGTGCACGCAGCGCCTCGCGCCCGCGGTGCGCGAGGCCGGCGGCGTGCCGCTGATGTGGAACACCGGGCATTCGCTGATCAAGGCCAAGCTGCGCGAGACCGGCGCTCCGCTCGCCGGCGAGATGAGCGGCCACATCTTCTTCGCCGAGCGCTGGTACGGTTTCGACGACGCGACCTACACCGCCGCGCGCCTGCTCGAGATCCTGACCCGCAGCGGCGACCCGAGCGCGGTGCTCAACGCGCTGCCGACGAGCTTCTCGACGCCCGAACTCAACGTACCCTGTGCCGAGGGCGAGCCGCGCCGCGTGATCGAGCGCCTGCGCGCCGAAGCCGTCTTTCCCGGTGCGCGCGAGCTGATCACGATCGACGGGCTGCGCGCCGAGTACGACGACGGCTTCGGCCTCGTGCGCGCGTCCAACACGACTCCCGTGCTCGTGATGCGCTTCGAGGGCCAGACGCCCGAGGCGCAGCAGCGCATCGAAGCCGACTTCATGGCCGCGCTGCGCGCCGTCAAACCCGACGCGCAGTTCACCGCCGCCGCCCACTGAAGCCTGCCGGCGCGACCTTGCGCGTCCTCGTC
Source organism: Ideonella sp. (assembly GCF_016702655.1). Lineage (GTDB taxonomy): Bacteria > Pseudomonadota > Gammaproteobacteria > Burkholderiales > Burkholderiaceae_C > CAIKUF01. The sequence goes on from NZ_JADJDO010000006.1 coordinate 73,101, forward strand.
GTCAAGCTGTCGTCGCTCGGCGACGTGATCCAGACACTGCCGGTGCTCGCCGACCTGCATCAGCACTGCCCCGGCGCGACCGTCGACTGGGCGGTCGAGGAGGCGTTCGCGCCGCTGCTGTCCGAAGTGCAGGGCATCACGCGTGTGCTGGCGATCGGCGAGCGGCGCTGGCGCAGGCGGCCGTTCAGCGCCGATGTGCGCGCCGAGAAGCGCGCCGCTGCGCAGCGCCTGCGCGAGGCCGCGTACGACGCGGTGATCGACTTCCAGGGTCTGATCAAGTCGGCCCTCGTCGCGCGCCGCGCGCGCCTGACGGCCGCGGGCCACCGCTACACCTACGCCAACCGCAGCGAGCTGTGCGGCTACGAGTGGCCGGTGCGCTTCATGGTCGACCGGCCGATCGCGATGGAGCGCCGCGTGCACGCGATCCGGCGCTATCGCCTGCTGGCCGCGCGCGCGCTCGGCTATGCGATCGACGGCGAGCCCGACCGCGTGGACTGGCGCTTCGCGGCCCCGGCACCCGGGCACGACGTGATGTTCGCGCACGGCACGACGCGCGTCGACAACGAGTGGCCCGAGGCGGCGTGGATAGCCCTCGGCCGCCGTCTCGTCGCTGAAGGCGCGCGCATCGTGCTGCCGCAATCTGGCGCTGCAGAGGCCGCGCGGGTGGCGCGCATCTCCGCTGCCGTCGGCGCGGGCGTCGAGGTATTGCCGCCGATGAGGCTCGACGCGCTGGCGCGGCGCATGGCAGCCTGCCAGGGCGTGATCGGTGTTGACTCGGGTGTGAGCCACCTTGCGGTCGCGCTCGACCTGCGCCATGTGCAGATCTTCAGCCAGCCGCGCGTCTGGCGTGCCGGGCCGGTCGGGCGCGCTTGGCAGTTGCCGGTCGGCGGCGATGCGGTGCCGAACGTGGACGAGGTCTTCGCGGCGTGGCAACGGGTCTGCGCCGCGCGGCCGACGTCCCTGGCGCGCTGAGTTCCCGAGATGCTGCGCTGGCTGTACTCGTTGCTGATGGCACTCCTCGTGCCCGCGGTCTGGTTGCGCCTGCGCTGGCGTGCGCGCCGCGAGCCGCTCTATGGCACGGCGATCGCCGAGCGCTTCGGCTGGTATCCGGGCGGGCAGGGCACGCCAGCGCGCCCGGTCTGGATCCACGCCGTGTCGCTGGGCGAAACCCACGCCGCGGCGACCCTGGTCGACGCGCTGCGCCGCATCGACCCGGGTTTGCGCCTGCTGCTGACCCATGGCACCGCAACCGGCCGTGCCGCCGGCAAGGCACTGCTCAAGCCGGGCGACCGCCAGCTCTGGCTGCCCTGGGACAGCGCGGGCGCGACGCGGCGCTTCTTCGCCCGCCAGCGCCCGCGCCTCGGGGTGCTGATGGAAACCGAGGTCTGGCCCAACCTGCTCCACGCTGCGCGCGACGCGGGCGTGCCGATGGTGCTGGCCAACGCGCGCCTGAGCGAGCGCAGCCTGCGCCGTGGCGAGCGCCTCGCGGCGCTGATCCGCCCCGAGGCACGGAGCCTGGCGCTCGTGCTCGCGCAGACTGCGGCCGACGCCGCGCGCCTGAAGGCCTTCGGCGGGCGCGCCGTCGAGGTCTGCGGCAACCTGAAGTTCGACATGACGCCGGCGCCGGAGCTGCTTGCCCAGGGCCGGCGCTGGCGCGATGCGGTGCGGCGAACGGTGGTGCTCGCGGCCAGCACGCGCGAGGGGGAGGAGGCCGAACTGCTCGCCGCCTGGGCCGCGCAGCCGGGGCCGCACCCGCTGCTGCTCGTCGTTCCGCGCCATCCGCAGCGCTTCGACGAGGTTGCGCGCCTCGTCCAGAGCGCGGGGCTGACGCTCGCGCGGCGCAGCCAGTGGGCCGACCTGCCCAGCGGTGAGGCCATGGCGGCCGAGGTCTGGCTCGGTGATTCGATGGGTGAGCTGCCGACCTACTACGCGCTGGCCCAGGTCGCACTGCTCGGCGGCAGCTTCGCGCCGCTGGGCGGGCAGAACCTGATCGAGGCCGCAGCCTGCGGCTGCCCGGTGTTGATGGGGCCGCATACGTTCAACTTCGCCCAGGCAGCCCATCTCGCGCTCGAAGCTGGCGCCGCACGCCGCGTCACGACGCTGGCCGAGGCCGTCGCGATCGCTTGCGCGGACGTGGGTGCCGACGAGCGCCGCGCCCAGTTCGCGCGCTGCCTGGCCTTCGCGGCCCAGCACCGCGGCGCCGCGGACCGGATGGCGCGGCGCATCGCCAGCCTGCCGGCGCCCGCGAGCGGATCGTGAGCGTGGCTGTGCGCGCCACGCGCCGCGCCTGGCTGGCCTGGGCCGCTCTGGCGCTCGCCGGCTGTCAGACCGCGCCGGTCGCGCCACCGCCGGCGCCGCCGCCCGAATCACCGCCGGCGCCCAAGCCGGTGGCGCGCCCGCCGCGCATCGGCCTCGCGCTCGGCGGCGGGGCCGCGCGCGGCTTTGCCCATATCGGCGTGATCCAGGTCCTCGAGGAGGCCGGCGTCCGCCCGGCGCTCGTCGCCGGTACGTCGGCGGGCAGCCTGGTCGCGGCGCTCCATGCGTCGGGCAGGAGCGGCACCGAGCTGGCGCAACTTGCCGATGCGATGGACGAGGCCTCGATCGCCGACTGGTCGTTTCCCGGGCGCGGGCTGCTGCGCGGCGAGGCGCTGGCGCGCTTCGTGCGCCAGCACACCGGCGGGCGCAGCATCGAGCAGATGCGCCTGCCGCTGGGCATCGTCGCGACGGACCTCGACAACGGGCAGGCGATCCTGTTCCAGATCGGCGATCCGGGTGTCGCGGTGCGCGCGTCGAGTGCGGTGCCGGCGGTGTTCCAGCCGGTGCGCATCGGCAGCCGCGAGTACGTCGACGGCGGCCTCGTGTCGCCGGTGCCGGTGCGCTTTGCGCGCCAGATGGGCGCGGAACTCGTGATCGCGGTCGACATCAGCGAGCAGCCCGACGGCGCCGCCACCGGCGACATGATGCGCATCCTGCTCCAGACCTTCTCGATCATGGGCCGCAGCATCAGCGAGTTCGAACTGCGCAATGCGGACGTCGTGATCCGGCCAAGCCTGGCCAATGTCTCCGGCGCCGACTTCTCGGGCCGCAGGCGCAGCATCCAGGCCGGCCGCGAGGCGGCTGCCGCAGCACTGCCGGAACTGCGCGCGAAGATCGCGGCGGCAACAAAGTGAGGCTGGAAAAAGAAGCGGCCCGGTGGCAAGCCACCGGGCCGGAAGGTATCTTGAAGCCCTGCTTCGGGAGATACCGAGGAGACACTCATTCAGGAGACGCCGCGAGCCAAGCTCGCAACGCCTGTTCTGAGTCAAGTCCCCGCGGTCGAGTTCCCCCGTTGCGCGAACTTTTTTTCTGGCTCAGGCCGCGCGGCGGGCCTTGGGAGCGGCAGCCTTCTCGGCCGAAGCGGCCATCGCCTGGAAGCTCGACTCGGCGACGTTGGCGGCCTGCTTGGCAGCCTTCTGCACGCCTTCGAAGGCGTTGTTGGCGGCAGCCACGGCGCTCTTGACCAGGGCCACGGCGTTCTCGGTGCCGGCGGGCGCGTTGCGCATCGCAGCATCGACCGAGCCCATGAACTTGGCCTGGACTTCGGCGGCTTGCGCCTCGACCATCTTGCTCAGGTCGGCATTGGTGCTGGTGGCGATGTCGTACAGGTGGCGGCTGTAGGCGGCGGCCTTCTCGGCAGCCGGTTGCAGCAGGCCGGCCTGCAGCGCGAGCAGTTCCTGCGCGTCCTTGACGGACAGCGCGGCTTGCAGGTTCTCGGCGGCTTCGCCCATCGAGGCCTTGGCGACCTGGAGGTTGAGCTCGACGAGCTTCTCGACACCTTCGAAGGCCTTGTTCGTCAGGCCGAAGAGGGTTTCGACGTTGGCCTTGTGGGCGGCGAGGACTTGTTCGTTGGTCAGCATGGTAGATCTCCTGAAGGACGGTGGGTGGACGGGCAATTCATGATTGCTGCACTGCAGCATGAAACGAACTATAGCTTCGCCGGAGGCAGTTTTCAAGGGTTTTTTGATGCAGCGCAGCAAACTAGGGATGTCGCTCTGAAACCGGCGCCGTTGGCCGGCCGCCGCCACAATCCGCGCCGGACCTGACCCATGCTTGCCTATCACTCCGACCGCTTCGCCCTGCCGCTGGCGCCTGGGCACCGCTTCCCGCTCGACAAGTACCGTCTGCTGCACGAGGCGGTACGGCGCGACCTGCCTGGGCTGCGGCTGCGCGAGGCCGAAGCCGCGACCGATGGCGAGCTGGCGCTGGCACACGCGCCGGGCTACATCGGCGACGTGGCCGAGGGCCGGCTCGACGCGGCCCGCCAGCGCGAGATCGGGTTCGACTGGTCGCCGCAGCTCGTCGAACGTTCACGGCGCTCGGTCGGTGCGACGATCGCTGCCGCGCGCGCCGCACTCGCCGAGGGCGTGGCCGCCAACCTCGCCGGCGGGACGCACCATGCCCAGGCCGATCGCGGCAGCGGCTACTGCGTGTTCAACGACGCGGCGGTCGCGGCGCGGCTGATGCAGGCCGAGTGGCACCGGCGGCGGCGCGCCTTGCTGCGCGTGGCGCTGATCGATCTCGACGTGCACCAGGGCAACGGCAGCGCGGCCATCTTCCGCGACGACCCGACCGTGTTCACGCTCTCGATGCACGGTGAGCGCAACTTCCCGTTTCGCAAGGAGGCGAGCGACCTCGATGTTGCGCTGCCCGATGGCTGCGGCGACGCCGAGTACCTGGCCGCGCTCGACGCGGCGCTGGCCGCCTTGTGGCAGCACCATGCGCAGGCCCTGCCCGGGCTGATCTTCTACCTCGCCGGCGCCGACCCGCACGAGGGCGATCGCCTCGGCCGCCTGAAGCTCAGCGCCGCCGGCCTGGCCGAGCGCGACCGGCGCGTGCTCGCCGCGGCGCGCGAGCGCGCCATCCCGGTCGCGCTCGCGATGGCTGGCGGCTACGGGCACGTGATCGCCGACACGGTGGCGGTGCAACTCGGCACGCTCGCGGCGGCGTATCAGAGCTGGCGCAAGTGGCAGCACAATCGGCGCGCCATGGATCCGAGGGTAGAGAGCCCCGCCGCTGAACCAGACTTCCGATGACTGCAGACTCACACCCTGAGGCTGGCGCTGCTGCGGTTGCCGCGGTCGACGCCGCGCTCGCCTCGCGCCGCTCGGTGCGCGCCTTCTTGCCGACGCCGGTCGAGCGCGCGACGATCGAGGCCATCCTCGGCGCTGCGTCGCGCGCGCCGTCGGGCACCAATACCCAGCCCTGGAAAGTCCACGTGCTGACCGGCGCGGCGCGGGCCGCGCTGTCGCGCAAGATCGTCGCCGTCTTCGACGACCCGCAGGCCCTGGCCGCGCAGCGCGAGGCCTACGACTACTACCCGACCGACTGGGTCTCGCCCTACCTCGACCGGCGGCGCAAGATCGGCTGGGATCTGTACGGGTTGCTGGGCATCGCACGCGGCGACAGGCACCGCATGCACGCGCAGCACCGGCGCAACTTCGAGTTCTTCGGCGCGCCGGTGGGCCTGATGTTCACGATCGACGACTCGCTGCGCCAGGGCAGCTGGCTCGACTACGGCATGTTCCTGCAAAGCGTGATGATCGCCGCCCGCGCGCGCGGCCTCGACACCTGCCCGCAGGCGGCCTTCCTGCGCTTTCACCGCATCATCCTCGACCACCTCGGCGCGCCGCCGGGCGAGCAGCTCGTGTGCGGCATGTCGCTCGGCCACGCCGATCCGGCGGCGCCCGAGAACCGGCTCGTCACCGAGCGCGCGCCGGTGGCCGAGTTCACGAGATTCCACGCATGACGACCGACTCCCCGCGCCAGCGCGTGCTCGTCGCACGCAACATCTTTGCGTCCGTCATTGAACGGTTGCAAACTCATTTCGAGGTCGATGCCAACCCGGCCGACGAGATCCTTTCCCGCACCGAGCTCGTGCGCCGGCTGCAGGGCAAGGCAGGCCTGTTCGCGACCGGCAGCGAGCGCATCGATGCCGAACTGCTGGCCGCGTGTCCGCAACTGCGCGCGGTCTGCAACATGGCGGTCGGCTACAACAACATCGACGTCGACGCTTGCACCGCGCGTGGCGTCGTCGTCACCAACACGCCCGACGTGCTGACCGAGACCACGGCCGATTTCGGCTTCGCGCTCATGATGGCCGCGGCGCGGCGCATGGCCGAGGCCGAGCGCTTCCTGCGCCGCGGCGAGTGGACGAAGTGGGCCTACGACATGTTCACCGGCAGCGACGTTCACGGCGCGACGCTCGCGATCCTGGGCATGGGACGCATCGGCCAGGCGATTGCGCGCCGCGGCGCGGCGGGCTTTCGCATGCGCGTGATCTATCACAACCGCTCGCGCCTGGACGAGGGCATCGAGGCCGGGCTCGGCGCACGCTACGTCGACAAGGCGACGCTGCTGCGCGAGGCCGACCACCTGGTGCTCGTCTTGCCGTACTCGCCCGCCGCGCACCACGCCATCGGCGCGGCCGAACTCGCGCTGATGAGGCCGACCGCGACCCTGACCAACATCGCGCGCGGCGGCGTCGTCGACGACGCCGCGCTCGCCGCGGCATTGCGCGAGCGGCGCATCGCGGCGGCGGGGCTCGACGTCTACGAGGGCGAGCCGCGCGTGCACCCGGACCTGCTCGAACTGCCCAACGTCGTGCTGACGCCGCACATCGCAAGCGCCACCGTCGCGACGCGCGTCGCGATGGCCGAACTCGCCGCCGACAACCTGATCGCTGCGCTGGGGCTGGGGCCGCAGGCCGGCCGGCCGCCAACGCCGGTCAACCCGCCTCGCGCGGGTTGAAGCGGGACTGACCACCCCCGCCGCCGAGCGGCCGCCCCCGCGGGGGCTCGAACCTGACCGGGAGACCCGGATCGGGTTCGGCCCGCTTGGGCGCTGCTGCGCTCCCCTGGTCGCCTGCGGCGACCGGTCCCCTGCCGGGGACGAAGGCACGCGTTTACTGTGTCGCGGGTCGCGCGATGCGCGGGGGCGCAACTGGAGGGAACGCGCCAGGCTCACTGGGTTGGCTGCGGCCGGCGCTTTGCGCCTTCGCTTCACTTCGCCTGTTGATGTGAGCTGCGCCGCAACTTTGGGCTATCGCTGCCCCGAGCGGCGTCATGTCGGCCTGGGACGGCCCGGCGCTCGGCTGACGACCCCAAGACGCCTGCGGTGTCGTCCCCCGAGGGGAGCTCTGTCCTCTTGGAAGGGCCCGGCGAGGACTGAGCGCGCGCGCAGTTGACGTGCTACGGCGGTCCATTTCCGCCCGTTGCCGCCAGCGCAGGCGCAGCACAATGGCGCCGTCCCATCTCGAGCGAGTGCCATGCCGCCACTGCCCCTCCTGCGCACTGCCGCTGTCCTGCTGGCGGCTTGCGGCCTGGCCGCGTGCAGCGTGGTCCAGGTGCGCAGCGTCGGCACCAGCACCGGGCAGCCGGCCTTCGACCTCGTCGGCCCGAGCCTGCAGGCGCTCGACGCCGAGGCGGGGCGGTTGTGCCCGCAGGGGCACGCGGTGATGCGCCAGTGGCAGCGCGGCAATGCGCCGGCCGGGCAGGGCGACGGGTCGGCCAGCGGGGCCGCCGTCAGGGTCGCCTTCAGCTACGACCTGCAGCCCGACCAGGCGCAGATGAGCATCGTCTGCCGCGCCTGAGACCGGCGAGCGGTCGCTGCGCTCGAGCGGCCTGCGACAATCGGGCCGATGATGGAGTGGCTTCCGCTCGCGCTCGGCGCGGCCAACCTGGTCCTGCTCCTGTGGCTGCTGCTGCGGCGTGCCGACGATGCCGCGCTGCGCCAGGCGACCGAGGCCCTGCGCGAGTCGGGGCGCGCCGACGCCGAGCGTATCGAGCGCGAACTGCGCGAGGAGATTGCGCGCAGCGGCAGCGGCACGCGCCAGGAGGTCGGGCAGACGCTCGCAGGGCTGCAGCAGACGCTGCTCGCCCAGGCCGGCGACGTGGCGCGCACGCAGAACGAGCAGATCGACAGCTTTCGGGTGCAGCTCGGCACGATGCAGCAGGCGACAGCCGCCGCGCTGCAGGCCGCGGGCAGCGCCCAGGCCGCGCAGGCGCAGGCCGCACGCGACGGCCAGGACGCGACGCTCGCTCGCATGGCCGAACAGCAGGCGAACGTTCTCAAGCGCTTCTCGGACACGCTGACCGAGCAGTTGCGGCAGCTGTCCGAGGCCAACGAGCGACGCCTGCTCGAGGTGCGCAACACGGTCGAACAGCGTCTGACGGCGCTGCAGGCCGACAACGAAAAGAAGCTCGAGCAGATGCGCGCGACGGTCGACGAGAAGCTCCACGCGACGCTCGAGGCGCGCCTGGGCGAGAGCTTCAAGCAGGTCGCTGACCGGCTCGATCAGGTGCACAAGGGCCTGGGCGAGATGCAGGTGCTGGCCAAGGACGTGGGGTCCCTGAACCGCGTGCTGAGCAACGTCAAGACGCGCGGCATCTTCGGCGAGGTGCAGCTCGCTGCGCTGCTCGAACAGGTGTTCACGCCCGAGCAGTACGCGAAGAACGTCGAAACCGTGCCCGGCACCAATGCGCGCGTCGAGTTCGCGATCCGCCTGCCCGGGAAGCGCGACGACGGCGCGCCGCTGTGGCTGCCGATCGACGCCAAGTTCCCGCGCGAAGATTACGAGCGCCTCGTCGACGCGCAGGAGCGGGCCGACCCGCAGGCGGTCGAGGCTTCGGCGAAGGCGATCGAGGCGCGGCTGCGGGCGGAGGCGCGGACGATCCGCGACAAGTACATCGCGCCGCCGCACAGCACCGACTTCGCGATCCTGTTTCTGCCCACCGAGGGCCTGTATGCCGAGGCGCTGCGCCGGCCGGGACTCGTCGAGGCGTTGCAGCGCGAGCACAAGGTGATGCTGGCCGGCCCGACGACGCTGCTGGCGACGCTCAACAGCCTGCAGATGGGATTTCGCACGCTCGTGCTCGAGAAGCGCTCGGCCGAGGTGTGGGAGGTGCTGGGCGCGGTGAAGACCGAGTTCGCCAAGTTCGGCGCCGTGCTCGACAAGACGCGCAGGAAACTGAAGGAAGCCACCGACACGATCGACGATGCGCAGACGCGCACCAACGTGATGACCCGCAAGCTGAAGACCGTGGAGGCGCTTCCGCAGGCCGAGGCGGCGCGCCTGCTGGGGAGCGTGACGGCGTTGCCGGTGGATGACGACGAAGACGCGTCCTGAGGTCGTTCCAATGCTGGCCCTGATCGTGGGCCAGATCTGTCTGCACGCCTGCATGGCCGGGGTGCGCGTCGCGGCGCCGCTTGCCGCGCTTGCCGAGGGCCGCAGCGCGTTCGCGGTGGGCCTGCTGCTGGCACTGTTCGCGGCCGGCCCGATCGCCACTGCGTTGCCGGCCGGGCGACTCGCCGACCGCCACGGCTACCACCGGCCGTTGCGCCTGGCAGTGGGCTTCAGCGTCGCGGGCGGTGCGCTCGCCTGCGCATCGCAGCACGGCCTGGCGCTCGGCGCGGCCGCGCTGCTGACCGGCATCGGCGCCAACACGGGCCTGATCACGATCCAGCGCAGCGCCGGGCGCCTGGCACGCACGCCGGCCGATCGCATGCGCGTCTTCAGCTGGCTCGGCCTCGCGCCCGCGCTGGCCAACATGATCGGCGCGGTCGTCGCAGGGCTGATGATCGACCTTGCCGGCTACCGCGCCGCCTTTGCGGTGCTGATGCTGATGCCGCTCGCGGCACTCGCCTGCGCACGCTGGGTCGATGCCGATGTCGCCGAAGCGGCGCCGGCCGGCCCCGAACGCGCACGACGCGCGGCCTGGGCGCTGCTCGGCCTGCCGCCACTGCGCCGCCTGCTGCTCGTCAACTGGCTGCTCGCGGCGAGCTGGGACGTGCACAGCTTCGTGCTGCCGGTGCTGGGCCACGAGCGCGGCATGAGCGCCTCGCTGATCGGCACCCTGCTCGGCCTGTTCGCAGGCGCGGTGGCAATGGTCCGCCTGATCGTGCCGCTGCTCGCGCACCGCCTGCGCGAGGGCCAGGTGCTCTTCGGTGCGATGCTCTGCGTCGCCGCGGTGCTCGCCGCCTATCCGTTCGCGCACGCGGCGCCGCTGATGGCGCTGTGCGCGGTGCTGCTCGGACTCGCGCTCGGATCGGTGCAGCCGATGATCATGTCCACGCTGCACCACGTGACGCCGGCCGACCGCCACGGCGAGGCGATCGCGCTCCGATCGATGACGATCAACCTCGCGAGCACGGCCATGCCGCTGTTGTTCGGCGCCGGTGGAGCGGCCCTCGGCGCGGGGGCGATGTTCTGGGTGATGGGCGCGGCGGTCGGTGCCGGCAGCCTGATCGCACGCAGAGTCTGAGCGCCCCCAGGGCCGGGCTGCGCCCTGCCTGCCCCCCGCGGGGGTCAAGGAAGCTTGGGGCGGCCCGGCGCTTCCTTGAGAGCGCCCCCAGGGCCGGGCTGCGCCCAGCCCGCCCCCCGCGGGGGTCAAGCAAACTTGGGGCGGCCCGGCGTTTGCTTGTGAGCCGTCAGAAGCGGATGCCCGAGGGCGTGGCCGGCGCTGGCCGCGCAATCCGCGGCGCAGACGGCGGCGCCGGCGCCGGCGCAGGATCGGCGCGCTGCGTGACCGGAGTCGCGGCAGGGTGCTGGTAGCCGGCAGGCAGGCGCGACTCGCGCGGGTAGCCGGCCGAATCGAGGTACGCGTTCCAGGTCTCGGCCGAGAACCCACGCAGGGCCTGCGTGCCGAGGGTCAGCGTCGGCACGTCGCGCGTGCCGGCGAGGCGCTGCACGGCCTCGGCGTCCTCCTCGGTCACGACGATGCGCTCCGCATGGGGGATGCCGCGCTGGCGCAGCAGGCTGCGTGCGCTGTCGCAGGGCGAGCAATCGGCCACGACATAGAGCGTGGCCGGATAGCGAGCCGCCGCCTGGCGCAGCTCGAGCGGCAGTTCGGCCGGGTTCGCTTCTGCAACGTTGCCGGTGGCGGTCAGCGGCGTGACCCTGCCTTCGGATGCGCTCGGTGGCCGGTCGGTGTAGGTCACCTTGCCGTCGGGCCCGACGATCTTGTAGAGCGCCTGCGCCGGCATCGCGATGGCCACGCCGGCGATCGCCAGCGCCAGCAGGCGCAGGGCCAAGCAGAAGTGGTGGGGGCGGTTGACGTCGCTGGGGTTCATCGGGATCCTGGACCGCGCGGATGCGCCGCTGACGAGTGTATCGGCGCGCCGCGGCCCAACTCAAGGCCGCTTGCGCTCAGGCAATGCCCTGATGCTGCAGCAACGCGTCCACGCGGGGCTCGCGGCCGCGAAACGCCTTGAAGCTCTCGATCGCCGGGCGGCTGCCCCCCGCCTCGAGGATGGCCTCGCGGTAGCGGCGCCCGGTCTCGGGGTCGAAGATGCCGCGCTCCTCGAACGCGCTCCAGGCGTCGGCGCTCAGCACTTCGGCCCACTTGTAGCTGTAGAAGCCGGCCGCGTAGCCGCCGTCGAAGATGTGCGAGAAGGCGTGCTGGTAGCGGTTGAAGGTGGGCGCGGGCACGACCGCGACTTCGCGCCGCACCTCGTCGATCACGGCCTGGATGCTCGCCTCGCTGCCGGGCTCGGTGTGCAGGCGCATGTCGGCGAGGCCGTACTCGACCTGGCGCAGCATGTGCAGGCCGCTCTGGAAGTTGCGCGCCGCCAGCATGCGATCGAAGAGCGGCCGCGGCAGCGCCTCGCCGCTCTGCGCGTGGGCGCTGATGCGCTGCAGGACCTCCCACTCCCAGCAGAAGTTCTCCATGAACTGGCTCGGCAGCTCGCACGCGTCCCATTCGACACCGGCGATGCCCGCCACGCCGATGTCCTCGACCCGGGTCAGCAGGTGGTGCAGGCCGTGGCCGAATTCGTGGAACAGCGTCGTCACGTCGTCGTGCGTCAGCAGCGACTCGCGCTGCTGCCCATCGACGACGACCGGCGGTGCGAAGTTGCAGACCAGGTGTGCAACCGGCGACTGCAGCGCGCCGTCGGGGCGCGCCCAGCGCCCGCGCACCTCGTCCATCCAGGCGCCCGAGCGCTTGCCGGCGCGGGCATGGAGGTCGAGATAGAAGCAGCCGACGAGCTCGCCGCCGCGCTCGATGCGAAAGAACCGCACCGACGGATGCCAGACGGCGGCGCGCGCCTCGCGGATCGAGACCTCGAACAGCGTCTCGACGACGCGGAACAGCCCCGCGAGAACCTTGCCTTCGGTGAAGTACTGCCGCACCTCCTGGGCGCTGAACGCGTAGCGCTGCTGCTGCAGCCGCTCCGACGCATAGGCCATGTCCCAGGCCTGCAGGTCGGGCAGGCCGAGCTCGCGTTGCGCGAACGCGCGCAGTTCGGCCAGATCGCGTTCGGCCTGCGGGCGGGCCCGGCGCGCGAGATCGCGCAGGAAGCCGATCACCTGCGCCGGCGAGCCCGCCATCTTGGGCACGAGCGACAGCAGGGCGTAGTTGGCGTGGCCCAGCAACTGCGCCTCTTCCTGGCGCAGCGCGAGGATCTCGCGCATCACGGCGCTGTTGTCCAATTCGGCCGGGCCTAGATCGCTCGCCAGCGTGGCATAGGCGCGGTACAGGCGCTCCCGGAGGGCGCGGTCGTCGGCGTACTGCATCACCGGCTGGAAACACGGCATCTGCAGCGTGAGCTTGCAGCCTTCGCGGCCGTCGGCCTGCGCCGCCGCGCGCGCGGCCTCGACCACGTCGGCCGGCACGCCGGCAAGCTCGGCCTCGCTCGCGAAGCAGGCGAAGCCGTCGGTCGCGTCGAGCACATGCTGCGAGAACTGCTGCGACTGATCGGCCAGCCGTGCCAGGATCTGCGCATGGCGTTCGCGTGCCGCGCCCTGCAGTTCGGCGCCGCCGAGAACGAAGTCGCGCATCGCGTTGGCCAGGGCCTGGCGCCGCGCGGGGCTCAGGCCGGCGGCCGCTGCGCCGGCGTGGATCGCCTTGAACTTGCGGTACAGGCGCTCGTCGGCGCCGAGGCGGGTGTGGAACTCGGTCACGCGCGCCAGGTTGTCGGTGAAGGCGGCGCGCAGTTCGGGCGTGTCGGCGACGGCGTTGAGGTGGCCGACCGCGCGCCACGCAAAGGCGAGGCGCTCGGTCGCCACGTCGAGCACGGCCGACATCGCATCGTAGTCGGCCGCGACAGCATCGCTGGTCGCGCGTTCGAGCGCGGCCTGGGCATCGTGCAGCAGCACGTCGAGTGCCGGCGTCACGTGCTCCGGCGCGATGCGGTCGAAGGCCGGCAGCGGGGCCGGATCGAGCAGCGGATTGCTGGCCTGGCAGGCGCCCACGATCTCGAGTCTGCCGCTCAGATGCTGGCTGCGCGCTCGGCGGCTTCGAGGGTGTTGACGAGGAGCATCGCGCGCGTCATCGGGCCCACACCGCCCGGCACCGGGGTGATGAAGCTCGCGACCTCGCGCACGCCATCGAAGTCGACGTCGCCGCACAGCTTTCCATCGGGGCCGCGGTTCATGCCGACGTCGATCACCACCGCGCCCGGCTTGACCATGGCGGCGCTCAGCATGTGGCGCTTGCCGACCGCGGCCACGACGATGTCGGCCTGGCGCGTGTGCGCGGCCAGATCCGGCGTCGCGCTATGGCAGATCGTGACCGTGGCGTTGGCGTGCAGCAGCAGCATTGCCATCGGCTTGCCGACGATGTTGCTGCGCCCGATCACGACTGCGTGCTTGCCGCGCGGGTCGCAGCCGATAGCCTCGAGCATCTTCATGCAGCCATACGGCGTACAGGCCTTGAAGCCGGGGCGACCGATCATCAGCGCACCGGCACTGGCGACGTGGAAGCCGTCGACGTCCTTGGCCGGCGAGATCGCGGCAATGACCTTGTTGGCGTCGATCTGCGCCGGCAGCGGCAACTGCACCAGGATGCCGTGGATCTGCGGATCGGCGTTCAGCGCCGCGATGCGCGCCAGCAACTCGGCCTCGGACGTGCCCTCGTCCAGGCGCAGCAGCAGCGAATGCAGGCCGCTCTCCTCGCAGTCCTTGACCTTGTGCTTCACGTAGACCTGCGAGGCCGGGTTCTCGCCGACCAGGATCACCGCAAGGCCGGGCCGCAGTCCGCGCGCGGTGAGGGCTGCGGCGCGCTGCGCGACGTCGGCGCGGATGCGTTGGGCAAGGGTGTTGCCGTCGATGAGTCGGGCGGACATGCGGGCCTTTCTGGGAATGACAAAGGCCGCTTCGAAGCGGCCCTGGAGATTGAGCGACCGGTTCAGGCCTTCGCCTGGGCGCCGAGCGCGATCTTGAGCAGGTCGGCGACGGTATTGGCGTTGAGCTTTTCCATGATGTTGGCGCGGTGCGCCTCGACCGTCTTGATGCTGATCCCGAGGTCGTCGGCGATCTGCTTGTTCAGCCGCCCGGCGACGATGCGCTCCAACACCTGCGCCTCGCGCGTCGTCAGGCGCGAGAGCAGCGCGTCGCGGCTCGCCGCCTCCTGATGCTGCGAGAACGCGCTGCGCGCGCGGTCGAGCATGCGCTCGACGAGCGTGACGAGTTCGTCCTCCTTGAACGGCTTCTCGATGAAGTCCTCGGCGCCCTTCTTCATCGTCGTCACCGCCATCGGCACGTCGCCGTGGCCGGTGATGAAGACGATCGGCAGCGGCGAGCGGCGCTCGACGAGGCGGTCCTGCAACTCGAGGCCGCTCATGCCGTCCATGCGGATGTCGGCGATCAGGCAGGCCACCTCGCGCGGGTCGAAACGCGACAGGAAGGACTCGGCCGAATCGAAGCACTTGACGCGGTAGTCCTTGCCCTCGAGCAGCCATTGCAGCGAGTCGCGCACCGCCTCGTCGTCGTCGACGACATAGACCGTGCCGCGCTTGGGGATCAGACTCATGGATGCAGGCTCACGAAAGCAGGCTCAGGGAGGAAGGCGTGGCGCCTTCGGGGCGGGGGGATTCGACGGGCAGCGTGAAGGAGAAACGGCAGCCCACGGCGACGTTTCCATTGTATAAGTTCTGCGCCCGCATCCGGCCGCGGTGCGACTCGACGATCGAGCGGCACAGCGACAGGCCGATCCCGAGACCCTCGGCCTTGGTCGAGAAGAAGGCCTCGTAAAGGCGCGCAATGACCTCGTCCTTCAGGCCCGGGCCCATGTCGGTGACGCTGAACTCGACCACGACGCCTTCCTCCTCGGTGTGGCGCGGCACGACGCGCAACTCGATGTTGCGCCGCGCCGGCGGCAGGCCCGCGCTGTCGATGGCCTCGGCCGAGTTCTTGAGCAGGTTGAGCACCACCTGCTCGATCAGGATCGGGTCCACCTGCAGCTGCGGCAGGCGCTGCGCCACGTAGGTGTGGATCGAGACGTTGCGCCGCCGCAGCTCGATGCCGGCGAGTTCCACCGCGTCGTCGATGATCGCGCGCGCCTGGGCGGGCTGGCGCTGCGGCTCGCTGCGCTTCACGAAGGCGCGGATGCGATGGATGATCTGCCCCGCGCGCTCGGCCTGGCGCGCCGTCTTCTCGAGCGCGGCGATCAGGTCGTCCTTCTCGATCACGTCGGCGCGCACGCGCGAGACCATGCCGTTGCAGTAGTTCGTGATCGCCGTCAGCGGCTGGTTCAGCTCGTGCGCGACCGAGGACGCCATCTCGCCCATCGTGACGAGGCGGCTCGTGACCTGCGCCTTCTCGGTCTGGCTCGCCGCGAGCGCCTCGGCGCTGCGCCGGGCGGTGATGTCGGTCGCGATCAGCATCTGCGCCAGGCGGCCGTCGGTCCACTGCAGGTAGCGCGCGCGCACGTCGAACCACTTTCTCAGGCTCTCGATGTAGACCTCGCGCGTGTCGGCGCCGGCGTCGGTGAGTTCCTGCGTCGGCAGTCCGCCGAGGCTGTCGATCGAATCGTCGAGCTCGCTGTCGGGCGGCGGCGCATCGTCCGCGGCGCCGCCCGCGAGCAGGGCGTGGCCGCCGCCGTCGGCGCCGAACCAGATCCGGTACGAGCGGTTGGCGAACAGCAACTCGTTTTGCTGCACCGAGAGCACCGA
Organism: Ideonella sp.; assembly: GCF_016702655.1. Taxonomy (GTDB): domain Bacteria; phylum Pseudomonadota; class Gammaproteobacteria; order Burkholderiales; family Burkholderiaceae_C; genus CAIKUF01. The sequence goes on from NZ_JADJDO010000006.1 coordinate 89,028, forward strand.
CACCGACGCGTCCAGGCCCTCGAGCACGGTCGTGAAGCGCTCGTGCGAGGCCGAGAGCTGGTCGCGCACGCGCTTGGCCTCGGTGATGTTGGTCATCGAGGTCATCCAGCCCGTCTGCTGGCCGCGCGCGTCGATGAGCGGCGACGAATACATGCGCGCATCGAACAGCGACCCGTTCTTGCGCATGATCTTGACTTCGACGCCGCCTGCCGGGCTGCGCCCCTGCAGTTCCTGCTGCAGCAGGCGGTTGCTCTCCTCGCGCCGATCCGTCGGCCAGTGCGGGTAGGGTGCGCGACAGCCGATGAGCTCGGATTCGGCAAACCCCGTCATCGCGCAGAACGCCGGGTTGACGTAGGTGATGCGCCCCTCCATGTCCATCGCGCGCATGCCGGTCAGCATCGAGTTCTCCATCGCGCGCCGGAAGTTGGTTTCCGATACCAGCGTGCTCTGCATCTGCAGGCGCCGGCTCATGTGGCGCCAGGTGCCGAGCAGCATCCACAGCGTGAGCACGGAGAGCGCGACGACCATCCAGAACAGGGTGTTGCTGATCAGCCCGATCGAGGTCCGAAAGCCCTCGGTGCGCAGCAAGATGGGGTTGCCGCCGGCCGCGATCGGGAGTTCCTGCACGATCGACGCCGGCCGCCGCGCCAGGCCGGGCATCGGCACCACCGAGCTGGCGAGCGTGTTGCCCCGCGTATCGACAAGCGTCACCGAGTGACGATTGGTGACCTCGGCCGGAACGAAGTAGCGCAGCAGGCTCTCGACCGAGTACTCCGCGACCAGCGTGCCGCTGAATGCGCTGCGGTCGATCAGCGGCACCTGGATCTGGAATACGGACTGCCCGAAGTCGTTCAGATAGGGCTGCGAATAGGCCGGCTGGCGCTGGCTGCGGGCGACGACGAAGGCGGCCTCGGGTTCGGGCCGGCCGTTGGCCGCCGGCAGCGCGAGCGGCGAATCGTCGCCCTGTTCGGGCCCCTGGCCCTGCAGGTTGCTCGCCGCGTAGCTCGCCCGATGGCGCCGGTCGGCGCTGACCCAGGCCAGGAAGTTGATCTCGGGGCGCTCGCGCGTGAAGCTCGCCGCCTGGCCCAGGAACTCGTCCTTGTCGATCGCGCGCGTGACGAGCTCGCGCGCGATGCGAACGAGCTGCTCCTGGTTCTCGATCAGGCGCAGGCGGATCTGCTGCTGCGAGATCTCGGCGTCGCGCTTGACGGCCTCCTGCTCACGCTCGAATTCCTCATTGCGCAGATACCAGAACGCCGAGATGATCGCGGCCAGGAACAACAGCACCGACACGAGCGGGCCAAGCGTGGCAAAACGGTCCTGCCGGGCTGGCGATTGGCGCCGCCACCAACGGTCGAGCAGCCGCTCGAGGCGGCCTTTGGCGGGGGCAGGGCGCACCGGCGCCGGGACGGGGATCTGCATGGCTGGATTATCCGGGTGGCGTCAGCACATCGACCTAGCAAGAATGCACAATATGAAATCTGAAAGCACCATTTGAAATCTTGCAGAGACTGTGCGACACTCGCGCCCGGTCCAGCAGAAACCCACTTCCACAACGGAGACAAGCATGTCAGCACTGCCTGAATCTTTCCTCGGCGCAGCCGCCAACGACACCGACGCACAGGAGACCCGGGAATGGCTCGACGCCTTGTCGGCCGTCATCGGCGCCGAGGGCCGCAGCGTGCGCACTTCCTGCTCGAGCAACTGATCGACCAGGCGCGCCAGAGCAGCATCGACGTGCCGTTCTCGGCCAACACGGCCTACGTCAACACGATCCCGACCGACCAGGAAGAGCGCACGCCGGGCAACATCGAGATCGAGGAGCGGCTGCGCACGACGATGCGCTGGAACGCGATGGCGATGGTCGTCAAGGCCAATCGCCTCCACCCCGCCGACGGCGGAGACCTCGGCGGCCACATCTCGAGCTTCGCGTCGGTAGCGACGATGTTCGGCACCGGCTTCAACCACTTCTGGCACGCCGAGACGGCCGAGCACGGCGGCGACCTGCTGTACATACAAGGCCACAGCGCGCCCGGCATCTATGCGCGCGCCTTCATGGAAGGGCGCCTGACCGAGCAGCAGTTGCTCAACTTCCGCCAGGAGGTCGACGGCAAGGGCATCTCGAGCTATCCGCACCCCAAGCTGATGCCCGACTTCTGGCAGTTCTCGACCGTCTCGATGGGCCTCGGGCCGCTGATGGCGATCTACCAGGCGCGCTTCCTGAAGTACCTGCACGCGCGCGGCATCGCCGACACCTCCAAGCGCAAGGTCTGGGTCTTCTGCGGCGACGGCGAGATGGACGAGCCCGAATCGCTGGGCGCGATCGGGCTGGCGGCACGGGAAAAGCTCGACAACCTGATCTTCGTCATCAACTGCAACCTGCAGCGCCTCGATGGCCCGGTGCGCGGCAACGGCAAGATCATCCAGGAACTCGAGAGCGAGTTCCGCGGCTCGGGCTGGAACGTCATCAAGCTGCTCTGGGGCAGCTACTGGGATCCGCTGCTCGCGCGCGACAAGGAGGGCTTGCTGCGCAAGGTGATGATGGACACCGTCGACGGCGACTACCAGGCCATGAAGGCCAACGACGGCGCCTTCGTGCGCAAGAACTTCTTCGGTCGCCACCCCAAGCTGCTCGAGATGGTCGCCAAGATGAGCGACGAGGACATCTGGCGCCTCAATCGCGGCGGCCACGATCCGCAGAAGGTGTACGCGGCCTTCCACCGCGCTGCCCACCACCAGGGCCAGCCGACGGTGCTGCTCGTCAAGACCGTCAAGGGCTTCGGCATGGGCAAGAGCGGCGAAGGCAAGAACACCGCGCACCAGACCAAGAAGCTGCTCGACGAGGACGTGCGCGCCTTCCGCGACCGCTTCAACATCCCGATCCCCGACGACCAGCTCGCCGACATCCCGTTCATCAAGCTGCCCGACGACACGCCCGAGATGCGCTACCTGCACGACCGGCGCAAGGCGCTCGGCGGCTACCTGCCGCAGCGGCGCGCGCGCGCCGACGAGCAACTCGCGGTGCCGCCGCTGGAGACCTTCCGTGCCGTGCTCGACGCGACCGCGGAAGGGCGCGAGATCTCGACCACGCAGGCCTTTGTGCGCTTCCTGACGCAGCTGCTGCGGGACAAGGCGCTCGGGCCGCGCACGGTTCCGATCCTCGTCGACGAGGCACGCACCTTCGGCATGGAGGGGCTGTTCCGCCAGATCGGCATCTACAACCCCGCGGGCCAGAACTACACGCCGGTCGACAAGGACCAGGTGATGTACTACCGCGAGGACGAGGCCGGCCAGGTGCTGCAGGAAGGCATCAACGAGCCCGGCGGCATGAGCAGCTGGATCGCCGCGGCGACCTCGTACTCGACGAGCAACCGCATCATGGTGCCGTTCTACGTCTACTACTCGATGTTCGGCTTCCAGCGCATCGGCGACCTGGCCTGGGCCGCCGGCGACATGCTCGCGCGCGGCTTCCTGCTCGGCGGCACGTCGGGCCGCACGACGCTCAACGGCGAGGGCCTGCAGCACGAGGACGGGCACAGCCACATCCTGGCCGGCACGATCCCGAACTGCATCAGCTACGACCCGACCTTCGCGCACGAGGTGGCGGTGATCCTGCACCACGGCCTGAAGCGCATGGTCGAGGCCCAGGACAACGTCTTCTACTACCTGACCCTGCTCAACGAGAACTACCCGATGCCAGGCCTCGTCGCCGGCACCGAGGAGCAGATCATCAAGGGCATGTACCTGCTCGAAGAAGGCGCCAAGAAGACCCCGCGCGTCAACCTGCTCGGCAGCGGCACCATCCTGCGCGAGAGCCAGGAGGCGAAAAAGCTGCTCGAGGCGGATTGGGGCGTCGCCGCCAACGTCTGGAGCTGCCCGAGCTTCAACGAGCTCGCGCGCGACGGCCAGGACGCCGAGCGCTGGAACCTGCTCCACCCGACCGCCAAGCCGCGCGTCTCGTTCGTCGCCCAGCAGCTCGACAAGCATGCGGGCCCGGTGATCGCGGCGACCGACTACATGAAGAACTACGCCGAGCAGATCCGCGCCTTCATGCCCAAGGGACGGACCTACAAGGTGCTCGGCACCGACGGCTTCGGGCGCAGCGACTTCCGCAGCAAGCTGCGCGAGCACTTCGAGGTGAATCGCCACTACATCGTCGTCGCCGCGCTGAAGGCGCTCGCCGACGAAGGCACGCTGCCCGCGGCCAAGGTGGCCGAGGCGATCAAGAAGTACGGCATCGACGCCGACAAGGCGAACCCCCTGTATGCGTGAGCCCCACCGAATCGAGGCCTTGCGGTGCAGGGTCATATCGCGAAGCGATGTGAGCCGGAGCCACAAGATCAACCCCCTGTACGCCTGAGAACGCCAACGGAGACAAACCATGGCATTGGTCGAAGTGAAGGTCCCCGATATCGGCGACTTCAAGGACGTCGAGATCATCGAGTTGCTGGTCAAGCCCGGCGACGCCATCAAGGCCGAGCAGAGCCTGATCACGGTCGAGAGCGACAAGGCGTCGATGGAAATCCCGTCGTCGCACGCGGGCGTCGTCAAGGAGATGAAGGTCGCGCTCGGCGACAAGGTGAGCGAAGGCTCGCTCGTGCTGCTGATCGAGGCCGAGGGCGTGCCTGGGGCACCCTCACCCCAACCCTCTCCCGCTGCCGCGGGCGAGGGGGCCAAGCCCTCCGCTGCAGCCCCTGCCCCCTCTCCCGCCTCGGCGGGAGAGGGCCGGGGTGAGGGCGGGCTCGTAGAAGTACTCGTCCCCGACATCGGCGACTTTGCCGAGGTGGCCGTCATCGAGGTGATGGTCAAGCCGGGTGATGCGATCAAGGTCGAGCAGAGCCTGATCACGGTCGAGAGCGACAAGGCGTCGATGGAGATTCCGTCGTCGCATGCCGGGGTCGTGAAGGAGGTTCGCGTCAACCTTGGCGACAAGGTCAGCAAGGGCAGCCTGGTCGCGATCGTCGAGTCAGTCGGCGCGGCGGCGACTGCGCCCGCCGCACCTGTTGCGGCGGCGGCGCCGGCCCCGGTGGCGTCGGTCGCCGCAGCGCCAGCGCCGACGCCCGAGCGAGCCCTGCCGACCGCAGCCCTGCCGGCCCACGAGCCGACCGCGCCCAAGGGCGTGCTGCCTCATGCGTCGCCGAGCATTCGCAGGCTCGCGCGTGAACTCGGCGTACCGCTCGACGAGGTCAAGGGCAGCGGTCCGAAAGGCCGCATCGTCCAGGCCGACGTGCAGGGCTTCGTCAAGGGGGTGATGGCGGGCACGGTCCAGACCGCGGCGCAGAAGGCGAGGGCGCCTGCTGCCGCGCCGGCCGGTGGGGGCGCGTTCCCGGGCCTGCTGCCCTGGCCGCAGGTCGACTTCACCAAGTTCGGCCCGGTCGAGCGCAAGGACCTGTCGCGCATCAAGAAGATCAGCGGCGCCAACCTGCACCGCAACTGGGTCGTGATCCCGCATGTCACCAACCACGACGACGCCGACATCACCGACCTCGAGGCCTTCCGCGTCGCGACGAACAAGGAGAACGAGAAGTCGGGCATCAAGGTCACGATGCTCGCCTTCCTGATCAAGGCCTCGGTCGCGGCGCTGAAGAAGTTCCCCGAGTTCAACGCCTCGCTCGACGGCGAGCAGCTCGTGCTGAAGAACTACTTCCACATCGGCTTTGCCGCCGACACGCCCAACGGGCTGATGGTCCCGGTGATCAAGGACGCCGACAAGAAGGGCATCTTCCAGATCTCGCAGGAAATGGGCGAACTCGCGAAGAAGGCTCGCGACGGCAAGCTCTCGCCGGCCGAGATGAGCGGCGGGTGCTTCTCGATCAGCTCGCTGGGCGGCATCGGCGGGCGCTACTTCACGCCGATCATCAACGCGCCAGAGGTCTCGATCCTCGGCGTATGCAAGAGCAGCACCGAGCCGCGCTGGGACGGCAAGGCCTTCGTGCCCAGGCTGATCCTGCCGCTGTCGCTCTCGTGGGACCATCGCGTGATCGACGGCGCCGCCGCGGCGCGCTTCAATGCCTACCTCGGTCAGATCCTGGCGGACTTCCGCCGGGTGCTGTTGTAAGGAGCCCGCGATGGCACTCATCGACATCAAGGTTCCCGACATCGGCGACTTCAAGGACGTCGCGGTCATCGAACTCCTCGTCAAGCCTGGCGACACAGTCAAGGCCGAACAAAGCCTGATCACGGTCGAGAGCGACAAGGCATCGATGGAGATCCCGTCGTCTGCGGCCGGCATCGTCAAGGCGTTGATGGTCAAGATCGGCGACACCGTCAACGAAGGCTCGGTGATCCTGAGTCTGCAGGCCGATGGCGCTGCCGCAGCGGCGCCGAGCGCGCCTGCTGCAACGCCCGTAGCGGCGGCGCCTGCGCCTGCCCCGGCTGCTGCGCCTGCACCGATGGCCGCGAGCTACGCCGGTGGCGCCGACCTCGAGTGCGACCTGCTCGTGCTCGGCGCAGGCCCGGGCGGCTACTCGGCCGCGTTTCGCGCCGCCGACCTCGGGTTGAAGACGGTGCTCGTCGAGCGCTACCCGACGCTCGGCGGCGTGTGCCTGAACGTCGGCTGCATCCCCTCCAAGGCGCTGCTGCACGTGGCCGCGGTGATGGACGAGGTCAAGCACTTCGAGTCGCTCGGCGTCACCTTTGCCGCGCCGACGGTCGACCTCGGCAAGTTGAAGGCGCACAAGGAAAAGGTCATCACCAAGCTCACCGGCGGCCTGGCCGCGATGGCCAAGATGCGCAAGGTCACGGTGGTGCAGGGCACGGGCGAATTCGCCGATCCGTTCCACCTGAAGGTCGTGCTCGCCAAGGACGGCGCGACGCAGACGATCCGCTTCAAGCGCGCGATCATCGCCGCCGGCTCCGAGGCGGTGAAGCTGCCCTTCCTGCCCAAGGACGACCCGCGCGTCGTGACCTCCACCGGCGCGCTCGAGCTGCGCCAGGCGCCCAAGCGCATGCTGATCGTCGGCGGCGGCATCATCGGCCTCGAGATGGGCACGGTGTACTCGACGCTGGGCGCGAGGCTCGACGTCGTCGAGATGCTCGACGGCCTGATGCAGGGCGCCGACCGCGACCTCGTCAAGGTCTGGCAGAAGATGAATGCGCCGCGCTTCGACAACATCATGCTGAAGACCAAGACCGTCGGCGCCGAGGCGACGAAGGACGGCATCCTGGTCAGGTTCGAGGGCGAGGGCAAGTTGAAGGAGCAGCTCTACGACCTCGTGCTGCAGGCCGTGGGCCGCGTGCCCAACGGCAACAGGATCGGCGCCGAGAAGGCTGGCGTCGCGGTCGGCGAGCGCGGCTTCATACCGGTCGACATCCAGATGCGGACCAACGTGGCGCACATCTTCGCGATCGGCGACATCGTCGGCCAGCCGATGCTCGCCCACAAGGCGGTGCACGAGGCGCATGTGGCGGCCGAGGTCGCCGCCGGCGAGCAGCTCGGCGACGCCAGGCTCGCCAAGGCGGCCTTCGACGCGCGCGTGATCCCGAGCGTGGCCTACACCGACCCCGAAGTCGCCTGGGTCGGCCTTACCGAGGACGAGGCCAAGGCGCGCGGCGTGAAGGTGAAGAAGGGGCTGTTCCCGTGGACGGCGTCCGGCCGTGCGATCGCCAATGGCCGCGACGAGGGCTTCACCAAGCTGCTCTTCAGCGAGGAGACGCACGCGATCGTCGGCGGCGGCATCGTCGGCACGCATGCCGGCGACATGATCGGCGAGATCGCGCTCGCGATCGAGATGGGGGCCGACGGCGTGGACATCGGCAAGACCATCCACCCGCACCCGACGCTGGGCGAGAGCATCGGCCTTGCGGCCGAGGCCTACGAGGGGGCTTGTACTGATCTGCCGCCGGTGAAGAAGTGAACGCGGACAGCGGCGCTATCTGGCGACAGCGAGCCTCAGATGTCCGAGCGCCGCGGCCGTGGGTTTCAGCTTGATTTCGATGTCGTAGCCGAGCCGATTCAAGCAGTCCATCAGCTTGCGTTCAGACAGGTTCGTGAAGTCGCCGTGCAGCATGCCCGAGACCTTGGGCTGTGCAATGCCCATGCGACGGGCCGCCTCGACCTGCGTCAGGCCGAGCTTGCGCAGGGCCTTGGTGATTTCGATCACCAGGCCGGACTTGATCTTCAGCTTGTCGGCATCGCGCAGGCCGAGATCGGCGAACACATTGCCGGAGCCGGTCTCGACCTCGATACCGTCAATGACGCGCCTTATCGTGCGCTTTCCCATGTCGTAGCTCCTTTGCAAGCGCCGCGGCCACCTTCAGCCTGGCGCGGATGATGTCCATATCTTCCGCCGGCGTGGCGATGCCGTGTTTGCTCTTCTTCTGGAAGCAGTGCAGGACGAACACGGCCTCCTCGAATTTCACGGTATAGACAGCGCGGTACGTGCCGCCAACGTCGTCTTCGATCACTTCCAGCACGCCGCTCCCACCGAAGCCCTTCAGCACCTTCGCCGCGTCGTGGTGAACACCGCGCTGCGCAAAGTCCAGGGCGTGACCGAAGAACTTGCGGACGCCGACGGGAAGCGCCATCAAATCCTTCTTGCTGCTCCCGATCCAGGCCAGCGGCTTACCTTGCGTCACCATTCGAGCATTATACCTGAACTGGTATGAAGCGGGAGTGTCCGTTCGGGAAGGCCCGTTCGGAACAACCCGTCGTGCGCGATCGCGGATTCATTTTGATGCCCCTTCTTGCAGGTTCGCTCGCCGGGCAACAGGGCGGGCAACCGCGGCTTCTTGCCGGCCGGCAGGCTCTCGACCGTGAGGATTTGGATCTGCAGTATTGCGCTATGTTGCGGTGTCCCGAAGTGGTCCGTGTTTGTGGCTGCGAACATGATCTCGCGCGCCGCGGCGATGTCGACGCCGATTCTGCGGCGTCAACCCAATTGAACGATCGCCGGCGCTGATCCGGGATCAGGCCGGCGGGGTACCCTGCTGCGTTCATGTCCCCCACCGTCAGCCTGCGGCTGCCGGCTCCTCCTTTACTTCTCTCCGCAGGGCACCCCACCGGTCTGATCTGGCGGCCGTAGAGCAGCTCCGCGGGCGTTGGAGTCCGGGCGTCAGAAGTCGAAGCCCGGCTGGTGCGTCTTGCCGTCCTTCTCCTCGCGTCTGGCCTTCTTGAAGGTTTGTTCGCCGCGCGAGAGGTCCGGCAATTGCGGCTTCCTGCCGTTCAACAACTCCTCCACCGTGAGGATTTGGATCTTCGGCACGGCGCCGTGGTGGGGCGACTCGAAGTGGCCTGCCGCCGTGGCCTCCTTGACCATCTCTCGCGTCGGCTCGGCGAGCGTGATGAACAGGCCTATCGCCGCCTTCTCGCGGTCGACATCGCCCTTGAGTGTCGCGATGTTGGCGCGCGTCACGCTGGCGCCACCCTTGACTTGCACGATCACCTTCTCGGTCTCGTTCTTGCCGACCTCGATGTAGAGCAGGCCGTCGATGCCGCGGTCTGCGCCCTTGCGTCCGCCCTGGTAGGGCTGCGCGTTGACGAGGCCGCAGGCCCAGAGCTGGAACTGGTGCTTGTCGCGCTCGGCCAGGTCGCGCGCCGCGGCGATGTCGGTCGGCGTGCCGTGCACGTCGAACGCGATGCCGGGGAAGGCATCTTTCAGGCGGCGCTCGATCAGGCTCACCGCTAGGTGCGTGATGTCGATGCCGATCCAGCGGCGATTCAACTTCTGCGCCGCGTGCACAGCGGTGCCGCAACCGCAGAACGGGTCGAGCACGACGTCGCCTTCGTTGCTGCTGGCGGCGATGATGCGTTCGAGCAGTGCGAGCGGCTTCTGGGTGGGGTAGCCGAGGCGTTCGCTACCCGCTGGGTTGATCTTGTCGATGTCGTCCCACACGTCGCCAAGGGAGAGACCCTTCAGCTCATCGCGATAGCGCTTGATTTGAGGGAAGCCGCCGCCGGGGGGCCAGTAGATCTTTCCTTCGCTGTCGAGTTGGTCCAGCGTTTCGACCGCGAACTTCCAGTGTGATCCGCCAGCGCCGGGATTGAAGCCGCGCCAGGGCCTGCCCGACGACCCGTTTCGCGTGCCTGCCGCAGTGAGACTATTGCGCCAATACAGACGACCATTGCCATCGTCGTACTTGGTACTTGTCCAGGTACTCGTCGTCATACCCGGAGTCGCACATCCGGCCAGGTGAAGACATTCGACTTTCGGTAGAAGAGGAGCACGTCATGAACTGGCCCGAAACGTTTGGCGCTGGAGTGGGCGCCAGTTCTCTTCCAGGCAATCTCGTTGCAGAACCGCTCGGGTCCAAACACCCCATCAAGCACCAGCTTCAAATAATGGCTCGCCGTCGGGTCGCAGTGCAGATAGAGGCTGCCGGTCGGCTTGAGCACGCGGTGCAGTTCGACCAGCCGGATGCACATGGCCGTCAGGTAGGCCATCATGTCGTTCTCTTTCAGGAACGAGCGCAGCGCGCGCATCAACTCGGCCACGTCGGTGTTTGCGTGCTGCAGAATCTCGCGGAACTCGTCTTCGGCCTGCTGGCCCCAATGCCACGTGTCCTCGAAGGCGGTGATCTGCGCCTCGCCGAAGCCGTACTCGGCCTCGGGTTCCTCGGCGGCGACAGCGCCCGGCGCCTTGCCGGCCTTGCCCGCCTTCGGCGCCTTGGGCGTCTTGAACAACAGGTTGTAGTCGCGCTTGCTGTTGAACGGCGGGTCGAGGTAGATCAGGTCGACCGACGCGTCGGCGAGGCAGTCGCGCAGCACCTGCAGGTTGTCGCCGAAGAATAGTTGGTTGTGCGGGACGGTCGGGGTCATCGTCACGCTCACGCTTCCATCAACAGTTTGCCGAGCAGCGGCGCTGCGCGTTCCAGGATCCGTGCGTCGCGCGTCAGCAGGATCATTTGCTCGACGCGGGCCGATCCGATCAGCAGGCGATCCACCGGGTCGCCATGCATGGCTCCCAACGCGGCGGCGGCCTCGGCATGTTCGGGTCGCAGCGGCAGGAACTCCGCACCGCCGCGTTCGATCGCGCGGATCAGCGAGCCCTCGGGCAGGCGAAGCCGGCCCTCGGAGTGCTTCAACAGCAACTCCCAGACACTCAATGCGCTGACGAATACCGGTTCATGGTCGAGGACGCGGCGCGCGGCGGCGTTGAGCCTGCGTGGCGCGGTCAATGCCCACAAGACCACGTGGGTGTCGAGCAGGTAGCGCTTCACTTGCGCGGCGCGCTGCCTGGCGTCGCCTTGATCTTGCGCGCGGGTGTGCCGCGGGCGCGCGGCTTCAGCCCGGCATCGAGTGGCCGGTCGATCGACGCCAGCCATTCGCGGGCCAGCTCGGCGTCCACCTCGGGCGAGAACGCGTGGTCGATCTCCTCGTCGGTCATCAGGCCGGCCCAGGCGCCCCACTGCCGCTTCGCCTGCGGGGCGGCCCGCACCAGCCTCACCATCGGCTTGCCCCGGTTGGCGATCACGACCTCCTCGCCGCGCATGGCGGCCTCGACCAGCTTGGACAGATGGGTCTTGGCTTCGAGCATGTTGACCTGCATGGCGCGTCCCGGCTTGTGCGAAGTTTCATTCTAGCCAAGTTGACCAGAATGAGCCGCGGTGATGCGGGCGATGCGGCTCAAGTCGGGACCGCCGATGACGACATCCTTACGATGCGTCCATCTCCGACTTCGCCGCTGCCGGCCGTCGCGCCCGGTCGCGGCAGCGAGGCGGCGCAAGGGCGCCGCGTCGCGCCGGCAGCGCCCCGGCGCCTGCGACTGACGCTGTCGCGCCAGATCGGGCTCGTGCTGGCCTGCGCAATGCTGCTGCTGGCGGCCGGCGGCTTGGCGGCGGGTGTCTGGGTGGCGCGCACCACGCTGCAGGCCGAGATCGGACGCCACAACGAGGCCGGCGCCGTGGCGCTGGCCGCCGCCCTGGCGCAGTTCCAGGGCGATTCCGGGGCGGCGCAGCAACTGCTGGCCGGGCAATGGGCCAGTACCGCGTACCGCAGCCTGCGCTACGAGCCTGCCGGCAGCGGCGCGCCGGCCTTCGAGCGCCGGGCACTCGCGACGCAGGGCGCCGCGCCGGGCTGGTTCGTGGCCGCATTCGGCCTCGCGCCCGATGCGCGCTCGGCACCGGTGATCGACGAAGGGCACGCAGTGGCGACGGTCGAGGTCGATAGCGCGCCGCCCGATGCCGATGCGCGGCTGTGGGAGGCCGCGCTGACCGCTGCCGCGCTGATGGCGGTTCTCGCCGCGCTCGGCGCGCTGATCGTGCTTGCACTGCTGGCGCGCCTGCGCGGGCAGTTGGCGCCGACCCTGGCCCAGGCGCAGGTTCTAGCGGGCGGGCGCTGCGTCACCGCGGCCGAGCCGGCGGCGCCCGAGATGCAGATGCTGACGCGGGCCATGAACTCGATGGTCGAGCGCCTGAAAGCGGCGGTCGACCTGCAGGTGGCGCAGGTCGAGCAATTGCGCCAGCAGGCGCATGTGGACCGGCTCACCGGCCTCGCCAACCGGCGCCACTTCCTGGCCCGGCTCGAGGCTGCGCTCAAACGCGAGGACGGCACGGCCCGTTGCGGGCTGGTACTGATGCGCCTGCGCGATCTGGCCGGCGTCAACCGCTGCCTCGGCCACGCCGCGACCGACCGCATGATCGCCGCGCTCGCGCAGGCGTTGGCGACCTATGCCGAGCGCGTGCCGGGCTGCATCCCGGGGCGCATGAACGGTGCCGACTTCGCGCTGTGCCTGCCCGTCGGCGGCATGGCGCTCGAGACGGCGCAGACGCTCGCGACGGCGATGCGCGCCGTGCTGCCGACCATCGGCCCGGGCGTGGCGGTGTCGCTCGGCGGGGCCGAGCTCCACCACGGCCTGGCGGTCGGCGCGGCGATGGCCCGCGCCGACGAAGCGCTCGCCCGGGCCGAACTGCGCGGACCCTATGGCGTCGAGGTGCTGGGCGTTGGCGCCGGCGGCAGCGCCGGCGGCGGCGAGCTGGCCTGGCGCAAGGGGCTCGACACCGCGCTCGCCGCGGGCTGCGCGTCGCTGGCCGCGTTTCCGCTCGTCGATGCGCAGGGCGCGCTCGTGCATCTGGAGTCGCCGCTGCGGCTGCAGCTGCAGCCCGGGGGCGCGTTCGAGCCGGCTGCGCTCTGGCTGCCGCTGGCGGCGCGCACGGGCCTGACGGGCGAGATCGACGCGCGTGCCGTGGATCTCGCCCTCGAAGCGATCGTGCGCGACGGCCGGCCGCGCAGCATCAATCTCGCACCGGCCTCGCTCGTCGAGAGCGAGTTCGCGCCGCGCTTGCGGGCGCTGCTGTTTGCGCGCGCACGCGTTGCGCGCAAGCTCTCGCTCGAGATCGACGAGGCGGCGGCGGTCGAGCGTTTTGGCGCGCTGCGCGAACTGGCGCGCCTCGTGCGCCCCTGCGGCGTGCGCTTCGGACTCGAACATGCGGGCCAGCACCTGGCGACGATCGACCATCTGTTCGAGGACTGGCTCGACTTCGTCAAGCTCGACGCCGCGCTCGTCGCCGGCGCCGGCAGCGACGAACAGCGCGCCGGCTTCGTGCGCGCCGCGGTTGGCCTGCTGCACGGGCTGGCGATCGACGTCTATGCCGAGGGCGTGCAAGGCGACGACGATGCCGCTGCGCTCTGGGACTGCGGCGTCGACGGCATCACCGGGCCCTGGGCCACCGCGCGCTTCTCGCAGCGGCAGTAGACCGGACGAGCGCCCGGCGCGCAGTCTGCGCGCTCAGCCGATGTCGGCGCAGTGAAGCCCGAAGGCGCCGCGCCGGCGATCGTCGAAGTAGCGCCGCAGCGTCTCGCGCACGGTGCGAAAGGCGATCTGGTCCCAGGGAATGCGGTCTTCGGAGAACAACTGCGCCTCGATCGTCTCCGGGCCGGGCGCGAACGCGGTGTCGAGCAGGCGGGCGCGGTAGAAGAGGTGGACCTGGCCCACCCGCACCACGTTGAGCACCGTGTACAGGCCCTCGAGCTCGATGCGCGCGCCGGCTTCCTCGACCGTCTCGCGCAGCGCGCCCTCGGCGATCGTCTCGCCGAGCTCCATGAAGCCCGCCGGCAGCGTCCACAGCCCGTAGCGTGGCTCGATGTTGCGCCGGCACAGCAGCACCTCGTCGCCCCACGCGGGCACGGTGCCGACCACGTTGAGCGGGTTCTCGTAGTGCACATGGCCGCACAGCGTGCAGGTTGCGCGGTCGCGGTTGTCGTCGGCCGGCACCCTGTACTCCACCGGCGCGCCGCAGGCCTTGCAATGCTTGAAGCTGCGACCGTGGAACATCGTGCCGGCAGTGTATCGCGCGAGTCCTCGGTGCCCCCAGGACTGGGCTGCGTCCAGCCCCCCCCCGAGGGGGTTCACGGAACTCGGGAGCGGCCCGTCGTTCCTTGAGCGCGTACGTCGCGTGGCATCATCCGTCCGGCTCTAACCACCCTCGATGCGGAGAGTTTCGACATGTCCTACGTCCTGCCCGTCGCGGCACCGGCATCGGTTCCTGTCCAGGGCGCGCCGGATGCGCGCTTCGCGGTGCATCGCATCTATTGCGTCGGCCGCAACTACGTCGAGCACGCGCGCGAGATGGGGTTCACCGGGCGCGAACCGCCGTTCTTCTTCCTGAAGCCGGCCGATGCCGTCGTGCCGGTGCGCGAGTGCGAGGTCGGGCAGATGCACTACCCGGGCCTGACGGCCGACCTGCACCACGAGGTCGAACTCGTGGTCGCGATCGGCACCGGCGGGCGCGACATCGCGGCTGCCGACGCACTGGCGCACGTGTGGGGCTACGGCGTGGGCCTCGACATGACGCGGCGCGACCTGCAGGGCGAGATGAAGAAGCTGGGCCGGCCCTGGTGCATCGGCAAGGCCTTCGACGAGTCGGCGCCAATCGGCGCACTGCGCCCGGCCGCCGACTGCGCGATCGGCGCCGAAACCGAGATCCGGCTCGAGGTCAACGGACAACTGCGCCAGCGCAGCACGCTCGGCAAGCTGATCTGGAGCGTGCCCGAGATCATCGAGCACCTGTCGGCAGCGTGGACGCTCGCGCCGGGCGACCTGATCTACACCGGCACGCCCGAGGGCGTCGCGGCCGTGGTGCGCGGCGACGAGCTGAGCGCCAGCATTGCGGGCCTGCCGAGCCTGAAGATCAAGGTGGTGTGACGTGCTGCTCTACAACTACTACCGTTCGTCGGCCTCGTACCGGGTGCGCATCGCGCTCGGCCTCAAGGGCCTCGCCTACGACTACGCGGCAGTCAACCTGCAGCGCAACGAACAGCTCGAGCCGGGCTACGGCGAGATCAGTGCAGCCCAGGCGGTGCCGATGCTGCAGGACGGCGAGGCTCGCGTCGTGCAGTCGCTGGCGATCATCGAGTACCTCGACGAGCGTTACCCGCAGCCGCCGCTGCTGCCCGGCGACGCGCTGGCGCGCGCGCGCATCCGCGCGCTGGCGCAGGACATCGCGTGCGAGATCCACCCGCTGAACAACCTGCGCGTCCTGCGCTACCTGGTGCACGAGCTCGGCGCGAGCGAGGACGCGAAGAACGCCTGGTACCGGCACTGGGTCGAGCGCGGGCTGGCGGTCGTCGAACGCCAGCTTGAAGAGAGCCCTGCGACCGGCCGCTACTGTCACGGCGACCAGCCGACGCTCGCCGATTGCGTGCTCGTGCCGCAGATCTTCAATGCGCGGCGCTTCGACTGCAGGCTCGATCACGTGCCGACGGTGATGCGCGTATTCGACGCCTGCATGGAAATGCCGGCCTTCGAGAACGCCCGCCCCGAGCGCTGCCCCGACGCGGTGCAGTGAACGCCGACTGGCTGCTGCCCGACGGCCTGCCGGGCGAAGTTGGCGCAGCGATGAGCACGCGCCAAGGCGGCGCGAGCGCCGGCCCGTGGGCGAGCCTGAACCTCGGCGCTGCGGTCGGCGACGATGCCGAGGCGGTGGCAGCCAACCGCAGCCGGTTCGCGCAGGCCATCGGCGCCGCGCCGGTGTGGCTGGAGCAGGTACACGGCGCGCACGTCGTTCGCATCGGTGCCGCGGACGTCGGACGGTCGCCGCGGCGCGCCGATGCAAGCCTGACGACCGAACCGGGCGTCGCCTGCACCGTGCTCGTCGCCGACTGCCTGCCGGTGCTGCTGGCCGCGCCGGGCAGCCGTGGCGTGGCCGCGGCGCACGCCGGCTGGCGTGGGCTGGCCGGCGGCGTGGTCGAGTCGGCGTTGCAGGCACTGTGCGAGGCGGCGGGTTGTGCCCCGGGCGAGGTCAGCGCCTGGCTCGGCGCGTGCATCGGGCCGGGCCGGTTCGAGGTCGGTGCCGACGTGTTACACGCCTTCGGTGCTGCGGCCGAGCGTCGCTTTGCCCCGCGCGCGGGCGTCAGCGGCAAATGGCTCGCCGACCTGCCGGGTCTGGCGCGCGACAGGTTGCGCGCGGCCGGCGTGCGCGCGGTTTCGGGCGGCCACTGGTGCACGTTCGACGATGCGTCACGGTTCTTCTCGTTCCGGCGCGACGGCGTCACCGGCCGCATGGCGGCCGCGATCTGGATCCGCCAGCGTTCGATCGGCTGACTCCGCACGGCGCCGCCGCGCGCGCCGCGCCGGCGTGCCAAGCAGATACAGCACGATGGCCAGCGGCATAGCGCCGTAGAGCAGCAGTGTGAAGAACGCGCCGAGCAGGCTGCCCGACGGACTCGTCGCCTCGGCAACGGCCATCAGCACGACGACATAGAGCCACGCCACCACGACGAGCAGCCTGGTCATCGTTGGCCTATGCGGTGGCGGGGCAAGAAGGAACCGGAGCGGCAACGAACGTCAGCCAGGGCCTGAGGCTGCCACGACTCGCCCTCACCCCAGCCCTCTCCCGCTGGCGGGAGAGGGGGCAGACCAGACTCCCTCTCCCCCGTACTCGGGGGAGAGGGTTGGGGTGAGGGGGTGCTGCGCTCGCAGCTGAACATCGTTGCCAATCAGGAGAAGGAAAGTCGGTGCGAGTCATGCACGGGTAAGCCGCCTGCGTTAAAACCCTGGTCCTGCAGTCCGCAAACGAGATCGGAACTGCGCGACACTGCGGCATTGTGATGCCGGCTCCGCAGTGCGCTGCGCCGGACCGAACAGGAGACAGGAGCCATGGCCCGCAAGACCGCCGCTGCAAGCGCTTCGAGATCGTCGTCCCCATCGGCATCGCCGGCCGCGGGCGGCGCCGCGCCCAAGGCCAAGGCGCTGGCTGCGGGCGCAACCGAACTCGGTGCCGAACTCGTGCGCAACATGCAGACGCTCGCCGGTGCCAGCGTGCCGATGCCGACGCTGGCCAAGCTGCAGGCCGAGTACCTGCACGAGGCAGCGGCGCTGTGGAATCGGTCGGTGGCGCAGTCGGGCCAGCAAGGTGCCTCCGACCGGCGTTTCGCGGCGCAGGACTGGGCCGCCAGCCCGGCCGCGGCCCATACCGCGCAGATGTATCTGCTCAATGCGCGCACGCTGATGCAGCTTGCCGACAGCGTCCAGGCCGACCCCAAGACGCGCCAGCGCGTGCGCTTCGGCGTCCAGCAGTGGATCGACATGGCGGCGCCGAGCAACTACCTCGCGCTCAACCCCGAGGCGCAGCGGCGCGCGCTCGAGACCAAGGGCGAAAGCATCGCGCAGGGCCTGCGCCACCTGTGGCAGGACGTGCAGCAAGGCCATCTGTCGCAGACCGACGAGAGCGCGTTCGAGGTCGGCCGCAACGTCGCGACGACCGAAGGCAGCGTCGTGTTCGAGAACGAGTTCTTCCAGCTCCTCGAGTACAAGCCGCTCACGGCGCAGGTCTTCGAGCGCCCGCTGCTGATGGTGCCGCCGTGCATCAACAAGTTCTACATCCTCGACCTGCAGCCCGACAACTCGCTGATCCGCTATGCGGTGGAGCAGGGGCACCGGGTGTTCGTCGTGAGCTGGCGCAATCCCGACCCGAGCATGGCCACGAAGACCTGGGACGACTACATCGAGCAGGCGGCGATCCGCGCCATCGACGTGGTGCAGGAGATCACCGGCGCGAAGACGATCAACACGCTCGGCTTCTGCGTGGGCGGAACCATTCTCGCGACTGCACTCGCGGTGCTTGCAGCGCGTGGCCGCCAACCCGCGGCGAGCGTTACGCTGCTGACGACGCTGCTCGACTTCAGCAACAGCGGCATCCTCGACATCTTCATCGACGAGGCCATGGTCAAGTTGCGCGAGCTCACGCTCGGCCCCGACAGCCCGAGCGGTGGCGGCCTGCTCAAGGGCCAGGAGCTGGCCTCGACCTTCAGCTTCCTGCGCCCGAACGACCTGGTCTGGAACTACGTCGTCGGCAACTACCTCAAGGGCGAGCCGCCGCCGCCGTTCGACCTGCTCTACTGGAACGGCGACGGCACCAACCTGCCCGGGCCGATGTATTGCTGGTACCTGCGCAACACCTACCTCGAGAACAAGCTCGTCAAGCCGGGCGCGGCGACGACCTGCGGCGTGCCGGTAGACCTGGCCGCCTTCGACGCGCCGGTCTACCTCTACGCCTCGCGCGAGGATCACATCGTGCCCTGGGATGGCGCCTACCTGAGCAACCGCGCCTTGGCGGGCCCGCGGCGCTTCGTGCTCGGCGCGTCGGGGCACATCGCGGGCGTGATCAACCCGCCGGCCAAGAAGAAGCGCAACTACTGGGTTGCCCCGGCGGCGCGCGCCAACGCCGAGCCGCCCGCATCGGCCCAGCAATGGCTGGACGCGGCGCAAGAAGTGCCCGGCAGCTGGTGGCCCGACTGGGCGGCCTGGCTGCAGAGCCACGCCGGCAAGCGCATCGCTGCGCCGCGCACGCCCGGCAACCGCACCTACAAGCCGATCGAACCGGCGCCCGGGCGCTACGTGAAGGCCAAGGCCTGAGCGATAGGCCCGCCGCGCGAGAACCCATCACAATCACCCCCACCCCAGCGAAGAGGAGATCGACATGAGCCAGAGAGTTGCGTACGTCACCGGCGGCATGGGCGGCATCGGCACCGCCATCTGCCAGCGCCTGCACAAGGAAGGATTCAAGGTCATCGCCGGCTGCGGGCCGAGCCGCGACCATGCCAAGTGGATCGACGAGCAGAAGGCCGCCGGCTACACCTTTTACGCGTCGGTCGGCAATGTCGCCGATTGGCAGTCGACGGTCGACGCCTTCAGCAAGGCGGTCGCCGAGCACGGCCCGATCGAGGTGCTGGTCAACAACGCCGGCATCACGCGCGACCGCATGTTCCTGAAGATGACGCCCGAAGACTGGCGCGCCGTCATCGACACCAACCTGAACAGCATGTTCAACGTGACCAAGCAGGTCGTGCCGGGCATGGTCGAGAAGGGCTGGGGGCGCATCATCCAGATCAGCTCGGTCAACGGCGAGAAGGGTCAGGCCGGGCAGACCAACTACTCGGCCGCCAAGGCCGGCATGCACGGCTTCACGATGGCGCTGGCGCAGGAAGTGGCGAGCAAGGGCGTGACGGTCAATACCGTGAGCCCGGGCTACATCGGTACCGACATGGTGCGCGCGATCAAGCCCGAGGTGCTCGAGAAGATCGTCGCGACCATCCCCGTCAAGCGCCTCGGCACGCCCGAAGAGATCGGCTCCATCGTTGCCTGGCTCGCTGGCGAGGACTCGGGGTTCACGACCGGCGCCGACTTCAGTTGCAACGGCGGGTTGCATATGGGATGACTCGGCGGAGCCGAGTCATCCCAATGCAACCCTGCGGGTGGATGTTTGGCTCCCCCAGCCCCCTCCAGGAGGGGGTTGAGCGGCTGCACCGCTCAACCCTGCGGGTGAAACTGGGGCTCCCCCAGCCCCCTCCACGAGGGGACTCCAGTCAGAAGTACGAAGGCCGGCTTTGCCGGCCTTTCTTCTTGGGCAGCACTGCCTTCGGCGACGTGACCCCGCGTGCAGCCCCTTTCTCTCGCTCAGGCGGGCTGTCAGCCCGGTGCGCGATCCAGCAGCCGCGCCGCGGCCGCGGCGAGCGTCGACGGCGAGCCGTCGTCGAGGAGGATCGGCGCGGCGTCGGCAAAGCCGGCGAAGTTGGCCCGCATCGAGCGCTCGTAGCCAGGGTCGTAGTGCGTGTGCATCAGGTCGAGGAAGATCTCGGCCACCGCGCCCGCGCGCACGCGCTGCTGCCAGCCTTCGACCGTCTCGCGCCCGCGCAGCGTGACGAGGCCCTCGAGCAGGCGGCAGAAGAGTTCGGGGTCGGCGCCGAGGAAGGCATAGTCCTCGAGCAGCAGCGCAAGCCGCCCGGCGTCGGGCATTTCGACGCGCAGGCAGCGGCCGTTGCCGCGCATGCGCTGGATCAGCGCCTCGGGCACGCGCAGGTTGCCGATCTTCTTGCTCTCGCTCTCGACGTAGACGGGCCGCGACGTGTCGAAGCGGCGCAGCGTGTTCCAGACCGCGGTCTCGAAGGCCTTCTGCGAAGGTTGCGGCCGGCCGGGCAGGATGCCGAGCACCGAGCCGCGGTGGCTGGCCAGATCCTCGAGATCGAGCACCTGGGCGCCGGCATCGCGCAGCGCGCCGAGCAGGCGTGTCTTGGCGCTGCCCGTCTTGCCGCACACGACCTCGAACGCGAAGCGCCCGGGCAGCCGCTCGAGATCGGCGATGACGGCGGCCCGGAACGCCTTGTAGCCGCCAGCGAGCACATGGGTGCGAAAACCCATCTGGTCGAGGAACCAGGCCAGGCTCCCCGAGCGCTTGCCGCCACGCCAGCAGTAGACGAGCGGACGCCAGCTCTTGTCCTGGTCCATCACGTGGCGTTCGATGTGGCGCGCGATGTTGCGCGCGACGAGCGCCGCGCCGCGCTTCTGCGCTTCGAAGGCCGAGATCTGCTTGTACTCGGTGCCGATGCGGTGGCGCTCGTCGTCGTCGAGCACCGGCCAGTTGACGGCACCGGGCAGGTGATCCTCGGCAAACTCGCCCGGCGAGCGAGCGTCGATCACGGCGCCGAAATCATCGAGCCGCGCCAGCGCCGCTACCGCATCGACGACCTGGATCGTCATGGCCCGACGTTGATGAAGAACTTGAGCAGGCCCTTGGCGGCGAAGCCGACGAGGCCGAAGCCGAGGCCGATCAGGAGCACGAAGGTACCGAAGCGCCCGGCCTTCGACTCGCGCGCGAGCTGCAGGATGATGAACACCATGTAGAGCATGAACGCACCGACGCCGAAAGTCAGGCCGAATTGCGCGATCTGGTCTTCGGTGTAGCCGAACATGTCAGTCGGCGCTGGGCCGCTCCCGAGCCGACCGAGCGCCCCCTCGGGGGGCAGCGAGCGCGAGCGAGCGTGGGGGCCTCATCTCACACGCTCTTGCTCTCGGGCAAGCCCGACGCGTCGACCAGATCGCAGTAGGCGTGCCAGCTCGCGTGGCCGAGCAGCGGCACGATGACGACCAGGCCGAGCATCGCGGTCACCATGCCCAGCAGCGTCAGCAGCGCGATCAGCGCGGCCCAGACCGCGAGCGGCACCGGGTTGGCCATCACCGCGCGCCAGCTCGTCAGCACCGCGGACCAGACGCCGATCTCGCGGTCGAGCAGCAGCGGCATCGCGATCACGCTCGATGCGAACATCGGCGCCGCGAGCACGCCGCCGAGCACGACCCAGGCCTCGAACAAGAGCGAGTCGCTGCGCAGCACGACGACCTGCACGAACTCGGCCGGGTTGCGCACCGGCGCATCGGCAAAGCCCGTGATCAGCGAGGCCGAGGTCAACACCCAGCCCGTGCCGGCGAGCGCGAGCAGCAGGCCGAAACCGACCAGGCGGCCGTCGCGCGGGCGCCAGACCGCGAGCGACACCCCGACGCCGCCGCGCTCGCCGCGCGAACGCGCGCGGCTGACGGCGTAAAGCCCCGTCGCGAGAACCGGCGCGACGATCAGGAAGCCCGAGAAGGCGCCGGCCAGCCACCAGAACTCGTCGCGCGCGAACCAGAGCAGCGCGGCGCCGAAGAGGGCCAGCGCGGCGCCGGTGAGCAGCGCCGGCGCCGGGGCGAGCGTGAGGTCGCGCCAGCCGAGCGCGAGCCAGGCGAACGGCCGCGTCGGCGCGACTTCGCGGATGCGGGCGCGCTGCGACTGTTCGAGTGCGGTCTCGGTCTTTCCCATCGGGGTTCAGGGTGCGATCGCCTCGAGCAGCTCGGTCTCGATCTCGATCTGTTCGCGATTGTGTTGCAGCGACGGGCCGTCGACGAGGAAGGTGTCTTCGACGCGCTCGCCGAGCGTCATGATCTTGGCCAGTTGCAGGTTCACGTGGTGGCGCGCGAGGACGCGTGCGATCGCGTACAGCAGCCCGGTGCGGTCGCTGGCCGAGACGCCGAGCAGCCAGCGCTGCGCGCGCTCGTCGGGCCGCAGCGTGACGCGCGGCGCGACCGGGAAGCTGCGCACGCGGCGCGACACGCGCCCGCGCTTGGGCTCGGGCAGCGGGCCCTGCGCCTGCAGCGCCTGCGCGAGCTGGGTCTCGACGAGCGCGATCAGGTCGCGGCTGTGCAGGTCGAGGTGCGGGCTGATGATCTGGAAGGTGTCGAGCGCGTAACCGGCGCGCGAGGTATGTACCTTGGCGTCGAGGATGTTGAAGCCCGCGCTGTCGAAGTAGCCGCAGATGCGCGCGAACAGGTCGGCCTGGTCGGGCGCGTAGACGAGCACCTGCAGGCCCTCGCCGAGCGAGGACGTGCGCGCCTGCACCAGCGGTTCGCGCGTGCGCACCTGCGCATGCAGCACGCGCGCATGCCATGCGATCTCGCCCGCGTCGTGGCGCGCGAAGTAGCTCACCTCGAGCGTCTGCCAGAGTGCGGTCTCGATGCCCGCGGGCAGCGAGGCGAGGTTGAGCAAGTGCCGCGCCTCGAGCTTGCGCGCCTCGATCTCGGCCTCGAGGTGCGGCTGCGCGCCGCCGAGCGCGCGCAGCGCGATGCGGTACAGGTCCTCGAGCAGCTTGCCTTTCCAGGCGTTCCAGACCTTCGGGCTGGTGCCTCGGATGTCGGCCACCGTCAGCAGGTAGAGCGCCGTGAGGCGACGCTCGTCGCCGACATGCTGCACGAAGGTGCGCACGACCTCGGCGTCGCTCAGGTCTTCCTTCTGCGCGACGCGGCTCATCAGCAGGTGGTTGCGCACCAGGAACTCGATCAGCGCCGCATCCTCGCGCGCGATGCCGTGTTCGCGGCAGAAGCGCCGCGCCTCGGCTGCGCCGAGCACGGAATGGTCGCCGCCGCGGCCCTTGGCGACGTCGTGGAACAGCGCCGCGACGTAGAGCACCCAGGGCTTGTCGAACTGCGCCGCGAGCTGCGAGCAGAACGGGTACTCGTGCGCGTGCTCGGGGATCAGGAAGCGGCGCACGTTGCGCAGCACCATCAGGATGTGCTGGTCGACCGTGTAGACGTGGAACAGGTCGTGCTGCATCTGGCCGACGATGCGCCGGAACACCCACAGGTAGCGCCCGAGCACGCTGGTCTGGTTCATGAGCCGGAAGGCGTGCGTCTGGCCCTCGGGCTCCTGCAGGATCTGGCGGAACAGGTCGCGGTTGACCGGGTCCCTGCGGAAGGCCGCGTTCATGACCTCGCGCGAGTTGTACAGCGCGCGCAGCGTGCGCGCCGACAGCCCCTTGATGCCGGGCGTGCGCTGGTAGACGAGAAAGGTCGCCAGGATCGCGTGCGGGTCGCGTTCGTAGAGCGCGTCCGAAGCCACCTCGAGCATGCCCGCGCGGTCGAGGAAGCGCTCGTCGATGGGGCGCATCGGCGCGCCCTGCGAGCCGTTGACCTGCTCCTCGATGCCCTGCATCAGGATCTGGTTCAACTGCGTCACCGCCTTGGCGGCCCAGTAGTAGCGCCGCATCAGCAGTTCGGACGAGCGCGCGTGCGCAGTCGAGACGTAGCCGAAGCTCTCGGCGACGGCGGTCTGCAGGTCGAACACGAGCCGGTCTTCGCGCCGGCCGGCGACCATGTGCAGCCGGGCGCGGATCAGCTTCAACAGCCCGTCGTTGCGCTGCAGTTGCTTGACCTCGAAGGGCGTGATCAGGCCGCGCGCGGCGAGTTCGGTCCAGTTCCGGCCCAGGCCGGCCGCGCGAGCGACCCAGATCACGGTCTGCAGGTCGCGCAGCCCGCCCGGGCTCTCCTTGCAGTTGGGTTCGAGCGCGTAGGGCGTGTCCTCGAACTTCTGGTGGCGCTGGCGCATCTCGAGCGTCTTGGCGACCAGAAAGGCCTTGGCGTCCATCGCGGTCGTGTTGGCGACGCGAAACGTGGCGAACACGCGCCGCGAGCCGCACACGAAGCGCGACTCGAGCAGCGCCGTCTGCACCGTCACGTCGCGCTGGGCCTCCGCGATGCACTCGTCGACCGTGCGCACGCTCGAGCCGATCTCCAGGCCGATGTCCCAGCACGCGGTGATGAAGCCCTCGATCTCCGCCTTGGCCGCACCCGCGCCATGTGCCGGGGGCAGCAACACGAGCACGTCGACGTCGGAGTGCGGGAAGAGCTCGCCGCGGCCATAGCCGCCGACGGCGACCAGCGCCGCACCAGGAGGCATCTGCGAGCTCAGCCAGAGCGCGGCGAGCGTGGCGTCGACGTGGCGCGTCAGCCCGCGCAGGAGCCGGCTTGCGGCCGGCGCGGTGGCGCGCGCGGCGCGGAAATGCTCGATCAGCGCCGCCTTGCCGTCGCGAAAGCGCGCTCGCGCCTGCGCCGTGCTGCGCCCGGGCGCCGGCTGCGGCGCCGCGCCGGAGGCCATCTACGCAGGGACCGCAGCGGCGCTCGCGACGAAGGCCGGCGGCGCGGGCGTGCCGGCCGAGACCGTGAGCACCTCGTAGCCGACCTCGGTGACGAGCACGGTGTGCTCCCACTGCGCCGAGAGCGACCGGTCGCGCGTGACGATGGTCCAGCCGTCGCCGGTCTCGCGGATGTCGCGCCGGCCGGCGTTGATCATCGGCTCGATCGTGAAGGTCATGCCGGGGACGAGTTCCTCGAGCGTTCCCGGGCGGCCGTAGTGCAGCACCTGGGGCTCCTCGTGGAAGCGCGCGCCGATGCCGTGGCCGCAGAACTCGCGCACCACCGAGCAACCGGCGGCCTCGGCAAAGGTCTGGATCGCGTGTCCGATGTCGCCGAGGCGCGCACCCGGGCGCACCTTGACGATGCCGCGCCACATCGCCTCGTAGGTCAGCGTGCACAGGCGCCGGGCGGCAATCGAGCCCTCGCCGACGACGAACATGCGGCTCGAATCGCCGTGCCAGCCGTCCTTGATGACGGTGACGTCGATGTTGACGATGTCGCCGTTCTTGAGCGCGCGCTCGTTCGGGATGCCGTGGCAAACCTGGTGATTGATCGACGTGCAGATCGACTTCGGATACGGCGCATAGCCCGCCGGCGCGTAGTTCAGCGGCGCCGGAATGGCGCGCTGAACATGCACGATGTGATCGTGCGCGAGGCGGTCGAGCTGCTCGGTCGTGACGCCGGGGCGCACATGCGGCGTCAGCATGTCCAGCACCTCGGCGGTCAGGCGTCCGGCAATGCGCATGCCTTCGATCTGCTCGGCCGTCTTGAGGGGGATTGTCATGGGGTGATTATGGCAACGGCACGGTGCGGATGCACCTTGACTTCACTTCGTGAAGTGAGCCGCTGCCGCAATGGCCTAGCCGCCATTGTCTCATCGGCCCCGTAAAATCGCCTGCTCGCCGCCCGCATCGCCATTCGAGCCTGCGGGCCACTCGAGCGCCCGCCACCGGACCCCCCAGCGTGACATCCACCGCCAAGCACCTGCTCTGCATCGAAGGCGGCAACGCCGTGTCGGGATTTCGCGCGCGCGCACTGCTGGCGCGGCTGCAGTTGCTGAACGCGCGCATTGCCGCGGTCGGCGCGCGCCACGTGCACTGGGCCTGGAGCGACGCGCCGCTCGCCGCCCCCGACGCCGATCGGCTGCGCGCGCTGCTGCGCTATGGCGACGCTGCCGAGCCGGTTTCGAATGGCGCGCTCGTCGTCGTCGCGCCACGCCTGGGAACGGTCTCGCCGTGGGCCTCGAAGGCGACCGACATCGCGCACAACTGCGGCCTGCCGGTGCGGCGCGTCGAGCGCGTCACCGAATGGCGGCTCGCGCTCGCGCGTGGATTCGTCGGCGCCGCGCGGCCGCTGGCGCAGCACGAGCTCGCAGCCTGCGCCGAACTGCTCCACGACCGCATGACCGAAAGCGTGTTCTACGAGCGCGACGACGCGCGCCACCTGTTCGACGCGCAACCCGGCCAGGCGATGGCGCATGTCGACCTGCTCGGCCGCGGCCGCGCCGCGCTCGTCGAAGCCAACACCGCGTTCGGCCTTGCATTGTCGGACGACGAGATCGACTACCTCGTGCAGTCATTCCACGGCCTGCAGCGCAACCCGACCGACGTCGAGCTGATGATGTTCGCGCAGGCCAACAGCGAGCATTGCCGGCACAAGATCTTCAACGCCGGCTTCACGATCGACGGCGCGCCGCAGGAACACTCGATGTTCCAGATGATCCGCCACACGCATGCCGCGGCGCCGCAGCACACGGTGGTTGCCTACAGCGACAACGCGTCGGTGATGGAAGGCGGCGCGGTCGAACGCTGGCTGCCCGAGGACAGCACCGGCGCTGCGCGCTACGGCGCTCGGCACGAGACGGTGCACGTGCTGATGAAGGTCGAGACGCACAATCACCCGACCGCGATCTCGCCCTTCCCGGGCGCGGCCACCGGCGCCGGCGGCGAGATCCGCGACGAGGGTGCGACCGGCCGCGGCTCGCGCCCCAAGGCAGGGCTGACGGGCTTTTCGGTCTCGAACTTGCACCTGCCCGGCCTGCCCGGTTTGTCCGGGTCCGACAATCCCGAGCCCTGGGAGCGCGCCAGCGTCGGCCGCCCGGCGCACATCGCGAGCGCGCTCCAGATCATGATCGACGGCCCGCTCGGCGGCGCGGCCTTCAACAACGAGTTCGGCCGGCCCAACCTTGCCGGCTACTTCCGCGTCTACGAGCAGCAGGTCGCGGGCGTGCAGCGCGGCTACCACAAGCCGATCATGATCGCGGGCGGGCTTGGGCAGATCGCGGCCGGGCAGACGCACAAGCTGGCCTTTCCGGCCGGCACGCCGCTGATCCAGCTCGGTGGACCGGGCATGCGCATCGGCATGGGCGGCGGCGCGGCGAGTTCGATGGCTGCCGGCGCGAATGCCGCCGCGCTCGATTTCGACTCGGTGCAGCGCGGCAACCCCGAGATCCAGCGCCGCGCGCAGGAGGTGATCAACCATTGCGCCGCGCTTGGCGAAGCCAATCCGATCCTCGCCATCCACGACGTCGGCGCGGGCGGCATCAGCAACGCCTTCCCGGAGCTCGTCGACGGCGCCGGCCGGGGCGCGCGCTTCGACCTGTCCAAGGTGCCGGTCGAGGAGAGCGGCCTCGCGCCCAAGGAAGTCTGGTGCAACGAGAGCCAGGAGCGCTACGTGATCGCGCTGCGTGCCGAGGCGCTGCCGCAGTTCGATGCGATCTGCGCGCGCGAGCGCTGCCCGTACGCGGTGGTCGGCGTGGCGAGCGACGAGCGAAGCCTCGTGCTCGATGATCCGGTGCGCGGCGAGCGGCCGATCGACATGCCGATGGAGGTGCTGCTCGGCAAGCCGCCGCGCATGCACCGCGACGTGCGGCGCGTCGCGTGGCGCGGCTCTGCGCTCGACCTGACCGGGGTCGCGCTCGACCAGGCGGCCTTGGCCGTTCTGCGCCACCCGACCGTCTCGAGCAAGCGCTTCCTGGTCACGATCGGCGACCGCAGCGTGGGCGGCCTCTCGCACCGAGATCCGATGGTCGGCCCCTGGCAAGTGCCGGTGGCCGACTGCGCGGTCACGCTCGCCGATTTCGCCGGCCTCGCCGGCGAGGCGATGAGCCTGGGCGAGCGCACGCCGCTCGCCGCGCTCGACGCCCCGGCCTCGGGGCGCATGGCGGTGGCCGAGGCGCTGACCAACCTGCTCGCCGCGCCGGTCGAACTGAGGCGGGTCAAGCTCAGTTGCAACTGGATGGCCGCCTGCGGCGAGCCGGGCGAAGACGCGGCGCTCTACGACACCGTGCGCGCGGTGGCGATGGCGCTGTGCCCGGCGCTGGGCATCAGCGTGCCGGTCGGCAAGGACAGCCTGTCGATGCGCACGCGCTGGCGCGAGGGCGGCGAATCGCGCCAGGTCACGGCGCCGGTGTCGCTGATCGTGACCGCCTTCGCGACGCTCGCCGACGTTCGCGGCACGCTCACGCCGCAATTGCAGCCTGGCGACACGACGCTGATCCTGATCGACCTCGGTCGCGGCCGCAACCGGATGGCGGGATCGATCCTCGCGCAAACGCTTGTCCAGACCGGTGACGAGGTTCCAGACCTCGACGATCCCGCGCTGCTGCGCCAACTCTTCGACGCGATCGGCGAGCTGCGCGCCGCGGGGCGGCTGCTCGCCTACCACGACCGCAGCGACGGCGGCCTGTGGGCCGCGGTGTGCGAGATGGCGTTCGCCGGCCGGCGCGGTGTGAGCCTGAACGTCGACATGCTCGTCACCGAGGGCGACGGCGTCACCGATAGCCGCGCCGACTATGGCGACTCCAAGAACTGGGCGGCGCAGGTCGGCGAGCGCCGCAACGACCTGACGCTGCGCGCGTTGTTCAGCGAGGAGCTCGGCGCGGTGATCCAGGTTCGCTCGCCAGACCGCGACGCGGTGATGTCGGTGCTGCGCACGCATGGCCTGGCCCGGCACAGCCACGCAATCGGCAAGCCCAACGAGCGCGGCGTGGTCGAGGTCTGGCGCGACGCCAAGGCCGTGTTCAGCGCACCGCTGCAAGCGCTGCAACAGGCCTGGGACGAGGTAAGCTGGCGCATCGCGCGCCTGCGCGACAACCCCGAGTGCGCCGACGCCGAGCATGCCGCTGCGGGCGCGCCCGACGATCCTGGCCTTCACGTCGAGCTGTCGTACGACGGGCAGGACGATGTTGCCGCGCCCTTCGTCAACTGCGCCCGCCCCCGGCTCGCGATCCTGCGCGAGCAGGGCGTCAACAGCCAGGTCGAGATGAGCTATGCGATGGCCCGGGCCGGCTTCGACACCTTCGACCTTCACATGAGCGATCTGCAGGCCGGGCGCGCGCGGCTCGACGCGTTCCAGGGCTTCGTCGCCTGCGGCGGCTTCAGCTATGGCGACACGCTCGGCGCGGGCGAAGGCTGGGCGCGCTCGATCCTGTTCAACGCCGCGCTTGCCGAGCAGTTCGAGGCCTTCTTCCGGCGCGCCGACAGCTTTGCGCTCGGCGTGTGCAACGGCTGCCAGATGATGGCTGCGCTCGCGCCCATGATCCCGGGCGCCGAGGCCTGGCCGCGCTTCACGCGCAACCGCAGCGAGCAGTTCGAGGCCCGGCTGTCGCTGGTCGAGGTGCTGGCAAGTCCGAGCCTGTTCTTCGCCGGCATGGCCGGCAGCAGGATACCGATCGCGGTCGCGCATGGCGAGGGGTTTGCCGACTTCTCGCAGCGCGGCGACGCGCAGACGGTCCACGCGGCGCTGCGCTTCGTCGATCATCGCGGCGCGCCGACCGAGGCCTATCCGTACAACCCCAACGGCAGCCCCGGCGGTCTGACCGGGGTGACGACGCCGGACGGCCGCTTCACGGCGCTGATGCCGCACCCGGAGCGCGTGTTCCGCAATGCGCAACTGAGTTGGACGCCGGGCGACGTGGCGGGCGCGAGCCCGTGGCAGCGCATGTTCGGCAATGCCCGGCGCTGGGTCGGATGATGCCGGCGGCGGCATCGAACTCGTCGTCCGCCGTCTGCGGACCGGCCTCTGCCGTGAACTTGGCGGCCGCCTCGCCTGGCGCCGGCGATGGATGCGACTGGTAACACTTCTTCTCGCGACCGGACCGATGCGCCAGACGTTGCGCACCTGCTGAAGCCGAAAGTGGGGCACGAACCCGGCACTTGTCTATCCGGGGCGTCATAGGCTGTTGCGCCGCAGCACCCTGTCAGGCCTGACAGTGGTCGAGCGCTATGGCGATACGCAAGAATCCCGACTGTGTCACTCCCGCCCGTCGCTGCACGATGAAGGCGGGTCGAACGCAATGTAAAGATGCCGTTGGGAGCAGAAGTGAAGACGCAAGCATTCTTTTCGGACCTCGTGATCCGCACCGACGAGGCGCGGCGGGCCTTCGAGAACCATCCGGTCGTACTCGACGCGGTGGCCAACGGCATGCCGCTCGAGCGCTATCGGCGGTTCCTGCTCGAGCTCTACCACATCGTCTGGCACTTCAACCCCGTCAGCGCGGCGGCCGCGAGCCGCATTGCCGACTCGCACCGGCAGGTTCGCTACTACCTGTATGACCACATGCAGGACGAGTCGGGGCACGAGGAATGGGTGCTGAACGACCTCGATGCGATCGGCGTCACGCCGCAGGACACGCGCGCCTGGCGGCCGGGTGTCGATACGCTGGCGCTGTGCGGCTACAACTACTGGGCCGCCGACCGCGGCCATCCGTGCTCGGTGCTCGGGATGATGTACGTGCTCGAGGTGATCGCATCGGTCTATGCGGGGCCGTTCGCGACCGCCGTCAAGGAGGCGCTGCTGCTCGAGGGCGAACGCGGCACGTCGTTCATCTCGTCGCACGCGACGATGGACGTCGAGCACATGGCGAGCCTGCGCACGGTCCTGAACACGCTCCACGACGAGCCGGCGCGCAGTGCGATCGTCGAATCCACGCTGGTCAACTTCGGCCTCTTCACGCGCGTCTTCGAAAGCGTATGACGCCTGCCGGTTTGACGGGCATCCCGGCGCTCCTCGGACGGCCCTATCGCTATATCCGGCTCGAGTGGAGCTCCGAGCTCGCGCTGCTGCGGTTGCGCACCTGCGTCAAGCCGATCCAGTGCTACAGCCTCGCGGCGATGGCCGAGCTGCATCAGGTGTTCTCCGACATCGCCGCCCATCCGGGTCTGGTCAAGCACTACGTGATGACGTCCGACGTGGCAGGCGTCTTCAACTTCGGCGGCGACCTGTCGCTGTTCGTGCTGCTGATCCGCGCGCGCGACCGCGAGTCGCTGAAGATGTACGGCCGGCGCTGCATCGACCTCGTGTGGTGGATGGAGACCGCCGCCCAGCGCGGCGTGCACACGACCGTCCTCGTGCAGGGCGACACGCTCGGCGGCGGGCTCGAGTCGGTGCTGCCCTTCCACAAGGTGATCTTCGAGCGCAGCGCCCAGGCCGGCTTTCCGGAAGTGCTGTTCAACCTCTTCCCCGGCATGGGGGCGTGGAACTTCACGATCCGCAAGGCCGGTTTCGCCGTCGCCAACGAGATGGTGCTCTCGGGCCGCCTGTACACCGCCGACCAGCTCTACCGGCGCGGCCTTGTCGATCTGGTGGTCGAGGACGGCGAGGGCGAGGCCGCGATCGAGCATGTGGTGCGCGGCGTCCATCCGCGCCTGCGCGGGACGCTCGCCGCGCTGCAGGCGCGCGCGGTGGCCTCGCCGATCACCTACCAGATGCTGCTCACCGTCGTCGATCAGTGGGCCGAGGCCGCAATGACGCTGACCGATCGCGACCTGCGCCTGATGGAGCGCCTGGCGCGGGCCCAGGTGCGCAAGGCGGGCGGCGCCGAGGAGGGAGCGGTCGAGGAGATCAAGCGCCTCGAGCTCGACACTGCCTGGGGCGAGGAGCGTACGGGCCATGCCGGCTGGGGCGACGAGCGCACCGGCATCACCGAGTGGGCGCTGCCGGAATGAGCGGCCCTGGCGATCAGAGCCAGCGCGTCAGCAGCGCCCGCAACTGCGCTCGCGTGTAGGGCTTGGACAGATGGGCGTCCATGCCCGCGGCCTCGGCCTGGCGCAGGTCGTCGTCGTAGGCGTCGGCAGTGAGCGCGATGATGGGCAGTCGCGTCAGCCCCTGCTCCTGCTCTCGGGCGCGGATGTGGCGTGTTGCGGTGTAACCGTCCATGACCGGCATCTGGCAGTCCATCAGCACCAGGTCGACCGGGTAGCGCGCGACGCTCTCCAGGGCCTGGGCGCCGTCCTCGGCCTCGATCACGTCCAAGCCGAGCGACTGCAGCATCTCGAGCGCGATCAGCAGGTTGACCGGGTTGTCCTCGACCAGCAGCACGGTGCCCGAGAGACCCTGCGGCTCGTCGAGGCCGCCCATGGCCGAGTCGGTCAGGACCGGCGGCACCGGTGACGAATCGAGCTCGAGCGAGAGCGCGAAGAAGAACGTCGAGCCCTGGCCGGGTTCGCTGCGCACCTCGATCGTGCCGCCCATGGCCTCGATGATGCGCTGGCTGATCGCGAGCCCGAGCCCGGTACCGCCGCGGCGCCGGTTGCGCGAGCCGTCGACCTGGTGGAAGGGCTCGAACAGCGCGCGACGCGCGTCGGCCGCGAGGCCGATCCCGGTGTCCTGCACCTCGAACGCAATGCGCGCCCAGCCGTCGGGCGCGGGCAGGGGCGTCAGGCGCAGCGTGATGCTGCCGCGCTCGGTGAACTTGATTGCATTGCCGACCAGGTTGAGCAGCACCTGCTTGAGGCGCTGGGCGTCGCCGACGACCCAGTTCGCGACGTCCTGCTCGACCTCGAACAGCAGCTTGAGCCCCTTGCTCTCGGCATTGGCACGGAACAGCGCGGCCACCGACGCCGCCAGGCTGTGCAGCGACATCGGCGCCGATGCCAGGACCAGCTTGCCGGCCTCGATCTTCGAATGGTCGAGCACGTCGTTGAGGATGTTCATCAGCGACTCGCCCGACGAGGCGGCAGTCTTCACGAGCCGGCGCTGGTGCGGGTCGAGCGCCGAGTGGCGCAGCAGGTCGAGCGCGCCCAGCACGCCGTTCATCGGCGTGCGGATCTCGTGGCTCATCGTGGCCAGGAACTGCGACTTGGCGACGTTGGCCGCCTCGGCGGATTCCTTGGCCTGCTGCAGCAGCGCATTGGCGGCATCGGCTTCGTAGCTGTGGCGTATGGCCTGCATGGCCGAGAGCTTGAGCTCGCGCGCGCCGCGCATCGCGGTCAGCCCGAAGATCAGCGACAGCACCACCAGCGGCGGCGACTGCACGCTCGGGACGAGTGCGCTCACGGCGATCAGGCCGCCGAGCTGCACGGCGGCCAGGATCAGGAAGGCGCGTCCGGCAAGCGTCATGAAGAACGCCGCGACCGTGATCGAGCCGAAGATCATCGCGACGTAGGTCGTCGCCGTCGTTCCCTGCAATGCAGGGTAGATGCCGACCGTGCCAGCACTCCACATCAGTCCGGCCAGTGCGGCATTGCCTTCGAGCTCGAACTGCGCGCGCGCCAGTTGCTTGTCGTCGAGCCGCTCGACGTCGGCGTACTGGCGCGAGATGCGGGTCCGCCAGAGCGCCACGCCGAGCCCGCAAGTGCCGGCGATCGCCGCCGCAAGAAGGCAATCCGCGGCCCAGCCCAGATACACCAGGAACGCGACTGCGACCATCTGCAGCGGTACGCTGCGTCCCGAGTTGCGCAAGGCCAGGCGCAGCAACTCGCGGCGCACGGCCGCTTCGACGGGGAGCTCGGTTGACATCCGGTTCGAGGATAGCGCGCACGCCGCAGCCTGGGATGCAGCGGATTGTCGCCGTTGCGATATCGTCGCGCGATGACCGAACGCAGCGCCGCCGCGCGCTACCCCCGGCTCGACGCCTTGCGCGGGCTGGCCATCGCCTGGATGGTGCTGTTTCACCTCGGCTTCGACCTGAACCACTTCGGCCTCGTGCTGCGGCAGAACTTCCACACTGATCCGCTCTGGACGGTGCAGCGCACGTGCATCGTCAGCCTGTTCCTGTTTTGCGCCGGCATCGGACAGTCGATCGCGCTGTCGCAGGCGCAGGGTTGGCCGCGCTTCTGGCGGCGCTGGTTCCAGGTGGCTGGCTGTGCGCTGCTCGTCACCGCCGGCTCCTGGCTGATGTTTCCGCGCAGCTTCATCACCTTCGGCGTGCTGCACGGCATCGCGCTGATGCTGATCGTGACGCGCCTCACGGCGGGCTGGGGTCGCTGGCTGTGGCTGGCAGGGCTGGTCGCGATCGTGCTGCCGCGCGTCGCGGCAAGCCCCGCGCTCGAGGGACCGTGGCTGGACTGGATCGGCCTCGTCACGCGCAAGCCCGTGACCGAAGACTACGTGCCGCTGCTGCCCTGGCTGGGGGTGATGTGGTGGGGCTTGGCGGCCGGGCAATGGCTGCTCGTGCGGCGCCCGGGCATGCTCGGCGGGCGCCTGCCCTCCGGTTTGCGCCCGCTGGCTGCGGCGGGCCGCTGGCCACTGAGCATCTACATGCTTCATCAGCCCCTGTTCATCGGCAGCTTGATGCTCTGGATGAAGTGGCGCGGTTGAACCTCTGGAGGCAACCGGCCGCGGCCGGCTACCATCGCATGAGCCCCCGCCCGGCCGCTGCGATGGGGGCACGCACCGCAGTGCGCAGCACAGAGGTCGATCGATGACGAGCAAGCAGCAACGCAGCATCCTGTTCGGGTTCCACGCCGTCACGGTGCGCCTGAAGACGGCGCCGGCAACGGTGTCCGAGATCCATGTCGACCCAGCGCGCCGCGACCAGCGCATGCGCGCCTTCGTCGAGCGCGCCCGCGAGGCCGGTGCGAAGCTGATCGACAGCGACGACGCGCGGCTCGCGAGCCTCGCCGGCTCGTCGCGCCACCAGGGCGTGGTCGCGCGCGTCGCGCCGCTGCCGCGCAGCCACTCGCTCGACGACACGCTCGACGCGGTGGACGGCCCGGCGCTGATCCTCGTTCTCGACGGGGTGACCGACCCGCACAACCTGGGCGCCTGCCTGCGCGTGGCCGACGGCGCCGGCGCGCACGCGGTCATCGCGCCCAAGGACCATGCGGTGGGCATCAACGCGACCGTGGCCAAGGTCGCAAGCGGCGCTGCCGAGACCGTGCCCTACCTCATGGTCACCAACCTCGCGCGCACGCTCGGCGAGCTGAAGGAACGCGACATCCGCATCGTCGGCACCTCCGACGACGCCGCGAAGTCGCTCTACGAACTCGACCTCGCGCGGCCGGTGGCGCTGGTGCTCGGCGCCGAGGGGCAGGGCATGCGCCAGCTCACCGCGCGCAGTTGCGACGAACTCGTGCGCCTGCCGATGCGCGGCGCCGTCGAGAGCCTGAACGTGTCGGTTGCGGCCGGCATCTGCCTGTACGAGGCTCTGCGCCAGCGCGACCTGAACGACAACGCCCACTGAGGAGACCGCCATGCCCGTGATCGACGTCAAGCACCCGCTGGTCAAGCACAAGGTCGGCCTGCTGCGCGAGGACATGATCTCGACCAAGAAATTCCGCGAGCTGACCAACGAGCTCGCGCGCCTGCTCGCGTACGAGGCGACGGCCGACTTCCCGCTCGAGAAGACGACCATCGCGTGCTGGAGCGGGCCGACCGAGATCGAGCAGATCCGCGGCCGCAAGGTCACCGTCGTGCCGATCCTGCGTGCCGGCCTGGGGATGCTCGACGGCGTGCTCGACATGATTCCGAGCGCCAAGGTCAGCGTGGTCGGCCTGTCGCGCAACCACGAGACGCTCGAGCCGGAGAACT
The DNA here is from genome assembly GCF_016702655.1 of Ideonella sp. Lineage (GTDB taxonomy): Bacteria > Pseudomonadota > Gammaproteobacteria > Burkholderiales > Burkholderiaceae_C > CAIKUF01. The sequence continues at coordinate 124,430 of NZ_JADJDO010000006.1, forward strand.
ACTTCGAGAAGTTCGTCGGCCACCTCGACGAACGCACCGCGATCATCATCGACCCGATGCTCGCCACCGCCGGCTCGATGATCGCGACCATCGCCCTGCTCAAGCAGCGCGGTTGCAAGGACATCCGCGCCCTCGTGCTCGTCGCCGCGCCGGAAGGCATCGCCGCGCTCGACAAGGCGCATCCGGATGTGCGCTGTTGGACGGCGGCGGTGGACAGCCACCTGAACGAGGTCGGCTACATCATCCCCGGCCTCGGCGACGCGGGCGACAAGATCTTCGGCACCCGCGAGTCATGAAGCGCGCGCCCGTGCTCCTCGCCCTGCTCACGCTGGCCGCCGGCTGCACCCAGGAGAGCCAGAACCAGCTCAAGCGCGGCATCCAGAACTGGACCGGCACCAACGGCGTGCTCGAGGTCTACGCCGGCGACAAGGTCGTCAAGCGCTTCCTCGCGATCGACAAGCTGAGCACGGCACTGGGGACCAGCGACAGCGCAGCGCGTGCCTATCGTTACGGCTATGGCGTGCTCGACGAGAACCTGAACGGCAGCGTCGACCCGGGCGAGAAGCGCGTGTACTTCGAGGTCGGCGACTTCAGCCACTACGTGTTCTTCGAGAGCCCGCGCTGACGGGCCTGGGACAGGGAAACACTTCGACACGCGCCTGTCACGCCGGGATGGCATTCTTGTGCCTTCAGGTCCGGCAGGAGACGACGATGAACGGCATGCCCCTTCGCTACTGGCGCACCGGCGCCTTGGCCGTGGTCATGGCCGCGCTCGGCCAGGTGAGCGGTGCCGCGCAGCGCGGCGCCGTCGAGGGCCGGAGCTTCGCCTGCCGGCAAAGCCCCTTCGACGTTGCCGACACGGCGCTGCACATCGAGGACGCGGCGCGCCGCCACGGCATGGCGGTGTTCGCGCGCAGCCTGCGCGGCGCGGCGGCGCGCGTGATCGTCCTCGAGTCGGCACAGGGCGGGACGCCGGTGCTGATGCACCAGGAGACCGGCAACGGGCTCGAACTGCCGCTGAGCGTGATCGTCAGGATCGCGGCCGACGGCCGGGTCGAGGTGCTCAGCGGCGTCGTCGCGCATTGGCAGGCGATGCCCCGCGCGCTGGCGCAGGACCTGGCCGAACTCGATGCCGTCGTCGGGGATGCGCTGCGAGTTGCGCCGGCCTAAGGCAAGGCCCCAACCTCATGGAGCGTCGCTTGCCGTACCCGGCGAGCGGGGTGTCGCGGCGCTACACCCAACCCAGCGCGCCGGCGATCATCCCCGCGCCGACCAGCCACAGCGGGCTCACGCGCCAGCGCAACATCACGACCGCGGTGAGCGCGACGAGCGCCAACAGGCGCGGCTGGCCGCGTGCCGGGTCGGTGAGCACCCATCCGGTGGCGAGCAGCAGGCCGATCGTCAGCGGGGCCAGACCTGCGGTGAAGGCGCGCACGCCGAGGGTCTCTCGGCGCCGGCTGCCCCAGCGCGTAGCCCACAGCGCGAGCGTGGTCGAGGGCAGCATGATGCCGGCCAGCGTGACCGCGGCACCCGCCGCACCGGCCACGTTCCAGCCGAGCACGGCGACGAACAGCACGTTCGGGCCCGGCGCGGCCTGGGCCAGCGCGACCGAGGCCGTGAATTCGCCGTCGCCGATCCAGCCCCGCTCGCGGACCAGGTAGCGCTGCATGTCGGGCGCGGTCGTGATCGCGCCGCCGACGGCAAGCAGCGACAGGACGACGAAATGCCCGAACAATCCGGCCAGGTCGAGTGCTGAGAGTGTGCTCATCGCGTCAGTCCTCGCCGGCCCGCTCCCAAGAGGACTGCGATCCCATCGGAGGGCGACACCGCAGGTGTCTTGGGGCCGTCATTTCAATTGCTCCACCGCGCATCGCGCGACCCGCGACGCATGAAACCAGGTCCCCCGGGGGACCGGTCGCCGCAGGCGACCAGGGGGCGCGGCGGTGTTAGCGCGCCGAACCCGATCCGGGTTTCCCGGTCGGGTTCGGTGCCCCCTCGGGGGGCGGCCGCCAGACGGCCGGGGGTGGTCATTTCAGTCTGCGCCACGCCACGGCCACCGCGGCCGACCCGAGGCCGCACACGACCCAGACCAGTGGCCAGCGCGCGAGCGCGATCGCGGCAAAGGTCAGGCCGCCGATGCCGGCGCACAGCGGCAGGCCGAGCGGGTTGGCCTCGAGTGCGCGTGCGAGCTTGAGCGCGGTCGCGATCACGAGCCCGGCCGCCACGGCGCCCATGCCGCGCAGCGCGCCGGCCACGGCCGGCAGGTGAGCCCAGTGATCGTAGGCCGCGGCAAGCGCGAGCACGATCACGAGCGGCGCCAGCATCATGCCCGCGAGTGCCGCTGCGGCACCGCGCCAGCCGAAGTAGCGATCGCCGACCATCAGCGCCAGGTTGCACACGTTGGGCCCGGGCAGGACCTGGGCCACCGACAGCGTCTCGACGAACTGCTCGCGGGTGAGCCAGCGGCTGCGCTCGACGAGCTCGATCTGGGCCACCGCGAGCACGCCGCCGAAGCCTTGCAGCGCCATGCGGGGGGGGGGGGGGGGGGGGGGGGGGGGGGGGGGGGGGGGGGGGGGGGGGGGGGGGGGGGGGGGGGGGGGGGGGGGGGGGGGGGGGGGGGGGGGGGGGGGGGGGGGGGGGGGGGGGGGGGGGGGGGGGGGGGGGGGGGGGGCGGGGGGGGGGGGGGGGGGGGGGGGGGGGGGGGGGGGGGGGCAGGCGGGGGGGGGGGGGGGGGGGGCCGGGGGGCGGGGGGGGCGGGGGGGGGGGGCCGGGGGGGGGGGGGGGGGGGGGGGGGGGGGGGGGGGGGGGGGGGGGCGGGGGGGGGCGGGGGGGGGGGGGGGGGGGGGCGGCGGTAGGGGGGGGGGGGGGGGGGGGATGGGGGGGGGGGTGGGGGGCGGGGGGGGGGGGGGGGGCGGGGGCGGGGCGGGGGGGGGGGGGGGGCGGGGGGGGGGGGGGGGTGGGGGCGGCCGGGCGGGGGGGGCGGGGGGGGGGGGGGGGGGGGGGGGCGGGGGGGGGGGGGGGGGGGGGGGGGGGGGGGGGGGGGCCCCGGGGGGGGGGGCGGGGGGGGGGGGGGGGGGCGGCCGGGGGGGGGGGGGGGGGGGGGGGGGGGGGGGGGGGGGGGGGGGGGGGGGGCGGGGGGGGGGGGGGGGGGGGGGGGGGGGGGGGGGGGGGGGGGGGGGGGGGGGGGGGGGGGGGGGCGCGGGGGGGGGGGGCGGGGGGGGGGGGGCGCGGGCGGGGGGGGGGGGGGGGCGGGGGGGGGGGGGGGGGGGGGGGGGCGGCGGGGGGGGGGGGGGGGGGGGGGGGGGGGGGGCGGGGGGGGGGGGGGGGGGGGGGGGGGGGGGGGGGGGGCGGGGGGGGCGGGGGGGCGGGGGGGGGGGGGGGGGGGCGGGGGGGGGGGGGGGGGGGGCGGGGGGGGGGGGGCGGGGGGGGCGGCCGGGGGGGCGGGGGGGGGGGGGGGAGGGGGCGGGGGCGGGCCGGCCGGCGCGCGGGGCCCGGGGGGGGGGGGGGGGGGGGGGGGGGGGGGGCCCGGGGGGGGGCCGCCGGGCCGGGGGGGCCCGGGCCGGGGCCGGGCGGGGCGGGGGGGGGGGCCGGGGCGGGGGCGGGGGGGGGGGGGGGGGGGGGCGGGGGGGGGCGGGGGGGGGGGGGGCGGGGCCGGGCCGGGGGGGGCGGGGGGGGCGGGCGGGGGGGGGGGGGGGGGGGGGGGGGGGGGGCGGGGGGGGGGCGGGGGGGGGCGGGGGGGGGGGGGGGGCCGGCGGGGGGGGGGGGCGGGCCGGCGGGGCGGCCGCGGCCGGCGGGCCCGCCGGGCCCCGCGGGGGGTTGAAGAGGCGGAACAGGTCGCCGCACGATCGCGGCGCGGCGGGCTCGCGCGGCAGCGGGCGAGGCGGGCGCGCCATCAGCGCAGCACGCGCAGCGCCTCGGGATTGACGATGTGGGTCGGGTTGCCGGCGATGAAGTTGGCGACGTTGTCGAAGGCGTCTGAAAACAGCGTCTCGTAGCTGTCCTGCTCGACGTAGCCGATGTGCGGCGTGCAGATCGCGCTTTCGATACGCAGCAGCGGGTGGCCCTGCAGGATGGGTTCGCTCTCGAACACGTCGACCGCCGCCAGGCCGGGGCGGCCGCGGTTGAGCGCACTGACGAGCGCACCTTCCTCGACCAGTTCGGCGCGCGAGGTGTTGACGAACAGCGCGGTCGGCTTCATGCGCGACAGGTCGGCGAGTTCGACGATGGCGCGCGTGGCGTCGGTCAGGCGCAGGTGCAGCGACACCACGTCGCAGGTCTCGAAGAACGACGCGCGCGAATCGGCGGCCTCGAACCCATCGGCGCCTGCCTTCAGGCGCGAGGCTTCGCTGCCCCAGACGACGACATGCATCCCGAACGCGCGCCCGTAGCCGGCGACGAGCTGGCCGATCCGGCCGTAGCCCCAGACGCCGAGCGTGCGCCCCTTGAGCACCATGCCGATGCCGAAGTTGGGCGGCATCGACGCCGCCTTCAGGCCCGACTGCTGCCAGGCGCCGTGCTTGAGGTTGCCGACATACTGCGGCAGGCGGCGCATCGCGGCCAGGGTCAGGGCCCAGGTCAGTTCCGCCGCCGCGACCGGCGATCCCCCGCCCTCGGCGACCGCGATCCCGAGCCGCGTGCAGGTCTCGATGTCGATGTGCGGTCCGATGCGCCCGGTCTGCGAGATCAGCTTGAGCTTGGGCAGCTTCTCCAGCAACTGGCGCGGGAACTGGCTGCGCTCGCGGATCAGCACCAGCACCTCGGCGTCGCGCAAGCGCACCGACAGTTGGCCGATGCCCTTGACGGTGTTGGTGAAGACCTTGGCGTTGAGGTCCTGCAGCTTTGAGGCGCACCTGAGCTTGCGCACCGCGTCCTGGTAGTCGTCGAGGATGATGATGTTCACGGGCGGGGCCAGGAGGTTTTCAGGCGTGCCCGCGATTGTGCACGCCGCTTCGCTTGCCGATAGCATCGGCGGTCTTCATTCACCCACAGGAGGTTCCATGTCGATCTCGATGCATTCCGCGAGCGCGCCGATCTACGTGCGCATGCTCGGCAACCTCGGCCGCTGGCTCGACAAGGCCGAGGCCCATGCCGCAGCGAAGAAGTTCGATGGTGCGGTACTGCTCGCGGCACGCCTCGCGCCCGACATGCTGCCGCTCGTCAAGCAGGTGCAGATCGCGAGCGACGCGGCGCGCTTGAGCCTGGCACGCCTGGCCGGCATCGAGGCGCCCAAGGTCGAGGACAACGAGGCCACGCTGGCCGACCTGCGCGAGCGCGTGCGCAGCACGATCGCCTTTGTGGAGGCCATCCCGGCGGCGCAGATCGACGGCAGCGAGAAGCGCGAAGTCGTCGTGCCGCGGCGCGACACGCCGCTCGTGTTCGAGGGCGAAACCTACCTGAAGCACTACGCGCTGCCGAACTTCTTCTTCCACGTCTCGATGACATACGCGCTATTGCGCCACAACGGCGTCGAGCTCGGCAAGGCAGACTACCTGGGCGGGTAGTCGGGCCGGCTTTCAGCCGCGTCGGGCCGGCGGCCGGCGCGGTCCGGCGGCCCCGCTCGCGCCATCGAGCTGCGCAAAGCCGGAGCGCGGCGAGCGGGTCGGGAAATGCCGGTTCAGGCGGTCGAGGCGCGCCTGCGCCTCCGCCTGGCTGAAACGCAGCGCGACCAGCTTGAAGACCTCGGGCCGCAGGTGCCACAGCTCACGCAGCGAGCGTGCGATGCGGATGCGCTCCTGCAGCATGCCCGACTGCTGGGTGCGAATGTCGTGCAGGCTCAGCACGAACTCGTCGCGCACGCGGCGCACGCCGGCGTTGCCGTTACGCGCGGCGTCGCGCACGGGCACCTGCCAGCCGGTGACCAGCCAGTCCCTGAGGCCCGAGCGCCAGCTGGAAGCGGTAAGGGCCGCACCGTGCAGCAGCGCCGGTGGGCAGATCTCGGTGCGGCGCGCCTGCCCAAGGCGGCTGGCGCGATGCTGCAGTCGGTGCATGAGCTCGGCGAGCATGGTGGCTTGTGGGGTGCGCGGTCGGCGCGAGGCTGCGAAACCGCAGTGTCGATCGCCGCGCGCGTGAACAAAGCCACGAAAAGGGCCCGCCTCCCGGCCCAGATCGGCCTGTGAGCGCCCCCAGGGCCGGGCTGCGCCCAGCCCGCCCCCCGTGGGGGTCAAGGAAACTTGGGGCGGCCCGGCGTTTCCTTGTGAGCGGGCCTGCCGGTCAGACCGCGCCGAAGAGCAGCTTGCGCTGCGCGGTGTAGTGCCACCAGGGCGCTGCGGCAGCGCCGCGCATGAAGTCGGTGACGGCCATGAAGGTGTCGAGCACGCACGGGTCCTGGCGCCGGCCGGTCTGCGCGCACAACCGCTGGTAGAGCACGAAGGGGTCGCGCGCCGCAAGCTCGATCGGATGGCGGATGCCGAGCGAGCGCAGGTCGGCCGCGAGCGAAGGGCCGATGTTGGGGAGTTGCTCGAGCGCGGTGCACTCGGCGGCGCTGCGCGCCTTGGGCAGGGCCTTCATCGCGCCTACAGCATCATGTTGTTGCGGATCAGCCCCACGGCCAGGCCCTCGATCGCGAACTCGTGGCGCCCGCCCGAGACGACGATGGGCTCGAAATCGGGGTTCTCGGGCAACAGCTCGATGCGCGGCCCGCTGCGCCGCAGGCGCTTGACGGTGACTTCGTCGTCGAGCCGCGCGACGACGATCTGGCCGCTCTTCGCATCCTGCGTCTTCTGCACCGCGAGCAGGTCGCCGTCGAGGATGCCGGCGTCGCGCATGCTCATGCCGCGCACCTTGAGCAGGTAGTCGGGCCGGCGCGGAAACATGCTCGCCTCGAGCAGGTAGGTCTGGTCGATGTGTTCCTGCGCGAGGATAGGGCTGCCCGCCGCGACGCGGCCGACGAGCGGCAGCGTGAGCTGCGCGATGCCGGGCAGCGGCAGCGAGAACTGCCGGTTGCGCGATAGATGCAGCGCGCGCAATGTGTCAGACTGCAATCGGATCCCACGCGAGGTACCGCCCACGAGTTCGATCACGCCCTTGCGCGCGAGCGCCTGCAGATGCTCCTCGGCGGCGTTGGCCGAGCGAAAGCCGAGCTCGGAAGCGATCTCGGCGCGCGTGGGCGGCGCACCGGTGCGCTCGATGGCACTTTGCACCAGATCGAGCACCTGCTGCTGACGCTGCGTGAGTTTCGGGCTTTCCTGCATGGCGGCCTCGGCGGGGTGTGGGTTGTCGGGCTGAACATTCATCCAGTAACTGTATTTTCATCCAGCTTCGAGAAAAATGCAAAGCACGCGCAACCGCAGCGACGACGACCGGGTCGTCGTCCTCGCCACCGGCGGCACGCTCGCCGGCACTGCCGACGAGCCGGGCGACAACGTCGGCTACCGCGCTGCGCAGCTCGGTATTGCAGAACTGCTGGCGCGCATCCCCGCGCTTGCCGGCACGGCGCTGCAGTCCGAGCAGGTGGCGCAGGTCGACAGCAAGGACATGGGCTATGCGATCTGGCGCCGCCTCGCCGAGAGAGTGGCCTACCACCTCGAGCGCAGCGACGTAGCCGGTATCGTGATCACGCACGGCACCGACACGCTGGAAGAAACGGCCTACCTGCTGCAGCGCGTGCTCGCACCCGCCAAGCCGGTCGTGCTGACGGCGGCGATGCGCCCGGCCACCGCGCTGCTCGCCGACGGGCCACAGAACATCGTCGACGCGATCCGCGTCGCGCTGTATCCGGGCGCGCAGGGCGTGGTCGCGGTGCTGGCCGGCAGCATCCACAGCGGGCTCGACGTGCGCAAGGTGCACACCTACCGCGTCGATGCCTTCGGTTCGGGTGACGCGGGCCCGATCGGTGCGGTGCAGGAAGGCAGGCTCACGCTGTGGCGGCACTGGCCGGGAGGCGCGGCGCTCGGCCTGGGCGTGCTGGCACCGTCACGCCCGCCGCGGGTCGCGATCGTGACCAGCCACGCCGATGCCGACGGCAGCATCGTCGACGCGCTGCGCGCGCATGGCATCGACGGCATCGTCGCGGCCGGCACCGGCAACGGCACGCTGCACGAGGGCCTGCACGCCGCATTGCTGCGCGCGCGCGACGAGGGCGGGGTGCAGATCCTGCGCTGCACGCGCGTTGCCGCCGGCAACGTGGTACCGACGGCGCGCGACGATCTGGAAGCGGCCGGCGCGCTGACGCCGGCCCAGGCGCGCGTCGAACTGATGTTGCGCCTGCTCGCCGAACGCTGAGCGGGCGGGCAGCGCGAATCAGTTCCGCTTTCGCCTGCGCGCCAGCCAGCCGATGCCGGCCAGTCCGGCCAGCAGCAGCGCTCCCGACTGCGGCTCGGGCACCGCGGCGACATAGCCGCCGATGTCGGCCGAGTACGCGTGCAGGATGCCGGGCAGCGGTGTGTCGCTGTCGGGTCCGCTGCAACCGCGGGTCACGCCGATCGGGCACTGGATCGCCGTCGCGAAGGGATCGGCGTCGCTCATGCGGAACCAGACGTCGAACTGCTCGCCGCTGTCGTTCTGCGTCACGCTGTAGTCGTTGTCGGTGCCGGCCAGGACGAGGTAGCGTCCGCCCGCGAGCTGCGGTCCCACCCAGCCCTTCCCACTTCTCGGGGGAGCGGTTGCCGAGGGCGGCCAGCGTGTCGGCATCGAGGTCGATCACCTTGGCACCCTTGGCGACGGCGACCTCGCCATCGGGCAGCGTGGTGCCCGACGAGGGCAGGGCGATGGCGCTGACGTCGGTCGCGCCGGCGAGGTCGATCTGGTAGACGCTCTTGTCCGCCGTGGCGAGCGTGGCGCCGACCCCCACGCCGCGGTTGTTGCGTTCGAGCACCATGAACCTGTCGTTGCCGAGTGCCACCAGCGCCGAGATGCCCTGGCCCTCGTTCTTGCGGTCCATCTGGTAGGCGAACTGCGCCACCGCCTCGCCGCTCGCAGTGCTGAACTTGACGATGCGCGCAAAGCGTCCGTTGCCGCTCGCGCCGCCTTCCTCGAGCATCGGACTCTGCAGCACGGCGTAGGCGTAGTTGCCGTCGGGGCTGACGGCCAGGCCTTCGAAGCCGCGGTTGCTGCGCTTGCCGAGCGTGTTGCCGGCGTCGCTGGCGTGGTTGGGGTTGCCGTCGGCGTCGCGCGGGATCACGTTGGCCGGCGTGGCGTAGGCGCGCACGAAGTTGCCGGTGCGATCGAACTCGTAGAGCGAAGGGCCGTACTCGTCCGAGACGAGCAGGTTGCCGTTCCTGGGGTTGACGACGAATCCTTCGGGATCGAAGGCGTTGCCCAGCACATTGCCAGGGTTGGGCGCGAGGCCGTTCATTGCCGCGCCGCTGCGCGTGAACTTGACGGTCTGTGCGACCTGGAAGTTGCTGATCGCGCCGTCGGCGGCGACGTCGAGCGTGAAGCGCTGCACGCGCGTCTCGTAGGCCAGTGTGCCGCCGCCTGGGCCGCGGTCCGACAGGCCCCACCATTCGTTGCGGCTGCGGTCGTAGTAGAGGTCGGAGAAGTAGCCCAAGCGGCGGTCGACGTCGCTGCCCGAAGACAGGTCGAGCGCGCTCGCAGACAAGGCCATGCCGTTGGCGAACGAGACGACGCCGACGCTTTGTGCCGATGCGGCACCGGCGATGGCGTTGACGAGCAGCAGGGCGGCGGGACGGAAACGCAACATCGGGTTTTCTCCTTCGCTTGATTGATTGCGCGAAGGATTGCAGCCCGCGGTGACGCCACCGTGACAGCGCTGCGCCGCCGCCACCTGGGGCGCCAGCGCAGCGGCGTGATCAGACCACCGTCAGCGTGACGTCGATGTTGCCCCGCGTCGCGTTCGAGTACGGGCAGACCTGGTGCGCCGCGGCGACGAGCGCCTCGGCCGCGGCGCGGTCCACGCCCGGGATGCTGATCGCCATCGCGACCTGGATGCCGAAGCCGGCCGGGATCGGGCCGATCCCGACGTCGGCCGTGATCGAGACCTCGGCCGGCAGCGCAAGCTTCTGGCGCGCGGCGACGGCCTTGAGCGCGCCGATGAAGCAGGCCGAGTAGCCGGCCGCGAAGAGCTGCTCCGGATTGGTGCCCGGGCCGCCCGCGCCGCCGAGTTCCTTCGGCGTGGACAGCGTGAGCTTGAGCGTGCCATCGGGGGTTTCGGAGGTGCCGGCGCGGCCACCGGTCGAGGTGGCGCGGGCGGTGTAGAGGACCTTGTCGAGAGCCATGGTGGAGAGTTCCTTCGGTTGCAGGGTGGGGGAAGCGACGCGGCTCAGGCAGCCAAGTCGGACGGGGAAAGTGGGATCGCGGCCATGTGGCGACGCAATGTTTGCAGGCGCCGTGTCAGATCGGCTAGGGCGGCCACGCTGCAGCCGGTGGCTGCGGCCATTTCGCGCGGCACCTTGGCCGCCTTGCGGCGCAGCGCTCGGCCGGCATCGCTGGGGCTGATGAGCACGCGCCGCTCGTCGGTAGCGTCGCGCTCGCGCAGCAGCCAGCCAGCGGCCTGCAGGCGCTTGAGCAGCGGCGTCAGCGTGCCGGAGTCGAGGAACAAGCGCGCGCCGAGCTCGCTCACCGTCAGCGGCGACGACTCCCACAGCACGAGCATGACAAGGTACTGGGGGTAGGTCAGGCCGAGGCGTTCGAGGACTGGCTTGTAGAGCTTGGTCATCGTCAGCGACGTCGAGTACAGCGCGAAGCAGAGCTGGTTGTCGAGTCTGAGCGCCTGCTCATCGGACAAGGCGCGGGGATTCGGTGACGACATCTCGCAAGTATAACCTATACACAATTGTATTGTACACAATGGATACAACCGACCCATCGCGACGATGTGTTCCTCGAGGAACTGCCCGGGGCGGCCCTGCGTCTTCTTCAGACGCCGCGGGCTCACCGCCGCTCGCGCTCAGGCCGTGCCGATCCCCTCGATGCGCGCGCCGAGCTGCAGCCAGCGCGTCTCGAGTTCGTCGACCTGGTCGGCGAGCAGCTTGAGCTTGCGGCCCTGCTCGGCGCGCCGCGACGGCGCGAGCGCCGGATCGGCGAGCTCGGCATCGAGCTGGTCGCGCTGCGCAGTGGCTTCGACGAGCGCGCGCTCGATGCGCTCGAGCTCGGCCTTGAGCGCGCCAGTCTGCCTGCCGGTGATTGGCCTCGTCGTTGCCGGCGCCGGCGCGGCAGGCGGAGGCGGGCTGGCCGAGCGCCCGGCCTTGGCCGCGCGCGCAGCCTCGCGCGACTGCTCGAGCAGCCATTGCTGGTACTCGTCGAGATCGCCGTCGAAGGGCTTCACCGCGCCGCCAGCGACGAGCCAGAACTCGTCGCACACCTCGCGCAGCAGCGCGCGGTCGTGGCTGACGAGCATCACGGTGCCCTCGTATTCGTTGAGCGCCATCGACAACGCCTCGCGCGTCTGCAGGTCGAGGTGGTTGGTCGGCTCGTCGAGCAGCAGCAGGTTGGGGCGCTGCCAGACCAGCATCGCGAGCACGAGGCGCGCCTTCTCGCCGCCCGACAGCGACCCGACGGCCTGGTGCACCATCTCGCCGACGAAGCGGAAGTTGCCGAGGAAGTCGCGCAGTTCTTGCTCCCGAGCGACGGGCCCCACGTCGCGCGCCAGGCGCACCATGTGGGCGAGCGGCCCTTCGTCCAGGCGCAGCACGTCGAGCTCCTGCTGCGCGAAGTAGCCGATCGCGAGCCCCTTGCCCTCGACGATCTGGCCGACCAGCGGCGGCTGCATGCGCGCGACGGTCTTGACGAGCGTCGACTTGCCCTGGCCGTTGGCGCCGAGGATGCCGATGCGCTGGCCGGCGAGCACCGAGCGGCTGATATCGCGCACGATGATCTTCTGCCCACCCGCCTCATCGCGGTAGCCGCACGCCACCTGATCGAACGCGAGCATCGGGTTCGGAAGCGAGAGCGGCTCGCGGAATTCAAAGCTGAAGTCGCTCGCCGTCAGCACGGGCGCCAGGCGCTCCATGCGTTCGAGTGCCTTGACGCGGCTCTGCGCCTGCTTGGCCTTGCTTGCCTTGGCCTTGAAGCGGGTGATGAACTTCTGCAGATGCGCGATGCGCTCCTGCTGCTTGCCGAACGCGGCCGCGGCCTGCTCGAGGCGGACGGCGCGCATCTCCTCGAAGGCGCTGTAGTTGCCGGTGTAGCGCGTCAGCTGCGCCTCGTCCAGATGGACCGTGACGCGCGTGATCGCGTCGAGGAACTCGCGGTCGTGGCTGATCACGATCAGCGTGCCGTCGTAGCGCTGCAGCCAGGCCTCGAGCCAGACGAGCGCGTCGAGGTCGAGGTGGTTGGTCGGCTCGTCGAGCAGCATCAGGTCGGCCGGGCACATCAGCGCGCGCGCGAGCTGCAGCCGCATGCGCCAGCCGCCGGAGAAGCTGTTGACCGGTGCGTCGAGCTGCTCGAGCTTGAACCCGAGGCCCATCAGCAAGGCCTGTGCGCGCGGGCGGGCGTCGAAGACGCCGGCCTCGGCCAGTTCGTGATGGGCCTCGGCCATGGCGTGCCCATCGTCGGCAGCCTCGGCTGCGGCGAGCATTGCCTCGGCCTGCGCGAGCCGGGTGTCGCCCGAGAGAACGAAGTCGGTCGCGCCGTCGCCGGTCTCGGGCATGCTCTGCTCGACTTCGGCCAGCCGCCAGCGGGCGGGAAAGTCGAGGTCGCCCGCGTCGGCGTGCAGCTTGCCGGTCAACAATCCGAACAGCGAGGACTTGCCCGCGCCGTTGCGACCGACGAGGCCGATCTTCTCGCCCGGATTGAGCGTCAGGTTCGCCTGCTGCAGCACGACCTTCGTGCCGCGGCGCAGCGTGAGGTTGCGCAGCGTGATCATCGGGCGGCTCGCCGGTGGCGCAGCAAGGCGTCGCGCGTGACGAGCAGCACCTGGTCGTCGCCGGCGCTGGTCGGCAGCCAGGCGACCTCGAGGCGGGGATGAGCGCGCTCGAAGTGGCGCCGCTCGTTGCCGATCTCGAGCACGAGCACGGCCTCGTCGCTCATCTGGGCCGGCGCGTCGGCGAGGATGCGGCGCACGAGGTCCATGCCGTCGCTGCCGCCGGCGAGCGCGAGGGCCGGCTCGGCGCGGTACTCGGGCGGCAGCAACGCCATGCTGGCCGCGTTGACGTAGGGCGGGTTGCAGACGATCAGGTCGTACGGCCCGCGCACGTTCGCGAACAGGTCGGACTGCAGGAGCGTGATGCGCGCCGACAGGGCGTGGCGCTCGACGTTGATGTGCGCCACCGCAAGCGCATCTTGCGAGATGTCGCAGGCATCGACCGTGATCTCCGGGTAGGCCATCGCGGCGATCACCGCGAGGCTGCCGTTGCCGGTGCACAGGTCAAGCACGCGCTGCGTGCGGTCGGTCAGCCAGGCGTCGAGCGTGCCTTCGTTCTCGGCGTCGGCGAGCAGTTCGGCGATGAACGAGCGCGGCACGATGGTGCGCTCGTCGACGTAGAACGGCACGTTCTGCAGCCAGGCCTCGTGCGTCAGGTAGGCCGCCGGTCGGCGCGACACGATGCGCTGTGTCACGAGCGCCTCGGCGCGCGCGTGCTCGTCGTCGCCGACTTCGCGCTGCGCCTTGGCCTCGAGCTCGCCTGGCTCCATGCCGAGCGCCCACAGCACGAGCCAGGCCGCCTCGTCGAAGGCATTGGTCGTGCCGTGCCCAAACGAAACGCCCGCCGTCTTCAGGCGGGCGCTCTGCGCGGTGATGAGGTCGATGAGCTTCACGTCAGAAGGGCCTCGAGGGTGCGGCGGTAGACATTCTTCAACGGTTCGATGCTCGCCACCGCCACATGCTCGTCGATCTTGTGGATGCTTGCATTGACCGGGCCGAACTCGATCACCTGCGGGCAGAGCCGGGCGATGAAGCGACCGTCGGAAGTGCCGCCGGTCGTCGACAGTTGCGCCGCGAGCCCGGTCTCGGCACGGATCGCTTCGCACAGCGCCTCGCTGAGCATGCCCACCGGCGTCAGGAAGGGCTCGCCGCCGAGCGTCCAGTCGATGCTGGCATCGAGTCGGTGGCGCTCGAGCAGCGCGTGCACGCGGCGCTGCAGCGACTCGGGCGTGGACTCGGTGCTGAAGCGGAAGTTGAAATCGACCGCCAGTTCGCCCGGGATGACGTTGCCGACGCCGGTGCCGGCGTGGATGTTGGAAATCTGGAAGCCGGTCGGCGGAAAGTAGGCGTTGCCGGCGTCCCAGACCGTCGCGACGAGCTCGGCGATCGCCGGTGCGGCAAGGTGGACAGGGTTGCTCGCCAATTGCGGGTAGGCGACATGGCCCTGGACACCGCGCACCGTCAGCCGCCCGGACAGGCTGCCGCGGCGGCCGTTCTTGATCATGTCGCCGAGTCGATCGACCGAGGTCGGCTCGCCGACGATGCAGTAGTCGAGCCGCGTGCCGCGCGCCGCGAGCATCTCGCAGACCTTGACCGTACCGTCGAGGGCAGGCCCTTCCTCGTCGCTCGTGACCAGGAAGGCGATCGAGCCCGGCGCGTCCGCGTGCGTGGCGACGAACTCCTCGGCCGCGACGACCATGGCCGCGATCGAGGTCTTCATGTCGGCCGCTCCGCGGCCATGCAGGTTGCCGCCGCGATGGCTTGGGACGAAGGGGTCGCTGGCCCACGCGGCCAGCGGCCCGGTCGGCACGACATCGGTGTGACCGGCGAACACGAGCAGCTTGCCCGCTGCGCCGGCCTTGCCGCAGCGCAGGGCCCACAGGTTGGTCACTTCGGCGCCGGCAGGCCCGCTCGTGAGGGTCTCGCACGCGAACCCGAGCGGCGCAAGGCGCCCGGCGATCAGCGCCTGGCAGCCGGCGTCGTCGGGCGTGACCGAGCGGCAGGCTATCAGTTGCTCGCTGAGGTGCAGCGCGCGCGTCACAGTCTCAGAACCGCGTTGCCGCCGGCGGCGCGTCGAGCAAGATCTCGGTGAAGGTCGCACCGTCCTCGACTTCCTCGACCTTGGGGGTCAGGCGCGACTGCGGCGTCATGTCATTCTGCAATCGCCACATCAGGTTGGTCGGCGAGTCGGCGTGGGCCAGGCCCTCCTCGCGCGAGATCACGCCGTCGGTGATCAGGCGCGCGATGTCCTGCTCGAAGGTCTGCGAGCCCTCGGCCATCGACTTCTCCATCGCCTCGCGGATGCCGCTGAAGTCGCCCTGTTCGATCATCTCGGAGACGAGCTTGGTGTTGAACATCACCTCGACCGCCGGGATGCGACCGCCCGCCGTCGCGCGCAGCAGGCGCTGCGAGACGATCGCGCGCATGCCTGCACCGAGGTCCGACAGCAGCGCCGGGCGTGCCTCGGGGGTGTAGAACGACATGATGCGCGACAGCGCGTGGTAGCTGTTGTTGGCGTGCATCGTCGCCAGCACGAGGTGACCCGACAGCGCGTAGGACAGCGCCGAGGTCATGGTCTCGCGGTCGCGGATCTCGCCGATCAGGATGCAGTCGGGCGCCTGGCGCAGCGCGTTGCGCAGGCCGACCTGCAGCGACTGCGTGTCGCGCCCGACCTCGCGCTGGTTGACGACCGACTTCTTGTTCGTGAACAGGAACTCGATCGGATCCTCGATCGTCAGGATGTGGCCGGCCATCTGCTGGTTGCGCTGCTCGAGCATCGCCGCCAGCGTGGTGCTCTTGCCGGTGCCGGTGGCGCCGACCATCAGCACCAGCCCGCGCTTGGCCACTGCCAGCGAGCCGAGGATGGCCGGCATGTTCAGGCTCTCGAGCGACGGGATCACGTGCGGGATGCAGCGAAAAACCGCCGCCACCGTTCCGCGCTGCTTGAAGGCGCTCAGGCGAAAGCTTCCCACACCCGACAGGCCGACGCCGACGTTGAGCTCGCCCGTCTCTTCGAGCTCCTCGAGCTGGGTCGGCGTCAGCAGCTCGGCGAGCAGTTGGCGCGGCTGCGACGGCGTGAGCGGCTGGTCGGAGAGTTGCAGGATCTGGCCGTTGATCTTGATCAGGATCGGCGTGTTCGCCGACAGATAGACGTCGGAGGCGCTCTTGTCGGCCATCAAGCGCAGCACGCGCTCCATGTTGCCGCTGCTCATCGGTGTCGCGTCGATGCGTGCCATGTCTCAGTCCTCGCTGGGCCGTTCCCGAGAGGACTGAGCTCCCCTCGGGGGCTGAGCCTGGACACAAGCGGTCCAGTGGACCGGTTGCGCCTGGCGAAGGGCCGGACCAAAGGTCCGGTGCGGCCTGCAGGGCTGACACTGCAGGCGTCCAGGGGTCGTCATCTTTCAAGCCCTCAGCAAGTCATTGATGCTCGTCTTCGAGCGCGTCTGCGCGTCGACCTTCTTCACGATCACCGCGCAGTACAGGCTGTAGCTGCCGTCGCTGCTCGGCAGGCTGCCGCTCACGACGACCGAGCCCGCCGGGATGCGGCCGTAGCTCACCTCGCCCGTCGCGCGGTCGTAGATCTTGGTGCTCTGGCCGATGTAGACGCCCATGCTGATGACCGAGTTCTCTTCGACGATCACGCCCTCGACGACCTCCGAGCGCGCGCCGATGAAGCAGTTGTCCTCGATGATCGTCGGCCCCGCCTGCACCGGCTCGAGCACGCCGCCGATGCCGACGCCGCCCGACAGATGGACGTTCTTCCCGATCTGCGCGCACGAGCCGACGGTGGCCCAGGTGTCGACCATCGTGCCTTCGTCGACATAGGCGCCGATGTTCACGTAGCTCGGCATCAGCACGACGTTCTTCGCCAGGTAGGCGCCGCGCCGCGCGACGGCCGGCGGCACGATGCGCACGCCTGCGGCGCGCACCGCGGCCTCGTCGAGGTGCGAAAACTTGGTCTTGACCTTGTCGAAGAAGGTCAGGTCGCCGGCATGCATCAACTGGTTATCGGCAAGACGGAAGCTCAGCAGCACCGCTTTCTTGACCCACTGGTTCACCGTCCACTGGCCAACGCCCTGGCGTTCGGCGACGCGGATGCGCCCGGCGTTGAGCTCGCCGATGACGCGCTCCACCGCATCGCGGATCTCGGGCGAGGTCAGGGCGCTGATCTGCGCGCGGCTCTCCCAGGCAAGGTCGATGATCTGTTGCAGTTGTTCGATCGTGTGTTCGGTCATGGGGGGCTCAACGGGATTACAGGCAGGCAACGATGCGCTGCGCGGCTTCGACGCATTCGTCGATGCCGGCCACCAGCGCCAGCCGGATCCGGCCCGCGCCGGGATTGACGCCATGCGCCTTGCGCGCGAGCAGGCTGCCCGGCAGCACGGTCACATTGTATTGAGCGAGCAGGCGCAGCGCGAAGGCCAGGTCGTCGCCGCCCGGTACGCCGGCCCAGAGGTAGAAGCCCGCGTCGGGCAGCGCCACGTCGAGCGCGCCTGCGAGCAGCGGCGTCACGCGCTCGAACTTGGCCTGGTACAGCGCGCGGTTCTCGGCCACGTGGTGCTCGTCGTTCCAGGCGGCGATGCTGGCATGCTGCACGGCCGGGCTCATCGCGCTGCCGTGGTAGGTGCGATAGAGCAGGAAGGCCGCGAGCAGCCGCGCGTCGCCGGCGACGAAGCCCGAACGCATGCCGGGCACGTTGGAGCGCTTCGACAGGCTCGTCAGCACGACGAGATTGCGCCAGTCGGCACGGCCGAGCGCCCTGGCTGCCTGCAGCGCGCCCAGCGGCGGCTCGGCGCCGAAGTAGATTTCCGAATAGCACTCGTCGCTTGCGATCACGAAGCCATGCCGGTCCGAGAGTTCGAACAGCATCCGCCACTCGGCCAGCGGCATCACCGCGCCGGTCGGGTTGCCGGGCGAACAGACGTAGAGCAATTGCGTGCGCGCCCAGGTCGCGGCGTCGATCTGCGACCAGTCGGCGGCAAAGTTGCGCGCCGGGTCGCTGTTGGCAAAGGCCGTCTGCGCGCCGGCGAGCAGTGCCGCCCCCTCGTAGATCTGGTAGAACGGGTTCGGGCAGACGACGGTGGCTCCGTCGCGCGTCGGGTCGATCACGGTCTGCGCGAGCGCGAACAGCGCCTCGCGCGAGCCGTTGACGGGCAGCACCTCGCGTGCAACGTCGAGCGTGACGCCGTAGCGGCGCTGCACCCAGGCCGCACAGGCCTCGCGCAGGGCCGGCGCACCGGCCGTGGCGGGGTAGTTCGCCAGCCCCGGCAGGCCATCGATCAGCGCGCGCCGGATCAGCTCCGGCGTGGCGTGGCGAGGCTCGCCGATGCCGAGGTTGATGGCAGGCATCCCGCGCGGGGGCGCAATGCCTCTGGTCAGTTCCCGCAGGCGCTCGAACGGATACGGATGGAGCTTGCCGAGCAGCGGATTCATGGCTGCCGATTATCGGGGACGCCTCAGCCACTCACGCCGCGGCGGGCTCCCGGTCGGCCTGTGCGTAGCGCGCGTGGAGCTCGGCGCGGCGGCGCGGATCGATGTTGACGCGCTCGAGCCGGCCCTGCACGTGCGGCAGCGCAAGCAGCCGCGGGTCCATCACCTTGAACCACAGCCAGGGAACATACGCGAGCGGGAACATGCCGAAGTAGCCGCTCGGCAACTGCGGCAACTGCTCGAAGTGGCGCAGCGACTGGTAACGCCGCGACGGGAAAGCATGGTGGTCGGAGTGGCGCTGGAGGTGGAAGGTTGCGAGGTTCGTCACCAGGTGGTTGGTGTTCCACGAATGGTGCGGCTGGGGCGCCTCGTAGCGCCCGTCGGGTCCGCGCGCGCGCAGCAGGCCGTAGTGCTCGACGTAGTTGGCCGACGTGAGCTGCCACCACGCAACGAGGTTGTGCACGGCCAGGAAGGGCAGCATCACCCAGCCGAAGACCGCGACAAGGCCGAGTTGCAGCACCAGGGTTACGGCGTAGGACTGCAGCATCGTGTTGTGCGCCAGGTTCCAGCGCGACACACCCAACTGCGCGAGCCGCGCCGACTCGAGGCGCCAGGCGCGAAGCATGCCGCCCGGCACCTCGCGCAGCGCGAAGCGGTAGATGTTCTCGCCCATGCGCGCGCTGGCATGGTCGTCGGGCGTCGACACGTAGCGATGGTGGCCGCGCCCGTGCTCGACGGTGAAGTGCCCGTAGGCCGGCACCGCCAGCACCAGCCGCGCCAGCCATTGCTCGATCGCAGTGTGCTTGTGGCCGAGTTCGTGGCCGGTGTTGATCCCGAGGCCCGAGTCGGTGCCGGCGACGTAGGCGAGCAGCAGCACGGCCCACCACGACAGGTCCTGCGTCCCAGCCCACCAGGCGCAGCCGACCAGGGCGACGAAGTGCAGCGGCACCGTGGCCCAGGTCAGCCAGCGGTAGTAGCGGTCTTGCTCAAGCTGTGGCACGACGGCTTCGGGCGGGTTGTTCTCGTCCTCGCCGATCAGCCAGTCGAGCAGCGGCATCAGGCCGTAGCTGATGACGAGCGGCAGGCCGAGCGCGATCTGCCAGCCGGTCGCCGCATGGGCCGCGATGCCGACGAACGGGATCAGCGGGTAGACGACCGACAGCGCCCACCAGGCGCGCTTGCGATCGCGGTACTCGACACGCGCGCCGTCGGCGGCGACGGCTTCGTAGGTGACGCTCATGCTCGGGCCGGCTCCTCGGGAGATGCTGCGCGCGCCGATTCTGGCCCCTGCGGCTTGCGCTGCCAAGCCGGGCCGGCCGCCTGGATGCCGCTGCTGGCCGCCGTGGCCGGCAGGGCAGCGCGCGTCACTCGTGGCGCAACGCCTCGATCGGGTCCAGCCGCGCTGCGCGGCGCGCCGGGAAGTAGCCGAAGATCACGCCGATCGCAGCCGAGAAGCCCAGCGCCAGCAGGTTGATGCCCAGGTTGAAACGGTACGGCACCTGCATCACCTGCGCCAGGCCCATGCTGGCCGCAGCGGCGAGCAGCACGCCGACGATGCCGCCCAACGCGGCCAGCACCACGGCCTCGATCAGGAACTGCAGCAGCACCTCGCGCTCGAGCGCGCCGATCGCGAGGCGCACCCCGATCTCGCGCGTGCGCTCGGTGACGCTGACGAGCATGATGTTCATGATGCCGATGCCGCCCACCAGCAGGCTCACCGCGGCCACCGCACCCAGCAGCAGCGTCAGCACGCGAGTGGTGCCCGACAGCGTCTCGGCGATCTGGCGCGTGTCGAGCACGTTGAAGTTGTCGTCGTCGCCGTCGCTGAGCTTGCGTCGCTCGCGCAGCAGTTGAGTCAGTGCGGCCTTCGCGCGGTCGATGGCGGCTTCGTCGCGCACCGACACCAGCAGCGTGTTGACGCGCGTGCTGCCGGTCACGCGGCGCTGCAGCGTGCGCAGCGGCAGCACGACGATGTCGTCCTGGTCCATGCCCATCGCCGCCTGGCCCTTGGCGGCGAGCAGGCCGACGATCTCGCACGAAAAGCCCTTGACGCGCAGCTGCTGGCCCAGCGGGCTGGCATTGCCGAAGAGCTGGCGCCGCACCGTCGCGCCGATCACGCACACCGCGGCGCCGGCGCGCTCCTCCTGCTCCTCGAAGCGGCGGCCGGCGGCCAGCACCCAGTTGCTGGTGTCGAAGTGGGCGTTCGTGGTGCCGATCAGCCCGGTGCTCCAGTTGCGCGATCCGTGCACCACGGTGGCCGAGGCGCGCACCTCGGGCGCCACCGCGCGCAGGCCGGGGAGTTGCGTTTGGATGGCCACCGCATCGGCCTCGGTGAACGCAGGGGCGCCGATGTCCGCGCCCGGGCCCATGCGCTGGCCGGGGCGCAGCTGCAGCAGGTTGCTTCCCAGGCTGGCGATCTGGCCGCGCACCGCCGCCGTCGCGCCCTCGCCGAGCGTGACCATCGTCACCACCGCGCTGATGCCGATCACCACGCCCAGCACGGTGAGAAAGGAGCGCAGCAGATTGCGCCGGATCGAGCGCAGCGCCAGCAGCAGCGAGTTCCACAGCATCTCAGTACCGCCCGGCCGTTCCGAAGATACTGAGCGCCCCCCCGGGGGGCAGCGAACGCAGTAAGCGTGGGGGCATCATTTCAGTACCGCCCGGCCGTTCCGAAGGTACTGAGCGCCCCCCCCGGGGGGCAGCGAACGCAGTGAGCTTGGGGGCACATTTCATTACCGCCGGCGCCGGCTGCGCCCCCGGGCGCGACGCAGTGGCAGGGTCCTGCGGGCCACGCGGCGCGTCGCCTGCGACACGCGGTGCGACCAAGCGCACGGCGCGCATAGGCCGCCATGTCCAGCTCGTGCGTGACCATCAGCACGGTGATGCCGCGGTCGCGGTTGAGCGCAGCCAGCAGCTCCATGATCTCGCGGCCGCGCTGCGTGTCGAGGTTGCCGGTCGGCTCGTCGGCGAGCAGCACCGTCGGCTGCGTGACGATCGCGCGCGCGATCGCCACGCGCTGCTGCTGGCCGCCGGAGAGCTCGCCCGGCGTGTGGTCCTCGCGCCCTGCCAGGCCGACCGAGCGCAGCGCCTCGCGTGCGGCGGCGCGGCGCGCCGCCGCCGGCTCGCCGCGGTACAGCAGCGGCAGCTCGACGTTCTCGATCGCGCTCGTGCGCGCGAGCAGGTTGAAGCCCTGGAACACGAAGCCCAGGTGGCGGCGCCGCAGCCGCGCGCGCTGGTCGCGGCTCAGCCGCTCGACATGCACGCCGCGGAACAGGTACTCGCCCGCAGAGGGCGTGTCCAGGCAGCCCAGGATGTTCATCACCGTGGACTTGCCGGAACCGCTCGGGCCCATGATGGCGACGAACTCGCCGGCTTCGATGTCCAGGTCCACGCCATCGAGCGCGCGCACCATGGCCTGGCCTGCGCCGTAGACACGGGTCACGCCGCGCAGCCGGATCAGCGGCGGCCGCGCCGCATCGTCGTTCACGGCGCCGGCCCCGCCAGCTCGTCGACGATTACCGCCTCGCCCTCGCGCAGCTCGCCGCTGACCTCGGTGCGGCTGCCGTCGCTGAGGCCGACGCTCACGGCCAGGGCCACGGGAAGGCCATCGCGCAGCACCCAGACCTGGCGCTGCGCAGCTGCTGCCGCGCCGCCGGCCGCGCGCCGCGCCGTGGTGGCGGGCGGCCGCGGCATCAGCCTGGAGACGATGCCGCCGCCGGTCGCGGCCGGCGCCGAAGCCGCGGGCGCCGTCGACGGCCTGAAGCGCAGCGCCGCGTTGGGCACCAGCAACACCCCCTCGCGCTGCGCCGCGGCGATGGTCGCAGTGGCGGTCATGCCCGGGCGCAGCAGCAGCTCGTCGTTGTTCACGCTCAGTTCGGCGATGTAGGTGACGACGTTTTCCTTGGTCGTGGAGCCGAAGCCGACGCGCGTGACCGCAGCCGGAAAGCTGCGATTGGGCCAGGCGGCGACGGTAAAGCTTGCGCTCTGGCCCTGGCGCACCTGGCCGACGTCGGCCTCGTCGACGTTGACCTGCAGCTTCATGCGCTGCAAGTCCTCGGCAATGGTGAACAGCGTCACTGCCTGGAGCGAAGCCGCAACCGCATTGCCCGGGTCGACGGCGCGCGTCAGCACCACGCCGGCTATCGGCGCGCGGATCGAGGCCTTGGCGAGGTTGGTCTCGTCCGAACTCAGCGCCGCCTTCGCGTCGGCGACCGCGGCGTGCGCCGCGTTCTGGTCGGCAACGGCGCGGTCGGCATTGGCGCGCACGGTGTCGAACTCGGTGGCCGATGGCACGCGCCCGCCGGACAGGCGCGACACCTCTTCCATGCGCGCGAGGTTGGCGCGCGCCTCCTTCAGCGTTGCCGCGGCCTGGGCCACGCGCGCCTGCGCCGAGGCCAGCGTGGCGCGCGAGCGGGCAATCTGGTCGCGCAGCCGGGAGGTGTCGAGCTCCACCAGCACCTGGCCCTTCTTGACCCGGTCGTTGATGTCCGCCAGCACGCGCGCCACCGTGCCCGAGAGCTCGCTGCCGACGCTGACGGTGAGCGTCGGCGCCAGCGTGCCGTTGGCCACCACCTTCACGTCGAGCGTGCCGCGCTGCACCGGCTCGGTCTGGTAGCGCGGCTGCGCTGCGGCGTCGTTGCTGCGGCCGCGCCAGACCAGGCCCGCCGCCAGCCCGGCCAGCAGCAGCAGCGCGAGCAGCAGCCACGACACCTTGCGCTTCCACGGCGCGCGCGGCGCGTCGGCGCCGAGCAGCTCCTGCAGGCCTGCGCTGGAACCGGTTTCGTTGTTCATGGTGGGGAGCCTGACACGGCTGGAGGATCGACCGACCAGCCGCCACCCAGCGCCTTGAAGAGCTGGATCATGGCGATCACGGTGTCGGCCTGGCTCGAGGCCTGGCTGTCCTCGAGCGTGCGCACGCTGCGCTCGGTGTCGAGCACGGTCTGGAAGTCAACCAGGCCCGAGCGGTAGCGGAAGTTGGCCAGCAGCGCGGCATTGCGCGCCGCCTGTACCGCCAAGGCCAGCGCCTCGCCGCGCGTGCGCCCGTTGGCCAGCGAGGCACGCGCGTTCTCGACGTCGCGCAGCGCACCGTACAGCGCCGCCTCGTAGCCGGCCAGCGCCTGCTCCTGCTCGGCGGTGCGGATCTCGACCTGCTGGCGCAGCCGGCCGGCGTCGAAGATGGGTGCCGCGACGCTGGCGGCGACGAACCGGGTCGCCGCGCCGCCGCCGGTGAGCGCCGTCAGCGCCGCGCCCTGCAGGCCGAGCGTTCCGGCCAGGCTCAGCGAGGGGTAGCGCGCGGCCTCGGCGACGCCGATGCGCGCGGTGGCCGCCGCCAGGCTGCGCTCGGCGGCGATGATGTCGGGCCGGCGGCGCAGCAGGTCCGCCGGGACGCCTTCCAGCGGCTGCGCCGCGGCGCTCGGAATGCCAGGCGTTGCTGCAGCGGCGAGCTCGGGTGCGAGGGCGCCCGGCGCGACGTTGAGCAAGACGGCCAGCGCGTTCGCGGTCTGCGATGCCGCGTCCTGAAGCGCCGGCAGTTGCGCCCGCGTCTGCTCGCGGTTGGAGCGCGCCTGTTCCACGTCCAGCTGACCCACCAGCCCGGCCTGCGCACGCCACTCGGCGAGCTGCAGCGTCTGCGACTGGTTGTCCAGGTTCGCCTGCGTGATCGAGATGCGCAACCGGTACGCGCGCAGCTGCACATAGTCGCGCGCCACTTCGGCGGCCAGCGAGACCTGCGTGGCGGCCAGCGTGGCTGCGCTGGCTTGGGCGTCGGCGTCGGCCGCCTCGACGCCGCGGCGCAGGCCGCCAAAGAGGTCGATCTCCCAACTGGCGTCGAAGCCCAGGCCGTAGCTCGAACTGGCCTCCTGCCCGCCCGCGCTGCTGCGCGTTGCCGAGCCATAGGCGCCAACGCCTGGCCATAGCGCCGCCTCGGCCTGCGCGCTGGAGGCGCGCGCGGCGCGCAGCCGCGCGCGAGCGATCCGCACATCGGTGTTCGCGGCGAGGGCACGTTGCACCAGCTGCGCAAGCAGAGGGTCGTCGAAGCGCTGCCACCAGTCGGCGTCGACGGCGGTCGTGGGCACGGCGGGCGGCGTCGGCGCCAGCCGGCGACCATGCGGCGGGCAATTCGGGCTGCGGGTCGTGGTACTCGGGGCCTACCGCGCAACCGGCCAACGCGCAAGCGAGTCCGAGTGTGGCTGCCAACGCTTGATGTCTCGGGCACTTGGGGCGTTCGAGACGGGGCGGTGTGACAGGTCTACGGATCATGGTCGCGCTGCGCACAAGTGTTGCAGGCGCGCTTGCCGACGCTGTGTCTGGATTGCAAAGTTGTTTGTCGCGCGCCAAAGACCGGCGCGCGACCGGCAGCATCTGCGGCAGTATCGAGTCCCGGCCGCCGGGCACTAGATCCAGCCCGCGCAGCCCGGCGCGCCGCAGCGGCAGGCGAGCTTGCCGTCGTGGTGGGTGGGGCCGTAGTTCACGGTGATCTCCTCGCCCGGGGCGATCGCGCGCAGCGCATAGAACTCGACCCGCCCCTGCCGGATGTCGAGGCGTGCGTTGGGCCGGCACGAGTGGTTCGTGTAGCGCATCGGGTCGGTCGAACGGCGGAAGTCGATCGCGCGCTCGGCCGAGACCTCGACGATCATCACCCGTGCGTGCCGCGTCGCGCGGATGCGCGCCTCGGTGACGCTGATCGCCTCGCCGCGGATCTCGCCGATCTTGCGCGCGGCCGTGATCGGCTCGGCGGCGAACACCCCCTGGCCGTCGATCGCGCTCGCGCGCACCTCGACTGCGTACTTCTGATACGGCGCGCGCTCACGCGAGGCCGGTCTGTGCGCCATGCGACGGCAACTCGATGCGCGGCTGCGGCTTCCAGCCCTTCTTGCGGTGCTCGGCAACGATGCTGGTGTAGATGCCGCCGCGCACATACCACTTGGCCGTCACGCGCACGAAGCGTGCGTCGGTGGCCCTGACGATGTCGTCGAGGACGGTGTTGGTCACCGCTTCGTGGAACGCGCCCTCGTTGCGGTAGCTCCAGAAGTAGAGCTTCAGGCTCTTCAGCTCGACACACAGCCGGTCGGCGACCATCTGGATCGTGAAGTGCGCGAAGTCGGGCTGGCCGGTCAGCGGGCAGTTGCAGGTGAACTCGGGGAGCTGGAACTCGATGACGTAGTCGCGCTCGGGCGCCGGGTTCGGGAACACGTGCAGTTCCTTGCTCGGCACGGTGGGCGGCGTGGCGGGTCGCAGGCGCTGCGTTGCGGGCGCGGTCTGGGCGGGCTTCTTGGCCATGGCAGGCGGGCTCCGGCTCGGTTCGGTGGAGGGGGCGCGATGGTATCATCGAGCGCCTCCGAGAACTCGCTTGGATGCGAGAATTCTCAAGCAAATCAAGGACTTGCGCGAGCCTGCGCAGGCTGCCGACGCTGCTCTCCCGCTCCATGCGCCTGAACTCGATCAAGCTCTCCGGTTTCAAGTCCTTCGCCGAGCCGACGCATTTCCAGCTTCCGGGCCAGCTCGTCGGCGTCGTTGGCCCCAACGGTTGCGGCAAGTCCAACATCATGGACGCGGTGCGCTGGGTGCTCGGCGAGAGCAAGGCGAGCGAGCTGCGCGGCGAGTCGATGCAGGACGTGATCTTCAACGGCTCGGCCTCTCGCAAGCCCGCCGGCCGCGCGAGCGTCGAGCTCGTCTTCAGCAACGAGGACGCGCGCGCCGGCGGGCAGTGGAACCAGTTCGCCGAGATCGCCGTCAAGCGCGTGCTGACGCGCGACGGCACGTCGAGCTACTACATCAACAACCAGCCGGTGCGCCGGCGCGACGTGCAGGACGTGTTCCTCGGCACCGGCCTCGGCCCGCGCGCCTACGCCATCATCGGCCAGGGAACGATTTCTCGCATCATCGAGAGCCGCCCCGAGGAACTGCGCATGTTTCTCGAGGAGGCGGCCGGCGTCTCCAAGTACAAGGAGCGCCGCCGCGAGACCGAGAACCGCCTGAAGGACACGCGCGAGAACATGACGCGCGTCGAGGACATCCTGCGCGAGCTGGCATCCAACCTCGACAAGCTCGAATCGCAGGCCGAAGTCGCGGCGCAGTATCGCGGCCTGCAGGACGCGGGCAGCCTCAAGCTGCATCAACTGTGGTTCCTGAAGCACCGCGACGCGGCTGCCGAGCAGGAGCGCGTGCAGCGCGAGGTGCAGGCCGCGACCAACGCGCTCGAGGCGCGCCTGGCCGAGTTGCGCGAGGTCGAAGCCGCGCTCGAAAGCTTGCGCCAGTCGCACTACGGCGCCGGCGACGAGCTGCACTCCGCGCAAGGCGCGCTCGCCGAGGCGTCGCTCGAGGTGAGCAGGCTCGAGGAGCGCATCCGCTATGTGGTCGAGGGCCGGCAGCGCATCGAGCAGCGCCTGCGCGAGCTCGAGGCCCAGGATGCACGCTGGCGCGGCCAGCAGACCGATGCCGAGGGCGAGCTGCAGACGCTGGCGCAGCGTCTCGCCGAGGCCGAAGAGCAGGGCGAGGCCCTCGCAGCCCAGGCCGCGACCGAGGCCGAGCGCTTGCCTGCACTCGAAGACGCGCTGCGCGCCGCGCAGGGCCGCAGCCAGGCGCAGCGCGCCGAGGTGACGCAGGTGCAGCAGCAGATCCAGGTCCTCGCCGCCGAGTCGCGCAACGTCGACGAGCAGTTGCGCCAGCTTGCGCAGCGGCGCGAGCGGCTTGCCGCCGAGGGCAGGGCGCTTGCCGCGCCCGACGAGGCACGCCTGGCCGAACTGCAGCGCCAGGGCGCTGCCGCGGCGCAACAGCATGCCGATGCCGATGCGGTGCTCGAGGCAATCGGCGCCGAGGTGCCCGCGCTCGACGAGCAGCGCCGCGCGCAGCAGGCCGCGACGAGCCTGGAGGCCGAGCGCCAGGGCGCGATCGCGGCGCGTCTCGAAGCGCTGCGCGCGCTGCAGGACAAGGTTCAGACTGAAGGCAAGCTCAAACCCTGGCTCGCGCGCCATGGCCTCGACGGCCTGCAGGGCCTGTGGACGCGCATCCACATCGAAGCCGGCTGGGAGACAGCGCTCGAGGCGGCGCTGCGCGAACGCCTGAACGCGCTCGCCGTGGGCCGGATCGAGACCGTCGCCGCATTCGCCGACGACGCGCCGCCGGCGCGGTTGGCGTTCTACACCCCGCCGGCGACCGCGATCGCCAACACGCACCGCACGCTGCCGCGCCTGTCCGACCTGCTGCGGCTGCAGGACGCGGGCCTGCAGGCCCTGCTCAACGATTGGCTCGAAGGCGTCTACACTGCGCCGTCGATGGCCGAGGCGCTGGCCGTGCGCTCGCAACTGACGCATGGCGAGGTCGTGATGACCGCTGCCGGGCATGCGGTGAGCACGTACGCGGTGAGTTTCTACGCGCCCGATTCCGAGCAGGCCGGCCTGCTCGCACGGGCGCAGGAGATCGAGAACCTCGCGCTGCAGTTGCGCGCCCAGGCGCTGATCGCCGACGAAGCCAGGAGCGCGCTCGTGCGCGCGGAGGCAGCCTACACCGACGCGGCGCAGCGCCTCGTCGGTGCGCGGCGCGATGCGGCAGAGTGCCAGACGCGCGCGCACCAGGTCCAGGTCGAGCTGTTGCGCCTGAGCGAGCAGGCGCAGGCGGCGCAGTCGCGGCGCGAACGGCTGGCCGAGGAACTGGCCGATATCGACGCCCAGGCCGAGGCGCTCGAGGAGCGCCGCATCACCGCCGAAGGGCGCTTCGAGGAGCTCGATCTGCAGCTCGGCGCGCTGCAGGAGCGCCATGCCGAGCTCGACGAGGCCGTGATCGGCGCCGAGCGCGCGCTGGCCGGCGCGCGCGAGCAGTTGCGCGCGCTCGAGCGCCAGGCGCAGGAAGCGCAGTTCACGTCGCGTTCGCTCGCAGCGCGCCGCGCCGAACTCGAGCGCGGTCTGGCGACCGCGCAGCAGCAGATCGCCGCCAATGCCGAGTCGGCGCAGCTGGCGCGCAGCGAGCTCGACGCCCTTGCCGACGCCGCCGACCGCGCCGGGCTCGACGCTGCGCTGGCGCTGCGCGTCGAGCGCGAGCAGGCCTTGTCGGCGCAGCGCAGCACCTACGACGATCTGAGCCAACAGCTCAAGCACAGCGACGAGCGGCGCCTGGCTTGCGAGCGCAGCCTGCAGCCGCTGCGCGACGCGATCGTCAAGCTCCAGCTCGAGGAGCAGGCCGCCGCGCTCGGCGGCGCGCAGTACCAGGAGCAGCTCGCCGCGGCCGGGATCGACCTGGCCGCGCTCGCGCAGGGTATCGCCGAGGGCGGCGTGCGCCTGGCCGGGCTGCAGGCCGAAATCGACCGCATCAACCGCGAGATCGCCGCGCTCGGCGCGGTCAACCTCGCCGCGCTCGACGAGCTCACCGCGTCGCGCGAGCGCAAAGGCTTTCTCGACGCGCAGATGGCCGACCTGCAGGAGGCGATCGCGACCCTCGAAGGCGCGATCCACAAGATCGACCTCGAGACGCGCGAACTGCTCGGCACGACCTTCGAGGCGGTCAACGGCCACTTCGGGCGCATGTTCCCGGTCCTCTTCGGCGGTGGCAACGCGCGCCTCGTGATGACGGGCGACGAGATCCTCGACGCCGGCGTGCAGGTCATGGCGCAGCCGCCGGGCAAGAAGAACAGCTCGATCCACCTGCTCTCGGGCGGCGAGAAGGCGCTCACCGCGATCGCGCTCGTGTTCGCGATCTTCCAGCTCAATCCGGCGCCGTTCTGCCTGCTCGACGAGGTCGACGCGCCGCTCGACGACGCCAACACCGATCGCTACGCCGCGCTCGTCAAGGAGATGGCGCAGGGCACGCAGTTCCTGTTCATCAGCCACAACAAGATCGCGATGGAGATGGCCGAGCAGCTCGTCGGCGTGACGATGCAGGAGCAGGGCGTGTCGCGCATCGTCGCCGTCGACATGAAGACCGCGGTCGGGCTGGCGGAAGTTGCCTGATGGATGAACTCACCGTCGGACTGGCAATCGTCGGCGGCCTCGCGCTCGCCGGCGTGGTCGCGCATGGTGCGTGGCAGGCGCGAAGGGCCGGTCCGCGGCGCGCCGAACCGGCGCCTGCCGCGCCGGGCGCGCCCGCGGTGCAGATCGAGCCCGTCCTCGTCCCGGCCGACGTCGAGCCCGACCCGGCGCTCGTGCGCGCGCCGCAGCGGCGCGTCGTGGCGCGGCTGGACGCGTTGATCGATGCGATTGCCAATCTGAAGCCCGAGGCCGACCTCGCCGGCGAGCTGGTGCTCGCGCACCTGCCGCCGACGCGCCGGGTCGGCAGCAAGCCGTGGGGGGTCGAGGGGCTGAACGTCGAGACGCAGGCCTGGGAGCCGATCGCGCCCGGCGCCCGCTACCGCGAAGTGCAGGCCGGCGTTCAACTCGCCAACCGCAGCGGCGCCTTGAACGAGATCGAGTACTCGGAGTTCGCGCAGAAGGTGCAGGCCCTTGCCGATGCGCTGGGCGCGATGCCCGAACTGCCCGACATGCTCGACGCGGTGGCGCGCGCACGCGAGCTCGACGCCTTTGCCGGTGCGCACGATGCGCAGCTCGCGCTGCGCCTGCAGGCGCGCGAGGTCGCCTGGTCGATCGGCTACGTGCAGCAGGCGGCGGCGCGGCGCGGTTTCGTCGCTGGTGCGGTGCCCGGTCGCATGGTCCTGCCGGCTGCGAACGAGGGCGATCCGCCGCCGATGGTGCTCGCCTACGACGCGCAGGCCGCGCTGGCCGACAACAGCGAGACCTCTGCCGTGCGCGAGCTGACGCTGTCCTTCGACGTCGCGCAAACCGACGCCGCGCAGCAGCCCTTTGCCGCGTGGCAGGCGCATGCCCAGGCATTGGCGGTCGAGATGGACGCCCTGCTCGTCGATGACCAGGGTAACCCGCTCACCGACGCCGGCTTCGCGACCATCGCCGCCGAGCTCGAGCGCCTGTACGCGACGCTCGTCGCGCACGATCTGGCGGCCGGTTCGGCTGCGGGGCGGCGCCTGTTCAGCTGATCCGGGGTGTGCGGCGCTATCCTTGCAGCCGCCCACCGACCTGAGAAGCCCCTTGTCGATCAACGAGATCATCGCGTTTGCCCAGGCGAGCCTGGACGAGACGCTCGCCTCGCCGCTGCAGATCGTGGCCATCGTCGCGGTGCTGATCGCGACCGCGCTGATGGTCGTGAGCTCGTTCGTCAAGACCATGATCCCGTTGCGCTGGCTCGCCGTGGGGGGCAACTTCGGTTTCCTGCTCTACGGCGTGCTGCATCCATCGATCCCGATGCTGCTCCTGAACGGCCTGCTGCTGCCGATCAACATCCTGCGCGCAGTGGAGATGGTGCGCCTGACCAAGCGCGTGCGGGCTGCGTCTTCGCAGAGCACGGGCGTCTGGCTCAAGCCCTACATGCGCAACGCCAAGCGCAAGGATGGCGACATCCTGTTCCGCAAGGGCGACCGGGCCGATCACCTGTACTACCTCGCCGAGGGCCGGATCGAGATCGTCGAGATCGGCGTCTTCATCGAGCCCTGGTTCGATGTTCGGCGAGATTGCCTTCTTCGCGCCCGACAAGCGGCGCACCAACACCGCACGCTGCGTCGGTCCGTGCACTGTGCTGACGATCGACGAGAGCACCGTACGCCAGCTCTACTATCAGAACCCGGAGTTCGGCTTCCAGCTGATGGGCCTCGTCGCCGGGCGGCTGACCGCCGACGTCAAGCGGCTGCAGCAGCAGGTTGCCAGACCGCCGGATGGCTGAACGGCGAGTCAGCCCGCCATGAAGCGGCGGCGCTTCTGCGTCTGGTCGATGTAGCGCTGCAGCGTGCGCTCGGCGTCGTGGCCGGCGCCGATCATCTCGCAGCCCAGCCGCACGCCCTGTGCATCGGCCTGGATGGAGGTCACGTGGTGCAGGCGCAGCGAAGTCTCGAAGCGCGTCTGCAGGTCTAGCTCGATCTGCACGCCGCACAGCAGCACGCCCGGTGCGAGCGGCGGCACGTCGTCGGGCAGCAGCAGGGCGCAGCCGCCGATGCTCAGGTCGAGCACGCGCAGCGCGAGCGTCATGTCGGGCAGCATCGGGTGGCGCAGGCGCGCCGTGGGCGTGTCGCGCGGCAACGGTCGCACACGGTAGCTGTTGCGGCGCTGGAAGCGAAACACTTCGTGCGGGTAGGCGGCGGTCAGCGCGCAGGCTCTCTCGCCGTGCACCAGTACCAGGTTGTCGAGGTCGAACTGGATCTTGATGTTCTCGAGGTAGGCCACCGCCACCGCCTCGTCGCCTTCGAGCAGGCCCTGCAGCGCGGTGTCGCAAGGGTCGGCGGCGAAGCTCAGCACCCCGCGTGCGGCGTCGGCAGCCCACAGCGTCGTCGCGTAGACGGTTCCGTGCGGCGCATTCAGGTTGAGCGCGACATTGCCCTCCTGCAGGCGTTGCAGCAGCGTCGCGATCTCCGAGCGCGTACCGAGGCGGAATTCAGCGAGGCCGCCGGGCGCGGCAGCCATCGCGTCGAGTGGCATCGGCAGGGTGTGCACGCTCGGCGCGCCCTCAGTGCAGCGTCTTGGGCCGGCCTGCAAGCAGGTCGTCAAGATCCTCGAGCCAGGGCTCGGCCAGCAGGCGCAGCTCGGCATCGTTGAGCAGGATGCGCTGCATGATCTGCGACTTCATCTGCGCCTCGTCGGGCGCGAGCTTCTGGTTTGTCGCCGCGTGCTTGAGTTGCGAGATCAACAGCGCGCACGCGCCTTCGAGCTTGACCACGTGATCCCAGTTGCCGATCCGGGCCGCCTCGAGCATGTCCTGGCTGGCCTGCTCGATGGCCTCGTAGTAGTTCAGCAGCGCGGAATTCATGCGGGAGGGCTCCAGGGTGGGGGCAGGCAAGGCGGGCGGTCGCGCGGCGGCCGAGGTCGGCTCTCAGCGCGCAGCGTTCGCGCTCGCCGGGGCGGTGCCGGCAGGCGGCGCGATGGCCTGCCACGCGGCTCGAAGGGGTTCGATGAGTTGCGCGCACTCGTCCAGCGCGCCGACGTCGTTGTGCAGGTTGGCCTGGGTCAGGCGCAGCGCGACATAGCCATAGAGCGCCTTCAGGTTCGCGGCGAGCTTGCCGCCCTGCCGGTCGTCGAGCGCGGCACGCAGGCCCTCCTCGACGATGCGCACGGCGCGCCCGATCGCGCGGCCCTTGTCCTCGATGCGGCCCGCCTGCAGCGCGCCGCGGGCCTGCGCCAGCGCATCGAAGAAGCCGTCGTACAGCATGCCGACGAGGCGGTGCGCCGACGCCGCGGCCACGCCCGTCTCGACGCCGACCTGGTGGTAGGCCGACGATGCATGGCTGGCGTGCGAGGGTGCGTACATGGATGTCTTCGGAGGCAGTCAACGGGTCTGCCTGAATATCGGCGACGCCTGGTGCGACTTGAGGTTGCGGCGCGCTCCGCGCGGGGTTTGGCCGGCGCGCCACGAAGCGGGCGCACGATCCCTCGCAAGCGCGCCCTCGGGCGCGTTCGCTCAGGACTTGCTGCTGTTCGTGAACACCGCCATCTGCTGCGACACGTAGGCGCTGATCGCGCTCAGCTGCCCGAGCTTGGTGTCGAGCGCGGTGTACTGCGCGCGCAGGCGTTGCTCGGTCTGCGCGAGACGCACTTCGAGGCTGGCCTGCTGGTCCTCGTTCATCTCGATGCGCTTGGCGAGGCCGTCGCTGCGGGTCGTGATCACGCCGTCGACGCTCAGCATCGCATCGCCCAGGGCGCGGAACTGGCGCGCAATGCCGTCGTTGGCGGGCACCAGCAGATCGTCGTTGGCGAAGAACTTCTTCATCTCGGGCAGCTTGGCGAGCGCCGCGTCGAGCTTGCCGGCGTCGACGGCGAGGCTGCCGTCCTTCTGCAGTTCCAGGCCCACGTCCGACAGGCGCGTGAACACGCTCGACGCGCCGCTGCTCGTGCCGACGAGGGCGCGCAACTGGCGCTGTATGCCCACCGCGGCGCTGTCGCCCTGCAGCGGACCCGAGGTCTTGCTGGTCGCGTCGTACTTCACCTGCCCGCCGATCAGCTTGGCGAGCGCGTTGTAGGCGTCGACGAACGCCTGCACGTCACCCTTCAGCGCCTCGTTGTCCTGGGCGACGCCGATCTCCACCGGCGCGGTGGTCACCTTGCCGAGGGTCAGCGTGACGCCGTCGATCAGGTCGGTGAGCGTGTTGCTCGCCGAGGTGATCGCCAGGCCGTTGAAGGTTGCCGCGGCGTCGGCCGCCGCCAAGGCCTGCGTCATGACGCCGGCGCCGGCCGAAGGGTCGAAGGCAAACGCCGACAGCCCCGCCGCGTCGGCGTTGTTGCCGTCGTCGTCGGTGACGGTGGTTCGAAAGGCGTTTGCTGCGCCGGTGGCGCTCGACTGCAGCATCAGGCGCGACCCGCTGGCGTCGGTGAGGATGGTTGCCGTCACGCCGGCGCCGGCGGCGTTGATCTTGTCGCGCACCTGGGCCAACGTGTCGGTGGCTTCAATGGCGATGTCGACGGCGGCCGTTGCACCGGGCGTGAACGACGCCTGCCCCGGCCCCCAGGTGCCGGTCTCGATGCGCAGCATGCCCGCCCCCGGCAGCGCCGCCGACGACGCATAGACGCCGCTGGCGAGCGACTGCGCCCTGGCGAGCGCCTGCACCTCGACCGAATACCTCCCGACCGCAGCGCCGCTCTCGACGATCACGCCGACCGACGCGCTGTCGCTCGACGTGCCGGTGGACGCGCCCCAGGTGCTGGCATCGCTCAGCTTGAGCGAGGCGTCGCGCAGCGCCGACATCGCGCTCTTGAGCTTGCCGTACTCGGAGATCTGGGCCTGGATCGAGCTGCTCTTGGCGACCAGCATGTCGAGCGGCCGGCGCTCGATCGCCATCAACTGGGTGATGATCGAATTGACGTCGAGGCCGCTGCCGATGCCGGGGGAACTGATGCTGGTCATGGTGCGTCGCCTTGCGGTGTGGCATCGCCGGCGGCAGCGCGGGCCGCTGCGGCGGCTTGAACGAGAAAACCCGATGCGGCGCGGGTTCTCGCGAACCTCGCCGATCGGGTTTCGGCAGTTGCGGGCCTGGCTTGAGGCCCTTCGGAGCTCAGTTGCGCAGCAGCGCAAGCACCTGCTGCGGCAGCTGGTTGGCCTGCGCCACCATCGCCGTGCCCGCTTCCTGCAGGATTTGCGCGCGCGAGAGGTTGGCCGTCTCGGCGGCGAAGTCGGCGTCCATGATGCGGCCGCGCGCCGCGGCCTGGTTCTCGCCCGTGATCTGCAGGTTGCTGATCGCGTACGAGAAGCGGCTCATCGCCGCGCCGTAGGTCGCGCGATCGGTGGTCACGACGTCGAGCGCGGCGTCGATGTCGTCCATCGCCGTCGCGGCGTTGGCGGCGTCGAGCACGTCGCCGGCGATGATGCCGGTGATGTCGCTGGTCGTGATGTCCAGCGTGTCGCCGCTGTTGGCGCCGACCTGGAAGGTCTGCGTCGCCGCGTCGGCGCCGACGATGGCCATGCCGTTGAACTTGGTCTGGCTGGCGATGCGATCGACCTCGGCCACGAGCTCCTGGTACTCGGCATCGAGGTTGGCGCGGTCGCTGGTGCCGTTGGAACCGTTGGCCGACTGGACCGCGAGTTCGCGCATCCGTTGCAGCGCATCGGTGATCGTTGCCAGCGCCCCTTCGGCCGTCTGCGCGAGCGAGATGCCGTCGTTGGCGTTGCGGATCGCGACGTTGATGCCGCGCACCTGGGCGTTCATGCGGTCGGCGATCGCCAGGCCCGCGGCATCGTCCTTGGCCGAGTTGACGCGCAGGCCCGACGACAGGCGCTGCATCGACGTGGCCAGCGACGATTGCGAGGTATTGAGGTTGCGCTGCGCATTGAGCGAGCTGACGTTGGTGTTGATCGTTTGCGGCATGACGTGCACTCCTGAAGACTGATCCGATCGCCGGCATGGCGGCCGGCCCCTTCAGGCGCGTTCCAAGCGCAGCCTGTGATGCACATTCTCGAAGCGCCGACGCCGGCCCGGTCGGGCGAACAAGGCCCGATTCGGCCGCCAGTTCACGTCCCCGCAGGCCATTCGACGACAGGCAGCAAAAAGCCGCCCCGGGGGGCGGCTTGCGCGCAGGGCCTCGGCCGGCCCAGCCTTGCAGGCCGCGCCGGGCGAGGATGCCCGGCCCTTCGGCCTGCACTTGCGAGCGCGCAGGCGCTCGCTCGGTCGGGCCTCAGCGCAGCAGCGTCAGCACTGTCTGCGGCAGCTGGTTGGCCTGCGCCACCATCGCCGTGCCGGCTTCCTGCAGGATCTGCGCGCGCGAGAGGTTGGCCGTCTCGGAGGCGAAGTCGGCATCCATGATGCGGCCGCGCGCCGCGGCCTGGTTCTCGCCCGTGATCTGCAGGTTGGAGATCGCGTACGAGAAGCGGCTCATCGCGGCGCCGTAGGTGGCACGGTCGGTCGTGATCGAGTCGAGCGCGGTGTCGATGTCGTCCATTGCCGTCGCCGCGTTGGCGGCGTCGAGGACGTCGCCGCCGATCACGCCGGTGATGTCGTTGGTCGTGATCGTCAGCGTGTCGCCGTTGTTGGCGCCGACCTGGAAGTCGGTCGCAGTGGCGTCGCCACCGACGATGGCCAGGCCGTTGAACTTGGTCTGGGCCGCGATGCGGTCGATCTCGGCCACGAGTTCCTGGTACTCGGCGTCGAGGTTGATGCGGTCGCTGGTGCCGTTGGA
This sequence comes from Ideonella sp., assembly GCF_016702655.1. GTDB lineage: Bacteria > Pseudomonadota > Gammaproteobacteria > Burkholderiales > Burkholderiaceae_C > CAIKUF01. The sequence continues at coordinate 160,268 of NZ_JADJDO010000006.1, forward strand.
GCCGTTGGCCGACTGGACCGCGAGTTCGCGCATCCGCTGCAGCGCATCGGTCACGGTGGCGAGCGCGCCTTCGGCCGTCTGCGCGAGCGAGATGCCGTCGTTGGCGTTGCGGATCGCGACGTTGATGCCGCGCACCTGGGCGTTCATGCGGTCGGCGATCGCGAGGCCGGCGGCATCGTCGCGGGCCGAATTGATGCGCAGGCCCGACGAGAGGCGCTGCATCGACGTGGCGAGCGAGGACTGGGACGTCGTCAGGTTGCGCTGTGCGTTGAGCGAAACGACGTTCGTGTTGATCGTCTGCGGCATGGTTCAGATACTCCTTGCGGTTGATGAATTTCCCGGCCTAGCTGCCGGCGATGATCCCGGCTCCGGTTGGGCTGACAGGCCCACCCGACTCCTTTGTCCGCCTTCGTGCGCAGCACGCTGCGCCCTCCGGCTTCGCCCGCGCTTGTCAACCGCTGCAGATGCTGCGCTCGCGCCGCATCGCCATCGGCCGGCCAACCGGACCACGACCCCTCACTTCGGGTACGTTGGCTGGCATATCGGAGCACCCTCGGCGGGACTTGAGAGGATTCGTTGCAATTCGCGGCAATCCGCAGCGCGAACGCAGCGCGAACGCTCTCCCGATCAACGCCGGTCCGGCAGCGCTTATCGGCCCACTGCCGGGCGCCTGAAGCGCGCCACGCCGGCCGACAATTCCGTGATGAAGCACCGCCCGGCGGCCCCGCAGGAGCCGCGCACCTCAGCGCACGGCGCAAAAGGCTGCGCGTCGAGCGCCCGCCTGGCCCTGGTGATGATCGTTCGCGACGAGGCGCGCTGCATCGCGCGCTGTCTGGCGAGCGCGCTGCCCTGGGTCGATGAGGCGATCGTTCTCGATACCGGCTCGCGCGACGCGACGCCGCAGATCGCGCGGGCCTGTGGCGCCGTCGTTCACCATGCGCAGTGGCGCGACGACTTCGCCGCCGCGCGCAATGCTGCGCTTGCGTTCGCGCGAGCGCCCTGGCGCCTCGTGCTCGACGCCGATGAGTGGCTGGAGGAGGGCGCAGGCGCGGTCTTGCGCGAGGCCTGTGCAGGCGAGAGCGCCATCGGGCTGCTGCGTGTCACGAGCCAGCTCGACGGCGCGGCCGGCACCGACACGCCGAGCTGGCTGCCGCGGCTGCTGCCGCGCGGCGTGCACTACGCGGGGCGCATCCACGAGCAGCCGGTGTCCGTGCTGCCGCGGCGCCGGCTCGCGGCGGGCATCGTTCACGACGGCTATCTCGCACCGCAGCAGCAGGCCAAGCGTGGCCGCAACGAGCGCCTGCTGCGGATGGAGCTGGCGGCGCAGCCGATGGATGCCTACCTGCACTACCAGCTCGGCAAGGATCTCGAACTGCAGGGCCGCTTCGGTGAGGCCCTGCCGCACTATGCCGACGCGCTGGCGAGCGTGGCACCGAACGCGGCGTGGCGGCACGACCTCGTGCTGCGCCGCCTCTACACGCTCAAGTGCGCGCAAAGCTTCGAGGCGGCCCTGGCGCTGGCCGAGGCGGAGATGCCGCACTGGCAGCATTCGCCGGACTTCTTCTTCACCCTCGGCGACCTGCTGCTCGACTGGGCGCTGCATGCGCCGCAGCGCGCAGGCGAACTGCTGCCGATGATCGAGGCGAGCTGGCTGCGCGCGATCGAGATCGGCGAGCAGCCGGCGCTCAACGATTCGGTGCGCGGCCGGGGCAGCTTCCTGGCCGCGCACAACCTGGCCGCCTTCCATGCGAGCCTTGGCCACGAGGCGGCGGCCCAGCGGTGGGCGAGGCAGGCGGCCGCGCTCCGCGACGCGGCCCCGGCGCTGGCGGGAGCCGCCGCCGATTGACGACCGGCGGGGGCAGGCGAGCGGCATCAACTGAGGCCTTCGTGCCGCCCTTTTCGGCGTCTCGCGGAGCGCTCGGCTGCCTACGATGGCGGCATCGCCGAGCATCGCACCGGCCGCGCCCGCATGCGCGATGCCACGGCCGCGCGCTGGGTTGCCCGCGGCGGCCGAACCGCAGAAGGAGTCCCCCGTGATACCGAAGGTCCTGCACATCATCTGGGTCGGCAACGAGAGCAAGCGGCCCGACAACTGCATCCGCACCTGGGTCGAGCGCAATCCCGGCTGGAAGGTATCCCTCTGGGGCAACGACGACCTGGCCAGCTACGGCTGGTACAACTCGCGTCACATGCGCGAGATGGCGGCCCTCGAGCTCAACGGCGTTGCCGACATGATGCGCTGGGAGATCCTCTACAACGAGGGCGGGTTCGTCGTCGATGCCGACAGCTCCTGCACCCGCCCGCTCGACGACTGGTTGCTCGAGCACGAGGCGTTCGCCTGCTGGGAGAACGAGATTGCCCGCCCGTCGCTGATCGCGGCCGGTTACGTGGCGTGCAGGCCCGGCAACGAGTTCTTCGGGCAGATCATCAAGGACATCCTTGCCGAGCCGAGCGTGATCCATGAACGGGCCTGGAAGACCGTCGGCCCGATGCGGCTGACCCAGGCCCACCGGCGCTACGGGTACACCGGCCTGTCGGTCCTGCCGAGCCACTTGTTCATTCCCGAGCACTTCAGCGGGGTGCGCTACGAAGGCAGCGGCCCGGTCTACGCGCAGCAGCACTGGGCCAGCACGCGCGGGACCTACGACACGCTGCACCAGGAGAGCTTTGCATGACGCAAGCCGCCAGCCCGCTGCCTGCGGCCCGCCGCGGCCTGCCGCGCGGCGTGGCGCCCGCCGCGCTGGGCGGCGTCTCGGCTCTCGAGCGGATGCACGAGCCCTACTTTGTCCAGAGAGTTGCGGTCGGCCGCGAGCTGATGGGCCGCCCGCGCCTGGAAGTGCTGGGCGAGATGTGCGCCGGGCGGCGGGTGCTCCACGTGGGCTGCGTGGACTGGCCGATCACCGATCCGAAGACCTCGCTGCACCTGCAACTGGAGCCGTCTTGCGCCCGGCTCGACGGATTCGATCTGCATGCCGAGGCCTTCGACGCGCTGCGGCCGCATGTGCGCGGGCAATTGTTCAGCGAGTGGGGTGCGGTGACCGCGGAGTACGACCTGTTGCTGGTGCCCGAAGTGCTCGAGCACGTAGCCGACGTGGCGGGCTTCCTGCGCCAGCTCGACGCGGTGCGCGCGGCTAGCGTCGTGCTGACCGTGCCCGACGCCTACCAGTGCATGCGGCGCCACTTCGACTACCTGCAGGAAAGCGAGACCTTCATCGAGGTCGTCCACCCCGATCACAACTGCTGGTACACGCCCTACACGCTCACGAGCGTGTTGCGCAAGTACACCGACTGGCGGCTCGACGGCCTCTGGTTCTTCAACCACATCTCGCTCCTGGCCCGGCTCGTGAAGCCCGGCCAATGCCCGCCCGGTGTGTAGGAATTTGCCTGACAAGGCCGATGGACGAAACAGGACTCAAGCCACAGAAACGGCCTGATATTGCGGCCCTGAAGCGATCATCACAATCGGTTTCACGTTGAGACGAGTGCCGGCCCCGAAAGAGGCGGGCATCCCCACCAGAGGCAGACCGAGGAAACCGACATGAACGCAGACCAGATCCTCTCCGAAATCCGCGAAGCCAACCTGTCCTACCTGATGCTGGCGCAAAGCCTGATCCGCAGCGACCGCGAGCAGGCCTTGTTCCGCCTCGGCATCTCGGAGGAGTCGGCGGCGCTGATCGCGCAGCTCGCGCCGTCGCAGATGATGAAGATCGCCTCCAGCAACACGCTGCTGTGCCGCTTCCGCATGGACGACGACATGGTCTGGGGCCTGCTCACCAACCACGGCAAGTCGGCCGCCAACGACGTCACGACGCGGCTGCACGCCAGCATCCTGATGGCAGGCCGGCATCAAGAAGCGGCCTGATGGTGCCCCCGGCGCCGCGGGTACGCGGCGCCACCCCCCGCGGGGGCTGAGCCCGGACGCAGCCAGTCCAGTGGACTGGTTGTGCCTGGCGAAGGGCCGGGCCACTGGCCCGGCGCGGCCTGCAAGGCCCGGCCCCGTTCAAACCACATCGAGAGTCCACCATGCGTTGCAAGAGCATCCTGACCGAAGCCAAGCAGATCGAGCGCGCCGTGACGCTGATCCACCTGGGCGCCCGCCTGCAGGTGCTCGAGTCCGAGACCGACCTGTCCTACGAGCGCCTGCTGCGCCTGTACAAGGAGGTCGCCGGCAAGTCGCCGAGCAAGGGCCAGCTGCCGTTCTCGACCGACTGGTTCATGACCTGGCAGCCGAACATCCACGCGTCGCTGTTCCTCAACATCCACGAGTACCTGAACAAGGTCGCCGAGATGGAAGAGATCGACAACGTCATCAAGGCCTACCAGCTCTATACCGAGCAGACCAAGGCCCAGGGCCTCGAGCCGCTGCTGTCGGTGACGCGCGCCTGGCGGCTCGTCAAGTTCATCGACAACGGCATGCTGACGATGACCCGGTGCTCGCGCTGCGGCGGGCACTTCGTGACCCATCCGCACGAGATCGCCAAGCACTACGTGTGCGGCCTGTGCCAGCCGCCGGCGCGCGCCGGCAAGGGCAAGGCGGCGGGCGCGATCCAGATGCACTGATGGCGGGCGCTCAAGTTCGTCGTGCAGCAGCCGACAACGTACGCATGCAACGCATCGCCGGTTTGGCTTCGACATAACTTGGGTACAAGTTAGTCTTCGCCGAAAGCTTCGCTTTTCTTGCTTGTCTCCTCCTAGCACCTCAAAGTGCTTTGCGGCGGGTCCCTCGGGACCCGCTTTTTTTGGTGCGCAAGGCGATGGGTGCACCGGGCTTCCAGCGCTCAAGACGTAACGCCCGGGGCCGATAAATGCGCAGACGGGATCGTTCGCCAAGACGCTGCCCGAGCCACGGAACCCGAAAAGCATGTTCGTACTCATCGGATACGCCGTCGCACTCGGCTGCATCTTCGGCGCCTACATCATCCACGGCGGCAACATCCAGGTCATCCTGCATGCGGTGCCGACCGAGATGATGGCCATCGCCGGCGGCGCGCTCGGCGCCTTCGTCGTCACCAACCAGCCGCGCGTGCTCAAGGCCACGATGTCGGCGCTCCCCAAGCTGCTCAAGGCGTCGAAGTACACCAAGGCGCGCTACATGGAGCTGATGGCGCTGCTCTACGACATCCTGCAGAAGGCGCGCAAGGAAGGCCTGATGGCCATCGAGAAGGACGTCGAGGAGCCCGACAAGTCGCCGCTGTTCAAGAAGTACGCGACCATCGGCAGCGACCATCACGTGGTCGAGTTCATCACCGACTACCTGCGCATGATGGTCTCGGGCAACCTCAACGCGCACGAGATCGAGAGCCTGATGGACAACGAGATCGACACCCATCACCACGAGGCGCACGCGCCGGCGGCGGCGATCCAGCGTCTCGCCGGCGCGCTGCCAGCTTTCGGCATCGTCGCCGCCGTTCTGGGCGTGGTCAACACCATGGGCTCGGTCGGCCAGCCGCCGGCGATCCTGGGCGCGATGATCGGCTCGGCCCTCGTCGGCACCTTCCTCGGCATCCTGCTTGCCTATGCAGTCGTCGAGCCGCTCGCCGGTCTGATGGAGCAGAAGGTCGACGAAGGCTCGAAGGAACTGCAGTGCATCAAGGTCACGCTGCTCGCGAGCATGCAGGGCTATGCACCGCAGGTGGCGGTCGAGTTCGGGCGCAAGGTGCTGTATTCGACCGAGCGCCCGACCTTCGGCGAGCTCGAGAGCCACGTCAAGGGGAAGAAGGCGTGACCAACGTGCATCACGCCGCAATCGGCGTCTTGGGGGCAAACGATGGCCGGTGATTCGAAGAAGCTGCAGCCGATCATCGTCAAGCGCATCAAGAAGGGTGGGCACGGCGCCCACGGCGGCGCGTGGAAGATCGCGTATGCCGACTTCGTGACCGCGATGATGGCCTTCTTCCTGCTGATGTGGCTGCTCGGCTCGACGACCGAGGGTGACCGCAAGGGGATTGCCGACTATTTCCAGTCGCCGCTGAAGGTCGCGCTGCTCAACTCCGGGCAGGGCTCGGGCGACTCGTCGAGCCTGGTGCGTGGCGGCGGCAACGACCTGACGCGCACGTCGGGCCAGGTCAAGCAGGGCGACATCGAGGCCAAGCGCAGCACGATCAACCTGCAGGCGCTCAAGGAAGAGGCGCAGCGCGCCGAGAAGGCGCGCCTGCAGGCGCTGCAGACGAAGATGCAGGCCGCGATCGCGGCCAACCCGCGCCTGGCCGCGCTGCAGTCGCAGATCAAGCTCGACATGACGGCCGACGGGCTGCGCATCCAGATCATCGACGAGAACAACCGACCCATGTTCGACAGCGGCAGCGCCATCCTTCGCCCGCACATGCGCGAACTGCTGCACGAGATCGCGCAGATCCTGGGCGAAGTGCCCAACCGCCTCACGCTCGAGGGCCACACCGATGCGGCACCCTTCAGCGGCGGCGAGCGCGGCTACAGCAATTGGGAGCTCTCGAGCGACCGCGCCAACGCATCGCGGCGCGAGCTGCTCGCAGGCGGACTGGCGGATGAGCGCGTGCTGCGCGTGCAAGGCCTCGCGTCGAGCTCGCCCTACGACCGCGACGACGCGCTCAACCCGGCCAACCGGCGCATCAGCATCATCGTGATGAACCGCGAGGCCGAGGACCGCCTGTTGCGCAGCGAGCTGCCCACCGCGTCCGCCGTGCCCGACATCGCTCCCGCGCTCGGTACGGTCCTGCCCCCGTCGCAGCGATGACGCCCAGCCGACCGCGAGGAGCCCCATGAATCCAGCTGCCGAGATGAAGATCCTGGTCGTCGACGACTTCTCCACCATGCGCCGCATCATCCGCGGCCTGCTGCGCGAGAGCGGCTACGCCGACGTCGAGGAGGCCGAGGATGGCGTCGCCGCGCTCGACCTGCTGCGCAACGCGGCCTTCGACTTCGTGATCAGCGACATCAACATGCCGGGCATGAACGGCTTCGAGCTGCTCGCCGCGATCAAGAAGGACGAGACGCTCGCCCACCTGCCGGTGCTGATGGTCACCGCCGAGGCGCGCCGCGAGGACATCGTGCGCGCCGCGCAGGAAGGCGCCGCCGGCTACATCGTCAAGCCGTTCACCAAGGCCACGCTCGAGGAGAAGGTGGCGAAGATCCTGCAGAAGCTCGGCGCGGCGGCCTGACGGTGGCGCCGCCGGCGCCCCCGGCGCGCCCGGGCATCGCGCGCAGCAGCGCGTTGGCGGCGGCGGTAGAGGGTTTCGGCTCGGCGCCCTTGCCCCGGATGGAGATCGACCCCGCCGGCGCGGGCCACGCGATGCAGTCGATGTCGTGGCCGCCGCCCGAGGCGGCGGGCGGGTTCGAGCCGCCGGACGGCGTCCGCGGAGTGGGCCGCACGGTTCTCGGGAGCCGGCGTGTGCGTCGGGTCGGCTCGGGCTGCGTATCATCGCGCGGCCCTCGCCTCAGCCATGTCAGCCAGCGATCTCCTCGTTCTCGGCGTCTTCGCCACCGTCTACCTCGGCATGATCCTCGGCGGCCTGCCCAGGCTGTACCTGGACCGCACCGGCGTCGCGTTGCTCGGTGCGATCGCGATCGTCGGCTTCGGCGTGATGACGCCCGAGCAGGCGGCGCAGGCGGTGCACCTGCCGACGATCCTGCTGCTGTTCTCGTTCATGGTCATCTCGGCACAGATGCGCCTGGGTGGCTTCTATGGCTGGGTCACGCGGCGCGTCGCGGCGCTGGCGCTCGGCCCGGCGGCGCTGCTGGCGGCGATCATCGCCGTTGCCGCGCTGCTGTCGGCGGTGTTCTCGAACGACATCGTCTGCCTGGCCGTCGCGCCGCTGCTGGCCGACGCGTGCCTGCGCCGCGGGCTCGACCCGGTGCCCTACCTCCTCGCGCTCGCGTGCGCGGCAAACATCGGTTCGGCGGCGACGCTGATCGGCAACCCGCAGAACATGTTGATTGGCCAGCAACTCATGCTCGACTTCGGCACCTACCTGGCCGAGGCGGCACTGCCGGTGGGCCTGGGGCTGCTCGCGCTGTGGGCGCTGCTCGCGCTGTCGCTGCGCGGTTCGGCCACGCCACCTGCTGCCGCGCCGACGGCGCCCGCGGCCGATGACGAACCCGCGTTCGACCGCTGGCAGACCGCCAAGGGCCTGGCGGTGGCGCTGGTGCTGGTCGCGGTGTTTCTGTGGACCGACTGGCCGCAGGACGTGGCCGCATTGTCGGGAGCCGGGCTGCTGCTGCTCAGCCAGCGCTTCCACTCGTCCAAGGTCATGGGGCTGATCGACTGGGAACTGCTGATCCTCTTCATCGGCCTGTTCATCGTCAACGCCGCGCTCGCGCAGACCGGGCTGACGGCACAGGGCGTCGAGTGGCTGGCCGCCGCAGGTATCCGCCTCGGCGAGCCGATGCCGCTCTTCGCCGGCACGCTGTTGCTCGCCAACCTGGTGTCCAACGTCCCGGCTGTGATGTTGCTGCTGCCGGTGGCGCAAGGTGCGCACGCCGGGCCGACGCTGGCACTGGTCAGCACGCTGGCCGGCAACCTGCTGATCGTCGGCTCGATCGCCAACATCATCGTCGTCGACGCCGCGCGACGGCGCGGCATCGTCATCGACTGGCAGCGCCACGCGCGCACCGGCGTCCCGGTGACGCTGGCCACGCTGGCGATCACCGCGGGCTGGTTGGCGTGGCGGCACGCCGGCTGAGCGACTGCCGTCGGCGCGGCGCGCCGCGCGCGGTCGAGGATGGCCTGTCCGACGGAGACCGCGACAGCGCGCTGGGGCCGATGCTGGCTTCGACGCTGCCTCAGGCCACCCCGGCCCGCTCGAGCATCGCCTGCAGCAGCACGTTGCAGCCGGCCGTGATGTGCTCGGGCTTGGCGTCCTCGATCTCGTTGTGGCTGATGCCGTCCTTGCACGGGATGAAGATCATCCCCGCCGGCGCGAGGCGCGCCATGTAGACCGCGTCGTGCCCGGCGCCCGAGACGGCGGGCATGTTCGAATAGCCGAGCCGGTCGGCGGCGCGCTGCACCGCGGCGATGCAGTCCGCGTGGAAGGGCTGGGCCGGGTACTCCGACACCTGCTCGATCGCGATCGCGAGGCCGGTCTCGGCGGCGATGCGTGCGGCCACCGCGCGGATGTCGGCGTCCATCGCGGCGCAGATCGCGTCGCTCGCGTTGCGCAGGTCGATCGAGAACTTGACGCGCCCCGGGATCACGTTGCGGCTGTTCGGATGCACCTGCACCATCCCGACCGTGCCGCGGCCGTGCGGCGGGTGCCGGTGCGCGCAGGCCACCACTTCCTGCATCAGCCTCGTCGCCACCTGCAGCGCGTCCTTGCGCAGCGCCATCGGCGTCGGTCCGGCGTGCGCCTCCATGCCCGTCACGGTGCAGTCGTACCAGCGGATGCCGAGCACGCCGGTGACGACGCCGATCGTCTTGTCGTTGTCTTCGAGCACCGGGCCCTGCTCGATGTGCGTCTCGAAGTAGGTGCCGATGGGGTGCGCGCCCGGCTCCTCGGGGCCGACGTAGCCGATGCGCTCGAGTTCGTCCTTCACCGACTTGCCTTCGGTGTCGGTCGCCGCATAGGCGTGCTCCAGCGTGAAGGCCTTGGCAAACACGCCCGAGCCCATCATCACCGGCACGAAGCGCGAGCCTTCCTCGTTGGTCCAGAACGCGACCTCGATCGGCGCCTCGGTCTGGATGCCGTGGTCGTTCAGGGTGCGCACCACTTCCAGCCCGGCGAGCACGCCGTAGTTGCCATCGAACTTGCCGCCGGTGGGCTGGGTGTCGATGTGGCTGCCGGCCACGACAGGCGGCAGGCTGTTGTTGCGCCCCGGGCGGCGCATGAAGCCGTTGCCGATGCGGTCGATCGTGACCATGAGCCCTGCTTCGCGCGCCCAGCGCGTGACGAGGTCGCGGCCCTGGCGATCGAGGTCGGTCAGCGTGAGCCGGCACACACCGCCCTTCGGCGTGGCGCCGATCTGCGCGAGTTCCATCAGCGAGTCCCACAGGCGTGGGCCGTCGATGCGCAGTTGGTCGATGGCGACCGGCTTGGTCTTGGTGTCCATGGTGTCGTCTCCTCCAATCCGAATCAGGTCGATGCGCCGGCCAAGGCGGCGCGCACCCGAAGTGTGCACCCATCGACGGCGCGGCGCCGCGCTACTGGTTGAAGCTCGGTTTCATCAGCTTCGGCGGGCCGGCGGGGCAGATCGCCATCATGCACGCCGAGCTCGTGGAGCGCCGGCGCTGGATCAGCGAGCAGCGCTTCCTGCATGCGCTCAACGACTGCATGGTGCTGCCCGGCCCCGAGGTGCGGCAGCTCGCCACCTACTTCGGCTGGTTGATGCATCGCACCTGGGGCGGCATCGCCGCGGGCGCCCTGTTTGTGCTGCCGTCGCCCGCGATCCTGATCGCGCTGTCGTGGACCTACATCCGCTTCGGCAACGTGCCGCTGGTGGCGGGCCTCTTCTACGGCCTCAAGCCCGCGGTCACCGCACTCGTGCCGCATGGAGAACGTCTGGACCACGCCCAGGGCCTCGACGCCACGCTCACGCAGGGGGCTGGTTCTTCACCAGGGCTGCGCGCGTCACCTTCGGCGGCGCCTATGCCGTGCTGCCCTACGTCGTCCAGGGCGCGGTCGAGGCGCATGGCTGGGTCAGCGCGGCGCAGATGATCGACGGCCTGGCGCTGGGCGAGACGACGCCGGGTCCGCTGCTCATGGTCGTCGCGTTCGTGGGCTTCGTCGGCGTGTGGTCGCGCGAGGTGCTCGGACCCGACGCACTCTTCCTCGGCGCCGATGAACGGCGCGAAGGCGAACACCGAGCCGGTGCGTGCGGCGCCGATGGCGAGCAGCGCCATCGCCGCGCGCACGCGTGCGCCCTGCGCCTCGCCATAGAGGCGCCAGGCGAGCAGCGCGGTCAGCGGCGCCTCGTGCGTGAGCACCGGCGATGCGCTCGCGCCGCCCGTGCGCTGCAGGCCCCAGGCCAGCGCCACCGGGTCGGCGACGGCGCTACGTGGGCCGCGGCACGCGGTCGGGATCGGATGGATCGCTCATCGGCGGTCGGGGACGGTTTGTGGGGCCGGGCAGGGCGGTTGGCTTGGCCGCGCCGGCAGGCACCGGCCAACTGCATTTGCGATCGTTCGGCCGGTGCCGGCCGCAAGCCTGCGAACAGGACGGACATGGCCCCTCTATTCGGACTCAAGTCCGCGCCTGCCCTCGGAACAATGGCAAGGCCCGCAAGCAAGGGCTGCATCCACCCGCCATGGCCGACTCCCAAGACGCACAAGACCGCAACCTGCCCGCCTCGCCGCAGCGGATCGAGAAGGCGCGCAAGGAAGGGCAGGTCGCACGCTCGCGCGACCTGGGCCACTTTGCCGCCGTCGGGGCCGGCGGCGCGGCGCTGGCGTTGCTCGCGCCGGCGCTCGGCGACACGCTCGCGCAGATGCTTGCGCGCGCGCTGCGCTTCGACCTGCAGTCGCTGGCGCGCCCGGGCTTCATGGGCGAGCGCCTCGCGGAACTCGCACTGACGCTGGTCGCGGTCGCGTTTCCGATCGGCCTGCTGCTGGCCGCGGTGGCGCTCGCATGCGGCGTTGCGGCGGGCGGCTGGACCTGGAGCTGGAAGCCGATCGTCCCAAACCTGGACAAGATCGATCCGATTGCCGGCTTGAAGCGCATGCTGTCGCGGCACCAGCTCGTCGACACGCTCAAGGCGAGCCTGCTCGCGTTGCTGCTGGGTGGCATCGGCGCGCTCTACCTCAAGGCTCATGTCGACGACTTCGGCGGTGTGCACGCGCTGTCGCTGCCGGCGGCGCTGGTGCAGGCCGGCGGCACGCTGTTGCAGGGGCTGTCGCTGCTGCTGCTGCTGCTGGCGCTGTTCGCGCTCGTCGACGTACCGCTGCAGCGCCACCTGCACCGCACCAGGCTCAAGATGAGCCGCCAGGAGTTGAAGCAGGAGCACAAGGAGAACGAGGGCAGCGTCGAGGTCAAGTCCAAGGTCAAGGCGCGCATGCGCGAGATGGCCAACCGGCGCATGCTCGCCGCCGTCCCGCAGGCCGACCTGGTGGTGATGAACCCGACCCACTACGCGGTCGCGCTCAAGTACGACGACGCGAAGATGAACGCGCCGCGCGTCGTCGCCAAGGGGGCCGACCTGATGGCGCTGCGCATCCGCGACAGCGCCTCGGGCGCGCGCGTGCCGGTGCTGCAGGCGCCGGTGCTGGCGCGGGCCCTCTTCGCGCATGCCGAGATCGACCGCGAGATCCCGGCCGCCCTGTTCGCAGCCGTGGCGCAGGTGCTGGCCTACGTCTACCAGTTGCGCGCGGCGATGCGGGGCCAGGCCGCGATGCCGGGCGATCTGCCCGAGCTCGCGGTGCCAGCCGAGCTCGATCCGCACCACTCGGCTGAACCTGTTGCGCAGGGAGCACCGGCATGAACCCGCAAGCGCTGCAGAGGCTGCAGGCCTGGCTCGGCCCGAACGCGACCGCGATCAAGGCCCTGATGGCGCCGGTCTTCATCATCCTCGTGCTGTCGATGATGGTGCTGCCGCTGCCGCCGTTCGCGCTCGACATGCTGTTCACCTTCAACATCGCGATGGCGCTGATGGTGATGCTGATCGCGGCCTACATGGTGCGTCCGCTGGACTTCTCGGCCTTCCCGGCAGTGATCCTGCTCACGACGCTGCTGCGCCTGTCGCTCAACGTCGCCTCGACGCGCGTCGTGCTGCTCGAGGGCCACACCGGCACCGGCGCCGCGGGGCGCGTCATCGAGTCCTTCGGCCACTTCCTGATCGGCGGCAACTTCGCGGTCGGCCTGATCGTGTTCGCGATCCTCGTCGTGATCAACTTCATCGTCGTCACCAAGGGCGCCGAGCGCATCGCCGAGGTCGCGGCGCGCTTCACGCTCGACGCGATGCCGGGCAAGCAGATGGCGATCGACGCCGACCTGAATGCCGGCCTGATCGACGAGAAGGAGGCCAAGCGCCGCCGCGCCGAGGTCGGCGAGGAGGCGGAGTTCTTCGGCTCGATGGACGGCGCGAGCAAGTACGTGCGCGGCGACGCGATGGCGGGCCTCTTGATCCTCGTCATCAACATCGTCGGCGGGTTCGCGATCGGCGTCGCGCAGCACGACCTGACGGTATCGCAGGCGGCCAACAGCTACATCCTGCTCGCCGTCGGCGACGCGCTGGTGGCGCAGATCCCGGCGCTCTTGATCTCGGTCGCTGCGGCGATGGTCGTCTCGCGCGTCGGCAAGGAGGAGGACATCGGCGGCCTGATCGGGCGCCAGGTCTTCGACTCGCCGCGCGCGCTCGCCGTGACTGCGGCCGTGATCGGCCTGCTGGGCGTGATCCCGGGCATGCCGCACATCGTGTTCCTGCTCATCGCGGCGAGCCTGGCCTGGGCTGCGCACTGGATGCGGCGGCGCAAGCAGCTCGCCGCGCGCACGCCGGCGGTGGCCGAGGTGATCCCCGAAGCCAATGTCGAGGCGACCTGGGACGATCTGCGCCCGGTCGACACGCTCGGCCTCGAGGTCGGCTATCGCCTGATCGCGCTCGTCGACAAGGAGCGCCAGGGCGACTTGCTCGCGCGCATCAAGGGCGTGCGGCGCAAGTTCGCACAGGAGGTCGGCTTCCTGCCGCCGCCGGTGCACATCCGCGACAACCTCGAGCTGAAGCCCAGCCACTACCGCCTCACGCTGCGCGGCGCGATCGTCGGCGAGGGCGAGGCCTTCCCGGGCATGCTGCTGGCCATCAACCCCGGCAGTGCGGCGGCGGGCCAGCCGCTGCTCGGTACTGCGACCACCGACCCCGCCTTCGGCCTGCCCGCGGTCTGGATCGAGGAGCGCCAGCGCGAGGCCGCCCAAATGAGTGGCTATACGGTCGTTGATTGCGCGACCGTCGTCGCGACCCATCTTTCACACTTGATGCAACTGCAGGCTGCCAGGTTGCTGGGGCGTGTGGAGACCCAGCAACTGGTCGAACACGTGACCCGGCTGGCGCCCAAGTTGATCGAGGACGTGGTGCCCAAGATGGTCGGAATCGCGAGCTTGCAGAAGGTGCTTCAGTTGCTGCTCGAAGAGGGGGTGCACATCCGCGACATGCGCTCGATCGTCGAGAGCCTCGCCGAGCATGCGGCCACCGTCACCGATCCGGCCGAGCTCGCGCGGCGCATCCGCGTCAGCCTCGCGCCGGCGATCGTGCAGCAGATCTACGGCCCGGCGCGCGAGCTCGACGTGATCGCGCTCGAGCCCGAGCTCGAGCGCATGGTCACCCAGGCCCTGAATTCGCCCCACGGCGCCGCGCTCGACCCGGGCGTGGCCGAGACGCTGACGCGCAGCGCCGCCGCCTCGGCACGGCGCCAGGAGGACCTCGGCCTGCCCGCCTGCCTGCTCGTTCCCGACCTGATCCGCGTACCGATGGCGCGCCTGCTCAAGCGCGCCGCGCCGCGCCTGCGCGTGCTCAGCCACAGCGAGATTCCCGAGACGCATTCGATCCGCATCGGGTCGGTGATCGGCGCAACGGCATGAGCCCCACGACCTGCTCGAACCTGCCGGAGGCAGCTGCATGAACATCCGCCGCTTCGCCGCGCGCACCTCGCGCGACGCATTGACCCTGGTGCGCCAGGCGCTCGGCGACGACGCCGTGGTGCTGTCGACCAAGCCCTGCGCCGAAGGCGTCGAGGTGATGGCGATGACGGCCGAGGGCGTGGCGCGCGCGGGCCGCACCGCAGTCGGCACCGGCGCCAAGACCCACGCGCGCGGCGCAGCCCGGCGCGTCGAGCCGACGCTCGAGCCCGCGCCGGGCGTCGACGAAGACGTGGCGCGCCTGACGATGAGCACGCTGTCGTTCCAGGACTACGTGCGCGAGCGCATGCTGCGCCGCCGCCAGGCCGCGCTGGAAGGCACCGCCGAGCCGGCCGCTCCGGTCGAGGCGCTGGCGCCGGAGCGTGCGCCGGAGGCGCCGGCCGCCGCAGCACCGCTGCGCGAGCCGCCCGTGCTGCGCGAGGAGGTTGCGCCACGCAGCCGCGCGCCCGTTCTCGCCGACCAGGCCGGCGCAGGTTCCGCGCGCGACGAGTTGCTCGCCGAACTGCGCTCGGTCAAGGGCCTGATCGAGGACCGTTTCGGCGCGCTCGCCTTCATCGACAAGCTGCAGCGCCAGCCCGCCCAGGCGCGCCTGACGCAGCGCCTGCTCGACGCCGGCTTCTCGCCGGCACTGATTCGCAAGTTGAGTGTCGGCCTGCCGCAGGACGCCGGCGACGAGGCGGCCTGGGCCGCGGGCGTGCTCGAACGCAACCTCTACACCGGCGAGGCCGAAGGCGCGCTCGAGGAACAGGGCGGTGTCTATGCGCTCGTCGGTTCCACCGGCGTCGGCAAGACGACTTCCACCGCCAAGATCGCAGCCGCCTTCGCGACCCGTCACGGCGCATCGCAGCTCGGCCTGATCACGCTCGATGCCTACCGCGTCGCGGCGCATGAGCAACTGCGCGCCTACGGCCGGATCCTGGGCGTGCCGGTGCACACCGCGCACGACCGCAGCTCGCTCGAGGATCTGCTCGACCTGCTGTCGGGTAAGCGCATGGTGCTGATCGACACCGCCGGCATGGCGCAGCGCGACGCCCGCACGCGCGAGCTGCTCGACATGCTGGCGCACCGCAGCATCAAGCGCCTGCTCGTCATCGACGCCGCTTCGCACGGCGAGACGATCGAGGACGTGATGCTCGCCTACCGCGGTGCGACCTGCGAGGGCGTGGTGCTGTCCAAGATCGACGAGGCGGTCAAGCTCGGCCCGGCGCTGGATGCGCTGATCCGCCACAAGGTCAAGCTCGTCGGCGTGGCCAACGGCCAGCGCGTGCCCGAGGACTGGCACCGCCTGTCGGCGCGTGCGCTGGTGCAGCGCGCGCTGCGCGCGATGACCGGCAGTGCCTACCGCCACGAGGCGGGCGACGTGAGCCTCGTGTTTGCCGGTGCGCCGGCCGCGGCGATGGCACTCGACGCCGCTCGTCCTGCCGCCTGAGCCTGGATCCCACGCATGAGCCTGCACCACCGTCCCGACCAAGCCCAGGGCCTGCGGCGGCTGTTCGCGCCAGCGCGCCTGCGCCTGGTGCCGGTGGTCGCCAACCCGCACATGGCGTTTCCGGGGCTGATCCTCGAGCGGCTGTGCGCGGCGCTGGCCGGGCAGGGTGTGCACACGCTCGTCGTCGACGCGGCCGACAGTGCGCCGCTTGCCGACGAACTGGCGACGATGGGCCTGGCCGACTGCGTCGAGGCGCTGACGCCCGACATGAGCTACCTCGCCGCGCGCGGCCTGCCGCTGCGCTATGTCGATGTGCACGGCTCGACGGCGTCGTTCCTGCAGGCCGCGGTCGATGCCGCGCCGCGCGCCGGGGTCGTGCTGGTGCACGCCAGTGCGAGCGACCTGGCGCGACTGTTCGCCCGCCAGACGCTGGTCGCCGAGGTCGTGCCGCTGCTGCTTGCCGACGACCGGCCGGCAAGCGTGACCCACGCCTACGCGGCGATGAAGTGGCTCGCGCTGCGGGCAAGGTTGTGCGTGTACCGCCTGCTGCTCGAGGTCGCACCCGGATCGCCGCGCGCGGCGCGCATCGCCGAGCAATTGGCGCAGTGCGCCGACACCTTTCTCGGCGCGCTGCTGCACGACTGTTCGCTCGTCGATCCGGCCGGCCATGCACAGGAGCAGCCGCCCGAGAGCCTGCGCCGCCTGGCGCGCGCGCTGCTCGGCGCGCCGCACGGCGATGCGGCTGTCGAAGGCGCGTCGAGGCTGCCACCTGCGACGTCGCGGCAGGCCCGCGCCTCTGCCTTCCAGGCCTTGAACTGAATCCCCCGGAGCCGCCTTCCACCATGTACACCGCCAAAGGCCAACTCGACGTCAACTCGATGCTCAAGCAGTACAGCCCGCTCGTGCGGCGCCTGGCGCACCAGATGATCGCCAAGCTGCCCGCCAACGTCGAGGTCGATGACCTGATCCAGGTCGGCATGATCGGCCTGACCGATGCACTGTCGCGCTACGACGCGGCACAGGGCGTGCAGTTCGAGACCTTCGCGACGCAGCGCATCCGCGGCGCGATGCTCGACGAGCTGCGCGGCAACGACTACCTGTCGCGCGGAACGCGCAAGCACCAGCGCGAGATCGAGGGCGCGCTGCACCGGCTGCAGCAGCGCCTGGGCCGCGCGCCGGCCGAGAGCGAGATCGCCAAGGAGATGGGCTTGTCGCTCGCCGACTACCAGGAGCTGCTCGGCAAGGTGCGCGGCACCCAGCTCGTGTACCTGGAGGACATGTCGGGCGACGAGGGCGATGCCGATTTCCTGGACCGCCACGTGGCCGACGAGGAGGCCGATCCGCTCGCCCAGCTGCGCGACCAGCGCATGCGCCAGGCGCTCGTCGATGCGATCAAGACCCTGCCCGAGCGCGAGCAGTACGTGATGAGCATGTACTACGAGCACGACATGAACCTGAAGGAAATCGCCGCCGTGCTCAAGGTCACCGAATCGCGCGTGTGCCAGCTGCACAGCCAGTCGATCGCGCGCCTGCGCGTCAAGCTGCGGGAGTGGTGAAGTGACAACCCCAAGACGCCTGGCGTCGTGACGGCCCCAAGACGCCTGCGGCATCGCCCCCCGAGGGGCCGAGCCCGGACACGAACAGTCCTGAGGACTGGTCGTGCCTGGCGAGGAGCCGGGCCTCTGGCCCGGCGCGGCCTGCAAGGTGCCAGGCCGCCTTGCGGGCTGAGGCCGGACGCGGACAGTCCCTGCGGACTGGCCGTGCCTGCCGAAGGACATCGGCCTCTGGCCGATGGCGGCCCGGCGGCGGCCGAGGTCTGCGTCAATTTGCGTTGCTGAGGTAGGCGAACCATGTTCATGACCTTCAAACGCGGTCGCGGCGTTGCTCCCGACGCCGCACCGATGCAGGCGCCGGCGCGCGAGCCGGACCTGCACGACACGGTCCAGGCAATGGGCCAGCAGGCGTCGCGCATCGGCCGCGACGCTGCCGACGTGCGCGGCATGCTCGACGACACGTTCAAGGCGACCGGTCTGCAGGCAGGTGCGATGGCGGCGCTTGCCGAGCAGGTGCAGCAGGTCACGCGGGCCCAGGATTCGATCGGCGCGCAGACCGCCCAGAGCCTGCACGCCGTGGCGCGCGCGCGTGGCGCCGTCGAAGCGGTCGGCAGCGAGGTTGCGGGCATCGTCGAGACGCTGCACAACGTGGCCGGCGCGGCGGCGGTGATCACGCAGATTGCGCTGCAGACGCGGCTGGTCGCGTTCAACGCCTCGGTCGAGGCCAAGCGCGCCGGCGACGCCGGACGTGCCTTCGGCGTCGTCGCCGAGGCAGTCAAGGACCTCGCCGCCAAGGTCGAGGAATCGTCCAAGCAGATCATGGCCACCGTCGGCGACCTGGATCAACGCGTGGCCGGACTCGCGCGCGAAATCCAGCCCGGCGCGGCACAAGGACAGCAGGGTGCCTTCCATCGGGCGCTCGCCGAGGTCGAGGGCGGCGTGGCGCGCATCACGCAGGCGGCCGAGCAGAGCCGCGGCGTCTGCGCCGGCCTGGACCGCCAGATGGGCGCGCTCGAAGGCGGCATGAGCGGCACCCAGCGCGTGCTCGAGTCGGCAATGCAGCGCAGCGAGGCCTTCCTCAAGATATCGGAGCAGCTCATCGAGCTCGTCGCCGAGAGCGGCATCGCCACCGAGGACACGCCCTATATCGAAGCCGCGCGCGCGGCAGCGGCGCAGGTTGCGAGACTGTTCGACGAAGCGCTGGCCAGCGGCAGCATTGCCGAGCAGGACCTCTTCGACGAGGACTACCGGCCGCTGCCGGGTACCGAGCCGGCGCAGGTGACGACGCGCTTCGTCGAGCTCACCGACCGGCTGCTGCCGCAGGTGCAGGAGCGCGTGCTGGCGGGGCTGCCGCGCGTCGTGTTCTGCATCGCCGTCGACCGCAACGGCTACGTCGCCACGCACAACCGCAAGTACTGCCAGCCGCAACGCCCGGGCGAACTGGCGTGGAACACCGCCAACAGCCGCTACCGGCGCATCTTCAACGACCGCACCGGCCTGGCCGCGGCGCGCAACCGGCGCCCCTTCCTGCTCCAGACCTACCGGCGCGACATGGGCAACGGCGAGTTCGTGTTGATGAAGGAAGCCTCGGCGCCGATCACGGTCAACGGCCGCCACTGGGGCGGCCTGCGGCTTGCGTTCCAGTTCTGACGCGCACCCGGCCGGCCCGGCGGACGCGCTGCGCTGGCCGCGGCCGGCACTGCTCGGCTGGGGCGGTGCGTGGGCGGCGTTCGCCGCGTTGGTGCGTGTCGGCGCGCCGACCTGGCCTGCCTTCGCTGCCGCCGCGCTGCTCGGCACGATGGCCGCAATGCTGGGCACGACGCGCTGGCGGCGTGCGCTGATCGGCGCGGGCTTTCCGCTGTCTTTCGCTGCCACCGGCCTGGCTGCGGGCCTGACGCCCTGGGCCTGGCTGCTGCCGCTCGCGGTGCTGGCGCTCGTCTATCCGCTGCGCAGCTGGACCGATGCGCCGGTCTTCCCGACGCCGAGGGGTGCGCTTGCCGGGCTGGCGCGGCGCGTGCCGCTGGCGCCGGGCGCGCGCGTGCTCGACGCGGGGTGCGGCCTCGGCGACGCGCTGCGCGAACTGGCGCGCGAGTATCCGCAGGCCCGCCTGGAGGGCGTGGAGTGGAGCCTGCCGCTGACGCTGCTCGCCGCGCTGCGCTGCCGCTCGGCGCAGGTGCGGCGCGCCGATCTGTGGGCCGAGGATTGGTCGCGCTTCGAGCTCGTCTACCTGTTCCAGCGCCCCGAAAGCATGGCGCGCGCCGACGCCAAGGCCAGTGCCGAACTGCGGCCCGGCGCCTGGCTGGCGAGCCTGGAATTCGAGGCGGCGGGGCTGGAGCCCGAGACGCGGCATCGCTGCGCCGACGGGCGCGTGCTGTGGCTCTACCGGGCGCCGCTGCGCCACCGCCCAACCCGGAGCCCGACAGGCTCCTAGAATGACGGCCCCTGCGGCTCGGGTGGGCGCGTCGAATGAACGGTGGATCGCGCCTCGCGGCGCGGGTGGCCTGGATGTTGGCGGCAGCGGCGGTGTGCGCCGGCTGCGCGACCGTCCCGCCGGTGCAACTGGCCTACACACCCGGCAGCGGCGACGAGTTGACCAGTTCGCCCCTGCCGTGTGCCGGCGATGCGCCCGCTGCGGCCTCGGCGCCGGACGGCGCGCGATTGCCAGGCCCGCTGTTGCGCATCCTGAGCTGGAACCTGCACAAGAACGCCGACCCGGGCTGGGATGCCGACCTCGCCCGCTTCGCGGCCGCGAGCGACCTGCTGCTGATCCAGGAAGTCGCGTTGACGCCGGCCTTGCGCAAGGTGCTCGACGGCGCCGGTCACGCGCGCTGGATGATGGCAGGGTCGTGGGGGCAGGGTGGCGTCGAGACCGGCGTGCTCAGCGCGGCGCGCGTTGCGGCACTGGCGGCCTGCGTGCAGCGCAGCGTCGAGCCACTGCTGCAATTGCCCAAGACCGCGCTGATCGCACGCTTTGCGCTGCACGGTGCGCAGGAGGTGCTTGCAGTGGCCAACCTGCATGCCATCAATTTCACGCTCGGGCTGGACGAGTACCGCGCCCAGCTGGACCAGCTGACGAGCGAACTGGCGGGCCATCGCGGCCCGATCGTCGTCGGCGGGGACTTCAACACCTGGAGCCGGGCGCGCCTGGACGCGATGCACGAGGCGATGCAGCGGCTCGGGCTGACCGCCGTGCTGCCGCAGGCCGAGACGCGCACGCGCGTGCTGGGCCGGCAGATCGACTTCGTCTTCGTGCGCGGGCTCGAAGTCGTTGCCGCGAGTGCACCGCAGGTCGCCTCGTCGGACCACAACCCGATGCTCGCGACGCTGCGCGTGCCGGCTACAGCAGCCAGTCGATAGGCAGCACCGACAGGATCCCGACCCCGCTGCGCAGCCACCAGCTCGTTCCCGGCTCGGTGGTGTGGCGGAGCTCTGCGCCGTTCGGCGCGCGCTCGATCCAGATCACGTCGGTGCCCTGCGGATCGAGCACGACCTCGTAGGCCCCGAGGCGGATCTCGGTTTCGAATGCCTGCGTCAGGGCGCCCGCAAGGCGTGGACTCGCGAGCATCACTCCCATCTCGGTGTTGAGGCGGGCCGAGCGCGGGTCGAAGTTGAAGGACCCGACGAACAGGCGCTCGCCGTCGACGGCAAAGGTCTTCGCATGCAGGGCTGCTGCCGAACCGCCGCCAAAGCTGCGCCGCCCGGCGCGCGCCGCGTCGGTCGCGGCGGAAGGCTTGAACTCGTAGAGCTCGACGCCGCCGCGCAGCAACTCGACGCGCCACTTCGCGTAGCCGGCATGGACTGCGGCGACATCGGAGGCCGCGAGCGAGTTCGTCAGCACGCGCACCTTGACCCCGCGGGCCAAGCCGACGAGTGCCGCCGTGCCGTGGGCGCCCGGCACGAAGTAGGGCGAGACCAGGTCGAATCTCGAGCGCGCGCTGCCTATCGTGGGCAGCAGGCTGCCCAGCAGCAGGTGGTCGCCGGCCAGGTCGGGGTCGAGCGTCTTCGCGGGGTCGTCGCAGAGCAGGCGCGCTTCGGTCCATTCGAGGGGCAGGCTGCCGGCGATCAGGGCCGGCACGAAGGGCTCGGCGCGCACGCGCTCGACGTAGTCCTTCGCTTCGGGACGGGCGGGCGCCTCGCTCAGCCCCGCCACGAGCGCGTGGGCTGACGCGGGCGGCGGCGCCTCGACGAGGCTCGCCACCGGATAGGCGGAGGCGCTGTTCCAGTAGCGGTCGAACTCGCGCGAGACCTCGGCCACCACCGGCCCGATCGCGAGCACGTCCAGATCGGCGAACACGACCGCGTTGCCGGCGCCGAAGTACTCGTCGCCGACGTTGCGCCCGCCGACGATCGTCGCCAGGTTGTCGGCGGTGAAGGACTTGTTGTGCATGCGCCGGTTGATGCGGTCGAAGTCGGCCAACAGGCCGAGCGCACGTACCTGGCGCTGCGCGTACGGGTTGTACAGCCGCACCTCGAAGTTGGGCTGGGTGGCGAGCGCGGCCAGCACGGCATCGAGCCCGGCGGTGCCGTTGTCGTCGAGCAGCAGGCGCACGCGAACGCCGCGCTCGGCGGCCTGCCGCAGCGCCTGCAAGAGCAGGGTTCCCGTGGTGTCGCCATGCCAGATGTAGTACTGCACGTCCAGCGACCGATCGGCCGCCGCGGCCAGCACCACGCGCGCGGCGAAGGCGTCGCCGGGATCGGTGAGGGCGAGGATGCCGGTCTTGCCCGGGTGGGCTGCGGTGGCCGGGCTTATCCCCTGGCCGAGCCGGGTCGGCGCTGCGTCGGGCAGCACGGCGCTCGTCGTGCGGCCGTCGAGCGGCGGCAGGCTGGCACAGCCGCACAGCGATGCGGCGCATGCCGCGAGCAGGGCAAGGCGTAGCGTGCGCATTCCGGGACCTGGATCGGTTTTGGGGCAGGTGCTGACTCTAGTGCAGTGTTCGATGCTTGGAGGTGCTTGTGCGGTGGCGAATTTGCCTTCCTGGCTAGGCGCAAACCGCAGCGATACCCAGAGGTATCGCGAGGATTTGCAACGACGCCAGGGAGGCAAAGGCGCGGTCGCATAGGTACCGGATAGCGTCGAACACTGCACTAGCAACGTCATGCCGCCGCCAGGCGCAAGGCGGCTGCGTGGGATCAACGCCGGACACGAGCCTGCCTGCCGCGTCGCGGGCGCGCGCCTCGAATTGCTGGAGAATGCGCATTCCCGCCACCGGCAGACCGCAATCGCACCATCCGGAGACCCGCAGTGATCCTCGACCTGATTCCCGAAGCGGCTCGCGCAGCCGGCCTCAGCGCCCTGATGAAGGGCGCGGGCAAGGTGACGCGCTACATCCCGATCCCGCAGCCGACGCTGCTCGTCGGGCCGGGTGCGAGCGCGCGTCTGGGCGAGGTCGTGGCCGGCTTCGGCCATGCACGGCTGCTGATCGTCACCGACGCCATCATCGCCAGACTCGGCCTGCTGCGCGGCCTGTGCGACGCGCTGACGCAGGGCGGCGCGCAGTACGTGGTGTGGGGCGAGGTCACGCCCGACGCGCCGATCCCGCTCATCGAGCGCGGCATCGCCTTCTACCGCGACAACGACTGCGACGCGATCATTGCCGTCGGCGGCGGCTCGGCCATGGACTCCGCGAAGGCGATCGCGATCGCGATCGCCAACCCCAAGCCGCTGCGCAGCCTGGCCGGCTACCTGAAGGGCCTGCACACGCCGGTGCCGGTCTACGCCGTGCCGACGACCGCCGGCACGGGTTCGGAAGTGACGGTCGCGGCCGTGATCGCCGACCCCGAGCGCCAAGACAAGGTCGTCATCGTCGATCCGCGCCTGGTGCCCAGGATGGCGGCGCTCGACGCCGAGCTGATGACGGGCCTGCCGCCGCACATCACCGCCGCCACCGGCATCGACGCCCTGACGCACGCGGTCGAGGCCTTCGTCGGCAACTGGACCACGCCCGCGAGCGACGGCATGGCGCTGGCCGCGGTCGGGCTGATCTTCGCCAACCTGCGCACCTGCTACCGCGATGGCGGCAACCTTGCCGCGCGCGAGAAGATGGCGCTCGCATCGACCTATGCCGGGCTCGCGTTCACGCGCGCCAACGTCGGCTACGTGCATGCGATCGCGCACCAGTTCGGCGGCCGCTACCACACGCCGCACGGGCTGGCCAACGCGATCATGCTGCCGCATGTGCTCGAGTACTCGAGCCCGGCCATCACCGGGCGGCTGGCCAGGCTGGCGCTGCGCGCGGGCGTCGGTACCGACGACGAGAGCGAGGACGACCTGGCCGACAAGTTCCTGGACGCGGTGCGCGCGCTCAACCGCGACCTCGGCATCCCGACCCACCTCGATGCGCTGCGCGAGGCCGACATACCGGCGCTCGCCGAGGCCGCCTGCCACGAGGCGCACACCGGCTACCCGGTGCCGCGCTACATGACGCAGGAGGTCTGCGAGGGCCTGATCCGCAAGGTGCTGGCGCCGGCGGCAGCGCCCGGCAAGGCTGCAGCCCGCAAGGGGCCGGCAACGAAGCCGCGGGCAAGGAAGGCGCCGGCGCGCAAGGCGGCGCCCGCGCGCAAGGCCGCGGCGCGCAAGTCTGGTTCGTGATTTCGACTCAAGGAGACAGTTCGATGAAGACGGTGGTGACGGTGAGTCTCGGTTCGTCCCGGCAGGACTACGCGTTCGAGACCGAGTTTCTCGGCCAGCATTTCTCGGTCAAGCGCTACGGCGCCGACGACGATACCGGCAAGGCCTGGGAGCTGCTGCGCCGCCAGCAGGCGAGCGCCGACGCAATGGGCCTCGGTGAGGTGGGCGACCATTTCCAGGTCGGCCTGTCGACGGTGGTCAACAAGGAGACGCGCCGCCTGCTCAACGTCGTCACGCGCGTGCCGGCGACGACCGGCGCCACGCTGCGCCGCCTGCTGCAGGTGCGCGCGGTGCGCCACGTGCAGAAGGAGCTCGGCCACTACTTCAACAACAACATCGTGCTGTTCCTGTCGGGGATGCGCAACTACGAGCTCGCGGTGGCCCTCTCCGACTACACGCGCAACCTGAACTTTGCCGACGCGCTGTTCCAGACCGGCGCCCCGGCGATGCTGACCTCGATCGAGCAGCTCGAGCTCTACGCCAAGGGCAGCAAGTGGGTGCTGCCGAACAAGCCGCGCGAGATCCTCGAGTCGGCGCTCGGCGGCTTCAAGCGCAACCGGGTTGCGGCCGAGGTCGCCAAGTCGCACCTGATCGTCGGCTCCTACGCCGAGCTCAAGGCGGTCGGCAACGCCGACAACCTGGCCGGCAAGACGCTCATCACCTCGGGCGTCGATGACGAGCGCCTGGCGTTTTTCACCAAGTGCAAGGTCAACCTCGTCATCGACTCGAGCCCCAAGCTGTTCGAGCGCGTGGTCGGCATCAACACCCTCGAGGCGATGATCCTGGCCAAGCTCGAGCGGCCGTCGGAGGAAGTCTCGGACGACGACTTCACCGAGATCCTCGACGAACTGAAGATCGTGCCGCGCCTGCTGCACCCGACCGGCCACTTCCACAACATCCGGCGCTTCGCCTTCGTCGTCCACCCGCTGAGCCAGGAGTACATCAAGAAGGGCTTCCCGATCCCGAAGGCGACGCCCAAGTTCGTGATGGACCAGGTCGAGACGCTCGCCGCGCACCTGCCGCCCTTCGTCTACTGCAAGATGGAGAACATCGTCTCGCCGACCGGTGCGCAGGCCGAGGGCTGGCTGATCAGCGTCGGCGGCACGCCCAAGGAGATGCTCGCGCGCAGCCCCGAGTTCACCTACCGCCGGCTGCTGCACGCGGCGAAGATCGCCGAGGGCCTGGGGGCACAGATCATGGGCCTCGGAGCGTTCACCAAGGTCGTCGGCGACGCCGGCGTCACGGTCGCGCGGCGCTCGCACATCCCGATCACGACCGGCAACAGCTATTCGGCGTCGGGCGCGCTGTGGGCCGCTGCCGACGCGATGAAGCGCATGGGGCTCGTGAAGCCGGCCAAGGACGGCAAGCGCATCCCGGCCAACACCATGGTCATCGGCGCGTCGGGTTCGATCGGCAGCGTGAGCGCGCGCCTGCTCGCGATGGCCTTCGAGGAGGTCGTGATCGCCGGGCGCGACATGGGCAAGCTCGAAGAACTCAAGCGCTCGATCCTCGTCGACACGCCCGACGCAAACGTCGTCTGCTCGACCCAATACGACGAGCTGCTCGGCGAGATGGACATGATCGTCACCTCGACCTCGGGCGCGGGCAAGAAGATCCTCGACATCACCAAGGTCAAGCCCGGCTGCGTGATCACCGATGTCGCGCGCCCGCTCGACCTGCCGCCCGAGGAAGTGGCCAAGCGCCCCGACGTGCTCGTGATCGAGTCGGGCGAGATCGAGCTGCCGACCAAGGTGCGCGGCCTGAAGAGCATCGGCCTGCCGCCCAACGTGATCTACGCCTGCCTGGCCGAGACCATCGTGCTCGCGCTCGAAGGCCGCTTCGAGGTCTTCACTGTCGGCCGCGACACCGAGTGGGAGAAGGTCAAGGAGATCTACCGGCTCGGCCTCAAGCACGGCATGAAGCTCGCGGCGATCTCGGGCGTGAAAGGGCGTGTACAGCGACGAGGACATCGCCAAGGTCGTGACGCTGGCGAAGAAGGCGCGCAAGACCTGGAAGGCGGGCGCGACCGCCGCTCCCGCAGCGCCCGACGCGCCGGCTGCGCCGCGCAAGGCGGGCGCAGGCAAGCCGGCGGCGAAGAAGGCTGCCGTGAAGAAGGTGAAGAAGGCCGCCGTGAAGAAGGCCGCCGTGAGCAAGGTCGCCGCACGAAAGACGGCGCCGGTGCGCACGGCCGCCGCCAGCGGCGACGCGGCAGCCGCTCGCCCGGCGCCCGCGGTACGGGCTGGCCGGCGGCGCGCCGCGTAGCCGACGCCCGTTGGCGCCGCGCGGCCCGGTGCCGCGGGGCTGCAGCCATGCGGGTCTGATTGCGCGCCGTCATTGCCGTTGCGGCGCGCCCGCGTTACCGTGCATCCGAAGCGGGGTGCGCGCGTTCTTTCATCATTCGTTGCCTGCGCCGACGCCGAGGGCCGGGTCGCTGGTATCGGATTGGGCGATTGCGCTGCGGGCTGCGGCTGGCGGTGCGGGCCCCGCGGCTTGACCGACAGGCCCCGACACGCGTCGACGAACACCCTGCCAGCGACCGTGCTGGCCGCAGCCTCCCGACACACCGAGACGACCGCTATGGACGCCGCCTCAGCCCTGGACCAGCCCGGCAGCGCCGGGACGCTGGCGGTGCGCCTGAGTGTTGCGGTGGCGCTCGCCGTGGCCGGGCTGACGCTCGTCTTCGTGCTCTTCGGCAGCCACCCCTGGCCGGCCCTGCCGCAGTTCACGACCTTCCATGCGAGCTTCGTGCTGCTCGTCGACGGCGTCACCAGCTACCTGCTGTTCGGCCAGTACGCGACCTGGCGCCGCAACTCGTACGCGATCCTCGCCGGCGCCTACCTGCTCAACGCACTGCTGATGGTGCCGTTCGTGCTGACCTACCCCGGCGCGCTCAAGGCGAACGTCGGTGTCTTCGGGGGCGAACAGAGTTCGATCTGGGTCTGGCATGTCTGGCATCTGGGATTTGCGTCGCTGGTCGTGCTCGCGCTGCTCGCCGACGGCAGCGCGCGCACCGGCCCGGCGTCGACATGGTCGACGAGGCGCGTGGTCGGTGCCGTCGTCGGCGTCGTGGTCGCGATCGTCGCCGTCGTGACGTTCGCGGTCACGGTGCTGCACGACGAACTCGTGCCGCTGCTGTCCGCGACACCGCCCACCCTGCGGCCGGCGTTCTACGCATTCGGCAGTGCGATCCTGCTCGTGACCTGCCTGGCACTGGTGCTGGCCTGGCGGCGCGGCCTGGGCCAGCGCTCGATGCTGCATCTGTGGCTGGCCGTGGCGTTGACCGCCGGCCTGGGCGAACTCGTGGGCAACCTGGCCTCGTCGAGCCGTTACACGCTCGGCTGGTACGGCGGGCGCATCGAGTCGATGATCGCCGGCAGCGTGCTGCTGCTGCTGTTCATACGCCAGATCGGCGCGCTGCAGCAGCGGCTGGCGGCCGCGCTGCGCGGCCAGGCGCTGGCGAACGCCACGCTCGAGGCGGCGCTGACTGAAAAGGAAGCGCTGCTCGTCGACTTGCGCCTCAGCGAGGCCGAAGTGCGCCAGCTTGCGTTCCACGACGCGTTGACCGCGCTTCCGAACCGTCGCCTGCTGCTCGACCGGATGGACCAGGCGATCCTTCAGGCCAGGCGGCATCGTCACTCGATGGCCGTGCTGTACCTGGACCTGGACTCGTTCAAGGAAGTCAACGACAGCCTGGGCCACGAGACGGGCGACGCGCTGCTGCGCGCCGTGGCGGCGCGGCTGCAAGGCATCCTGCGCAGCGGCGAAACCGTCTCGCGGCTCGGTGGCGACGAGTTCGTCGTCGTCCTGTCGGAGATCGCCCGGCCGAGCGACGCAGCCGCGGTCGCAGAGAAGATCGCGCAGGCCTTGCGCGCACCGTTCGACGTCGGCGGCACGTGGCTGTACGTGACCGCCTCGGTCGGCGTTGCGGTGTTCGCAGCCGACGCCTTGGAGGATTCGTTCGAGCGCCTCAGGCGGGCCGACGAGGCGATGTATTCGGCCAAGGCCAGGCGCCGCAACGGCTACGGCATCGGCGGCGAAGCCGTTGCGCAACCGGTGCCGCAGTAGCGGTGGCGCCGGCCCCCGCGGCTCAGGCAGGCGCGCCTGCGCGGCGCGCGGCTTCGGCCAGCGGCCGCAGGTCGGCCTCGACCAGCGTCTCCTGCGCAAGCAGCTTTGCCGCGCCCTGTTCGAGCAGCGCGCGCCGCTCGGCGAGCACGCTTGTCGCGCGCGCGAACGCCTCGTCGACGAGCGCGCGCACGGCGGTGTCGATGCGGCGCGCCGTGTCTTCGGACAGGCCACGCTGCGCCACCATGCCTTCGGGCAGGTCGAGAAAGCGCGACTGCGGCCTCTCGTAGACGACCTGGCCGACCTCGGGCGCCATGCCGAAGCGCGCGACCATGTCGTGCGCGATGTCGGTCGCCTTGACCAGGTCGTCGGCGGCGCCGGTCGAGGCCTCGCCGATCACGAGCGCCTCGGCCGCGCGCCCGCCCATCAGCACCGCGAGCCGGTTGCGCAACTCGCTGCGGCTTGCCAGGTAGCGGTCTTCGCTCGGCCGCTGCAGCGTGTAGCCGAGCGCGCCGATGCCGCGCGGGATGATCGAGATCTTGTGCACCGGATCGGCGCCGGGCAGCGTCATCGCCACCAGCGCGTGGCCCATCTCGTGCACCGCCACCGCGCGGCGCTCGTTGGCGCCCAGCACGCGCTGATGGCGCTCGAGCCCGGCGACGATGCGCTCGACCGCGGCCGTGAAGTCGGCCATCGCCACCGCATCGGCGCCGCGCCGCGTGGCGAGCAGCGCGGCTTCGTTGACGAGGTTGGCGAGGTCGGCACCGGCGAACCCCGGCGTCAGCGCGGCGATCGCGTCGGGGTCGATGCCGGCATCGAGCGTGACCTTCTTCAGGTGCACGCGCAGCACGTCGGCGCGGCCCTTGCGGTCCGGTCGATCGACGAGCACCTGGCGGTCGAAGCGCCCCGCGCGCAGCAGCGCCGGATCGAGTATCTCGGGCCGGTTGGTCGCGGCCAGGATCACGACGCCGACGCTGGCATCGAAGCCGTCCATCTCGGCGAGCAACTGGTTCAAGGTCTGCTCCTTCTCGTCGTGGCCGCCCGAGAGCGGGCCGGCGCCGCGCGCACGGCCGAGCGCGTCGAGCTCGTCGATGAAGATGATGCACGGCGCCGAGGCGCGCGCCTGCTCGAACAGGTCGCGCACGCGCGCCGCGCCAACGCCGACGAACAGCTCGACGAACTCCGAGCCGGTGATGCTGAAGAAGGGCACGCCGGCCTCGCCGGCCATCGCGCGCGCGAGCAGCGTCTTGCCGGTGCCGGGCGGGCCCACCAGCAGGATGCCCTTGGGCATGTGCGCGCCCAGGCGCCCGTAGTCCTTGGGGTTCTTCAGGAAGTCGACCGACTCGCGCAGCTCGGCCTTGGCCTCGTCGACGCCGGCCACGTCGTCGAAGCTGACCTTGATGTCGGTTTCGGAATGCAACTTGGCGCGGCTCTTGCCTACCGACAGCAAGCCACCCAGGCCGCCCTGGGCCGCCATGCGCCTGGCCATGAAGCTCCACACGGCGAGCAGCAGCAATGCCGGGATCACCCACGACAGCAAGTCGCGCAGCAGCGTGTTCTCGACCACGCCCTCGAAGCGCACGTCGTAGCCTTGCAGTTCGCGCGCCAGATCGGGCGCCACGCGCGTCGTGACGATGCGGCTGCGGCCGTCGGACGCGGGCGTCTTGAGCTTGCCCTCGATGAACTGGCTGCCGATCGTGATCGACTCGAGGCGGCCGGCCTTCAGGTGCTGCACGAACTCGCTGTACGGGATCGGCTGCACCTGGGTCGACGCGACCCACAGGTCGCGCAGCCAGAACAGCGCCACCAGCGCCAGCATCAGCACCCACAGGTTGGCGGGCTTCCACTCGAACGGCGCCCTCGGCGCTGGCGGAGGCGGGGTGGGCGGCTTGGGCACGCTCATCGGGGCATTTTCGTCTTGCGCAGCCTTTGCGTGCCAGAGCGCAGACCTGCGTAGTTGATGGGTGTCAACGCCAAAGGCTCGCCGCAGGCTAGCCCTCGAGCGCATCGCTGGCCTGACCTCGAGGAGGCATCCGGATGAACACGCTGACCAAGCTTGCGCTCGGCCTGATGGGCCAGCTCAAGCCGCGACCCGCCGTCGACGCAGCGGCCATCGAGCTGCCGCCGCCCCGGCGCGGCGGCGGCATGGCCCTGATGGAGGCGTTGCAGCGCCGCGCGTCGGCGCGCGAGTTCGAGCCCGCAGCGCTCGGCGAGCAACTGCTGTCCGACCTGCTCTGGGCCGCGGCCGGCATCAACCGGCCCGAGGCGGGCGGGCGCACCGCGCCGAGCGCGATGAACTCGCAGGAGGTGCAACTGCATGTGGCCATGCCGCAGGGGCTGTTCCGCTACGAGCCGGCCGCACACGCACTGCAGTTGCGCGTGAGCAGCGACGTGCGCCGCGTCACCGGCTACCAGGATTTCGTCGACAGTGCACCGCTCGACCTGGTGTACGTGGCCGACCATGGCCGCATGCAGCTCGTGCCCGCGGCGCAGCGCGAGCGCTATGCCTTCGCCGCAGCTGGCGCAATGGCGCAGAACGTCTACCTGTTCTGCGCCGCCCATGGGCTCGGTACCGTGATCCGCGCCTGGTTCGACCAGCACGCGTTCGCGCAGGCCATGGGCCTGGAGGCGGACCAGCAGTTGCTGCTCTGCCAGACCGTGGGTCAGGTCAAGGGTGACAGGCAGCCCTGAACAGGCAGCGCCGTGGTGAAGCCCTGCGCTTGCGTCAAGCGCCGGCGCCTGGCAGCGCCGCGCTGCGGACGACAGCCGAAGGCTCGCTGCGCCCGGCATCGCGCGCGACGCGCAGCGTCGTGCCCTCGACGATGACGCGCGTTCCGACGGCAAACGATTGCGCCTGCTGCAACACGCGCGTGCTGCCGTCTTCCATGCGGACCTGGACGTTGTACAGCGTCTCGCTGCGCGCGCGCTTCTCGACCTCGTTGCCGGCCAGTCCACCACCGATCGCGCCGAGCACCGTCATCGCAGTCTTGCCCTTGCCGCCGCCGACCTGATGGCCGACCACGCCGCCAACCACACCCCCCGCGACCGCGCCGAGCCCGGTGGCCTGCCCTTTCTGTTGCACTGCGGTTACCGACTCGACCACGCCGCACGAAGCGCAGACCGCTGCGGGCACCGCGGCTGCCGCGGGTTCAGCGGCCGCAGGCGGCTTCGGATCGGCTTGCGCGACCGCTACGTCCGGCGCCGCCACCGTGACCGGCTTGGTGTGGCGCGGCCTGGCAGCAGCGGGCGCAGCAACGGGTGCGGCGAGCGGCGCTGGTTGTGCGACGATGCTCGCAACGGCAGGCGTCTCGGCGGGTGAGGGCGGGGCCGTCTCCCCCGAGCGCATGATCAACGCGCCCGCAAAACCGGCCGTGGCCAGGCCGAGGGCAGCGCCGCCAAGCCAGCCCATCCACAGCGAGCGCGGGACCGCACCGGGCGACACGCTTGCAGGGAGATTTGATCGGTTCTTGCGGTCATGGGCTTTCCTGTGCGATGCGACGCACTTTCAACGCTCGCGATCGCTCATTGTTGACGGCCCGCCGCGAGGAGTTGTATCGAGTCGTGTGTCTGCCGGCGTCGACTCGCGGGCGCGCCAGGCGGCGCCGACGCATCCACATACAACTGAGCGACCGATCCGCCGCACCGCCAGGTTGCTGCCGGGCTTTGAATCGACTTGTGCGAAGCTGTCGCCATGGGCCCGCCGTGCCGGGCCCGAGGGAGACCGCCGGTGGACTTGAAGGCCCTGCAGCTCACGCTGCGCGAGTTTGCTGCCGAGCGCGAGTGGCAGCCGTTTCACACGCCGAAGAACCTGGCCATGGCGCTGATGGTCGAGGCCGCCGAATTGGCCGAGATCTTCCAGTGGATGACGCCCGAGCAGTCGCAAGCCGTGCGCAGCGATGTCGTGCTGCAGCAGTAGGTCGCGGACGAAGTGGCCGATGTGCTGCTGTACCTGGTGCAGATTGCCGAACACACGGGCATCGACCTGAAACGCGCCGTCGGCCGCAAGCTCGTCAAGAACGCGAAGAAGCATCCACCGCTGCAGCCCGGGAGGCCCGGCTTGCGGCCGGGCAGGACTGCCCCCGCGACATCGAGACCCACGTGCTGGTGGACTGGGAAAACGTGCAACCCAGGGATGACGACATCCGCTCGCTGGTGCCTGGCGTGACCGACATCTGGCTCTTCCACGGGCCGAACCAGAAAGGCGTGGCGGCAAAGCACGCGTCGTTCGGCGACAAAGGCGACGCCGGTGCAGATCGCACGCACGGGCAAGAACGCGCTCGACTTTCACCTCTCGTTCTACATGGGCTATATCGCGGCCCGCCATCCCGACGCACGTTTCGTCGTCGTCTCCAACGACAAGGGCTACGCGCCCATGCTGGAACACGCGGCCGAGTTGGGCTTCACGGCGCGCCAGGTCGGCTTTGGCAAGGCTGCTGGCGTTGTCGAGGCGGCATCGGCGAGCAGCGTGGCCAAGAAGGCGGCACCGGCGAAGAAGATGGCTGTGAAGAAGCTGCCCACCAAACCAGTGGCGAAGAAGGTCGTCGCGAAACCGCCATCGTCCCCAGTGGCGAAAGCCCCGGCAAGGAAGGCCACTGCGACGAAGAAGACGGCATTGCCCGCGGCGGCACCGCCCACCGCCTCCGGTGATTCGACACCCAGTGCGGCCCCCGCTGTCAATGCAACTTCAGCGATTGACCTGAAGAAAGCCGTCGGCCATGTTGTCGCCAGCCTCAGGAAGACCACCAGCAAGCCAACCAAGCATGCGAAGTTGACGGCTGCCATCAAGTCGCTGCTGGGTCAGTCAGCCGACGAGCAAGCCGTGCATTCTGTGCTGTCGCGGTTGCTCGCCAGTGGCGAAGTGGCGATCGACGCGAAGGGCGTTGTTCGGTATGCGTTGCCGTCGGCATAGCCTGGCGCTCGGCTTGCCACTGTTCGGCTCGCCTTCTCGGTCAGCGCTTCCGTCAAGACGCGGCCGCGTGGCTTGAGCGGGGCTTCGATGGCGTCGTCGTGGTCCAGCCGCAGTTTCGCAAGCGTTCCGGTCGCGAGTTCCTCAAAGCCTTCCGGGCGGACCGCCGGAAGCTGAGCTCGTCGTCATGAAACGGCGGCGATTGCCCATCAAGAGCACATCGACGACTTCCAGACGCACGGCGGTCGAGTTCTTGCGCGATGTGCTTGGTATGGACTACGGCGAGTTCATCATCACCGATGAGAGTCGTTTCGGCGAAGCCGCCAGTTGCGGCAATCGTCGCGAAACTCGCACCAGACCGGCACCAGCAGTCTGCGGACAACCAAAGGGGTAGCAGGCGCTAACCGGCTACCCCTTGCATTTCTGGCTCCCCGACCTGGGCTCGAACCAGGGACCTACGGATTAACAGTCCCTTCTGTAAGTCCTGAACGAGCCATAGGCTACAGGCCAAAGTCTGCCGAAAGCCTAGGAAACATGCGGGTTACAGGCACTGTTAGTCCGTAGGCAGTATGATTCAGCATGATTTGTCGTGTAGCCTATGTGTAGCCTACGGGGGTTCTGATGAACAAGCTGAAGCTGACTGCGGAGAGTGTCAAACGGCTGCCGCTCGCGGCGCGGGATGCGGACGGGAAGGTGGTTCAAGTCGTCTACCGCGACACCGAGCTATCCGGCTTTGGCGTGCGCGTCGGCGAGCAGTCCAAGTCCTACTTCGTGCAAAAGCGTGTCGGTGCTCGCGTGATCCGGGTAACGCTCGGGACGCACGGCCAGGTCACGACCGACCAGGCGCGCAAGGAGGCAGGGATCAGGCTCGGCGCACTCACTGCCGGGCGCGATCTCAATGCCGAGAAGCGCAGCGACCGCGAAGCCCAGCGCGCCGCCAAGGCCGCACGAGCGCTGCCGCGCAGTACACCGTCGCGGCGCTGTGCGAGTGGTACGTGAAACACCAGCGCGCGCTCGGCAAGGAGTCGGCCAAGGATGCGGCGGGCATCTTCGCCAAGCACGTCGAGGGGACGGAGTTCGCCACCATGCCGGCGCGGGAGCTGACCGCCAAGCAGGCGACGGCGCTTATCCGCACCGTCGTCGAGAAGGGGCACAAGCGCACCGCCGCGAAGCTGCGCGCCTACCTGCGCGCCGCCTACGCGCTGGCGCAGGGTGCCGAGACGAACCCGCAGGCGCCGGCCGCGCTGGTGCTGTTCGGCGTCGAGACGAACCCGATCGCGTCAACGGCCGCCATCAAGAACGCCAGCGGCGCGCGTGACGTGACGTTGACCGAGGACGAGCTGGGCGAAGTCGTGCGGCTGCTGCGCGAGCGGCGGGAGAAGCAGCATGACGACGCGCTGGCCGCGCTGGAGCTGTCGCTGGTGCTCGGCGGGCAACGGCTGGCGCAAGTGCTGCGCCTGTCTGCGGCCGACGTGGACCTGAATGCGCGGACCATCACGCTGTTGGACCCGAAGGGCAGGCGCGAAGTCGCGCGCCGGCATGTGCTGCCGTTGACCGATGCGGCTGTCGACCTGCTGACCGCCATTCTCAAGATGCGCCGCGCCGCGCATCTGTTCGGCGGCAAGGAGGCAGTGACGACGCCCGACACCATCGCGCGCAGCGGCGTGGCGCTGCTGGCCGACGCGCAGGCCAACGTCGCCGAGCGCACCAGGGCGCAGCGCCGGCGCGGCCGAAGATCGAGGCGCGCGACCTGCGCCGCACCGCCGAGACGATGCTGGCGGCAATGGGGATCAGCAAGGACGTGCGCGCGCAGCTGCTGTCGCACGGCCTGGGCGGCGTGCAGGGCCGCCACTACGATCAGCACGAGTACATGGACGAGAAGCGCAACGCGCTGCAGGCCTGGGCTGACCGGCTGCAGGCGCTGGCCGAGCGCAAGCCGGAGGCGTCCAACGTCAAGAGGTTGCACCGCGCCGCCTGACGCACTCAGGCACCCGCGCAGGCCGCCTTCGGGCGGCTTTTTCGTGCTCGTGCGCTGAATTCGCCGATTTGGGTAAAACGCTCCTAAAAGATGCTGGAAGACTCTCGCTCATGGTAACGAGCAGGAGTTGATTGATGAGCCAAGCGGACCCCGCTGCACTGCGCGCCGAGTTCTACAGGCTTCCAGACGAGGCGCTGATAGATCGCCAGACCTGGGCTGCGGTGCGATATGTCGAGCCGCAGACGGTCGAGAAGGAGGCCATCAAGGGCGGCGGCTGTCCCTACATCCGCATCGGCCGCCGCGCGCTGTACCGCAAGGCCGACGTGCTCGACTGGATGGAGCGCACCGGCCGGCGCGTCGAGAACACCGCGCAGCTTGCCGAGGTGGCAGCATGATCGCCGACGACGACCTGCAGGACGTGGACGCCGAGCGACGCGCTCTTGTGGCACTCGACGCAATCACGAGCGCCCGCCAGCAGTGGTACCGCCAGCAACGCAGACCCGCCGCACTCACCGCGCGCGAAGCTCTGGCCGCGCTCCAGTTCGAAGCGCTGCTGGTATGGACCGCCGCGGCAAACATTCGCAACGGGATCGAACTGAGCGACGACGACATGGCCCGGCTGACAACCGCGTGCCGGTGGATCGACGACCATCTGCGAAGAGGTGCTGTGATGCAGACCCTTCTGGAACAGGCGCAAACCAAACTCGTCGCGAAGCAAGATTCGTCAGCTAGCCGCGCTAGCCGACCTGCGTGGCCGAAGTTGGACCCGTTGCCCGAGGCTATCGCCAGCAGGCCCGCGCTGTTTCCTTCGACGCGCTGGGCGCGACCTCGACCAGCCGCAAGGGCAATTCATCGTGACGTGCAAGTGCCCGATGCTGTCGCTGCCGGATCGGTGCTCGCGGCCGCGTCGCTCGCGGTGCAGCCGCATGCCGACGTCTTGATGCCCCACGGCCAGCGGGCGCCGCTGTCGCTGTTCATTGCGAGCGGCGCTCTATCGGGAGAGCGCAAGTCCGCCGCCGATCAGATCGTGCAGCGTGAGATCGAGGAAGTACGTCGCGAGCAGGCGCGCTGATACCTCGCCGAGCGGGCGACGGCACCTGGGAGCAAGGACTTGCCCAAGGCCGTCGCGCGCAGTCTGACCGTCGGCAAGGCCACGGTCGAGGGCCTGCAGATGATGCTTGCGCATCAATCGCACGTCGGCTTGTTTTCGGCCGAGGGGGGCGAACTGCTCGGCGGGCACAGCATGCGTGAGGAACGGCGCTCGGCCGGCCTTGCCTGGCTATTGAAAGCCTGGGGCGGCGAGACGCTCGACGCGTTGACCCGAGGCGACGGACTCTCGATCCTGCTGGGCCGTCGCGTCGCGCTGCATGTAATGGTGCAGCCCGTGCTGTTGCGCGCGCTGCTGTCCGACCCGCTCGCTCCTAGGGCAGGGCCTACTCGCGCGATGCCTGATCGCGCAGCCCGAGTCGTTGGCGGGCACTCGCCTGTTTCGCGACGTGGATGCCAGGGCGAGCGCCGAGGTTCATGCATTCCATGCCCAGATGCGCGATCTGTTGCGCAGAAGCCCCCAGATCAGGGAAGGCGGCGACGGTTGCGAGCTGCAGCCGCGCGCACTGCCCATGTCCGCCGAGGCTCGCGCGCTATGGATCGAGTTCCACGATTGAGCGCGCGCAGGCGCCGGGCGGTGAGTTTGAACATGCCCGCGCCTTCGCCAGCAAGGCGCCCGAGCATGCAGCGCGCATCGCAGGCGTGGTGCAGATGGTATGCAGCCCGGATGCCGACGCGCTCCAGGGTGACGCTATGGACTGCGGCATGACGGCGACTCTGTTCTATATCGGCGAGCACGTCAGACTGACCGGCGCCGGCCGGGCAGACCGCCGCGCCGCGCTGATCGGCTCCCTCGTCGAGTGGATGTGCGGCAGAGGGCCGGTTGTGCCGCACAAGGATGTTCTGCAGCGGGCTCCAAGGCCAGTGCGGGAGCTCAAGGCCGAAAATATCGGCCAGCTACTCGATGAGCTCGCACAGCGGCACTACATCCGGCGTGATGGCGACGCCTGGCAAGTGAGCCCCCATGCTTGACCTGAACGTGATTCGCCAGCGCGCGGCAACCCGGGCAAGCGTGGCTAAACCGGCTAATGCGGCTAATCGGCTAATGCCAGCCGAGCCAGCGTCGCCAGTGATTGTCAATTAGCCACGGTAGCCGCGTTAGCCGGGGATGTGCAGCCCGTTCGGAGTTGCGTCAACTGTCGCCATCCCAGCCGCGTGAAGACCTGCATGCTGCCCGTCGAGGCTGGATTGTCGAGGCACTTCGGCATCCGCTGGCCCGCGCCCGGGCATGGGCAGCAATGCCCAGCGTGGAGGCGTGACCCGTATGAGGCGCAGACGCGGGTGCTGATCGAGGCCGCGCGTCGCAGTTGGACCGCGACGGCGCTTCAAGCATGGTTGGCCGACGCCGATGCGGACCCCGAGGCGGTGCTCGATGTGCTCGGCCGCACTGTGGCCGGCGTTGACATGTAGGAGGCCGCTAAGTGGTGTCCGATTCCACTTCCGAAACCGACGCAGGCCGCGCCGATGCTGGCGAAGGACGCGAGCCCCGGCTGCGCCTGCCCCTCAAGAACATGGACGACGTGAAGGCCGAGCTCGCCCGGCTGTACCGCGAAGGCAAGGCCGGCCGGCGCGACGTGGCCGACGTGTCCCGGCTCGCCAACGTGCTGTCGATCCTCGGTCGGCTGATCGAGGGCGTCGAGCTGGCCGCGCGCGTCGAGGCCTTGGAGGAGCGGAAAAGATGACCTTCGCACCCTCGCTCAAGCTGCGCGTGCGCAAGCTCGAAGCCGCCGCCGAGATTCGCGCGAGCCGCACGTTGACCGACCTTCTGCGCGAGGTGGAGGCACGCCGGGGCGCCTACCGTTCGATGACGCCCGAGCAGCGCGCGGCGCAGGAAGCCGCGCATCGCGCCGCGTTCATCGCGTCGATCGCTTCACCCGACGCCCCGGCCGGATCGGTGCGGGCGGCGCTGCAGGAAGTGTGCCGACGACTCGGCCGGCAGTACCTGGCCGAGCACACCACGCAGACCGATCAACCGTTCAACAAGGAGGACTTCCAATGAACCTGCTACCCCTGCCCAACCAAGTCGCGCGCATCAAGGTGACGCTTGCCGCGCAGATCGCCGAGCGCGCGGCGCTGATGAAGCGCCTGCAGGCTGCAGCAGATGCCGGTGACGAGGGCGACGACCTGGCGCGCCAGATCGAGGAACACGTCAATTGAAACGCGCCGACTCAAACACGCCGGCATCGTCGGCGCGGATCGAGCGCTTTCGCGTGGCCGACGCCTTCGGCAGCAAGCGCGCCGGGCTGCTGCCCTGGCTCGCGCAGTAGGAGATTCACACCATGCACAACATCATCACTGTCACCCCGACTGACTCCTTTTCTTGCAGCTTCCCGATAGACGGCGCCGACGCAGCCGTCCTCGTGGACTTGAACCAGTGGCCGAGCCTGGCGGCGCTCGAAGCGGCGCTGTCGGCGCTGTCCGCCCAGGCGAGCGCATCGGCGTCGAGGCACCGCAACGTCGGGCCCTGGAGGCTGCGCGATCGCTCTGAGCCGACTGCGCCCACGTTCGGCCCGTATGGCGCCGGCGCTTGGGAGGTAGGAGCGCCGTACCTGAGGTTCTTCCCCTGCCGCACCGGGTGGAATGCGACGCTGGTGGCGGCGGCAGAGAAACAAGGCCCGGCCGTGGGGCCCGTCGGTGCGGCAATCGTCGTGAACGCCGATGCCCCCGGCTTCGCAGCCGCAATCAGCACGGCCGTCGCTGGCGCGCTGCAGGGCCTGGCCGGGCGGCTGCCGTGAACGAGGCGACCGACGCACCGCTGACCGCCGAAGCCGCGACGGCGCAGCGGGCCGAGCTGATGGCCGACGCGGGGTTTCGTGAGCGCGCGGCGAAGGGCGGCGCCGAGTGGAGCAGCTCGCCGCGCTGGATGGCGTCATTGCCGGGGCCAGGGAAGCCGCAGAGGACGCCGACGAGGCCGAGGCGCAGGCTACCCAGCGCGCGCCGGCAAACGCCACGCCACAGGGCCAGGAAGGCGACGACGGCGACGACGGCGAGGACTTCGCCGAGTTCTACACCGTGCCCGCGTCGCCGGCCGGCTACGAGCTGCCGACGCAGCTTGCGCGCGACCGTGGCTTGGCTGTCGATTCGATGGCCGAGATCGAGCTGCGCAAGTCCCTGCACGCGGCCGGCGTGGACGACCACATGGCGACGATGATGTACTACTCGGCGCTCAATGCGCACACGACCGGCGACCTGTCGCCAGTGGGGCAGGAAACGGCATACCGGGCCGCCGCGCACGCGCTGCACCGCGCCTGGGGCAAGGACTACGAGGGCAATCTGGCGCTCGCCAAGGCCGAGGCGCGGCGGGTGTTCGAGGCGCTGCCGCGCTCAGTGACGGGCGGCGCCAGCTTTGCCGAGTTCGCCCGCGCGTCGGGGATGGCGAATAGCCGGCTGCTGGTCGAGCAGCTATAGGCGTGCCAGGGCTCGGCAGCGCTGACCCTGTGCGCAAGATGGCCGAGATTCGGCTTCTGGCGCGGCGCAGGCTGGGGGAGTTGTCGGCGGGGTTGGAGACTGCGCAGGGCGAGCGCACGGAACTTCGTCCCAACGCCGGGAAGAAGTCCGACGCACTCAAGGCGGCTGGCCTATCAACGTCCGAAGCCCACCGCTGCGAGCAAATCGCGCGGGTGCCGAGCGGCGCACCGGGGAACTGCTCAAGGAGCTTGCGCGGGCGACGCCGCAGACAGCGAACCCGAGCGGTAGACCCACTCCCAACGATGCGGAGCGGGTTGCGCCATCCCCATACGCCAAAGCCCTCGCCGACACCGGCATCAGCACGCAGAGCGCGAGCCGTTATCAGGCACTCGCTAACGTGCCGCGCGAGACGTTCGAGGCCGCGCTGCGCGACCCAGAGAAGCCGACGACGAGCGGCTGCTGTAGCCTATGTGTAGCCTACGTGAAAGGGGGTTAGCAGGCACTCACCGGCTAACCCCCTATTTTCTTGGCTCCCCGACCTGGGCTCGAACCAGGGACCTACGGATTAACAGTCCGGCGCTCTACCGACTGAGCTATCGAGGAACAGCCGTGGATTATATATGCCCGATAGGCCCGCGGCCGAGCTACCAGTCGAGCTGCACCGAGGCGCGCAAGCTGCGTCCCGCTATCTGGAACAGGTACACATGGCCGAACTGCGTCGGCGACTCCTTCCAGCCCTGCTTGTCGAACAGGTTGTCGATGCCGGCGCGCCAGGTGAGGGTGCTCGCGCCGGCGCGCTGCGCCCATTGGCCGTTGAGGCCGACGATCGCGAAGCCGGGCAGGCGCTGCGCCGAGTCGTAGGGGAACATTGTGCGGTCGCCCTCGGCGGCGACGTCGGCGCCGATCTCGAGCGCCGGCACCTGTGGCACGGCGTAGCGCAACTGGGCCTTGAAGGTGAGGGCAGGCACGTTAACCGGGCGCTGGCCGTTCACGTTCGGGTCCTGGCTGCCGCTGCGGCGCGCCTTCAACCACTGCAGTCCGCCGCCCAGCCGCCAGGGGCCGGCGCGCAGCGCGGCGCCGGCTTCGATGCCGGTGTGGCGCGCATCGCCGTCGGCCTGGCGGGTGCAGGTGTCGGGGTCGAAGCAGCTCCCTGCATCGGCATACACCGGGCGCGTGATGTCGAACGCGGCGAGGCTCCACGTTGCGCCGCCGGATGCGCCTTTCCAGCCGATCTCGAACTGCTCGCTCATCAGCGCCGGCAGGGCCTGGCCGGCGTTGACGTAAGCGGCGCGGTTGGGCACCACGTCGGACTCGGCGCCGCGACCCCAGCTCGCGTAGAGCATCTGCGCCGGGTCGAGCTGCCAGGTCGCGGCGAGCCAGGGCGAATTGATCGACTGGCTGTAGTCGGTGGCCTCCAAGCCGCTGGTGCTCACGCTCCGGCGCGAGATCTGCGTATGGCGCAGCGCGAGCCAGAGGCCGAGGCTGTCGCTCAGGCGCAGCGCATCGCGGATGAAGTATTCGGTGCTGCGCTCGCTGCGATTGGTCGTGTCGAAGCTCGGCGTCGGGTCGGCCGGCAGCGTGACCGGATGGTCGATGCTGTCGCTGCCGACCCAGTTGAACGCCTGGCGCTCGAAGTTCGCTTCGAAGCGCGTGCCGAGCACGCCCAACGACAGCGCATGGCCGACGCTGCCGGTCGCGAACGCGGCGTGCAGCGCAAGCTCGGCGGTGTCGGTACGGCGCTGCTCGTTGTCGCTGCGAAAGTCGTAGACGTCGAAGCTGCCGTCGCTGCAGAAGCGGTCGTAGTTGCCTTCGCTGCCGCAGCCGAAGGGGAAGGCCATGCGGTCGTCGGTCGTGAGGCGCTGCGTCGCCGCCTGCGCGCTCCAGCGCCACTGTTCGTTGATCGCCTGCGAGAAGCGCAGCGACCCGGTGTTCGCGCCAAAGACCACCGGCTGCGACCAGGGCTGGCGGTTCAGGTTCAGGCCCGGGTCGGCCGAGGTCGGCAGGCGGTCGCCGAGCAGGCTGAACGCAGGCACGCTCGCCTGGCTGCGCTGGCTGCTCTCGAACTCGGCTTCGAGCAGCGTGCCGGGCGCGAGGCGCCAGTCGCCGGCAAGCGCGGCTAGCCAGCGGTGGCCGTCGGCGTCGTTGATGTCGGGCCGCAACGACTCGTAGGCCGCGTTGGCGCGCAGCCCGAAGGCGCGGTCTTCGCCGAAGCGCTGCGACAGGTCCGCCGCCGCGCGCACGCTGCCCTGCGTCTGCCACTGCAGGAATCCGCTGCGCAGCGCGTCTTCGGTCGGGCGCTTGACGACGAAGTTGACGATCCCGCCCGGCGCGCTCGTGCCGGCCTGCATGCCGGTCACGCCCTTCAGGACTTCGATGCGCTGCTTGTTGTCGAGCGGCACCGAGGTCTCGGCGTTGATCGGCAACCCGTCGCGCCGGTAGTTGAAGCGGTTGTCGATCACGAAGCCGCGCAGCGTGATCGTGTCCCAGTAGCCGACCGCGTTGTAGGCGTCGTTCACCGCCGGGTCCAGGCGCGTCAGGTCCGACAGGCGCTGGATGTCGTAGGTCTTCAGCGCGGCCTCGTCATACACGCTCGCCGGCAGCGGCAGGCGGGCGAGCGGGGTGTCGCCCCAGCCGCCGATCGCGAGCGCCGATTCGGCGCGCGAGGTCACCGTCACCGGCGGCAGCGTGGCCGACCCGGATTGCGCCGCGGCGTGCGGCAAGCCGCAGCAGGCGGCGAAGGCCGCCGCAGCGGCGGGAGAGACAAGAGCGGAGCGGTTGCGTGCCATCGTGATGCCCACTGCGACAGGCAGGTCGGCTAACACGAGGGCCGGCGAGGGCGGGCCTTGGGTGCATGCTTCCCTGCGCGAGGATTACCTCAGTCAGGTTCAAAGGGACTTTCTCAGTCGGGCCTTGCGGGCCCAACACCCCTAGCGAATGCGGCACCGGATGCAAGACCGGTGCCGCGGCGGCATTATCGCAGCCGCGCGTGCGTGATTCCTTGATTCAGTCGAACTCTGGTGTCTCGACGCCCAGCACCTTGTGCAGCTTCGGGCTCGTCGTCGTGTACTGCAGCAGGATGCGCTTTTCCGGGAACACGTAGGGCGCGGCGCCGAAGGCGGCCAGCGCCGCCTCGTGAAAGCCCGACAGGATGAGCTTCTTCTTGCCCGGATAGGTGTTCACGTCGCCGACCGCGAAGATGCCCGGCACGCTCGTCTCGAAGGTCTCGGTGTTGACGACGATCTGCTTGCGCTCGAGTTCGAGTCCCCACTCGGCGATCGGGCCGAGCTTGGGGGAGAGGCCGAAGAAGACGAGCAGCATGTCGAGCGGCACGACGCGCGTCACGCCGTCGCCGCCGGTGACCTTGAGCGCCGAGAGCAGGCCATCGGCCTCGTCGAAGCCGCTCACCTGGCCGACCATGAACTGCATCTCGTAGGCCTCGCACATCTCGCGCATCTTGGCCACCGAGGCCGGCGCGGCGCGAAAGCCGTCGCGGCGGTGGATCAGGATCACGCTCTCGGCCTTGTTCGGCCCCTGCCCCCTGACGCCGCCGGCGAAGTTCAGCGCCCAGTCGAGCGCCGAGTCGCCGCCGCCGATGATGACGATGTTCTTGCCGGCAAAGGTGGCCGGGT
Source organism: Ideonella sp. (assembly GCF_016702655.1). Lineage (GTDB taxonomy): Bacteria > Pseudomonadota > Gammaproteobacteria > Burkholderiales > Burkholderiaceae_C > CAIKUF01. The sequence goes on from NZ_JADJDO010000006.1 coordinate 203,499, forward strand.
TCTTGACGCGGTAGAAGAGCTGGCTGTCGAGGAACTTGTCGATGCCCTCGACGCGCAGCGCGCGCGGCTGGAACGACCCCACGCCGCCGGCAATGAAGATCGTGCGCGCGACGAAGCGCGTGCCCTTGGCCGTCTCGACGAAGAAGCGCCCGTCCTCCTGCTTGCGCACGACGCTGACCTCCTGGCCGAAGTGGAAGGTCGGGTCGAAGGGGTCGATCTGCTTGAGCAGGTTCTCGGTCAGCTCGCGCCCGGTGCACACCGGCACGGCCGGGATGTCGTAGATCGGCTTGTCGGGATAGAGCTCGATGCACTGCCCGCCCGGGTAGGCGAGCGAGTCGATGACATGCGCCTTGATCTCGAGCAGCCCGAGCTCGAAGACCTGGAACAGCCCCACCGGCCCGGCGCCGACGATGACGGCGTCGGTCTCGATCGGCGCGCCGCGCGAGGCGCCGTCGCTGCCGGACTCCCCCGTCGCCGCGACGCGGTCTGCGAGGGCCTCCATTTCAGCGCTTGAGCTCGGGGAGCTTGCCGGTCTTGTCTTTCCAGTCTTCGGCGTCGGGCAGCGCCCCCTTGCGCTTGGTGATGCTCGGCCACTTGGGCGCGAGCTCGGCGTTGAGCTTGATCATGTGCTGCTGGTTGCCCGGCACGTCTTCCTCGGGGACGATGGCGTTGACCGGGCACTCGGGGATGCACACCGCGCAGTCGATGCATTCATCGGGGTCGATGGCGAGGAAGTTCGGCCCCTCGCGGAAGCAGTCCACCGGGCAGACATCCACGCAATCGGTGTACTTGCAGCGGATGCACGATTCGAGAACGACGTGGGTCATAGGGTTGGGCCGGCAGCGGTGGGCAGGCGCGGGGGCCGCGTCGCACAGCGTGTCGCTTGGGTGGGCTGGAACCGTGATTTTACGGCCCCAGGGTTTCCACCCGGCTCGGGTGGGTGTTGGCGCGCGGCGGCGCTAGGCGGGTTCGGCGACGCGCTCGTCGGCCTTGCGCACATGCAGGCCGCATTCCTTCTGCGCCTCGTCCTCCCACCACCAGCGGCCGGCCCGAAAGTCCTCGCCGACGGCGATCGCACGCGTGCACGGCGCGCAGCCGATGCTCGGCATGAAGGCATCGTGGAGCGGGTTGTAGGGCACGTCGTGCGTCTCGATGTAGTGCCAGACGTCAGCCCACGACCAGTCGGCGAGCGGGTTGACCTTGATGCGCCCCTCGCCATCGACCTCGCGGAAGGGCACGACCGCGCGCGTGTTCGACTGTTCGCGTCGCAGGCCGCTGATCCAGGCTTCGCGCCCCGCGAGCAGGCGCGCCAGCGGCTCCATCTTGCGCACGCCGCAGCAGGCCTTGCGCAGCGCGATGCTGTCGTACATCGCGCGCTCGCCATGGCTGCGCACGAAGTGGATCACCGAGTCCTGCACCGGCCGGAAGACCTCGACCGCGATGCCGTAGCGCTGCTCGACCTGCGGCAGCAGCGCCAACGTCTCGGCATGCAGTTGCCCGGTCTCGAGGGTCGCGATCGCGATCCCGAGCTGGTGGCGCGCGATCAGGTCGGTCAGCACCATGTCCTCGGCGCCGAAGCTGGTCGCGAACACGATGCGTCCGGCGTGATCGAGCGCCGCCGATTGCAGCACCGCCGCCGCGTGCGCGACGCGGTCATCGAAGCCTGCCGTGCGGCGCGCGTAGAGCACCTTCGCAGAAGCGGTCGTCATGCCGCGGCCCTCCAGTGTGCGGGCGCGCGGCCCTTGGCATCGCCCTGGTAATGGCCCGGGAAGTAGCGCAGCGCGCGCTCGGCGGCAAGGCGGTCCTGGTCGGCGCGCAGCGTGACGCTCGAGAACCCGTTGCGCTCGAGCAGCGGCAGCATGTCGACGAGCACCTCGCCGGTGGCGCGCAACTCGCCCTCGAAGCCGTAGCGCGAACGCAGCAGGCGTGCCTGCGAGTAGGCGCGGCCGTCGGTCCACTTGGGGAAGGCGAGCGCCACGAGCGCGATGCGTTCGAGGTCGGGCGCGAGCAGTTCCACGTCCTCGTCGTTGGCAAGCTGCACGCCCAGCGGCAGGCCGCGCGGCCAGGTGTCGCGCGCCGCCAGCCACTGCGCGAGCGTCAGCAACTGGTAGCCCTGCGGCGCCGCGCCTTCGGCGGGTGCGTGCCAGACCTGCGGGTAAGCGGGGTCGATGAACTGGATGGTCTTCATGAGTTCTTCCTCAGTCGGTCAATGCATGGGCCTGGCGCTGCGCATAGGCGCCGGCCTTGAACGGCTCGATGCCGATCCGGCGCACGCAGTCGATGAAGCGTTCGGCGCCGTGCCGCTGCGCGCGGTAGGTATCGATCAGCGACTCGACCACGTCGGCCACCTCGTCGGCTGCGAACGACGGGCCGATCACGCGCCCTGGCGTGGCCGGGCCGCCGATGCGCGAGCCGTCGGCGCCGCCGAGCGTGACCTGGTACCACTCGGCGCCGTCCTTGTCGACGCCGAGGATGCCGATGTGGCCGCTGTGATGGTGGCCGCAGGAGTTGATGCAGCCGCTCATGTGCAGCGCGACGTCGCCGATGTCGTACTGCTCGTCGAGGTCGTCGAAGCGCTCGGCGATGGCTGCCGCAATCGGAATCGTGCGCGCGTTCGCCAGCGCGCACAGGTCGCCGCCGGGGCAGGCAATCATGTCGGTCAGGAGTCCGCGATTCGGGCTCGCGTAACCTGCGGCGCGCGCCGCCTGCCACAGTTGCGGCAGATCGACGACGCGCACCCAGGGCAGTACGAGGTTTTGTTCGTGCGTCACGCGCAGCTCGCCGAGCGAGAACGCATCGGCAAGCGCCGCCGCCTGCTCCATCTGTTCGGCCGTCGCGTCGCCGGGCGGCTGGCCGACGCGCTTGAGCGACAGCGTGACCGCGCGGTAGCCGGCAAGGCGGTGGCCGCGCACGTTGCGCTCGACCCAGCGCCGATAGGCAGGTGCGACAGCGCCGCTGACGCCGGGCGAATCCTCGTACGCGGCCTCGGCGCGCAGGCCCGAAGGCTCTGCGAACGAGCGTGCGACGCGCTCGAGCTCGGCCTGCGGAATGATGTGCGCCGCGCCGTCGACATCGTGCTCGAGGATGTTGCGGAACTCCGTCTGCACCGCATCGAGGAAGCGCTGGCCCTCGGCCTTGACGAGGATCTTGATGCGCGACTTGTACAGGTTGTCGCGCCGGCCGTAGCGGTTGTAGACGCGCACGATCGCCTCGATGAAGACGAGCACCTGCTGCCAGGGCAGGAACTCGGCCGCGACGACGCCGATCGCCGGCGTGCGCCCCATGCCGCCACCGACGAGGACGCGGCATCCCACCTCGCCGGCCGCGTTGCGGTGCAGCTGCAGGCCGATGTCGTGCCAGGCCGACGCGGTGCGGTCTTCGCGCGCGCCGCTGACGGCGATCTTGAACTTGCGCGGCAGGAAGGCGAACTCAGGGTGCAGCGTCGTCCACTGGCGCAGGATCTCGCAATAGGGCCGCGGATCGACGACCTCGTCGGGCGCGATGCCGGCGAAGGCGTCGGTGGTCGTGTTGCGGATGCAGTTGCCGCTGGTCTGGATGCCGTGCAGGCCGGCCGCGGCAAGCGCGTCCATCACGTCCGCGCTGCGCACGAGCGGGATCCAGTTGAACTGCACGTTCTGGCGCGTCGTCAGGTGCGCGTAGCCGCGGTCGAAGGTGCGCGCGATGTGCGCCAGCGCGCGCAACTGCGCCGAGGAGATCTCGCCGTAGGGGACGGCCACGCGCAGCATCGGCGCGTGGCGCTGCACGTACCAGCCGTTCTGCAGCCGCAGCGGGCGGAACTCGTCCTCGGGCAGCTCGCCGGCGAGGTGGCGCTGCAGCTGGTCGCGGTACTGCGCGGCGCGCTGGCGGACGAACTGCTGGTCGAAATCGGTATAGGCGTACATCGCTGAGTCCGGCGGTCTGGGGCGGCATGCCCCGGTCCTGGGAGACTCGAATGTAGAAACGCTCTATAGATTCTGGAACTACAGTTTCCTTGTTTGCTTAGGCGTCAAAGAGAATATGCAGTCGTTCAGGGCGCGAGCAACCGGGTGACCGCCGCGACGTCCTCGGGCTTGAGCTGGCCGCTGGCCTGATAGAGCCTGAAGCTGCCGTTCACGAGGTCGTAGCGCGCCTTGGCGAGGTCGCGCTGGGTCTGGAACAGCGTCGTCTGGGCATTGAGCACGTCGAGCGCGACGCGCACGCCGACCTTGAACCCGACTTCGGTGGCCTCGAGCGCGAGCTTGCTCGAGCTTTCGGCGGCCTCGAGCGCCTTGACCAGCGCCCGACCCGATTCGACGCCGAAGAAGGCCTGCCGCGTCCCGAGGGCAACGCTGCGCCGCGCGCCGTCGAGATCGTTGCGCGTCTTCTCGGTCAGGCTCAGCGTCTCCTTGACGCGGTTCTGCACCGCAAAGCCGGCGAACAGCGGCCAGTTGAGCTGCACACCGATCGTGCCGTTCTTGAACAGCCCTGGAATCTGGGCACTGCCGGTGCCGGCGCCCACGATGCCGGAATTGTGGTTCGTCGACAGCGTGCCCACGATGTCCAGCGTCGGCAGGTGTCCGGCGCGCGCCTTCTCGGTCTCGAGCTGCGCGATCTCGTAGGCCAGGCGGGCCCGGCGCAGCACCGGGCTGTCGGCATCGGCGTTGGTGAGCCATTCGTCGACGTTGTTGCGCACCAGCGGCGGAATCACGATCGGCAACGCGAACGGCCGCGGTGTCACGCCGCTGCGACCGACCAGCGTGTCGAGCGCCGCGCGCTTGCTCGCGAGGTCGTTCAGGCCGGCGATCTCCTGCGCGCTGACGAGGTCGAAGCGCGACTGCGCCTCGCGGGTGTCGGTGATCGTCGCCGTGCCGACTTCGAAATTGCGCTTGGCCGAGGCCAGGGCCTCGGTCACGGCCTTCTTGTTGGCGCGCGTGGTGGCCAGCGTGTCCTCGGCGGCGAGAACGTCGAAGTAGGCCAGTGCCAGGCGCACGATCAGGTCCTGCTCGGCGCTCTCGAGGTCGGCTATCGCGACCTCGTAGGCCTTCTCGGCCTGCGCAATGGTTTCGCTGTTGGCCTTGTTGTACAGCGGCTGGCGGGCCGTGATTCCGGCCTGGTTGACGTTGCCGTAGCCCCTGGCCGACGGGACGGTCTTGGTCTCCGGCAGGCCGCTGACCGGGTTCGTGACCGTAACCTCGTACTCGGGTATGTCGCTGCCTCCGCGCGTGGCGCTCGCATTGAGCCCGACCGTCGGCAGCCGCAGCGCGCCGCTTTGCGCGAGGCGCGCCTGGGCGGCCTCGGTCTGGGCGCGCACGGCAAGGTAGGTGGCGTCGTAATTGCGCGCCGCCTCGTAGAGCTGCTGCAGGTTCTGCGCCTGGGCTGCGAACGATGCCGCCGCGAGCGCGACGCCGGCAACGAAGGGGCGCAGCCTCGGAAAGCGCTGACGGACGACGGACATGGGGTTTTCCTCGGGAGTCATCATGCGGGGGAGGCGGTGCCGGTTGCGCCGGGCCCTGCGGGGTTATAGCCCGATGCGCATGCGCGGCGCGAGCGCAATGCGACAGCCTGCAGCCGGCACGCCTCGCAGCGGCGCAAATCAGGGACGAACGGCGGCGGAGCGGCGGGCGCCGGCAGCATCAGAAGAGGAACCGGTTCGGCTCGTCGAAGCCGTGCAGGCGTGGCGCGACGGTGTCGAACAGATCGACGCTCGCATAGCTGTGCTCGTCCGTACGCAGCACGCGCACCGCGCGCATGACCGGCAACTGGCCGACGATCGCGACGAGCCGGCCGCCGACCTTGAGCTGGGCCATCAGCGCCGGCGGCACCGCGGCCACCGACCCCGAGAGCAGGATCACGTCGAACGGGCCCTCGCCTGGCAGCCCGGCGGCGCCGTCCTGGTGGCGCACGGTAGCGCCATGGACAGCGGCGCGGGCCAGGTTGGCCGCGGCCATCTTCGCGAGTTCGGGGCGGATCTCGAGCGAGATCACCTGCCGCCCCTTGTGCGCGAGCAGCGCCGCCATGAAGCCCGAGCCGGCACCGATCTCGAGCACTGTCTCGTGGCGCGCGACCGAGAGCTCCTGCAGCAGGCGCGCTTCGACCTTGGGCGCGAGCATGAATTCGCGCGCGCCGTCGGCAACCGGCAACGGCACCTCGGTATCGACGAAGGCGAGCGCGCGGTAGGCCGGCGGCACGAAATCCTCGCGCCTGACCGTCGCGAGCAGCTCGAGCACGGCCGGGTCGAGCACGTCCCAGGGGCGGATCTGCTGCTCGATCATGTTGAAGCGGGCGCGCTCGATGTTCGGTTCGAAGCTCATGCTGGTTTCCTTGCTGGCGGGTGTCTGGCCTGCATTTTATTGGGCTGCCGCTGGCACGCCGCTGACACGCCGCCGCGCCCAGGCCGCCAGGTCGTCGAGGTAGCAGTAGATCACGGGCACGACCACGAGCGTCAGCAGCGACGAGGTGATCACGCCGCCGATCACCGCCTGGCCCATCGGCGCGCGCTGCTCCGAGCCTTCGGACATCGCGAACGCGAGCGGCACCATGCCGAAGATCATCGCCAGCGTCGTCATCAGGATCGGCCGCAACCGCACCCGCGCCGCAAGCAGCAGCGCCTCGGTGCGCGCCATCGGCGCGATGTCGTGGCCGCTCGAGTGATCGCCCTCGCGCAGGCGGATCGCGAAGTCGATGAGCAGGATCGCATTCTTGGTCACCAGCCCCATCAGCATCACGATGCCGATGATCGAGAACATGTTCAGCGTCGAGCGGAACATCAGCAGCGCCAGCACCACGCCGATCAGCGTCAGCGGCAGCGAGCTCATCAGCGCCAGCGGCTGCAGGAAGCTCCTGAACTGGCTGGCGAGGATCATGTAGATGAAGACGATCGCCAGCGCGAGCGCGCCGAGCGCGTACTGGAACGACTCGGTCATGTTCTTCGTCGAGCCGCCGAACACGTAGCGGTAGCCGGGCGGCCAGGCAATCGCGTCGAGCGCACGCCTGATGTCGGCCGACACGTCGCCCGAGCTGCGCCCGAGGGCGTTGGCGTCGATCTGGATCTCGCGATTGAGGTCGCGCCGGTTGATCTGGTTCGGCCCGGTCGAGGGCGTCACGTCGGCGATCTGCGCCAGGCGCACCGAGCGCGGGCTGCCGTCGGCGGCCGCGGCGACGTTGATCGGCAACGCACGCAGCGCCTCGAGCGACTCGCGCTGCCCGGGCGCCAGACGCACGTTGATGTCGTAGTTCTCGCCGTCGGGCGCGCGCCAGTTGCCGACCGTCTGCCCGGCGAGCAGCGCGCGCAGCGTGCCGGCGAGGGCATTGACGTTGAGGCCCAGATCGGAGGCGGCGTCTCGGCGCACGTCGATCGCGATCGTCGGCTTGTCGGGCTTGAGCGTCGTGTCCAGGTCGACGAGGCCGGGGATGTCGCGCAGCTTCGCGCTGATCTGGCGCGACAGGCGCTCGAGCTCGGCGAGGTCGCGCCCCTGGACCGAGAACTGCAGGCTCTTGCCCCCGCCGAGGTCCTTCATGCCGACGTTGGTGACGGTGATGCCGGGGATGCGCGCGAGGCGCTCGCGCATCGGCAGCGCCAGGTCGCGCACGCTGCGCTTGCGCTGCGCGCGGTCCACGAGGCGCACGTAGGTGGCGGCGTAGATGCGGCCCGAGGCCTGGCCGCTGTTGATCGTCGTTACCGTCGAGCTCACCTCGGGGAACTCGCGCAGCGCGGCATCGACCTGCCGGGCGCGCGCCTCGGTGACCTCGATCGCCGATCCGACCGGCGTGTAGAAGTTGACCTGCGTTTCCGAGAAGTCGGCCGCGGGCAGGAATTCGGCGCCCAGCACCGGGATCAGGAAGAAGCTGCCGACGAAGGTCGCCGCCGCGAGCAGCAGCGTCGCCAGGCGGTGCACGAGCGACCAGCGCAGGATCGCCTGGTAGAGGTCCGACAGCCGATGCGCGAAGCGGTCGACGAGCCCGGTCACGCGGCCCACGGTCTTGTCGTACAGCGTCAGCGGCGGCCCGCGGTGGACGCCGTGCGCCTGCGGGTCGTGCCAGACGCTCGAGAGCATGGGGTCGAGCGTGAAGCTGACGAACATCGAGATCAGCACCGCGGCAACGATGGTGATGCCGAACTCGTGGAAGAACTTGCCGACGATGCCGCCCATGAAGCCGATCGGCAGGAAGACGGCGACGATGGACAAGGTGGTGGCCAGCACCGCGAGACCGATCTCGTTGGTGCCGTCCAGCGCCGCGTCGTGCGCGCTCTTGCCCATCTGGATGTGGCGCACGATGTTCTCGCGCACCACGATGGCGTCGTCGATCAGCAGCCCGACGCACAGCGAGAGCGCCATCATCGTGATGCCGTTGATCGTGAAGCCGAACATGTACATGAAGAGGAAGGTGCCGATGAGCGCGATCGGCAGCGTCAGCCCGGTGATGACGGTCGAGCGCCACGAATTGAGGAACAGGAACACGATCAGCACGGTGAGCGCCGCGCCCTCGAACAGCGTTGTCTGCAGGTTCGCGACCGAGACCCGGATCGAACGCGAGTTGTCGCGATTGACCTCGGTCTGGATGCCGGCCGGCGTGAGGGCGGCGGCCTCGGCGAGTGCGCGCCGCAGGCCGTCGACGACGGCGATCGTGTTCTCGCCCTGCGACTTCTGCACCGCGAGCAGTACCGTGCGCTCGCCGTTGTAGAGCGCCAGCGAATCCAGCTCCTGCGGCCCGTCGACGATGTCGGCCACCTGCCAGAGCTTGACCGGCAGGGAGGCGCCGCTCGTCGATCCCTTGCGCGCAGCCACGATGTCGCGGAAGTCCTCGGGCCGCTTCAGGCGCGCGTTGATCTGCACCACGCGCTCCTGCTCGGCGGAGCGGATCGCTCCCAGCGGAAGTTCCTGGTTCTCGCTGCGCAGCGCGGCCACGACCTGCTCGACGCCGATGCCCAGCGCCTCCATCGCGGAAGGGCGCAGGTGGACGTTGATCTCGCGCTTGAGGCCGCCGACGACGGTCACCGGAACCGACGCCGCGCACGTTCTCGAGGCGCTTCTGCAGCACCTGGGTGGCCCAGGTCGTGAGCTCCTGCGTGCTCGCCTTGCCGTCGCGCGCGAGCACGGCGACGTTGAAGATCGGCTGGCTGGCAGGGTCGAAGCGCGACACGCGCGGCTCCTCGACCTCGTCGCGCAGCAGCGGCCGCACCAGCGCCACCTTCTCGCGCACGTCCTCGGCCGCGCGCCGGCCGTCGATGTCGAGGTTGAACTCGACGACGACGACCGAGGTGCCCTCGTAGGAGCGCGAGAACAGCGAGTTGATGCCGGCCACCGTGTTGACCGCTTCCTCGATCTTCCTCGTCACCTCCGACTCGACGATCTCGGGCGACGCCCCCGGATAGTCGATCTGGATCACGACCGTCGGAAATTCGACGTTCGGAAACTGGTCGACCGACAGCCGCTGGTAGCTGAACAGGCCGAGCACGACGAAGGCCAACATGACCATCGTCGCCATGACGGGGTTGGCGATCGAGACGCGGGTGAACCACATGGGCGGGGCCCGGGCGTCAGCGCGCCGCGGCTGCCGAGGCGGCACTGACCGCGCTCGCCGCAGGTGCCGGCAGGCGCACTGGCGTGCCGTCGCGCAGCGCGCCCACGCTGGCGCGCAGCACCACGTCGCCCGGCGCGAGCCCGGCGTCGATCGCGATCGCCGGCTCGGGCTGCCCGCCGCCGAAGCCGGCCTGGCCGCGCGCGCCCGGCGTCACCTTGCGCTGCACCGCCTTGCCCTGGGCGACGACCAGCACATAGGGCAGGGCCTGGTCGATGCGCACCGCACTTGCCGGGAGCACGAGCGCAGGCTTGCGCTCGAGTTCGACCACGCCGCGCGCGAACAGGCCCTGGCGCAGGCCCGGGACAGGATCGAGCGCCAGGTAGGCCATCACCGCGCGCGTGCCGGCCTGCGTGCTCGGGTTGATGCGCGCAACGCGGGCCGGCACTGGCGCGGCGAAGCCATCCACCTGAAGCCGTGCCGGGCTGCCGACCCGGATCGAAGCGATGTCTTCCGGGCTCAGCGCGGCTTCGAGCTCCAGGCGCGACAGATCGACGATCTCGAGCAGGCGCGCGTCGACGCCGACGCGTTCGCCCGGCTGCACGAAGCGCTGCGACACCTGGCCCGACAGCGGCGCGCGAATGTCGGTGTCGGCAAGCGCCTTGCGCGCGAGCTCGGCCGCGGCGCGTGCCGCCTCGAGCGACGCGCGTGCACCGGCTGCGCTCATCACCGAAGTGTCGAGCGCGTTCTTCGAGATGAAGCCCTGCTCGACGAGGGCGCGGTTGTTGGTGAGCGAGCGCTCGGCGATGTCGAGCTGCGCGCGCGCCGACTCGGCTTGCTGCTCGGCCTGGCGCAGCCGCCAGTCGAACTCGGTCGTGTCGAGCCGGCCCAGCAACTGGCCGGCCTTGACCGCATCGCCCTCGCGCACCGTGATCTGCCTGACCTCGGCCGCGACGCGCGCCTTGACGATCGCGCTCTCGTAGGCCTTGAGGCCGCCCGAAATGGCAAGCGTGCGCACGAGCTCGCCCGGCTGCAGCACGAGCAGGTCGCCGGGCGAAAGGTCCAGCGCTGCCCCGGCGACGGGCGGCGCGCCCAGCTGCGCAGGCTCGGCCTTGCGCGCGATGATGGCGCGCGCGGCGAATGCGCCGATCAGGGCGACGATCGCCAATGCGACCGTCCACTTCAGCCAACGTCTCATCGTTTCTTCTTTCCGGGGGGCGCGGTGGTCGGCGGCGGGGTGACGAGCAGGCCGCGCACGACGAGATCGATATGCTGGTAGACGAACTGGTGCGGGTCGAGCAGCGACTCGATCGGCGCGCAGGCGCCCAGCGAATGCTTGTGCACGCACATCATCACCATCGGCAGCACGAGCGAATGCACGGCGGCCTCGACGTCCACGGCGCGGAACTCGCCGGCCGCGATGCCCTTGCTCACCATCTCGCCGATGAGGTGGGAGCCGGGCTCGACGACCTCGCGATAGTAGACCTCGGCGATGTCGGGGAATCCGCGCACCTCGGTGATGACGAGCTTGAACACGCCCGAGGCCGGGTTGTCGTAGGCGCGCAGCCACCACAGCGCGAACATCTCGCGCAGCAACTCGGCGTAGCTGCCCTCGTGGCGCGCGACCTCGGCCGCGACGGCCTTGATCTCGCTCGAGAGCCGCTCGCGGATCACCGCCTTGAGCAGCTCTTCCTTGCTCGGGTAGTAGAGGTAGAGCGTGCCCTTGGAGACGCCGGCGCGGCTGGCGATCTCCTCCATGCGCGTGGCCGCGAAACCATGCTCGACGAACAGCGCGAGCGCGGCGTCGATCAACTCCTGCGGGCGGGCTTGCTTGCGGCGCTGGCGGTGCGGGCGTTCGGGTTCGGCGAGGAGGGCGGTGGCCATGTGCCAAATAATGACTGACTGGTCAGTAATATAACGACAAAGCCGGTTCCGGTCAACGCGCGAGAGTCGCGACGACACGCGGCGCGGCTATGATCGCGCGCTTTTGTGACGACCCGGCTCGAGTGCCAGCGGGTCTGCACCAGGACTTCGATTCGCCCGGGGAGGCCGACGCTTGGACATCGCGCTGTGGATCAAGGCTGCCCTCATGGGCATCGTCGAGGGGCTGACCGAGTTCCTGCCGATCTCGAGCACCGGGCACCTGATCCTCGCCGGCTCGCTGCTCGACTTCACCGGCGAGAAGGTCAAGGTGTTCGAGATCGCGATCCAGACCGGCGCCATCTTCGCCGTGATCCTGATCTACTGGCCGCGGCTTGCCGCCACCGCCGCCGGCCTGACGACAAGCCGGCAGGCGCAGCGCTTCGTGCTCAACGTCGGGGTCGGCTTCCTGCCGGCAGTGGTGCTCGGGCTCGCGTTCGGCAACGCCATCAAGGCGCACCTGTTCACGCCGCTCGTCGTGGCGAGCACCTTCATCCTCGGCGGATTCGTGATCCTATGGGTCGAGCGCCGCCTGCAGCCCGCGGTGCGCATCACGAGCATCGACGAGATGACAGCCGCTGACGCGCTCAAGGTCGGCCTCGCGCAATGCCTGGCGCTCGTTCCCGGAACCAGCCGCTCGGGCGCGACGATCATCGGCGGCATGCTGTTCGGCCTGTCGCGCCAGGCCGCCACCGAGTACACCTTCTTTCTCGCCATCCCGACCCTCGTCGGCGCGGGCGCCTACAGCCTCGTCAAGGAGCGCGCGCTGCTGTCGCTGGCCGATGCGCCGCTGTTCGCGATCGGCCTCGCGACCTCGTTCCTGAGCGCGTGGCTGTGCGTGCGCTGGCTGCTGCGCTACGTGTCCACGCACGACTTCGTGCCGTTCGCGTGGTACCGCATCGCCTTCGGCCTGCTCGTGCTGCTGACCGACTGGGCCGGCTGGGTCGCCTGGTCGGAGTGATCAGGCCGCGCGGCGCGCGAAGACCAGGTCCCACACGCCGTGGCCGAGCGCGACGCCGCGCGCCTCGAACTTGGTCAGTGGCCGATAGGCCGGGCGCGGCGCGTAGCCGGCCGCGGTGTTGGCCAGCAGCGGCTCGGCCGTGAGCACGGCGAGCATCTGCTCGGCATAGGGCTGCCAGTCGGTCGCGCAGTGCAGCGTGCCGCCCGGCGCAAGGCGCTGCGCGAGCGCGCCGACGAACGCGCTCTGGAGCAGGCGCCGCTTGTGGTGGCGCTTCTTCGGCCAGGGGTCGGGAAAGAACACATGGATGCCCGAGAGCGACCTGGGCGCGATCATCTGCGCGAGTACCTCGACCGCATCGTGCTGCACGATGCGCACATTCGTCAGGCCGAGTTCGTCGATCCGGCGCAGCAGCGCGCCGACGCCTGGCGGGTGAACCTCGACGCCGATGAAGTCGGTGCCCGGCATCTGCTGCGCAATCGCCGCCGTGGCCTGGCCCATGCCGAAGCCGATCTCGAGCACGACCGGCGCCTGGCGGCCGAAGGTCGCCCGATAGTCGAGCACCGCTGGCGAGAACGGCAGCACGAAGCGCGGCCCGAGTTCGTGCAGTGCGCGCTCCTGCCCGCTGCCCATGCGGCCGGCGCGCAGCACGAAGCTGCGCACGGGGCGGCGGGGCGGCTGCGGCGGGGGGGCGTTCATCGCGGGCGGGCGTTGCGGGGCGCGCATTGTCGCCCAAGCCTCGCCGGCCCCGCGGCCGGGAGCGGGAGAGTGGCCGCGCGCTGATCGGCGTCATGCCCGAGGCTGCGCCGGGCTTGACGAGACACGCGCGCAGAGGCGATACCTGCACCTGTGCATCTACCAGCGGACGGAGAACCCTGTCATGAGCCTTGAAACCGAACTCGCAGCCACGGTCGAGGCCATCGTGAGGCCCGGTCGCGGCATCCTTGCCGCCGACGAGAGCGCGCCGACGATCGCCAAGCGCTTCAAGGCGATCGGCGTCGAGTCGACGGCCGAGAACCGCAATGCCTACCGCGAGCTGCTGCTCGCGACCCCCGGCCTGGGCGAGTTCATCAGCGGCGTGATCCTGTTCGAGGAGACGCTCGCGCAACGCGCTGCCGACGGCACGCCGCTGGCGCAACTCGCCGCGCGCCAGGGCATCGTGCCCGGCATCAAGGTCGACGCCGGCAAGATCGCGCTCGCGCGGGCGCCGGGCGACGAGATCACGCAGGGCCTGGACGGGCTCGCGCAGCGGCTCGCGGGCTACAAGGCTCAGGGGGCGCGCTTTGCCAAATGGCGCGCGGTCTACAACGTGTCGGCCGCGCTGCCCGGCCGGCTCGCGATCGAGGCCAACGCCGACTCGCTGGCGCGCTACGCGGCGATCTGCCAGGAGCAGGGCGTGGTGCCGATCGTCGAGCCCGAGGTGCTGATGGACGGCGCACACACCATCGAGCGCTGCGCCGAGGTCACCGAGGCGGTGCTGCACGAGGTCTTCCACGCGCTGCACCGGCACGGCGTCGTGCTCGAGCACATGCTGCTCAAGCCGAGCATGGTCATCCCGGGCAAGGCGCATCCGCAGCGCGCCGCGCCGGCCGAAGTCGCCGCGCAGACGCTGCGCGTCATGCGGCGCTGCGTGCCGGCGGCCGTGCCGGGGCTGTTCTTCCTCTCCGGCGGCCAGACGCCGGCCGAAGCGACGGCCAATCTGGATGCGATCAACCGTGCCGGCGCGCAGCCCTGGGCGTTGAGCTTCTCGTATGGCCGCGCGCTGCAGGAGCCTGCGCTGAAGGCCTGGCAGGGCCAGGCCGCCAACGGCGCCCGGACGCAGCAGGCGCTGCTCGTGCGCGCGCGCCTGAACGGCGCCGCGCGCGACGGGCGTTACGACGCGGCGATGGAACCTGCGGCGTGACGACACCCCGCTCGCCGGATACGGCGAGCGACCCTCCGCGAGGGTAGGGCCTTGCTTGGGGCGGCCCGGCGCGGCGGCCCTAGAGCGAGGCGCCGACGACGCGCGCCGGGGTGCGCATCAGCACAAATTCTTCGGCCGCGGTCGGGTGCACCGCGAGCGTGCGGTCGAACTGCGCCTTGGTCGCGCCGCAGGTGAGCGCGACGGCCAGGCTCTGCACGATCTCGGGTGCGTCGGCGCCGATCATGTGCAGCGCGAGCACGCGCTCGGTGGCCGCATCGACGAGCAGTTTCATGTAGCTGCGCTCGGCGCCGCCGAAGAAGGCCTGCTTCATCGGCCGGAAGTCGGACTCGTAGACCTTCAGCGCATGGCCGGCGGCGAGCGCCTCGGACTCGGTCGGCCCGATGGTCGCGATCGGCGGGATCATGAACACGGCACTCGCGACGAGTTCCAGGTCGAGTTCGCTCACCTCGCTGCCGAACAGGGTGTCGGCTAGCGCGCGCCCCTCGGCGATCGCGACCGGCGTCAGGTTTCTGCGGTCGGTCGCGTCGCCGATCGCGTGCACGCCGGCCACCGGCGTGTGGCCACGCGCATCGACCGGCACCGCGCCCTTCGCGCCGAGCGTCAGGCCGACGCTCTCGAGCCCGAGGCCGCGCGTGTTCGGCCTGCGCCCGGTGGCGTTGAGCACGAACGCGAAGTCGTGCTCGCTGCCGTCGGGAAGCGTCAGCCGCAGCTGCGTGCCGCGTGGCTGCACCAGCCGCGGCGCGCCTCCCGGATGCAATGCCACGCCGGCCGTCTGCAGCGCGAGCGCGGCGCGCGTGCGCAGGTCCTCGTCGAAGCCGCGCAGCGGCAGCCGGTCGCGGTAGAAAAGGCTCACCGCGACGCCCAGGCGCGCCAGGATGGCCGCGAACTCGACCGCGATGTAGCCGCCGCCGACGATCGCCGCGCGCTCGGGCAGGGTGGCGAGGTCGAGCAGGTCGTCGGAGGTCGCGGCAAGCTCGATGCCGGGGATGCTGTCGCGCACCGGCGCCGCGCCGGTCGCGACGAGGATGTGACGCGCGCCCAGGCTGCGCTCGCCGACCGTCACGCAGTTCGGCCCTGCCACACGCCCCCAGCCCTCGAACAGTTCGACCCCGCCATCGGCCAGCAGCTTGCGGTAGACGCCCTCGAGGCGCGCGGTCTCGGCCGCCTTGGCCGCTGCCCAGCGCGGCATCTCGAAGCGCGAGGCGCCGACCGACCAGCCATAGCCCTGCGCCTCCTGCAGGGCATCGCCGTATTGGGCCGCGTACATCATGAGCTTCTTGGGTACGCAGCCGCGGATGACGCAGGTGCCGCCGACGCGGCTGCCCTCGACGATGGCAACGCGCGCGCCGTGCGCCGCGGCGCGGCGCGACGCGGCAACGCCGCCCGAACCGGCGCCGAGGACGATCAGATCGAAGTCGCTGCTCATACCTATCCTTTGCGGGGCCAGCGCCGGGCCGCTCCCAAGCGGCCCGCACCCCCGCGGGGGGTGGCAGCGGTACTCCGCCGCCGGGGGCAGTCATTACGGGCTCGTGGACAATGTCGCACATGTCCGCCGACCGTGCCACCGCACCCGCCGAAGCTTGCTTGCGCGCGGCGCAATTGCGCGCCGCGCTGCAGCACCACGCGCGCGCCTACTACGTCTACGACGCCCCGGAGATCCCCGACGCCGAGTACGACCGTCTGTACCAGGAACTCGAGGCGCTCGAGGCCGAATGGCCCGCGCTCGTAACGCCCGATTCGCCGACGCGGCGCGTGATCGGCGCCGTGCTCGAGGGTTTTGCGCCGGTGCGTCATGCGGTCGCCATGCTCTCGATCCGCACCGAGACCGACACCACGCCGGGCGGTGCGATCGCCTTCGACGCGCGCGTGCGGCGCGAACTCGAACTCGGCGCCGACGCACTGCCGGTCGAATACGCTGCCGAGCTCAAGTTCGACGGCCTCGCGATCAACCTGCGCTACGAGCAGGGCCTGCTCGTGCAGGCGGCGACGCGCGGCGACGGCGAGACCGGCGAGGACGTGACGGGCAACATCCGCACCGTGCACGCGATACCGCTGCGCCTGGCCGGCTGCGACGCGCCGGTGCTCGAGGTGCGCGGCGAGGTCTACATGCGCCGCGCCGACTTCGAGGCGCTCAACGAACGCCAGCGCGCAGCCGGCGCCAAGACCTTCGTCAACCCGCGCAACGCCGCCGCGGGCGCGGTGCGCCAGCTCGACCCGGGCATCGCTGCGCAGCGGCCGCTGTCGTTCTTCGCCTACGGCGTGGGCGAGGTGCAGGGCTGGGAGCTCCCGGCCACGCACGCCGGGCTGCTCGACGCGTTGCAACGGCTCGGCGTCCCAGTCTGTGCCGACCGCGCGGTGGTGCAGGGGCCGCAGGGGCTCGTCGATTTCCACCGCGCGATGGGCGTGAGGCGCGACGCGCTGCCCTTCGACATCGATGGTGTCGTGTACAAGGTCAACGCGCGCGCGCTGCAGCAGCGTCTCGGCTTCGTCTCGCGCGAGCCGCGCTGGGCGGTGGCGCACAAGTACCCGGCGCAGGAGCAGACCACCACGCTGCTCGGCATCGACGTCCAGGTCGGGCGCACCGGCAAGCTGACGCCGGTGGCGCGGCTGCAGCCGGTGTTCGTCGGCGGCACGACGGTCAGCAACGCGACGCTGCACAACCTGTTCGAGCTGCGCCGCAAGGGTGTGCGTGTCGGCGACAGCGTGATCGTGCGCCGGGCCGGTGACGTGATCCCGGAAGTCGTCGGCCGCATCGTCGCCCCGCGGGCGGGCTATGTGCCCAACTTTCGCATGCCGCGCGAGTGCCCGGTGTGCGCGAGCCGCGTCGTGCGCGAGAAGGGGGCGATGGACCATCGCTGCTCGGGCGGCCTGTACTGCCCCGCGCAGCGCAAGCAGGCGCTCCTGCACTTTGCCGGCCGGCGTGCGATGGACATCGAGGGCCTCGGCGACAAGCTCGTCGAGCAGCTCGTCGACGGCGGCGCGATCCGCACCCTGCCCGAGCTCTACAAGCTCGGCGCGGCCGAGCTCGCGGCGCTCGATCGCATGGCCGACAAGAGTGCGGCCAATGTCGTCGCCGCGCTGGCCCGCAGCAAGCGCACGACGCTGGCGCGCTTTCTCTACGCACTCGGTATCCGCCAGGTCGGCGAGACGACGGCCAAGGACATCGCACGCCACTTCGGCTCCATCGACGCGCTGATGGACGCGAGTCTCGAGCAGTTGCAGCAGGTGAGCGACGTCGGCCCGGTGGTCGCGCAGAGCATCCGCACCTTCTTCGACCAGCCGCACAACCGCGAGGTGATCGAGCAGTTGCGCGCGGCCGGCATCACCTGGGACGAATCGGCGCCTGCCCCCGCTGCCGCGCAAGCGCTCGCCGGCCGGACGCTGGTGCTGACCGGCACCCTGCCGACGCTGTCGCGAGACGCGGCGCGCGAGATGATCGAGGCTGCGGGCGGCAAGGTGGCCGGGTCGGTGTCGAAGAAGACTTCCTACGTGGTCGCCGGCGCCGAGGCCGGCGCCAAGCTCGACAAGGCGCGCGAGCTTGGCGTCGAGGTGCTCGACGAGGCCACGCTGATGCTATTGCTTGACGGAGAAGTCCGGCCATGACGGTGCGAGAGATCCTGAAGATGGGCGATGCGCGCCTGCTGCGCGTCGCGGCGCCTGTGCAGCGTTTCGACACGCCCGAATTGCACGCGCTGATCGCCGACATGTTCGACACCATGGAGGCGGCCAACGGCGCCGGCCTGGCGGCGCCGCAGATCGGCGTCGACCTGCAGTTGGTGATCTTCGGCTTCGCGACCAACGAGCGCTATCCCGACGCGCCGGCGGTGCCGCGCACGGTGCTGATCAACCCGCTGATCACGCCGCTCGGCAGCGAGGAAGAGTCGGGTTGGGAGGGCTGCCTGTCGGTGCCCGGGCTGCGCGGCGTGGTGCCCCGCCTTGCCCGCATCCGCTACCAGGGCTTCGATCCGCTGGGCAAGGCGATCGACCGCGAGGCCGAAGGCTTCCACGCCCGCGTCGTGCAGCACGAGTGCGACCACCTGATCGGGCGCCTGTACCCGACGCGGATGCGCGACATGACGCAGTTCGGGTTCACGAGCGTGCTGTTTCCCGACGTTGTCGAAGGGCAGGACGAGTGAAGGCGCGCGCAGGCCGGGCCGGCGCGGGGTTATTGCGGCCTGGCGCGATGGCGCGTCAGCCAAACCGCGCGCAGCGGCGTTAGAGGCGCAGGTCGCTGCGTCCGAGCGGCGGCCGGACCTGCAATCGAAGGAGCCCTTCGTGGCCACTCTCGCCCGTTGGTGGCAGCGCGTACTGTTCGCGCTGCTGATGCTCACCGCCCTGCCGGCCTCCGCGCAGGACGACCCGCCCGGCCGCGTCGGCCGCATCGCCGAGATGCAGGGCCAGGTGTGGGTCTACGACCTCGAATCGGCAGACTGGATCGCCGCGGTGCGCAACCGGCCGCTGACGACGGGTGATCGGGTCGCGACCGACGGCGACGGGCGTGCCGAGTTGCGCATCGGTTCGAGCACGATCCGGCTCGCGGCGAGCAGCGAAGTCGACTTCCTGCAGATCGACGACGAGCATGTGCGCGTGCAGTTGCACGAGGGCCGGATGGCACTGCGCCTGCGCTCGCACGAGGCGGCGCGCGAGTTCGAGCTCGTGAGCGCCGAAGGGCGCTTCAAGCCCGAGCGTGCCGGGCGCTACCGCATGGACCGGATCGACGCGACGACGAGCGTCACGGTCTGGAGCGGGCAGTTGATCTTCCAGGCGCCGGACAACGCGGCGACCGTGATCGCCGGGCAGCGCGCCGACATCGAGCAGGTCGATGGCCGCACCCGGTACACGCTGCTGCAACCGGCGCGCGATGACTTCGCCGACGAGGTCGCTGCCGCTGAAGCCGCGGCCGAGCGCAGCGTCTCGACGACGCGCTACGTCTCGCCCGAGATGACCGGCGCCGAGGTGCTCGACGGCCATGGCCGCTGGGTCAACGATGTCGACCACGGCGCGCTGTGGATACCGCGCGCGGTCGCTCCGGGCTGGGCGCCGTATCGCTACGGCCATTGGGCCTTCATCCGCCCCTGGGGCTGGACCTGGGTCGACGACGCGCCCTGGGGATTTGCGCCGTTCCACTACGGGCGCTGGGTGTTCTGGCGCAACGCCTGGTGCTGGGCACCCGGGCGCTGGGTCGCGCGGCCGGTGTTCGCGCCGGCGCTCGTGGGCTGGGTCGGCGCGCCGCTCGCGGGCGTATCGATCTCGATCAACATCGGCCCGAGCGTCGGCTGGTTCCCGCTCGGCCCGCGCGAAGTCTACGTGCCGCCCTACCGCGTGACGCCACACTATGTGCGCAACGTGAACGTGACCCACGTGACCAACATCACCAACGTGACGCAGATCATCAACAGCCCGAACACGGTGGTGCAGCAGACCACCTACATGCATCGCGGCGCGCCGCACGCGGTGACGGTCGTGCCGGTCAACGTGGTCAGCGGGCGCAAGCCGGTGGCGCCTGCGCGTGTGCAGTTGACCGACCCGAACCCCGCGAATCCGGCCGAACGCAGGCTGGCGCTGTCGGCCCGGGCGCCCGTGACGGCGGCGCCGCCGGTGCCGGCACCGACGGTTGCCTCAGGCCTGGTGCCCGGGCCGCGCCCGAAGGTCGGCCCGAGGCCGGTTGCCGTGCCCGGCGCCGCGATGCCCGCAGCACAGTCTGTGGCCGCACAGCCCGCCAACGCGGCTGTCGTGCCTGCACCGGTCAAACCTGCGCCGCAGAGCGTCGCGCCTGCACCCGCCAGGCCCGCGCCGCCGATGGTCGCGCCCGCGCCGGTCAATCCAGCGCCGCCATTCGTCGTGCCCGCTCCCGCCAGGCCCGCGCCGCCGGTCGTCGTGCCCGCTCCCGCCAAGCCCGCGCCGCCCGTCGTCGCGCCAGCGCTTGCGCCGCCTCGGCCGGCGGTGGCTGCGCCGCAACCGGTACAGGGGTTGGCGCCGACACAGGCCGCTGCGCCGGCACCCAAGCCGAGGCCGGTGCCGCCGCCGCGCGCGGTGCAGCCCGCTCCGGCTCCTAGGGTAGCCGCAGCGCCGCCAGTTGCGCCGCCAGCCGCCGCTGCGCAGCCAGTTGCGCCCGGCGCGACCCCGCCACCGGCCGCTGCGGCCAAGCCCGCGCCGCCCGCGCCTCGCCCACAGGGCAAGGACGAGCCGCGCGAGAACGGCAATCCGAAGAGCGAGCGTCGCTGAGCCGGTTCTATCGCAGCAGCGGCTGCAACCCGGCCCAGACGTTGTCGAGCATCGTTGCCTGGGCCTGCGCGTTGGGGTGGATGCGGTCGGCCTGGAACAGCGCCTCGGCCTGCGGGCCGTCGGCCACGCCCTTGAGCAGGAACGGGACCACCGCCGCGCGCTCGGCGCGCGCGACGCTCGCAAAGAGGCCGGCAAAGTCGTCGGCGTACTTGCGGCCGTAGTTGGGCGGCACCTGCATGCCCACGAGCAGCACGCGCGCGCCGCCAGCCTGCGCGGCCTGGGTCATCGCGACCAGGTTCTCGCGCGTCATCGCCAGCGGCAGGCCGCGCAGCGCGTCGTTGCCGCCGAGTTCGAGCACGACGACAGTAGGCTTGTAGCGCGCGAGCAGTTCGGGCAGGCGCGATCGGCCGCCCGAAGTCGTGTCGCCGCTGACGCTGGCGTTGACGACCGCCACGTCGCTGCGCTTCTGCGCTGCGAGGCGCTTCTCCAGCAGCGCGACCCAGCCGGTGCCGCGCGCCAGTCCATACTCGGCCGACATGCTGTCGCCGACGACGAGCACCGTGTGGCGCGCGCCAACGGCGGCAACGCCATCGCCCGCGGCCAGCGCCAGCGCGGCAGCCGCCCAGGCGCTACAGTGCGCCAGCCAATCGCGCCTGCGCATGTGCGTCCTCGCCGTCAACATTGCCTACCCCGACCCATGACCGACCCCATCATCGCCGTCGAACGCGTCACCAAGCAGGTCCGCGATTCGACGGGCCTGCTCACGATTCTCCACGAGATCGACTTCGCGCTCGACGCGCAGGAGTCGGTCGCCATCGTCGGCGCGTCGGGCTCGGGCAAGAGCACGCTGCTCGCGATCATCGCCGGCCTGGACACGCCGACCTCGGGCACGGTGCGCATTGCCGGCATCGACCTGTTCGCGCTCGACGAGGACGCGCGCGCCGCGGTGCGCGCCGAGCGGCTGGGCTTCGTCTTCCAGAGCTTCCAGCTGCTTGCCAACCTGAACGCACTCGAGAACGTGATGCTGCCGCTCGAGTTGCAGGGCCGGCGCGACGCGCGCGCGCTCGCGACCGAGATGCTGCGCCGCGTGGGCCTGGCCGAGCGGCTGCGCCACTATCCGCGCGTGCTCTCGGGCGGCGAGCAGCAGCGCGTTGCGCTCGCGCGCGCCTTCGTGATGAAGCCGGCCGTGCTGCTCGCCGACGAGCCCACCGGCAGCCTCGACTTCGCGACCGGTGCCACGGTGATGGAGCTGATGTTCGAGCTCAATCGCGAGTCCGGCACGACGCTCGTGCTCGTGACGCACGACCGCCACATTGCCGCGCGCTGCGAGCGCCAACTGCGCATCGAAGCCGGCCGCGTCGACACCGGGCTGCCGGTGCTCTGACGCGACGCAGGATCAGCCGACGCAGGGCTGCCCCCATGCCCGCTGAGCTGTCTGCGCTGCAGGCTCGGGACAAACAGCCACTCAGCCTGGTTCCGGCAGTTGAACTGCCGGTGTGAGTACGTGACGACGTCAGTAAGTTGGCTCTCGGCGCGACGGTCCTGCCGGCCAGAGTCAGCTTGTGGCGACTTCCGGTGAGACCCGGTCACGGCCAGGACCGGTCGGACGCCGGCGCCCCGGGCGACTTGTACGAGCATGTGCTCTGGCAGATCGAGCAGTCGCGGCCCTTGGGCAGGACCAGCCTGCACTTGGCGCCGAAGCGTTGCCCCGTGCCTTCGGTGTGGACCTCATCCCAGTCGGTCAGACAGGGGACGAATTCGTCGCAGTCAAGGCAGAGTGACGATGTGACCGCGCCGGGCGCTAGCGTCTGCCGCCAGACCGACCTACTCCGGGTATGGGGCTGTGCCGGATGCCGGCGCGGCGTCGGCCAGGATGAAGAGCAGCACGTTGCCAGGCTCCGACGTGGCGTCGCTGCGCAGGCCGCCGACGAGGCCGTCCACCGGGCTGGTGTATTCCGCCACCACTCCGAAAGCGTTGCGCTGGATGGCCACCTTTTGTCCTGGCGTGAGCTTGGCATTCAGCTTGACCAGCAATTCGATGAACCCACCGTGGGTGGTCAGCACGGGAACCGCACTCTTCCCGATGTAGACGTTGGCATCGACTGCGGTGCGCCCGATCGCGCCAGGCATCACGCCGAAGTGCTTGAAGACGTTCAACGTGCCTTCGACGAAGCGCGGAATCATGTCGAGATCCAGCCGCCGCGCAACACCGACCTCGGGCGTAAAGGACGGAATGCCCGCATCGATGTAGGCGTTGTGCAGCACACCAGGGTAGGCCGGGTTGTCCCAGATAGCCGGAACGGGGTAAAGTATCATCATCGCCTTCACCTCCGGGATGCGCATGTCACCGATGTGGAAGGCCGACACGTCCAGGCCGGTGGTCCCCGTATGGAAGTCGATGGCTAGGTCGGTATTGGGCTTGAGCAGCCGGTTGAACACCAGCCCGGCCTGGCGGCTGACAGCGCGAGGCCGTTTTCATTGCCGGGGCCATTCGCGGTTCACCATCGATCAGTCTGAAGCCGCGCCCGGAACTAAGCCAGCGGCGCTGCATGCTCTCCATCGGCGGGCGGGCAAGGTCCCGCCCCGCCATCACGGTGCCCGACATGTCCGCCGGCTTCAGCTGCCCCATGACGGTCTGCACGGTATGGACCGAACTCATCTCGTCTCCATGCACGCCGCTGGTCAGGGTGATGCGCTTGCCGGGCCTGACCCCCTTGGCCACGATCACCGACACGTACCAGTGCTGGCCCGTGGACATCTGCACGCCCTGGAAGTAGAGCAGGTGCTTGCTGCCCGGCTCCAGATCGTCTGTGCTCAGCGAACTCACCACCTTCTTGCCGTTGATCACGTCGCCGGTGTAGAC
>NZ_JADJDO010000007.1 GCF_016702655.1 Ideonella sp.
CGCGCGTGGCATCTGCCACGCCGGACGGCGGCTTTATCGCTCGTTCAATGCCGGGGCAAAGCCGAAGCCTCAGCCGAGCGCGATGCGCAGCGCTGCCAACACCTGCTCGGGGCACTCCTGCATCAGGTTAGCCGCCCGCCGGCGACGAGCTGCACCGGCGCGTTCAGCGTCGCGGCCAGCCCCTTCGCCGCGCGCGTCGGCGTCATCTGGTCGTCGCGGGCGAGGATCAGGTGCGCCGGGCAGCGCACGCGCGCGGCGGCTTCGACGCCGTTGGCGTAGCGGTCGCAGGCCGAGAAGTCGTTGTGGAACAGGCGCTCGTCGCCCTGGTGGCGCAGCACCTGGCACATCAGCGCGCGCGCCGCGCCGCGCAGCCAGACGCCCGGGCCGGGGTAGGATGGCTTGGGCGCGAGCGTCGAGTGCGAGAACATCACGGCGCGGTCGATCGCCGCGAGCGGGTCGGCGAGCGCGAGATCGAGTAGCGCCTGCGGCACCGCCATCGGGTAGCAACTGCCGAGCATCGCGAGCCGGGTCACGCGCCCTGGCGCCCGGCCCGCGGCCTCGAGCGCGATCAGCGAGCCCATGCTGTGGCCGGCAAGCGCCGCCTGCTGCACGCCGGCGGCGTCGAGCAGCGCGAGCGTCCAGTCGGCCATGGCCTCGATGTCGGCGAGCGCCGGCCCGGCACTGCGCATGTGGCCGGGCAGGTCGACCGCGAGCACCGAATGGCCGTGGTTCGCGAACCAGCGCGCGAGCAGCGTCCAGACGCTGTGGTCGTTGAGCCCCCATGGATGAAGACGACGCAGGGCAGGGCGGCGTCGAAGGGCTTGCCGCCGGTGTAGGCGTAGGCCTCGCGGCCGTCGACGGGCAGCCTCACCGTGCCTTCTCGCGATCTTGAGCGCCCGCTTCAGGTCGTCGATCAGGTCGTCGGCGTCCTCGAGCCCCATCGACAGCCGGATCGTCCCCGGCGCGATGCCGGCCTGTGCGAGCGCTGCATCGTCCATGCGGAAATGCGTCGTCGACGCAGGGTGGATGACGAGCGACCGGCAGTCGCCGACGTTGGCGAGGTGGCTGAAGAGCTTCAAGGCCTCGATGAAGGCCTTGCCCTGGGCGCGCGTGCCTTTCAGGTCGAAGCTGAACACCGCGCCGGCGCCGCGCGGCAGCAACTTCTGCGCGAGCGCGTGGTCCGGATGCGATTCGAGCTCGGGGTAGCCGACCGCCGCGACGAGCGGCTGCGCGACGAGGAATTCGACGACCTTGCGCGCGTTCTCGACGTGACGCGCCATGCGCAGCGGCAGCGTTTCCAGGCCCTGCATCATCAGCCAGGCCGTGTGCGGGCTCATGCAGGCGCCGAAGTCGCGCAGCCCTTCGCGGCGCGCACGCAGCAGGAAGGCGCCTTCGGTGCTTTCCTCGGCGAACACCATGCCGTGAAACCCTTCGTAGGGCTGGTTCAACTCGGGGAAGCGCGTCGCCTCGCTCCAGTCGAAGGCGCCGCCGTCGACGAGTACGCCGCCGACCACCGTGCCATGGCCGCACAGGAACTTGGTCGCGGAGTGGAAGACGAGGTCGGCGCCGTGCTTGAAGGGCTGCATCAGCCAGGGCGTGGTGAAGGTCGAGTCGACGAGCAGCGGCACGCCCGCCTCGTGCGCGATGGCGGCGACGGTCGGGATGTCGAGCACGTCGAGGCCGGGATTGCCGAGCGTCTCGCCGAAGAGCAGCTTCGTCTCCGGGCGGATCGCGGCGCGCCAGCCGGCGATGTCGCCCGGCTTGACAAATGTCGTCTCGATGCCGAAGCGCGACAGCGTGTAGTGCAGCAGGTTGTGCGAGCCACCGTACAGCGCGCTCGAGCTGACCACGTGCGAGCCTGAGCCGGCGATCGTCGCGATCGCGAGGTGCAGCGCCGCCTGGCCGCTCGCGGTCGCGATCGCGCCCACGCCGCCCTCGAGCGCCGCCATGCGTTCCTCGAACGCGGCATTGGTCGGGTTGCTGATGCGGCTGTACACATGCCCCGAGCGCTCGAGATTGAACAGCGACGCCGCCTGCTCGCTCGACTCGAACACGAACGCCGTCGTCAGGTGGATCGGCAGCGCGCGTGCGCCCGTCGCCGGGTCGGGCGCGGCGCCGGCGTGCAGCGCCAAGGTGTCGAATCCGGGGTCGGAGGGGCCTGCCATCGCGTTGCGCCGTTCGGGTGTCTGTGGCGCGGATTGTGTGCTATGTTGGCTCCGCATCGAATCGAAGAGGGGAGGCTCGCATGAAAGTCAGTGACATCCTTCGTGTCAAGGGCGGGACGCTGTTCACCGTCTCGCCCGACCAGCCGCTCGCCGAGGCAGTGCAGACCATGGCCGGCAACGACATCGGCTCGCTCGTGGTCATGAGCCATGGCCAGCTCGCCGGCATCCTGACCTTCCGCGAGGTTATTCTGGCCCTGGTCAAGAACGGCGGCATCATCGGCAAGACGACGGTGCGTTCGGTGATGGACGACAGCCCGCTGACCTGCACCCCCGAGACCGAGATCGACGAGGTGCGGCGCATGATGCTCGGCCGCCATGCGCGCTACACGCCGGTGATGAACCAGGGCATGCTGATGGGCGTGATCTCGTTCTTCGACGTCGCCAAGGCCGTCGTCGACGCGCAGGACTTCGAGAACCGGATGTTGAAGGCCTACATCCGCGACTGGCCGGTCGAGGAGCCCGGGCCCGGGCAGCGGCGGCGCCAACTGGTCGCCGAAACCGAGCGCCTGGAAACGCGCAGCAGGCGACTTACCAGGCCTTCGCTGCAACTTCGCAGGGCGCTGCGGCCTGAGCAGAATCGTCCTTCCGATCACGGCCCAGGTGGCGTGATCCGCTCTCCGGCGCAGCCATGTCCAGCACCTTCGGCACCCTGTTTCCGGGTCACCAATTTCGGCGAGAGCCACGGCCCGCAATCGGCTGCGTGATCGACGGCTGCCCGCCGGGGCTCGCGCTGTCCGAAACCGACATCCAGCCCGAGCTCGACCGGCGGCGTCCCGGCACGAGCCGCCACGTGACGCAGAGGAACGAACCCGATGCGGTGCAGATCCTCTCCGGCGTCTACGAGGGCGTCACGACCGGCACCCCGATCTGCCTGCTGATCCACAACACCGACCAGCGCAGCAAGGATTACGGCAACATCCTCGACACCTTCCGCCCCGGCCACGCCGACTACAGCTACTGGCGCAAGTACGGCCTGCGCGACCCGCGCGGCGGCGGGCGTGCGTCGGCGCGCCTGACGGCGCCGATGGTCGGCGCCGGCGCCGTCGCGCGCAAGTGGCTGCGCGAACATCACGGCACCGGCTTTCGCGGCTGCATGACGCACCTGGGCGCGATCGCGATCCCCTTCGAGGTTGGGAGCATGTGCCCAACAACCCCTTCTTCGCCGCCAACGCGAGCATGATCGCCGAGCTCGAGGCGGCGATGGACGCGCTGCGCAAGGAAGGCGACTCGGTCGGCGCACGTATCCATGTCGAGGCGACCAACGTCCCGCCGGGACTCGGCGAGCCGCTCGCCGACAAGCTCGACGCCGAGATCGCCTACGCGATGATGGGCATCAACGCCGTCAAGGGGGTCGAGATCGGCGCCGGCTTCGGCTGCGTCGCGCAGCGCGGCAGCGTGCACGGCGACGAGCTGACGCCGCAGGGCTTTCGCGGCAACAACGCCGGCGGCATGCTCGGCGGCATCAGCACCGGGCAGGACATCACGGTCGCGATCGCGATCAAGCCGACGAGCTCGATCCGCGCACCGCGCGCCTCCATCGACCGCAACGGCGCGCCGACCGTGGTGCAGACCTTCGGCCGCCACGACCCCTGCGTCGGCATCCGCGCGACGCCGATCGCCGAAGCCATGCTCGCCCTCGTGCTGATGGACCACGCGCTGCGCCAGCGCGCGCAGTGCGGCGATGTGCACCTCGCGACGCCGCCGATCGCGGCGAGCGCGCCGCGCTGACCGCGCGCCGCCGGCGGGCGGCAGCTGATGACCGCCCCAAGCTCACTGCGTTCGCGGCCCCCAAGGGGCGCTCAGTCGGCTTGGGGCGGCCCGGCGCTCGACTGAGATCGTCAGACCACGCTGTCCCAGGGCGCCGAAAGCCGAACCGCTCCGTTGATGATGCCGACCATCGAATAGGTCTGCGGGAAGTTGCCCCACAACTCGCCGGTGACGGCGTCGATGTCCTCGCTCAGCAGGCCGGCCGAATTGCGGCGCGCGATCAGGGCCTCGAACGCTTCGCGCGCGCGGTCGCGCTCGCCGATCCGCGCCAGCGCATCGACGCGCCAGAACGAGCAGACGTTGAAGGCCACTTCGGGCCGGCCGAAGTCGTCTTCGGCCTCGTAGCGGCGCATGAAGTGCCCGTCGCACAGCGAGCGCTCCAGCGCCCGCACGGTGCTGACGAAGCGCGGGTCGGTCGGCGCGAGGAAACCGACCTCGGCCATCAACAGCACGCTGGCGTCGAGGTCCCGCCCGCCCAGGCTCTCGACGAAGGCCTGGCGCTCGTCGCTCCAGGCCGCCTGCAGGATGGCCTCGCGGATCACGCCTGCGCGCGACTGCCAGAGTGCCGCACGCTGCGGCAGGCCGAGTGCCGCGGCGATGCGCGCGAGCCGGTCGCACGCGGCCCAGCACATCAGCGTCGACGAGGTGTGGACGCGCGCGCGCGTGCGCAGCTCCCAGATTCCCGCGTCGGGCTGGTCGTGCAGGCGCCAGGCCTGTTCGCCCATCACCTCCAGCGCATGAAAGTCGGCAGCGTCGCCGCGCCTGAACAGGCGGTGGTCGTGAAAGGCCTGCGCGGCACCCAGGACGATGCTGCCGTAGACGTCGTTCTGGACATGCTCGTGCGCCTGGTTGCCGACGCGCACCGGCGCCATGCCGCGATAGCCGGGCGCGCGCGCGATCACCTCTTCGGTCAGGACCTCGAGGCCGATGCCATACAGCGGCTGCACGCGTCCGTCCGGCGTGCCGCGGACCACGTTGTAGAGCCAGTTCAGGTAGCTCTCCATCGTGCCGACTTCGGACAGGCCGTTGAGCGCGCACGACGAAGTACGCGTCGCGCAGCCAGCAATAGCGGTAGTCCCAGTTGCGGCCTGTGCCGGGCGCCTCGGGGACCGATGGTGGTGAGCGCCGCGACGATGGCGCCGGTGTCCTCGAAGACGCACAGCTTGAGCGTGACGGCGGCGCGGATCACCGCCTCCTGCCATTCGAGGGGCACCGCGAGCCGGCGGCTCCAGTGACGCCAGTACAGTGCGGTCTGCTCCTCGAAGTCACGCGCCGTCTCGTCGATGCCGCCCACCAGGGTCTCGTCGGGGCCGAGCAGCATGCTCATCGGGCCGTGCATCGAGAACCAGGTACCGTCGGTGATGTAGGTCAGCGGCGCGCTCGTGTTGAGCCTGAGCGTGCACTGCGGCATCACGAAGCGCAGGTGGTGGCTGCCCCGGGTGAGCGCGGGTGGCGACGCGCCCCAGTCGCCGTGCGGCCTGACCGAGATCCTCAGGCGCGGGTGCCCGGCCAGCGGCCGCATGCGCCTGACGAGCTGGGCCGGCCGGAACACGCGGTCGCGGCTGATCAGGCGCGGCGCGAAGTCCGTCACTTCGACGCCCTGGCCCCTTGCGTCCCAGAGCTGCGTTCTCAGGATGGCGGTACCTGGGTCGTAGGCCTGCTCGACGCGCGCCAGGCCCTCGATCTCGACCGTCATCGCGCCGTCCAGCGGCAGGCCGTCGGCGCTGTCGAGCAGCGCGTCGAACACCGGCGTGCTGTCGAAGCGCGGCATGCAGCACCAGACGATGCTGGCCCGACGCGTCACGAGGGCGCCGATCGTGCAGTTGCCGATCAAGGCCAGGTCCAGCGAGGCGCGTTCGGCCTCGGAACTCGACCGGGGCGGCAGTGTTGATGTCGCTTGCGTCATGTTGGCCTGCGGCTCGACTCGTTGACTGGGCTACATTCGGTTTCGAGGTCGGAGGATATGCGATGCACAGATCGCTTGCGTGGCAGGGCAGCACCCGGACCGGCCGGCAATGGCGCTGAAGACAGTCCGCCTGCAACTGCGCTTCCTGCTGCCGCTGCTGGCGGTGTTGATCGCCGCTGCCTATGTCGCGGTCCCGTTGATGGACCAGGTCACGCTGCGCTGGTTCAGCCGCGACCTGGACAGCCGCGGGGTGCTGGTCGCCCAGGCGCTCTCCGACTCGGTCGCCGAGGCGATGCTGTCCGACCGCGTGCAGCGGCTGCAGCCCCTGTTCGACCGTGCCGCGCAGGACGAGCGGCTGTTCGCGATCGCGCTGTGCAGTCCCGACGGCACGCTGCTGCAGAGCACGGATCGCTTTCCGCGAAGCATGAGCTGCGCGGCTGCTGCCGAGCTCGCCGCGCAAGGCGAGCCGCGCGTTGCCCTCGAGGGCGGCGCTGTGCATGTCGGTGTGCACGACGTGATCGGCCGTCGGCCCGCTCCGCCGCCGCCGGAGTGGGTGAATCCGGCGCCGGAATTGCTGCCTGAGGAAGACGCGGCGTCGATCAGGCAATCGACACCGACCGCCACTCCCGAGATGGCGCCCGTTCTGCTCGCCCGCCTGGTCCTGGTGCACGACCTGAGCTTCATCGAACGGCGCAGCCAGGACACCCGCAACTACCTCGTCGGCCTGATCGCTGCACTCGGCCTGGTGATCGCATTGATCACCGTGGTTGTCGCCCAGTTGAGCTGGCGCGGCTGGGTCAACGGCGCGCGCGCGCTGATGCGCGGCGAGGGCCTGCTCAGCCCGTTGCTGCCGGTGCCCGAACTGGCGCCGTTCGCCGCCGATCTCCGCGCCCGGCTGCGCGATCTCGAGGACGAGTACCGGCGCGCCCAGGGGCCCGAGGCCGAGTGGACGGCCGAGCGCCTGCGACTGCTGCTGCGCACCCAGCTCAGCGGGGACCAGGTGATCGTGGTCTCGAACCGCGAGCCCTACATCCACGAGCGCGGCGCCGCGGGCGAACTGCTCGTCAAGCGGCCGGCGAGCGGCCTCGTCACGGCGGTGGAGCCGGTGATGCGCGCCTGCTCGGGCGTCTGGGTCGCGCACGGTAGCGGCAGCGCCGACCGCGATGTCGTCGATGCGGGCGATCGCGTGCGCGTGCCGCCGGGCGAGGACGATTACTGGCTGCGCCGGGTCTGGCTGACGCCGCAGGAGGAGCAGGGCTATTACTACGGATTCGCCAACGAGGGCCTGTGGCCGCTGTGCCACGTCGCCCACGTGCGGCCTGTGTTTCGCGAGCCCGACTGGGAGGCCTACCGGGCGGTCAACCAGCGCTTCGCCGATGCCGTGGTCGCCGAGGCGCGCGGGGCCGACCCGGTCGTGCTGGTGCAGGACTATCACTTCGCCCTGCTGCCGGCGATGATCCGCGCCAAGCTGCCCCAGGCCACGATCCTGACCTTCTGGCACATCCCGTGGCCCAATCCCGAGTCGTTCGGAATCTGCCCCTGGCGGCGTGAAATCCTGCAGGGCATGCTCGGCAGCACCATCCTCGGGTTCCACACCCGTTTTCACTGCAAGAACTTCATCGAGACAGTTGACCGTTATCTCGAAGCCCGCATCGAGCACGAGCATTCGATCATCGCCTATGGCGGCAAGGGAGACGCTCGTCGAGAGCTATCCGATCTCGATCGAGTGGCCGGACGATGCCCAGGCCGCTGCGTGGCCGGCGGTGGGCGAGTGCCGCCGGCGCGTGATCGAACGCCTGCAGTTGCCGGCCGATGTCTGCCTGGCCGTCGGCGTCGATCGCTTCGACTACACCAAGGGCATCCTCGAACGGCTCAACGCCGTCGAGCGCATGCTCGAGAAGTGGCCCGAATGGGTAGGCCGCTTCGCGTTCGTCCAGGTGGCGGCACCGACGCGCGGAGCGCTGGAAGAGTACCGCAGCTTCCAGGACCGCGCGGAGAGCATGGCCCGGCGCATCAACGACAGGTTCGGCCGTCCCGGCTACCAGCCCGTGCACCTGCTCGCGCAGCACCACGAGCACGACGCGGTGAACGAACTCTTCCGGGCCGCGAATGTGTGCGTCGTGACCAGCCTGCACGACGGCATGAACCTGGTCTGCAAGGAGTTCGTCGCCGCGCGCGACGACCTGCAGGGCGTGCTGATGCTGAGCCGGTTTGCCGGCGCCGCGCGCGAGTTGTCGGAAGCGCTGATCGTGAACCCTTACCACGTGGAGGAGACCGCCGAAGCGCTCAACCGCGCGGCCAGGATGCCGGCCGCGGAACAGCGCGAACGCATGGCCAGCCTGCGCAGCACGGTGCGCGAGTTCAACGTCTTTCGCTGGGCCGGCCGCATGCTCGCCGATGCGGCCCGCTGGCGGCTGCGTGCACGCATCGAGGATCGCGTGCGCCGCAGTCAGAACATCTGAGAGGCGCGAGTCGATCCGATGCAGCATTTGTTCACGCCGCAGGGCGAGGCGGCGCTCGCCTCGCTTCTGAGCCGGCGGCCGCTGCTCGCCTTCGATTTCGACGGCACGCTGGCGCCGATCGTCGCCAGCCCGGACCGGGCCAGGATCGCCCCGCAAGTCAGCGCGCGCCTGCGCGCGCTGGGGCAGCGGTTGCCGGTGGCCATCGTCACCGGGCGCTCGGTGGACGACGTGCGCTCGCGGCTCGGATTCGAGCCCACCTACATCGTCGGCAACCACGGCGCAGAAGACCCCTTCGAGCCCGTTGGCGACCAGGCGCACGTGGTTGCGCTCGACCCGATGCGAGCCCTGCTGCGCTCGCACGGTGCCCAGCTCGACGCAGCGGGCGTCGTCGTCGAGGACAAGGGCCAGTCGATCGCGCTGCACTATCGCCGCTCGCGCGCGCGCGCGCGCGCGCGCGCGTTGATCCGCGACCTGCTCGTTGCGGGCGACGGCGGACTGCGCGTCTTCGCAGGCAAGATGGTCGTCAACATCGCGGCGTCGGACGCACCCGACAAGGCCGACGCGGTGCACCGGCTCGTGCAGCGCTGCGGCGCCTCGTGCGCTCTCTTCGCCGGCGACGACGTCAACGATGAACCGGTATTCGCGTCTGCTCCGGCGGACTGGGTGACCGTGCGCGTCGGCAGGGCAGGGCACCCGTCTTCGGCCAGGTTTCATATCGACAACCCGGGCGAAGTGGCTAGACTGTTAGGGTGGATCGTTGCACGGCTCGGTGACAGAGCGGACTGATAGCGGCCGCCCGCACCGCGCATGACCCCAGGGCTGGGAGCTGTCCGGCACGAAGGCCCGTCGGGGCAACGGCAGGACCACCGCGGCGCGCTCGTGTCGGACCACTTCGAAGGAGACAGCTATGGCAGACGCAAGACTGATCGCAGTCGTCGGCGCCACCGGCGCGCAAGGCGGCGGCCTCGTGCGCGCCATCCTCGCCGATGCGGGCGGCGGCTTCAAGGCGCGCGCGCTGACGCGCAAGGTCGACTCCGACAACGCGCGCGCGCTCGCCGCGGCCGGCGCCGAGGTCGTGGCCGCCGACCTGGACGACGAGGCGAGCCTCGTGCGTGCGCTCGACGGCGCGCACGGGGCCTACTTCGTGACCAACTTCTGGGAGCACTTCTCGCCCGACAAGGAACAGGCCCAGGCCGCGGCGCTGGCACGCGCGGCCAAGGCGGCCGGCATCGCGCACGCGGTCTGGTCGACGCTCGAGGATTCGCGCAACTTCATCCCGCTCGCCGACGAGCGCATGCCGACGCTGATGGGCCGCTACAAGGTGCCGCACTTCGACGCCAAGGGCGAGTCGGACCACCTGTTCACCGATGCCGGCGTACCGACGACCTTCCTGCTGACCTCGTTCTACTGGGAGAACCTGATCTTCTTCGGCCTCGGCCCCAAGCGCGCCGCCGACGGCGTGCTCGAGTGGGCGATCCCGCTCGGCGCGGGCAGGTTCCCGAGCATCGCGGTCGAGGACATCGGCCGCTGCGCCTACGGCGTCTTCAAGCGCGGCGCCGAGTTGATCGGCCAGCGCGTCGGCATCGCCGGCGAACTGCTGACCGGCGCCGAGATGGCCGCGGCGATGGGCGCGGCCTTGGGCGAGCCGGTGCGCTACCAGGCGCTCGACCCGGCGCTGTTTCGCAGCTTCGGCTTTCCCGGCGCCGAGGACCTCGGGAACATGTTCCAGTTCAATGTCGAGTTCGCCGACGCGTTTTGCGCCGCGCGCGATCCTGCGCGTGCGCGCGCGCTCAACCCGGCGCTGCAGACCTTCGCCCAGTGGCTGGCGGCGAACAAGGCGCGCATTCCGATCGCTTGAGTCGCCGCGACGAAGCGCCTGTGCAATTGCGCAAAAGGAGGCGACTCCGGCTCGGGCCCGCGTCGCGCGACAATTGCGGCAATCGAGTCACTTGGAGCCTTGCGATGCCGATCTACGAGTACGCCTGCCAGGACTACGGGCGCGAGTTCGAGACCCTGGTGCGCGGTGGCCGGACGCCACAGTGCCCGGCCTGCGCCTCGACCGCGCTGGCGAAGAAGCTGTCCGTCTTCGCGACCGCCGACAGCAGCGCCGGCGCGTCGCCGCTGCCGGCCATGCCCGGCCCCTGTGGCAGCTGCGGCCACCCGGACGGGCCGGGGAGTTGCGCGCTGCAGTAGCGTCGCGCCTCGGCCGATCAAGCAAAGATCACGCGGCGCGCGTCGGCGTACCACTCGTCGACGCGCGGCGCAATCGCGCCCTCGATGCGCGCGCGGCGCACCTTCATCGTCGGCGTCAAGAGGCCGTTCTCGATCGACCAGGGTTCGCGCGCGACGACGATCATGCGCAGGTGCTCGTAGTCGGCGATGCGGCGGTTCACGGCCTGCAGCAGCTCGCCGAGCTCGCGCTCGACGTCGGCGCGCAGCGCCGGATCGTCCTGGCGCGGGCGGATGTCCTCGGCGAGCACGACGACGGCGTAGGCCGCCGGCTGGCCGACCCCCGAGACCAGCGACAGCTCGATCATCGGGTGCGCGTTGAGCAGGTTCTCGATCGGCGCCGGCGCGACGTACTTGCCCTTGGCCGTCTTGAACAGCTCCTTGGTGCGGCCGGTGATCTTGAGCATGCCGTCCGCGCGCCGCTCGCCGCGGTCGCCGGTGCGGAAGAACCCGTCCTCGGTGAACGATTCGGCGGTCAGTTCGGGCTGCCTGTAGTAGCCGCTGAACTGGCCCGGCGACTTGATCAGGATCTCGCCTTCCGGGCTCAGCCGCACCTCGACGCCGGCCATCGGCGCACCGACCAGCCCGGCTCGCTGAAGCGCTCGTTCGAGGTGTGCGACAGCGAGTTGTCCTCGGTCTGCGCCGTAGCCCTCGAAGAGCTGCAGGCCCAGGCGCCGGTACCACTGGATGACCTCGGGCGGCAGCGGCGCCGAGCCGCTGCCGGCCTGCACCACGGCATCCAGCCCGAGGCCCTTGAGCACCTTCTTGGCGACGATGCGGCCGAGGATCGGGATCCGCAGCAGCCGGTCGAGCTTGGCCGGCGGCATCTTGGCGAACACGCCCTGCTGGAACTTGACCCATAGCCGCGACACCGAGATGAACAGCGTTGGCCGCGCGCGGCGCAGATCCTCGAGGAAGGTGTCGAGCGCATCGGCGAAGTACAGGCGCGTGCCGCCGTCCACCAGCGACGCGGCCTCGACCCACGAGCGCTCGAAGCTGTGCGCGAGCGGCAGGTAGGACAGCATGCGGCCCTCGACGCCGGCGCCGACGCGCCGGCGCGTATCGGCGCTGATGATCTCGGCGGTGCGCGTGATGGCGCCGAAGCTCGACATCACCCCCTTGGGCTGTCCGGTCGAGCCCGAGGTGTAGATCAGCATCGCCAGTTCGTCGGCCGCACGCTGCGGTCGGCCGGCGAGCGGCTGGGTGCGCGCGACGATCGCGTCCCAGGTGTCGAACTCGGTCTTCGGTGCGAGCGGGAAGGCGATGCACGGCAGGCCCGCCGGCACGCCCGGGCGCTGCTGCTCCCAGGTGTCGAGCTTGCCGACGAAGAGCAGGCTCGCCTCGCTGTGGCCGAGCACGTAGCCGATCGTCTCGGCGGTCTCGGTCGGGAAGATCGCGACCGTGGTGTAGCCAGCCATCCAGATCGCGAGTTCGGCCATGATGAAGTGGGCGCAGTTCTTCGACAGGATCGCGATCCGCGCGCCGCGCGGGAAGCCCTGTGCCTGCAGGTGCGCGGCCATGCGCCGCGACTGGTCGAGCACCTGGGCCCAGGTGTAGTCGATCACCTGCCCGCCGCCGACGGGCTGGGTCAGGTAGATGCGCTCGGGATGGCCCGCTTCGTGCTCGAGAACGTAGTCGAGGATGAGCTTGTTGTCGGCGTTCATGGGCGATTCGGTGTCGGGCGGAAGAGGAGTGGCAGGCTAAGGCCTCGCGATCCACGGCGCCACTGGTGAAATCCTTCTGTTGGAATCCTTCAGCCCGCGTCGGCTCCCTAGAATCGAGAGGAGAGGTCCGCGCCATGCCCAAGATCCTGTGGGTTGCGTTGCCGTTGCTCATGGCTGTGGCCTGGCTGTCGTGGCGGGTGCTGCGCCGGCGCCCGCCGTCGCGGCGCTGGCCTGAACGTCGCATCGAGCCTGCTGCTGCTGCTGTACGTGGGCAGCACGGCGGGCCTCGGCATCTTCTGGGTCGCGAACCAGCAACTGCCGGTCTTCGACTGGCACTACCTGTTCGGCTACGCCACGCTGCTGCTGCTCGCGCTCCATCTCGCGTTCAACTGGCGTGTCGTGTGGCGCTTCCTGGTGCGGCGGGCTGCGCCGGATGCCAGCGTTGGCGCCGCCCCGCTGCCGAGGCGCCGGCGCGCGCTCGCGCTGTTCGGCACGCTGGCCGCCGTCGGCGCGGCCTACTGGGCCGGATGGCGCAGCGGGCGCAGCCAGGCGCAAGCCGGCAGCGACATCGCAACACCGGATGCCGACCCTGGCGCGGCGATGGCAATGGTCGAGCGCTTCCATGCCCAGTCGTCCAACTCGCGCGGCGGCGTGCTGCTGCGCGCGCCGGGCGTCGATTGGGGCGACGCGCCGGCGCCGTTCAAGCAGTACCCTGGTGCGGCGCGGATCGCGCTGCCGAACGGGATGCCAGCAGCTGGCGCGCCGTTCGATCTTGCCGCGCTGGCCACCGTGCTCTGGCACACGGCCGGCATCACCGCCGTGCGCGCGCCGATCCGCTTGCGCGCTTCGCCCTCGTCGGGGGCGCTGTTCGCGACCGAACTCTACGTCGCGGTGCGCTCGCTGCCCGGCTTGCCCGCCGGGGTGTGGCACTACGACGCGCTGGGCCATGCGCTGGAGCGTCTCGAGGGCGACGCGCCTGCCGCCGCGCAGATCGCCGCCGCGGCCGACGAGACGGCGCTGCAGGGTGCGGCCGCGATCGTCGTCGCGACCGCGGTCTTCCGGCGCAGCGGCCACAAGTACCGCGACCGCACCTATCGCTACCTGCTCGCCGACCTCGGCCATGCGATCGAGAACCTGCGCGTCGCGGCGATCGAACTCGGTGCGCAATGCCGCTTCGCAATGCGCTTCGACGAGGCGCGATGTGCCGCGGCGCTCGGGCTCGACGAGGCTGAAGAGGGCGTTCTTGCCTGGCTCGCGCTAATCCCGCGGCCGCCTGCCGCGCCAGTGGCGCCGCCTGCGCAGGCAGCCGCCGCTGCGAGTGCGCCTGCGCCACCGCAGCGCGCTGCGGCCGCGAAGTCGTCGCCGCTCGGCATCACCGGCGCGATGCACGCCGCGACCTCGCTCGCGGCGCCGCGGGTGGCGCCGCAGCGCGCCGCGCTCGCGCCGCAGCCGGCCGCTGGCGCGATCACCCTGCCGCCAGCGCCCTCCGTGCGCGCCGACGCGCTGCGCGTGATCGCGACCCGGCGCTCGGTGCGCCGCTTCTCAGGCACGGCGCTTGAACTCGACGTGCTCTCGGCGGTGCTCGGCGCTTTGATGGAGCCGCAGGCTTCGTTGTCGCAGGCGCTGCGTGTCGCCGTCGTTGTCAACGCCGTAGCCGGCCTCGCGCCGGGTGCCTATCGCTACGACGCGCAGCGCCACGTGCTCGAGCCGCGCCGCGTCGGCCCAGACTTGCGTGCAGCAGCGCGCGCCGCCGCGCTGGATCAGGACGTGATCGGCGACGCGCAAGCGGTGTTCGTGCTCGGCGTCGATCGCGAAGCGCTGCAGGCCGACCCGGCGGGCGCGTTGCGCGGCTATCGGCATGCGTTGCTGCAGGCAGGCTGCATCGGCGAGCTCATCTACCTCGCCGCCGGCGCGCGCGGCCTCGCGGCCTGCGCGGTCGGTGCGTTCTACGACGCCGAAGCGGCGGCGCTCGTCGGCGCCGACCCGGCGCGCGAATGGGTGCTGCACCTGGTTGCGCTCGGCGTGCCAGCCTGACCGGCCCTGGCCGGGCGCCTGCACGGTTTTGCACCGCGCGGGGGGCGCTGGCATCATGGGCGCCCGCGCAGCGCCAAGGAGCACCCATGCAGACCACCCGCCTCGGCCGCACCGGCCTCGTCGTCTCGCGCCTGTGCCTGGGCATGATGACCTACGGCACGCCGAAGTGGCGGCCCTGGGTGCTCGACGAGACGGCCAGCCGCCCGCTCGTCAGGCACGCGGTCGAGCAGGGCATCAACTTCTTCGACAGCGCCGACATGTACTCGGCCGGCGAGAGCGAGGTGCTCACCGGCCGCTTCGTGCGCGAGTTCTGCCAGCGCGACGAAATCGTCGTCGCGACCAAGCTGTTCTACCCGGTGGGCCTGGGCTTGGGCAGCGGACTGGCGCCGGCGGCCAATGCGCACGAGCCGCGTCCCAACACGAGCGGTCTGTCGAGGAAGCGCATCCTGCACGCCGTGGACGCGAGCCTGCAGCGGCTCGGCATGGACTACATCGACCTCTACCAGATCCACCGCTGGGACCCGGCCACGCCGATCGAGGAGACGATGGAGGCGCTGCACGACGTCGTCAAGGCCGGCAAGGTGCGCTACCTCGGCGCGAGCTCGATGTGGGCCTGGCAGTTCGCGAAGGCGCAGGAGGTCGCGCGCCGCCACGGCTGGACGCCGTTCGCGAGCATGCAGAACCACTACAACCTCGCCTACCGCGAGGAGGAGCGCGAGATGATCCCGCTGTGCCGCGACCAGGGCGTGGCGCTGATTCCCTGGAGCCCGCTCGCGCGCGGCTTTCTCGCCGGCAACCGCAAGGCCGACGACCTTCAGGCCGGCGCGACCGCGCGCGCGAGCACCGACGACATCGCGCAACGGCTCTACTACCGCGCGAGCGACTTCCAGACCGTGGAGCGCCTCTCGGCGCTGGCGCAGGCCAGGGGCGTGAGCAACGCGACGCTCGCCTACGCCTGGTTGCTGCACAAGGGCGTCACGGCGCCCATCTTCGGTGCGAGCAAGCCCGAGCAGATCGACCAGGCGGTGGCCGCGGTGTCGACGACGCTATCGGCCGACGAGATCGTGCAGCTCGAGCAGGGCTACGAGCCGCATCCGGTGCTCGGGCATGTCTGACGCTGCGCGCCGATCTGGGCGAGTGCGGCCGCAGCTCAGCAGGCCGCACTTGCGACAGCCGCTTCAGGCGCTCAGCCCCAAACCGGTGTCGACCTGAGCACTTCCTCGATCGTCGTCAGTCCTTCCGCGACCTTCATCGCGCCGGCCATGCGCAGCGGGCGCAGGCCGTCTGCAAGGCTCTGCGTGCGCAGCTTCGCGGCGTCGGGGCTGCGGGTGGATCGCGGCGC
This sequence comes from Ideonella sp., assembly GCF_016702655.1. Classification (GTDB taxonomy): domain Bacteria; phylum Pseudomonadota; class Gammaproteobacteria; order Burkholderiales; family Burkholderiaceae_C; genus CAIKUF01. The sequence continues at coordinate 15,630 of NZ_JADJDO010000007.1, forward strand.
GCGCGGCCTCGGTCACGGTGAGCAGTTCGTAGAGCCCGGCGCGACCGCGGTAGCCGGTCATGCGGCACTCGAGGCAGCCGACCGGCTTGCAGGCATGAATCTCGCCGGTCAGCCGCCACGGCTTGATGACCTGCTGCAGCGCCTCGCGCGTCGCGTCCGGATCGGGCGCCTTGCACGCCGGGCACAGCGTGCGCACGAGGCGCTGCGCGAGCACGCCGACGACCGTCGCGCCGATCAGGTAGGGCGGCACGCCGAGGTCGACGAGGCGCGTGATCGCCGACGCGGCGTCGTTGGTGTGCAGCGTCGAGAAGACGAGGTGGCCGGTGAGCGCGGCCTGGATCGCCATCTCGGCGGTCTCCAGGTCGCGGATCTCGCCGACCATGATGATGTCCGGGTCCTGGCGCATCAGCGCGCGCAGGCCTTCGGCAAAACCGAGGTCGAGCCCGGTCTGCCTGGGTCTGGTTGAACGCCGGCTGGATCATCTCGATCGGATCCTCGATCGTGCAGACGTTGACCTCGTCGGTCGCGAGGCGCTTCAAGGTCGCGTACAGCGTCGTCGTCTTGCCCGAGCCGGTCGGCCCGGTGACGAGGATGATGCCGTGCGTGTGCGCGGTGAGCGCCTCCCAGCGCGGCGTGTCGTGCGCGCCGAAGCCGAGCGCATCGACGTTCTTGCCGGCCGTGTCGGGGTCGAAGATGCGCATCACCATCTTCTCGCCGAAGGCGGTGGGCAGCGTGGAGAGGCGCATCTCGACCTCGTCGCCGCGCGGGTTGCGCGTCTTGATGCGGCCGTCCTGCGGGCGGCGCTTCTCGACCACGTCCATGCGGCCGAGCAGCTTGATGCGCGCCGTCATCGCGTTCATCACGCCGGGAGGCAGCTGGTACACGGTGTGCATCACGCCGTCGATGCGGAATCGGATCGCGCCGAGCTCGCGCCGCGGCTCGAGGTGGATGTCGCTCGCGCGCTGGTCGAAGGCGTACTGCCACAGCCAGTCGACGACCTGCACCACGCCCTGGTCGTTGGCGTCCAGCGGGCGGTTGCTGCGGCCGAGCTCGACGAGTTGCTCGAAGCTCGCGGTGGCCGCCGTCTCGCCGCTCTTGATCGCCGCGCGCACCGAGCGCGAGAGGGTGTAGAACTCGGTCGTGTAGCGCTGCAGTTCGGCCGGGCTGGCGATGGCCAGGCGCACCGTCTTGCGCGTGTGGCCCTCGATCTCGGCCACCCAGCCGATGTCGAAGGGCTCGCAGGTCGCGATCGTGACCTCGTGCGTGCCGACCTGGATCGGCAGCGCGGCGGCGCT
>NZ_JADJDO010000008.1 GCF_016702655.1 Ideonella sp.
GTGTCCTCAACCGGCTTGGCGACGACCGTGCAGCCGGCAATAGCGCCGGCACCCGATCTTGCGCGCGATCATCGCGGCCGGGAAGTTCCATGGCGTGATCACCGCGACCACCACGCCCGCGGCTCCTTCAGCGCGAACGTACACTTCCGGCCCAGCACCAACCGGGATCGCGATCGCCGTTGGCGCGTGTCGCCTCCTCGGCGAACCACTCCCACGTAGCTCGCGGCATAGGCTTACCTCGCCGCGCCCTTCGGCGAGCGGCCGCTGCTCGCGCGAGATCAGCCGGCCGCGTCGCTTCCCGGTTGGCCGGGGCGAGGTCGTTCCGGCGCTTGATGATCTGCGCACGCTGCTTGGCGGGAACCCGCGCGCCACGCGGCGAGAACGCGGCGTGCGCGGCCTCCAGCGCGGCGCGCGTCAGCGGCGCCGCTGCCGGGGCAGGCTGGCGTTTGGCATCGGTGGCCAGGTCGGTCACGTCGAAGCGGCGACCGTCTTGCGCCTCGCTGTGGCCGATGTAGTTTTTGGCGGGGAGGAAGATCGTCGCGATGGTGAATGGGAAGAGAAACACTTCAGGAGGTCCGCTTTCAAGTGGTCGGCAATGGCCCGGCCGACGTCTTCGGTGGGGATTGCCCGCCCAGGTCGGGCGAAACGCGGGCCGTGGGCGATGACGTGCTCGATCGCCCTGCCGATCGGCCGTGGTGCGCCGGCGTCTGCCCTGCCCCTGGTGTCCAGGAAATCGACATCAGCGCACCGGACCAGATCATCGCGATCGGGGTTGGCGATGCGCGTGACCAGGATGTCCGGCGCCGAGCCTGCACCGCCTCGAACAGGACGGCACTTGGCCCGGGTTGAGATTCGCGCTCGGCGCGAGGACGATGGTGCCGGTGGTCGCCGGCCCCAGGTCCGATAGGATGTCGCCGAAACGTTGCTCGCCACCACCACGTCGAAGCGCACGCGGCTGGAGCACAAGGCGCACTCAGGATGTCGATATGCTGCTTGTAGACCTTCACGTCGGGTAGTCCCGCCCCGACGGCGTCGGCGCGGCCGTCCCACCACGGCATGCTGACCGCAATGCCGTTGCTCTTGGTCGCCACCGGTCAGGTGCCTGCGCCGGGCGCGGGTTCGCCAGCCCGAGGCGCAGCGCAGCACGCGGTCGGCGCCAGAGCGCGAGTACACCGACCTGGATCACGATCTCTGCGCTTCGGTGCCCGCGTACATAAACTCCGCCGAGAGTTGGTGTACTCGCCCTCGGTGATTCCTCGGGCACTACGAGGTAGTCGATGTCGCCCCGGCTTTGGCGGCCCGCCAAGGGACAAGAGCACGCCTGAACAGGCGCACTGGCCGCAGGTTGATGTACTGGTCGAACTCGCGGCCGAACTTGAGAAGCGAGCCCCACAGCAGACGTTGTCGGCCACCGTCGCCAGCCGACGGCGCCGAAGTAGATCGCGTCGACGCCTCGAGCTGCTGCTTCCAGTCGTCCGGCATCATCTGGCCGTGCTGGCGCACCAGCCGCAGCTGGCCCATCCGATCCTCGCGGATCTCGGCTCAAGGCGAGCGCCCAGCGGCTACCGTTCGCGACGCGAAAGCCCTCGGGCACCACTTCCTTGCCGATGCCGTCGCCGGGGACGACGGCGATGCGAACGTGGGTGTCGTGTCGTTCACTCCTTCAAGCGACCCAGCGCAGGCCGCGCCCGGCCCAGTTCGTCGAGCCAGCCGCGGCGCAGCTCGGGCACAGCGCGCCAGTTCTTCGTAGTACGGGTGGTGCGGGCCGCGGTCGTAGTCGGCGCGCGCCACCTGCGCCAGCTTCTTGCCGTGGCGCATGACGACGATCTCGTCGCACACCGCCCGCACGGTGTGCAGGTCGTGGCTGATGAACAGGTGCGACACGCCCAGCTCGCGCCGCAGCTCGGCAATCCGGTCCAGCACCGCCGCGCCGACCACGGTGTCCAGCGCCGAGGTCACTTCGTCGCAGAGGATCAGGTCGGGCTCGGCGCCCAGCGCGCGTGCCAGGTTGACGCGCTGCCTCTGCCCGCCGGACAGCCCCCCCCGGGAGCCGCTCGGCCAGCGTGCGCGGCAGATTCACCAGGTCGAGCAGTTCGTCGATGCGGCGGCGCAGCGCCTCGCCCGAGCCCGCGGTAGAACTGAAGCGGCCGCGCCAGGATGGCCCTCGATGGTCCGTGACGGGTTGAGCGCCGTGTCGGCCGACTGGAAGACGATCTGGATGCGGCGCAGGTCGTCGTGGCTGCGTGCCTTGAGCGCCGGCGGCAGCGCACGGCCGTCGAACTCCATCGTGCCCGCACTCGGCGGCAGCAATCCGGCGACGACACGCGCCAGCGTGGTCTTGCCCGAACCCGATTCGCCGATGACGCCGATCGCCTGGCCGCGCCTGAGTTCCAGGTCGATGTCCTCGAGGATCGTCACTGCCGGCTTGCCGTCGCGCCCGCGCGGGCCGTAGCCGGCGCTCAAGCCCTTCACGCGCAGCAACACGTCAGCGCCCACGCCCGCCGTGCCGGCGCTGCGCGGCGCCGGCCACGCCGCGGCCAGCAGGCTCTGCGTGTATTCGTTCTGCGGCGCGGCGAGCAGGCGCTCGGTGGTGCCCACCTCGCGCATGCGCCCGTCGCGCAGCACCAGGATGTGGTCGGCCATCTGCGCGACCACCGCCAGGTCGTGGCTGACATACACCGCCGTCACCTGGCGCTCGCGCACCACGCGGCGGAAGGCGCGCAGCACCTCCACCTGCGTCGTCACGTCGAGCGCGGTGGTGGCTCGTCGAGAATCGACCTCGGGTCGGTGATCAGCGCCATCGCCGCCATCAGCCGCTGCAGCCGCCCGCCGAGACCTGGTGCGGGTAGCGCTGGCCGATCGTTTCCGGCTCCGGCAGGGCGAGCTCGCGGAACTTTGCGATCGCCTTCAGCTCGGCTTCGCCGCGGTGCAGCGTGCCGTGCACGACGGCCGGCTCGACCACCTGGTCGAGGATCGAGCGCGAAGGGTCGAACGAGGCCGCCGCGCTCTGCGCGATGTAGGACACCGTGCGGCCGCGCAAGGCGCGCAACTGCCGCGCACCCAGCGAGAGCACGTCCACGTCGCCGATGCGCACGCTGCCGCCGCTGATGCGGCAGCCGCGGCGCGCATGCCCCATCAGCGCCAGCGCGGTGGTGGTCTTGCCCGAGCCCGATTCGCCGATCAGCGCCAGCACCTCGCCCGGACGGATGGTGAAGCTCAACGCGTCCACCAGCGTGGCGTTGCCGGCAGTGACGCTGAGCTTGTCGACGACGACCAATGAGCCCATGTCAGCGCCCTCCTCTTTCACGGGCGGTGCGGCCCGGCAGGTTGTCGATGACCAGGTTGACGGCAATCGTCAGGCTGGCAATGGCGATCGATGGCGCGATGACCGCGGCACCGCCGCTGGCGAGCGTTTCGATGTTCTCGCGCACCAGCGAGCCCCAGTCCGCCTCGGGCGGCTGGATACCCAGGCCGAGGAAGCTCAAGCTGGCCAGCAGCAGCACCACGTAGACGAAGCGCAGCCCGAAGTCGGCCAGCATCGGCCCGGTGATGTTGGGCAGGATTTCCTGCAGCATCACGTAGCCGGGTGCCCTCGCCGCGGGCGCGCGCCACCGTCACGTAGTCGAGCGCATTGACGTTCACCGCCAGCGCGCGCGCCATGCGGTAGGCGCCGGGCAGGTAGATGACCGCCGCGGTCACGACGAGCACGAGGATCGACGAGCCGAAGCCGGCCACGATCAGCAGCGCGAACATCTTGCTCGGGATCGCGGTCAGCGTGTCGAGCACGCGGCTCAGGGAAAGGGGGCAGCGAACGAAGTAAGCGTGGGGGCATCATTTCACTCCTTCAGCGGTGCCGCAGCCGCGGGTTGGCGACGATGCCGCACAGGTCGGCCGTGGTCACGAGGATCAGGTAGCCGGCGCAAAACAGCATCGCGCAGGCCTGCACCAGCGGGATGTCGCGCTGTGTCACGCCGTCGACCATCAGCTGGCGATGCCGGGGTAGTTGAAGATGGTCTCGACGATGATCACGCCGCCCAGCAGGTACGACAGGCTCAAGGCGACGGCGTTGGCGATCGGCCCGACCGCATTCGGCAACGCATGCGCGAGCACGGTGCGCAGCGGCGAGGCGCCCTTGAGCTGCACCATCTCGATATATGGGGCCTCGAGCTGGTCGATCACCGCGGCGCGCGTCATGCGCATCATCTGCGCCACGATGACGCAGGTGAGCGTCAGCACCGGCATCGCGAAGGCGCGCAGCAACTGCCCGAGCGATTCGATGTTGCTCAGGTAGGACAGCGCGGGCAGCCACTTCAGCTGCACCGCGAACACCAGCACGGCCAGCGTGGCCACCAGGAACTCGGGCACCGACACCACGGCCACCGCACCGGTGGAGGCGCCGCGGTCGAACCACGAACCGCGCCACACCGCCGCCGAGATGCCGAGCGTGAGCGCGATCGGCACCGCGAACAGCGCCGTCACGGCCGCCAGCAGCAGCGAGTTGGGCAAGCGGCTGGCGATCAGCTCGGACACCGGCAACTGGGTCACCGAAGAGATGCCGAGGTCGCCGCGCACCAGCCCACCGAGCCAGCTCAGATAGCGCTGGTGGGCCGGCACGTCCAGGCCCATCTGGGCACGCAGCGCGGCCAGCGACTCGGGAGTGGCTTCCTGGCCGAGCTGCTCCTGCGCGGCGTCGCCGGGCAGAACGCCGGTGACGGCGAACACCACCACCGACACCGCCAGCAGCGACAGCATTGCCAGGCCGATGCGCTGCACGAGCAGCTTGAACAGGAGGCCGTTCATCGCTGGTGCACCTGCTTCAGGCCGCGTCGAGCCACACGTGCTCGGCGAAGCTGGAGCCCATCATGCCGCTGATCGGAATCGACGACAGGCCCTTGAGCTTGCGGTTGTGCCCGTCGAGGCTCGAGATGAACATCGGAATGCCGATGCCGCCTTCGTTGTGGACCAGCACCTGCATGTCGGCGTACATCTGGGCCCGCTTGGCCTGGTCGACTTCGCCGCGCGCGGCCACCAGCAGCTGGTCGAACTTCTCGTTCTTCCACGCTGCCTCGTTCCAGGGCGCATCGGACTTGAAGAACAGCGTCAGGGCCAGGTCGGCGCTCGGGCGCGCATTGATGTTGCCGAAGCCCACCGGGTGCTTCATCCAGTGCGTGGACCAGTAGCCGTCGGCCGGCATGCGCTTGACATCCAGGTTCAGACCGATCTGCTTGGCCGCGTGCTGCATCACCAGGGCCATCTCCACCGAGTTGCTCGCGGCGGGCGAAGCCACCACCGGGATCGCGGTGCTGCCCAGGTTGGCCTTCTGCAGGTGCCACTTCGCCTTCTCGGGGTCGTACGGGCGCTGCGGCAGGCCCTTGAAGAAGAAGCGGTTGCTCGCGGCGATGGGCTGGTCGTTGGCCACCACCCCGCGACCGAGCTGGATCGACTTGAGCAACTGTTCGCGGTTGAACAGGTACTTCATGGCGAGCACGAAGTCCGGGTTGTTGCCCGGGCTGCTGTCGCGCCGCATGATGAGATTGGTGTACGACACCGACTTGGTCTCGTAGACCGCGTGCTGGCCGCCGGCCAGCACGCGGTCGACCGAGCGCGGGGAGACCGCCTGGACCAGGTCGAGCTGGCCAGCCAGCAGCGCGTTGACGCGCGCAGATTCGTCGGTGATGCCCACGAGCTCGATCTCGTCGAGGTAGGGGCGGTTGGGCTTCCAGTAGTTCTCGTTGCGCACGGCGACGGAACGCACGCCGGGCTTGAACTCCTTGACCTTGTAGGGGCCGGTGCCGATGCCGGCGCTGAAGTCGGTCGTGCCGGCCTTGACGATGTGGAAGTGGTAGGTGCCCAGGACCACCGGCAGGTCGGCGTTCGGCGAGGTCAGGCGGAACGTCACCTCGTTCGGCCCGCTGGCGGTCACGGATTCGATCTGCTCGGCCAGCACCTTGGCCCGCGATGCGGTGGCCGCATCCTTGTGCCGCATGATCGAGAACACCACATCGGCCGGCGTCAGCGGCTTGCCGTCGTGGAAGGTCACGCCTTTGCACAGCTTGAACACCCAGGTCTTTGCGTCCTGGGTCGTGAACTCCTCGGCCAACTGGGGCCGTGGCGTGAGGCTGCCATCGAGCACGGTCAGCCCGTTGTAGAACATGAATCCGCGGCAGTAGTCGGTCTGGTTGGACTGCTTGGCCGGGTCGAGCGTGTCGTTCACGCCCGAGGCGTTGGTCGCGACCGTGATGCGGCCGCCCTTGCGCGGCGTCTGCGCCTGCGCCGCGCCGGCCAGCGTCGCGAGGCTGCCGGCCAGAGCGGCCTGCATGCCGCCGGCCGTCAGCATGGCAAGCATGTCGCGACGCGTGGCGCCGCGCTGCAGCGCACCGAACAGGCGCTGGCTCTCTTCGGGGCCGACGAGTGCGTCGATGGATGTGCGATCGGTCATGGTGTCTCGCTCCTGTTCATCGTGGAAGAAGGTTGAAGGCGCCTTCAGGCAAGGCGATCCTTCAGGCGGAAATACAGGCCCACCGCGGGCAGAAACCAGGGCGGCCCCAGGTGGCCCGGTATCGCGCGCCACTCGCGGCCACGCCACGGGTTGGCGGATGCATCGCCGGCCATCACAGCCGCCATGCGCTCGCCCATCAGCACCGACATCTGCGTGCCGTGGCCGCTGTAGCCGGTGGAATAGAACACGCCGTCGCGCTCGCCGGCGTGCGGCAGGCGGTCCTGCGTCACGTCCACCAGGCCGCCCCAGCAGTAGTCGATGGCGACGTCCGCGAGCGATGGAAAGGTTTCCACCATGCCGGGCGCAGGATCTCGCCGCTCTTCGCGTCCGACGTCGGACTCGACACCGCGAAGCGGGCGCGGCCGCCGAACACCAGGCGGTGGTCCGACGTGAGGCGAAAGTAGTGATGGATGTTGGCGACCGTTACGTAGGTGCGGCGCTCGCGCAGCAGCGCGCTCGCGCGCTCGGCGCCGAGCGGCTCGGTCACGACGATGAAGCTGCCGATCGGCACGATGCGCCGGCGCAGCCAGCCGAAGCTGCCGTAGCCGCCGTGCCGCGCCGCGCCGGTGGCCAGCAGGACCTGCTGCGCACGCACGGTGCCGCGGTCGGTGTGCACGCGGTGCGCATGGCCCGCCGGCCCGCCGCCCAGTCGCTCGAGCCGCTGCACGCAGGTGGCGGTGTGGATCTGCGCGCCGCTGCGCTCGGCCGCCTGCGCCAGGCCATTCACGAAGCGGCCCATGGCATCTGGCCGCTGCGCTTGTAAAGCAGGCCGCCGCCGCAGCGCTCGCTCGCCACCCCGGCGCGCACGCGCGGCCCGTGCAGGATCTGCACGTCGGTGTCGACGCCGTCGGCCACCAGCCGATCGGCGCTTCGCGACAGCGCTTCCAGGTGCGCCGGCTTTGTGGCCAGCTTGAGCTTGCCGCGGCGCGCGAAGTCGCAGGCTATCGCCTCGTCGCGCACGACGCGTTCCACCGCGTCGACCGCCGCGTCGTAGGCGTGGTACCAGGCGCGCGCCTGCTCCACGCCCACCTTGGCCGCGACCTCGGCATAGTCGACCGCGAGCCCGTTGTTGACGTGCCCGCCGTTGCGCCCGGAGGCCTCGGCCGCGACGCGTTCGCCAGCCTCCAGCACCGCTACGCTGGCGCCGCGCTTGGCCAGGGCCAGCGCCGCCGACAGCCCCGTGAAGCCGCCGCCCACCACCGCCACGTCCACCTGCGGCGGCAGGTCGCGCGCCTGTGGCACGAAGGCCGGTGCGCTGTCGGTCCAGTAGGCATCGAGCTTCATGGCGTGTCCGGGTTCTTCAGGCCGTCAGAGACCGACGACGCCGGGCAGGCCGCCGATGTCCTTGATCTCGACGTAGCGGTAGGCCGGGTTGCCGGGGCCGTGGCCGCGGTTGACGAACACCTTGTTGACGATGCCGATGTCGTCGGCCGACATCAGGTCGTAGCGCAGGCTCGACGACACATGCAGCACGTCCTCGGGGTTGCAGCCCAGCGAATCGAGCATGAACTCGAAGGCCTGCAGCCGCGGCTTGTAGGCCTGCGCCTGCTGCGCGGTGTAGACGCGGTGGAACGGTGCACCGAGCATGGCCACGTTCTTCTGGATCTCGCTGTCCATCGCGTTGGACAGGATCACCAGCGGGATCTCCTTGGCCACTTTGGCCAGGCCGGCCGGCACGTCGGCGTGCGGGCCCCAGGTGCACACCCCGTCGTAGTACTGCTGCGCCTCGGCGTCCAGGTACTGCAGATTCCACTTGCGGCACAGACGCCGGATCGAGTTCTTCAGCAACACGTCGTAGGGCTGCCAGGCGCCCAGACATTCGTCGAAGCGGTAGGCGCTGAAGTCGGCGAGGAACTGCTCCATGCGATCGGCCGGGATGCGGTCGGCGAACATCTCGCGGGCCATGTCGCCCATGCGCATGCGTGTCAGCGTTCCGTAGCAATCGAAGGTGATGTACTTGGGTCGGATGCTCATGTGGATGTCTCGCTGTGGCTGTGAAAAACGGTGCTTATCGATGTCGTCATTGCAACATGGGGTCGCCGCGCATTGATCGTGAAACGAGGCGTCCGGCGGGAGGAAGCTGCCGTTTCGCGGCCATCGAACGGCACGCCGTGCCGTGCCCCCTCGGCGTGCGCACGACGCAATTCAGGATGCGCCGATCGCCGCCGTGGCGGTGGCAGTGCATCGGCAAGGCAGCGGGGGCAGACGGCTTCATGGCGGGAAATGCTAGGCGTGGGGGCTCGGCATATGTGTGCGTTGGACGGGCCTCATTCAGTGCGACGTTGCGATCGGCACGCCGGTGCCAGCGCAAGCTGCCGAATTGCGGGCGAAGCCGGATTTCGGGTGGCACGGGCTGGCGTTTGGGCCCACCATAGTCGCGATGAAAGACAAGGAGAACGATGCGATGGCTGCAACGACGGCTGCTGTGATTTCAGATGGCGTGGCCCTGCGTGCGATGACCGCGGCCGACCTGCCCGCCGCCCATGCACTGAGCACCGAGATGCGCTGGCCGCACCGCCCGGTCGACTGGGAGCTGGCCTTGCGCCACGCCGAAGGTCTTGTCGCCGAGCGCGACGGCCAGATCGTCGGCACCGGGCTGCGCTGGCGCTGGGGGCCGCAGCAGGCGACGATCGGTCTGATCATCGTCTCGCCCGCCTGCCAGGGCCGGCGCATCGGCCATCGGCTGATGACGGCGCTGCTGGACGGGCTCGACGACTGCAGCGTGCTGCTGCAGGCCACCAGCGATGGCCGCGGCCTCTACGAACGCCTGGGCTTCGTGCGCACCGGCGAGATCCGCCAGCACCAGGGCATTGCGTTGCCGGCGCCGCTGATCGCGCTGAGCCCCGGCCGCCGTCTGCGCCCCGCCACCGAGGCAGACCTGCCCGCGTTGCGTGCGCTGGATGCCGCCGCGCGCGGCATGCCCCGCGCGGCGCTGATCGACGAGCTGTTCCGCGACGCCGACGCCACGGTAGTGCTGGACGACGACGGCCACGCGCGCGGCTTCGCGATGCTGCGTCGCTTCGGCCGTGGCCACGCGATCGGCCCAGTCGTCGCGCCCGAAGCCGAAGGCGCGCAGGCGCTGATTGCGCACCTGGCCGGGCTGAATGCCGGCCGCTTCACGCGCATCGACATCGACTTCGACAGCGGCCTGACCGAATGGGTGGAAAGCCTGGGCCTGCTGCGCGTCGACGCGGCGACGACGATGGTGCGCGGCGCGCCGCTGGCGCCCGACGCCGACGCCCGGCTCTACGCCATCGTCACGCAGGCGCTGTGCTGAAGAAGCTGAACGAGTCCGCCATGCCCGCTCAGGCCGCCCAGACTCGGCCGGTCTTCGTCTTCAAGGCCGACGGCCAGCGCGGCCGGCGGTGGGCCGAAGTTTTTCGCCACGAGGCGCCGGACATCGACTTTCGACTCTGGCCCGAGATTGGCGACCCGCACGCGGTGCGCTACCTCGCCACGTGGGTGGCGCCGGCCGACCTGGGCACGCAGTTCCCGAAGCTCGAGCTGCTGTTCTCCACCGGCGCCGGTGTCGACCAGTTCGACCTCGCCGCGTTGCCGCCGCGCGTGTCGCTGGTGCGCATGGTGGAGCCCGGCATCGTGCAGGGCATGGTCGAGTACGTGACGCACGCGGTGCTCGACCTGCACCGCGACATGCCGGCCTACCGGCGCGCGCAGCAGCAGCGGCAGTGGCAGCCGCTGCCGGTGCGCACGGCGGCCGAGTGCCGCGTGGGCGTGCTCGGCCTGGGCTCGCTGGGGCAGGCGGTGCTGACGCAGCTGGTCGCACTCGGCTTCGACGCCTCCGGCTGGAGCCGGTCGCGCCGCGAGCTGCCCGGCGTGCACTGCCATGCCGGCGACGACGAACAGGACGCCTTCCTCGCGCGCACGCAGATCCTCGTCTGCCTGCTGCCGCTGACCGACGCTACGCGCGGCGTGCTGAACGAGGCGCTGTTCGCCAGGCTGCCGCGCGGCGCGAGCGTGGTGCACGTGGGCCGCGGGCCGCAGTTGGTGGCCGCCGACCTGCTGCGTGCGCTGGATGCGGGCCAACTCGCCGAAGCCATGCTCGACGTCACCGACCCCGAGCCGCTGCCCGCAACCGACCCACTGTGGCGGCACCCGCGCGTGCGCATCACGCCGCACATCGCCAGCATGACGCAGCCGCAGACCGCGGCGCGCGTCGTCATCGACAACCTGCGCCGCCATGCGCGTGGCGAGGCGCTGGTGGGGCTGGTGGACCGCGCGCGAGGCTACTGACGGCTTCGGATTCACCAGCGGTCGGGCAGCCGCCGCGATGTGTGGAACACCCGCAGAATCTCGATCGTTTCGCGCCGTACAAGGTAGGGCACGATGTAGTGCGTATTGCTTACGATCAGTTCACGTGTGCCAGGAACCCGACCAGGCCGGCCGAGCCCGGGTTGCTGCGCCAACTGAGCTACTGCATCGAGTACTCGCTTGACGACCAGACTCCGCGGCAGTCGCATCGTCAGCTGCGATGTAGGCGGCTTCATCGTCGAGGTTACGCAGTGCCTTGCGCAGCCATCTAAGCCGCATTCAGGTTCCACTTCTTCGCGAGCGCAGCGACCTCCTTGTCGTCGGCGAAGTCACCGGCGTCGGCCTCCTTCAGCGCCGCTTGGACATCGCCGATCTGCCACTCGTTGCTTTCAACGTACGCGCGGATGGCTTCGGCAGCGAGAAATGACTTGCTGCGCTGGGTCGCCTCCGCCAGGACGTCGAGGCGGTCCTTGACGTCGTCTTCGAGGCGGACGGTCATCGTCGTGGACATGGTTTGCCTTGAAGTACTGCAATGTACACATCCTACTACAGGTCGGCCGCGCTGTCGTTCAACGGTTGCTTCGCGCTGCCCTTCGGTGCCACGCCACATGGCTGGCATCTGCCGACCTCATCTGGCCTCATGGCGCCGTTGCCTGACAGATCCGTGCGGACCCGCCTCGGCTGCAAGTCGACCGCGCACTCCACGGCCATCCAATCGATCAGTTGCTGAACATCGGCGTGCGTCACTGGTCCGGCCGCGCGGAGAGGGGCGCGTCGGGGGATAGCATTCATCGACTCGGCTGGCGCCGCCGCCGATGAACCATTGCCGACTTGAGCCCGAGACCACCGCCTTCTTCGTCGCTGACCACGCCTCACCTGGCGCGCAATGCCGTGGGCTTTCCGACCGCGTTGGCCACTGCGGTCGGTCTCGTGATGGCAAGCCCGGTGATGCTCACGGCGAGCTCCGGCGTGTCGCTCGGCGGCGGGCTGTTCTTCGTCGCGATGCTCGTCGCGGCCGGGCTGATGGCGCTGCAGGCCACGACCTTCGCCGAGGCGGCGACGCTGCTGCCCACGGCCGGCTCGGTCTACGACTACATCGCCTGCGGGCTCGGCCGCGTCGCTGCGATCACCGGCACGCTGTCGACCTTCCTGCTGGTACACGCCTTCGCCGGTAGCGCGGTCACCGTGCTCGCCGGCGTGATGGCGACGGTGCACTTCGACGCGCTGCACGCGCTGCTCGTCGCGCACGACGCGACCTGGGCGGTCGGCGTCGCGCTGGTGATCGGCTTCGCGGTGCTCAACTACTTCGGCATCTCGCTGTTCGCGCGCGTCGAGATCGTCGTCACGGCGGCGATGTGGGTCACGCTGATGGTCTTCGGCGTCGGCGCGCTGCTGCAGCCGGCGGCGGCCGGCGCGCCGGATGGCTTCGGCGCCTCGCGCATCGGCGGCGATGCCGCGGCGGCGTTCTCGCTCGTCGGCATGGCGCTGTTCATGTTCCTCGGGCTGGAGTTCGTCACGCCGCTCGCGCCGTCGATGCGCGCACCGCAACGCACGATCCCGCGCGCGATGGGCCTCGGGCTGCTGCTGGTGTGGCTGTGCACGACGCTCTGGGGCCTGGCGATGGTGCGCCAGGTGCCCGACGCCTTGGTCCGCGACGGCACGCTGCACCTGCTCGAGACGCCCGAGGCCGTGCCGATGATGGCGACCGCGGTGCTTGGCCCGGCGGGGCGCGTCTGGCTCGGCATTGCGTTCCTGCTCGCCGGCGCGGCGACGATCAACACGCTGATGGCCGCGCTGCCGCGCCTGCTCTACGGCATGGCGCTCGACGGCGCGCTGCCGCGCGCGTTCGCGTGGCTGCACCCGCGCCACCGCACCCCGGTGCTCGGCATCGCGGTCTCGGCGGCGATCCCGGTGATCGGCGCGATCGCGGTGCGGGGCGACGTCACCCGGATCATGCCGCTCGTGCTGGCCGGCGTCTGCGCCTGGTCGGCGTCCTACGTGCTGGTCAACCTGTCGCTGGTGATGCTGCGCTGGCGCAGGCCCGACCTCGTGCGGCCGTTTCGCACGCCGTGGTTCCCGCTGCCGCAGTTGCTGGCGTCGGCCGGCATCGTCGCTGCGCTAACCGACATCGCGCCGCCGACGATCGCGCCGGCCGCGGTCTACGGGCCGTTCGCCGTGGTGCTTGCCGGCAGCTTCGTCTACGCGCTGGTCTGAACGGTCGCAGTGCGGCGGCAGCGGCCGTTCTCCCCGGTGCCGGTCGAGCAGGTGCTCGAACGCGAATGGGGATCAGCCGCACCCCGCGACGCGGCCTGATCCACCGCCGGCGCCTTCAGCCTCTCATACGAGCTTCGCATTCAATCGCATAGAAAGCCACTGCCGGCTGTCCGCGCACAGCGGCCATTGGACTGACCGTCGACTAGCGGAAGTCTTGGGGCTCCTGGCGGCCAGGAGCTGTCGCGGGCAATAGGCGGCTTCCGGGGTGAGACAGTCATCGCTGCCATCCTGGAGCAGCCGGCTATTGAGGTGATGATGAGCCGACTGGACCCTCAACCGCTGCCCCAAGGCGCCGGGCGCACGACGAGGCTGCCGCAGTCTCGAACGGCTCCCGGATCAGCAGACCCGAGCCCCCTCCGCGAAGAATGTTCTCTCCCGCGTCAGCCGCCGCTGCACGCAACCGGCATGGCGCGCCCGACGGCCCACGACATGCGGCCCTGTTCAATGACGAGCGTCTGGGGTCCATTGGAGAACGTGGTGCCAGCCTGTCCTATCGCCGGGAGAGTAACGGCGGTCGCCCCGTCAACAGACACCGAGGCGCTTTCTCCCATCAAGCGCACGGCCAGGCGTGTTCCGTTGCAGACGTAGCTACTGACCGGATAGGGATTGCCGACGCCGATCGATGAGCTTGGCCGGATGTTGACACGCAGCCAGCGCCCAGATGGCCAACGCGCCGACGGTCGAACAAACACCTTTTCGCATTCATCCTCCCTCAATCGGTTCCGTGGCGATGCCACCATCGTCGTTGCAACCGGTCGCTGTACCCGTGAGTTAGCTCGCGACGCGCCGGCCCTCCGCAGTGTATGCGGCGCTGAACGGGTTGCAGCCAACTGTGGCGCCAGTTCCCGGGTTGCGATGGATGAGCACGGTGGGGTGGGCGGCAGCGCCGGCCGGGCAACCGGCGCACGGACTCGCCGGGGGCACAGCGGCGTGTATCCTGTAGCGAGGCGAGACCCGGCGCGGTGTAGCCGGCAATGGCTTTCTATGCGATTGAATGCCAAGCCGTATCAGATCAGTGCTTGTGCCCGTCGCCGCGGCCGTGCGGCGCGCCCGGCACGTTGCCCGGGATCGCACGGCCGGTGGAGCCGCGCGGGCTCAGCACGCGGGCCCGGGCGCTGATCGCCGCGCGCTGCGGCGTCACCATCCCTGCGAAGGCGTCGAGCGCGGCGACAACCTGCCCGCCCACCATCGTCAGCAGCACGCGGTTGCGGCCGAGCTCCTCGTCGGGCACGGTGAGGAAGTCGCGCTCGAGCACGATCAGGTCGGCGAACTTGCCGACTTCTATGCTGCCGATCTGACTCTCGAGCCGCAGTTGGTGGGCAGCGTTCACGGTGATCGCGGCGAGCACTGCGTCGCGCGAAAGCGCCGGGTCGGCGTTGATCGGCCCCTCGAAGATCGGCGCGAAGCTCGCGGCGCTGTGCGGGTTGGTCGGATCGCCCGCGCGCGTGACGCCGATCTTGAGCGCGAGGAAGGTGTCGAACGGATCGATCGGCCAGTCGCTGCCGTGCACGATGCGCGCGCCGGCGAGCTGCAGGCTGCCCGAAGGCTCCATGCGCGCGAAGCGCTCGGCGCCGAGGTGGCTCTCGGTCTCGCCAATCGAATAAGGCGCGCGCTGCGCCCATTGGAACGACATCGTCGCCATCACGTCGAGCGCGGCGAAGCGCCCGTAGTCCGCCACCGCGACGGTCTCGTCGTGCGCGATCGCCGGGCGGAAGTCGGCGCCTGGCCGCGCCTTGCGCGTCGCGGCCACCGCATCGAGCACGGTGCGCACGCCGCGGTCGCCGGTGGCATGCAGATGCATGTCGAGCCCGGCGTCGACCGTCGCCAGCATCAGCGCCTGCAGAGAGGCCGGCGTGTAGTACTGCTCGCCGAGGTTGGTGCTCTCCACCCACTGCGGCGCGGCCTCGGTGCCGATGTTGCGCAGGTAGGGCGTCAGCAGCGCGCCGGTGTCGGCCGGTGCGTTGACCACGCCGTCCAGGAACACCTTGACGATGCGGGAGTGGACGCCCGGCGCCGGCAGGGGCCCGGCGGCGTCGGCCTGCGCGGCGAGTGCCTTGGCCTGCGCGATCGCGTCGGCCGGCGCGCTGTTGGCGGTGGCCGGGTCGAGATTGATCGCGAGGTTCACGCGGGCGCTCAGCTCGCCCGCATCGCGCAGCGCCTTGAAAACGCGCAGGTGCGGCTCGCCGGCCGCGGCGTCCATGAAGGTCGTGATGCCCTGCTCGCGCAGCGCGGCGAGCGCGGAGCGGCCCTGCTTCAGTTGATCGGCCTCGCTGTCGGGAGGGATCGCGCCCTTGAGCTGAAAGCCGGCGGCGTCCTCGCAGATGCCGCTGGGGTTGCCGCCGCCGTCGCGCAGGAACTTGCCGCCGGCCGGGTCGGGCGTCGCCGCGCCGATGCCGGCCAATGCGAATGCGCGCGAATTCGCGAGCACGGAATGGAAGTCGCTCGACGTGACCGCGATCGGCCGCGTGGTGGCCAGGCCGTCGAGCAGCGCCCGGGTCGGGTCGGCATCGAGTGCGGCGGTGGACTGGCGGTCCCAGTTGACCGCTTCGAGCCAGGTGTCGGGCCCGACCTCGGGCGTGGCGTCCAGGCAGGCCTGCAGGCGCTCGGCGAGCTCCGCGCGCGTCAGCGGCACGTAGGCCAGGTCGCACAGCAGCAGCGCGCGACCTCCTGCCAGCGAATGCAGGTGCGCATCAACGAAGCCCGGCATCAGCATGCGGCCATCGAGCTCGATCACCTTCGTACCGGCGCCGATGCGCTGGGATGCATCGGCGTCGGAGCCGACGAAGGCGATGCGCCCGTTGCGCACGGCCACCGCCTGCGCGATGCTGCGCTGGCCGTCCATCGTGACGACCTTGCCGCCGCGCAGCACGACGTCCGCCGGGTCGTATCCCTCGCCGTCGCCGCAGCCGGCGACGATGCCGGCGAGCGCGATCGCCGCCGAAAGCAGTGCAACGCCTGTCTTGCTTACCCTCATGGTCTCCCCCGGACATCGCCCGACATGGGCGTGGCCGAAGATAGCGGCCAGTGAGCGACGCGGCCCTCTGCAAATGCAGAGGGTCTTCAGCTCATCTGATTGGCGACCATGTTCAGCAGCCGCGCCAAACTCGCACCCCCCTCACCTCAACCTCTCCCCGTGCCGGGGAGAGGGTTCTCCCTCTCCCGCTGGCGGGAGAGGGCAGGGTGAGGGTGGTGGCCGCGGCAGACGATTGCGCTGGAGGTTCATCGCCAAACAACTCAGCCCATGCGTCGGCGGGGTCCATGGCCAGCGAGTGCGCGGCCGAGAGCGACCTTGTCGGAGACGCCGAGCGTCAGATAGGCCCCGCGCAAATAGGTGCGCACCGTGGCCGGGGCGAGGCCGGTCGCGCGCGCGATTTCCTTGTGCGAGCGTCCGTCTGCATACAGCAGCGCGACGCTCATCTCCCGCGGCGGCAGCAGCGCGGCGCGCCGCTGCGGCGCGAGGCTCAGCAGAACCAGATCGCCGCACTGCTGAGTACCGAGCCGGCGCGCGCCGAGCTTGAGCATGGCGCGCGGTCCGCGTGCGGCAACCGCCAGATCGGCCGGCAGCCGCGTGCCGTCCCACTGCGGATAGCGTTCGCGCAGCAGGAGCGCGAGGCGCGCGCCGACGTAGACGAAGTCGCCCAATCCATCGACAAGCCCATGCGCGTCGCTCGCGCTGCCGGCGTCGCCGACCAGCGCGGCGATGCGCGCGCTCCAGCGCTGCATCAGGTGCGCGCTGAACTGCTCGAACAGCACGCGATGCGCCGGCTCGAACGGCGGCGACGTGCGATGCCGGTACAGCGAGACGAACTGCAGCAGGCCGCTGCCCGCCAGCGCGCGCGTGATCGCCATCACGTGGTAGAGATCGTGGCGGCGTGAGAAGGCCTCCACCACGGGCTCCGGGTCGGCATAGCCGACCTCGCACACCACGGTGTCCAGGCGCCGCATCGATTCGCTGGCGAAGCGGTCGGACGCACTGATGCGATTCCATTCGCGCGCGAAGTCGGCGCTGAGGTTGATGCGGCCGCTGAGCCAGTTGCGCGGTGCAAGGCCATCCATGCCTCCCGAGCTCTCGCCCCACCACGCGGCGTCGAACGGCACGAGACTGCGCAGCCCCGCGAGGCCCTCGCTCATCAAGCGGGACGGGGAGACGTCGGCCGCCAGGCGATCGAGCGCGAGCAAGCGCGCGCTGAAGGCCTCGAGCGTCTGGCGGCCGATCTGCATCGGCGGCAGTGTAGGCGGCTCGACCCAGGGTCAGGCTGCTCGGAGCCTGCCAAACGGCATGCTGTGCGAAGGCCGCGAAACGGCAGCTTCGTGGTACCGGAGGGCTCATTTCGGGATCAATGCGCGGCGGCCGGATGTTGCAATGAGGTCATCTCGAAACACCCATTCCACAGCCACAGCGAGGCATGAGCTCCCGTATGAACACCGCCGTCATCGAGCGTCTTGCAAGCACCGGCCGTCTTGATCGCATCTTCATCGACGGTGAGTGGGTGCTGCTCGCAGGGCGGGCCCGCAGCGCCGTCATCGATCCGTCGACCGAAGAAGCGGTCGCGGAAATCGCATTGGGCAACGCGCAGGACGTCGACGCAGCCGTGGCCGCGGCGCGGCGCGCCTTCGCCACCTGGTCGGTGAGTTCGCCGCAGAGCCGGGCCGCGCTGCTCGACCGCATCCACGGCCTGATCCTGGAGCGCACCGAAGCGTTCGCCCAGGCGATCTCGCAGGAGATGGGCTGCGCCATTACCGTGGCGCGCGGCGCACAGGTGCCGATCGCGGCGGAGCACATCCGCGTGGCGCTCGACCTCGCGGCAAGATACCCCTTCCTCACGCATCGCGGCGACACGGCCATCCTGCGCGAGGCCATCGGCGTGTGCGGCCTGATCACGCCGTGGAACTGGCCGCTGTACCAGATCACCGCGAAGGTCGGCCCGGCGCTCGCAGCCGGATGCACCGTCGTGCTCAAGCCCAGCGAACTGTCGCCGCTGAGCGCGCTGCTGTTCGCGGAAGTGGTGCACGACGCCGGCATTCCGGCGGGGGTGTTCAACCTCGTCAGCGGCACCGGGCCGGAGGTCGGCGCCGCGCTGGCCGCGCACCCCGACGTGGACATGATCTCGATCACCGGCTCCACCCGGGCCGGCGTGCTGGTGGCGCAGGCGGCCGCGCCGACCGTCAAGCGCGTGGCGCAGGAACTCGGCGGCAAGTCGCCCAACCTCATCCTGCCCGATGCCGACTTCGCCCGCGCCATACCGGCTGCGGTGGCGGCGGGCATGCGCAACGTCGGCCAGTCCTGCAGCGCCCCGACCCGCATCATCGTGCCGCGCGAACGTCTCGCGGAAGTCGAGCGCCTCGCGCGCGAGACGTCGTCCGCGTTCGCCGTTGGCGACCCGCGTTCACCGCTGACCACGCACGGGCCTGTGGCCAACCATGCGCAATACAACCGCGTGCAGGACATGATCGGTGTCGGCATCGCCGAAGGCGCGCGACTCGTTTGTGGTGGCCTGGGCCGGCCAGAGGGCTTGAGCCGCGGCTACTACTGCCGGCCAACCATCTTCTCCGCGGTGCAGCCGCAGATGCGCATCGCGCAGGAAGAGATCTTCGGCCCGGTGCTGGTGATCATCGCCTACGACAGCGTGGACGAGGCCGTGGAGATCGCCAACGGCACCGAATACGGCCTGGGCGGGCATGTGCAGGGCCAGGACCTCGCGGCCACGCGTGCGGTGGCCGCGCGCATCCGTGCCGGGCAGGTGCACATCAACAACCCGCCCTGGAGCCCGGATGCGCCCTTCGGCGGCTACAAGCGCTCGGGCAACGGACGCGAATACGGCGTCGAAGGCCTGGAGGAATACCTCGAGACCAAGGCCATCCTCGGCTACGGGGCAGGCCCGGCGCCCGCTGGCACCTGAGGGCGCCAACGCAGATGAATACCCGCAACTCGAAGGAACGACGACCATGACCGTAGCCCTGGTGCTGCATCGCGCCGATGGCGCCCCCGTTTCAACCTCCTTCCGCAGGGCGGCGTTCGGCACGGCCGATCCCTTTGCACGAAATCGCGAGATCGCGTGGGAAGGTCCGGGCTCGATGGCTGCGGGCAGAGCGAGCTTCATTGGTGAACTCGAAGTCGCGCGCTTTCCCCACATCGAGACCCTTGTCGTGCTGGAGGGCGAGCTGACCCTGACCGTGGCCGGAGCGGCCCCGCTGGTGCTCGGCCCGCAATCGGGCGCTGTCATCGGATGCGGCACCGAACTTCGCATCCAGGCCACATCGCGCACGCGTTTCGTGTTTTGCGCGGCCGCCTGCGACAAGCCGACCAAGCGCGGCGTCACCGCGCTGTGCGCCAACGCTGACTTCAAGCCGTCCAACCCGTCGCCGGCCGAGACGCTGCTCGGCCCCACGCCGCAATGCCGCAGCGACAACGTGTTCACCGACGACGCCGCGCAGTATCTCGCGGGCACCTGGGACTCGACGCCCTACCACCGGATCGTCCGTGCCCATCGCCTCAACGAGTTCATGTTCCTGCTGGCCGGCAGCGTGCGCTTCGCAGCCCCCGATGGCAGCGTGCTGTCCGCGGGCACCGGCGATGCGCTGTTCGTGCCGCAGGGCGCACCGATCGGCTGGGAAAGCAGCGATCGCGTGGTCAAGTTCTACGTGTGCCAAAGCGTCCCGGCCTGAAGCGACGATCGAGCCCCAGCCATGTCACACCCACTGCGCCTTGTCGAGACTTCGCCCAACCCGCCGGAGCGTGCCGACGTCGTCGTGATCGGCGGCGGAATCATCGGAGTCTTCACCGCCTACTACCTGGCCCAGCGCGGGCTGTCGGTCGCCTTGGTCGAAAAGGCCTCATCGGCGCCGAACAATCGAGCCGCAACTGGGGCTGGTGCCGCCAGCAGAACCGCGACGCGCGCGAACTGCCCATGGCCACCCGCAGCCTCGGGCTGTAGGATCAGCTTGCCGCCGACAGCGGCGAAGACACGGGCTTCAAGCGCTGCGGCTTGCTGTACCTCAGCAACGACGAGGCCCAGATCGCCGGCTGGGCCAAGTGGCGCGAGTTCGCGACGACGGCTGGCGTGACCACGCACATGCTCAGCGGCCGCGAGGCCTCGGAGCGGGGCCAGGCGACCGGCCGCGCGTGGAAAGGCGGCGTCTTCTCCCCACCGACGGCACGGCCGATACGGCCAAGGCGGCGCCGGCCGTCGCAGCCGCGATCATGAAACTCGGCGGCACCGTGCACCAGAACTGCGCCGCGCGCGGCGTCGAGATGGAGGGCGGCCGGCTCAGCGGTGTCGTGACCGAAGCCGGGACCATCAAGACCCGCACCGCCGTGCTCGCAGGCGGCGCGTGGGCGTCCTCGTTCTGCAACCAGCTCGGCGTGCAGTTTCCGGTCGCCACGATTCGCCAATCGATGGTCCGTCTGGCACCGGTCGAGCAGCAACTGCCGGCCGCGCTGACCAGCCCGCACGTCGCCATCACCCGCCGCCCGGACGGCCACTACGTGCTGGCCATCAGCGGCCGTGGGCGTGCCGACCCCACGGCGCAGATGCTGCGCTTCGCGCCGCAGTTCTTGCCGATGTTCGCCAAGCGCTGGCGCAACGTGTTTCCCGGCGGCCTGGAAGGCATGCGCTGGGGCCACGAAACGCGAGCGAAATGGAAGCTGGACGCGCCCACACCGATGGAGCGGGCACGCATCCTCGACCCCAAGCCCGACCCCGCAGGCGTGCGCGAAACCCACCGCCGTGCCGTCGACTTGTTGCCGGCGCTGCGCGAAGCCCGCATCGCCAATACCTGGGCCGGCTACATCGACAGCACGCCCGACGGCGTGCCGGGGATCGGCGAGCTGCCGCAGGTTCGGGGCCTCATCCTGGCCGCGGGCTTCTCCGGCCACGGCTTCGGCATCGGCCCCGGCGCAGGCCACCTGATCGCCGACCTGGTGTCTGGGGCCAAGCCGATCTTCGACCCGGCGCCTTTCGACCCGGCACGGTTCAAGGAGTCGATGTGGGGCAAGGTGGCTGACTTCTAGGGTTGCCGCGCCAGGCCGACGACCCGTCTACCCATTGACCCCCCGAAGGGCTTCCATGGCAACAACAGCGTGCGCCTGGCCGACGGATTCCTGATCACCCCGACGGATGCGTGCCTCGGTTGCCCGGACCCGGACCGCTTGGCCCGCCAGCGAGACGATCACGCTTCACCGGCGCATCTATGCGGCCATCCGGCCCGGTCGGTGATTCATACGGCTCGGCACTCAATCGCACAGCAAGCCATTGCCGGCTGTAGTCGCATTGCTGACGCACAGACTGCGGGCGAGACTCTTCGCGCCGATCGCGGCTTGCGACCCATCGGAGTCGATCCCCCTCCGCGAGAGCAGTCATAGCAGACTGACCCGCGAGACTTGGCGTTGGGGGTTCCTGTCGGTGCCTCAGATGGCAGCGACGATCGTCAATTCGACGTGCAGGTCAGGCGTCGTCAGGCGCGCTTCAACCGGCGTTCTGGGGGGTGTGGCTCCAGCGGGCAACCAGCCCTGCCACACCTGATTCATGGCAGCGAAGTCGGCGCATGTTGCGCAGATGGACCACGGCGGCGAGGACACGATCCCGACCGCTCCCGGCCTCGGCCAGCAGAGCATCAACGCTCGCCAGTAATTGGGCGCGATACCGCGTCGCGGTGCGCGAGCTGTTCCACATCGGCGCGGCCGACGGCGCGACGCAGCCCCCGCGCGCACCCTATTCAAACGCCTCCGGCCGCAGGATCTCGATACGCCCGCGGTGCAGGCGCAGCGCCCCGGCACGTTCCAGCGCCTTCAGGGCCACCGACAGCTTGGGCCGGCTGACGCCGCAGTGATCGGAAAGCTCGCCGTGTGTGAGCGTGATTTGGCGACCCCCGTCGCCGCCTGCCGAGCGCGCGAGCACGGCGCGCACACGCTCGTTCACGCTGCGCTCGAGCCAGCCTAGTTCGCGCTGCTGCACCTCGCGCAAGCGCTGCGCCAGGAAGCGCGCCAGGGCTGCCATCAATGGCGGATGGGCCAGTACCGCGGCTTCCACCGCATCGCGCGGTAGCCAGCGCAGCGTGCCTGACCGCCGCCATACCAGCTCCACGCCGAGCCTGAGATCACCGAACAGCGTTGACAGCAGCCCGATCTCGCCGCCTTCGAACCACACCGGAATGACGCGGCGCCCTTCGGCATCGAGCATCACCACCACCTCGAGCACGCCTTTCTCCACCAGGGGCAGAGCCGGTGGCTGCGAGGTCTCGCGCCACGCGATTTGGCCCGGGCGCCCGCGCAGCTCGGCGCCAGGCGCGATCCGGCTGAGCAGCAGCACTGCAAATGCTCGGTTCAACGCGCGGCTGGGCGGGCCCTCGGGTAAGTCCTGAGCGTCTTGTTCCTGGGGTAACTGAACGGGCATGGGCGACACGCAGAAACTGCGCCCCAGTTTAGGCGGCCTGCCCCAGGGCCGCATCAGGAGACTGCGCTATGCCGATCACCCGCCGCGCCGCTGTCGCCGCCCTGGCCCTGCCCTGGCTGGCGCGGGCTCAGGATAAGTCCCTGCGCATGCTCGTCGGCTATCCACCCGGCGGCGCCGTCGACGTGGTGGCGCGCGAGGTGGCCGAAGGCATGCGCGCCTCGGGCTACAACGTGCTGGTTGACAACAAGACCGGGGCCTCCGGTCGACTGGCCACTGCGCAACTGCTGCAGGCGCCGGCCGACGGCCAGACGCTGATTTGCATGCCCGGCGGCAACGCGACGATATTCCCACACGTCTACAACAACCTGGGCCACGACCCGCTGACGAAGCTGAAGCCGCTGGGCACGGCTTGCAGCTTCAGCTTCGGCCTCGGCGCGGGGCCGGGCACGCCGGCCAGGACGCTGAAGGAGTTCGTCGACTGGGCCCGCGCCAATCCCGGCAAGGCGGCCTACGGCACGCCGGGCGGCGGCACGGCGATGCACTTCTTGGGTGTGATGTTCGGCCGCGCCGCCGGCATCGATCTCGTGCACGTGCCCTACAAGGGCGGCGCCCAGGCGATCACCGACGTGATCGGCGGCCAGGTGCCGACGCTGCTGACCACACTGCCGAATCTGATCGGGCCGCACCAACAGGGCAAGGTGCGGGTGCTCGCGTTCTCGGGCGAGCGGCCGCTGGCCACGCTGCCCGGCGTCCCCACCTTCGCCGAGGCCGGCTACCCGCAGTTGACACTGTCGGAGGTTTTCGCCTTCTTCATGCGCAGCGAGGTACCGGCCGCGGCCAGCGAGCCGCTGGTTGTGGCCCTTGCACGCGCAGCGCAGTCCGAGCGCGTGGTGCAGGCGCTGCGCAAGCTGGAGTTCGAGCCGCTGGTGCTGTCGCCGGCCGAGTTGTCGGCAAGATTGAAGACCGAGAGCGCGAACTGGCGGCGCGTGGTCGCCGAATCGGGCTACAAGGTCACCGACTGAAGCCGCGTTGAACATCCTGCCGGTCACCGCCAACCAGCAACTGAAGCAAGCGACCACGACAGGAGGGAATCGAAATGAGCGAGGCGATTCGCCGCCATGGCGCAAGGAATGAATGGCGACCGCGCGACGCCGCCGGCTTTGCCGCCTTGCTGGTCGCCACCGCGCTGGCGCCGGTGACCATCTGGTCGAAGGACCGCGCCGGCGGGGCGCTGGACCTGCACGACATGGGTACGCTCTACGTCGGCGGGCGCGTCGTGGAAAGCCCGACGCCAGCATCGTCTGGGCCGCCGTTCATCTTGCCTCCCGCGCGGGGCAGCCGCGTCGCCGACCAGAGCTTCGTCGAGTACTTCGTCCCGCGCAAGGTCACGGGCGCGCCGCTCGTGATGGTGCCCGGCGGATCGCTGCTCGGTTCGCAGTACCAGACCACGCCCGACGGCCGGCCGGGCTGGGCGACGCGTTTCGTCCAGCGGGGTCATCCGACATACCTGCTCGAGCCCGCGAACCGCGGCCGTGCCGGCCTGTACGCGGACGACATCAATGCCGCGCTGCTGGGCAGCGGCGCGTCGCCTGCGCCGGGCGCCGGCTTGTGGAACTTCATTCCGGAGGTCGCCTGGCCGCAATTCGGCCTCGGCACGGTGACGCCGGGTTCGACCAATCCCTTCGTGCCCGCGACCTTCGTTGCGCATGCGGACGGGCGGTTCGCGCTCGCCGGCCTGCAGCAGCTGGCGGCCTCGTTCGTGCCGAACCGGTTCGGCAATGCGGCCGCCGAGGTCGGCGGCATCACCGCGTTGCTCGAACGCTTGGGCTCCGCGGTGCTGATCGGTCACTCGCTGGGCGGGCAGCAGGTGTTCGAGGCCGCTCTGGCTCGGCCGACACGCGTCGAAGCCATCGTCGCCGTCGAGCCTGTGGCGTGTCCGGCCGAGGTGGCCAATCCGCCCTTCACTGCGGCGGACGCCGAACGCCTGGCCGCCGCGCGCATCCCGGTGCTCGTGATCTACGGCGACCACATCGAAGGCGGCACACCCGCACAAGGCTACCGGCCCTTTCAGGGGCCGCGGCGCGTGCTGTGCCGGGCACTGGCCGAACGGCTTCGCGCAGCCGGCGTTCCGGCGCAGGTGATATCGCTGCCGGAGGACCTGGGCGTCAGGGGCAACAGCCATCTGATGATGCTCGAGAACAATAGCGACGACATTGCCGAGCTGATCGCGCGATGGCTCTCGCGCCAGTGATGCTGGACACCGAGACCGGCATGGAAAGAGCGCGGACCCTGGGCCGGGAACGAACCCTGGCGACGCGTCGTCACCGAGTCGATCCACAAGACCCCCAATCGAGCCTCACGTGAACATCCTGCTGATTACCGCCGACCAGCAGCGCGCCGACTGCTTCGGTTTCGAGGGCAGGCGCGTGCACACGCCGCACCTGGACCTGCTGGCCGCACGCGGCACGCGCTTCGCCGCATGCATCACGCCCAACGTGGTGTGCATGCCGGCGCGCGCATCGATGCTCACCGGGCTGCTGCCGCTGACCCACGGCACGCACGACAACGGCATCGACCTGGACGAGGCCGTCGGCGAGGCCGGGTGGGCCGGCACGCTGGCGCGCGCCGGCTGGCACACCGCCTTCATCGGCAAGGCGCATTTCTCGAGCAACCATTCGGCCCATGCCACCGGCCGCTGCGAGAACCTGAAGAGCGCCGCGAGCTTCGGCGACGACTGGTGTGGCCCCTACATGGGCTTCACGCAGGTGGAGCTGGTGCAGCTGGGTCACAACCACTGGCTGCCCGATCGCCCGCCGGGCGGCATGCACTACGAGCGCTGGTACCACGGCGACAGGCTGTCGGACCTGAAGGACGCGCTGTACCGGCGCCACCTGGGCGCGCCCACCAACGCGGCGCAGACGCACGACTCGGCGCTGCCGCAGGCCTGGCACAACAGCGAATGGGTCGGCAACCGCACGGTGGAGCTGCTGCGCGCGCAGGGGCGCGAGCGGCGTGCGCGTGGCGGCTCGGCGGCACGGCCCTTCGCCGCGTGGGTGTCGTTCGCCGACCCGCACCACCCCTTCGATGCGCCGGCACCCTGGTGCTGGATGCACCGGCCGGAAGACGTCGACCTGCCGCCGCAGCGCACGCGCGACCTGGAGCGCCGCCCCTGGTGGCACCGCGCCGCGCTGGAGAACACGCCGCAGGGCGGCGACCGCCAGGTGCGCGAGTCGTACTCGCGCATCGGGCCGCAAAACGATGCGCAGCTGCGCCGCATCATCGCCAACACCTACGGCATGGTCTCGCTGGTGGACCACCAGGTCGGGCGCATCCTCGCCGCGCTGCACGACGAAGGGCTGGCCGACGACACGCTGGTGGTCTACACCGCCGACCACGGCGACTGGCTGGGTGACCACGGCCTGGTGCTGAAAGGGCCGATGTTCTACGAGGGCCTGCTGCGGGTCGGGCTGATCCTGCGCGGCCCGGGCGTGCCGGCCGGCCGCGTGGTGACCGACCCGGTGTCCACCATCGACCTGGCCGCCACCTTTGGCGACTATTGCGGCGTGCCGGTGACGCAGGCCAGCCACAGCCGCAGCCTGCGCCCGCTGGTCGAGGGCCGGGGCAGCCGCGACCATGCGCTGACCGAATGGCGCCTCGGGCCGCAGCGGTGCGGCGTGGCGCTGGACCTGCGCGGCGTGCGCACGCGCGAGGCCAAGCTCACCTTCGAATTCGGCTCCAGGGCCGGCGAGCTGTACGACCTGAAGCAGGACCCGCACGAGATGCACAACCTGTTCGACGACCCTGCCGCGCGCGGGCTGCGCGACGAACTGATGCAGCGCCTGCTGAGCCGGCCGCAGGACTTCCGCGATCCCCTGGCCCAGCCCGTGGGCCCCGCCTGAAGGGACCCCCATGAACCTGAAGCGACGCCACGCCCTGGCGGCTGCATCCGCGGCCACGCTGCTGCCCGCCCGCGCCGCCACGCCGCAGCCGCAGCCCGCCCACACGCGCCGCCAGTACGTGCTGGTTCACGGTGCTTGGCATGGCGCCTGGGCCTGGCATCGACTCGCGCCGCTGCTGCGCGAGGCCGGGCACACGGTCAGCGCACCCACCCTGTCGGGCCTGGGCGAGCGCGCTCACTACAAGCCCGAACACGGCGGCCTGGACGTGCACGTGCAGGACATCCTGAGCCACCTGCAGATGGAGGACTTGAGCCAGGCCGTGCTGGTCGGCCACTCGTATGCCGGTTGTGTGGTGTCGGGGGTGCTGGCGGCGCGCCAGGGCCGCGTCGCCCACGCGGTCTACCTGGACGCCTTCGTGCCGGGCAACGGGCAGGGCTTGTCGAGCTATGTGCCGGCGCCCGTCAAGGCCGACTACGAACGCCTCGCTGCCGCCGCAGGGCTGGTGCCGCCGCCGCCGCCGTCGAGCTGGGGCGAGCGATGGGGTATCAGCGATGCCGCGCTGCTGGCCTGGGCGCAGGCGCGCATCACACCGCAGGCCGCACTCAGCTTCACCCAGAGCGTTCAGGGCGATCCGTTTGCCGACCCCGGCGTGCGCCTGAGCTACGTCAAGTGCGCTCAGAATCCCAATCCGGGCTTCAGGAACATCGCCACCGCGGTACAGAAGGATCCGCGTTTCCGCTATGCCGAGGTGGACGGGCACCACAACGTGATGTTGATCCAGCCCGAGCGCCTCGCTTCGGCGCTGCTCGCCCTGGGCTGACACAGACGATCGGTTCCATCGGGCATGAAAAGCGCGAATACCAACGTTCTCGTCCTGCTGTCGGACGAGCAGGACGCGCGCGCGCTGTCCTGCGCCGGACATGCGGTCGTGAGCACGCCGCACCTCGACCGGCTGGCCGCCGGCGGCACGCGCTTCACCAACGCGCTGACGCCGTCGCCGATCTGCGTGCCGGCGCGCGCCGCGCTGGCCACCGGCCGCTGGGTGCACGACACCGGCTGCTGGGACAACGCCATCGCCTACGCCGGCGCGCCGCGCAGCTGGGCGCACGCCCTGCGCGATGCCGGCTGGCGCGTCGAGTCGATCGGCAAGCTGCACTACCGCGACGCCGCCTGCGACACCGGCTTCGGCGCCCAGCACGAGCCGCTGCACATCGCCGGCGGCATCGGTCAGGTGTGGGGCTCGGTTCGCGAGCCACTCCCCGCGGTGCGCCGCCCCACGCACCTGTTCGACCGCCTGGGCCCCGGGCACTCGGAATACAACGCCTTCGACGAACGCGTGGCCGCACGCGCGGCCGCGTGGCTGGAGCAGCGGGCGCGCACGCCCGAGGCCGCGCCCTGGGCCTTGTTCGTCGGCTTCGTCGCGCCGCACTTCCCGCTGGTCGTGCCGCCGCGCTGGCTGGAGGGCATCGACATCGCCGCGCTGCCGCTCGCGCGCCAGCACCCCGACCGCGGCTACCGGCGGCACCCCTGGGTGCAGCGCCATGCCGACATGGCCGACCCCGACGCGGAACTGGGCAGCGACGCCCGCCGCCGGCTGGCGCTGGCCTGCTACTACGGCCTGGTGGCCTTTATGGATCACCAGGTCGGCCGGGTGCTGAACGCGCTCGAGCGCTGCGGCCTGGCCGGCGACACGCTGGTCGTCTTCGCCAGTGACCATGGCGACAACCAGGGCCAGCGCGGGCTGTGGAACAAGAGCACGCTGTATCGCGAGGCGCTGAACGTGCCGCTGATCGTGCGCGGCCCCGGCGTGCCGCGCGGCCGCGTCTGCAGCACGCTCGCGAACCTGGTGGACATCGCACCGACCGTGCTGCACGCAGCCGGCCTGGCGCTGCCTGCGGATCTGCCCGGGGCGCCGCTGCAGGCGCTTGCCGCAGTGCCCGACGATGCGCAGCGCATCGGCTTCAGCGAGTACCACGCGGTGGGCTCGCCGAGCGCTGCCTATGCGCTGTGGCAGGGCCGCTGGGCCTATCACCACTATGTCGGCCACGCCCCCGAACTGTTCGACCGCGAGGCCGACCCGGACCAGTTGCACGACCGCGCCGCCGACCCGTCGCTCGCCCCGGTGCTGCGGCATTTCGAGGCGCTGCTGCGGGCACGGCTCGACCCGGAAGCCACCGACCGCCGCGCCAAGGCCGATCAGGCGGCCTTGGTGGCGCGCCACGGTGGGTCGCAGGCCGCGCTGGCGGTGGGTACACCGGGCGCCTCGCCGGTTCCCGTCGTCGCGGCCGGCCCGGCGGGCACAACGTAGGCCCGACCGGTCGTCGCGATCATCCGCCGCTCAACGCAGCCGGCGAATGCGACGATCCATCGATGGACCCTGCAGTTTCCCTCGACCGGTTCGACCTCAAGATCCTTGCGCACCTCGAGCGCGAGGGGCGCTGCTCGAACGTCGAATTGGCCGACGCCGTGGGCCTGAGCCAGAGCCCGTGCCTCGTGCGCACGAAACGGCTGCAGGAAACCGGCGTGATCCGCGGCTATGGCGCGGACATCGCGCTGGAGAAGCTGGGCCGTTGCGTGAGCGTCTTTTCCGAGGTGACGATCGACAGTCATCGCCCCGCAGACTTCCGCAAGTTCGAACAGGCCGTTGATCGGCACCCCGAAATCGTCGAATGGTTCAACGTCAGTGGCGGCTACGACTATCTGTTGAAGATCGTGACGCCGAGCGTTGTCCATTTTCAGGCGCTGATGAAGCGCCTGCTGCAGGAAGACATCGGCATCGATAAGTTCACCAGCCGGATCGTCCTGCGCCAGTCATCCGGCAGGCGCACACAACCGCTGGGCCTCATCGCGGCGCAGTTCCATCGCGTCTGATATCGACGCAGCAGAGAGCAGCTGCTGTGGTGACCTGGCAGCGCGAACACTGCCCGCACCCGAGCAGGGCTACCGCGCCTGCCTGTGCCTGCAGCGCCCGGCGAGCGAGTGGACGCTGTACTTCAACTGATTGCGGACGACTGAGATACGTTGAAGGCCTCGCTTGCGCGCAAGCCCCGCGCATCCATGATCGCTGAACTGCACACGGCGGCTTCTGCGATCAGCCTGCCCTTTTGCGCAGGTGTCAGTCGGCCGCCTTGAAACCCGTAGACTTCACCAACTCGGCCCAGCGCTTCGTCTCCATGGCGATCGTCTCTTCGAAGGCGGGCACGTCCTCGGCGGCGACGTCCAGGTTCAACGCCTCTGCCCGGCTGCGGTAGGTGGCGTCGGCCTGCACCTTGGCGGCGGCGGCGCGAATCGCCTCCAGCGTAGCGGCCGGAACACCGGCCGGGGCGAACAGTCCGAACCAGATGGTGGTCGTCAGGTCCGGGTAGCCCACTTCGGCCAGCGTGGGAGTCTCGGGCAGGAAGCGCGAGCGTTTCGGGCTGGTGACGGCGATGGCCCTGAGCTTTCCCTCCTTGATGTGCGGAATGGCGCTGGCCAACTGGGTGAACCCCAAGAGAACCTGGCCGCCGAGCAGGTCGGTCGTCTGCGGGGCGGAGCCCTTGTACGGAATGTGCGCCATGTCGGCTTTCAGGCGCTCATTGAGCTGGTATCCCAGGAAGTGCGAGGGCGTACCCGGGCTGAAGGATGCATAGGCCGCCTTGTTCGCAGGGTTCTTGATCCAGGCCGTGAGCTCCTGGAAGTTGCGCGCCGGCACCGAGGGATGGGTCACCAGCACCAGGGGTGCTTCCACACCCTTGAGCACCGGCTTGAAGTCACTGCCCTTCCAGCGCAGCTGGGCGAATGCGGCCGGATTGATGGTGACCATCGACTGCGTGCCGATCCACAGCGTGTGGCCATCGGCCGGCGCGCGCAGCACAGCCTCGGCGCTGAGATTTCCGTTCGCGCCGGGCTTGTTGTCCACGACGAAGGTGCCCCCGGTGACCTTGGCCAGGTGGTCGGCTAGCACGCGGGTATAGGGGTCGAGCGCGCCGCCGGGCGGAACGCCCAGCACCACGTTCACCGGCTTGGCCGGCCAGGCCTGCGCAAAGGCAGGCATGAAGGAGCCGGCCGCCGCCAGCAAGGCCAGGGTGCAGCAGGCACGGCGGGCCAGCGCGGATAAGGGGAGGGACAAGGTGAGGTCTCCTAAGTCGTTGGTGGTTCGGGAAACATGGGCAGGACCTTCAGCGTTGTGGCATGTCGGCGGTGGAATAACCCAGGCTCACAGCGGCATCGTCGGGGATGGCAGGAATGGTGGCGTTCCAGGCCAGCCATTGCTGGCGCAAGGCATCGAAGCGTTCGGGATGCCGCGCGGCCAGGTTGGCCCGCTCACGCTCGTCAGCCTCGAGGTCGAACAGATACTCATGCTCGTCGACCTTCAGGTACTTCCACCGCCCCAGACGCAGGGCGCGCTGGTGGCGGTGGTTCATGCGCCAGTACAGCGGTCGCTCGAAGGTGCGCTGCGGCTCACGCAACACCTCGGCGAGCGACACGCCGTCCAGCGGGTGCTGCGGGTCAGGCGTGCCGCCGGCCACGTCGAGCAACGTGGCCGACCAGTCCATCGTCATGCAGTGCTGCGCGCTCACGCCACCGGGCCGAATGGCCGCTGGCCAGTGCGCGACCCAGGGCACGCGGATGCCACCCTCGGTGAGGTCCATCTTGCCGCCCACCAGCGGCCAGTTGTCGGAATAGCGCTCACCGCCGTTGTCGCTGGTGAAGACGATCAGCGTGTCGTGCAGCAGACCCTTCCGGCGCAAGGCGTCGACAACCCAGCCGATGCCCTCGTCCATGTGGTGAATCATGCGGCGGTAGGTGTCGACGCTGCCGCCGTCCAGGTGGAACAGGGTCTTGAGCTGCGGGGCGACGTCGGCGTCATCCCGCGTCTCCCACGGCCAGTGCGGCGCGGTGTAGTGCAGGCTGAGGAAGAAGGGCTTACCCGAGCGCGCGGAGGACGCGCGGCGTTCGATGTAGGCCACCGCACGGCGCGACAGCAGGTCCGTGAGGTAGCCGTCTTCGTGGTGTTCCTGCTCGCCAAGGTACAGGTCGTGGTCACCTTTGCCGGAGCAGTGGGTGAAGTAGTCGGCGCCACCGGCCATGATGCCGTAGTACTGGTCATAGCCCGAGCGCAGCGGGCCGAACGCCGGCGGGTAGCCCAGGTGCCACTTGCCCACCAGGGCCGTGGCGTAGCCGGCCTGGCGCAAGAGCGATGGCAGGGTCGGCGTCTGCGGGGGCAGGCCCAGCGCGGCGCTGCCCTTGCTCTTGCTGTTGATGGGCTCTTCCATGCCGCCGCGCACCCGGTACTGGTAGCGCATGGTCATCAGCGCAAACCGCGTGGGCGAGCAGACCGGTGAATTGGCATAGCCCTGAATCAGGCGCAATCCGCCGGCGGCAAGGGCGTCGATGTTCGGGGACACCGCACCGAAGGACGCTGGGCGCCCACCGTAGCAGCCCAGGTCGGCAAAGCCGAGGTCGTCAGCCACGATGTAGATGAGATTGGGTGTCGCCATGCACGGCAGGATAAGAAAGTCGATCGCATTAGTAAAATCGTTTCTTGGTCTTCAAGAGTTAAGTTTCTCTATGGATCCGCGCCACCTTGTGCAGCTCGCCTCGATCCTCGAACACGGCTCGATCAGCCAGGCCAGTCGCCACCTGCACCTGAGCCAGCCCACGCTCACGCACAACATGCAGACGCTCGAGATGCAGGCCGGCGCTAAGCTGTTCGAGCGCAGCCGCTTCGGCGTGCGCAGCACAGTGCTGGGGGACATGCTGGCGCGCGAGGGCCGGGCCATTGCGCACCGCCTGAGCGACGCCGCTGCGGTGAGCGCGCGGCATCGCGGCGGCGTGCACGGCAACCTGCGCCTGGGCACGGGGCCGCTGGTGGGAGCGGCCCTCGTTCCCGGGCTGGCCGATCACCTGCTGCAACGCCACCCGGGCCGCCATCTCACGCTGCAGAGCGACCGGATACACCTGCTGGTGGAGCAACTCGTCGACGGCCGCCACGACCTGGTGATTGCCCCGTCGTGGCAGAGTCGGCCGCCGCCCGGCATCGAACGCTTTGTCCTGGTGGAGGACGAACTCGGCGTCTTCTGCGGCAACGGCCATGTCTGTGCGCGGAGCGGTTCACTCACGGCACAGAACGGTGCCGGGCACGACTGGATCAGCCTGGGCGCGACCTCGCCCTTCGACCAGCCCGTGCGTGACATGCTGGAAGAAGCCGGCGTGGCCGCGACGCGGACCGAGATCACCATCCTGGGCGAGGCCTTCGTGCTGCTGCGGCTGCTGGCGCAAGGCCGGCACCTGGCGGTGCTGCCGCGCTTTCCGATGCAGTTGCTGCGGCCGTACTTCCCCATCGTCGAGTTGACGCTCTCTGTGATGCCGCAGCCGAGGCCCATCTACCTGTGGTGCCGGGCCACGCTGCTGGAGGACCCTGCGCAGGTGGCGGTCAAGGATTCGATCTTGGCCTACGCCCGGCAGACCGAACCGCGCAAGCCAGGCGCCCGCGTCCGGCGCGCTCCAGCGCCGACCCGTTCCGTCTGATCTGACATTGGACACGGCGCGACCCCGATATTGACAACAGAGGCTCGACACGCCGGGTCGGTGGACAGCCGCTCTGTGGGCGCCGCACCTCCCGAAGCTGATCCAGCGACGAGAGGCTCGCTGCGAGGCCCTCGACTGGCCATGCTCGGTGCAGGCTTCGCCGCGCGCAGCCGGCCAGCCATGCGCAGGCCGTCCCGCACGTTCAGACCCATCTGCACGAAGGTGGTGCCGCCGGCCACAAGCTCGACGATTTGATCGACATAGAAGGTGGTGTCGAACGAACCCGCAGCTGCCTGGCGGCTGAGGGTGATGGCACAGGTCTACCCGCACCGCGGCTTCTGCGAATACCTGGCAGCGCCGCAGTACGCGATCGTCAAGCTGGCCGACGAGATCTCGTTCGAGGAAGCGGCACGCCTGGGCTACCTGGGAACGGCCTACGCGGCGCTGCGCAAACTGGGCTCGATCGCCGGCAAGTCGATCGTCGTCAACGGCTCACCGGCACGCCAGGCCTCGGCGTGACGCTGTTCGCGCTGGCGATGGGCGCGAGCCGCATCTTCGGCACGGCGCGCAACCACGCGTTGCTCGAGCGCGTGCAGGCGCTGGCGCCCAGGCGCATCGAGGTGTTCTCGACCGAAGACGGCGCCATTGCGCCCTGGCTGCGCGGCCGCACCGAGGGGCGCGGCGTGCACTTCATGGTCGACACGCTGGGTGCGGCGGTCTCGCTCGACGTCTTCGACGATGCGATGCACGGGGTGGCGCGTGGCGGCACCATCGTCAACATCGGCGGCACGGTCGGCAAGCTGCCGATCGACATGAAGTGGCTGATGGACAACTCGATGAAGCTCGTCGGTTCGGCCTGGTTCACGTCGAGCGAAGGCTGCGACATGGTCGAGATGATCCGCTCGAAGGTGATCGACCTGTCGATCCTGGAACACGAGATTGCGCCGCTCGAAGACATCAACCGGGCGATCTCGGGCCTGGGCGCTCGCCACGGCGGCTTCAGCAACTACGTCATCGCGCCCTGAAGGCGCGGCATCTTCGAAAGGACACCCCATGCCGATCGTCGTCACCCACACGCCGCGCACCGACGAGGCGCTCGTCGCCGGCCTCGCCGCGCTGGGCGTTTCCACCGTGCATGAGGCGCAGCAGCGCACGGGACTGCTCGCCTCGTCGCTGCGGCCGATCTACAGACCGGCAAGGATCGCCGGCAATGCGCTGACCTGCGAGGTGGCACCCGGCGACAACTGGTCGATCCACGTCGCCGTAGAGCAAGCGCGGCCGGGCGACATCCTCGTCGTGGCGCCGACCTCGCCATGCGAGGACGGCTACTTCGGCGACCTGCTCGCCAGCGCGCTGCAGGCCCGCGGCGTGCGCGGGCTGGTCATCGATGCCGGCGTGCGCGATGTGGCCTCGCTGACCGAGATGGGCTTTCCGGTCTGGGCGCGCGCCATCTTCGCGCAGGGCACGGTCAAGGAAACGCTCGGCAACGTGCAGGTGCCCATCGTCTGCGGCGGTGCGCTCATCCACCCCGGCGACGTGATCGTCGCCGATGACGACGGCGTCTGCGTCGTTCCGCGGCTGCGCGCGCAGGAGGTGCTGGCGCGCGGGCAGGAGCGCGAGCGCGACGAGTCCGGCAAGCGCGAGCGCTACGCTGCCGGCGAACTGAGCCTCGATGTCAACGCCATGCGCCCGCGTCTGGCACAGAAGGGAATGCGCTACGTCGACCACGCAAGCCGGCCTTGAGGTACACGCGCCACGCGTGGCGCGACAAGAGCGAATCCGCGACGACCATGGCTGCTGATCGGTGCGCTGCGGCGCTGACGGCAACCCGGATGGGACGCAGCGGCTGTCGAGTGTTCGTGTTCGGATCAACCAGGACCACCTGACAAATGAAGCGACAGCATCACTACAGAATCACCGTCTCGCCGCTGGCCGAGAACGACGTTCCAGCTGCGTCCTCCGTGGCATTTGCCCACGCAAGCCATGACGACCTCCTGGCGATCGTTGCGCGCATGCAAGCGTCCTCGGGTCTGGACGACGATGACGCTGCGGCGATCAGTGGGTCTCAAGCTTCTTGGCGACGTCGTGCTGACGCAACGCGCCAACCCGCTCTTCGAGCCGCTGCGCGAACCCCTGCACGCATTCATTCGCAAACTCAAGTCGCAGGTGTCCCAGGCGGCTTGAAACCGACACTCGTCTTTCGACCTGCGTTTGATTGACTCGATCACGGCGGCCCGTTCGAGGCGCTGGTGGTGTTCATCGGGCGTCTGTTCCGCGTTCCGCGGATGGACGGCATGTCACGGCCGAAGCATCATCTGCCGAGGCCCGCTTCACAACCACATGAAGCGCGGCCCTCGGCCCCCAAAGCAGCATCACGCTGCGCGGCTCCGCACTTAAGCTCTTCGGCACGACGACACACCCGATACGCCGATGAACACGAACCGCTTCGATGAACTTGCCGCGCTCGACCGCGCGCACCTCGTCCACCCCGTCGCCGCCTGGCGCCAGCACGAAGCGCGCGGCCCGATGGTGCTGACCGGCGCGCGCGGCGCCTGGCTGACCGACGCACGCGGCCACGAACTGCTGGACGCCTTCGCCGGCCTGTGGTGCGTGAACGTCGGCTACGGCCAGGACAGCGTGGTACAGGCCGCCACCACGCAGCTGCGCCAGCTGCCCTACGCCACCGGCTACTTCGGCTTTGCCAGCGAGCCGGCGATCCGCCTGGCTGCCAAGCTCGCGCAGATCACGCCGGCCTCGCTGACGCGCGCCTACCTGACGCTCGGCGGCTCGGAGGCGGTGGACGCCGCGGTGCGCTTCATCGTGCAGTACTGGAACGCACGCGGGCGGCCGAACAAGAAGCACTTCATCGCGCTCGAGCGTGGTTACCACGGCTCGTCGTCCACCGGCGCTGGGCTGACCGCGCTGCCGGTCTTCCACCGCGGCTTCGATCTGCCCTTGGCCACGCAGCACCACATCACCTCGCCCAACCGCTACCGCCACCCACAGGGCGGCGACGCCCAGGCGCTGATCGCGGCCTCCGTGCAGGCGCTGCGCGACAAGGTGGCCGAGCTCGGCGCCGACAACGTGGCGGCGTTCTTCTGCGAGCCGATCCAGGGGTCCGGCGGCGTCATCGTGCCGCCGGCCGGCTGGCTGAAGGCGATGCGCGATGCGGCGCGCGAGCTCGGCATCCTGTTCGTGGTCGATGAGGTCATCACCGGCTTCGGCCGCACCGGGACTATGTTCGCCTGCGACGCCGAGGGCGTGCAGCCCGACCTGATGACGCTGGCCAAGGGCCTGACCTCGGGCTACGTGCCGATGGGCGCGACCATGCTGTCGGAGGAGGTCTACGCGACCATCGCCGACGGCGCCCGCCGGCGCGCCGATCGGCCACGGTGCCACCACTGGCGCACCCGGTCGGCGCCGCGGTGGCGCTGGAAGTGCTGCGCCTGTACCAGGAAGGCGGCGTGCTCGCGAATGGCCAGCGCGTCGCGCCGCGTTTCGCCGCCGGGCTGGAGGCGCTGCGCGCGCACCCGCTGGTGGGCGATGCGCGCCACCGCGGACTGCTGGGCGCGCTGGAGCTGGTGAGCGACAAGGCCACCAAGCGGCCTTTCGACCCCACTCTCGGCCTGCCCGACCGCGTCTTCGCCGCCGCCTGGCGCAACGGCGTCGTCTTCCGCTGCTTCGGCGACGCGACGCTCGGCTTCGCGCCGGCGCTCACCTACACCGAAGCCGACTTCGACCAGCTTTTCGCACGCTTGACGCGCACACTGGACGACGTGCTGGCTGAAGCCGAGGTGAGAGCGGCGCTGGCCTGAGAATGCCGGTACCCGCCTGACACTGCGAGCATCGCCATGAGTGAAGCCTTCAAGCTCGACCGCCTGGACCTGCGCATCCTGACGCAACTGCAGAAGAACGGCCGCATGACCAATGTGGATCTGGCCGACGCCGTGAGCCTGTCGCCCAGCCCTTGCCTGATCCGCGTGAAGCGGCTCGAACAGGCCGGCTACATCGCGGGCTACGGCGCCCATCTGCGGCTGGAGAAGCTGGGCGACACGCTGACCGTGTTCACCGAGGTCACGCTCAACGACCATCACCGCGAGGACTTCTTCCGCTTCGAGACCGCGATCCGCGACGTCGACGAGATCATGGAATGCCATCTGGTCAGCGGCGGCTACGACTACTTGCTGCGCTTTCTGACGCGCGGCGTCAACCACTACCAGCAGGTCATCGAAGGCCTGCTCGAGCGCAACATCGGCATCGAGAAGTACTTCAGCTACATCGTCATCAAGTCGCCGTTCGTCAAGACGCATTGCGCGATCGAGAAGCTGTTCCCCGAGCGCGCGGTCTGATGCTGTCACGCGGCCCTGGGCCGAAGTGATCCGGCCCGCGCCACAAAAGCATCATCTGCCAGGGCCCGCTCGAGAACCGCAAGAACCTTGGCGTCGAGCCCGAATGCAGCATCACGCTGCGGCGGTGTGCAGGTAATCTCGTCAGCACGATCACGGTGCCGCAAGCGGCTCGACACGCCGATGGTCAGCTGGCCGACCGCGCGCGGCGCCATCGAGAGCAGCCACTTTAGCCCTCGATTCATGGAGAGATCACGCCGGTGAAGACACTGTTGCTCAACAAAACGGGATGTTAGGAACCCTGATTTCGATGAAGAGTCATCGGCACGGTGGAGAGAGGAGCGTACAAGGACCACCAGCGGCCAGGTGATCAACACGCACCATACGGCCATCCACCGCCACCCCGGGGCCGGGAAATCGACTTCCAGGCTGAAACTGCTCCGGAGGAGGCCAACGAGGTCATCTCGATGAAGGCTCTCCGGGGTCCAAGTTCCCGAACAACCCCACCGGCGGCGTGCCCAGCGGCATAGAACCATCCTGCTGTTCGGCCCGCCGAACTTACGCGTTGATCTGCGTGATGGACTGGCAGCCTCATCACCGGCCTGAGAACAGGCGCCGCCGGACGCCGTTTTCATGGTGAAAGGCGCTGGCCCGCAAGAAAGCGAAGACCGTCGCCTCGATCGGGACGGGCAATCAGGGCCCGGATGCGGATCCACGCGCGATCCGGAGGTGATGCCCGATCGAAACCATCCATGCCTGGGGCCACCACCCCAGACACTCGCTCAATAAAAGGCCGACATCGAGCGGAGTTCAGCATCCAGGTAGTGATGGCCGCTCAAACAAAATGCGGTGGAACAGGCGGACACGTCCTCGTCACCCCCACCCGCGGCAAAACTCGCTGAGTGGAAGCCGCCTGGGTCCGACCAGGCGCACATCGTCGCCATCGGCACCGACACGCAAGGCAAGCGGGAACTTGAGCCGAGGAGTCTTCAAGGCACGACAAGATCGTCAACGATTCGATCGCTCAGTGCGTCGAGAAGGGCGGAAACCTGGCCCGCTTCACCAGAACATCATCAGCAAGGACGACGACGCCGAGATCGGCGAGATCCTGCTGGGCAAG